>NZ_CP101416.1:2652500-3852500 GCF_027942295.1 Pseudanabaena sp. Chao 1811
TTGAGCCTGACTATTCGTTAAGTGCATATGACTATGAGTTACCTAGTGATCGCATTGCTCAAGATCCAGTTACACCGAGGGATACGTCGCGATTGTTGGTAATTGGTCAAAATCGCGAATTACAGCATTGTCACTTTTACGATTTGCCCAAGTTCTTGGAGGCTGGTGACTTATTAGTTTTTAATAACACCAAGGTTATTCCTGCCAGAATGTATGGGCATAAAATATCGGGCGTTCCTGTAGAAATTTTGTTGATGGAGCCAATTGGTCATGATCGATGGCTAGCTTTGGTTAAACCTGGTAAGCGTTTACCAATTGGTAGCACGATTATATTTGCTGAGAATGTCAAGGCAACTGTTGAAGGGATTGAAACAACGACAAGGGCAAGGGAGTTACAATTTCATATCCCTGATGGAGCTGATCTAGACAAGATTATTGATCAGCTAGGTAAGATTCCTCTGCCTCCCTATGTCACGGATTCCCATACGGAGTCTGACCGTTATCAAACTATCTATGCAGAGGTGTCAGGGGCGATCGCAGCACCAACTGCGGGCTTACATTTTACAGATCAGTTATTTGAGAGATTACAGGATAAAGGCATTGACAAAGCTTTTGTAACTTTGCATGTGGGGATTGGAACATTTCGACCTGTAGAGACTGAGGATATTACGCAGCATGTGATGCATAACGAGTGGTGTGAAGTGTCTGAGGAGACTATATCTAAAATCAAAGAAACTAAAATGCGTGGTGGGCGTGTGATTGGCGTGGGTAGTACGGTGGCTCGCTCTCTAGAAAGTTCAAACTTTAAAGCATTTAAGGGGAAAACTAATTTGATGATTTACCCAGGATATGAATGGAAAGTATTAGATGGAATGGTTACGAATTTTCATTTGCCGAAGTCAACTTTATTGATGATGGTATCTTCGTTTTTAGGTAAGGATGGACGCGAATTTTTAATGTCTGTATATCAAGAAGCGATCGCCAAGGAGTATCGGTTTTATTCTTTTGGTGATGCTATGTTGATATTTAAATGAATTTAGGCAATTTGCTCCAAAATTGGTTGTTATAAATACATGTAGTAATTAATTTCAGATGGGGCGATTGCTAGCATTAATTTTTGTGTGATTCGGACTAGGGATAATCGTTTTAAGGCTATTTCGCGATTGACTCCAAAAATTTGGCATTGATCATAAAATTCCAAAAAGGATAGTGCTAGCGATCGCGATAATTTAGAACGAAATTTAGGAGTAATTGGTACAAGGGAAATTTTATTGTCTAAATCTAGAAATTCAACGATCGCGAGATTCTGCATATATAAACTAATCTCATGGGGGTCTGTGAACCTTTGATTTGGAGTTGTAGGGCTATTAATAATTTCTGATTGATATTCATAGGGAATCAAATTTTCTCTATATGCCAATCTAATTAAGGCGCAGCAACGGGCATAGGCATATTGTTGTATTGGTTCAGGAAGTTTTGAGTCGTTCATTGCTATATGGCTCTTGACCCAGAACCCCTGAAAATATTCAATGCCTTCGATTAGGAAATCTTCCAGAATTTTTATATTTGACAACATATATTGCTCACTTAAGCAAATATTCAGCCAACCTTTGCCAAAGACTTTGATCTGCCATTGCGCTGCTATTTGTGGATTTTGCGAACATTTTTTGACGATCGCTTCGGCAATGTGCAAGGAATCGACGCTCAATTTGTTAGAGATTGCTAAGGCAATTGGCGATGTGTAATGGGCATCATATTTGGGATAGCAAATATTGATTGGTATTTCGCTAGGGGTAAGCGAAGTTTGGAATGCTAAATAAATGCTATTGGAGATCTCAGTTTGGATATTGAGGGATGGAGAGATAAATTTCACGTCTATATAGTCTATTTAGTGCGTGGCAACCTGAGAATATTTTGCTCGTGGTGGAGAGGACTAAGAATCTGATTGAGTGCTCGGAGTTGTTCAGGGGTTCCCATCGAAATTAGTACATCGCCTTGCAAAATCTCAGTGTTACCATCTGGCCCTGCGATGATATCCCCATCGGCGCGACGAATTGCTAAGACCAATGCCCCCGTTTGCGATCGCAGGCTGGCTTTCTTGAGAGACATACCCACATAACTCGGTTCATCAATGCGATATTCCTCAATATAAAATGAGCGATTTGAACCTGCAATAATTCCATCTACAAAATCCATTACTTGTGGGCGTAAAGCCACTGCTGCCATCCGTTTACCGCCTGTAATATAGGGGGAAATTACTTCGTCTGCCCCACCACGGCGTAACTTTTTCATAGACTCTTCGGTACTTGCCCTTGCGATCGCTCTGATCTCAGGGTTTAAGGTTTTTGCCGATAACACGGTGTAGAGATTTTCAGCATCCGAAGGTAAAGCTGCCACAATGCAAATAGCTCGTTCAATTCCTGCTAGCAATAAAGTGTTATCGAGAGCAGCATCGCCTTGTAGAGCTGGATATCCTGCTTGCTCAGCCTGATCGATCGCTATAGGGTCGCTATCAATGACTACAAATGAAATTTCTCCCTCAGCTGCAAATTCGGCTGTGACCTGTCGCCCCGTTCGTCCAAAGCCACAAACTATGTAATGTTTGTCTAGTGATTCCATGATTCTTTTCTGCCGCCTTGCCTGAAAAATATTATAGATATGACCATTGGCGATCGCGGTTGTAAACTGAGCCGCAATGTAACTAATACTAATCACCCCCATTATGATTAAAGCAAGTGTAAATATTCGTCCTTCAGTATGGAGGGGATTCGTTTCTCCATAACCAATGGTTGCAAGGGTAATGATTGTCATGTAGAGGGCATCAAACCAGCTCCAGCCTTCGAGTAGGTGATAGCCCAATGTTCCAACTACTACTAGCCCAACTAAAATCCCAATATTAGTAAGTAAAGTACGCTGATATTGTAATAACTCACGCTGTAAAACAATTGGTTGTAACTGTTGGTAGTTAAGAGAACTTTTAGGAAGCATATATATCTGTACTGTAGCCTGTAAGTAATTTAACTAAGAACGCAATTAAAAAAAATGTTAAGCTGCTTATAGCAATCCTAATTGGGCTTAGAATCACTTCTACTAAAACTGCCTATTACTTTGATTTAGTTCATTTGGACTGTCTAGCTAAGTTCATTCTTCCTTTGAGCAATTTTCAAATAAACACAAGATTATTTGAAAATTACCAACTGACTCTATTTAGAGAATTTGGGGTTTCGATTTGTTATGTTCAAATTAGAAATCGCTATGGTTAGGAGGAAGCGTTGTAGCATAAGTCTGAATACTTAGTCCCTATAGATGCTGTCACTCAAGAGACAAGTATGACATCAGAGCCACCTTCAGACATTACACAAGCTAATCGTGTTGTTACTTCTCCTTATCGTTCTGCCGTCGATATTAATGACGATAATTTAGAGAAGTTTCACACTTGGACTGGATATAACACTCATACCGATATGAGTAGCAACACGAAATTCCAAATGCGAGATTTTCATATTGATTTAGGTATGGCAGTTATTGGGTTTGGTGTGTTGTGCGGATGGGAACTGCGATCGCGAAAAATTGATTTTAAGGGTAAAACCCATATTATTTATGAATTAAGGGGCGATACTGATCCGCAAGCTGTGCCAATGTTGCGTCAGAATTGTAGTGATGAAATGGCAACATTTTTGCATAGCCGCTTAATTAGAACTTTAGACTTTTTGCGTTCCTGTTCAAAATTCTCTGGGATTCCCCATGTCCATATCATATCGATCCGCAATCACTATGTTATGAGTGCGGTATGGCGACCATATCAAAATAAAATTTGGATGATCCCCATTGATCAAATTGAGGGTTTATCTTTTTCTAATCATTTAATCTAGATTTTGTAGGACACAGCGCTTGTTACTGTGTGCTACATCATAAACTTTTTATTTCAATCTCATTATTTCAATCTCAAAAAGCTTACTTAAGTGTCTATTCGCATTAAAGGCGATCGCGCGATCAAAACACCAACGGGTTTATCTACGCGCCCAACGCCAAGTAAGGTGAGGGCGGCGGTTTTTAATATTCTTCAAAACCATATTAACGGTGCAAATTGGTTAGATATTTGTGCTGGTTCAGGGGCGATGGGGGCAGAGGCTCTAGTTCGTGGTGCTAATCAGGTTGTGGGGATTGAACTATCGGCGATCGCTTGTCGAATTGTGAATGAAAATTGGCAAAAAGTTGCGAAACCCCATCAAGCTTTTCAAGTGATTAAAGGTGATGCTGTGAAAGTTTTGCCAAAATTACAGCCTAAATTTTTTGACTTAGTTTATTTTGATCCGCCCTACCAAAGCGATTTATATCAACCTGTACTCCAAACTTTGCCACCATTGCTTGCTGAGGATGCGATTGTGATTGCCGAATGCGATCGCTTACGTCCGCTTCCTGATGTGATTAGCGATTTGGTTTGTAGTGATCGTCGCCAGTATGGACAAACTTCTTTAGTTTTTTACCGATTGACGTAAGGAACCTCAATCGATATATGAGCCACGATATTTCATTCTTTCTTTGGGCTTTGCCGATTTTTGGATTGGTTGATCTGTTGAGAGGGAGTCCTTTGACGTAGTTGAGGAAGTATCGCTATTAGTAATGATTGCGCCTCGATATTTAATAACAGGTGGTGCGCTATTATCACTCTGGTTATTACTTTGGTTAGTTGCTTGTTTAGGTGCTAAATCTTCAGGCTTGTATTGAATGCCTCTGTATTGCATCGTTTCTAAATCTTTATTAATGATCGCATTAGGCTCATTTGTATCAGAGTCTATATCCTTATTAACCCGTGAAGTTTCATCGCGAAACCTTGATGCTGGTGGGGTGTAGATTTTGCCCAAAGCCTTGAAGCATAGGTAAGGAAATACAACAGCGATCGCCAAAATCACAAACAGTGTATTTATGTTGGTGATCGTATGAGAAACGATATCTACATGGTTTTCTGAAGCCCATATCGAAGTCACAGAATAAATCGTGACAGCGGCAGCGATTTGCAAAGTGCGATAGATTGAGGACTTTTTCATGCTGAATTTAATAACCGCTATACTCTACTAGGATATCGGTTATCTATGGTAGCGATCGCCATATTAGCTACGATTTTCAGACATCGTCATATATACCGATGCAAAAAGTGTTAACACTATGTTTTGAATCTAAAAACCTTACGGGGTTTATTTTTAATTTCATGAGATATATAAGGATGTGCAGAAAAATAAGGCAAAGATTTTTTGTGGTGCAGCAAAGCTACACCACAAAAAATCTTTGCCTTACCTCATGAAATTGTTGTCATTCGTAATTTGGTAAACATAATGCAGGAATGGATTACAAACACAATGAATTCCCTAGGCTATCTAGGGATCGGACTACTGATGTTTTTAGAAAATCTATTTCCGCCAATTCCCTCAGAGTTGATTATGCCCCTTGCGGGCTATACTGCGACTTTGCCGAATAGCCAAATTCAAGTACTGCCTGCGATCGCTGTAGGCGTAATTGGGACGATTGTGGGAGCGATCCCTTGGTACTATGCTGGCTTGCTGTTGGGGCAACAGCGTCTGCAACTTTTGGCAGAACGTTATGGTAAGTGGATTGGGATTTCTAGTGAAGACATCGGAAAATCAGTACGGTGGTTTCAAAAGCATGGTGCAAAAGCAGTCCTTTTGGGTCGCCTTGTCCCTGGAATTCGGACATTGATTTCGATTCCCGCAGGGATTAGCAAAATGCCAATAATTCCCTTCTTTTTCTACTCGACTATTGGCACAATTGGTTGGGTATCTCTACTAACCTATGCAGGTTACTTTTTAGGGAAAAATTATGCACTAGTCGAAAAATACATAGATTTAATTAGCAAAATAGTTGTTGTTGGTCTTCTAGTTGCGATCGCCTCATTTATTGGCTATCGGCTCTATAAGCGATCGCGTCCATAAAAAATAAAAGCCCTCTAGAGGGCTTTTATTTTTTGAGTTTCTACTTTTTGCCGCCGCCTTGGTTCTTGAGGCGGTAAGTAATGCGTCCTTTAGTGAGGTCATAGGGTGTTAGCTCCACCTTAACGCGATCGCCTGGCAAAATCTTAATGTAGTTACGACGAATCTTACCCGAAATATGAGCAAGTACATTAAAGCCATTATCGAGGGCAACTCGAAACATAGCATTAGGAAGTGACTCAGTTACCGTCCCTTCCATTTCAATAGCATCTTCTTTTGACAAATAAACTCTCCAAAATTCAGTATAAGTTCTATATATTGCGATAATTTTATGAAGCTTAGCTCCATAAAATTATCAGACTGCCTATGCAAGGAATTGTTTGATTGTTTCAGTTACTTCTGGCATCGACGGTGTGCCATCAATCTGCTTAACCTTATGACCATAAAATTCTAGCAGAGGTCTTGTTTTGGCATTGTATTCCTCCAATCGATTCTTGATTACATCTTCAGTGTCATCAGCACGTCCTTGATCAATTGCCCTTGCTTTGAGGCGATCGATCAAAAACTGATCTGGTACATCGAGATTAATCACGGAATCGTAGGGTTGATTCAATTCTGCTAGTAAAACATCTAAGGCTTCAGCTTGGGCAACTGTGCGTGGAAATCCGTCGAGAATCCAACCAGATTGAGTGTCAGGTTGTCTCAAGCGCGACTCGATCACTTCAATTACTACAGCATCAGGAACTAGTCTGCCAGAGTCACTATAGGACTTAACCTTTAGCCCTAACTCCGTACCTTGCTTAATTTCAGCTCGAAAAATATCACCAGGTGCAATTTTGGGTACTTGCCATTCAGTAGCCAAAATTTCGCCTTGTGTACCCTTACCAGCCCCAGGGGGACCCATCAAAATCACTCTAGGCATTATTGTTTAACCATACCTTCATAACGTTGAGAAATTACATATGTTTGAATTTGTTTTGAAGTTTCGATCGCCACACCAACCAAAATCAGTAAAGAAGTTGCACCAATACCACTAAAGGTAGATACACCAGTTGCCTTTTCCAAGGCACTAGGAATAATGGCAATTCCACATAGGAATATCGAACCGAGTAGGGTTAGTCGGTTTAAAACACCACTGATGTAATCAGAAGTTGCTTTACCTGGACGTACTGTCGGAATGCTGCTACCCATTTTCTTGAGGTTTTGCGATAACTCAATCGGATTCAACACAAGTGTCGAATAGAAGAAACTAAAGCCCAAAATCAGTAGCATATACACGGGAATGTGACCCGCACCGCTAGGAGAAATCCAAGTGGCGATCGATACAAATACTTCGTTATTAATACTTTGGCTTAAATAGGCAGGCAAGATCATCACCGATGAAGCAAAGATGATAGGCATAACCCCGCCTTGGTTTAAGCGCAAGGGTAAATAAGATGCTTGTTCCCGATAGAGCTTGCGTCCCACTTGACGACGTGCTGAGATAATCGGAATCCGTCTTGTCCCTTCTTGCACAAATACAATGCCAATGATCATGATCAAGAAGATCACTAGCAATAAGATTACTCCGCCAACTCGCGAACTATCTTTTTGAGCAAGAGAGATCGTATCCCCCAAGGACTTTGGTAGGTTAGCGACAATACTAATAAAGATAAGTAAGGATGCGCCGTTACCAACGCCTTTCTCAGTAATTAGCTCACCTGCCCACATCACAAACATAGAACCTGCCGCTAAAGCAACAGTTGTCTGAAAAATGAAGCTAGAGAAAATTACCCTACCATCACCAATCGTGAGCCAATTGGAACTGACCTCTGATAGTACCCCTGAGTTTTGTACCCAGACTCCTAAACCCCAACTTTGAATGATCGCCCAGACAAAGGCAACATAGCGAGTATATTGAGAAATCTTTCTTCTACCAGCTTCACCTTCGTTTTTTTGAAGATTTTCTAAGGTTGGTAATGCTGAAGTCATCAACTGCATGATGATTGAAGCATTAATAAATGGCAAAATGCCAAGGGCAAAAATACCAAGTAGTGACAAGCCACCACCTGAGAAAATATCTAAGAAATTAACTACAGCGTTATTTCTGACAATTTCTGTAAATCTTAGGCGATCTACTCCTGGTAATGGTAAATAAATGCCTAATCTAACTAATATCAAAACGCCCACAGTAACTAACAAACGTCCCCGCAATCCTGCGGCTTGAGCCATTTGTAAAAAAGTTTCTTGGGCTGTCGGAGTTTTGCCTTTGCTGACAACCATAACTAAACTTACCTCAAGGCTAATGGTCTATGGATTAGGGTAGGTGATGCTTTGCACTACCTACCCTAGCTATGAAATATATTGTAGTTCGATGATGAACAGTGCAATGTGTAGTTATCTCAAAACGAAAAAAGAGAAAATGTGGCGAAGTGTCTAGCACCTCGCCACATTTTCTCTTTTACTTACGCTGTAACTTCTACAGTCCCGCCAGCCGCTTCAATTTTTGCTTTAGCAGAGGCAGTAATTGAATGAGCGCGAACAGTTAGCGCTACACTAATTTCTCCTCTTCCTAATACGCGCAGTACACCATCATTTTGAGTAATAATTCCTGCATCCATTAAGGAATCAAGAGTTACGACAGTACCCTTAGGTAATCCACTTAATTGATCAAGATTTACAATTGTGAAATGCTTAGGATTTACAATTGTGAAGTGCTTAAGTTTGGGTACTCGTCTGTAAAGGGGGATTTGACCACCTTCAAATCCAGGTCTGGTGGGGCGACCTGAACGAGACTTTTGACCACGCATACCAAATCCACCGCTAGCACCTTGCCCTGCGGCAATACCACGTCCAATCCGACGTTTGCGATGCTGTGAGCCTTCTTGAGGCTGAAGATCGTCAATTCTCATAGTTTCTTCTCATTTATCATTTGGTGCAATAACGGCGCTACCCGCCGTCATTGCATTAATTAAATAGCTGCTCAAGGGTAATACCACGCGATCTGGCAACTTCACCAAAGGTACGCAATGTTGAAAGTGCGTTAATTGCTGCGCGAGCGTTGTTCAAGGGACTGCTGGAACCTAATTGCTTTGCCAAAATGTTTTTTACTCCAGCAAGTTCGAGGACGGTTCTTACTGCTCCACCAGCAATTACCCCAGTACCTGGAGATGCGGGACGGATAATGACTTTAGCGCCACCGCCAATACCATTGGTAGGATGAGGAATGGAGTTAGCTTTGGTCAGAGGTACGTCGATCGCGTGCTTTCTAGCATCGGCGACACCTTTTTTGACAGCGTTAATTACGTCGGCTGCTTTACCAACACCAACACCAACTTGTCCTTTCTCATTACCGACGACCACGATCGCACGGAAGCTGAGTTTTTTACCACCTTTAACTACCTTAGTTACACGGCGGATTTGGACAACACGTTCTTGCCATTCGGATTCTTTTTCGGTACGAGCGCGATCGTTTTTCTTACTATCACGCTTACCTTTACGTTTTTCATCGCGGTTATCGCCACTGTCGCCACCGCCACTGTCGCGACCACCACCTGGTCTTGATTCTCTATTCTTAGCCATATTTGTTTCTATCTACTGATTCACTGCTGGATACATTAGAATTCGAGACCTGCTTCGCGAGCAGCTTCAGCGAGAGCTTGGACTCTTCCATGATAGAGGTTACCACCGCGATCGAATACGACTTTGGTAATTCCCTTGGCGATCGCTCTTTCTGCAATCAATGCGCCGACCTTTGCCGATGCTTCAGAATTTGCTGTGGAACTAACAGCCCCACGAACGTCTGACTCGAGAGTAGATGCGGCAACAAGAGTATGTTGAGCTACATCATCAATCACTTGCGCCACAATGTGATTGTTAGAGCGATAAATGGATAAGCGAGGGCGTTCGGATGTGCCTGATAGCCCTTTACGAATGCGCTTATGGCGGCTTATGGTTGCTTGTCTACGACTACTAGCACTCATGTTTTTTATATAAGTAAAGATTAAGAAAATTAAGAAGATTAAATAAAGAAGCTAGAAGAGGCTCAAAAAGATTCTTAGTCTTACTTCTTACCAGTCTTACCAGCCTTACGTCTGACGAATTCACCGAAGTAGCGAATACCCTTACCTTTGTAAACTTCAGGTGGACGTACAGCACGAATTTTGGCAGCTAAGTTACCGACAACTTCTTTGTCGATACCTTCAACGACAATAAATGTTCCTTGAGGTACTTTCTTCCCAGAGGCATCTTCAACTGCAAGGGAAACTCCTGTAGGAGGCACAATATCAACGGTATGGCTATAGCCAACTGTCAATACTACATTGCTGCCATTAAGGTTGGCACGATAACCAACCCCTTGAATTTCTAATTTGCGCTGAAATCCAGTAGATACACCTTCAACCATGTTGGCGACGAGTGTACGGAAGAGACCATGCTGCTGACGAGCAGGTCGGGATTCATTAACGCGATTGACAATCAAGGTGTTTTCTTCTTGAAGCACTTCTACCGTATTCGGTAGTACACGCTTGAGTTCACCCTTAGGTCCTTTGACTGTCACCTCTTGCCCTGCGATGGAGACCGCAACTTTGGGAGGCAGAGGAATGGGACGTTTTCCAATACGAGACATATCTGTTTTCCTTTGCTTGTGTGTTATTCCTGAATTAACAGTTCTGAGTTACCAGATATAGCAAAGAACTTCACCGCCGACCCCTTGTTTGCGAGCTTCGCGATCGGTCAAGATGCCTTTGGAGGTGGAAATAATGGCGATGCCGATTCCACCTAATACACGGGGTAGTTCCTTAGAATTTGAGTAAACCCGTAAACCAGGTTTGCTAACGCGCTTGAGGCGCTTAATGATTGATTGACGGTTCTTGCCTTCATATTTGAGAGAAACTACTAAGCGTCGATCAATGTTTTCGCCAGTTTCTTCAAAGTCTGCAATAAAACCTTCTTGCTTTAATACTCGAGCGATGCTTAACGTCAATTTTGTTGCAGGAATTGCCGTTGTTTGATGTTTCGCAAGTGTGGCATTGCGAATACGTGTAAGCATGTCCGAGATGGTGTCGTTGGTAGCCATCCTTATCTCCTAATTCGATCTACTTATGATTCTCTAAAGGGCATACCGACTGCTTTCAGGAGCGCACGTCCTTCTTCGTCTGTTTTGGCAGTGGTAATGATGGAAATATCAAGCCCCCGAATTTGCTCAATACTGTCGTAGCTGATTTCGGGGAAGATAAGTTGCTCGCGAACACCGAGGGTATAGTTACCACGTCCATCAAAGCTCTTGGGGCTAACACCGCGAAAGTCACGGATGCGAGGTAATGAGAAGTTAATCAGACGATCCAAGAAGTTATTCATCTTGTCGCGACGCAGGGTTACTACGATCCCAACAGGCATTCCTTGACGCAGTTTAAAACCTGCGATCGCTTTTTTGGCTCTTGTCACTACAGGCTTCTGACCAGCGATCGTTGCGATTTCGGTTAAAGAAGCTTCTAGAGACTTAGCATTCTGGGCAGCTTCACCCAGACCGCGGTTGATTACCACCTTCTCAAATTTGGGAACTTGATGGATGTTTGTGTACTTGAACTGTTCCATCAGCTTAGGAACAGCTTGCTTGGCATAGACTTCGGTGAACGGTGTTAGCATTTTATCTTCCTCGATGAATTTTCCTGGGCTTGGTCAGGTTTCTAGAACTATTTCTTGTCAGTCTTGACAGAATCGATGATTTCGCCAGTTTTCTTGAGCATTCTCACCTTCTTGCCATCTTCTGTAAAGGTGAAGGCAGAACGACTAGCGGTCTTTTCCTTCTCTGAATACAACAAAACTTTAGAACTGTGAATGGGAAACTCGCGAGTGATGATTTGTCCAGACTCACCATCAGCTTGAGGCTTGACATGTTTAGTCTTGACATTGACACCCTCAACGATGATGGTGCTGTCTTTAGGGAAAACTTGGAGGACTTTGCCAACAGTTCCCTTAGAACTTCCTGAAATTACTTGTACTAGATCGTCTTTTCGGACATGGATCTTAAAAGACTTGCGATTTCCACGATATTCGGGCTTGGGTTTGAAGGGCATTACAGTACCTCTGGCGCTAAGGAGATAATTTTGGTGAAGTTTTTATCCCGCAACTCACGCGCAACAGGACCAAATACGCGCGTTCCTTTGGGGTTGCCGTCTTGGTTGATGATTACAGCAGCATTGTCGTCAAAACGAATTCTCATACCGCTTTCACGGTTGATTGATGCTTTGGTACGAACAATTACGGCGCGGACAACATCAGATTTTTTAACTGGCATATTAGGCGCAGCGTCTTTAACAGTGGCAATAATTACATCGCCAACTGCACCAAAGGCACGATTACCGCCTGCCAATACGCGGATACATAGGAGCTTTTTGGCTCCACTATTATCCGCAACGTTTAGATAAGACTCTTGTTGAATCATGGCTTATGCTTCCGAGCTAGATGAGAGAATCTCTACAACTTCCCATCGCTTTGTACGGCTGAGGGGACGGGTTTCCCGAATTTTGACGCGATCGCCTTCACGGGTTTTATCTTCTTCATCGTGGGCTTTAAACTTAGTCGTTTTGACCACGATTTTTCCATATTTGGGGTGAGAAGTACGGTTTTCGACCGCTACAACTACCGTTTTCTGCATTTTATCGCTGACGACAACGCCAACTTTCTCTTTTACTGCCATTGCTAGTTCCTATGTCTTTAAATCTTAAGTTTTTAAAAGGTGCTTTTGAATAGCTCTCTTAAGCTCTGGACTGGCGTTCACGCTCGACAGTCAGCAGTTGTGACAAACGATGCTTTGCGTGCTTGAACTGATGGGGTTGTACAGGCTGTCTAGTTGCCTGCTTGAAGCGCAGATCAAATAGATCTCTCTTGACGGTCAAGATTTGCGCTTGTAACTCATCATCAGATAGCTCTCTAGTTTCTTGGACTTTTGGGAGTGCCATATCTTTACTCCTTCTCACGGATAACAAATCTGGTTTTGATTGGCATCTTGGCTGCGGCCAAACGAATTGCCTCTCTTGCGGTCTCTTCAGCAACACCTGCGACCTCAAACATGATGCGGCCAGGTTTGACTACTGATACCCAAAACTCTGGAGCACCTTTACCAGAACCCATACGGGTTTCAGCAGGACGCATAGTTACAGGCTTGTCTGGGAAAATACGAATCCAAATCTTGCCACCGCGACGGATGTAGCGGTTCATGGCACGACGGGCGGCTTCGATTTGGCGAGAAGTAATCCAAGAAGGCTCTAGAGCCTGCATGGCGTAATCACCAAAGTTGATTTCAGCTCCTCTGGTAGCGGGACCCGCCATCCGACCGCGTTGCTGCTTACGAAATTTTGTACGTTTAGGACTTAACATGGTTCAAAACTCTAGATGACAGAAGTTTATCCTTCAGCGCTAGAACGATCCTCAAATTGGGGACGACGTTGCTGGCGACGACGGGGTTGAGCGGCTGGAGCAGGAGCTTCTTCGCCTTCGATAATTTCGCCTTTAAAGATCCAGACTTTGATGCCAATGACACCATAAATAGTTCTGGATGTTTTATAGCTGTAGTCAATGTCAGCACGGAGGGTATGTAGAGGTACGCGACCTTCACGAACCCACTCAGTTCTCGCAATTTCAGCGCCGTTGAGACGACCACTGATCTGCACCTTAATACCTTCAATGCCTGCACGCTGCGCTCTTTGAATTGCTTGGCGAACGACACGACGGAAGGAAACACGACGTTCGATTTGTTGAGCAATGTATTCGGCAATCAGAGGTGCTTCTGCATCAACTCTGGTAACTTCGGTAACATTGATCCGAACTTGGCTGGTTCCTGTTTTTTTGAGGGAGCCGTCTTGTTCAAGGTACTTTACTAGACCGACACGCAATTGCTCGATACCAGCACCACCACGACCGACAACTACACCAGGACGAGCGGTACGGATTTCGAGATCAACTTGATCAGCCTTGCGGTCAATCAAAATCTCAGCGATACCTGCATTGCTCAAGGTCTTTTCAATATACTTACGGATCTTGTTGTCTTCTTCAGCCAAGACACCGTAGCGATTGACATCAGCATACCAACGAGAAAGGTGGGACTTGGTGATGCCGAGGCGTAACCCTGTTGGGTGAATCTTCTGACCCATACCTATTCTTCCTCCGATGGTTTGACGGTAATCGTAATATGACAAGTAGGCTTACGAATTTGGTAAGCACGACCTTGAGCGCGGGGACGGAAGCGCTTGAGGCTAGGTCCCATATCGGCGAAGGCTTGGTTAACTACTAGGGATGCGGGATCAAGTCCAGCGTTATGTTCAGCATTAGCTACGGCAGAACGCAATACCTTGGTGATTGGTTCGCAGGAGCGATAGGGCATGAACTCAAGAATCATTAATGCTTCACGGTAGCTACGACCACGGATTTGGTCGAGTACTCGGCGCACCTTGTGGGGTGACATCCGAATGTATTTAGCTACGGCAGGGATTTCGTTTTGGGCAAGGATCATTTTTATCTACCTGTCTACCTATCTCTTGGCCTTTTTGTCGCTCTTGGCATGACCGCGGAAGGTGCGAGTAGGGGCAAACTCACCGAGTTTGTGTCCTACCATTTGCTCCGTGACATATACAGGAACGTGCTGTTTTCCGTTATGGCAGGCAATGGTATGCCCGATCATTTGAGGAAGAATTGTGGAAGCGCGAGACCATGTTTTGACAACTTGCTTTTCGCCTTTGGCGTTGAGCTTTTCGATTTTGGTCAGTAAGTGATCGGCAACAAAGGGACCTTTTTTTAGCGATCGCGTCATAATTTGTATTCTCTAAATAAGTCTTTGCGCTAAGCAAATGCAAAGCAGTTGCTTAGCAAAAAAATTAAGCGTTACGTCCGCCCTTACCGCGCTTCGAGGACTTGCGACGGCGACGAACAATGAGGGCATCACTGAGTTTGCCCTTCTTGCGAGTCTTGTAACCCAAGGTTGGTTTACCCCAAGGCGTAACAGGACCACTACGTCCGATGGGGGCACAACCTTCACCACCACCATGGGGGTGATCGACGGGGTTCATGACCATACCACGAACTTTAGGACGACGGTTCAACCAACGACTACGACCTGCTTTACCAAGACTGGTGTTGCTATGATCGAGATTGCCAACTTGTCCGATAGTCGCGAAGCAATCCTTACGAATCAAGCGAACTTCACTGGAAGGAAGCTTAAGGGTAACGAAATCACCTTCTTTTGCTGCGATTTGAGCACCAGCACCAGCCGAACGCACAATTTGACCACCCTTTCCAGGTACCAGTTCAACGTTGTGAACAATTGTACCGAGAGGTATGTTTGCTAGAGGCATAGCGTTACCGATTTCAAAAGGAACGTTACTTGTCCCCGCTTGAATTTTGTTGCCAACGGCAATGCCCTTGGGAGCAAGAATATATCTTTTTTCGCCATCTTCATATTGCAATAGAGCAATACGAGAGGTGCGGTTAGGATCGTACTCGATCGCAATGACTTCAGCGATGATGTCACGTTTGTTGCGCTTAAAATCGATAATCCGATAAAGACGCTTGTGACCGCCGCCACGTCTACGGCTAGTAATTACACCACGGTTATTACGTCCACGCTTACGGTGGACATGGGTGGTTAAAGACTTTTCGGGTTCTGATTTGGTGATTTCCGCAAAGTCCGAGACAACGGTTTGTCTGGTACTAGCGGTATACGGTTTATATGCACGAACGCCCATAATTGTCTGATGTTGTTAAAGAACAGTTCTCTGGTTTTGTTTTCCTAGATAAAAATAGCCAAAGGCTATTTTTATGGGGAGGTTACACATCTGGGAACAAATCGATTTTGCTGCCTTCAGCGAGGGTGACGATCGCTCTTTTGATTTGAGCGCGTTTGCCTGCGAACTTACCAATCCGACGCGCCTGTGCGGGTGGGTTATGGGTATTCACTTTCTTAACCTTGACTGAGAACAAACTCTCAATTGCAGCTTTGATTTCAGGCTTAGTGGCATCATGCACAACATCAAAGGTGTACTTGTTGCTTTCTAATTGTCTGGTTGCCTTTTCATTGAGCAGAGGGCGACGAATGAGATCGGGCAAGCGACGGGGATCGAATTGGGTTGGGATCTTAGCCATGGTGTTTCTTTCTTCTACTTAGATTCCGTTATTCTGCATCTTCGACCGTAACGATCTCAGTTGCTAGCTTCGCATCGCCACCATACACTTCATGAATCTTGGCGATCGCCGAGCGCGTTGCCACAATTTTCTCAGCATTAACGATGTCGAAAATATTCAATTGATCAGCCGCAAGCAACTGCAAGTTACGAATATTGCGTGCAGACAAAACAATGTTTTCTTCTTTTTGATCAGTAATGACCAAAACCTTGCTACCAGCAACCACGCCCCAACGCTCAAGAGCTTGAGTGAGTTCCTTAGTCTTAGGCTGTACGAGATTTACGGCAAAATCTTCAACTACGATCAAATCTGCTGCGCGACCAGTGAATGCGGTGCGAAGAGCAAGACGACGCTCTTTGCGGTTCATCTTGGTATCGTAATCTCTAGGTTTTGGTCCAAAAATAGCACCACCACCACGGGTTAGAGGAGAACGAGTCGAACCTGCACGGGCGCGACCAGTCCCCTTTTGTCTGAAAGGCTTACGACCACCACCACGAACTTCGGCGCGGGTCTTGCTGCTGGCTGTACCTTGGCGGGCATTAGCGAGCTGTCTGACGAGGGCACGGTGTACTAGACCCTTTGCAGTTGCTTCTTTAGCAACACGCAATTCCAGATCTACCTCACCGACTTCCTTCCCTGTCCAATCTTTTACTATAGGCATAACTTAAACTCTCTCGATCTCACGAACAAACTACTTAGTTCTTACTTAGCCTTGCCGACAATTACGGTAGGAATGACATTAAGCAATGCACCAGCTTTACCAGGTACTGCTCCTTTAATTAGCAGCACGTTGTTCGCTGCATCGACCTTGACTATAGTTAGTTTCTTTACGGTGATTTGCTTACCGCCAAGACGACCAGCCATGCGCTTACCAGGATAAACACGACCAGGAGTTGTACCTGCACCTGTCGAACCAGGTTGTCTGTGGTTTTTAGAACCGTGAGCCATCGGACCGCGACCAAAGTTGTGGCGCTTTTGATAACCAGCGAAACCTTTACCAATGCTAGTTCCAATCACATCAACGATGTCGCCATCCTTGAACTGACTTACATCTAGGGTTTGTCCGATGGTGTAGTTGCTCACATCATCTAAACGATATTCACGTAGGTGCTTAACAGGTTCTGCACCTGACGCTTTCAAATGTCCTAACTCTGGTTTGGTGAGTAGCTTCTCGCGGGTCTTGCCATAACCAACTTGAATAGCTTTATAGCCTTCTTTGGTGTCAGTCTTGACTTGAGTTACGGTGATAGGACCTGCATGGACAACGGTTACAGGAACAGCGTTGCCATCCGAATCGAATACTTGGGTCATCCCAAGTTTTGTGCCGAGAATTCCGACAGTCATTAAAATTAGCTCCGCTTGCTTGTGGCTGCAAATTAAATAAGGTTTTTCTTGCAGATTTTTGACAGGCTCAAAAGAGATCGGTTTCGATCTTAAGAAGGATTGTTTTTGAAGACTGGTTAAGGGACTTCGAGACGACTTACAAAAGATGTCTAACCAAATTGTTAGACTTGAGAAACACAATCTCTTGGGTTGGTGATGGACAACTAAAAATTTTTGAGTATTCTTAGGTTGCTTATCCCAATGCGTGACTCAGACTTAAGAAAATGTAGTGTTAGCTTCTTTTTCTTAGTTTCTGTTTTTAGTCACGATTAACAATCCTAACTCTAAGCGAGATGTTTTGTCTATAGTTTCTTAAAGTTTTTTGAAAAACTACTATTACAGGGTCTATTAGCTCTTGCTCCTGAACAGATCCTCATCCTAAATACGATCGCATTGCACGAAATTTATGTAAAACGAAAAATGGATGCAGAAGGTTTCGTTTCTTCTGATCTTTCAGATGTCTTCGCGATCGCTTAGGTGATCTGATAGCTAAAAAGTGCTTATAAGGTTTAGTTTCTCTATTTAAGAGGGGTATTATGGTTGTAGCTTGGTATACAGGTAAATTATTAGGATAAATAATCGCTATACAGGGTTTTACCTGAGCATGGAATTAATTGAGAATTTCATTTTGGCTATGCTACAACCTTTTTATAGTCCGAGTTGGGGAGAGTCTTGGGGGTATTAATAAAGTTATTTATTCAATAATTTTACTAATATTTAGAATCTGTTCTTGTTGATAAGGACGATATATGAATTAGGTGATGGGAAAATATGGAAATAGCGCAACCTATAAATTCAGGAATTTCTGAAATTTCAAGACCAGTTGGTTATCAAATCTGCGATCGCGAACAGATTCACTTATTGGGACATATTCAGTCCCACGGTGTGTTGTTGAGCATTCTTGAAGCAGATTTGCGAATAATGCAGGTGAGCGAAAACGCAATTCACTTTTTTGGCAAAAACGCCATATCTCTGATCAACCAACCTCTGAATGCAATATTTTCACAGTCTCAGATTAATACTCTATTATCTTTTACCACTCACCAAAATTTAGAAGTATTCAATCCAATTAAACTATCTGTTCAGATTAATCGGAAGAAATGCTGGTTTCAAGGCATAATGCACCGTGCTGATGGACTACTCATTTTAGAATTAGAACCTTTATCGGAAGATCCGACTCCTAATCTGGGATTTTATTACCTAGCAAAATCTGCGGCAATTAATGTTAGAGAAGCGAAGGATTTTGATGAAATATCGGATTTACTAGTTAAAGAAATTCGGAAGATAACTGGATACGATCGCGTACTCATCTACAAATTTGATTTGGACAATAGTGGAGTTGTGATTGCTGAGTCTAAAGCTGAAGAGCTAGAACCTCTGTTAGGATTGCATTATCCAGCCTTTGATATTCCTGAGCTTGCCCGTAAACTCTATTACAGAAATTGGTTGCGCCTAATTGTTGATTTAAACTGCCAACCTGTACCAATTATCCCCCTCAATAATCCCATTACGCAGAAACCCCTTGATTTGAGCCTTAGCACCTTGAGAAGTGTTTCGTCGTTTCATGTGAAATACTTACAAAAAATGGGGGTTTCAGCTTCTTTAGGCATCTCTCTAATTAACTCAGGCAAGCTATGGGGATTGATTGTTTGCCATCATTATTCACCTAAGTATATAGACTATGAGACTAGAAAGACTTGTGAGTTTTTAGGTCAAATCATGTCTGTGGAAATTGTCCATAAACATGAGCAATACCTTAAAAAAGCCCAAGATAACATCAAATTTATTCAAACTAAACTGAAGCAAGATATTCTAGAAGGCTATCAATTAGTTAATTATACTTTTCTTCAAGATATAGAGAAACTACTCGATTTAGTCAATGCTAACGGAGCAATCATTTGCTTCGGAGATCGCATTTCTGAAATTGGTACATGTCCACCGCCAACATTTGTTTCTAATTTGTTGGAGTGGTTAGAGCAGAAGTCTCAAGATGTTTTTTATACTAATTGCTTAAGTCAGTTATTGCCTGAAGCAATGGAGTTTAAGGATAGGGCAAGTGGATTATTATCTATTTCTATTAAGCTTAATCATACTTCTTATCATATAATTTGGCTTCGTTCTGAAGTTGTACAAACTGTTAACTGGGCAGGTGATCCGAGCAAATTGTTAGATATTGATGATGATTTTGATCCATCACCTCGTCGATCTTTTGAATTATGGAAAGAAACCGTTAGAGCTAAATCCTTACCTTGGGATGAAGTGGAAATTGAAGCTGCTTTAGAATTGAGAGGTACGTTTATGCTGGCAGCTTTAGAGTTTTCACAACAGGCTCTAAAGCAAGAGGCAGAACACTCTGAAGTGGCAAATCGGGCTAAAAGTAGTTTTCTAGCAAGAATGAGTCATGAGTTGAGAACTCCTCTAAATGCGATTTTGGGATGTACACAATTGATGAGTCGAGAAGATGGACTTACTGAAGCGCTTGGAGAATATGTCAAGATTATCAGTCATAGTAGTGAACATTTGCTTAACTTGATCGATGATGTTTTAGAAGTATCTAAAATTGAAGCAGGAAAGATAATTCTGGAAGAGTCAATATTTGATTTGCAGCTATTTCTCAATAATCTTCAGGAGATGTTGCAAATTAGAGCAAGAGATAAGAACTTGCAGCTAATTTTTGCGATTCATCCCAGACTGCCGCAGTATATTAAGGCGGATGAGCGTAAAATTCGGCAGATTTTATTGAATCTTTTAGGTAATGCGATTAAGTTTACGCACAAAGGCTACATAATTCTTCGTGTCTCATTAGTAGATACAGATCAGGATCTCTCTAAGTCAGTTATTCAATTTGAAGTAGAAGACACTGGCTGTGGAATTGCTCCAGAAGAAATTAATAATTTGTTTGAAGCTTTTGTGCAAACGGCTTCAGGTCGAGCATCACAGACAGGTACAGGTTTAGGTCTAGTGATTAGCCAACAGTTTGCAAGGTTTATGGGTAGTCATATTCAGGTGAGTAGTACTTTAGGTAAAGGTACAATTTTTCAATTTGAACTGACTATTGAGAATGTGGCTACTCCAGAGTTGAAGGTAGAGCAGGAAGTTGATGCTGTTAAGCCTCTAGCTATATTGCCATTGGCGGATATCCAGATAGAGCAAAATCAAAGTATCCAATATATCACGGAGAAAATTACTGATGAGAATCATAAGCAATCTTTGAGAATTCTGTTGGTCGAAGACAACACGTTTAATCAGATGATCGCTTTACGACTTCTAGCGAAATTAGGATATTATGCGGATTGTGCAATGAATGGCTTAGAGGTGTTACAAGCCTTGCAAAATAAATCCTATGATTTGATTTTAATGGATGTTCAGATGCCAGAAATGGATGGTTTAGAAGCTACTCGTAGAATTCGGCTAATTGAGAAAGATGGAGATACCGTTAATAAAATCAAAATTGTGGCAATGACTGCAAATGCAATGAAGGAAGATCGAGAGAAGTGTATCTTAATGGGAATGGATGATTTTATTAGTAAGCCTGTGAGGATAGAAGATCTCAAAGGGGTGTTAAAAAAATTTGCTTGATGGTTATGCGCCAAAGGCGATCGCACTCCAGCGTTTTAACTTAACTAGTCGCCAGATCGTGATGCCAATGAGCCATGATACTGTAGCGGCAAGGGGGACGTATAAAATACCACCAACTACTTCGAGGGGAGCGATCGCCCTTAAGATCCATACATGAATGAGATAGGTCGTAAAACTTGCACTAGCAAAAATCTTGTTGGAAAGTATTGCTTTGATAGGTTCTTTAATCTGCCAAGAGATTGTCCATAGTAGGAAGGTTAAAGTAACCAGAATTATCGTTGGTCTAGTGTAATGTCCGACCGCTTCCGCAGAGTTCTTAAGTATAGCAGTTCCATAGAATTCGCCTAGTTCCAAAATTGCGGCGATCGCAAATAGATACCCCCATGTATGCGATCGCCATTGCGATACAAGTTGCTTACTCCATCCATGATCTTTAGATAGCCAGATACCAATTTGGAAATAGGGTAACCAATAAATTACATGATTGCCGTCGGGGAGAAAACTGGTAAGGTTGGGAAGTAATCCAAACGTCGCAGAAATCCAACGCAAGCTAAATAGGGAAAACGCGATCACCAGTAATATCCATAAGTTCTTGACTGTAAAAGTAATGCGACGGAGAAATGGATAACTTACATAACATTGTAAAATAATGCCCAAGAAGTAAAGATGATAATCTCCCATACCTGTAGAGAGGGCTTGCCAGATTTGTTGGAGTCGCTCTTGCCAACTTCCTGCAAGAAATTGCGATCGCCCAACGACATTGAGTAGAGTGAAGAGAATATATGGCGGGATGATCCGCCAGAGGCGGCGTTGACAAAATATTTTTAAATCGAAGGGATGCTTCTCTTCTGATTTGGATAGGGCGAATCCAGATAGAATTACAAATATGGGGACAGTAAAGCGTCCGACTTGGTTAATGAATGTGTCAATAAAAATTTCAGGGTTCATCGTCACGGTATCCTTTACCCCAAACCACCAGTGATGGGAGGCATGAATGCCAATCACAATAGTGGTAGCGATCGCCCTTAGTAGATCCGAGAGTTCCCAAGTCATAGTTTTGACGATAATGATTTAGATGGGGCGATCATGCTAATTAGCTGGGCGCAATCCCAAAAGCTGTGGCGCAAGCGCAGCGTGAGCCACAGCTTTTTGTTCTGGTTTTTACTTAATTTAATCATTATCGCTATTAGGGATTTTATATAGTTGAGGAGTAGGTAAATTTCCCTGATCAAGCTGTTTTAAAACATCGACAATTCCTTCTTTCCCACTTAACTGCACAGTTCTTAATATCTGTAAACTCTCTGTTAATAAAGTCTCAACATCAATGGATTGATATTCAGGAAGATAAGCGGGTAAGCGACTTGTACCTTCACCTAAGAGAATTGTGGCTCCATGCCAATTTTGATTGCGGAGATGATATAGACCAACTGCGATTTGTAATATCCCTTGATAAAAAGCTCGATCGCTTTGCCAAGCATCATTCCAAATGGCTTCTAAGGTATCGTGACAGGTGTAATAGTCTCCATGATTAAACTGGGCGATCGCTTCAATAAATAAGGGATTTTCTCCTGCTGGCTCAAACATGGTTTATTACAGTAGTTAATATTTGGGCGATCGCCTGTTTTTGTTCGGCATCATAGCCCCATCTTGTCAGAAAATCTGCATATGCACCAGTGTTAAAAATCGCTGCTTCTTTGACCTGTGTAGCAATTGTACGAACTTCCGTAATATCTACTTTCTCTATTAAAAGTGCAGTCCGCTTAGCGACACGATGGGAACCATCGGCTTGTTCTATATTCCCTGCTCGGCGATGGGTGATTGCCATCGCGGTAGACATTGCTAAATTTTTAACTAAGAGTTCGGCGATCGCGTTAGGAGCAGATTGCAATGCCCGAATGACGCTAGTATTAGGTGCGTCAGCGAGCTGCCAGTCTCCTGTTAAGAAGCAGACGAAAAATCCTCGCGCTCCATTGATAGTTTGTACCAGTTTAGAAATTTCTGATTCTAATTGAGCATCGTCTAGATCGCTGCGTAGGAGTAGTTCTTCTGTGTAGGCGATCGCTTCTTCAAAGGTGATATTTTCCATAAGTTGCTAACTATAGAGCTTGTCATTTTGCCCATGTGATGATGTGCTGCAATGAAAGCAGCACATCATCAGTTTTTAGGAATTCTGAATTCTCTAATTAATGTGATCTAATTAATGTGATCTAAGCAATGATTTGGTAAAAATGCTGTCCAGCCATTATCTAACTTGACACGGCAGCTTACGCTAATCACTTGCTCAACGATCCCCTTATGATTGGCGTATTGCTGACGATTAGCGTTGACGATGACGCGATCGCCAACTTTGAAAGCTTTACTTTTGGCATTTACATCTTGTTTCTTTTCAGCAACATTGGGAATTGCTGCTTTTTTGAGGGTCGGCGCGGAATGAAATGTTAGAGAAGCTGCCTGTTGTCCATTGACCTGATAGTTATATCCCCTTCCTTGAATAAGCTGCAAACTACCGATTTGGACATTGGCAAGATATTGGACGAACCGATCAACGGAAATTTCCATGGTTTCCGCTAAATCTTCAAACATTACAGGGTAGCTCCAAAAATTTTCACCGACTTGGAGATCCGCTAGCTCTTTCCACGCATCAAATAGTTTTTGTCCAAATTGTGATGCGAGATTATCAGCGCGATCGCTCTGGGGCTTGGCGACAGAATTTGATGATGTACTACTAGATATCAGAGTTTCTAATGTTTTAAGAAGGTTTTGAGCAACGCGATCGCTTGCTTCTGTCCTCGCTCGGAGATATTCGAGAATCTGCTCAAACAAAGATTCACTAACATTAACAGCCATATGATTACTCGTACTAATCTTCTCTAAGAAATCTAAAAAATACTTGTTTTCACGCTGAGCAGATGAAAAGTACAGTTTCTAGACAACTTTTTCATATTCTCTAAAGTAACACCAATAAGTTAACACCAATTTGTCATTCATCCCTATGTTGCGATTTTTTTACACTTGGTGACGATTTTGGGTGATACACATTAACCTATAGACCTACTAAGTAGCTCGACATAGTTATAAACGAAACCCGTATTTCTGTAACGCTCGCTACGCGAGCGTTACAGAAATACGGGTTTTAAGTTTACTTATGCTTGCCTACTTAGAAATTTTGGTAGTCCTAAAAATTTGGTATTGCTAAATAGGCAAGGATAGGCGGCGCTTCGCGCCGCCTATCCTTGCCTATTTAGCACTTTTAAACTTGACCCAGTCCCGCTTCCCAGTTTGTTGGCAAAGGCTCATGACAAAGCTGATGAATTACGGTAATGCGATCAAATAACCAAGGATAAGTATGACGGTAGCTAGGAATTAGCCCCAATGGTGAGAGTAGCGCTGCTGCCGTCAAATCCGCAACACTAAAGCGATCTCCGATTAAATAGCCCTTTTGCCAACGCTCACTGAGCATCGCGATCGCCTCATCAATTTTTTGAGATGCCAACTTTGCGGAGTCTGCATTAATGCCATATTGCGATCTGACGATCGCAATTACGAGCTGACTCATCCATGAGGGATCGATATGCTTACCCTCATTAGCGCGAAATTGGTAATAAACAAACCTTGCTGATGTCCCTATAAACTCATCGAAATAATCCTCTAGCTGTAATGCTTCCTTTTGTTGTTGTTCATTTGCTAAATAAAGGGGTGGATTGGGGTGATAACCTTCGAGAAAGCGAATAATTTCGGTGGAGTCCGCAACTACTGCGGGGCAATTTTTTTGTTGTGGTAGTAGGACAGGGACAGTCTTTTTGCCTGAAAGGGGCTTAATTCTAAGAATATGTAGTCCGGGAGTGAGGTTCTCGACTTGGTAGGGAATTTGTTTGTAACCAAGAGCTAGTCTAGCTTTACGGCAATAGTGAGAAGTACTAAACTGTAATAGAAGCATGAGTCTAAATTAAATTGGCAATATAGCACTTAGGGTTCTTGATTTTACTGCGCGTCCCTTATCACTGACATTACAGCCGATTGTCGTTCTCACAATTCTGCTCTAAAAATTGTCCTATCTATAGCCATGAAAGCAATAGCTAGGAACAATCAAAACCCAGATAAATGAAGGCGACGCGAAGCGTTGCCTTCATTTAAGCAAAACTTTCATTGCTATATCTAACCCAAGTTGCTACCTATTAAAAATCGGCTCAAAACAAGTTAAAAACAGCCTCGCTAAGTCCAAAATGACGCTTTTTTTATATAAAAATCTAGCATTTTTTATTTTAACTTTAGTCTTAAATGAATAGGTAGCAACTTGGTTTATCTAGTTACAGCGCTTGGTGATACTGCTTTGTTATCTCTGACCTCATAAAAATTGCTGAATTTCGGATTGTATTGAAGCAAATTAGTAAATCATATGTTATAGTCTCGACTAAATTTTTACAGTCGAAGGTGCTGTCGCCTATGCAAGCCAATCCAGTCTCTAAACCTACAACTTCTCAATCTGGTTATCAGACCTCGCAATCTGGTTATCAGGCATCAGTGCCTGTCACTGTATATCGAGAACTGGCTGCGGAGTTGCAATCTACTCAAGCAAAACTGTCTTTTTTTCAGTTGCAAAATGAGCAACTTACTAAGCAAAATCAAATGTTATTGCAAGAGTTTGAGGCGATCGCCCAAGCGACAGATCGAGTACAGTCAATTCTTACCCAATCAAATTTACCAGAATCAAAACTGTCGGAAGTTTTAGCGGGTATCCGTGCCTCCTCGCAGATTAATCCTGCACCATCTCGTAACAATCCTCAGCCTCAAGGTCGTCCCCCTGCGGCTAAACCTCGTACTACTGATAAGCCTGCGACACAGGCTAGTCCCCGTAAAGCGGCTGTACAGCAAACAACTAATGCAATTCAAGAAGCCATTTCTAGAGCGAGACAACTTGCTACTGACTCCACCCCTCAAAGCTCTAACGAACCAATGTTAGGTGAGGCACTTTATTACGATAGCTCTTTTGCCTCGTTTGATGCGCCTACACCTGCACCTGTGTCTGCACCTACTCCTAAAGTATTGCCTAAGCTAGAAATTCGTGAAGAAATTTCGTCACGTCCACTCCGCCATGAGTCAATAGAAGAAGCCAACGAATCAACAGGTTTGAGTGGTTGGGTTTTGACTTTAACTATTGTGGCGATCGTGCTAACTTCCTTTGGAGCTGGCTATTTGCTAATGAGACCATTTGTAAAATAAATTTGTGAGTTTTGAGATTGCCTATAGCAGTATCAAAACTTGGGTAGTCCCAAAAAAGGATTTATAGATAAGGATGGGCGGCGCGAAGCGCCGCCCATCCTTATCTATGTAGCACTACCAAAAATCGTAAACTTTTTAGGAAAAGAGGTGGTGCGAAGTGCTGCCTCTTTTTTCTGTTTTAATGAAGGGGATATGTTTAGAAGATTCATGGATAGACGTAAGTTTTTAGTTTTAGGTGGTGCAGCGATCGCCTCAATTGGGGGATGCCAATTTGCAAATCCTTTCGATCAACGCGATCGCCTCAAGATTGTGGGTTTACTAGGGGCAATCCCCAGTAAATTGATTAACCAATTTGAATCTGCATCACAATTAAAGGCTGAATTTAAAGCTGAGAACTTACCCTCGAAAATTTGGCAAGAACTCCAAACTTATCCCAATTCTAAAGACAAAATACCGAATGTGATTAGTATTGGTGATGGTTGGCTAGATTTAGCGATCGCTAATTCATTAATTCAACCGATCGCCCCTAACTTGCTCGAAAAAATTCCCCAATGGCAGAAGCTGAGTCCAATCTGGCAAAAAAGTGTGACCCGCAACAATCAGGTCTGGGGGATTCCCTATCGTTGGGGAACAACAGCGATTGCTTACCGCAGTGACAAACTTAAATTTGATATTACCCAATGGTCTGATCTCTGGCGATCGGAATTGAAACTTAAATTGACATTACCCGATGATGCAAGAGAAGTCATTGGGCTTGTATTAAAAAAGATGGGGCAATCCTACCAGCAGGAAAACTTAGTAGAACATCAGGATATTTTCGCTACACTGACCAAAGAACTGAAAAGTTTGAATTCACAGGTTTTAACCTATACCTCTGAAAACTATTTGCAGTCTCTATTAGCCGACGATACGCTGGCGGCAGTTGGTTGGACAAGTGATATGTACAAAGCCAAACGTCAAAATCCCGATCTCAAAGTGGTAATTCCTCAGGATGGAACGGCGCTATGGAGTGATATTTGGGTAATGCCTAAGGGAGATGCTCCGATTGCTGCGGCAGAATGGATGAATTTTTGCCTGACCCCTGCGATCGCAGCTCAAATTACATCCTTAACTGATGCAGTTAGCCCTTCTAGTGAACTAGATCAAGTGCCTGCCAGTGTTAAAGCCGATCCCATCAAATTTTTTCCGCAAGAGATTTTAGCTAAGAGTGAAGTCCTATCCCCATTATCGTCATCAACACTCTTGCAATATAAAGAGATATGGACAAAAATGCGATCAGGAACGCTATCTTAGTTGTCTTCAAAGGGGACAACTAAGAATTTAAGAATTATAGGGGTAGTTATAATCACTCCGTTTGCGCCATTCTAGTTCGTTAATTACGGCTTTTTGCAAACATTCTTCTACAATAAACGGAGCATTCCGCCAATTAATATCATCGCGTTGTAAAATCCAGCGCACTTGTTCTAGGGCTTCTTCTAGCTCTGCTTCAAAACGAGCTAGAGGTAATGGTGATTTTTTTAAATTCGGTGCTTCTACACAAACAGCGATCGCTTCTTTGAGGACAGCGACAACTTCTTTCCCATAAACTTCTCTTGCCCGCAATCTTAACTCTCGATAACCCTTTTCTGTAGTGGCATACATCGTTGGTAAGCGATTTAAAACATAGGCAGTTGTTTCACCCAAATCAACAGTTTCGATGATGGCGGGATGGAGTTTTTGAATTTGATGATAGGCGAGGGATAAAACGAGTTTCTCCAAGACATTACTGAACTGATAGTTGACATCCACCATATAGGTTTGGAAGTCTCTTGCCTTTTGTTCATCTTTAGCTAAACTAGTTGAGGTCACCATGGGTCTGCCTTTCCAAGAAATTTCAGGTGGTTTCTTCCCAAAAACAGTGTCCTCTTTTCCTGCGATCGTGTCGCGCTTACCTAATACCATGTAGGTATTACTCACTGAGCTTTTGAGTTTAATGGTCATCAAAGCATTCTCTAATGCATTCGGAATATCCTTCCAAGATGCATTCTCAGCCCCTAAGATTTGCTGGAGTTCGGCAAGCGATCTCGCATGGTTCGCGACTTCCTGTGATGGCAAAGGTCGTGAATCTCTCAATGCATCTGGCTTGACACTGATAAGGGCGCGACGTACTGCGGATTCTATTTGTGGACGCATTTCGGTAGCGGCTTTCTTCCTCTGTCTCATCCAACCCGCTTTAGATGTGGCATACATGGGTGGAAGCCGATTGAGCGCATAGGCAGCAACTTCGCTCAAATTAATCTGCTCGCGTCGATATTGCGGTAAGTGCGAAATTTGGAGGTCAATTTCTGCAATTACTAGTTCCTCTATAGCATTTTTACAACTTTGCATATCAAGCCGTCCCAAACCTAATATGAAATTTAAATGTTAATAAAATTAAAAACATTACTTTAAACTTAAACTAACTATAAACTTTTTGATAATTCCAAGCAGAAAAGCTGTCATGCAAAATCAAGTGCTTTGATGACATTTATTATTTTTTAAATTTTCGCGATCGCTTCTTTTACCTATGGTTTTTGGTAATGCTGTGGCGACGTATCTACTTACTGCGATCAATCCGATAAAGCCATATTACCAAAGCTAAGACCCCAATTTGTAAAGCAAAGTTTCCTAAATTAGCTTCTAATTGACCGTTACCTGCAATAAGCCTAGTGAAGAAGATCACTGCACCAATAAAGCCTGAACCTGCAAAGGCAATGTAAATGAAGATGCGTAGACCTCGGTAGGGCGATTTAGCTTCGCGCTTCAGCCGTTCGTATTGTTGAGGATTGAGCTTGGACATAAGATTGCATTGTGAAAGTCTTGACGATAAGAGCAAAGTCAATGCAAGCATCGCCTTTGCTTTTAGGTTTTTTAATGATTTTTTTGATTCATGGCTGTACGATCGCATAGCCAAATCGTATTACCAGTAATTAATCGTGAAGGATATTGGTTTACATCACCACTAGGTGCTAGCACTGCCTTGAGTGCTCTAGCTTTAGCTGCCCCCTCAATCATAAAAATAATTTCTTTAGCCCGATTAATGAGTGGTACTGTCAAGGTGATCCTTGGCTGCCCATCTTTTGAGCCAACTGTGACAAGGCGATCGCCCACTTTAAGGGCGGAGGTGTGGGGAAATAACGAAGCGGTATGTCCATCGTCACCCATTCCTAGTAAAACCAGATCAAATTGGGGAATTTCACCTGCACTCACTCCAAAAAATGCTTGAATATGTTGCTCATATTGGGCAGCAGCGATCTCAGGATCATCTTTGTCTGTCGGAATCGCATGGATATTTGCCGCAGGAATTGCCACGCGATCGAGCCATGCTTGGCGGGTCATGCCTTCATTGCTTTGGGGATCGGTGACAGGGACATAGCGTTCATCTCCCCAAAAAACATGCACCTTTGACCAGTCCCATTCCTTACTGGCTAAGAGTTCATATAAAACCTTAGGTGTGCTACCACCTGCGGCAACAATGGTAAATCTTTCACCCTTTGCGATCGCCTCATCATAGGCGATTTGACATAGCATCAATGCTCGGTTGGCAATTTCTGCGCGATCGTTCCAAATTTCTACTTGCCTAGCCATAATTCCAACGATACCTTTCCAAGATGGTTAGTGCTAAAGATAGCAGTTTTTTTATATTAAGAAGGGTGACTCAAAGAGTCACCCTTCTTAATATAAAAATCTAGTTTTGATGACAGCGCAAAGCACTATATACGGGGATCACTACAATCACTGTCCGATCCTACTGAGGACGACCAATTATGAATGAATTAATGACACGTTTTGTGTAGATATCTATACAAGTTATCTGCGACACCAAAAGTAAAAACTCTTTACCAGTATAGTTTCTAGGCTCTCCTAGTACTGTCGGTTATCTCAATCAATCTTGGGGGAGGTGTTTTTTATTTCATTTTGTGTGAATTTTGACAGTACTCACGTAGAAATGTACTAACCTATAGAATGTTAGGAAAATATTAAGGTTAAGGTAAACAAACATGTCACCTGCTATTATACGTCTTTTCTGGGACTCAGTTAACCAAGCACAGCCTAATCTGCTCTTAAATCTTGATGATGATGGTCTCATGAGTTGGTTGGTTGACCAAGTTAAGCAACGCTCGTCTCTTGATTCCCATCAGCAAAATGATCTCAGTCACTACATTAGCGATCGCCTACCATTGATCCGTGAAATGGCATATCAGAATTAAGCCATTTCAACCTAATTTTCAAGTTAATTCGCAAGCTAATGTCAAGCTTTAATTGCTGGGGAATCGTTCTCAAGGGGAACATCTAGGGGTTTCTATCGATGTCATGCTCTGAAGTGTTAGGATACTTGCCTGAGCTTTGTAATCATTAATTTCACTGATTAATTTCATAGCTCCATAGCCTATTCACAGTTATTTCTAGCGGTTATTTCTAGCGTATGACATCTGCAAGAATTATTGACCTGTTACGTGATGGTCAGACTAATGACTCATACACACTTCGTGGTTGGGTGAGGACTAAACGAGAAGGTAAGGGAATAGCCTTCTTGGAGTTAAACGATGGCTCATCGCTACAAGGGCTACAAATTGTTTTACCTCAGACAATTGATGGCTATGAAACGCTAATTAAACAAATAACTACAGGTGCATCCATTGAGGTATCAGGGACTCTAGTGGAGTCTATGGGTAAAGGTCAAAGGGTGGAAATGCAGGCTAATGCGATCGCTGTATTTGGCACTGCCGATCCTGAGACCTACCCTTTACAAAAAAAACGTCACTCGATCGAATTTTTACGAACGATCGCCCATTTACGTCCCCGAACAAATATGTTTGGGGCAGTATTTCGGGTGCGAAATGCCTGTGCTTTTGCCATACATAAATTTTTCCAAGAGCGTGGTTTTTTGTGGGTACATACGCCAATTGTGACTGCTAGCGACTGTGAGGGGGCTGGCGAAATGTTTGGTGTGACCACTTTTGACTTAAATAAATTGGCAGCATCAGGAAAGCGTGTGGATTTTTCGCAGGACTTTTTTGGTAAGCCCGCCTTCTTGACCGTCAGTGGTCAGCTAGAGGCAGAGATTATGGCAACTGCCTTTTCTAATGTCTATACCTTTGGCCCCACGTTCCGTGCTGAAAACTCGAATACTTCGCGCCACCTTGCCGAGTTCTGGATGATTGAGCCAGAAGTTGCCTTTTGCGATCTTGAAGGCGATGCAGATCTTGCTGAGGATTTCCTCAAATATATTTTCAATTATGTGTTGGAAACCTGTCCCGAAGATATGGAGTTTTTCCAAGAGCGGGTAAATAATCAGGTGATGGCAAATGCTTGCAAGATTGTGGATGAGCAGTTTGAGCGGATTACCTACACTGAGGCGATCGCTATTCTCGAAAAGAGCAGCAAAACCTTTGAGTTTCCTGTGTCGTGGGGCTTGGATTTACAATCGGAGCATGAAAGGTTTCTCGCTGAGGAGCATTTCCAAAAGCCCGTCATTGTGATGGATTATCCCTTGGGGATCAAGGCTTTTTATATGCGCGTAAATGATGAATCGGCAAGCGATCGCCAAACTGTGCGGGCAATGGATATTCTTGCACCTGGGGTCGGCGAGATCATCGGTGGTTCGCAGCGTGAGGAGCGCCTTGAGGTCTTGGAATCGAGAATCCGCAGTGTGGGGCTAAATCCTGAGGATTACTGGTGGTATCTCGATTTACGTCGTTATGGCACTGTGCCTCACGCTGGCTTTGGTTTAGGTTTTGAGCGTTTAGTTCAGTTCATCACTGGCATGGGCAATATCCGCGATGTGATTCCATTCCCCCGTTTTCCTCAAAGCGCAGAATTTTAATTAAAAGGTGCTTTGCGCCTTTTAATTAAAATTCGATTAAAACTTCAAGTTTTTGTCTTTGCATAAAGCCATGAATCAGATTCTTTTTCCTGATATCCAATCATCTAAGACAGAACAAGAATGTCAATGCTTAGATAATTGCTCAAGTTATCAAGAATCTAAGAAATATATTGAGGAAATTGCCAATCGTGATTTCTTAAATGCAATAGCTTTAAGCTTGAATTCTGCTAATCAAATAGCTGCCTATATAATTACTGGTGGAGCTTTTGGCTATTCATTTCGAGATGCAATTGTGCAAGTAACGCCGAGTCTCCTCTATGTTTATCGTTGGACTGAAGTTACTGAAAATATTGTCGAATCTGGATTTATCAGAGGAAAAATTGATTGGCAAAAAGTTATAGCCGCAATGAAACAAGACGGACATACACCAGACGAAAATCTTAAAAGTAAAAATTTTCAAGACCATTTCGGGAGGGATATTATGACTTATGCAGTCTCAAAAAGCGATCGTGCTTGGGTCAAAATCCTGTCAGGTAGTTATCGACTCAGTGTTCATCGATTGCATCACCTAATGGTAGAACTCGTAAACCGCAAAATCCCACTAAATTAAAGCTAATTCTCCCATGATATAAGTTGCAGTGATCGCACGGTCATCTCCCATAATGAGCGTGGCAAATAACTGATCGGATATTTCAGTGAGGATGGGTGGATTATCTAAATCGAGCGGTTTATTTCTTAACGCCATAATTGGTGTTGGGCGGAGATTCAGCACTACAAAATCAGCTTCCTTGCCGATCTCGAAATTTCCTAACTTATCCTCAAGACATAATGCTCTTGCGCCGCCCAAGGTGGCAAGAAATAGGGCTTGAAAGGCGGATAACTTTTGCGATCGCAACTGTGCGACTTGATAGGCGGCGCAAGCAGTCTTTAACATTGAAAAGCTCGTTCCTGCACCCACATCAGTACCTAGACCCACTTTTACAGGATTTTCCTGCGACTTTGCCTTTTCAATTTTAAAAAGCCCACTTCCTAAAAACATATTTGAAGTTGGACAAAAAGCGATCGCTGCTTTTGCCTCAGATAGTCTCGCGAATTCCTGATCGGTAAGTTGCACCCCATGAGCAAAAACTGATCTTTCCCCAACTAAACCCGCCTGATCATAAACATCCAAATAACCTGCACTCTCAGGAAAAACTTCCGCAACATAGGCAACTTCTTTGACATTTTCCGATAGATGCGTGTGTAAATACACATCAGGAAATTCAGCTAATAACTTACCGATATTAGTTAATTGCTCTGGTGTGGATGTCACGGCAAAACGTGGGGTGACAGCATAGAGCAGGCGATCGCATTTATGCCATTTCTCGATTAACTGTTTTGTTTCTATGTAAGATGACTCGGCGGTGTCGGTCAAAAAGTCTGGGGCATTGCGATCCATCATCACTTTCCCCGCAATCATTCGCAAATTACGTCGCTGTGCTTCCTCAAAAAAAGCATCCGTCGATTGCGGAAAAATAGTTGTAAAGACTAGAGCCGTAGTAGTGCCATTTCTCAGTAACTCTTCCAGAAATATAGAAGCGATTTTCGACGCATAGTTGCGATCGGCAAATTTGCGTTCAGTGGGAAAAGTGTAAGTACTCAGCCATTCCAATAACTGCTCACCATAGGAAGCAATCATTTCTGTTTGAGGAAAGTGAATATGCGTATCGATAAATCCTGAGACAATAAGGCGATCGGGGTAATGGGTGATTGCTAGATCTGCATACTGAGTTGCTAAATCTACATAGTTGCCAAAATCCTTAACTTTGCCATGCTCAACCACTAACAGACCATCGGCAAAGTAGCGAATACAGTCAGCCTCAGGTTCATAAAATGGATCAGCGATCGCATCTAGGAAACTAGCTCGAAATCCTCGGATGGCTTGGTTTTGCATAGTTTAATGGGCAAACACATCGGCATAGCCTAGTAAGTCTAAATATACAATTGTAGGAATATGTGCAAAACAGGCTTTTGCTAAGTCATGGCGGTTTTCTCGAATCAGCATATTAATGAGCTTACGGTATACAGGCAAAAGATATCGGACATCATTTGCAGCATACTTCAATTGTTCTTCAGAAAGTGCATGAACATTCCCCCAGTCTGAAGATTGGGAGGTTTTATCTAGCTCAACTTTTTCGAGTTCGCGTACTAGTTCCTTTAAACCATGCTTGTCGGTGTAGGTTCTAGCTAGCTTGCTAGCGATTTTAGTACAAAAAATTGGATGTGTCGCAATACTAAGATGAGCTTCCAGCATGGCGACATCAAATCTGGCAAAGTGAAAAACCTTCGTAACGTCAGGTGATTCCATTAAGTACTTAAGATTTGGTGCTTCCGTAATTCCCCGTCCAATTCTCACTAAGCTTACGTTCTCAGCATCATTACAAATTTGAATTAAACATAGGCGATCGCGTCTAGGGATCAACCCCATAGTTTCCGTATCAACGGCGATCGCTTCACAACTGAGATATTCTTGCAGGGTTTCAAAGTCAATATCGTTATCAAAAATTTTAAAAGCTGGCATCTTAATTTTTAAGTTAGATTCTTAGGTTAGCTCTAGCAATGTTATACAGCTTATCTCCATTTTATGCTCCTTTAAATTTGCCAAGCTTTGGCAAATTTATAAGACTTTGCGCAATTAAGTAGCTGGGCACAATTAAATATAAAACCCAAAAAGCTGTGGTATATACACAGAGTGCATCACAGCTTTTTGATTATTTTAATATCTCATTAAAATAATTTTGGGAGGTTCACTCCAAAGAGGTTAACTTCCCAAAACTATTTAGAATTGCCATATAGCAAATTTGGCGCAGGATTGGTCAAAATCAGAATCTGATCTAGCAATCCTGCGTTAATTGTGATATTTAGTATTAATCTCAATTTCCATCTATAAAAGTTGACTGAAAAGTAACAAAGTCCTTGTTTAACTTATCAGTACAATTTTTATCCAGCAAATACATGTAGTAAAGGCTTGAGTATGATGGCAATAGTTATACAATGTGTTTAGTAGTGCGCGTCTAGTAGTAAATTATGGTGATTTTGCTGTAAGCATAGGTAAATGGCAAAATCAAAAATCCCCAAAAGCAATTGTTGGGTTTTTAATATTTTTAGCGGATCCTCGACAAACTAAAAAATATTAAAACCTTATTCTAAGGAAAATGATTTACCTTAAAACACTTACAATTGTGGTTCCTAAAATTTTTACAAGGTTTATCTTAGCCTTTTGCCCCAAAATTTTAGGGTAATGTTTTCATTATAACAAAATGAACTTTTTGATAGATTTTTAAGTCATTTCTTAAGTCATCTTTATTTAATTAGTATAATGTTGATCAAACCTTTGGTTTGAGAGCTTTTACTGTTGCTGAGGAATATATCGATATGGCACAGTTTTATAATAACTATGAATCTGGAAACTTCCACGAACAAATTACGGATATAACCTCGAATAGTCTTGAGCAAGCTCAGCAACATATCTATAACTTCTTTCTAAGCATCGTCAAAAATTATCAGGCTGATGAGGTTCTAAATCAGTTTGACAAATTATTTATTAGATATGAAGAAATTGATAGTACTAAAGCCTACTATGCTCTAGGTGAAATCATATTTTATAATAAAGAAGATGAGTTTAAAAATACACTTCTTCGCTGTTGCTATATTCTTAATAACAACTGGGCAATCAATGGCAATATTAATCTTTGTCATCGCTTAGTTGATCTTTTTTTGTCAAATTCTATTGGTATTCCAACCCGTATTTATAAACTTAAAAAGTTAAGAGAATGGCTCCAAAGGTTTGTTCGATCTGAAGAATATAATACCTTGCGATCGCTTTCAGGTAGAGCAGGGGTAAGCAAAAGTTATCATAATTGGTCTGATCGGTTTTCTGCGTATTTATTGACTTCGGAATATACAGATTGCAATAAACCCATCGAACAACGCCAATATGCAGAAACTTTGGCGCGCAAAATCAAAAGACAATTTAAGTTTGATTTGGCTATGTATACGGCGAGGATTGACTCTAATCCAAATGTAAATCCCCATCGCCCAAATCCTACAACATTAGGAGATGGTGTCCTAATTTTAATAAAGAGGGTATTAAATAAACAGGGGCATGAAGACTTGAGGTCTGTCGCAAAGAGATTTCGTCATCATATGAGTGGCATGACTTTAGCGGAATTTAAAGATCATCTCCTCTCATATTTAGGTATTTCACGGGATGATTTAGATATTCCTGAAGTGATGCGCTTAACTGTAGTGGAAAAGTTAAAACATTTTCAAGAACATCAAGATCAGGAATTGATTACGCTTAGCTCAATACATATAGTGTGCAATCGTATTTTGCAATATCTTTTGTTAAATGAGCGCCGTAATCCCTCTGACTTTTTACAATTATCCTTGGAAAGTAATAACTTTCTTGGCTATGTAATTCTATTGCTTAAGGTTGTATTGATATGTCCTAGAAGTCGCTTGTATTTAGAAAGTTATATCGCAGAATTAATTAAGTTCTACAGTTCCTATGATGAAGTGGAATGTCGTTCTTTTATTAACTTTTTGGATGTTGTGAATGTTACCCTAGCAATATTTGATGAGGATACTGACTATAGTTTGGTGAAAATGAGAGATCTTGAAAATGATTTTCCCGATGTAAATTTAGACAACTATCGTGTTTTCTCACAATCAAAGAAATTAGTTGATTTAGCAAGTAAACCACCTAGTTCACAGGATACGAAAACTTTGATTTCCTAAAAAGATAGAAATATCTGAACCTTGTGCAGATATTTCTATGATCATACTGATTCTATCCATTCAAAAATGCGATTCCATGCCCACCAACGATCGCGATCGCCATATTGGTGTTGACATCTCTTACTGCTGACATAACCCACATGACCGCCGTATTGTGTGACTATGAGTTTGATTGCTGGATTGTCTTGAGCAATTTTTTCTAGGTCAGGAATGATCGATGGATCAAACATGGGATCGTCTTGAGCATAAAGAATTAAAGTTGGCTTCTGAAGATGGGGCATGAAATATAAAGGACAACTAGCATCGTAATATTCCTCAACACTAGTAAATCCTAGTTTAGAGATCGTCAGCTCATTATCAAATCCCCAAATGCTATTAGCGCGTTCGACCGCTTCTCGATCAATTGCTTCAGGGTGATTTTTTGCCATAACTCGCCCTAGTTTCTTCAGCTCACGGGCGATCGCCTTTTCTAAGAATTTACCCAGTTCATCTTTGACCAAATAAGTAAGCGATCGATTGGAGTCCACACTAGGGCAAATCACCGCAACACCTGCGATATCCGCAGAGGTAATTGATAAATCACTACCCCAACTAGCGATCGACTCTCCTGCCTTAATTCCCCATAGCGCTAACTGTCCACCGAGAGAATATCCCGTTAGCCAAAATGGTGATGGACATCCTAATTGCTTAGCGGTATTAGCGATGCGAATAAAATCTTCGCCTTCATACAGTCCATCTGAGGTAAGAGTTGGTGACATCTCAGCTGTTTTGCCATGGGCGCGCCAATCAAATAAAACCACTGCATAGCCTTTGTCAAAAGCCTTGCGACCAAGAATTTTGAGAAACCATTGATTATCTAAATCTCCTGTGATGCCATAGGTTCCTACTACTGTGCCTTTGGCATTGGGGGGAATTGCATATTTGCCAAAAATAGGAACTCCATTTGCACCCGTAAAAATATGCTCTTGGTAAATGGGTTCTGCTTCAATTGTGAAGTCTTCCCACTTTTGGCTTGCCCGCAAAGCTGTATAAAGAGTCATTAACAATCCATTGCTTAGATGCCAAGGTGGTGTGTAGAGCATATGAATGCAAGTCCTCATTTACATTTCTTTACGTTTAACTATAATAGCAATCCTCAAGCATTTTGAGATCTCTAACGCTGTGTAAAGAGAGCATCCGCAGGGTCTACCAATTGAAAATTTCTTATAAGTAGCTAGGTGCAATTAAATATAAAACCCAAAAAGCTGTGGCGCACGCTGCGCGTGCGCCACAGCTTTTGACTATGGTTTTTAATTATGCCCAACTACTTAGTAATCCTCAATGGATGATGAGAAAAAGTCTCTATATCAGTTACTAAAATCCTATCAATTATTTAAGCAACTATCATGCAATTAATTAGGATGAAAATGATAGATTTCTTAATTGATTTCACTGATTCTTTTTTTATATTCTTAATGTACAATACGTGCAAATATTTTATTTTCAAGCAAGCAGGATACTAAGGGGTGACAAACATAGCTTTAAACCTATAGAGATCATTCTTATTATCCTTTGCTAGATTATTGTGAGTTTGTGGAGGCGGCTCATATGACTTATAGAGTTTATGTAGATAGGCAAATATTGTTGCGACTATTCGCATCTTCTTGGCAGTTTTTGCTATTTTTTGTTGTGTCTGTAATAGGATTTGACACAAGTGCGATCGCTCAGACTAAATCAAAGCTGAACAACAATCAAATTAGTAATCAAAAGGATGTCTCAAAATCTCAGGTTGAAAGAAAAGGAAATCTGCAAAACTCTTTGGTAAATCTCCAAGATTCTTCAAATCTTGTTGTTTCTCCAAATGAAAATGTTGATACAAATATCTCGCAATCAGTGACATCGGTTTCTCAATTGAGTGATGTGCGATCGACTGACTGGGCATTTACGGCTTTGCAATCTTTAGTTGAACGTTATGGATGTATTGCGGGTTATCCAGATTATAAATTTCGTGGTCAACAAGCTATTTCGCGTTATGAATTTGCGGCAGGTTTAAATGCTTGCTTAGATAGAATTAATGAAATCATTGCTACAGGTCTATCAGACAAAGCTAATAAAGAAGATCTGGCAACTATCCAAAAACTTCAAGAAGAATTTGCAACGGAGTTATCTGTGTTGCGTGGTCGGGTAAATACGTTAGAAGCAAAAACTGCCACCCTAGAAGCACAGCAATTTTCAACAACAACCAAACTCTTCGGTCAGGCAATCTTTGGATTGCAGGGGCGTTTTGGCAATACGGCTGATATTTTCCCGCGAAATGGTATTCGGACAGCAGGTGAAGTTGATCAAGGCACAAATGTCACCTTTGGCTATAACTTGGGAATCACATTCCTCACTCAGTTTGATGCCTTCAATCGTAGTATCCTCCTTGTGGGATTAAATTCGGGTAATTTAGCTCTTAATTCAGGACTGCTATTACGAGATAGTTATACATTACTCGGATATGAGGGAACGACGGCTAATCAAATCACTCTGTCCGATCTCTCCTATCGTTTTAAAGTTAGTAATAATGCTGCTTTCATTATTGGTGCGGCTGGAGTTGCTCCTAGTGCTGTATTTCGTGGTCCCAATCGTGTAGAAAGTTCAGGAACTGGTCCAATTTCCGCCTTTGCTCAGCGCAATCCGATTTTAGGGCTTGGTGCAGGTAGTGCAGGGATCGGGTTTGACTGGCAGATCAGCGATCGCATTAGTTTGCAAGGTGTATATGCCGCAGGTGATCCTGCTAATCCTACTAAGGGAGGACTGACGGGTGGTTCGTATGTTACAGGTGTACAAGCTATGCTGAGACCAACCGATTCGATTGATACAGCGCTTTATTACCTGCATTCATATACGACAACTGGCTCCCTCAATACTGGTATTGGCGATAGTGTAATTGGTCTTGGCTCGAGTTTTTTAACTGATGCGATCGGGGCAACTCTCAACTGGCGGATTAGCCCCTATGTAACTTTAGGGACATGGGGTGGCTATACCAAATCTAATGCGGTTATTGGTGCTTCGGGTACGGTGGAAACTACGAACTGGATGGTCTATTTGAACTTTCCCGATCTGTTTAAGCAAGGGAATCTAGGGGGGATTTATATTGGACAACCGCCCAAAATTACGAGTAGTAATTTATCAATTGGTAATGTCCCTAGTTTTCTAAATAGTGCTGGATTTGCTAGCGAAGTAGCAGGTGCACAGCCTGCTAGCACAACCCATCTAGAACTTTTCTATGTGCATCGACTGACCGATCGCATCAGCATTACCCCTGGGCTGATCTTTTTGTTTAATCCTGCCCAGACTTCAACAAGTGACACAGTCACGATTGGCACAATTCGCACGACTTTCTCATTCTAAAAAATGGATTGTAAAAAATATAGCAAAGTGATAGAGCAAAGTTTATGAAAATACGTTCGTTGATGTGGAAAACTGGATGTGCTGTTGTAATTGGAGTGATTTGCAGTGTTGCTCCTTCCTCAGTACAGAGGAGTACTGCTCAATATGCACCGTTGCCTTCTCCTTCTATTAGTTTTTCTCCTAGTAGTAGTTTTACTCCTACTCCCCCCGGACCGCCGATTGTTTTCCCGACTGCCTCACCTGGAGTAATTTGCGATCGCTTAACAAATACAATATGTGGTTATACTCCTCCTACTCCTAAGGGACCTAGCATCGGTGAGCTAGATAACAAAATAACTAGAGATGTGTGTGCCTATGCAAAGTGTTCGTCACCTTCGCCAGTCACTCTTGAATATGTTCAAGATGCAATGCAAAAGTCAGCACAGGTTACAGATAGTGCCACTGCTTTGGTTTACCCCAATATCTTTCCCGATCGTATAGAGATTTTAATCGTGCCATCGTCGGGGAAAGAAATCCGTAAAGTTGTTCCCAATGTGCAAAGTTCCGAAGTAACTGAAACAGTCCAAGAGTTTCTCAATTCTTTGCGCGATTCTAGTAATGAGGATTACTTACCCCTAGCACAGAAGCTCTATAACTGGCTAATCCGACCAATAGATGAAGATTTACAGTCAGAGGGAATCAAAACTCTAATTTTTGTGATGGATGGTCCTTTAAGGTCAATTCCGATTAGTGCTTTGCATGATGGTAATAAATTCGTAGTTCAGAAATATGCCACAGCAACCATCCCATCAATGGGTTTGGTTAATTTACAGTTACGCGATCGCCGCCGTTCGAGCATACTTGTGATGGGGTTAACTCAGGCACAGCAGGGATTTACGGCTTTACCGAATGTGGAAGTTGAAACCAATGTAATCGCCGCTAAGATTTTGCAAGGCAATCTGTTTCTCAATCAGGACTTTACGATTGACAACCTCAAGAAGCAGCAAAGTAAAAACAACTATGGAATTGTCCATTTAGCGACTCATGCGCAATTCTTGAGCGATAACATTGATGGTGCTTTTATTCAGTTTTGGAATGAGCGGCTTTATCTTAACAATCTTCGCACCCTTAGATTGGGAGAAGAACCAATTGAAATGCTGACCTTGAGTGCCTGTGAGACCGCAGTAGGAAGAAACTTAGGGCTTAGTGGTATGGCTCTTGTATATAAAGCTAAGAGTGTACTTGCATCACTATGGACAGTTAGTGATGCAGGCACTACGCCCTTGATGTTGTCTTTTTACGGTTATTACCCAACTTCTAAAAGTAAGGCGATCGCAATTCAGCAAGCGCAATTAGATTTGTTAGAAGGCAAAGTGCGAATTGAATCTGGACAGATCAAGGGAGTTGGTAATCTACCTGCAATTCCTCTCAGTCAGGTTACAGGTAATATAAACCTCAAACATCCGTACTTTTGGGCTTCCTTTGTTTTGGTGGGTAATTGGCTCTAAAAAAAACAACCCACGCTTAGCGTGGGTTGTTTTTTTTAACGGAGAGAGAGGGATTCGAACCCTCGTTAAAGTTTCCCCTAAACAGCATTTCCAGTGCTGCGCCTTCAACCACTCGGCCATCTCTCCTCGCTTGATGTCACAGCAACTTTAAATAAGTTACTTATTTCATCGTGCGGATTTTAATCATACCAAAGCTTGGTACATATGCAAGCCTTGTGGGCATAAAAAAGAGAAAATTTTTTATTAATCGGGCGCGAAGCGCTCGATTAATAAAACTAGGCGGCGTGCTGGCGATACCAAGCGATCGTCTGGTTTAAACCTTGACGAAAACCTACCTGTGCCGTGAATCCAAAGGATTGTTTGGCACGTTCGACATCCAGACAACGACGGGGCTGACCATTGGGTTTGTCAGTTTCCCAGACAATCTCGCCATCGTAGCCCATTAGCTCGGCAATTAGATGAATCAAGTCCTTGATTGAAATCTCAGAACCAGTGCCAATATTGACAGGCTCAGATTCGTTATAAAGGGCTGATGCAAGGGTAATGCCGCGTGCGGCATCCTCAGAATAGACAAACTCTCTAGTAGGTGTACCATCGCCCCACACCGAAATAGTGCGATCGCCTCTTTGTTGAGCTTCATGAACCTTGCGAATCAGCGCAGGAATTACATGGGAGCTACGGGGATCAAAATTATCTTCAGGTCCATATAGGTTTACAGGTAGGAGATAAATACCATTAAATCCATATTGCTGACGATAGGACTGTAACTGCACTAGCAAAGCTTTCTTAGCTACGCCATAGGGGGCATTGGTAACTTCAGGATAACCATTCCAGAGATCTGATTCCTTAAATGGTACTGGGGTGAAGTTGGGATAGGCGCAGATCGTACCAACACAAACAAATTTCTGCACACCTGCTTGGTAGGCGGCATGGATTAACTGTACGCCCATCATCAGGTTGTCGTAGAAAAGTTCTGCGGGTTTTTCCCGATTGAGTCCAATGCCACCAACATGAGCCGCAAGATGAATAATGAGATTTTGGTCTTGAACGACTTTTTCACAAACCGCTAGCGATCGCAAATCATGCTCTTTTGACCTTGGTACAGTGATCAAATCTGGGTTAGCGCCTGCGGCGACTAGTTGGGCAATCACTTGCTTGCCTAGAAAGCCTGCACCACCAGTGACGAGAATCTTCTGATCTTTAAATTGATCTTGCTGTAGTTGAGAATTGGTTTGAGTTTCTGGCATAGAAATTTCTGTAAAAAATTTAGAGCAATTTGTAAATAGTTGAATAAAAACCCTGCAAAGCAGGGTTTTTAAATTACCAGTTGGAAGATTGTCCAGAACTTCGCAAGGTAGCAATATCTTGAGCGATCGTTCCTTTGGGATTGGGCAAGCCTAATGCTTCTAAATCCGCATCAACCATCAGCTCAACCAAGCCCTTAAAGGTGACTTTGGGTTCCCAACCCAGCTTTTGCTTTGCCTTAGTGCAATCACCCAATAGCAAATCAACTTCGGCAGGACGGAAATAACGGGGATCGATCTCTACATAGTCTTCCCATTTGAGATTGACGTAAGCAAAGGATTCTTCGAGAAACTCACGCACAGAATGGGTTTCACCAGTTGAGATCACATAGTCATCGGGCTGATCTTGCTGCAACATTAACCACATTGCCTCAACATAATCTTTGGCATAGCCCCAGTCACGCTTAGAGTCGAGATTGCCCAAGTAAAGCTTTTTCTGAGTACCTGCAACGATACGTGCGATCGCCCGTGTAATTTTGCGAGTAACAAAGGTTTCACCACGACGGGGTGACTCATGGTTAAACAAAATGCCATTACAAGCAAATAGTCCATAGGATTCGCGATAATTCACAGTTTGCCAATGGGCATATACCTTGGCACAGGCATAGGGACTACGAGGATAAAAAGGGGTTGTTTCACTTTGAGGTACAGCTTGGACTAAGCCGTACATTTCTGATGAACCTGCTTGATAAAAACGAATTTCTTTATCATTACGTTGTTGATAATCCCTTAGAGCTTCTAGTAAGCGTAAAGTCCCCATACCCACGGCATCAACGGTGTATTCGGGGGAGTCAAAACTGACACGCACATGGGACTGCGCTCCAAGGTTAAATACTTCATGAGGCTGTACAGCTTCTAAAATACGTCCTAAGGTCGTGCCGTCAGTCAAATCGCCATAGTGCAGAAATAATTTGGTTTCTGGTAGGTGCGGATCTTGATACATATGATCAATGCGATCGGTATTGATCGTTGAAGAACGACGAATGATCCCGTGGACTTCGTACCCTTTAGCTAATAAAAGTTCTGATAAATAAGATCCATCTTGACCCGTAATGCCTGTGATTAAAGCGCGTTTGGATGTACTCATGAAGTATGCTTTGAAAGAACTCTACAAGATTTTACTCGCTAGCATACCTAATAAATTCTCTAGTTTGTGAAGATTTCATAGTAATCAGTGAAAAGGCTTAAATTGTTAGAGAAGCAATATAGCTTCCTCTAGATTTCATTATTAAGAAACTATAAACATTTACCATCGATCAACATTTTCTCAAACTCAGCGGCTGGTAGTGGCGGACTAAAGAAATATCCCTGCATCTGATCACAACCATGTTCTTTTAGAAACTGTACCTGTTCCGCAGTTTCTACACCTTCGGCAATAACTTGAAGTGACAAACTATGTCCCAAATCAATAATTGCTAAGGAAATGGTGGCATCATGGCGATCAGTAGTGACATCTTGGATAAAGCAGCGATCGATTTTGAGCGTATTTACTGGAAAATGTTTGAGATAGCTTAGAGATGAATAGCCTGTACCAAAGTCATCGATCGCTACTTTTACTCCCATTTGCTGCAACTGTGATAAAACGCCAATCGTAAATTCTGCATTTTGCATAATGATGCTTTCGGTGAGTTCCAGCTCCAAATGATGTGCCTCAGTACCACTTTCCTGTAGTATTTTGCCGATGATTTCGATTAAGTTATTGTCTGGGCGAAAATGCTGACCAGATAGATTAACCGCAACAAATCCATAATGTATTCCTGATTCTCGCCATGATCGCATTTGCTCACAAACTTCTCGGAGGATTAACTCACTTAACCGAAGAATTAGTCCTGTTTGCTCAGCAACGGGGATAAACTTGCTGGGCAGAATGATTCCCAGATCAGGATGTTGCCATCTGGCTAATGCTTCTGCGCCAACAATTTGTCCTGACTGAAGACTGATTAGGGGCTGATAAAAGACTCGAAATTCATAGCGATCAAGTGCCCGATGTAGACTATTAGCTAACGCCATGTACTCCGAGGATTGGACATTTAGCTCTGAGCTATACAACTTGTAGCTATTTCTGCCGTGGGTTTTAGCATAGTACATTGCCAATTCGGCATTTTTAATTAATCCATCTGCGTCTTGTTGATCATCAGGAAAGATGGAGATGCCAATGCTACTGGTAATGAAAACCTCATGACCATACAAGTTATAGGGACGACTTAATAGATCTAGAATTTTTTGGGTTTCAAGTTTGATGCTCATCGGATCTCTAATATCAGAAATGATCATGGCAAACTCGTCACCCTGCATTCTCGCTACCATATCGCAGGGAGCTGTATATCGCTTTAAACGTTCTGCGATCGCTTTGAACAATTGGTCGCCAATATCATTACCAAGAGTGTTGTTAATGATATTGAAGTTATCCATATCCAAAAAGAGTAAGGCTAGGGATTTATTGTTGATTTTGGCATGGAGTACAGCTTGGCTTAAGGACTCATGAAACAAAATTCGATTAGGTAATTGTGTCAGTCCATCATGGTGAGACAAATATTCAAATCTTGCTCCTACGGCTTTGATCTCGTCATAATAATGTTCTCGAACGGAATTGTATTTTTGTAAGCGGGAGGCGATCGCCCCTAATAACTCCGCAGAAGTAAATGGCTTAGTGAGATAGTCGTCTGCCCCCATTTGCATTGCTTGACGCATATCTGCCTTTTCCGTCATCGCCGTTAAAAATATAAACGGAATCATTGACGTTTTTGGCTCTTGGCGCAGTGCCATGAGCGTTCCATAGCCATCTAGCTCTGGCATGGCGATATCGCAGATAATTAAATTTGGTAGATAGGTTTTGGCAGTCTGTACCCCCACGACTCCATTCTCAGCTCCCAATACATCGAATCCTTCATAGGAGAGCGTCTCCATGATCTCTTCGCGTAAAGCTTCTACATCTTCGATTACTAGAATCGTTGTCATGATTTTATTTTTTCTATCAAAGTTTGTAGCTTAAAACGAGCAGATAGCAACTCTGCTGATTTTAACCCGTAGATATAGGTAACTTGACTCGCACGGTAGTACCTTGATTTTCAACACTAGTAAGTTGAATTGTGCCACCGAGAATGTCAATTGAATTTTTGATAATTGCCATTCCTAAACCCGTTCCTGCAATCATACCAACATTATGAGCGCGATAAAAATGCTCAAATATCTTTTCTTTGTCAACTTCAGGTATGCCAATTCCTTTGTCTTGAAATTCTAATAATAGCTTAGGTATCCGATCGTTAGTTTGAGAGATCGTGAAATAGACCTCCACACTATTTGGGGAATACTTAATCGCGTTAGACAATAGGTTGGAAATAATTTGTTTAAAAAACTTAGTGTCAATTACGATATTAGTAGGTGTATTGATATTTTTGAAAATGACTTTATGCTTACCATTTCCTAGCAGCTTTGTCTGTTCAATTATTTCTAAACAAAATTTTTCTAGATTAATTGTCTCGCCCCGTACTTCAAATTTTCCTGATTCAGTCTTGCCAATAACTAATACCTCCTCTAATAGGTTAGTCATGCCTTTAACTTCACGTTGGATTTTATCAATTCTTTCTAGCTTTTTATCCTCTGACATCTTATGTCCATAGTTGCGGAGTAGATCGCTTGCTGTTTGGATAGTAGCAAGGGGAGTCCGAAACTCATGGGAGGCTCTAGAAATAAATTGGGATTTTAGTTCGTTTAACTCTTTTTCCTTGCGTAAAGCTCGTTCGAGTTGACTGAGGCTTTGTTCTAGTTGTTGAGTTCGATCGGCAACCTGTCGCTCCAGATTTTTGTTGAGATCTTGGACTCTTTCAAATAGTTTGACCTGTTGAATAGCGATCGCCACATGATTAGCTAATTGCTTGAGTAAATCAAGTTCAAATTCTTCCCACTGACGGGCTTCTAAACATTGATGGGCAATGAGCAGCCCCCATAATGTATCTCCAAAGGAAATTGAAGCGACAATATTTGCTTTGACTTGAAAACATTGTAAAAGCTCTTTATGGCAAGGGCTTAAATCGGCAAGCTCAACATCATTGATACTGGAAATTGCTTGATTCTTATAACGTTGGGCATATTCTTGATTAAAACAAGGATCGTTAACTGTTTTTCCAAGAATCGATAATGATGAATCGTTGACAGCTTCGACAACAAATGTACCGCTCCAATCATCTTGGAATTGGTAAATAGCTACACGATCAATACGTAATAGTTCCTGAGTCTCTTTAACTGTAATTGCTAAAATTTGATCAAGATTTAATTCACGTTGAATCTTAAGTAAAATTCCATTTAGTAAGCGTTCTCTTTCACTTTGATACAGTAGTTGGGTTTCAACTCTTTTGCGTTCAGTAATATCATAATAGCTACTTAAATACATCCGTTTCCCTTTATAGGTCATGATTCTTGTGGATACTAAAACATCCTTGAATGTACCGTCCTTATGACATATACGGGTTTCAACGGTATTTGCTCGACCAGTTTCTTGAAGTTGTTGCAATCTTTGTAAAGCTTTGTCATGTTCGCTGCGATCAGGATATAAAAAATTGGTGAAATCTTGACTCGCATTTGCTTCGTTGATTGTATAGCCCGTGAGATTTTCCATCCCAGAATTAAAAATTGAGAAATAGCCTAGGTCATCACTAAAGGTGATCCCTTCCTTAATAGAAGTAAGGACTGTGCGCAACCGTTCTTCACTTTCTAGTAATCTTTGGGTAGATTTTACTTGCTCCGTAATATCGGTTTGAATGCCGATATAGTTGGTGAGTTCACCATGATCATTAAATACTGGCGCAATATATAGATCATTCCAAAAGGGTGAGCCATCTTTGCGGTAGTTGAGTAATACAGCGTGACATTCCCGTTTTTCTTGAATGGCTTGATGTAGATCTAAAATGCCAATCTGATTGCGATCGCCTCCTTGTAAAAATTTACAGTTACGTCCAATCACCTCAGCCGCACTGTAGCCTGTAATCCTCTCGAAGCTAGGATTGACATAGATTATCGGGTTGTCTGGTTGAGTGGCATCAGTAATCACAATTCCGTTAGAACTTGCTGCGATCGCCCGTTCGCGTAATTTCAAAGATTCATCTATACGATTACGTTCAGAGACATCCCGTAAAGAAGCAACTACATACACCATGCGATCTTCGTCTATGGCTTCTGATACGCGCATTTCTGCTGAAGTGGTCTTGCCTCGGTTGAGAATATCGATATCGATACTTTCTCCAGCAACTATAGGCAGACCAAAACTTTCGCCGACAATATCTTCAGCTTTACAACCAAAAAGTTCTTCAGCAGATTGATTAACGTAGCGAACAATGCCTTCGCGATCAACCACGACAAAAGCATCGGAAACAGAACTCACTAAATGACTGAATTTTTGATCGTTGGTATGTTTAGTTAGAGATTTTGATCGCGATAAATTTGTAATATCCTGACAAGTCCCGATAATCTGCTGTGAATTGTCGCTATCACAAGTTTTGAGGGATAAAGAAATTAAGAGAAGCCGATTGGTGATCAGATTGAGTTTCGCCTCATACTCAACCCGTTGTTGCGATCGCAAGCATTCACTGACATGGCTGTTTAATAGCTGTGTAAATTCTGAGGGTAAGCATTCATGGGGTTGTAAACCTATGAGATCAACGGTTTGATCAATACTCCGTTCTCCAAATACGAGATGGACAAAGGGAAGATTGGCGATCGCAAAGCGCATCTCAAAATTGAGACCATCACTTGATCCCTCTGGGTTTGTTTCAATCGTCAGGACAAAAATTCCGCATTGAATATGATCTAGGATATTTTGCATAACAGCCACATCCCTTACCAACTATCGCGGTTATAGTAATTCTACCTTGCCAAATTGCTTAGGGCTTTATAATTTAAGATCATTTACTAACATCTCCTATGTCTTTAACGCTCTCAGTTCCTTCGATTGGTTGTGCTAGCTGCATTGAAACTATTACCAAAGCGATCCAATCTGCTGATACTTCGGCATTGGTGACTGGTGATCCTGCTGCTAAGACAGTTAATATTGAGACTCAGTTACCTGAAGCCCAAATTCGTGAACTAATTAAGATCGCAGGGCATAAGGTTTCCTAAAATTCAGTAAATTCGGATTAAAGATCACAAAATGCCCCTCTAGGTGCATTAAAGTCTCCTGACTTCCCGCCACTTTTATGCAATAACCTTGCATTGGAGATAACCATTGTTTTGTCTAAGGATTTTGCCATATCGTAAATGGTTAAAGCCGCGATCGTAACTGCGGTCAATGCCTCCATCTCTACTCCCGTCTCAGCCTTGGTCTTGACATCTGCCTCGATCTGATACCCAGGAATATTTTCATCGAGGATGATTTTGACATCCACACTGGTTAAGTTGAGGGGATGACACATGGGGATTAAGTTAGCAGTTTGCTTTGCTGCCATAATACCTGCGAGCCTTGCTGTTCCTAAGACATCTCCTTTGGGGACATCTCCTGCTTGGATGGCATCTAAGGTTGTTGTTTTCATGGATATTTCGCAAACTGCGATCGCTCGTCGTACCGTTTGCGGTTTATGAGTCACATCCACCATTTGAGCATTACCACTTTGATCAAGATGAGCGAGTGACAGAGGAGTATCCGTATCCATAAAAGATTTGCCGAAATTAGCACAATAATAAAAAACAAAGTTTTTAAGAATTTGCTAATACTTAAGCAAGTAGGATGAATTTAATATAAAACCCTAAAACCTGTGAAGCAAGCTCAGCTTGAGCCGCAGGTTTTGATCTGTTTTTTTAGTTATTCTACTTACTCAGTATCAATAAACTCTTTCTCTAGTACAAAAGTCTACCCGAATATATGCCTGAGACCATAACGATTGAGGTTTATGCAGATAATCTTCATGCTACCCAAGCGATCGCAACTCAACTTGCTCAATTAGTTCATGCAGGTACAATTATTTTGCTGGAAGGCAATCTTGGTAGTGGCAAAACTACCTTTATGCAAGCTTTTGGTTATGCGCTTGGTATTAACACTACGATTGCTAGCCCCACGTTTACCCTTATTGATGAATATATCGAAGGTCGTCTGCCGCTTTACCATATTGATCTCTACCGACTAGAGCCATCTCAAGTTCCTAGCCTATATTTAGAAGAATATTGGCGAGGTGAAGATTTTCCTCTCGGTGTAGTGGCAATTGAATGGGCAAGTAAATTGCCCAGCATTCCCGCCGAGCATCTCAAGATCAATCTTTCAGTACCAATACAATCATCCTGTAACAAAAATGAAGATCTCAATCTATCTCAAGCGGATATCACTTTAGATGAAGATTTTATAGATGATTTGCCGAGCGATCGCCTAATTCAACTAATCGGACAAGGTAAAGCCTATGTTGAGCTTCTTAAACAATTCCACCCTGTGTAAAATACGTCAGTGAAACATAACGCATAAACCATTTAGGCGATCGCTAACCTAATCCTTACCAGTAACTAACTTACTTGATTAACTCTCTTTATCTTGAGTTTTGATGGAATCATCTTCACCTTGTCCCTTCATCTCATCTTGAAATCCTCTCAAAGCTTGCCCCACACTACGCCCGATCTCAGGGATGCGCTTGGCTCCGAAAATTGCCACACCCACAAGCGAAATTACAACTAACTCTGGCCAGCCAATTCCAAACATTGCTTTTACATCTCCTTAAACGTATCTGCTATCCTTTTATACAGCCTTTTGTAAGCAAAAGAATTACAAATAACTTTGGAAAGATTAGTTTTGCAAGTCTTTCCGCAATTATTTGGATAATGATTAATCAACGTACCTAAAAACTAATGGAATCAACCATTATTTGGACACTTGGCAGCACTGATCCTAATGCTGAAGCAAATCTTGCCCGCATTGCCCAATGGTGGACATCTCTTGCTGGTCAAGAAATTATTTGGCAACAACGCCCGATTAATGAAAATACTGATCGAGAGGCGATCGACTGGAGTAAACAAGCACTTGATGAAAACTTCGCGCTTCAAGCTCCTACCCTCCGAGGTATTACCCTCTATTGGTACAAACCTAACAGTCCTGAAGAGCGCAATATCTCAGTTGGTTATCTCAAACTCGATCTTTTTAACCAGCAATTAGATGTCCTGCCATCATCAGGCAGAAATTATCAACTGCGTATAACCCTACCCAAAATTGTCTACCAAAAAATCCAAGTCACTGATCCTCAATTTGGTAGTCTTGTTCAACCTAATGGTGATGCAGTTCTGCTCCTACGAGATGAAAATCAGCGTCTTGAAATTCAAATTAACCTCAATTCTGTAAATGTTGCCTTACTTCAACAAAAACTTGCTGCAAATTTATAAGGGGTTTTGTCCTTTGGCGATGAAAGATCTTATAAATTTTGGAAATGCAATAGTCGTTAATATTAATGAATATTAATGAAGTACGGAATCTTTTAATAGTATCAACCCTATGCTTTGTCCTATTATCTGTTGATATTTGGCAAATAAGTTTGACTCGCGGGTAAATCTATGACACTTCAAGAACTCCCCCCTCCGATTAGTCCCCGTCAGATGGATATTCTTCGTGCAGTTGCGGCAATGGCTTGGGCTGATGGCAAGCTGGAACCTGACGAAATTCGTCTTATGCTGGATGAGTTTGCGATGTTATTTGCCAAGAGTGAGTCAGAGCACAATTCCCTAAAAAGTCGTCTTAGAGAATACTTAGGGCAAAATATTCCTCTAGAGGAAGTTGTCCCACATATCAAAAGTATTGAAGATCGCAAACTTACTCTGAGACTTGGGTATCAGGTTATTCAAGCTAGTAGGCGTAGTCCTAACGAGCCAAGAGTAAATCTTGATGAAGCAGCAGCTTACCAAAGACTGGTTAGAATCCTTGATTTGCCATCGGATATGGTTGCTGATATCGAAGCATCGATTGTTCCTCCAGAGGAGTCTCAGTCCAATGGAATTATCAAAGCGTTAGCATTAAGACTACATAAGCTACTGAATAGCTAATTACTGAGATAACTAAGTCATTGTGCTGATTGGCAATGCCTTAGTTACAAACTCAGATAAAGTGATTACTTACAGTAAATTTTTACACACAATACCTATAGCAAAGTTTTTAGGGGCTACGAGCAGCTACTATGCGGGATGGAACTGATCTTCAGCAAAAAATTATGTCTGCCCCATTCTTTATGGGGTTGCCTGATGAGGCGGTGATAAGAGCAACCGCTCATATGGTTACGCGCACTCATCCAGCAGATCAGGTGATTTTGCTAGAAAATGACTGGGGTAACTCGGTATATTTTATTTTGAGTGGCTGGGCAAAAATTCGCACCTACAACCTTGACGGGAAAGAAATCACCCTCAACATTCTTGGCTTTGGCGAAATGTTTGGCGAGATGGCTCCCCTCGATCAAGTACCGCGATCGACTGATGTAATTACGTTGACACCAACAACTATTGGTAGCCTTCCTGCTTCTGATTTTGTGCATCTGATTGAAACGGAACCAACCGCAGGTATCCACCTAGCGAGACTAATGGCGAAACGATTACGTCAAGTTAATCGACGGTTACGATTACGTGAAGCAGATAGCACTTCACGAGTTGCTGATGTGCTGCTCTTTTTGGCAGAAGGTCAAGGCACTAAAGGTACTAGTGGTATGGAAATACCTAATTTGCCTCATCGCGAACTGAGTAGTTTAAGTGGTTTGGCTAGGGAAACTGTAACTCGTGTACTTGGTAAGCTAGAGCGTAAAAATTTGATTCAACGTATCCCCGATCGCGATGTTTTATGTATTCTTAACCCTGAAGGCTTGGAAGCTTTGATGGTTTAACCCTAAGCCTAGCTTTGCTGTGCCACCTTGTAATCTGTTATTATTAGGCTCGTTATTTGGTAGGTAAAAAGTATAAATGCTGAATCCAGTTGATTTCAGCGGTAGACCGTTTCATTTTGTGGGTATTGGTGGGATCGGCATGTCAGCGATCGCCTATATCTTGGCAAAGCAAGGCTTTACGGTTTCTGGCTCAGATCTTAGTAGCAATCGCATCACTCAAAAACTACAGGATCTCGGTGTCAAGGTCTTTAAAGGACATCACGCAGACAACATCGATTTGGCAAATGCGCCTCAAGTTGTCTGTTCTACGGCAATCAATCAACAGAATCCTGAATTTCAAGTAGCCTTAGCTAATGGGCTGCCAATTTTACATCGTTCAGATTTATTAGCAGCTTTGATCGAGCAGTTTCAAGGTATTTCGATCGCAGGTACGCATGGGAAAACTACAACCAGCAGTTTAGTTGGCTTTTTACTGCTTAAAGCTGGAGTTGATCCCAGCATTATCATTGGCGGTGAGGTGAGCGCATGGCAGGGCAATGCGCGGCTCGGCAATGGTAAATACTTGGTTGCCGAAGCCGATGAGTCCGACGGCACTTTGGTGAAGTTTTTATCTCACATTGGCGTAATTACCAATATTGAGCTAGATCATCCAGATCACTACAACAGTCTTGAACAGGTAATTGAGATTTTTCAAACCTTTGCAAAACGCTGTGAGGTAATGATTGGTTGTATTGATTGCCCAACAGTCAAAGCCCATATCAAGTCTGATATTACCTATAGCCTGAGCGATCCTAGTGCTGACTATACAGTGACGGATGTAAAGTACAACCCATCTGATACGCAAGCAGTGGTAATTGAGCGTGGGCAACCCTTAGGCAAACTTTCTTTGGGACTGCTGGGTAAACATAATTTGAGTAATGCTCTAGCGGCGATCTCTGTAGCGCGTTATGTCGGTGTGGAATGGCAAGCGATCGCTGATGCGCTACCTGATTTTGTGGGCGCAAGCAGACGGTTTGAAATTAAGGGTATACAAGATGGGATTACCTTTGTTGATGACTATGCCCATCACCCTAGCGAAATTATTGCTACTCTCGCTTCGGCAAGACAGCAAAATACGAATAGCCGTGTGATTGCCATTTTTCAGCCCCACCGCTATAGTCGCACCCTCAGATTTTTGGATGAGTTTAGTCAGTCCTTTGGTGATGCTGATGTGGTAGTGGTCACGGATATCTATGCGGCAAGTGAACCTAATGATGGCAAGATCACGGGTGAGCAAATGGCAAAAGCGATCGCTAATATTCGCGATCAGGTGCATTACCAGCCAACGCTCAAGGATGTGCAAGACTTTTTAGTGAAGAACCTAAAGTCGGGAGACCTAGCTGTATTTCTCGGAGCTGGTAATCTCAATCAGGCGATCGCCCCCACTATGCAGGAAATGGCAACCGTCTTTAAAGCTTGATTGTAAATTTTGAGATTGGTTTGCAGATGGCAAGCTTTTCTATCATTAGAACTAAATCTTTCTATGTCTATCGATTTACTAGACCAACCGCCAATCCGCGCTCATGTCTCCCTTGCAGGATTGACATCGATGAAAGTTGGAGGGGCGGCTGAATATTTCATCTCGCCCCGTTCTGCCGATGAGTTGGCGGCTAGTTTGGCATGGGCAAGTGATTGCCAGTTACCGATCACAATTATTGGTGCAGGCAGCAACCTTCTAATCAGTGACGATGGTTTAGCAGGGCTAGTAATTTGTACTAGACATCTGCGGGGCATCGAGTTTGATGAACAAACTGGACAGGTTACTGCTGCCGCAGGTGAGCCTGTTGCTCGTTTAGCCATGCAAGTGGCAAGTCATGGTTGGGCTGGCTTTGAATGGGCAGTTGGTATTCCGGGGACTGTGGGTGGATTGGTAGTCATGAACGCAGGGGCGCAGGGCGGATGTGCGGCTGATTGTGTTGTGGAGGTGCAGACAGTGACATTAGCTGGTGAAACTAAGCTAATTTATCCAAAGGATTTGGATTTTAGTTATCGCACTTCAGCTTTACAAGAGTCACCATATCTAGTGACAGGTGCAACCCTCAAATTTCAAACTGGTGGTCAGCCAGAGGCGATCGCGGCGGATACTGAAGCAAAACTCAAGGCAAGGCATACTACCCAGCCATACCATTTACCCAATTGTGGCAGCGTGTTTCGTAATCCTCTGCCCCAATTTGCTGCCAAATTGATTCAAGATGCAGGATTGAAAGGCTATCAAATTGGTAATGCCCAAATTTCGGAGTTACACGCTAACTTCATCGTTAACCTTGGCAATGCAAAAGCCCAAGATATTTTCAGTCTTATAGAACACATTAAAACTGTAATCAGCGATCGCTATGGCGTGGTACTGGAAACCGAAGTAAAGATGCTCGGTAATTTCTAATCACATCTGAATATTGAGGGGTTGCCAAATTGCTTATTCACCTATAGATAGATTTAAGATTCTAACTATTTACAATACTCAACACTTACCCTAATCTAATTAATAAGCGCAAGCTTACATATAAATTTTCATAACTTATTCATTCCCAATAGGATTATTTGCAATCATGACAACAGCAGTACAAAGACGTGAAAGCGCGTCACTGTGGGATCAGTTTTGCAATTGGGTCACCAGCACCGAAAACCGCCTCTATGTAGGTTGGTTCGGCGTAATCATGATCCCTTGCTTACTCGCAGCGACCATTTGCTTCGTAATCGCCTTCATCGCAGCACCACCCGTTGACATCGACGGTATCCGTGAACCAGTAGCAGGCAGCTTGCTATTCGGTAACAACATGATTTCTGGCGCAGTTGTACCTTCCTCCAACGCAATTGGCCTGCACTTTTACCCCATTTGGGAAGCAGATAGCCTTGACGAATGGCTATACAACGGTGGTCCTTACCAATTGGTAATTTTCCACTTCTTGCTCGGAATTTTCTGCTACATGGGACGTGAATGGGAATTGTCTTACCGTCTCGGTATGCGTCCTTGGATCGCAGTAGCATACTCCGCACCCGTAGCAGCAGCAACCGCAGTATTCTTGATCTACCCAATCGGACAAGGATCATTCTCTGACGGTATGCCTTTGGGTATCTCTGGTACTTTCAACTTCATGATCGTATTCCAAGCAGAGCACAACATCTTGATGCATCCTTTCCACATGTTGGGAGTAGCAGGTGTATTCGGCGGTTCCTTGTTCAGTGCAATGCACGGTTCCTTGGTAACCTCCAGCTTGATTCGTGAAACCACCGAAAACGAAAGCCAAAACGCAGGCTACAAGTTCGGACAAGAAGAAGAAACCTACAACATCGTTGCAGCCCACGGCTACTTCGGTCGCTTGATTTTCCAATACGCTTCTTTCAACAACAGTCGTCAATTGCACTTCTTCTTGGCACTATGGCCAGTAGTCGGCATTTGGTTCACCGCATTGGGTGTAAGCACAATGGCATTCAACTTGAATGGCTTCAACTTCAACCAATCAATCGCTGACAGCCAAGGTCGTGTAGTACCTAGCTGGGCAGATGTAATCAACCGCGCAAACTTGGGTATGGAAGTAATGCACGAGCGCAATGCTCACAACTTCCCTCTCGATTTGGCTGCTGTTGATGTTGCTCCTGTTGCTATGAGCGCTCCTTCTATCAACGGTTAATCTTCGAGATTAGTTTTTAAAAACAAAAAAGCAACCCCTAGGGGTTGCTTTTTTGTGCTTTATGATCGCTTAATTAAAGAATCAAGGAAGCACAAACTTCTTGTCATACCAAATCAAAAAAGTGTAGCTACACTTTTTTGATTTGGTAACAAAACCTAGTATGGGTTTTGAAATAAAGAAATGGCGTAGCCATTTCTTTATTTGGTATCAGATTATTAATTAGGAGTAATATCATGCCAGTTGTGGCAGTGATCGACTACGACATGGGCAACTTGCACTCAGCCTGTAAGGGATTAGAGATTGCAGGGGCAACCCCAATTGTTACTAATGATCCTCTAGAACTATCTAACGCCGATGGTATTGTTTTACCGGGGGTGGGATCTTTTGATCCCGCAATGCATAAATTAAGGGCTAATCATCTAGAGCAACCAATTAAGGATGCGATCGCTTCAGGTAAGCCTTTTTTAGGAATTTGCTTAGGGATGCAGATCTTGTTTGAAAGTAGCGAAGAGGGACAAGAATCAGGATTAGGCATTATTCAAGGTCAGGTCAAAAGGTTTATTTATGAGCCAAATGTGACAATTCCGCATATGGGTTGGAATCAGCTAGCGCTTACTCAAGCTGACTGTCCACTTTGGCAGGACTTGGGCAATAGTCCTTGGATGTATTTTGTGCATTCCTATTACACTGCGCCTGTTGATAATAGGGTGACTGCGGCAACGACAACCCACGGTAGCCAAACTGTGACTGTGGCGATCGCTCAAGATAATGTCATGGCAGTGCAGTTTCATCCTGAAAAATCATCCACTGACGGGATACATTTACTATCAAACTTCGTCAGAATGATTAGTGCGTAGCATAATAGTAAAGTCTTGAGAGATTTATGAAGATCCAAATGATCAAAAAACTGGGTATTGTTTCTTGTCTAGCTGTGGCTTGTGCTGTAGTTTCGCCCTCTGTAGTTCGCGCCCAATCCAATGCAGGATTTATTCTATTTGGTGGAATCAAAGATAATGCACTTGACTATTGCCTTGATAGTGGCAGTAGTGGCCGTAGCGATCGCTATTACCTAGAAGTTAAACCACAAAAGTTTAAAGTTTCTGAAGTTATTATTACCTATCCTGATCATTTCACTGGGAGCTTTGATACTTCGGATATCAAATTGCGCGTAACCGATCAATGTCGTGGGGGCAAAGATTTAGAGCTTGAATCGGTAACTTGGGATAAAGAAACTCGCCGCCTTACGATCATCCCTAAAGAAGCAATTCCTTCTAAAACAGCGCTGAGAGCTGTTTTATCCAATGTGCGAAATCCAGACTATAGCGGTTTTTATCAATTTGATGGCAGAGTTATGCGTGCTGATGTACCAGTACCTGTGTATGTTGGATCTTGGGTCATCACCTTGGACTAAAAGTATTCCTAAGCTGACAGGAAATGAGAAAGGGGACGCTTAGCGTCCCCTTTCTCGATTATTTAAATATTGTGCAAATTGAAATATGAATATTCTTATTAGTAATGATGATGGCATTTATGCTCCTGGGGTAAGAGCTTTAGCTGAGGCACTTAGCGATACTGAACATCGGATTACGGTGGTTTGTCCTGACCGTGAGCGCTCGGCTACTGGTCATGCGCTAACTTTGCAGGAGCCTTTACGAGTTGATCAAATTTCTGGTATCTACCCCCAAGGTATTGAAGCTTGGGCTTGTTCAGGTACACCTTCGGATACGGTGAAATTAGCACTCGATGCGCTGCTAGTCGAGCGCCCCGATCTAGTCTTATCAGGAATTAATAGGGGCGCAAATTTGGGGACTGATGTTTTGTACTCTGGTACAGTATCGGCAGCAATGGAAGGTGTATTAGAAGGTGTACCAAGTATTGCCTTTAGTCTTTCTAGCTTTACGCATTTGGACTATAGTGCGGCAGCGAACTTTGCTAAAAAAATGGTACAGGCGATCGCCGATTATCCTCTTGAAGAACCCATTTTATTAAACGTGAATATTCCTGCGATCGCTGAGGAAGATATTTGTGGTGCTGTGGTTACTCGCTTAGGTATTCGCCGCTATCGTGATCAATTTGAAAAGCGCATTGATCCACGCGGTAAAACTTACTATTGGCTATCGGGTGTGATTATTGAAGAGGAAGCAGAGCCAGATACTGATATTCAAGCGATTAGAGATAATTACATCACGGTTACACCGCTTAAATATGATTTGACCTACGCTGCTGCTATGCCGTTTATGAACACATGGACAGATAAATTAGCCCATTTAGCGAATTTCGTAACCAAATAAATTGGGGTCGGCGGCATCGAGCTTAATATCCGCTAAGCCATACTCAGCCCAACGTCTTGTGACCATATCCGCCACATCAGGATCGCTCTCTAAAGGATCGCCCCAATCGCGATCGGTTTCAGGATAAATTTTGGTTGTAGCGTCAATACCCATGCGTCCGCCCAGCCCTTCCTTCTCGCAAGCAAAGTCGAGGGAATCGAAGGGATTGTCGGGCAGAATAAATACATCGCGGGTGGGGTCAACCTTGGAACTGAGCGCCCAAACCACTAAACGCGGATCACGAATATTAATCGTATGGTCAACGACGATCACAAATTTGGTGTAGGTAAACTGAGGCAAGGCACTCCAAAAGGCAAGGGCAGCGCGTCTAGCTTGACCGGGATAAGCCTTTTTGATGGAAATAATCGCTGCCTTGTAGGAAAGCGCTTCCATTGGTAGGAAGAAATCGGTGATTTCTGAAACTTGTTGGCGGAGGATGGGGGTATAGATGCGATTTAGGGCGATCGCCATCATTGCTTCTTCCTTGGGAGGCAAGCCGCTAAAGGTGGTGAGATAGATCGGATCTTTACGATGGGTCATGCAATGGAAGCGAATCAGAGGCGCTTGATCATTAATACCGCCGTAATAGCCCATGTGATCGCCAAAAGGTCCATCGGTTCCCACTTCATGGGGCGTAATCGTTCCTTCCAAAACATATTCCGCACAGGCAGGAACTTCTAAATCGAGGGTTTTACATTTGGTAAGCTGTACGCCTTCATTACCATAGAGTCCCGCAAAAATCCATTCCGATAAATCTACAGGAATCGGTGTTGCGGCTGCCATGATTAAGACTGGATCGACTCCGATCGCGATCGCAATTTCTAATTTCTTGCCCGCCTCAGTCGCCTTGCGTAAATGCCTTGCGCCACCCCGCACAGATAACCATTGCACCGTCATCGTATTTTTGGACTGCTGCTGTAAACGGTAAACCCCCACATTCGGAATCCCATTCTCAACATCCTTAGTAATCACTAGCGCCAGTGTCACCGCCCTTCCACCATCTTTAGGATAGGGTTTGAGAATGGGAATCTGATCGAGATTCACCTCGTCACCTTGCAATACTATTTCTTGACAGGGTGCATTCCCAAATAGAAGTTTTTGTGGACGGGATTTGACCACATCAAAGAGAATCTTCCCAAATTCGATCGCCTGTGAGATTTTCTTCGGCGGCTTCGGACTTTGTAGTTTGCCTAGTTTCTCACCAAGAACTTCTAATTCTGATTGTTCTTTCATACCCATTGCCCAGCAGACGCGCTCTACTGTCCCCAACAAGTTCACGGCAACAGGTACGTTATAACCCTTGACATTCTCAAATAGTAGTGCAGGACCTCCTGATTGCAGGAGACGATTGCTAATTTCGGCAATTTCTAACTGGGAATCAACTTGGGTTTTGACACGATGTAGTTGTTTGCGCTCTTCGAGCAGTTTGAGAAACGATCGCAGGTCACGGGTCATAGGGCTATGGGGAATGGGCAATTAGTCAGTACCCTATTGTAACTAAATGTTACGTTTATTACCCGCTAATCATCTAACTAATTCAAGGCTTCAAGTGTAACGCGCCCGCCTTCAACTGCCTCAATCTGAAGTTTAAAACCATACAACAAACCCATCCCCACTAATGGATCTGCCTCAGAAGCTGCCACATCAATAATTTGCTCTTGCCCATCCCAGATTACAGAAGCTTTGTATATTTCAAAAACAACTTCGCTTCCATCGCCTAATGTGCCAATATCTCGGTAGTACCAAGGCAATCCAAGATCTGTAATCACAGAAAGCGGTAAAGATAAAAAGCTAGTGAATCCTGTGTCAATTACAGCATCAAGAGCTATTTTAGGTGAGCCGATGCGACCGACTGCGACTTTGATAATTGCTTCACAATTGTTATTGACAAAACCGAACATCATACGGTCTTTCTTAGGTTGCGACTGCCAAAACGGAAGACTGCTCTATGTCCAATCCGTATCACCCAAGGCTGAGCATCGGGGTTTCGTTCATAAAGTTTATCCACCGCTAAGATCGGTGAATTGGCTAGCTCAAAATCTCCAGTCTCAATGTCAATAGCAACTATTTTGCCATGATTACCTACTTCGACCTGTGGGCGTATCTGAGTTTGATAAATTAGATCGCCTCGTTGGGCAAATTCTTCTTTGCTATAGCGTGGTTGACGAACTGCCATAAATGTTAATTTCTCTTGATCGCTGCCTTATCTAGCATTATAACTGACCAGAAATTGCTGCAAATACATTGATTTCATTAGAACAAAACCAAGGTGCGTTACATTTCATTAACGTACGCTACAAGATCATTGGCGTTGCACATATTCATAATGATATTTAAATATTTAAATTTAAACTTCTTACCCAGCAATCATTTCAGGATAAATTTTATGTGTACCTACCTTCGATCATTATGAATATGTGCAATGCCAGATCAGCGATCGCACTAATATAACTTTTATATAACTTTTATATAACTTTTAAGGATTGCTTATACTCAATAAAAGTGAGATTAATCTATTATTAAGCTGTGTAAGATTTCATACCAAAAAAAATGAGACAACTTTAATGATTTCTTTAAGAAAAAATATTGAATTAGATTTATAAGTATCATGGATTAAATAAATTTTTCTAATCATTTTTGAATCATTTTTTGTAGTAACTATCCGTTTAACACCTTAAGCAGTCACATAAAAGAGGATTTAATGAAGACTAAAATATTTACTGGTACTACAATTGCACTATTGTCTAGCTCTATGCTTAGTGCAATTCCTGCGATGGCAGCCTCAATTACAAACGGTGGCTTTGAAGCTGGTTTTACGGGGTGGACTACTGTAGTTCAGCCAAACTCAAATGGCAATTTATCTATTACAGGTGGCGGAACATCTCCTATATCTGGAGCAAGGATTCCTAGTCCATCAGAAGGCACTAAATATGCTGTTACAGATCAATTTGGTCCTGGTTCATATGTACTCTACCAAGATATATCTTTAGAATCTGGAGCTAATGCTTTATTGTCTTTTGACTGGTTTGCTCAAGGTTATGCTCCACTCTCAACTACACCAAGCCCTGCTGGTTCAACTGATTTTACGGTTGCGCCGAATGAATTCTTTCGGGTTGATGTGGTTTCTGCTGGATTTAATAGCTGGTTTGGCTCATCAACCGCAGGGGTTTTGGCGACAATTCTGAATCCAGTAAACCAAGGTAATCCAGTTAATGGCTGGACAAAAACTACCTATAACCTGAGTGCCTTTAATGGTCAAACTATCCGCTTAGCATTTAGAGAAGTTGACAATCAAGGAAACTTCCAAGCTGGCGTAGACAATGTGTCTATTAATTCAAGACCAGTTCCAGTACCTGCAATTCTTCCTGGAATGGTTTTAGCTGGATTGTATATAGGCAAGAGAGTGTTAAACCGCAAATCTGCTTTGAGTTCTACTAAAGTATCTTCTTAGTAATTAAACAAAGCTTGAATTGTCACGTAAATTAATTACTTTTTGGAGTCACAAAAAATTTGTGGCTCCATTTTTTATAACTTCAGTAGTCTATGAATCTAAAACAACAAAGTCAAAATTTAGCTATGACCCCTCAACTTTTTACAAACCCAAATTTTTCGCATATTCACAGTCAGCATTTGCGCCTTCAGCATCGCCGAGCTTAGCCTTTGCCATGCCGCGATTAAAATAGGCTGGGGCAGCATCAGGAGCTAACTCGATGACTTTGCTGTAATCCTCGATCGCCCCTGAATAGTCCTTAATCTCTGAGCGATCGTAGGCACGGTTGTAGTAAGCCTCCGCATAATTGGGATCGATCTCGATCGCTTCGGTATAGTCAGCGATCGCCCCAGTATAGTCACCATTTTCCGCGCGTTCCATGCCGCGATCATTGTAGGCTTCAGCAGAATTTAGTTTTTCCATTTCCTTTTTCCTTTGCCATCAAGATGTCAAAATAACTTTACCGTAAGTTCAAATATGCTGATTGCTCTATGAATTCCAAGCTCAAACTACCGATGCCCAAGTTTTTGCAAACCCTGCAATCATGGTGGCTCAGCAGCCAAGCTAAATTTTTTCAAATAATTAGCCCATTGCAAGCATGGCGCGAAGGTAGTCGCTTGTTAAGTGCTAAATTTTTGGGCGGATTGCTAGTGGTGATGCTCGCGACTTTGCCCTTTTTAGAAAATGCTCAGACAGGGGTAATCGGAGCAGCCGTAGCGATCGCATGGTTATTACTATGGCTTAGCGATCGCCGTGAGGAGGATCAAACAGTACCGATTTGGACGGCTATACATACACCTTTGATTGCCTATTGGGCGATCGCTTTAATTGCCACCTTACTATCACCCGTAAGGGTAGCGGCTGCCGATGGCATGGTGAAGCTCACGCTATATATGCTTGCCTTTGTGTCGATGAGTCGGTTAATGCGCTTGGGATGGCGATCGATTTTCATTGCCGCATATTTAGGCTCAGCATTAATTGCCAGTGCCTATGGTGTGCAGCAATGGTATCTCGGCGCACCCGAACTCGCCACATGGACAGATCCCACTTCCGAAACGGCAGGCGTGACCCGTGTTTATAGTTTTCTGGGTAATCCTAATTTATTTGCGGGTTATTTAATGCCAGCGTTACCGTTGGGCGCGATCGCTGCGATTCATTGGCGTGGTTGGGGCTTGAAGGCGTTAGGAATTATTACGGCAATTTTTGGGGCATTTTGCATTACGCAAACCCAGAGTCGGGGTGGACTTATGGGCTTAGCGGCGGCAAGCTTAACGCTAGTTTTGTTATTAGTATATTGGTGGGGCAAGCGGTTACCGAAGTGGACTTTTCCTACGGTTTTTGGGGGTATGGCTGGGGCGATTGCCTTGGGAACTATTCTCGTTCCCACTTTACGCAAACGGGTGTTTAGCATTTTCGGAACCGATGATAGTAGTAATGCTTTTCGGGTCAATGTTTGGCAAGCGGTTTTCAATATGATTAAGGCTAAGCCAATCTTAGGCATTGGTCCGGGAAATAAAGCTTTTAATCAAATCTATCCGCTTTATCAGCGATCAGGATATAGCGCCTTGGGTACTTATTCTGTGCCATTGGAAATCACCGTGGAAACGGGGATTGTTGGTGTGATTTGCTATGGTTGGCTAGTTTTTACAGTCTTCCGTCAAGGTTTACTGGGATTAAATCGCTTGAGAAGCGATCGCGATTCGAGTGGTTTATGGATTATTGCGGCGATCGCGACTTTAGTGGGAATGCTCGTTCATGGTTTAGTCGATACAGTCTGGTATCGCCCCCAAGTGCAGTTACTCTGGTGGCTAGCGATCGCCATTATCACTAGTTTTTACATCACAGGGACGAAAGCTGAAACCAAAGAGGAAGAAGTTTTGCAAGAAGATGGAACTGAGTATTGAATTAATGATTTAAGTAACTCAGAAAATAAGGAACCAATTTTTGGTGGTGTGGAGAAGCTGCACCACTAAAAATCTAGTTCTTTAACGTTAGTTCGACGAAGGCAAAAAATGGTAAAAATTGCTAAGCGATTTTTACCATTTTTTGCCATTTGCGCTGCGCGAAGCGCTGCGCAAATAGCGTTATCGAACTCACCTTTATTGGAGAATAGGGTCTTTAATGCCTTCAATAACAAAATCAGCGATTAATTTAGCCGTGATTGGTGCAAAGAGAATGCCATTACGATAATGACCTGTTGCTAAAATCAAGTTTTCATAATCACTTGCGCCTAAAATCGGAATTTCATTAGGCGCATGGGGACGGAATCCCCACCATGTCTCGGTAATAGGCATATTTGAGATCGCAGGATAAACAGCGATCGCTCTATTCAATAATTGGGCTAACCCTGCGGCGGTATTTCCCTGTGAAAAGCCATTGTCTTCAACCGTTGCACCAATGACAATCTGTCCGTCCTGACGTGGCACGATATAGCAGCTTGGTGCATAAATTACGCGCTGCAACTGCCGATCACGATCAAAAACAGACAACATTTGTCCCTTAATCGGTTTAACGGGTAAAGGCAATAGCGATCTCGTCCATGCACCTGTCGCCAAAATATAGCGATCGCCCTGCAAGTTCCCAACACTAGTATCGAGATGTATAACTCGCTGAGCATCGCGCGCAATTTGATATACCGTTACCCCTTCTAGGATTTTGATCGATAACGATTGTGCTGTGGTTAATAGGGCTTTGGCGAGTTTGCGATTATTGACCTGTCCATCTTCTGGCAACCAAAGAGAACCTAAGACAGATTCTCCTAAACCTGATTGTCGTTTACGGGATTCTTCACGATTGATATATTTGGGATGCTGCGAAATTATTTGGTGATCGCTTTCTTCGAGACTGGGGGCAATCATGCCGCAGCACCAATAGCCGCAATCTAGACCTGATAAGCGCATCAGATTGGCAATCCATTTGGGATACATATCACGGCTGCGAATGCCAAAGTCTAGTAGCGTCCCTTCAAGGCGTTCTGCTTCAGGTGCTAACATTCCTGCTGCCGCCCATGTTGCACCCTTTCCGCAAATCTCGCGCTCAATGACAGTAACATTTGCCCCCTTTTGGGAAAGGGCGATTGCTGTCGCCAAGCCAATAATGCCACCACCAATCACTAAAACGTCAGTCATTCCATTTCATCCTTTTACTTCTTACCTCACGTTTTGCGTGACGTAAGTACCTATCCTTCTACTTAGATATATGCCACATACAAAGCATGGGCATATGCTAATCACAACGAGTTGCTACTACAGCATAAAACGGATCGCTGCTAGCCATACCAAGCATTGCTAAAAATGGTGAACTTGGTGGTACATTTGCCACTAATTCTGGTTTTGTAAATCCTTTGGGAACAGAGGCGAAATATTTATAGACTAGTTTTGTGCGATCGCTTTCGGAACCATCACGCCATGCCTGAATTGCCTTTTGATAAAACATTCGATTGGAGAAACTAATAATTGCAATTCCCCCAACTTTGAGAATGCGATGAATCTCGGCAAAAATGGCTTCGGGATATTGCAAGTACTGGACTGAGACAGTGTTTAGCACCGCATCAAAGGATTGATCGGCAAAGGGTAATAATTGCTGTTTGTTTAGGTTTTGGACAAAATAATGATTTAAACGTGGATTTTTGGCTAGTTCCTCAGCATTGAGTCCATGCCCTTCAATATGTGCAAATTCCATTTCTGGTGGCAAGTGTGATACCCAACTACTCATTAGGTCAAGAATGTGTGTATTGGGCTGCAAGCGCTGGCGATATAGCTCCGTAAGCTGCTCAATAAAGCGATTATCTACATGGGTGACAAAGCGTGGATATTCATAAAATAGTCCATCGTCGGAGTTATCAAGCTTTGTGCGTTGTTCAGAAGCAAGTTGCATGGTTGTTTAGCGGGATAGATATCAACATAGGGTCTAAATATAAAAAACGTGAGTTCGATAACGCCATTTGCACGGCGCGAAGCGCCGTGCAAATGGCGAAAAATGGTAAAAAGGGAAGTAGATGTACCACTTCCCTTTCTATTTGTTTCTATAGCATTTTTTAGTCTATTGAAGTAAGTATTTGTGTTCCTGTCTTTAGTGAACACAAACTCTGTAACTTAGCGAGAAGGACCTAAACCAACAGCACCAGCGTATACTGCTTGGCTGCCAAGTTCTGCTTCAATTCTGAGTAAACGGTTGTACTTAGCAACGCGCTCACTACGGCAGAGAGAACCAGTTTTGATTTGACCTGCGCGTGTGGCAACGGCAAGATCAGCGATCGTGGTGTCTTCAGTTTCGCCAGAACGGTGACTGATCACTGAGCGATAACCATTACGGTCTGCGGTTGCGATCGCTTCTAGAGTCTCGGTCAAGCTACCGATTTGATTAAGCTTAATCAAGATGGCGCTAGCACAACCTTCACGAATACCACGCTCTAGACGAGTCTTATTGGTTACAAACAGGTCATCACCAACTAACTGAGTGTTGGTGAGTTGATCGGTCATAGCTTTCCAACTAGCCCATTGATCTTCTTCCAATCCATCTTCGATGGAGACGATGGGATATTTGGAGATCAAACCTTCGTAATAGTTAACGAACTCTTGGGGACTGAGGGTCTTGCCATCGATCGCATAGTTACCATCTTTAAATAGCTCATTAGATGCTACATCTAGCGCTAGAGCCACTTGTTCCCCAGGTTTATAACCTGCTTTGGTGATTGCATCGATTAGCAATTCTAGAGCTGCTTGATTGGACTCAAGGTTAGGGGCAAATCCACCTTCATCACCCACGGCAGTTGATAAGCCCTTTTCATGGAGTACGGAGCTAAGAGCTGCGAATACTTCTGCACCGTAGCGCAAAGCTTCCTTAAAGGTGGGTGCGCCTACAGGCACAATCATAAACTCTTGAATATCAACGTTATTATCAGCGTGAGCGCCGCCATTAAGAACGTTCATTAGAGGCACAGGCAATACATTCGAGAGAGGATTGCCTAGATAGCGATACAAGGGTTGTCCGATCGCTTTAGAGGCTGCCTTTGCTGTAGCAAGGGAAACCGCCAAGATTGCATTTGCTCCAATGTCAGATTTGTTTGGTGTGCCATCACGTTTGATCATGATGCGATCGACTAATTCTTGATTTAGCGCATCGACCCCCTTTAGTTCGGGTAGAAGTTTTTCGTGAATATTGCGAACTGCGATTAAAACTCCTTTGCCACCATAGCGTTTTTTATCTCCGTCCCGTAGTTCGTGGGCTTCAAAACTACCTGTAGATGCACCACTGGGAACCTGTGCGAGACCGATTGCGCCGTTGGCAAGTTTGACTTCCGCTTCAACGGTTGGTTTACCACGCGAATCGAGGATTTCTCGTGCAGCGATCGCAATGATTTCTGTTCCTTTAGTCACTGTGAACTATTCCTTGTAATGATTAAGTGAAACTATTCGCAATAATCTTACAGTTTTGCGATGCCCCATTTCTCAAATGTTAGGTTTTGATTAAAAAAATTGACAAATTTTGCATTTACTCCATTGATCTGTAACCTTTAAATCACACTTATTGCCATGAAATTATCATAAAGTTATTCAATTCCCAAAACTAGAGCATCAAGCTTTCTAATTCTTTCAACCATTATCTTCATCACGCTAAGCGAAAAATATGGAGTTTGTTGCACTAAAAAAGTAAAGCGTTTCTCATCAATCGGAACCAACTTACATTCTGTTTTGGCGATCGCTGTAGCACTTCTTGGGGAGGCGCTGATGAGAGCCATTTCTCCAACAATGCCACCAGCACCAGTGATATCTAGCAATTTACCATCTATAGAAATTTCTACTTCACCTTCAAGCACTACATAGATGTGATCGGCGATCCCACCTTTTTGGAAAATCACTTCACCCTCTGGAATTGTAATGAAGTTTTTTTCGTTTTTAAATAAATCAATCGTTGTCAAAATATAGCTCCGTTTTATTATTGCTTTATCTGAAAATGCATAAACACAAAGTTCATTTACTTATCATGATTTGAGATGGCCGCCGCAAAGTTAAGGAACAGTTAACTTATAGCGCTTTATGCTCAAACCCAAACCAAGAAAATTTTTAAAAGCGTTGCGAAGCAATACTTTTAAAAATTTTCTTATAGTTCTTTTGATCGAAAGCTACTTAGCATATTTACCAATTATCTCCGCCAAATCTGGAACCGCGTCTTCAACATGTTTCTTGGCAGAATCACGAAATTTCTCATAGACTCCTCTCACCAGTTGAATCTTAGTATTTTTTGCCTTTGTATCAGTAACAGCTAACAATGCATCTGCGGTGCGAGACTTATTTGCTTTCAGATATTCTACAGGTTCACCTTGTTGGAGCCCCTCTGCCCAAATGGGATCAATTTCGGTAAAGCATGGTTGCGAGAGTGAATCAACTACACTATAGATATAATTGGGCTTAAGCCCCTTGAGCGCAGCAAAGGCGGTTTTGAGCGCGATCCCACTCATGCCTGTTTTGCTAGCTAGTTGTGCATCGATCATCTCGCAGCATTCTTGGACAATTAAGGCTTTGTTATCAGGGGTTAACAGATCTTCACTTAGTCCCATTGCAATTCTTCCAAACATCAAAATTCGCCGCTTATCATCTCACAATTGCGGCAGTCAGAACCGCGATCGCTGCACCGATGGTCGTATTGATACCATTAACGAGTTCATTGGTGAGCCAGTCATACTTTTCTTGTAAGGTTGCACCAATAAGACTTTCGATATTTGTGGCAATGAAGGCAGCGATCGCACACCAAAGCAAATCCCAAGGACTCGCTAATAGACTCACCGCCCAGCCAATTGCCGCGATTAAGAGTGAACCAATGATCCCTGCGATCGTCCCTTCGAGGCTGACAGCACCTTCAGTCCCTGCGGGGACAGGCTTAAGCGTGGTAATCAAAAATGTACTTTTGCCATAAGCCTTGCCAATCTCGCTGGCGGTTGTGTCGGCAAGCTTGGTACTGAGGCTAGCAACATAGGCGATTAGCCACAGAGGACTTGGCGCGATTGCATAGCCAATTGCACAAACTGCACCTGTTGCTGCCGAACCCCATAAATTTTCGGGACCTCTTGCCCCGTCGCGTTTTTCGGCAATGCCTTTAGCTTCTTTGATGTCCTTGCCAATGCGAGTTACCCCAGAACCCACGATCAGATAGCTTAAAATAACGACATAGCCTTGCCATCCTAAACAGCCCCAGATCACAATCCCTAAAATCCATGCATGGTAAATTCCTGTTGTGGTTAAAACTTTGCGAGGTAAGAGTAGGGCGATCGCTCCCAGAAAAGTATTTAGGGCGATCGCGATCAACCAACCCTGTGAAATGGGGAAACTATTTATCATGGCAGTCAATCTTAGAAAAATGAATAAGTAATAATTAGCGCTAAAAGCAAAGGTTTATTTCCGCGCCAAAGGCTTGGAAATAAACACAACCCTATATTCAACATACTACGGAGTAAAAATAATGACAGAAGCATTTGCACAGTTTTTAGGAAATTTTCGGTGGATGGGGTGGAACTTATTTCTTGCCATAATTCCTTGTGTACTTAGCTTTATCTTATTTACGAAGCGATCGCCAAAGCGCTTACCTAAAAATGCTATGTGGTGGTTAGGGCTAATAACTTTTATCCTATTTCTGCCCAATGCCCCTTACATAATTACCGATATTATTCATTTTGTGGATGATGCACGTACACCTGAGATTTCCGATAATGGTGTGATTTTTCTGATCATCCCTCAATATACTATCTTCATCCTATTGGGCTTCCAATGTTATGTGCTCTCTTTGATCAAACTTGTGCAGTACCTAGGCTGGCTGAAGCTGATTAGAAATATTACTTTTATGGAAATCAGTATGAACTTTATCTGTGCCGTTGGTGTGTATTGGGGAAGATTCAATCGCTTAAATAGTTGGTATGTACTGACGCAACCAAGGAGAGTTTTGGAAACAGCCATTAGCAATCTCGAAAATCCCAATTTCTTCTTTGGCACGATCGTATTTTTTATAATCTTTACAAGTCTCTACTACGTTTTTAAATGGATTAATTTAGCGATCGCCTTCTACTGGCACAATCGATCCAATCAAGTTTCTGCATAAAAAAAGGGACGCTTTGCGTCCCTTTTTAATTCTAACTCTTTGTAAAAATCAGTAAGTTAAACACATCATTAACAGATAACTGCCAATCCTTCAGTATCCCCAACATTGGCAAAATATCATTACCTTGATAACTATCAAACTCGTTAGTACTAAATGTCAAAATTTTTCTCTCATTCGGTGCAATAAGCCAACCTAATTTTGAACCGTGCTTTAAAGCAAATCTAATTTTGTCAATTATTAAAACTGTTGACTGATCAGGTGAAAGAATCTCAATAACCCAATCAGGCGCAATTTCGATTCTATCTAATGGTTCATCATACTCATCAAGAGGAATATTTTGCCACTCAAACACTGATATATCTGGCACAATTGAGCGCCCACCAAGGGTACAGCGTAATTCACAAAATGCTGAGACCAAGCAATTAGGCTCACCACGTTCATTAATTAGTGATGCAAACTTGGTCTGTAATCTGCTGTGTTTACCCTGTGGCATTATTTTTTGATAGATTTGACCGTCAATAAATTCATTTGCGGGTTTAGTCTCTGGCATTGCCAAAAATTCTGTAAGAGAAAGCTTTTGGGGATTTGATAATGCGATCGCCATTGTTGATCTCTCCACATCATGAGGAAAATCTACATCAAAATATCAACTTTGTTGCATATTTGTACATTTTATTTAATCAAGTTATTTAATCAAGGATTCCCCAAAAGTCCGAATTGTCGGTAAAGTATCCGTAAACCATCCCAACCCTAAACCTGCACCAGCAATCAGGGCAAGTACAAAGAAATTCCAACCACGATTATTCATAAATGCGCGGAGTTCAGTTCTCGCCACATACATCAGCATTGCCCAGACCACGCTAATGCCAAGGGATAATGCAAATTGCTCTTTTTTGATAAATACAAAAATTACTGCCGCGATCGCCCAGCCCACTGAAAATAGCCACTCTGCACCAAAGGCGATCGCCCCCGCAGGAATCCAAATCCGCCAATCAGCTTTATGAATCGATAGCAACCACCCATAAGCAATATAACCAACTAATACAAGAGCTAGCGACAATATTGGCAGTTTTCGTAAAGTACGCATATCTTATATCTCCAGAGCAATAACTTTTGCATTTTTCAAATGAACGCTTGCCTATTTTATGCCTTTATCCCTTTAATTAGATACATATCAATCTCCCCCATATTTTTCGCTAAAATCTTGCCTCGATGTTCCACATCAAAGGAATCTTTAACTAGCTCATAGGTTGCTTGGGAAATATTAATTTGACCAGCCACTCCCGACGATTCAATTCTAGAGGCTAAATTAACTGTATCGCCCCAAACATCATAGACAAACTTCTTTTTACCAATCACTCCACTTAGTAATTCACCTGAATGAATCCCAATGCGCGTATCCCAATAGGGTAGATTTTGCTTTATTTTATGTTGTTTGCGTAATTCCATAAACTTCTGAATTTGCAAAGCTGCAATCACCACATCGAGAGGATGGGTACGATTTGGTTGCGGAATACCACCACAGCACATATAGCTATCGCCAATTGTCTTCAGCTTTTCTAATCCATATTGCTCGATAATGCGATCGAAGTAAGAGAAACAGTAATCTAACTCCTCAACTAAACTCTCAGGAGTCATTAATTTTGCTATTTTAGAAAAATTCTCAAAATCGGTAAAGAGAATGGTTGCGGAAGGATGATAAACGGGATTTACCCTACCTGTAGACTTTAGTTCATCGGCGATTTGGGCAGGCAAAATATTCAGCAAAAGATTGTCGGATTTGAGTTTCTCCTTCTCAATTTCTGAATAGAGTAAGTTTAAATCTTCAAAGGAGTTAGCATTACGAATTGCCGATGATAGCTGTAGGGCTAGTAAATAGCCAATGCGGAGATCTTCTTGATTATAAGCCTGCGGTCGTGTAGAGCCAAAAAGAATAACTCCTAGAATTTTTTTGGAACTCTCAAGGGGCAAAATAATTTGTGAAGTATATTGATTAAAAAAATCCGCAGGATTAGCCTGCTTAATTAGCTGGGCTTGACCAGTTTTCAGAGCTTTATGAAAACTATTATTGTTAGTAATGCGCGATTCCTGAAATTCTACAGGAGCACCAATTAGCTTAATAAATCTACCCGAATTATCTTTGAGGAGATAAACACTCAGATGCTCAAAGTCCAGTAACCATTTAGCTTGCTTACCAACAACGCGCAATATTTCATCAAGGTTAAGGGAACGATTAATTGCGGTCGCCACTTCATTTACAGCCGCAATTCTTACGGAAAGGGCTTGAGCTTCTGCTAGAAGACTGCGGGCGGTTACTAGAAGTTCTTCTCGATCTAAGTGTTCAAGTTCTTTCCCATTAGAGAAGTTTGGTGAAGAATTCATTACGAAAGACATTCTCCCCAATAGAGGTATTGCAATTTATTTGTCATCTTTTGACATCTCTAGCCGTTTTCACATAAGCAGGTGCTCAGAGCGTGTTTGAGAAGTTTTTTACCCCCTCTAACTCCCCCTTTCAAGGGGGAGAATTCAAGTTTCCCCCCTTTCAAAGGGGGGATTAAGGGGGGGGGAAAGCAGAAATTTATGCTAGATAGGAGACTTCTCAAACACGCTCTCATTTGAAAACGTCTAGCTCCTCATTTTATAGAGCATCAATTTCAAGAGCGATCGCATCGGTATAGCGATTCACGCTAGAGAATAAATCTGCGGCAGCAACAATCTCAAAAATCTCTGAATCATCTAACCCAAAGGATCGTAGCTTTTGGTAATGGGACTCATTGAGTGCAAGGGGATTTGTCCCTGCTAATAAACCAAACTGAATTACAGCTTTTTCTCGCTCTGGTAATGGGCAAGCATCAAAGTTAGAAACCAAAGTAGACAGAACTTCTTCGCTCATGCCTAAGGCTGACAATCCGTGTAAATGGACTTTAAGACCATAAACACTATTGTTTGCTTGAGAAATGGCAACCCCTACCATTTCCTTAAGGGTACGTGGCACATCACCTTGGAGAATCGTTGAGCGAAATTTTTTCCAGTTCGCTTCGAGGATATCGGGATTAATTGCCATCGACTTAAAAATATTAGGAATAATGCCAAATCCTAGTTCTGACAAAATTTGATCATAGACCTCTTTGACTTTAGCATCGGTCACTTGGTCATATTCAACAATCGGGAAATGAGTCATATCGAAAATTTATCTTTATAAAAACTGTTTGATTGCAACACATGAAAACTACCTGACAAGCCTTAATACATCCCTTTTCTAAGCATAACAAAAATTTCACTACCCCTGAGATAGACAAAATGCTTAAAGATTTGCGATCGCAGATTTGATTTTGCCTACGGCAAAGTCAAATCTGTATTACCTAAAAAGGGGCCACCCCTAATCCTTGACGTAACACGCTTGGATTGAGATCATCGGTTAAATCGAGGATGGTGGAGACTTCGTAGCTATGATCGGAGCCATCATCAACGATGAAATCTACTAGTTTAGAAAAGCGATCGAATAGTTCCATCTTTGGCAATTCGCACACATTACGTTGCTTAGCATTTTTGGACTGATGGCTAAAATCCTCTTCATCGATATCATCTTCCGTCAGGTTTGCCGATGTGGAGATAATGGGATTTCCCAATGCTTCGATAATGGTTTGAGATACGCCATGATCGGGAACTCGAATCCCTGTAGTTTTACGTTTAGGATTTAATACCAACTTCGGCACAAGTTTTGTGGCTGGCAAAATGAAGGTATAGGGACCAGGAACTAGACTTTTCATAGTGCGATAGTTGGCATTAGAAACGATCGCATATTCCGCAATGTTCGACAGAGAAGAACAGAGAAATGTCAGTGGTTTATCGTTTGACATTTGCTTGAGTTTGCGAACACGTTCTATTGCTGACTTAGACATCAAATCGCAACCGATCGCATAGACTGTATCCGTCGGATAGAGCATAATCGCGCCATCGCGTAAAGCATTCACGATCTGAGTGATCGTCCTTGCTTGGGGATTGTCTGGATGCAGTCGATGGATGGTTGCCATAGTTGAGCCTTGGATAGTTCTCTAGAAAAACACGCTATGGTTTCTCTAGAGGTATTGTCTGTTAAGTAGAGGTTGTAGCACTTCAGGAATTAAGACGCTTCCGTCGGGTTGCTGATAGTTTTCCAGAATTGCAGACATGGTGCGTCCGACTGCCAATCCTGAGCCATTGAGGGTATGTAGAAATTCCGTTCCCTTTTTGCCCTTACTCTTAAAGCGAATATTGGCGCGTCTGGCTTGGAAATCGAGGAAGTTCGAGCAGCTAGAAATCTCGCGATAGGTATTTGCGGAAGGTAGCCATACTTCAAGGTCATAGCACTTGGCGGCGCTAAACCCAATGTCACCAGTGCAGAGTTCCAGTACACGATAGGGAAGTTTCAAAGCTTGCAAAATTGATTCTGCATCACGTACCAATTTTTCATGCTCTTCCACCGATTTTTCAGGATGCACGAACTTAACCAGTTCCACTTTGTTGAACTGGTGCAAACGAATCAGACCTCTGGTATCACGTCCATAACTTCCCGCTTCGCGACGGAAACAGGGGGTATAAGCGCAATGATGAACTGGTAAATTTTCTTCATCAAGGATCTCATCTCGATACAGATTGGTAACTGGAACCTCCGCAGTTGGAATGAGCCACAGTTCATCTTCTGCACATTTGAATAAATCTTCCGCAAACTTGGGTAATTGCCCTGTGCCTGTCATGCTTGCCGTATTCACCAAAAGTGGCGGCGCAACTTCCACATAACCATTGGTGGTATGGGTATTCAGCATGAACTGGATTAGGGAGCGTTCGAGGGCGGCTCCTGCACCAATAAGATTCACAAAACGGGTTTGAGCAATTTTAACGGCACGTTCAAAGTTGAGAATACCTAGCTTTTCACCAATTTCCCAGTGCGGCAGAATATCGGTGCGTGTAGTCTTATATTCATCACCCCAACGGCGAATTTCTACATTTTCGGTTTCATTTGCGCCGATAGGAGTAGTTTCACTCGGCAAATTGGGCAAGGTCATCAAGATGGCATTGCTTTCTTCACGCAACGCTCTTTCCTTGGGTTCTAGCTCTGCGAGTTGTTGTTTGATTTCGGGCGATCGCGCTTTGAGTGCTTCAATTTCGGCGGCAGGCGCACCAGCTTTCATTTTGATACCAACTTGCTTACCGATGTCGTTGCTTTCGGCTTGCAAATGCGATCGCTGAGTTTCTAATGCACGAACTTCCTGCTCTAGTTCGACCAATCTACTAATGTCGTAACCTTTGCCTCGACTGTTGAGGCGAGCTTGCACCTGTTCGGGCTGCGATCGCACGAGCTTAATGTCTAACACGGACTTTTATTTACCTAAACGCACTCAAAGCATCATAACCCACTGCATTACAGTTAAGGCGATCGTAAATTTTTAATCTGTTTGCCCAGTAAAGCTATAACGTCAGGATAATTCATGCATTGCCCTGACGTTATGGCTTTACTGTATAATTACCTCGCGCCTAGATACTCAAGACATAGCCAAATTCATGACCCTTCGCCTTTACAACACACTCACCCGTCGCAAAGAAGAATTTATTCCCCTCGAAGCAGGGATTGTGAAAATGTATGTTTGTGGTGTAACGGTCTATGACTATTGCCATTTAGGTCATGCCAGAGCCTATGTAGTTTGGGACATGATTCGGCGCTATTTAGCCACCAAATATCAGGTCAAATTTGTCCAGAATATTACGGATATTGACGACAAGATTTTGAAACGGGCGTTAGAAAGAGAGACGACGATGCAGGCGATCGCCAATCAATATATCGCCACCTACGATGAGGACATGGCTAGGCTAAATGTTGAGAAAGCCGATGATTATCCTCGCGCTACGGAAACAATCCCTGAAATTATTGACCTCATTCAGAAGTTGATCGATCGCGATTATGCCTATGCTGCGGGTGGTGATGTCTATTACGCAGTACAGAAATTTCCTAGTTATGGAAAGCTATCAGGTCGCAAGCTCGAAGATATGCAGGCAGGTGCTAGCGGTCGCGTCGATGAGCAAGAAGAACAAAAGCGCTATCCCTTTGACTTTGCATTATGGAAAGCGGCTAAACCGAATGAACCATTTTGGGGATCACCTTGGGGAAAAGGTCGTCCGGGCTGGCATATTGAATGCTCGGCAATGGTGCGATCGCGTTTAGGAGATACCATTGATATTCATGCTGGCGGCTCAGATTTACAATTCCCCCACCATGAGAATGAAATTGCCCAATCGGAAGCAGCTTCTAATCAGCCTTTAGCTAAATACTGGATGCACAATGGGTTTGTGAATATCGATGGCGAGAAGATGTCCAAATCGCTGAATAATTTCACAACTATTCGCGATTTGTTTGGCTATTTCGATCCGATGGCAATCCGTTTATTTATCCTCCAAGCGCAATATCGCCAACCCATTGACTTTACCGAAGAAGCGATCAATGCAGCTACTAAGGGCTGGGAAACAATTCGCGATGGCATGTTATTCGCGGCGGATTTTGGTAAGCAATTAGGTTGGGCAAGTAGTGAAGTTCCATTAAGAGATGATGTTGCTAATGCGATCGCTTGTTTTGAAGAAGCGATGAATGATGACTTTAATACTTCTGTAGCGATGTCCCATGTATTTGAACTAGCCAAAAAATTACGTGCTGAGCGTAATTCTCTTTCGCATTCAGGCAAGACTGCTGCGAGTTCGGAAGTTCTCTTTCAAGATTGGCAAGCCCTTAGCTATATGACTAATGTTTTAGGGTTTGTGGCAAATATTAGTGATCGCCAAGTTCAAGAAGATGGTATCAGTGAGGTGGAAATTGAGTCTTTAATTCAGCAACGGATTGAAGCGAAGAAGGCGAAAAACTATAAAGAAGGCGATCGCATTCGTGATGAGTTAAAAGCTTTAGGGATTACCCTCGTTGATCAAAAAGATGGCACAACGCGCTGGCTCAGAGCATAGTGTAAAACCAGCTAGAGAATTGTTTTCCCGCCTTCGGCGGGAAAACAATTCTCTAGCATGAATTATGGGAGCAAAAAATATGGATAAATATCAACAGATCCGAGAAGTTGGTACAAATGGCGATAACTACGATCTGAGTACTGAAGATCTGATCGAACAGTTCCAATATTGGGATGCTCAGTATGGCATTGAATTGAGTGATATCGAATTTGATACGGTAACTGTGACCTTTAATGATTTGCCTGAGGACTTAACAGAGCTTGCCGTCGAAATTTATGAGTTCTGTCCAGATGTGATCGATCAACATTTTGGTTGTATGGCTGATGCGATCGCTGTTGCCGAAGAATTTAATCAGCCTCTATCGGACGAAATCCAAGTTTTGCTTAAAGATATCGATCTTACTGATGAGGACTATGGTTTTGAGCTACTCAAGCGATCATTAGAAATTAACAAGGCTGTGACACTATGGTGGGATTAATCACAAAGTACCTTCTTTTTGATTCGTGCCTCGATTACATGAGAATCAACGCCATATTTTTCTGCGGCTTTGGTCATTTTTAATCGCAACAATTCATCATTGATTAAATCTATCTTGTTGTGTGGCTGATCAAGATTCCCTCCAATTATCCACCGCAATTGCTGAGCAACTGCTCTGGCTAATAGAGGTGGGACGGAATTCCCAATCTGGCGAAACCCATGCCATTTTGTGCTGTGAAAGCGAAACCAATCGGGATAGGAATGTAATCTCGCCGCCTCGCGGACAGTAATGCAGCGTGGTTGTTCAGGGTGGATTGGACGAGGGGCAGTAAATGCTCCGCGATTGCTAGGTGTGCCAGCCCTGAGGGTATTACAGATACCTTGAGGAGCGAGTTTTAGAAAGCGACTAATTTTCTCGGTTTCTCCATTGGCTGTGGCGCGAAAACGAGCAATTGATGTGGGACAATGCGCGGTACTGATACTGGAAGTTAGTAATTGTGGATTATATATGCGAGGATAGGATAGATTGCTAGGTTCTGTCTGTAATCCTCGGAGGTATTCACTATAGATACTTCGGGGCTTGTGGTACTCGGCAATGCACCAATCATGATCTTGGAGTTCTTGGTATTTGGAAATATCTGGTAAATCGGCGATCGCATCACTTACAGTGGGGCTATCTGGTAAATGAGCAAGTTCTTTAGAAATGCGTTTAGCTTTAGCAGGTTTAGTGATGGGGGATGGGTAATTGGGAAGTGGTAAATCTTGACGACAGCCGACGAGAAATAATCTTTCGCGGTGTTGTGGTACGCCAAAATGAGAAGCATTTAGAACTTTATAAGGTTTGAGGATTTTATAGCCATTGTTCTCAAAGTTGGCAATTACTTCATCTACAAACTGACTATGATTGCCTACGGTCAAGCCCTTCACATTTTCCATCACAAAATACTTAGCTTGGAGTTCGATGACTAACCGCATGAAGTGTGACACTAACTCATTACGCGGATCGTCAAAGGCGCGTTTGCCCATTAGAGAAAAACCTTGACAAGGTGGTCCCCCAAAGACCACATCAACTTCGCGATCGCCTATTTCTGATTGTCGGCGAATATCATCCCCCGATATATCAGTAACACTGGCGCAAATTACCTTCCACATGGGGAAATTGTACTCATGGGTAGCACAATGGATGGGATCAATCTCTACCGCCGCAAGGACATCAAATCCTGCTTGCTCGAACCCCAATGTCATCCCGCCCGCACCCGCAAATAGATCCACCGCGATCGGTCGTTGATTTCCCATAGTCTATAAGACATCTATATATCAGCATCTAGCAATAGCCAATAAACCAATAGAGAGTTGCAGTGCTCTTTGCACTGCAACTCTCTATTGGTTTGTGTTTTTGTTCTAACATTACTGGCTATAGCTATAGATACACTATCCTATAGCGCTTTGCATAAAAAAACCCTGCATTGCAAGGCTTTTTTGTTTATTCATTTGTGCCTAAGGCTCCCGGTGAACCACTTAAAGTTCTACGGGGTGAACAGGTCGCGATCGTAATAATTAGCGTCATGATGTAGGGCGCAGCATTAAACAAGTACCGATAGGAGCTAATACCCACTGCCTGCAATGAAGGCCCGATCGCTTGAGCGCCACCAAATAACAGTGCTGCCCATAGACAATGGATCGGTTGCCATCTCGCAAAAATTACCAGTGCAACCGCCATTAAACCCTGTCCACTAGAAATACGTTCAGACCATAGCCCGGGGTAATACAGTGATAAACTCGCACCACCAATTCCTGCTAAGAAACTACCCGCCACGATCGCGCCAGTGCGTACACCCACAACGGAAATGCCCATTGCCCTTGCCGCGCTAGGACTGTCACCAACGGCACGCACGTACAAGCCCCAACGGGTTGAACTAAAGAACCACTGCATAATCGGCGCGATCGCAATGCCAATTAGTAACAAAGGACTAATTTTGAGAGCATCCTGCACCTGTGGGTAGCTACTCCAATTACCTAGCTCAAATACAGGTAAAGGAATCGCTTTGGGTTGAATAAATGCCTTGCCAAAGAAAAATGCAATCCCACTACCGAAGATAATCATCGCAATACCAACGGCAACATCACTGACCCTTGGCCGCTGTGATAACCAAGCATGAATTAATCCCAGTCCGACACCAGCCAGACCTGCGGCAAGCACACCCAACCAAGGTGATTTAGTCAAATAGGAAACTGCATAGGCAGTCATCGCCCCTGTGAGCAATGTCCCTTCTAGCCCAAGATTGATTTTGCCAGCTTTTTCCGTAAGACATTCACCCAAGCTCACAAATAGAAATGGAGCGCTACCTCGGAACGTCCCTGCAACAATTGCCAGAGGCACGCTCATCCAACCAAGTGTATCGTCTGTCATTGTTTGTTATTCCTAGCCAATTACCAATTACCAATTACCTAAACAACAGTTGCCGAAGCATCAATCTTTACTTCAGGCTCACGATCTTTAAAGAAGTCTAAACGACCGTAAAGGGATTCACTAAAGAGAATTGCAAGGAATACAATGCCTTGGAAGAGCAGAACTGTGGCATCGGGTAATCCAAACGATCGCTGTAGGGCGCTACCACTTGCCAAAATACCACCCATTAATACAGCAACTAGCACTGCCACTAGAGGATTTTGTCTGGCGATAAAGGCAACCAGAATACCACTATATCCATAGTCAGCATTGAGGGAAGCGTTAGCACTACCATGAATAGCCGCAATCTCCACCATGCCTGCTAAACCTGCACAGGAACCACCCAAAAAAGTCACAATTAAAGTGAGTTTACCTACGGGCAACCCTGCAATTTTAGCAGCGCGGATATTGCCCCCAACGGTACGCACCGCAAAGCCAAAGGTGGTGCGATGAATGAGGAAATAGGCGATCGCACAGGCAACCAAGCCATAAATCAATCCATAATGCACTCGCGAGTTAGGAATGCTTTGCAGCATATTTACCGCCGCAAGAGGGAAACTGGATGGTTTGTTTAAGCTAGAAGGATCGCGCATGGGACCTTCAACTAAGGTGTTGAGGACAGCGATCGCAATGTAGTTCATCAATAAACTACTAATGGTTTCGTTTACACCTCGGTAATACTTAATTGCACCGACAAACATAATCCAAAGACCACCTGCAATCAGCCCAGCCATTGCCATCGCAATCTGCACCATGATGGGTGGCAATGAGGACAAGGCTAAACCTACCGCGATCGCTCCTAAACCGCCAACGATGAGCGCACCCTCGTTACCAATGATCGTCAAGCCCAGCATGGCAGGTAAGGCTGTACATAAAGATGTCAGCATGAGGGGGGCAGCGCGAATTAATGTACCTTGCCAAGAAAAGCTGTTACCAAATGCCGATTGATAGATAGTGCCGTAAATAGCGATCGGGTTTTTGCCTTGCACAGCACAGAAAATCCCGAACACGATTAATGAAGCAATTACTGCTCCTATGGGAATCAGAATGTTTTCAGATGTCGAACGCCAGCGATCGCGTAGATTCATATGCCTATAGCTGTTTTGCAATTGTTGATATCCTAATTGCAAAGAAAAAACGCATGGCGCTTCTTCTTTGCAATGCTGGAGTTAGCTCTTAACGCTACCGATAACTCCTTCCACAAACCAATCCATCTTTTCCAGATCAAGATCGGTTTGTTTATATTCTTTGCCCTTGGCAATCACGACCTTACCAGTATTGTCCTTAATTTCGCCAGCATAGATCACCATGCTGCCATCCATGAACTTCGCAATTACCTTCTCAGCTTCCTTCTTAGTTGCAGCACTCACCGCACTACCAAAGGGGGACACTTTACAGAACTTCTCCTTGAGACCACCACGTACTAGATGAGGAATGCCTCCATCTGTTACGGATTTACCAGCCTTAAACCATTCCACATACTGGGTATATACACTCGTCCAATCCCATTCTGCGCCAGTTAAATAGCCATTGGGAGCAAGCTTCGACTGATTAGCATGATAACCAGTACAGTAAATCTTGCGTTTCTCCGCAGTTTCCATGACCACCTTGGGGCTGTCTACGTGACATGTCAATACATCTACACCTTGATCGACCATGCTATTAGCCGCTTCTGCTTCTTTAACAGGAACTGACCAATCACCTGTGAAAATAACTTGCACTGTTGCTTTAGGATTAACACTGCGTGCGCCAAGGGTATAGCTGTTGATGTTGCGAACTACCTGTGGAATTGGCTTTGCCGCTACAAATCCTAATTTTCCTGATTTTGTGGTAAGACCTGCAACTACACCCGCAATATATTCGGCTTCGTCGATATAGCCGTAGTAGCTACCAATGTTTTTAGGATGTTTACCTTCGGTGTACATACCACCACAATGGAAGAACTGCACCTTAGGATTGTCTGCCGCAACCTTCAAAATATGTGGATCGAAGTAACCGAAGGAAGTTGGGAATAGTGCTGAGACACCATTTTGATTAATCATGCTCAACATTGTTTCTTGAACTGTGGCTGTTTCGGCAACGCTAGCTTCACTCACAGTTTTGACATTAGGTAATTTGGCGATCGCTGTTTCACCTTCATAATGAGCTTGGCTATAGCCAAAATCATCTTTAGGTCCAACATAGATAAACCCAATGGTTAACAATGCTGACGCAGGTGATCCTGATGTACTTGGCGCTCCTGTATTGGCTGTATTCGTAGGGGCTTGCTCTGTGCAACCCGCCCAAAGTTGAGAAGTTGCTCCAAAAGCTGCTGTAGCGATCGCTCCTCGAATAAACTGGCGACGAGGAATATAGATTGGACTCATGCCTTCACACCCTAAAAAGATTGAATGTACCGCGAGTTAAAAACTGTTAAAAGAAATCTACACTGAACTTAGAACTTAGCAAACATTTCCTATAACAAATGTATTACTAACTACTTGAGTCCCTGAATGCTCTATCTTCCTAAACAAAAGGGGTGTGCATTGCACACCCCTTTTGTTTAGGAGAATTACACTTTGTAGTTAGAAGCTAAACACAGCTTGCAAGTTACCAACAAAGATTGTTGGATTGCTGCTGAAGTTATTAGGATTAAAGATGAAATAAGCGGAAGGAACCAAAGATATATTTTTGGTCAAAGGATAGATGTAGGACAATTCGAGATCGTACTGTGTACCATCATCTCCTCTACCAGCAGTGATGACATTGCTGCTATCTCCAAACTTGTAAGGCAATGTAAAGGAGATCATTCCTTGAGCACCTTCTTTAAACAAGTCAGGGAAAGCTGCACCAATCTGGAAGGTATATTGGTTGACATTCGTAGAACCACCAGCAGTTAGATTAATGTTAGTAGTTCCATATCCATATCGACCAAACAAGCCAAATCCTTTAGTAACCAACCAATCAAAGTTAGCTGCAAAAATATCCGACTGAGCATTGTTGATGCCAGTAGCAACAGTGGCGATACCTTGGAAAGAAGGTGTACCACCAATAGTTGTTGGTGAGAGTCTAGAAATATTTCCATGACTGTAGATGAGTCGCAGCTTGAAGGCATCGCTTGGTTTAAACCCAATTTCAGCTGTTAAATTGTTGGTTCCGCCAAATAAACCTTGATTTGGGTCGGATGCTGCCGTAGGACCTGGAACAAACTCTCTACTATCAGCTAGATAACCAACTTTAAAATCAAATTGATTACCTAAAGGAGTCATGAAGATCGCGCCAGCGCCACGTTTAGCATCAGTCAACAACGTGTTGTTGATTGAGGTGAAGGTGGTATTCCAAGGATAGATAAAGCGGTTGGCATCGAAATACTTGTAGAAGTTGACACGAGGACCGACAACTATACTAGCTTTCTCAAATACAGGGAAAGTGTAGGACAACTCTCTCAAAATAAACTGGTTTGCATTAGCGCCAGCAGTTTGATCTGTAAATGGAACGCCTGTAGTGTTGAAGAAACTACCACCTGCGTAATTGTTATATGGAGAACTTCCATTACCAACAGCCAACTGAGTAACTAATGAATCTTTACCAGTGAATGAGGTATTGAGGGTCAACCAAACTAAACCACTCATGGTTACATTAGGATTAGGACCTGAAGCTCCAGCTACAGTGCCTGATGAAGCTCCTGTAACGTTGAAAAATGCCAGACCGCTGAGTTTGGTGGTTGTAGAAAACTGTTGTGCTTCTAATTTGGCAACTTTGGCATCTAGAGCATCAACACGACCTCTGAGTGTAGCTAGTTCCGCTGCAAATTCTTCTTGAAGTTTTTGTAAAGTTGCGAGGTCTTCCTTGCTAACTTTGTCAGCTAAACCTGCGGAGATGATTTCGTTGATCTTGTCCAAACAAGCATTCAAACCTGCGGCAAATTCGTAGCGACTGGTTGCTTGCTTGCCACGAAAAGTGCGATCAGGATAGCCAGCGATACAGCCATAACGCTCAACTAGAGACTGGAGAGCAGTGAAAGCCCAATCCGTAGGTTTGACATCACTGAGTTGAGATACTGAAGTAACGTTCTGGGCTACCTGTTCCTGTTTGGAACGATTCAGTTCTGTATTGATTGACCGAATTGTTTCGGATTCATTCACCTTTACTTCTGTTGTAGGTAAAGATGAATGTAGTACTGTAGTTTGAGAATCTTTAGATTGAAGTTGAGCTTGACTTTTGGTCTCGGCATTTGCGCCCGTAGCTACAGCTAGAACGCTCAGACCTAAAAGGACTGAAAGATTGCTAATTTTTTTCATACCATCACACCATTAAAAAGCATTTGCTACAAGTGAGCAAACTAAGTAAGTTTTTATTTTTACAGAAGCTTGCTCTTAGTAACAATTTCGTAACTATTTGAAAACTAACAAAACTAGGATCAGACAAATGTATTGCTAAATACATTCTAGTCCCATTCATCATCCCAATCATCATCAAAACTATCCCTAGATTCTTGTTTTTTCTTGTTAAATGAATTAGCTGATCGCTTGTTTGACGATGTTTTTTGAGATTCAGTTTGTGTCTTTTTGGAAGATATTTTGGTGAATTTAGGAATACTTGGAAATGAGAATTGGATAGATTTTTCAGTAAATCCCATGAGCAAAGTCATGGCAACCGAGCCTAATCCCGCACAAAAAATTAGCACTAGACCTAGAGGTAGTTTGATAGATTCAAAGGCTCCCAGCTTTACGGTTACAGCGTAAATGTTTTGGCTAGAAAAGATTGCTAACCCCATTGAGCCAATCCACAAACATAAATAGAGTAATAACCGCATCATATTTTAGGTTTATTTCAAGAATAAAGTTCGCGAACTTATTTGGGTTATTTAATGGAAATTAACTGAAGTTGTTAGGGGATTCTGATCTGTCAAATAATGACCAAATTCTTCGACAAAACGATTTTCAATTATGGCTTGACGCATTCTTTGGGTAAATCTGATAAGTTCCGTAATGTTATGAATAGATAGCAATGTATATCCTAGAATTTCCTGCGATCGCACTAAATGGCTGAGATATGCCCGTGAGAAATTTTGGCAAGTATAACAAGGGCAATCTCGATCAAGTTGTTCAAAATCACGTTTAAATTTTTGATTTTTGAGATTCCAGCGATCGCCTCTCACTAGAGCGACATTATGCCTTGCTAGTCGGGTGGGAATGACGCAATCAAATAAATCTATACCTGCGGCAACTGCCTGTGCCATTTCCTTATATGTGCCAACACCCATCAAGTAACGGGGTTTATTGGTTGGCAATAGTGGGGTGGTCGCTTTCACAATTTTTTCGATGAGTTCGGGTGGTTCACCAACACTCACGCCACCGATCGCATAGCCAGGTAAGTCAAACTCAATCAGTTCTCGCGCCGATTTCTGACGCAAATCGAGATAGACTCCACCTTGAACAATCCCGAATAGGGCTTGAACATCCTTACGATCGTGTGCCTTAATGCAGCGCTCTAGCCAACGGGTGGTGCGTTCGCCAGCAAGCTTAACCGCTTCATAGGTGGCAGGGTAGGGAGCGCATTCGTCAAATGCCATGATCACGTCTGCTCCCAGTTGATTCTGGATTTGAATCGATTTCTCTGGGGTGAGATTGATCATGTTGCCATCGCGGGGTGATCGGAACTGTACACCCTCCTCGCTAATGGAACGAATTTCGCTGAGGCTAAATACTTGAAATCCGCCTGAGTCTGTAAGGATAGGACCATCCCAATTCATGAATTTATGTAAGCCGCCAGCCTCCGCGACAATATCTTCACCTGGTTGTAGATGGAGGTGATAGGTATTGGCTAAGACCATCTCTGCTTTGCAGTCTTTAAGCTGAGCAGGGGTGACGGTTTTTACGTTTGCCAAAGTGCCAACGGGCATAAACCTTGGTGTACTCACCACTCCATGTGGGGTGTGGAATTGCCCAACTCTTGCATCAGTGTGGCAGCACTGGCACTCTAATTTAAAAGTGAAGTTATTCAGAGCTTACAATCCTTATTACAAACTTAGACTTAAAATCTACAGATTCAATCGGTCTCTAATTGTATCTCAATCTCACTTTACAATTAAACGCTTTCTAGCACTTGGCTCATGGTTAAAGAAATTTCTGGGAAAACATTGGAGATAATGCGATCGCTTTCTCTATAAACCTTCTCGATATAAACTCCATTCACCAAGTTTAAAACCATAAAGGTTTCTAGCAAAAAATCAACAATCCAATATTCAGAAATACCAAACTGAGCATATTCTTCGCGTTTTTCGACTGTATCCACAGAACGACAGGTTGGGCTAACAATTTCAATTACCAATGGACATGCTTCTCGTAGGATATCTGGCTTACTTTTTAAGCTTTCTCTCTGGTCTAACGTCATCACTAATACATCAGGACGACGAGTTCTTTTACCATTGAATATTTCCGTACTATTGACTCGAACACAGTAAGGATACTGAAACCGTTTGATTTCAGTTTGCAAGAAAAATGCAAAAAACACCATCAAATCATTATGAAATCCAGTCGCAGGAGTCACTTCAACCAACTCCCCATCATTAAATTCATACAGTTTGTCAGTACCATCGTCATAGGTGAGATATTCCTCGAATGTCATTTTTCTAGCAGTGGTGACGATCATACGTTTCCATCCTTGCGATTAAATGTGGCTTTGGTAAGACTCAAGAAACAAGCCTTACCAAAAGCAGATTTTGATTAGTTCGATTGTAACAAAGCAATTTGCTTAAATTGGGTGTGATTAGGCGCGATCGCATTTGCGGAACTGCTGATCATGTTAGTCGCTAAATTTGGAATCAGTCCAAAGAAAACGATGATTAGGGCAAGGGCGATCGCAGGGAATTTTTCTTGCCATTGAGCAAAGGGGATCGAAGTAATAATTTTATCGCTACCATCTTTGCGAACGGAGAAGCGACCAAAAAACACGCGATCGAGCATGATCAGAAAGTAAACTGCGGTTAAGCCTGTACCTAACATGCAGAGAATTGTCTGTACAGGGAAAACGGCAAAGCTACTACGAAAGATCACAAACTCAGCAATAAAGCCCATCATCCCCGGAGTACCTGCACTAGCCATCGCTGCCAAAATCATTAAGGAACCTGTGATTGGTAAGCCCCGTTCAGGATTGAGCAAACCATTGAGGGAGTCAAGATTACGAGTTCCAGTCTTCTTATAGACAATACCCACCAAAATGAAGAGGAGTGCAGAAATTAAGCCATGACTGACCATCTGAAAAGTTGCGCCGACAAGGGAGAGAGGTGTTGCCGTGGCTAGAGCCAAAATAATATAGCCCATGTGACCAACGGAGCTATAAGCAACCATCTTCTTCATGTCTTTTTGGGTGATTGCTGTGAGACATCCGTAAATGACGCTGACCACTGCCCATATTGCTAAGAAAGGAGCGATCGCTTGCCATGCTTCGGGCAGTAAACCAAGACCAAACCGTAATAAGCCGTAGGTCCCTAATTTCAGGAGAACGCCTGCGAGTAGAGTGGAAACGGGAGTGGAAGCTTCAACGTGAGCATCGGGCAACCATGTATGTAATGGCACAATAGGAATCTTGATGCCAAAGCCGAGTAACAGGAGAATCAGTAAAATCCCTCTATTGCTTTTTGATACTCCTTCTAGATTTAAGTCTTGATAGTTAAAGGTGAAGCCAGTGACATCGCCACTACCAAAGGCTGCCATCCCAAAGAATGCGGCTAAAATTAGTACTCCTGAAATAGCAGTATAAATTAAGAACTTAGTTGCAGCATAACCGCGTCTTTCGCCACCCCAAATCGCAATTAAGAGATAGAGAGGAATTAGTTCAACTTCAAAGAATAGGAAGAATAGGAGTAGATTTTGAGCAAGGAAAGCACCATTGACACCACCACCAATGAGTAATAGCAGAGGAAAGTAGAGATTGGGACGCTGAATATCTGTGCTGATATAGATTGCAATGCTTAGTAGTAATCCATTAAGTAGGACTAAGGGGAATGCTAAGCCATCTACGCCTAATCGATAACTAAGTCCGATTTGATCTAACCAAGCTAAAGACTCAGTTAACTGCATGGTAGCAAGACTGAGATCAAATTTTGTCAGTAGAAATAAAGACCACCCAAAATTAGCGATCGCTATTCCTAATGAGATGTTGCGTAATTTTTTGGAGTCAAGTATGCCGCTTAGTAAAGCGACTATTACCGCTCCAGCGATCGGGAACCAAATTAATGTGCTTAACATATTTGAGAAGGAAAAAGAAAGAAAAAGGAATTTATGTTATGAGTCCCTCTCATTGGCAGAGGCTATCATGCACACACAAGTCATAAAACCTAGCTAGGTCAACAATTAATTGCCCCCTAGCCCCCAATTCTGGGGGAACAAGAATTTTCAAAGTCCCGCAGAATTGGGGGATTTAGGGGGGGGGATAAATCAGAACGTAGACAGAGAGACTTGTGTGTAAACGTTAGATTGGGAGAGGGGGGAATGATGACGGTTAATTTAAGCCATAGAAGGCGGCGAAACCAATCAGAATTAGACCGATTAAGATTGTTAAAACGTATTGCTGTAATCTGCCTGTAACTGTATATTTCAGGCTCTCACCGCTAAAGATTGAGGCAAAGCCCAAAAAGTTAACGGAACCATCAACTAAATAGCGATCGACCCAAGCTAGAAGTTTGGAACCACCACCGACGATTAAGACCACCGTATATTTGTAGATCGCTTGTACATATAGGTCATAGGCAAGTAAATCCTGCACAACTTTCCATGCACTGCGAACCAACTTAGGAGGCATGGCAACAGAACTTACGGTTGAATAGTAGGGCTTGATATAGATATATGCACCCACACCAAAGCCAAGCAATCCTGACGCTGACAATATGGTTGTACCCCAGATATCCACTGTATCTAAGTCAATATTTATAAATTCCCAAGATGGCAGGAGAATTGGCACAAGCAGTGTAATAATCGTCAGTCCTACTAGGGGAAGTGCTACCTGCCAAGCGACTTCGGGTGCACGTCGGGTTTTCTGCTGTGTAGGTCCTAAGAAGACCAGTGCAAAAATTCGGATTAATCCAAAGGCAGTAATGCAGTTAACTAATAAAGCGATCGCAATTAGCCAAGGGTCACTATTCCAAAAAGTTTCTTCCCATCGGAGAAGTGTCCAAAATCCGCCAAAAGGCAATAGGGCAACCAGACTAAGGGAACCAACGATAAAGGCAACTAAAGTAGCGGGCATTCGCGTTTTCAGTCCGCCCATTTCCGTAAGATCCTGCGTCATTGTCGTCATCATCACTGCGCCAGAACTGAGGAATAGCAAAGACTTGCTGATGCCATGACTAAAGAGCAATCCTAAGGCGAGATCAGGTTGTTGCATCCCCACAGCGATGAAGACTAAACCTAAATAGCCACTAGTGGAGTGGGACAGGGCACGTTTGAGGTCGATTTGGGCGATCGCTACTAAACTTGCACCGATTGCTGTAATTGCCCCAATAATCACCGAAACTTCGGCTGCCACAGGGAACAGTGATAAAACTGGCTGAAACTTAATCAGTACATAGGCTCCTGCCCCCACAACCACCGAGTTTCGCAAAATCGAAGCGGGGTTGGGTCCCTCCATTGCCTCATCGAGCCAGAGGTGTAAAGGGAACTGGGCGCATTTACCAAGGGGACCCGCGATTAGGGCTAGTCCTAATAAAGTGCCAAATTGTTGATGTTCTGAGAAATAGGCGATCGTTTGTGGATTAGCCGCCCATTCTTTTAAATCCGAGAAATTCAAGCTGCCAGTTAAGTTAGACAGTGCCACCACACCCATTAATAGGAATAGATCACCGACCCGTTTTGTCCAGAAAGCATCACGGGCTGCCGTGACTACGAGGGGTTGTGCGTACCAGAAACCCACTAGTAAATAGGTGGACAGGGTGAGCATTTCCAGCAAAGCATAACTAAAAAAGAGCGAGTCACTAAAGGCAATTCCTGTAATCGCTGCCTCAAAGAAACCAATTAAGGCGCAAAATCTCGCGATCGCCCAATCAGTTTCCAGAGAGCCTAGTCCATAGACCTGTGAAATTAAGCTCATGGTAGCGATCAGTATCGATGCGCCCACACTAATTGTAGAAATATCAAAGGAAAAAACAAGATTTAAATCAAAGGCTTGAAACCAACTAAACTCAACCTGTTGAGCTGGTTCGCCCCAGATCGATGTCAGTAGCCAACAACTATGCACTAAGGCTAGTACAGTCATCAATATATTTAGGTAAGCCGCAGGACGTGGACCAGAGCGCCGCACTAACCTCAGTGACCAAGGTAGGGTGATTCCTGCGCCCAGCAAACCATAGCAAGGAAGTAGCCAAGCTGTTTCTAGGATCATTGATTCTACTATAGAGTTTTTACTATGTTTATATTAAAAAGTATCAAATATTTTAAAAGTTTACATCAAAATGTTTCGCGCCTAAGCTTGCCTGATTAACTAAGAATATTTGATATAAGGCATATCCATAGAGAATAGGTTAGGGTTCCACCCTTAGATTTTATGGCTCAGCAAAGTTAAGTCATAAAAATCTGTTTTTTAGTTAATGTCGCTTAACTTGAGTGCATTTGACAGTATTTTTTAAGCAAGACGAATCGATCGCTAGCCTGTTGATGTCGCTTTTGCCAAGTAGCAGGATTACGAGCGGTTTGTAACATGCTTAAGTCCACACCCAACATTTTTAGCTGTTTATCAATTTCTACTTGCAAAGATAAATTGGGCGGCGTGACCTCTAAATCAGTATTGATAATTTTGGTTTGAAAAAAAGCTTGGATTTCACGATGCGATCGCAACCAGTCTTTGGCGATCGCAGGTGCAGGATCTAATTGTGGGGCGATCAGTCCTTGTAATATTTCCAACTGGTGTTGCAAGGAATGAATTAAATATAAATAATCTTGGGTCAATGTGCTTGGGGCAATGTGAGGAACAACTACAAAAATTTCAAAAACAAAAGTGTCAAAAAGGTATCAAAAATTCACAAAGCTATTGTGGAAGAGTAAGCCGTTTAGGACGCTCTTGGAAATTAATTATCGCATGTTGTCTTCAAGCCTAGAGAAATTTTTGAAAGCGTGGCTTTGCCGTGCTTTCAAAAATTTCTCTGGTTTTTAATTCAGCGGAACGCACTGTAGCCATTAATTAAAGTTTAAGAATCAAGAGAAAAAGACAAAAATTTGTAAGATCTATAAAAAGCATACAGCATAAAAAATTATGTCAATTGCCAAGCTTAACTCCAAGATCGATAAGGTCAAAGTCTATGCAGAAGGCTCAACGGTGACACGCTTGGCAAGACTGACTGACATCCCGTGGCAAAGTGGAGGCATCGGCGAAGATATCGAAGTCGAGATTGTTGGCTTACCCCTTGCGATCGATGATGCCAGTGTCAGGGTACGGATTGAGGCTGAACCGAGCAATCAGGCGATCGCTAATAACATTATTGTTACCGATGTCAGAGTGGGCTTGAGTGTCCCGCCTCCCGCTGAAATTCCATTTTCATCTCTAGAAACAGAAATCCAAACCGCCAAGGCTGAAGTTGCTCACCTAAAGGATTTGCAAGGTGCAATTAGTCTAGAGATGACCATTTTGCAAGAGTTGTATGTCCCCGATCGCCCCATTGGTGAAGAAGGCAAAACACCACCACCATCGCCAACAGGGGCAAGACTAGCGCTAGCAAATTTTAAGGATGAGCAGAAGAAACTTCGCTTCCAAGAAAAGCGGGAACTTCAAGAAAAGTTACGCAAGGCTCAGGAACACCTCGCTGACTTACAACAGAAACAATTCCTTGCCTCCAATGCTAATGTTGCTAAGGAACATGAACTTCGCAAAACCATTATTGCGCGTCTCCATATTGGCGATAGCCAAACCGCAGCACTACCCTCCCCTGATAGTCTGCAAATGGTTGTGGAATATTTTATCAATGGCGCAAGATGGACACCTACCTATGTTTGCTGCCTCAATAGTGCTACTAATACTGCCGCGATCGCTGTACGAGCCTTGATTGCTCAGCGCACAGGCGAGGATTGGAATGGCGTGCAGATCGAACTTTCTACGGCAACCCCGACAGGTTGGTGCGAGTTGCCCGAATTGCCTTCTTTACGCTTAGGGCGATCGCAAACATTGCCGAGTAAAAAGGCTTGGCGCAATCCCCCTAAAGGTGCAGAACTTCTCTTTGAAGACTACGATCGCCAAAAACAGAATTTAGATAACGATCGTGTCATTGAGTGGATTGATCTAGCTGGCGACCCCTTAAAGATCCCGACTGTCAATCAATTAACTGATATACCTAAATTTCCATTTTTTCAACGCATAGTCACTGATTTAGGAAGTTGGGAAGAGCAATATTCTTCTGAATCAACTGAGGTCTCCACAGCTTATAGTCCTATACCAGTGAATAGTGATTTTGGTATACAGGAAGAAGTACTTCAAAGTACTTTTAGTAAGTCTGCACCAACTTCGGAAAAGATGGCAGTGCGCTCTCGTCCAGTTCCATCGATGGTTAGAAGTTTAGATGCTCCGTCATCAATGATACCTCCTCAAGCGGATGAATATCGAGGTAGAGGATTTATGCCTCCGCCCGAACCACTTTTCGATCCCAGTAATGATATCAAAAATTATGGATTAATGCGTTTAGCTGATCCTAGCAATACTAGACAACGCGGAAAATTAAGGATTCCTGATACTAGGACGCTCTATTTAGAATCTCTTCAGCGTTGGCAGATGACGGTTAATTTTGAGATTGCGACAGTCTTGCAAACGGCTTTAGCTAGTACTTTTTGCAATCCAGTCCTCCCGCGTTTTGGCTCAAGTAATATTCGCAAGGAAGTTGGTAATTTTGACTTTGTTTATCTGGGGACTGGACGGATTGATGTGCCAGCCGATGGTCAGTATCATTCCGTTGCTCTATTACAAGAGAATGCCGAAATTGATATTCGCTATATCGTTGTACCGCGAGAAGATACTAATGTCTTCCGAATTGCTCAACTTCGCAATCCTCTGCAAGCACCCTTGCTGTCAGGACTTGCCGATATCTATGTGGATACACAATATATTCTCTCCACCACGATCGCGACAGTACCACCCAAGGGACAAATGGAATTAGCGTTGGGTGTAGAGCAATCAATCAAAGTTGCTCGTAATACCTCTTTCAAAGAAGTGCGATCGGGCATGAGTCTCGTTGCTTTTAATGAACTGCGTCACAGTATTCATATTGCGATCGCCAATCGGATGAGTCGAGATGCCAAAATTGAAGTCCGCGAAAGGATACCTATCCCGCAACCTGATGCAAAGGTCGATGTAAATATTACCCAAGTAACTCCCGAATGGGAAAAATACGAACAGCAAGAACGGAATGCGCCGATTAAAGGTGGCTATCGCTGGCGGCTTAATGTTCCCGCAGGTGAAGAAAGGGAATTGATCGCTGATTACACCATCAAGATATTTGTGGACAATGAGTTAGTTAATGGTAATCGGAGAGAGGAATAGCTATGCAATCAACGGAAATTCAAACCTTAGACCTCGATGCTCCTGTTACTACTGTCACCCTACTCGAAGATCGTGCCCAAGTACAACGCATTGGCAAAGCACAATTAACGGCAGGTTTGTGGCGAGTGACTGTCGATCGCGTTGCCCCTGTGATTTCCGATAAGTCCCTTCGTGCGCAATTTACAGGTGTTTTTAATGCAAGGGTCAACGATGTGCGCGTGCGTCGTCGTATATTAATCAAGGAGAGCGATCGCACAGGATTAATAGAGGATTTAAAAAAAGAATGGCGATCCCAATATGATCAGTACCAAATTCTCACCGAAGATCGGCAATATCTCGAAGAACAATTTGAGCAAATTGGCATGATCTTAGCTAGAGCCTTGCAGGAGTTGCCCATTGATGCGGCTTGGGGACAGGTCGATCCGATGGCTTGGCGATCTCAACTACAGCCCATTTTCCAGAGGCTTCGCGATATTCGTAGCGAAATCCTCAATACTTACCACGCGCAAACACAACTTCAAGATGCGATCGCTCGATTAGTCAAACGCATCCAATCTGAAGCAAGCCCTGACACAATTTATATTGCTCGTGTGGAGGCAGATTTAGTGATCGCGCAAACAGGTGAATATGAACTTGCCTTTGATTACATCGTTCCCAATGCTCTCTGGCGACCATACCACCAAGCCCAGTTACAAATGGGAGATAATTCACAATTAACCTTCCGTACCGATGGCTGTGTCTGGCAAAATACAGGCGAAGACTGGCTAAATGTGGATTTAGTCTTTTCCACTGCTCGCGCTTCCCTTGGCACAGAGCCACCTTTGCTAGCTGACGATCTGCTCAACATTCGGGAAAAATCAAAAAAGATTGCCGTAGAAATGCGCGATCAAACTGTCAAAACTACGGGTTTAGGAGCAGGAGCAAGGGCATCTGATACCGTCGATCTGCCATCGGTTGATGATGGCGGAGAAGTTCGCTCAATTCGGGCTACTCGTAAAGCCAATATTCCCTCCAATGGCAGACCATACCGTGTCCCCCTATTTCAATTTCAATCCTCTGCCAAAATTGGGCATATACTTATGCCCGAACTAGCGCTACAGGTTGTTCTTAAAAGTGAACAGACGAATAACTCCAACTTACCAATTTTGGCGGGTCCCGTCGATCTTGTGAGATCTACGGAATATGTCGGACGAACGACCATATCTTTTATCGCCCCACAAGAAAAATTTGCCCTTGGTTGGGGAACTGATGCGATGATGCGGGTTCAGCGTACTACATCTCAAAAACGGGATAAAAATCATCTTACTCAATGGAATACCATTACCAATAGCATCAATATTTTTCTCTCGAATATTGGTGATGAAGTCAGAAAAATCGCCATGACTGAACGGGTTCCTGTCTCGGAACTAGAGAAAGTCAAGGTTGAAGTCGTACAAGATGAAACTAGCGATCGCCTTCAGCCTGATGCTAATGGTTTCTGTAATTGGCATTTACAACTTCCTCCCTATTCCCAAGCCAAAGTCACCCTAGTCTATAAAGTAGCTGCTGCTCCTGATGTAGAAGGTTTATGAGATTCAAAAAATCTTACTGAAGTTATCTATCAAGATCAGCGCTAGAAAAGCCTTTGAAGGCAATAATGCTTGAAGTAAATGCTTTAAAAGTAGCCAAGGAGCGAATTATATGCGATTCATCACACCAACTAGATTAATTAATGGATTCGGCATTTTTCTTTTATGCAATAGTTTTGCAACGATTGGTTTCACTAAAACTCCAGATCTATCAAGCAAAATTAAGATGGGAGGAATTCCTACTACTTGTCATTTACAAAGATTGCAAGCAATTACCAATCCTGTCAAACAGTTCCAGAGCTTTAATCGTCAATTAAGACGCTATCAAAAAACTAATCAAGATCACCTTGTGTTGCAGCTAGTTAATGGTATGGATAGGAAGCAATTTCCTGAATTGCAAGTAGAGGAATTAATGCAAGTTGCCTACCACTATCTAGAGACAAAGGATTCTGAAAAAGCCGTTTCTGTGCTTAATCAAGCATTTCAGTTACTCCAAACTGATTTGCCATCAACTAGCGATAGCGATCTATATAGACAGGCAATAACTTACCCTTATAGAGAGAAGTATTATCTTTTAGAAAATTTAGGAATGCTTTTTATCGAGTTAAAACAGCCAGAACTAGCAGAGGCAGCTCTTTTACAAGGACTAAGTATTAAACAACAAAAACTCAATGAATCGCCTAGAGACAAGGTTGAGTATATGGTGAAGATTGCCAGAGAATTGTTTGCCTTGGGCAAGCAAGAAAAGGCGATCGCCCTGTTAGATAAGAGCTTAGAAATCACCCAATCTCTCAAAAAAAGTAATAGCGGTAGAGATATGCAAGAATGGCTAACCTTACTGAACAATCTCAGTTGGGAATATCGCGCGTTGGGAAAAGTTGGCAAAGCTGAGCAATTATTTGCCCAAAGCTTTGACTATGCCAACTCCTTTGGTAACCCATTAAGTAAAGTCTGGTGGCTATCGATAATTGCCGAAAGAACTTACTTGCCTCCTTCTGAATTAGATTCTAGCGATGAACGTCAAGCTAAATTGAAGCAGATATTTGGCAAAATTTTACAGACTGTACGCGCGCATCCGACCACTGAGATGACTAAATTTATTGCCTATGTGTTAGCCGCAGAATGGTTGCAGTTTTCAGGGGTGGAATCGGCAATGCAGATAGTCAATACTGTTGCTGATCCAGTAGAACGATTTAAAGTTGTATCCCCCATTTTAGAGAATATTCGTAGCGACAATGTTGACAAAGACATCGATCTGCTTGTGCCGTTATTACAAGAAGTAGAAGCGATAGCGCGAACAATTCCCTCAACTACTGATCGCGATCGAGCTTGGAGTGTTATTGCTAATACCTATGCCAAGCTAGGTCAATCTCAAACAGCTTTACAGACGATTGAGCAGATCCAATCGGTGGAGCAGAAACAACAGACTTTGATTGATGTGGCAGATAACCTAGCCCGAAATCTCCAGCCAGATTTAGCGCTCAGTCTGGTCAAGAATATATCCAATGAGTTAGTGCAACAAGTTGTATATGACTCAATTCAGGCTTATCTCAAAAATGGAAAGCTTGAAACTGCCCTAAGTCTAAAAGATCGTTTATCCCTAACTTATCGAGATTTTGTCTTGAAAGATCTAGCCCAAGCTTTCGCTAAGTCTGGAGATACCACCCAAGCGCTGAAACTATTGCAACAAATCACCGAAGCTCGCTGGCGACCTGAGTCCTTTATTTTAATTGTCAATCAATCTCTTGATGTCGGCGATCTGGAGCAAGCCTTGTTTTTTGCTCAACAGATGCCTCAGTCTTTAGAACCAGATATTTCTTCCAAGGCTTCGTTATTAGAAGAAATTGCGATCGCTTATGCGGAATCAGGGCAATACGACAAATCTCTGCAAGTATCGCAATCTCTCCCAGATCGATCCATATCTCAACTAGTAACCTGTGCCAAGGGACATGCAGGAAAATAAGGAACCGATTTTTTGTGGCGCGGCTTCGCCGCGCCACAAAAAATTTGGTTCCTTATTAAATCGCAGAACCCTAAGCGATCGCCATAAAAACAAGCGCTTGGCAAATGCGTGTATACTCAATTTGCCAAGCAAAAATCAATCACAGCCAAGTTTTGGAGTTTAGGGTTTGCCATAGACAAAAGTCCAAATTGCGATAACAGATAAACTGAACTATGCAGCTTAGATATATATTTCGCGTTGTTAAGACCATGTTCTTAACCTATTACGCCTACATGCTCGAATATCGTGCCGAGCTGTTTATCTGGTTACTATCTAATTCTCTGCCATTTATTCTCATGGGAGCATGGCTCAAGGCTTCAGAAAATGGCAGCTTTGGTATGACATCGCTAGAATTTATCCGTTACTTTCTCGCCGTATTTATCGTGCGCCAGTTTAATATTGTCTGGGTGATTTGGGACTTTGAGAAGGAACTCATTTCAGGTCAACTTTCCCATCGGCTATTACAACCCATCGATCCTTTTTGGCATCATTTAATCAATCACATTGCCGAGCGTTGGGCAAGATTACCGATGTTGGTGGTTTTGGTAGCATTATTTTTTATTCTCTATCCACAATCATTTTGGATACCTTCATTAGGAACTGGTTTACTCGCAGCATTTCTGGTGGCGATCGCCTTTTTATTACGCTTCCTAATTCAATATACCTTTGGAATGCTTGCCTTTTGGACAGAACGCGCTAGTGCGATCGAGCAACTCTGGTTTTTATCCTATATATTTCTCTCAGGAATTATTGCGCCTTTAGAAGTGTTTCCACCATTAGCGAGGGATATAGTCCTATGGACTCCATTTCCCTATATGGTTTATTTCCCCTCAGCGATTTTAGTGGGCAAGGCGGTAAATATCTGGCAGGGAATTGGCGTAATGGGGGGATGGATGGCAGTTACTTTTGTAATCAATCGCTGGCTATGGCGTAAGGGTATCAAGCAATATTCAGGAATGGGAGCTTAGAATCTAAGTAGGTAGGCATATATTTCTGCCCCCCCTTAATCCCCCCTTTGAAAGGGGGGAAACTTGAATCCTTTCAAGGAGGAGTTAGAGGGGGCAAAAAACTTCTCAAACACGTTCTAAAAAAGTCGGCGATCGCTCTGTTTATGGTTGCTTGGTGCAAATTTGACTAGATGGCGCGAGAGGAGCCTCTTTAAAAGAGTGGATTAAATCGAGTTTTAAGCCAATGGAAGAGACAAGATATAACAATGTGTTGACAGTGATTAGGAATTTAATCAAGCGTTGAAAACGAGTCATGGGGAAGTTCTCCGTAAAGTTGACAATGCCATCATCGAAAAAATGACCTGAAACCTCCAGACGGGTTAAGGCAGATAGCAAACTTTTCTTAACTGCCTTTTCTGTCCTTTTTGAGTTGAGTTAAACTAAATCATCTTACGCAGAAGGTTAGTAAAGCCCTCACCCCTAGCCCCTCTCCCGCAGGAGAGGGGAACAAGAAAATAATTAAATCTTTCTCCCCCTCGCCTTGCGGGAGAGGGGGCTGGGGGGTGAGGGCAAATTTTCCATCTGTGTAAGGTGAGTTAAACTAAATCAACACAGTCAGCAAAACTTAGTTGGGTCATGCCTACACAGCGCAATAGAGGGATCGCCGCAACGGTTGCGGGACTGCAAAAACTTCGTGAGGTTAAGGCGGCTGGCAAAGCGGATGGAACTCGTTTGACCTTTGAAGGCATTGCCGATCGCATTTCTCAGAATTCTCAATCTTCAGTTGATCCCAGAACGGTAAGACGATTTTTTAAGGGTGAAGGTATCGATCGAGATTATGTCCTAGCGATTTGTAAGGCTTTGGGTTTAGAGGTCACGGAGATTGTTGATCAGAATGAATGGAATCCCGTTAAGTCTCGTCAAACTTCTCAAGCCGTGGCGATCGCCGCAACCCTGAATACGACACCGCCACCTGTGGATGAATGGCAGGGACGACAGGATGAAATCAAGGAACTCCAAACCGCCCTAAGCAATGAAAAAGTCCGCTTAATCGGGATCACCGCAGCAGGAGGCTATGGTAAATCGGCTTTAGCGGTGAAGTTCAAGGAGCAGTTAACCTCTGATTGGCGGGTGTTGTGGGTGAGTTTTATCCAGCCTTATCCTTTGGCGCAATTTGGGCGATGGTTATTGGAGCAGTTGGGACGAGACTATGATGAAAAATGGGACGAGGAGACGTTAATTGGGCAGATCATCGAAGGGTTAATCGCTGAGCCTTATTTGTTGGTGTTGGACAATATGGAAACGGTAATACCAGCAGAAGGGAAGTCGGTTTATGGTCAATTTTTGAGCCAATGGTTAGGGAATGGGATGCATAGTAAGCTACTGCTCACCAGTCGGGAACAGCCAGCGTTTAGCGCCAATTTGCTGCCGCGTTGTTATTGGTTAGCCCTAAAGGGGTTAGCGGAAGCCGATGCGATGCGTTTGGTGACGGAAGACTATGGATTAACGGGAACGCAGCAGGAATTAGCCCATTTTGTGAACCGAATGGATCGTCATCCTCTCTTGATGCAACTGGTATCGAGTTGGATGCGGGACAAGTTGGGGGAAGGGGTTAGTGTGACAGAGGCGGAAAATTTGGGCTTAGATTTGTTTACGGTGGAAGGTTATCACCGTGATACGGAAACCTGTGTCAGGGAAGTCGTGGCGGCGAGTTTGGCGCGATTATCGGCAAGGTTAGGGGATATTTTAAAGCGGTTATCGGTATTGCGAGGGATTTTCGATTTAGGGTTAGCTCAGGGGTTAACTGCGGATGTAACGGATGCAGAGTTACGGTATTTAGCCCGTTTGTCGTTGTTGCAGGAGTTTCCCCCTGAACCTCTCAAGGGAAAACCGCGACGGTTTCAGTTTTTGCCTTTAATTTCGATGGTGGTGCAACAGCAAGCGGATTCTGAGTTGTTGCGATCAGCGCATCAGGCTGCGTTGGATTATTTTTTGGCACATTTACCTGCGCCACCTTGGGAATCATTGGAGGATTTGACGGCGTATTTGGAGGCGTTTTACCATGCAGGGGAATTGGGAGCATGGCATTTAGCCTATGATATTTTGGATGAGCAGCGAGGGGGAGAAGGGAAAAATAAATCAGTTCATTACTTTTTGAATTTTCAAGGTTTTTACCGTCAGCAAGCGCAGTTATATGAACAGGTAATCGCAGGTAGTCAAAGGGAACAAGCTTGTTATCGCAAATCTTTAAACCGTTTGGGAATTTGTTATCAAGACTTGGGACAGTATGAAAAAGCGATCGCCCACCATCAGCAACATCACGACATCAGTGAAGAAATGGGTGATCGGCAAGGAGAGGCAAGTTCTCTAGATAATTTAGGAACTTGTTATAGAAACTTGGGGCAGTATGAAAAAGCAATCGCTCATCACCAGCAATCTCTCGAAATCGACGAAGAAATCGACAATCGGCAAGGAGTGGCAAGTTCTCTAGGCGGTTTAGGCAGTTGTTATAATTTCTTGGGGCAGTATGAAAAAGCGATCGCCCATCACCAGCAATCTCTCGAAATCAAAGAAGAAATCGGCAATCGGCAAGGGGTGGCAATTTCTCTAGGCAATTTAGGCAATTGTTATGATTATTTGGGGCAGTATGAAAAAGCAATCGCTCATCACCAGCAATCTCTCGAAATCAGTAAAGAAATGGGTGATCGGCAAGGGATGGCAATTTCTCTAGGCAATTTAGGCAATTGTTATGATTATTTGGGGCAGCATGAAAAAGCGATTGTCCATCACCAGCAATATCACGACATTAGTAAAGAAATCGGCTTTCGGGAAGGGGTAGCAACTTCTCTAGGCAATTTAGGCGTTTGTTATGATTCTTTGGGAAAGTATGAAAAAGTGATCGCCTATCACCAGCAACATCGCGACATCAGTGAAGAAATCGGCGATCAGCAAGGGGTAGCAATTTCTTTACATAATATGGGGGCAGCATTGCTCAAACTTGAAAACTACAGCGAAGCAGAAACCAAAATTCAAGAATCCTTAGTGATTTCCCAACAGATTAACTTTAAACCTTTAACCGCCTATAGTTTCAAAGTCCTTGCCGAAATCGCCCATCAAACCAATCAATCCCAACTCGCCCTCACCCATTGCCAAAACGCGATCGCCCTCTCCCAAGAACTTGGCATTCCCTTAGTCAAAGACTGCGAAGAACTCCTAGCAAAAATTCAGGAGGACTTAGATCCCCCTCAATCCCCCTTGTAAAGGGGGAAGAAGAAAATTTAATTGATTCTCCGCCCTTTACAAAAGGGGATCATTTTTGGTATGTATCGTATCTTTTGAATCAAATGTAATTTCTGTTCGCTATCTATGGCTAAAGGCAAGAATAAGAAAATCCTGTTCTTTATTGATGAATTTGGGACTGCGGGGGTAAGCGATTTATATTTCGGAGGAGTTATTGCTTTAGCGAAAGATACTGGACGTTTAGATAAGTGTTTTAGCGATCGGTTAGAGACAAACGCTAATGAAATTCATGCCGTTAAGATGAGAGATGAATATATTAAGGATCTTATGATCCGCTTCAAGCAGTCTGCATCTCAAGAGAATTTTATTTTGATTAATCGTGCTGTTAGTATTCGACAGGGTGCTGCCCCAATAATTTATGCCCAAGGTTTAATCGAGATAGTAAAAGTTGGTTTAAAGCTTTTTAGAAAAGAAGTGCTGAAAAGTACGCATATTAACAATGTAGAAGTTATTACCGACATCAATCAACACAATAGTCACCCAGATTTTGAGAATGAAATATCCAAAGAAAAGTCTAAGGATAGAGAATTCTCTCCAGTTAATCACGTTGCTAGAATTGATTCTGCTGCATCACGGATGCTTCAGATTGCTGATATAGTGGCTTACTCTCGCAAATTCATTATTAATAGAGATCTAAATGCCGAACAACTAAAGAGAGATTATGGTATCCATATAAAATGAGATAAGGGCTACCAATTGGCAACCCTTACTTAAAATTCTTTATGGAATAAGAGATTATAGTGATCGTCAACCAAGGCTTTTTCCCTCTGGGTAATCACGACTCTTACTAGGCACATGGCTGAGCAAGTCGTCTTTTTTGATCTCTACTACGATCATTATCTAGCTAGATACAGCCAATATTATCCTACTACTCGCTAAAAGTCAATACTATATCGCTTTACACCAAATCGCCCATTAAACCAATCAACCTCAACTCGCCCTCAGCCATTGCCAAAATGCCCTCACTCTCTCCCAAAAACTTGGCATTCCTTTAGTCAAAGACTGCGAAGAACTCCTAGCAAAAATTCAGGAGGATTTAGGAGAATAACGTTAGTGTCATGAATTATTCGCGCATCAGGCGATCCTTCTTTAGGGGCAAAGCATTGCCACGAAAATCTATAAATTTTCAGATAATTTTGATTTGGCAATGCTTTGCCCAAACCTCGCAACGCAGGGACAAGTTATCGATAAAAGCACAAAGGGTTGAGCATTTGCATTTCAAGATGATTGTGGGAAGTATAAAAATAGTGGCGCAAATGCTCAACCCCTACAAGTTTGTGTTTATAGGGCTTTGAGGGCGCGAATAATTCATGACACTAACCAAAATTATGTCAGAAAAATCTTTGTGCGATCGCAAATGAGAATATGGCTACAAAAGAGGACATAAAAAAGCTTGGCTCATATCGAGATTGTCAAGTAAAATGTGTAAAGTCTAGAAGCTAGACGTGGAGACGATCCTCGAAGAGGATGGCAAAGCGATTAAGAGCAGGCTTCCAATCGCGAATCGGCATCGTCCACTTCTTCGAGATATTCCGCATTGCTAAATAAACGAGCTTGAAAGCAGCATCATCAGAGGGAAAAATCTGTTGGGATTTAATCACCTTCCGCAAACTACTGTTCATCGACTCAATCGCATTGGTGGTATAAATCGCCCTGCGAATCTCGGTCGGGAAAGCAAAGAAGGGGATAATGTTTGCCCAATGACTGCGCCAAGACTTGGAGATTGATGGATATTGCTTGTCCCATTTCTCAGCAAAGAGTTCGAGATTAAACTCAGCCTCCGATTCCGTCGCCGCGCTATAAATAGCCTTGAGGTCAGCACAAACTTGCTTGCGTTGTTGCCAAGGTACAAAAGCGACCGAGTTTCTGACCATGTGGACAATGCATAACTGCACCTGAGTTTTAGGAAATACCGTCTCAATCGCATTAGGGAAACCAGTCAAGCCATCGACACAGGCAATCAAAATATCTTTGACCCCACGGTTGTGAATTTCGGTGAGTACTGACAACCAGAATTTCGCACCTTCATTCGGAGAAATCCACATACCCAGTAATTCCTTGTACCCGTCCATATTCACGCCCAAGGCAAAGTACAAGGATTTGTTAATCACTCTGCCATTGTCTCGGACTTTGATGACTAGACAGTCCAGAAAGACGGAGAGTGTAAAGTGAAGTGTGTAAAGTCTGGGATATATACAGAGAGATGATCTAGACACACAATTACCAACACTAAAACTGATGAATATACGCAAAGAATTGCTCGACGAATTGCTGCAAGAATGTAAAACACCACCTGACCTATTCGGAGAAGGAGGCATTCTGAAGCAACTGACGACCGCATTAGTGGAGCGAGCATTGGAAGCAGAACTATCCATGCATCTGGGCTACGGAAAACATGAACCAAGACCAGAAGGACAAACTAACAGTCGCAATGGCTATAGCCAGAAAAAAGTGCAAGGTGACTTTGGCGTAGCCGAAATCGCAGTCCCCCGAGATCGGCAAGGGGAGTTTGAACCGCAGATGGTGAAGAAAGGACAAAGTCGCTTGTCAGGACTAGATGAAAAGATCATTGCTCTCTACGCACGAGGTATGAGTGTCAGGGATATTCAAGCCCAGTTGCAAGAAATGTATGGTGTTGAAGTATCACCAACACTTATTTCCAATGTTACAGATGCAGTAATTGACGAGGTGAAGCAATGGCAAAACCGTCCCCTTGAAGCAGTCTATCCAATCGTCTTTCTGGACTGTCTAGTCATCAAAGTCCGAGACAATGGCAGAGTGATTAACAAATCCTTGTACTTTGCCTTGGGCGTGAATATGGACGGGTACAAGGAATTACTGGGTATGTGGATTTCTCCGAATGAAGGTGCGAAATTCTGGTTGTCAGTACTCACCGAAATTCACAACCGTGGGGTCAAAGATATTTTGATTGCCTGTGTCGATGGCTTGACTGGTTTCCCTAATGCGATTGAGACGGTATTTCCTAAAACTCAGGTGCAGTTATGCATTGTCCACATGGTCAGAAACTCGGTCGCTTTTGTACCTTGGCAACAACGCAAGCAAGTTTGTGCTGACCTCAAGGCTATTTATAGCGCGGCGACGGAATCGGAGGCTGAGTTTAATCTCGAACTCTTTGCTGAAAAGTGGGACAAGCAATATCCATCAATCTCCAAGTCTTGGCGCAGTCATTGGGCAAACATTATCCCCTTCTTTGCTTTCCCGACCGAGATTCGCAGGGCGATTTATACCACCAATGCGATTGAGTCGATGAACAGTAGTTTGCGGAAGGTGATTAAATCCCAACAGATTTTTCCCTCTGATGATGCTGCTTTCAAGCTCGTTTATTTAGCAATGCGGAATATCTCGAAGAAGTGGACGATGCCGATTCGTGATTGGAAACCTGCTCTTAATCGCTTTGCCATCCTCTTCGAGGATCGTCTCCACGTCTAGCTTCTAGACTTTACACATTTTACTTGACAGTCTCGAAAGACGATTGGATAGACTGCTTCAAGGGGACGGTTTTGCCATTGCTTCACCTCGTCAATTACTGCATCTGTAACATTGGAAATAAGTGTTGGTGATACTTCAACACCATACATTTCTTGCAACTGGGCTTGAATATCCCTGACACTCATACCTCGTGCGTAGAGAGCAATGATCTTTTCATCTAGTCCTGACAAGCGACTTTGTCCTTTCTTCACCATCTGCGGTTCAAACTCCCCTTGCCGATCTCGGGGGACTGCGATTTCGGCTACGCCAAAGTCACCTTGCACTTTTTTCTGGCTATAACCGTTGCGACTGTTGGTTTGTCCTTCTGGTCTAGGTTCGTGCTTACCGTATCCCAGATGGGTTGATAGTTCTGCTTCCAATGCTCGCTCCACTAATGCGGTCGTCAGTTGTTTCAGAATGCCTCCTTCTCCGAATAGGTCAGGTGGTGTTTTACATTCTTGCAGCAATTCGTCGAGCAATTCTTTGCGTATATTCATCAGTTTTAGTGTTGGTAATTGTGTGTCTAGATCATCTCTCTGTATATATCCCAGACTTTACACACTTCACTTTACACTCTCCTCATATCCTACTAATAACTTCGTAAGATAACCCAGTTGATTCGGCAATGATTTCTATGGCTACATTTTGCTCTTTCAATGCTTTGGCAACTTTCTCAATACCCTTCTCAATACCTTTCTCAATACCCTTCTCAATACCAACTTTTTCACCTTCTTCAAAGGCTGTATCAAATACATTTTTCACTTCTAAATACTGGACTAAACTCTTTTTATATTGTTCATACTGCTCTAGATCTAAGTGCGATATTTCGGCGATTTCAAATCCTTTTTGAAAGATTGGTTCATTCAATATTGCGGGTATGTGATTAAAACTTTCTAGGTTTTTTAAAAAATACAGCCATTTATCGAAGTGAGTTACCAGTTCATTCTCTTGTTTATTGAATAGCGGCATTTGTAAAAACTTAAAATTTAACTTATCAAAGAATACATCTCCATCTTGGTCTTTGAGACATACATCGCGCCTAAACTTGGGTGTGGTATGTTCATCGTACTCAAAATCCAATATCGCAATAAAATAGATTGGTAATAAATAAAAATTCCAATCTCCTTTTTCCGACTGTTCTCGAATTGGGAATGTGGAATAGAATAAGGCTCGATCTTTGAAATGCTTGATTTTCGCTTTTTGCATTTCCACAATAAACTTATCACCAGTTTTACTTTCGCAGTAAATATCAAAAATAGCTTTACGTTCCGATATGGTGTCGGAGAGATTTTCAGAATTTTTAAATGTTAATTGTTGGATTTGATGATGTATCGGTAAAAGTTGATTAAGAAAATCGATGAGCAAATCTTTACTGCCTTCTTCGCCGAACAGTTTCTTAAAGCCAAAATCAGTATAAGGATTAAAGTATCTCGCTACCATAATTTCCCCAAAACATTCATGCAATTTAGCTGTGAAAACCTTGTAAGCCATCTCCTGTATAGCACAAAATCTAAAAAACAAGCTTAAGCCTCTTTTCTGATTCAACAAGAGTGAGAAATGCTATATTCTCCACAATAAATTGGCATAAAAGCAGGGATTAACAATATGAAATGGGATGAAATGCGGGAGAGCGACAACGTAGAAGATGTGCGTGACGGCTCATCTAGCTCAAGCTCATCACCATTAGGAATGCTCGGCGGACTAGGTGGACTAGGCTTTGGTGGTATTGCGATCGCCTTGGTTGCTGGTCTAGTTTTTAAAGTTAATCCTGCTCAGCTTTTAGGCTTTTTATCTAATACACAGCAACCTGCGCCACAGGCTCTAGTCAAACAACCTACCAAAGATCGCGATTCGGCTTTTGTCAAATCAATTCTCGGTGATACCGAAGATACTTGGGGAAGAATTTTCAAACAACAACTAAAAACTAACTATCAAGCCCCTAAATTAGTCCTATTTGCAGGTTCAGTTAAATCGGCATGTGGCTCCGCCCAAACTTCGGCGGGTCCCTTTTACTGCCCTGCGGACAAGAAAGTATACCTAGATATGGGTTTCTTTAAATATCTAGAAGCTACGGCTGGCAGTGATGCAGACTTTGCGCGAGCCTATGCGATCGCCCATGAAGTCGGTCATCATATCCAAAATTTACGCGGCATATCTAGTAATGTCAGACAGCTCAAGGCAAGTTCCAACAAGGTCAAAGCTAACGAACTCTCAGTACGGCAGGAATTACAAGCGGATTGCCTTGCGGGTGTGTGGGGACATTTCACGGCTCAGCGTGGCTTGATTTCCGATCAAGATATTACTAAGGCTCTCAATACAGCTACGCAAATTGGTGATGACTACTTACAAAAACAGTCAAAGAGTGGACATGTGGTTCCTGAATCCTTTACCCATGGCACATCTCAACAAAGGGTCACTTGGTTTAAGCGAGGTCTGGATACGGGAGATATTAATCAGTGCGATACATTTGCCGCCAATAAATTGTAAACAAAGGGATGAGAAGAATCCCTATAGTCCCTGATCAGTCCATGATTTAGGATCTTCTAAAGGCTCTAAATGTGTGAACACTTTAATATTGGGGATGGTTGCCATAATTTTGGATTCAATTTCTTCGCATAAGTCATGTCCCTCCTGCACAGTCCATGAGCCAGAAACTAAGACATGAAAATAGACAAATCTCTTTGTGCCTGCAATTCTGGTACGAATATCGTGAAATTGGATCTTTTGGCGATCGTAAGCCGATAAAATCTCATCGATCATTTGCCTTTCCATTAATGGAATAGAAGCATCTAACAGCGCCGAGCCGCTCTCCTGTATTAGCTTTACGCCAGTCCAGACAATATTTGCCGCGACCAATAGCGCAATGAAGGGATCAAGAATCAACCATCCTGTTACAGACACTAATAATATGCCGAGGATTACCCCCACAGAAGTCCATACATCGGTAAGTAAATGATGAGCATCGGCACGTAACGTAATCGACTGGAGGCGTTTCCCTGCTTTGAGTAAGATCAGGGCAAGTCCACCGTTGATCGCTGACGCAACTAGGGACAAGACTAAACCGAAACTAATCTGTTCTAGGGGTTGAGGATGTAAGAGTCTAGGGATTGCCGCGATCGCAATACTAACCGCCGCAACTAAAATTAATGCACCTTCAAACCCACTGGAGAAATATTCCGCTTTAGAATGTCCGAAGGCATGTTCTTCATCTGGAGGTTTCGCGGCATAGGTTAAAGCCCACACTGCACCGATTGCGGCAATGAGATTGACTCCCGATTCAAGGGCATCGGATAAAAATCCAATGGAATTAGTTAAGAAATAAGCACCTAATTTCAAGCCGATAGTAAGGATGGCGGCTCCAATCGACAGAAAAGCATAATAACGAGCGGATCTATTTTGCATATCGGATTTTCTAAGAACAGTCATCCAAAGTGATAAATCGGTTTTCATTTTGTCGTAGACAAAATGAAAACTCAAAACTCTTACTAGCTGATGGTAAGTGGAACCCTCATCCCCCACCCCCTTCTCCCGCAGGAGAAGGGGAGCAAAACCCATATTATTTTCTTGTTACCCTCTCCTGCGGGAGAGGGGCTAGGGGTGAGGGCTTTACAACCTTCCAAATAACACCAGTTACTAGGATTGATTTTTGGTTTGCAAAGGTGTCCATACACATTTGCAAATCGCTGTAGTAATCACACCAGTATAAAGATTGATGGCTGGAACTAATTGACGTTTACCAATCCTTAATCGATAGATGATAGGTGGCGCTTTGTGTCGCCTATCATCTATGGTGCGTGAGTTTTTGATGGATATTTTATGAGATCTGCTTATTGATTTAAGAATAGTTGAACGTTTTATCGTATATAAGAGTCTAAAGGTATTAACCATTGACGTGACTGTTATGCAAACCGAGAACCAGCTAGAACCGAAGGAAGATAATCTCCCCGAAGAACTATCCGATTTTCCCGACGAGCTTGCTCCGCCCAAAAAATCGTTTCTAGGACGCTGGAAATGGCGGATTGCTATTGTCTTAATCCTTGCGTTAGTTGGTGGTGGTGGTTACTATGCCTACACTCAAATGATTGCCCCTGCCAATACTCAAGGCAGCCGTAAACGCGATCGCGTAATTTCGATAAAGCGGACTGATTTACCCATCATCGTTACCGCAAATGGCACGATCCAGCCCGAAAAATCCATCAACGTCAGTCCTAAAAGTTCAGGTAGGCTCAAGAGTTTATTGGTCAAAGAAGGACAATCTGTGACCGCAGGACAGATCCTCGCCTATATGGATGAGTCCAATACCTTAGGACAAATTACTCAAGCCGATGGTCAGTTGGCGGCAGCGCAGGCAAGTCTTGACCTCCTCCTCGCAGGCAATCGTTCTCAAGATATTGCCCAAGCCCAAGCAAATTTAGCCAATGCCCAAGCTACCCTCGAACAGTCAGAAATCGTTTATCGTCAAAATCAACAGCTATATAAGGAAGGGGCGATCGCATCTAGGGATCTGGATGCTTCAAGGACAACAATGGAAGCAAATCGCGCTAAAGTCACCCAAGCGAGAGAAGCTCTATCGTTGCAACAAGCAGGTTCGCGACCTGAAGATATTGATCGTGCTCAGGCTCAAGTTGTGGCGGCGGCAGGTACTCTGCAAACTGTGCAATCACAATTGGAAGATACAATTATTCGCGCTCCCTTTGATGGTGTAGTAGTCAGAAAGTATGCTGATCCGGGGGCATTTGTAACTCCTACAACTTCAGGCAGTGCCGTAAGTTCCGCAACTGCTTCTTCGATTCTTGCCCTTGCGAGCAATAACCAAGTCGTTGCCAATGTCGCCGAAGCTAATATTGCTCAAATTGCTGTCGGTCAAGAGGTATCCTTTCAAGTTGATGCCTATCCCAATAAGAAATTTAGCGGGCGGGTCGTATCGATTTCACCACAGGCGATCGTTAATCAAAATGTCACCAGTTTTGAGGTGAAGGCAGAAATCACTTCTAAGGATAAGGAAATGTTGCGATCGGGCATGAATGCTAGCTTAGAATTTCGGGCAGGACAGCTAAAGGATGTTTTGGTCGTACCCACCGTTGCGATCGTGCGGCAGCAGGGCAGTACAGGGGTCTATGTGAAGACAGAACAGAATACAACTCCTGTATTTACACAAATTGAAACAGGTGTCACCGTCGATGACAAAACCGAAGTGAAGTCGGGCTTGAATGGTGATGAGAAAATCTTTGTTTCCTTCCCTGAAGGTTCCCGTCCCAAAACCGAGCCTAGAGGTGTTCCGGGGTTAACGCCTTCTACGCCGCAGAGACAAAGGGGTTAAGAATAAATTTATGCAAAAGTTAAAGCCGATCGCCAAATCTCCAGCAAAACCATTGGCAAGGCAACGTATTCAGGTTGCGAAAGTTCCTTTTGCAGAGATTCTGACTATGGCAGCAGAATCTCTGTGGAATAATCGTCTTCGCACAGCCCTGACGATGCTAGGCGTAATCATTGGCATTGCGGCGGTAATTGCGATTACATCGATCGGACAAGGCATTCAGAAGTCAACCGAAAATCAGTTACAGGCGCTTGGCACAAATTCGATTAACGTCCTCACAGGTTCAGCAAGGACAGGTGGTATTAATCAGGGTGGTGGTTCTGCTTCCACTTTAACTTTAGAAGATGCTCAAGCTGTGGCTAAAGCTCCTGCGATCAAGTTGATGTCCGCTTATTTACAGCGCAATAGACAGGTTTCCTACGGTAATCAAAATACTTCCACAACAGTGATTGGTACGGATGTTAATTATTCACCGATTCGGAATACTTTCCCATCTGAGGGCAGATATTTTGAACAAGAAGATATTGATAATGCCAAATCCCTAGTAGTACTTGGCTCGAAGGTGAAATCTGATTTGTTTGGTCGGGCAAATGCGATCGGTGAGAGAATTCGCATTCAGGGAGAGCAGTACCAAGTAATTGGCGTAATGGAATCTAAAGGAGCTTCAGGTGGTTTCGATCAGGACGATCGCGTATATATTCCTTTAAAAAATATGTCAGCGCGACAGGTGGGGAATAACTCCTTGCAAGGCATCTCCGTGAGTGGTTTTTGGGTACAGGCTCTAGACGAATCAGAAATTGAGGCGGCTCAATTCCAATTAACCAATCTCTTACGTCTGCGGCATAAAATTTATCCGCCTCAGCCCGATGACTTTCGGATTGTCAACCAAACGGATATTGTCAGTGCTTTTACAAATATTGTCGGATTGCTAACCCTGATGGTCGGCGCGATCGCTGCCATATCCCTGATCGTTGGTGGTATTGGTATTGCTAATATCATGCTAGTTTCCGTGGTCGAGCGTACCCGTGAAATCGGTGTCCGCAAAGCTTTAGGAGCAACGAGAGCCGCGATTCTTAATCAGTTTCTCACTGAGGCGATTTTAGTTTCAGGGCTGGGTGGCATAGTTGGGATTGGGTTAGGAGTAGCGATCGCCTATGGTTCAGCCACAATTTTTCAGTTCCCATTTCTGATCTCAATTTGGGCAGTTTTAGCAGGTTTTGGCTTATCGATGATTGTCGGACTAGTGGCAGGCGTAATTCCCGCCCGCAGTGCCGCCAAACTCGATCCTATTCAAGCGCTTAGAAGTGACTAATTTATGAGAGAGCGTAAACCGAAGGTTTACGCTCTCTCGAATATAACGCAAGTGACTAACTATGATTCGTTTAGAAAATATCCGCAAAGCCTACCGACTCGGTGAAGTTGATGTTCCCGTTCTTAAAGGTATTGATTTAGAGATTCAATCTGGGGAATATGCCGCAATTATGGGGATGTCAGGCTCAGGCAAATCCACCCTCATGAATATCATCGGCTGTCTCGATCGCCCAACCAAAGGGAAATATTATCTCGAAGATCGGGAATTAACTACCTATAACGATGATGAACTCGCCTATATTCGCAATCGTCGCATTGGATTTGTGTTTCAGCAATTTAATCTGCTAGCCCGTTCAACTGCCCTTGAGAACGTGATGCTGCCGATGATTTATTCCAATATTCCCAAGGAAAAGCGTCGTCGTCTGGCTGTCGAAGCCTTAACGAAAGTGGGACTTAGCGATCGCATGGCAAATCGTCCCAATCAACTATCTGGCGGACAACAGCAACGGGTCGCGATCGCCCGTGCCTTAGCCAATCGACCAGCCTTAATCCTTGCCGATGAGCCAACAGGAGCCTTAGATACGCATACTTCCCATGAGGTGATGAATTTGCTTGCTGACTTAAATGAGCAGGGGATTACGATTGTGTTAGTTACCCATGAGCCAGATGTCGCTGAGAGAACTCGCCGCATTATTCGCATTCAAGATGGGTTGATTTCTAAATAAAAAACCTTTATGCCTCGGCAAAGCCGCGCCATAAAGGTTTTTTATTAAAGGATAATTACCCACAAGGCGATCGCTAAAATCAGCGTACTCCCATGTTGAGGTAAGAGCGATCTCCAAGACTGACGCGCAATCTTTTGGGTTAAAACCCATGTCAGTACCACTGAAAAAATCAACACAGTTCCTTGCAAAAATGCTGTTACCGCAGGATGGGCGATCAAAATAGGAAGACTTGAGCCATCCATTCCCAAAGTTGCCCAAGTTACAGGCAAGACACGACCAGCTTCTTGTAGGAAAAGACGTAAATAATGGGCAAGATTTGCGCCCAGAGCTAGGGGTAAATATCCATAGGCAAGCTGGATAAAGGACTTGGGTTTACAGGTGTTAAGTCCATAGGGTAGCTGATTGTCTTGGCAACTTTTCTTCCAGTTAACCATGATGAAATGGAGCGATCGCATAATGCCATAGGCAACTAGGGGAACTGCTGCGACAACCAGCAAAATCAGCACCGATAGCCCTAAATGCGGTAAGAATGCATCTGCATCAATTTGCCATGCGATCGCTGTTTGAATCTCTGGCAACCGATGGAGAAATGCACCACCCAACAATAGCAATAGCAAAGCGACTTCATAGGTGCGCGGCACATGGGTTGTCCATAACTCGATCGCAGGTGGACGCAGATTAAACTCTACGGAACGATGGGGGCAAGCCTTGAGACAGGTCATACATAGCACACAGTCCCGATTGTCTTGCAGTTGAGCAGGATGGGAATAAAGCGGACAGCCATTTGTTTCTAAACCTTCGCCTTTTTTCGCGCCACCCTTATAGCATTGATAGGTAGTGCATTCTGCGGAACAAGTCCCTTGCTGAGCGCGTAACTCAGTCATGGAGAGTTTCGCAAATAGTCCATTCATGCCGCCAATTGGACAGAGATAGCGACACCAATATCGCCGCTCAAAAATTACCGAACAAATCATTGCTCCTGCCGTAATCAACAGTAGTAAATAAGCTGAAAGATAAGCGGTATTTTGTAAATCCCAGAGTTCTTCCCAGAGATAAATCAATACAAATAGACCAAAGAGAAACCAACCGCCCCACCGTTCGGAAAGATCCCGATTCCAATGTTTTAGCTGTCGGGGGAAGAGCCACAGTGATATTTTTTGCGTAACTTCGCCATAAATCATAAATGGACAGATCGCGCACCACAGTCGCCCCACAAATGGAAATCCGATCAAAATCAATGGCCACCACCATGCCCAAAATAAGTTAAGAGCAACATTGCGATCGCGGGTTTGGGGTGCTAAAAATAGCGTCGCGACCACGATCGCAAAAAATGTGAGTGTAAATCCGTAGTTAATGCGATCGGTGAACCATTCACTGCGTAAGAAACGGCGCAAACTAGGATAGGCATTGAGTAGATTAAACCGAAATTTCTTTCCCTTGGGTTGGGGTGACCAAAACACAGCCTCAGTTAGAAATGGTGCATTCAAGGACTGCACGATTGCCCGTCCTACTAAAAATCGGAGTTCCTTTAAATTTTCTGGGAAGTCATAGCTTTGTAAACTGCGGAGGGCTTCGGCAGTGATCGTCGGTTTGGGAATACCGCGATCGCGACAGAATAAACTAATGTAATATTCCACATGGGGTTTAATGTCAGCCTTACGGACTCTCAATGCAGGAACTTTGATGGAATGTTTCACATGGGATTCGCAAGTGGGTTGAGATTTCTCTGTCACCATGATGATCCGCGTTTCACAGATTAACGGCTCCTCCTGTTCATCACTGCCAACGGGGCTATAGGTGCGCGTTTCTAAAAGCTGCACAATCTTGGGAATCAGTTCCTCTGGTAGTTCTTGAATATTGTTTAGAACGAGAGTTCCTGTTCCTAAATAGGTCAATAAGCCAGCATTCCCCCCTGTTCTACCAAATAGCTCGGCTCCACTTGCCTGTACTAAATTGCAATTGACCTTGGCGATCGCTTCCCGTCGATAGGTCGAGTTAAAATGAATCAACGCCGCAATATTATCCTTATCCAGCCCCGGTTCTCCAAGGATCAATACTGGCTCTCGATCTTCACTTGCCTGTTTAATTTCATGGCGTAGTCGCGTTGCATAACGACTCTTGCCAATGATTCCGCGCTCGGCTTTGGTAATTAAGTAGGGTTGTAAAACCTGCGATCGCTCTTTTATAAACATAGTTTCACTAGATCGATTTGTATTGCAGTTTATTATGGATCAGTTAGGAAAGGGGCTACTTCGTAGCCCCTTTCTTGAAAATTAGCGATAAAATCAAAACTATGCCTAATCCTCACGTTGTTTCCGCTAACTGGCTACAGGAACATCTCCATGATCCGCAGATGGTCGTGGTTGATTGTCGCTTTTCGTTAATGGATATAGCTCTTGGGCGTAAGCAATATCAAGAGAGTCATATTGAAGGAGCCTATTATCTCGATCTCAATCTTGATTTATCTAGTCCTGTCCAAAAACATGGTGGTAGACATCCTTTGCCAGAGTTCGAGCAGCTAGCCACAAAGCTATCGCAAATCGGCGTAACCAGTGAAACAACCGTGGTTGCCTATGATGATTCGCGATTTGCTTTTGCCTCAAGGTTATGGTGGCTATTGCGCTATATGGGACATGAGCGAGTAGCCCTTCTCGATGGCGGTTTTGCAGGTTGGAAAGCCCAAAATTATGCAACTAGTTCGGAAATTCCTCATCCTAGAATTGGGAAGTTTATCCCCCAATTACAAACGGAATGGGTAGTGGATATCGAAACAGTGAAAGCGCGTAAGGATTTACCAGAAGTGGTTTTAGTCGATTCGCGAGAAGGCGATCGCTATCGGGGTGAACGCGAACCTATCGATCCGATCGCAGGTCATATCGAAGGCGCAGTTAACTATCCTTGGATGGAAGTTACTAATGAGCAGGGTTTTGTGGTGGCGAATCAAAGCGATCGCTGGCGGTCAGTAAAAAATGCTGAAGAAGTGATTGTGTATTGCGGTTCGGGTGTAACTGCTTGCGTGAATTTATTATCGTTGAAATTAGCGGGAATTGAGACTGGTAAACTCTATGCAGGTAGTTGGAGCGATTGGTGTTCGTATTTAGACCCCATTTAAGAATTCAAGGATTTGCCCCCTAATTAGGTAGTGCTAAAATAGGTAAGAATGGGCGGCGCTTCGCGCCGCCCATTCTTACCTATTTATTTAGGACTATCTAGGGGTTAGGGCTGCAACACTTGCTTGAGATGAAATTTTTGACTGCATTCATTTCTCAAACATGATCTTAAAATGCTTTCCCTAAAATAGGTAACCGATACTGAAATAAAGAGCTGATTCTTGCAAATTAGAGCCGCGATCGCTAAGGTTCACAAATGGAATTGCATAATCTAGACGTAAGTTAAGACGTTTAATCGGTTCTACTAATATGCCCAGTCCACCACCTGCTAAAAAGTTTTGATTGGGGAGAACATTGAGGTTTCGGGAGTTGTTCCAAACTGTGCCAAGATCGACAAAAGGAGCTAACTGAACGATGGTTCTTCCTTCCTCATCTCGTGCCACCACAAATCGGCTCTCCAAAGAAAGACGAATCCCATTATCACCCGATCGAGCATTTTGACGGAAGCCTCGCAAGGATTGCCCACCACCAATCACAAACTGCTGTGATGGTAGAAGAGGATCGGCTGAGAGTTGCGTATCTAAAGAACCAATCAAAATAGTATCAGTGCCAAGAACCTGAACTCGTTGAATCTGTCCTAACCAACTCAGGAATGATGCACTAGGAGAAGTAACGAAAGTTGCGCCAAATAGCCCTGTACCAAGACTAAACTGCGATCGCAAAGACCAGACTCCTTCGGTATCACGACTAATATAGTCTTGCCCAAATTTAAAGACGCTGGTGCGGCTAGTGCCATCGGCTTCAGGTCCAACCCCAAATGGTACGGCAAGATCGTTGAATAGAAATGTCTGACCTCTTTGATATTCATAGCCTAGAGACAGTGCAAATTCTTCACGGGGATTGCGAATTAAAGGCTGACGATATGTAGCGGAGTAAACTTCGTTGTTGCCACGAATATTGAAGACATCAAATGGGGACTGGGTAATGCGATAGTTGCTAGGTGCAAATCGAAGGGAGACGGTTCCATTCATCGGATTGACGGGAATGCTAAAACCAAAATCATATTGATTAGAGCCGCCCGTTGTGGTTCTGGAATAATTGGCAGTAAATACATCTCCCATGCCGAAGAGATTGCGGTAACTGAGTCCTGCCCCCATGCGCTCGGAACCAACCGCAGGCGGAGAGAAGTTGTCAAAGCTAACCGATCCTGCTAGTTGATTTGCTTCCACAACTTTAATTGTGAGTATGCTTAAACCAGATTGACTACCTGCCTTGAGACTAGCATCTACGCTTGTAAAATTGGGATCGGCACGTAGGAGACGCAGTTGATCTTCGAGGTTATTGGTGTTGAGAGGATTCCCAGTTCCTAGCTCGGCTCGCGATCGCACGTAGTCTGGATTAAGGGTATTAACACCTACAACTTCGATTTTTTCGACTTTTCCTTCTGAGACCTGAATCTTGGCAACACCATCAACGACACTTTGAGGCTTATATATGGCTTGAGAAGTAACATAGCCATTGCTGACATAAAGCTGGGTAATGGCATTGGCGGCGGCTGTCAATTGCTCTTCAGTGACTTCTTTCCCTTCAAGAGGTTTGGTGATGGGATCGAGATTGTCTGCACCAAAAACTGTACTGCCAACAACTTCAATTTTTTTGAGAGGAATTGCTTGAGCAATTTGGGCTTGAGAAGTTTGCGTTTGAGCAATTTGAGATGGAGAAGTCGTAGGAGAAGAAGCTAATTTTTTTGAGGAAGTAGAACTTGATAGTGAAGGTGTTAACTCTGAGGAGATGGTATTAGCATTAACCGATAAGCGACAGTCTATTAATAAAATTGTAGAAATACTTAATACAAATAGCTGAATTTTCTCTGTGCCAATCTTTGATCTCGCTATTTTTATATTCATAGTTTTTGCTTTTACCTTATCTCCTCACTGACAAGAGAAATCGTAGCATATACAGTGTATGTATCTTACAGAAATTATGCATGACTTAGAAATAGCCTAACCAGACAGCTAAATCATTAATTGTTTCACTATGTAACATCACCAAATCAATTTGTAATAAATGTCTTATTGATAATGTAAATTAGGATTTAAGGCAAAGTAAATTTCGATGTAGTTGTTGGAGATTATGATGAAGTCAGTTTTGGGAATGTATTGGGCAACTACAGCAATCGCGATCACCCTGTCACCGATAGTCCTGACAGCACCAGTCACAGCACAATCAATTACCGCAGCTCAAGACGGAACGAATACCGTAGTAATGTCAAATGGACAGCAGTTTGACATTACAGGTGGAACGCAAGCAGGAGCGAATCTCTTCCATAGCTTTCAACAGTTCGGATTGAATCAAGGACAAATCGCCAACTTTCTGAGTCAACCAAACATTCAAAATATTCTCAGTCGAGTCGTTGGCGGCGACCCATCAGTAATCAATGGCTTAATCCAACTGACAGGCGGAAATTCCAATCTGTACATCATGAACCCCGCAGGGATAATCTTTGGAGCAAATGCCAGTTTAAACGTCCCAGCTTCCTTCACAGCCACAACAGCCAATGGCATCCAAGTAGGAAATGGATGGTTTGGGATGAACACCAGTGCCAGCGATCTGCAAAATCTGACAGGAAATCCCAATGCTTTCGCATTTACTAATTCTTCTATTTCTAATATCCAAGGACAAACATCAGGAGTAATTCTCAATCAAGGAAATCTCAACGTTCCCCAAGGAAAAAGCATCTCCCTAGTGGGAGGGATTGTAATCAACACAGGAGCGATCGCAACTGCCAATGGCACAATCAATATCGTGGCAGTACCCGATGGTAAGTATGTACGAATTACACCTGAAGGTGGTGTACTCAGTTTTGATCTGCCCATCGCCACCCAACAAGAACTAGGCAATACAAAGCCAATTACAGGGATAGATTTACCACAACTGCTAACTGGTTCAGGGATTACTGCACCGACACAAGCAGGAACTGCGATCTCAACGGGTAATCTCACAGCAGCAAACATCAATATCCTTGCCAATCATTACGACACAACGCAAGCATCTCTGAATGCAGCAAATATTCAACAGGGATGGAACTTAGTCTTTATCGACAGCACAGTTAAGAACTATCAAACATTGCTTGATGGAACTAATGGCGGCAGTAGTGTCACCTTGATTAATCCTGATCAGTATGGCATTCAGAAAGTGACTGAGACTTTAGCGAGTGTCACAGGTGCAAATAGTTTGCATATTGTCTCTGAGGGTGATGTTGGTAATTTCTGGCTGGGTAAGGATTTTGTTAGTACAGAGAATATTGCTAAGTATGCTAACGATCTTCAAGCATGGAAAACATCTTTATCTCCTGCGGCGAATATTTTGCTCTATGCCTGTAATTTGGCAAATGGAGAGAATGGAGCGGCGCTAGTTCAGGCAGTGAAGAACTATACAGGGCGAGAAGTAGCGGCTTCCACTGACTTGACGGGTAGCAGTAATCTCGGTGGTAATTGGAATCTGGAATATCAGACTGGTAAACTGAATACGGGAGTGGTGTTTAATTCTGAAGCCCAGAATAGTTATGATGGCAGACTTGTCACCTTTACGACTACGAATATTAATGATGCAGGAGCAGGGTCTTTAAGACAAGCAATTCTCGATGCTAATGGTTTGGCGGGTGCTGATACGATTCGATTTAATACCACGGGTGTATTTGCCACACCTCAAACAATCAATCTGACATCGGGGACGCTGAATATCACTCAAGCTCTGACGATTCAGGGGACTGGAGCTAGTAATCTCACTGTTAGAGGCAACAATACTTTTGGGATTTTTAATATCACTGCTGGCAATGTCACGTTTGATGGTCTAACGATTACCAACGGTAGAGGTGTCAATGGTGGTGGCATAAGTAACAATGGTGCTGGAGCCTTGACTGTCACCAATAGCAATGTATCGGGAAATACGGCAACTAATTGGGGTGGTGGGATTTTTAGCTTAGGAGCCTTGACCGTCACCAATAGCACTGTGTCGGGTAATACGGCAACTAACGTTGGCGGCGGGATTCTTAGCTTAGGAGCCTTGACCGTCTCCAGTAGCACTGTGTCGGGTAATACGGCAACTAACGTTGGAGCTGGTGGAATTTACGGTGGCTCTACGACGACTATTACTAATAGTACAGTGTCAGGAAATATAACAGGTAATACTGTTGGTGGTGGTGGAATTGCTATAGACGCTGGAGGAGTCTTGATACTTACTAATAGTACTGTGTCTGGGAATAAGTCACTTTTAGATGGAGGTGGGATTTATTTCTTTTTTAGCAGGGGTACAATCTCCAACAGTACAATTACAAACAATACTGCCGATGCCGATAACAATAACTCAGGCAATGGGGGCGGGATTTTTAATAACAGCGCTAACATAGTTACTATCAGGAACTCGATTATTGCTGGAAACTTTGACACTCCAAATAATGCTGGATTGGGAGTAAAAAACCCCGACGTAAGTGGAGTGTTTGTTGATGGTGGCAAGAATTTGATTGGCGATAAAACTGGAAGTGCCAACTTTACCGTCAGTACTCTAGTCGGCACAGCCGCAAACCGCCTCAATCCCCAACTTGCTCCACTTGCCAACTATGGCGGCGTAACTCTTACTCATGCGCTCTTACCCAATAGCCCCGCCCTAAATGCAGGAAATAACGCCAATGCCCCAGTAGGTAACGATCAACGTGGAGCAACCCGAATTATTGGTGGAGTTGTCGATATAGGAGCATTTGAATCTCAAGGATTTAGTCTCACTCCCCTCACCAACAGCACACCCCAGAGTACAAATATCAACACCAGTTTTGCTCAACCCCTAGGAGTACAAGTCACCGAAAACTTCGTGAATAGCCCAATTCCCGCACCAAATATTCTCGTCACCTTTACTCCACCATCTAGCAGTGCAAATGGTGTATTTGCTGGAAACACCAGCGTACTAACCAATAAACTCGGCATTGCCGTCGCTCCTACATTCACTGCAAATGGAGTTTCAGGCAGTTACGAAGTTACAGCGACAGCAACAGGATTTAAACCAGCAACTTTCACACTTACCAATAAAGTTGCTGGTGGATTTGGTGGCGTATTTCCTAGCCGAGAGGATTTAGAAGGACGTTCTCCCAGATTAGATGAGCAAGATCTAGATATAAGTTTCACACAGGTTCTCTGTCTCGATGCTTCTATCGCAAATGCTCAGACTAATTCCATTCCTACTTGCAAAGATAAATAACAGAATTTTATTGCCTCATTAATTTAGGTTAAATTATACTTTCGGGTAAAGTAAATCTTGATTTAGCGGCTGGAGAGCATGATGAAGTCAGTTTTGGTAATGTATTGGGCAACTGTCGCGATCTCGATCGCCCTATCTCCAGCACAGTTGCTCACAGCACCAGTGAACGCGCAATCGATCACCGCCGCTCAAGACGGAACGAACACCGTAGTATTGCCTAATGGACAGCAGTTTGACATTACAGGTGGAACGCAAGCAGGAGCGAATCTCTTCCATAGCTTTCAACAGTTCGGATTGAATCAAGGACAAATCGCCAACTTTCTGAGTCAACCAAACATTCAAAATATTCTCAGTCGAGTCGTTGGCGGCGACCCATCAGTAATCAATGGCTTAATCCAACTGACAGGCGGAAATTCCAATCTGTACATCATGAACCCCGCAGGGATAATCTTTGGAGCAAATGCCAGTTTAAACGTCCCAGCTTCCTTCACAGCCACAACAGCCAATGGCATCCAAGTAGGAAATGGATGGTTTGGGATGAACACCAGTGCCAGCGATCTGCAAAATCTGACAGGAAATCCCAATGCTTTCGCATTTACTAATTCTTCTATTTCTAATATCCAAGGACAAACATCAGGAGTAATTCTCAATCAAGGAAATCTCAACGTTCCCCAAGGAAAAAGCATCTCCCTAGTGGGAGGGATTGTAATCAACACAGGAGCGATCGCAACTGCCAATGGCACAATCAATATCGTGGCAGTACCCGATGGCAAATATGTGCGGGTTACGCCTGAAGGTGGGGTGCTGAGCTTTGATCTACCGATCTCCACCCAACAAGAACTAGGCAATACAAAGCCAATAACAGGGATAGATTTACCAAAACTGCTAACTGGTTCAGGGATTACTGCACCGACACAAGCAGGAACTGCGATCGCAACGGGTAATCTCACAGCAGCAAATATCAATATCCTTGCCAATCGCTACGACACAACTCAAGCATCTCTGAATGCAACGAATATTCAACAGGGATGGAACTTAGTCTTTATCGACAGCACAGTTAAGAACTATCAAACATTGCTTGATGGAGCTAATGGTGGTAGTAGTATCACCGTGATTAATCCTGATCAGTATGGAATCCAGAAAGTAACTGAAACCCTAGCCAGTGTGACGGGAGCAAATAGTCTGCATATAGTTTCTGAGGGTAATGTTGGCAATTTTTGGCTGGGTAAGGATTTTGTCAGTACAGAGAACATTGCTAGATATGCTAACGATCTCCAAGCATGGAAGACTTCTCTATCTCCTGCGGCGAATATCTTGCTGTATGCCTGTAATCTAGCAAATGGAGAGAATGGAGCAGCACTAGTTCAGGCAGTGAAGAACTATACAGGGCGAGAGGTGGCAGCTTCGACTGACCTCACGGGTAGCAATAGCCTTGGTGGTAATTGGAATCTGGAGTATCAGACTGGGAAACTGAATACGGGAGTGGTGTTTAATTCTGAAGCTCAGAATAGTTATGATGGCAGACTTGTCACCTTTACGACTACGAATATTAATGATGCAGGAGCAGGGTCTTTACGACAAGCAATTCTCGATGCTAATGCTTTGGCGGGTGCTGATGACATTCGCTTTGACCCGAATGTGTTTAATGGCGCTCAAGCAGCGATTACCTTAGCATCAACCTTGGCGATTAATACCACTACTGGTGGTCTCAACATCAGTGGCGCATTTGGGGCAAGCAATGTCACGGTGAGCGGTAACAATGCGGTAGGGGTGTTTGATATCGTGGGTAATGGCAATACTACGTTTGATAGTTTAAGGATTATTAATGGTAGAAGTGTCACTGGTGGTGGCATAACCAATGGCTCTGGAGCCTTAACTATTATTAATAGCAACATATCGAGTAATACGGCGACAAATATCGGTGGAGGGATTTTTAGCGTTGGAGCCGTAACTCTCACCAATAGCACCGTGTTGGATAATACGGCAACCGATACCGGTGGAGGGATTGTGAGCAATGGAGCCGTAACTCTCACCAATAGCACCGTGTTGGATAATACGGCAACCGATACCGGTGGAGGGATTGTGAGCGTTGGAGCCGTAACTCTCACCAATAGCACCGTGTCAAGGAATACAGCAAATAATGGAGGAGGGATTTTTAGCGTTGGAGCCGTAACTCTCACCAATAGCACCGTGTCGAGTAATACGGCTATTGATGGTGGAGGGATTTTGAGTAATGGAGCCGTAACTCTCACCAATAGCACCGTGTCGGGTAATAGGGCAAATAATGGTGGCGGAGGGATTTTGAGTAATGCCGTTACTGTTACTAATAGCACCGTGTCGGGTAATAGGGCAAATAATGGTGGCGGAGGGATTTTTAGCCTTGGAACTGTGACTCTCACAAATAGTAACGTATTGGGTAATACGGCAAATAATGGTGGCGGAGGGATTTTGAGTAATGGAGCCGTAACTCTCACCAATAGCACCGTGTCGGGTAATACGGCAAATACTGCTGGAGGAGGGATTGTGAGCACTGGAACCGTAACTCTCACCAATAGCACCGTGTCGGGTAATAGGGCAAATACTAATGGAGGAGGGATTGCGAGCACTGGAGACGTAACTCTTACCAATAGCACCGTGTCGGGTAATACGGCAAATACTGCTGGAGGAGGGATTTTTAGCGGTGGAGCCGTTACTGTTACTAATAGCACCGTGTCGGGTAATACGGCAAATACTGCTGGAGGAGGGATTGCGAGCACTGGAGCCGTTACTGTTACTAATAGCACCGTGTCGAGTAATACGGCTATTGATGGGGGAGGGATTGCGAGCACTGGAGCTGTAACTCTTATCAATAGCAACGTGTCGGGTAATACGGCAACAAATAGCGGTGGAGGGATTGTGAGCAATGGAGTCGTGACTCTCACAAATAGCACCGTGTCGAGTAATAGGGCAAATATTGTTGGTGGAATTTTTAGCAATGGAGCCGTGACTCTCACAAATAGCACTGTGTCGGGTAATACGGCAACAAATGGTGGAGGGATTGTTGGCAATAATGGAGGTACGATCACCAATAGCACGATTACTAACAATACTGTCAATATAGGCGGTGTTGGTGGGATTTTCCGTAATGGAGGCATATTCACGATTACAAATTCGATAATTGCAGGTAACTTTGACCGAGGATTGCAAGCTTCTGACTTGGCTAGTAATGTCGCAGGAGTAGGTTTTACCAATGGTGGCAATAACTTAATCGGCGCAAATAATGGCTTTGCGGCGACTTTTGCCAATAGCTCCCTCGTTGGCACGATCGCCAATCCTGTCAATCCCCAACTTGCACCACTTGCCAACTATGGCGGCACGACCCTAACTCATGCGCTTTTACCCAGTAGCCCCGCCTTAGATACAGGAAATAACGCAGGTGTAGCCGCTACCGACCAACGCGGCGCAACCCGTATTTTTAACGGTAAAGTCGATATCGGTGCTTTTGAATCTCAAGGCTTTGGTCTAACGCCTCTAACCAATACCACACCCCAAAGCACAAATATCAACACTAGTTTTCCTCAACTGCTAGGCGTACAAGTCACAGAGAACTTTGTAAATAGCCCAATTCCTGCACCAAATATTCTCGTCACCTTTGCTTCATCACCTAGTAGTGCCAATGGAGTATTTACAGGAAATACTAGCATCCTCACTAATAATCTTGGCATTGCCCTAGCTCCAACATTCACCGCCAATGGAATTCCAGGTAGTTATTCAGTTACAGCCACAGCAACAGGATTTAAGCCTGCTACTTTCACACTTACCAATAAAGTTGCAGGTGGATTTGGTGGTGTATATCCTAGTCGTGAGGATTTAGAAAGACGCTCTGCTAAATTAGATGAGCAAGATCTAGATATAAGTTTCACACAGGTTCTCTGTCTCGACGCTTCGATCGCAAATGCTCAGACTAATTCCATTCCTACTTGCAAAGATAAATAACTAAAGTTTATTGCCTCATTACAGCGCTTTGCGCTTTCTTAAAAACCAGATAAATTTTGAAAAAGCTTGCGAAGCAAGCTTTTTCAAAATTTATCTGTACTATACCAACCCTAAATAGGCTGTAAGTAGATGAGCATATTAAACCCTAAAACCAAAGATTGTTCCGCCCGCTACGCGGGCGGAACAATCTTTTCGGTTTTCAGTTTATTTATGCCTAGCTACTTACCTAGCTACTTAATTTAGATTAAATTAGACTTTCGGGTACGGTAAATATTTGATGTAATGGCTGGAGAGCGTGATGAAATCAAGTTTGGGAATGTATTGGACAACTGCCGCGATCGCCCTTAGAAATGATATTGCAGTTTGCATTTTGCCTTAGGCAAAATGCAAACTCAACCTCTTCAACAGAACATCAACCTAAAAATAGCTTGTAGACAGGATTTTGGCTTTCATCCCAATAGCGATAGCCGAGGGTGTCGAGAAATGCTTGCCACTCTGCCATCTCCGACGGTGGAACCTGCACACCGACAACAATTCTGCCGTAGTCAGCACCATTGTTCCGATAATGGAATAGACTAATATTCCAATGGGGACTCATCGAACCAACGAACTTCATTAATGCGCCCGGACGTTCAGGAAACTCAAAGCGATAGAGTAGTTCATTGTGGGCAAGGGGCGATCGTCCGCCGACCATGTGGCGCAAATGCAGTTTTGTCAGTTCATCATCGGTAATTTCGATCGCTGTAAATCCGTTTTCCGCAAAAGCCTTCGCTAAGTTAGCTGCATCGGCTCGATTCACAATTTGGATGCCCGTAAAAATATGGGCGATCGCTTGATCGGCAATGCGATAACTAAATTCGGTGAGGTTGCGTTTACCCAAAAGTTCGCAGAACTTTCGTAGACTTCCTGCTTGTTCGGGAATGGTCACCGCAAAAATAGCTTCTCGATGTTCGCCTAGTTCGGCACGTTCAGCAACAAAGCGCAAACGATCAAAGTTCATATTTGCACCACAGGCGATCGCCACGAGCGTTTGACCTTCGATGCCTTCACGCTCGACATATGCCTTTGCCCCTGCGATCGCTAAAGCGCCAGCAGGTTCCAAAATTGAGCGAGTATCTTCAAAAACATCCTTAATTGCCGCACAGGTGTTATCCGTATCGACTAACAAAATCTCATCGACATATTGCTGACAAAGGCGAAATGTCTCTTGCCCAACTTCGCGTACAGCCACACCATCGGCGAATAGTCCCACTTGATCGAGGCGCACCCGATGTCCTGCCTGTAGCGATCGGGACATGGCATCGGAGTCCTTGGGTTCCACTCCGATGATTTTGATCTCAGGTCGCAAGCGCTTTATGTAAGCAGCTACCCCTGAAATTAAGCCACCACCACCGATCGCTACAAAAATCGCATGAATCGGCTTTTGACATTGGCGTAAAATTTCCATCCCAATCGTTCCCTGACCTGCAATCACATCAGGATCATCAAAGGGATGGATGAAGGTTAAATTCTTTTCGGCTTCCAGTTGACGGGCATGGGCATAGGCATCATCGTAGGTATCGCCATGCAAGACTACTTCTCCACCACGCATTTTTACCGCATTCACCTTTACGAGCGGGGTAGTTACGGGCATGACGATAATTGCCTTTGTGCCGAGTTCGCGAGCGCTGAGGGCAACTCCCTGAGCATGATTTCCTGCGGAAGCGGCGATTACCCCATTGGCGAGGAGATCGGGTGGCAATTGTGCCATTTTGTTATAAGCACCGCGCAGTTTAAAAGAGAACACCGACTGCATATCTTCCCTTTTTAGCAGCAGTCGATTGTTCAATCGTGCCGATAGATTAGGTGCAAACTCTAAGGGTGTTTCTTGCGCGACATCATACACGCGAGCTTTGAGGATTCGTTCTAAGTAGTCAGATTGCATACAGATCGCACAGTGCCGTCAGCCTAGTCATCAATTTTGGCAAGTTACAATTTTACTCTCTTTTTCCTCAAAACCTAGGTTCTTAATGGGAATTCACGATAAACTTTGGCTAGAAGAAATTTTTACAGGCTTATGCAAGGCAAATTCCCATTGTATCCACCCATACGCTTTGGCACTGACGGTTGGCGAGGTATCATTGCTGACGACTTTACCTTCGATCGCTTAGCGGCAGTTGCTCCGATCGCTGCCCATATTTTGCGCGAAACCTTTGGCGAATCAGGCAGCAATACGATCATTGTTGGGTTCGATCGCCGATTTATGTCCGATGCCTTTGCTAGACGGACTGCCGAAGTTGTAGCCGCCATTGGGTTTGATGTATTACTTGCCGATGATTTTGCACCTACACCTGCTTTTAGTTGGGCTGCCTTCGATCGCAAGGCTTTAGGAGCCTTGGTCATTACCGCTAGTCATAATCCTGCGAATTATTCAGGTTTAAAAATTAAAGGCGCATTTGGTGGCTCGGTATCACCAGACATCACGGCAAAGGTTGAAGCAATTCTAGAGCGGGGTGATTTTGTCTATGAAACTCCACAAAAGGGCAAAATCGAAACCTTTGACGCATGGAAAAGTTATTGTGATGCTTTGCGTGGCAAGGTCAATATCGAGTTGATTCAAGAGGCGATATCGTTGGGAAAGTTGACCATCTTTGCAGACGTAATGCATGGAGCCGCCGCAGGTGGTTTAGCAAAAATTTTAGGATTGTCAGCCGCTCAATCTAATTTGGTGGAGCTAAATGGCGATCGCGATCCCCTCTTTGGTGGTGGCGCACCTGAACCGCTACCGCGCTACATTTCTGAGCTGTTTCGTCAAGTCAAAACCTATCATCATGAGCATCCTGAAAAAACTTTAGTGGGTTTTGTTTTTGATGGTGATGCCGATCGCATTGCTGCGACTGACAGCGAAGGCAATTTCTTGAGTTCGCAAATTCTGATTCCGATTTTATTGGAGCATCTTGCCAAGCATCGTGGGTTTAAGGGTGAATTGATTAAAACCATCAGTGGCTCTGATTTGATGCCTAAAGTGGCGGCTCTCTTTAATTTACCCGTTTACGAAACTCCCGTTGGTTATAAATATATTGCTGAGCGAATGCTTTCGGGAATTCCCTGTCTATTAGGTGGTGAAGAGTCTGGTGGTGTGGGCTATGGCAATCACATTCCTGAGCGAGATGCTTTGCTTTCGGCACTGTATGTGTTGGAGGCGATCGCTACATCTAACAAGGATCTAAGCGTTCTCTATAGTGACTTGCAAAAGCAAACTAATTTCTTTTCCCATTACGATCGCATTGATAAAAAGCTTTCAGGGATGGCAGCTCGTGAGAAGCTAGTAGCTACCCTTCAGCAGTTCTCTTTAACGGAAATTGCAGGACGAAAAGTAGTCGATGCTCAAGCCCCCGATGGCTTTAAGTTCCGTTTGGCTGATGGTAGTTGGTTATTGGTGCGCTTTAGTGGTACTGAGCCTTTGTTGCGTCTCTATTGCGAGGCAGAAACTCCTGAACTTGTGCATAAAACCCTCAATTGGATTTCCAATTGGGCAGAGCAGTTTAACTAAAAGAGAAGGGGCGCAAAGCGCCCCTTCTCTTTTAGCAAGCTTCTGCTTCTAATACACAACGTAGAGTTGATAAACCTTTTTTGAGTTGACGGGAAATCGTCACGGCACTGACCCCCAGCATTTTGGCGACATCCCTTTGAGGCATGTCTTCGATAAATACAAATTCGACAATCTCTCTAGTACGTTGCTCTAGAAGGGAGAGCGCTTGGTGTAAACGGAACTTCTCATCCTGTTGTGATTGCAGATTGCTCTTAGGATCGGCAACGAGATCACCAATGGAAGCGGCATCTTCTTCTTCGGAACGGATGGGAGCATCAAGACTTAAAGGAGCGCGATTTTGACAGGCTAGTTTTGCTTCTTGCCATTCACTGAGGTTGACTCCTAGGGCATTAGCAACTTCCTGTGCAGAGGGTTCTCTTTGTAGGGTATTGCGTAACTTTTGCATCACACGGACTGATTGTTGTTGCAAATCCATCCAACGGCGAGGAATGCGAACGGCTGAACTTTTATCGCGGAGATAATGTTGAATTTCGCCACGAATGTAGCGGACGGCGAAGGAACTAAAGGCATAACCGCGATTGAGTTCAAAGCGATCGACTGCACCGATGAGACCTAAGGCTCCCACTTGTAATAAATCGTCATATAGCTCTGAGTGACGATCTGCCCAGAAATGGACTTCTTTTTTGACGAGCCCGATATTTAAACGCACGATGCGATCGCGTAGGTATGCTGATGGTGCTTTGCGATATTGCTTGAGTAGTTCGAGGGTTGTAGTTTTGTCTGCCGCCGAAAACTCACGTACCTTATGAGTGGTGATGCTTGACTGAGTGGGAATGTCGGATTCGATGGTGAGTGTTGCGGTAGTCATAGTTTTGCCCTGAACTAATCAAGCTTTTTAATATAAGTCATGAATAACTTTTTTATTTCGATGTACTTAGATTAGGGGCTTAAGGAGTGAGCGTCACCTTTCAGACTGTTAGGGATTTGTTAAATTTCTAAATACCTAACACCTAACAGGTTGTTAGGTGTTAGGTTGAAAGGACGATCAAATATACTTAGACAGGATGTAGACTTTATTTTTTGAAAGGGTAAAAATGGAAAAAACAGTAGCTTTTCTCCAAGATGATCCGAATAACATTTAGCAAAGAAGAAATGGATGCCCTACATCACGAAAGATTCCATCACCCGCATCCGCGAGTACAGCGAAAAATGGAAGCACTATACCTAAAAAGCCAGAAATACGCGCACAAGGAAATCACGAAACTACTAAGAATCACTGAACCGACATTGTTGAGTTATTTACGAGATTATAAAGAAGGTGGGATAACCAAACTCAAAGAACTGACCTTTAATCGTCCCCAGAGTGAACTCAAACAGCATCAGGAAAGTTTAGAGATATATTTTCGAGAACATCCACCCAAAACTCTGGCTCATGCAGCAGCAACAATTGCCGAGTTGACAGGAATTGTTCGTAGTCGAGAACAGGTGCGTCATTTTTTGAAATCGATGGGAATGAGTTGTCGTCGAGTGGGGCTAATACCTGCTAAGGCTGACCCAGCAGCACAAGAGGAATTTCTAAAAAAAAACTAGAACCACGCTTAGAGGAAGCTAAATCTGGTCAAAGAGCCGTTTTCTTTGTCGATGCGGCACATTTTGTCCTCGGTGCTTATTTAGGCTTTTTGTGGTGTTTTGAACGCTTGTTTGTCAAAACTGGGACAGGAAGGCAAAGGTTTAATGTCCTGGGTGCGCTTAATGCTGTTACTCATGAACTAGTTATCGTGACTAATGACACTTATATCAATGCTCAATCCATCTGTGACTTACTTTATAAACTTGCGGCTCTGGGCTTGACTATACCCATTACTCTTGTCTTGGACAATGCTCGTTACCAAAAGTGTGCTTTAGTTTTTGAGTTGGCTCAGTCATTAAACATCGAACTTCTATATTTGACTACTTACTCCCCAAACTTGAACTTGATTGAGCGCCTTTGGAAATTTGTCAAAAAGCAATGTCTCTACTCGGTCTATTATCCTGATTTTTCTTCTTTCAAATTCGCTATTTCTTCTTGCCTTTCACAATCCCACACTACTCATAAAACAGCTTTGGATTCTTTATTGACTTTACGCTTTCAGTCTTTTAAAAATGTTAAGTCTATTCCCTGTTAAGGTATATGCTGAGGATATTAATTTTTATGTTCACTTAGCTTTCTTTATTGCGATGTTGTTTAGATGTCTTGGGGCAATAAGTTTGATCATATTAGGGAATACTATTCGCTTTGTTAAGATTTAACGGATTGCTCTGGTTTCAACTTAAAGTTAGTTTCCAATTTATAAGCTTCTAGTTATGGATAATCTACGCCCTAAAACGCAAACTTCGCCTTTGCAGTCAGGGAACTTTGGTGAGGTAAAGAATGAGATTAAGATCTTAATTGTGGAAGACTTGGAAAGCGATCGCTTCAGTTACAAGCGCTATCTCACATCCGATCCAGAGCAGAAATATCAGATTGCTGAAGCAGAAACCTTAGAGGAAGGATTGGAACTGTGGCGATCGCAGCAACCCGATGTCGTACTGCTCGATATCAATCTGCCCGATGGTGATGGTTTAGAGTTTTTAGAAGAGATTAGTACGGGGCAATTCATCAATAAACTGCCTGTGATCATGCTGACGGGACAGGGAGATGAACGGATTGCCGTGCGGGCGATGAAGTTGGGGGCAGCCGACTATTTAGTGAAATCAGATGTGACTGCGGTTTCGCTCCTCACCTGTATCAATCAGGTGCAAGAAAATAATTTACTCTTTCGTCAACTGCGGCGATCGCAACAGCAACAAGCAGTAATTGCCTCAATGGCGCTACATATCCGTAGATCGGTTTCATTTGAGGATGTTGCTAATACGATCGTCCAAGAAATACGCGGCTTTTTAGCTGCTGATCGGACGATTATTTACCGATTTCATCCTGATATGAGTGGGTCAATTGTGGCTGAGGCAGTTCTTCCCGAATGGGAAACATGCTTGAATAGTCAAATTGAGGATACTTGCTTTCAGGAAAATCTTGGTGGGGAATACCAAAATGGCAAAATCTTTGCGGCGAATGACATTTACGAAGCTAACCTCACAGAGTGTCATATCCAACTTCTCGAAAGATTTCAGATCAAGGCAAATCTGGTAGTGCCGATTCTCCTGAATGGTACAAATGCTCTATGGGGATTGCTGATCGTTCATCAATGTTCATCTCCACGCCAATGGCATGAAGAAGATATTCAGCTATTGCATCAGCTATCTGTGCATTTAGCGATTTCCCTACAACAAGCTGAACTCTATCAAAATCTAGAAAGCCTGAATTCGTCTCTGGAGGCAAAAGTACAGGAACGCACTGAAGAAATACAACTGCAAGCGCAAATGCTTGAGCAGATTCATGATGCTGTAATTTCTACAACCCCAGATGGCACGATCTTAACTTGGAACACTGGGGCTGAGCGACTCTATGAATACAAGTCTAATGAGGCGATCGGGCAGAATGTTAGTATGCTTTACCTGAATGAAGATGTGCCTATCATTCAATCCACAGTCTTTGTTCCTGTAATAGAAAACGGAAACCATGAAGTTGAGCTACGGAATCGGACAAAATCAGGAAATATAATTGATATAAGCTTACGTCTTTCTTTGGTTAGGGATGCGCTAGGAAATCCCATTCGCTTGATTGGGTGCTCTAACGATATTAGCGATCGCAAACAAGCCGAAATAGACCTCAAAGAAAGCGAACAGAGCTATGTTAGTCTCATGGCAGCGTCTCCAGTAGGAATCTTCCGCGCCGATCCGATGGGATATTGCACATACATCAATGATCGCTGGAGTTTCATTGCAGGAATTACAATAGAATCTGCTATGGGAGATGGATGGCGACAAGGTATCCACCCCGAAGATCGGCAATTAGTCTCTGATGAGTGGGATCAATCAGTACAGGAAGAGCGAACTTTCACCCTTGAGTATCGCTTTCAGCGTCCCGATGGAGTAGTAACTTGGGTCTATGGGCAATCAGTTGCTAAACGTAACGATGATGGGATTGTCACAGGCTATGTCGGGACGATTACAGATATTAGCGATCACAAACGCGCCGAACAAGAACTACAGAACCTCAATCAAGAACTAGAAGTCAGAGTGGAGCAACGGACTGCTTTATTAAAAGAAAGCGAACAGCGTTTTGTAACTTTAGCTGAGGCGGCTCCCGTCGGCATTTTTCAGGCAGATGAAATGGGTCAAACTATTTATGCCAATCCTGCTTGGGGACATATGACGGGGCGCGAACCCGAAGCAGCTTTAGGAAGTGGTTGGCTCGAAACGATCCATCCCGAAGATCGCGAACGAATTCTGAGAGAAGCGAGCGAGGGAATGAGTCAAAATAGCAGTTTCCAAACGGAGGCGAGATGCCTCAAACCCGATGGCACGATTACTTGGTTTTACTGTCAGGTCAATCCCAAATTAGACTCTAACAATAATGTTTTGGGCTACATTGGTACTTTAACCAATATTAGCGATCGCAAATTAGCTGAAGCAGAACTTCAAAAGCTATCTAATCGCCTTGAATTAGCACTCAGATCTGCGGCGATCGGTTGTTGGGAGTGGGATCTCGTTAATAACATCAAAGTTTGGGATGCACGAATGTATGAGATCTATGGTTTATCAGAACAAGATGTTAATTCTGTTGACTATGAGCGATGGGCAAACATTCTCCATCCAGATGACTACTTACCCACCACGACTCTACTCCAGCAAGCCATCTTAGGAGAAGCTGAGTATGATACCGAATTTCGGATTATACATTCCGATGGGACTGTTCACTTTATCAAAGCCTATGGTGTGTTAGTCAGAGACGAACAGAGCAATCCCAAAGCTATGATTGGGATTAACTTTGATATTAGCGATCGCAAGAAATTTGAAGAAACTTTGCGAGAGAGTGAAGAAATAAAAAGACGGATTCTCGAAAGCAGTAGCGACTGTATTAAATTGCTTGATCTTGATGGACGACTCCTATATATCAATGATGGAGGACTCGACATTCTGGAAATTGATGACTTTTCAGCTTTTCATAATGTCGATTGGTGCGGTTTGTGGCCAGAAGCATCGCATTCAGACATAGTAGCAGCCGTCAATATTGCCAAGTCAGGGCAAACAGGTAAATTCCAAGGTTTTTGTCCTACGGCAAAAGGGAATCCTAAATGGTGGGATGTTGTAGTTACTCCCATCCGCGATGGAAATGGACAAGTAGTACAACTGCTATCGGTTTCGCGAGATATTACTGAACGCAAGCGAGCAGAACAGGAAATTTTGGAAAATCATCAATTGATTCAACAAATTGCCGACTCATCGCCCAATGTCCTCTACCTATATGACCTCCAAGAACAACGGAATACCTATGCTAATCGCGAGATTTTGGCGACGCTAGGTTACTCGGCGAGTACGATCCAAGAAATGGGTATGTCTTGGTTGCCTACTGTAATTCACCCAGATGATCTCCTGCCAACCGTAGAACACTTTGAGAGATTGAAACAGGCTCATGATGGCGAAATCTTTTCCCATGAGTATCGACTTCGACACGCAAATGGCGAATGGCGCTATTTCTTCAGTCGCGATTTAATCTTCAGTCGCGATGTACAGGGGCAAGTCAAGCTCATTATTGGCACTGCCCAAGACATTACCGATCGCAAAAATGCCGAAGCCGCCTTAAGAGCTAGCGATCAACGTTGGCAATTTGCCTTAGAAAGCGCTGGCGATGGCATTTGGGACTGGAATATTCAAAACAATGAGGTCTTCTTCTCGCAGCAATGGAAAGCGATGCTGGGATATACAGACGATGAATTTGAGAATAGATTTGAGTCATGGGAAAATCTCGTTCATCCTGACGATATCGCCAAATGCTACGAGGATATTACCAAATGCCTCAATCGTGAAGTTCTCCTCTATGAAAACGAACATCGACTACGTTGCAAAGATGGAAGCTATAAATGGATTTTGGCTCGCGGCAAAGTGTTTGAGATGGATACCAATGGTCAAGCCTTGCGAGTGATGGGTACACATACCGATCTGAGCGATCGCAAACGTGTTGCCTTAGAACTGCAACAACTAACAGAAAGACTCACCCTAGCACTAAAATCTGGGGCGATCGGCAGTTGGGATTGGAATATTAATGACAACAGATTGTATTGGGATGATCGGATGTATGAGATCTATGGCATCACTAACGAGTCTGACGTAGAGATGACCTATGAAACATGGATTAATACATTGCACCCTGAGGATGTTCATATTATCGAAGATATCATCCAGCAAGCCGCTTCAGGTATATCCGACTTTGAAACTGAGTTTCGGATTGTGCTCCCAGATGGAATAATTCGCTACATTAAAGACTATGGAGTAGTGATCAGAGATAATCTTGGCAATGCCCAAAGCATGATTGGGGTTAATTTTGATATTAGCGATCGCAAACAAGCCGAAGCCCAACTCCAACAAATTAACAACGAATTACTTCGCGCCACCAAACTCAAGGATGAATTTCTTGCCAATATGAGCCATGAACTGCGGACACCACTTAATGCGATTTTAGGTATGTCCGAAGCTCTCATAGATCAAGTTCTTGGTTCGATCAATGAACGGCAACAAAAAGCGCTCGGCAATATCGAAAGAAGTGGACGACATTTATTAGATCTGATTAATGACATTCTCGATCTCTCGAAAATCGCGTCAGGCAAAATGGTACTGAATCGCACCTCTACTTCCATCACCAATCTATGCAGTGCTAGTGAAGTTTTTGTCCGTCAACAAGCATTTCAAAAGAATATTCAAATCATCAGCAATATCCCACCCAATCTCAGAGATCTGAATGTAGATGAACGGCGCATCAAACAGGTACTGATCAATCTCCTCACCAATGCCGTGAAATTCACGCCGAATGATGGGCAGATCACCTTCTCTGTTGCCGTTGGCTATGGCAATACATGGCTAGGCGAAGCGCAAATTCCTAACCAAATCCGAGATGAAAATGCGCCAATGATCCTATTTCAAGTCACAGATACGGGCATTGGCATTGCTGCCGAGGATTTATCCCGCCTCTTCCAACCCTTTGTGCAGGTGGACAGCAACCTCAATCGTCAATACGAAGGCACTGGCTTAGGACTAGCGATGGTCAAGCAGATTGCCGAACTGCATGGTGGACAGGTTACGGTCGCGAGTCGGCTTGGACAAGGAAGCTGCTTTACGGTTGCCCTACCCTACGAAATATCAGATATATCCATCATGCAATCAACAGCCGAATCAACCACTGCTACTGTGATGGCATCTTTAGAAAATGCGATCGCCCCACTCATTTTGCTTGCCGAAGACAATGAAGCTAATATTTCCAACTTTACGATCTACCTTACGGCACTCAATTACCGCTTGATTGCGGCAAAAAATGGACAGGAAGCGATCGCCCTTGCGAAATCTGAAAAACCCGATATTATCCTCATGGATATTCAAATGCCGATCATGGACGGACTAGAGGCGAGTCGCTTAATTCGTGCTGATGCCGAGATTGCCAATATCCCGATTATTGCCTTGACTGCTCTAGCTATGGAAGGCGATCGCGAAAGATGTTTAGAGGCAGGAGTGAATGAATATATCAGTAAACCTGTTAGGCTAAAACAACTGGCTCTAAAAATTGCCGAATTATTGGGTGATTAAGAGCGTGTTTGAGAAGTATCCTATTTAGCATAAGTTTCCGCTTTTACCCCCCTTAATCCCCCCTTACAAGGGGGGAAACTTAAATTCTCCCCTTATAAGGGGGAAACTCAAATTCCCCTTGCAAGAGGGGAAACTCAAATTCTCCCTTGCAAGGGGGAGTTAGAGGGGGTTAAAACTTCTTAAACACGCTCTAGTTTTAGATTGTTGCTGTTTACCATTGACTATATGAGATTTCACTCAACTGACTAGCTATGTCGTACGCTCACCTTAGTTCTACCAACAATCCTTTGCCGTCAACGATCGCTGTCTTGATCGTTGATGACTCGGAGAGCGATCGCGGTAGTTTTGGGCGCTATCTCCAATCAGATAGAGATAGCAGCTATAACTTCCTCGAAGCAGAAACCCTAGAAGAGGGACTGGAACTATGGCGATCGCAGAAACCTGATATTGCCCTCATCGATCTGAATTTACCCGATGGCGATGGATTGGAATTTCTAGAAGCAATTAATGAAGTTTCTAGGAGTGAGCGTATTCCTGTGATCATGTTGACGGGGCAAGGGGATGAGAAAAAAGCCGTACAGTCAATGAAGTTAGGAGCATCGGATTACTTAGTTAAGGGAGATGTCTCCGCGAAATTGCTATCTAGTACTGTAAATCGAGTACTACGCGAAACTGCGCTCAATCGCCAACTATGGCGATCGCAACAACAGCAAACAGTAATCGCCGAAATAGCACTACGGATTCGCGAATCTCTAGACTTAGTCGAAATCTCGAATGCGATCGTTAAAGAAGTACGTCAATTTATCAACGCTGATCGCGCCGCTATTTATCAATTCAAACCCGACATGAGTGGCGCGATCGTTGCCGAAGATATCATTGCTCCTTGGCAGCCCTGCTTAAATATCCAAATTGAAGATACCTGCTTTCGCGACAATCTAGGCGGTGCATATCGCGATGGCAAGTTCTTTGTTGCTAATGATATCTATCAGGCAAATTTGACCGATTGCCATGTGCAACTGCTCGAAAGATTTCAAGTACGCGCCAATCTCGTTGTCCCAATCCTATTACCAAACGCCGAACAGAGTATTTTATGGGGTTTGCTGATAGTGCATCAATGTTCGACGGCACGTATATGGCAAGATTCCGATATTCTGTTGCTTCAGCAGTTATCAGTACAGCTAGCGATCGGCATTCAGCAAGCACTGACCTACCAACAAGTCCAAACTGAGTTGGCAGAACGCAAACGCGCCGAAGCTTTACTCTTGATTAAGCAAGCAGAAATCGAAGAACGCAATGTTCTCCTAGAAAAAACAAGTGCCGACTTGGAATGCACGATCGAGGAACTGAGGGTCAGTGCTGAAGATCTGATCTATCAGCAACGCCAACTAGAATACGAACAGCTCCGTTATCAAAATTTATTTAACTTCGCTCCTGATGGTTATCTAGTAACAGATTCCGTCGGCAAGATTGTAGAAGCAAATCAAGTTATCTTAGATCTGCTAGGAGTCACCCGTGAGTATATCGTAGAAAACTTTTTGGCGAGCTTTGTTGTTGCTCACGACCGAGAAATTTTCTTTAACCGCCTTAGTTATCTGTTATCCCATGATAATTCCGTCGAAACTTGGGAAATTACCTTAACCACTTATCAGAAAGAGTCTTTCCCTGCGGAAATCATCCTCACCAAAAATATCAATCCTGCAACCAAGCAAATCCAACTGTTATGGATTATTCGCAATATCAGCGATCGCAAACGCGCCGAGCAAGAACTGCTAGAACTCAATCAATCCCTAGAAGCAAAAGTCATAGAACGTACCCAAGAACTATGGCAAGTCAATAAACTGCAACGCGCTATTCTCGATGGTACGGACTACGCGATTATCTCCACTGACCTCAATGGCATCATTCAAACTTTTAACACTGGTGCGGAAAAAATGTTGGGCTACAGTATGGGCGAAGTGGTTGGCAAGGTGACACCCGAAATTTTCTACGATCCCCAAGAGCTTCTTGCCAGAACTAAAGATTTGCCAATAGAGTCGGGACAGGTGGTTCAGGGCTTTGGAGCATTAATACCTCTGGCGCTTCAAGGCGGGTTTAGTGAAGAATGGACGAGTATCCGCAAAGATGGTTCTCACTTTCCCGCAGAGATATCAGTGACAGCGCTTAAGGATGACAATGATCAACCTATTGGCTTTTTGAGTATCAGAAAAGATATTAGCGATCGCAAAAAGAACGAACTGATACTGCAAAAACAAGCCTTAGTATTTGAGAATATCTCCGATGGCGTAATCATAACCGATGTCAATGGAATTATTATCGATTGGAATCAGGGAGCCGAAAAGTTATATGGTTATAGCAAAGCGGAAATAATAGGACAGTCTGTAGCAATTCTGCATGATCAGGAAGATGGCATAAAAATAGCTCGTGAGGTAATTGAGCAGACCATTGAAAACGGGGCTTGGTATGGAGAGTTGCAGATTATTCGTAAAGATGGTGTTCCTAGAATCACGGAAACTTCAACGGTACTATTACAGGACGAGATTGGACAGATCATTGCTTTGATTGGGACAAATCACGATATTAGCGATCGCAAGCAAGCAGAGATCGCTCTGCGGAACTATGCCCACGAAGTGGAAGATCTCTACAATAATGCACCCTGTGGCTATCATTCCCTAGATATAGATGGTCGATTTGTTCAAATCAACGATACAGAACTGCGATGGCTGGGATATACACGTAAAGAGGTGATTGGTAGATTATTTACTGATTTTATGACTGAATCTAGCCAGCAGATCTTCTCCCAGAGCTATCCTCAATTTATACAGAGGGGGTGGGTCAAAGACGTGGAATTTGATTTAATTCGCAAAGATGGTAGTGCTTTTCCTGTTTTGTTAAGTGCAACAGCGGTTAAGGATGCGGAGGGGAACTATCTGTATAGTCGCTCTATGCTATTTGACATTCGCGATCGCAAACAGTACGAAGCGCAACTACTACAAGCCAATAAAGAACTTCTTCGCGCCACCAAGCTCAAGGATGAGTTTCTCGCCAACATGAGCCACGAACTCCGCACACCGCTAAATTCGATCTTAGGACTATCAGAATCTCTTAAAGAACAGATTTTTGGTTCACTAAACGAAAAGCAATTAAAGGCGATCCGTACAGTGGAGTCAAGCGGAGAACACCTGCTATCGTTAATTAACGACATTCTCGATCTGTCAAAAATCTCATCAGGCATGATGAAGCTAGAACTTGCTCCATCTTCAGTCCGCTCTCTGTGTGATGCCAGTCTGGTTTTTGTCAGGCAACAAGCATTCCAAAAGAACATAACACTCAGCAGTAATATTCCGCCGAATATCCGAGATATCCATGTCGAAGAGCGTCGGATCAAGCAGGTATTAATTAATCTCCTTACTAATGCCGTCAAATTTACTCCCAGTCAAGGGGAAGTCAGTCTGCTTGTATCTGTCGGTAGTGGCGATACATGGCGAGGAAAGGCAATTATTTCCCCGCAATTAAAACTTCAAAATGCACCCATGATTGTCTTTCAGGTAGTGGATACTGGTATTGGTATTACCGCCAACAATTTGGCACAACTCTTTCAACCCTTTGTGCAGATAGATAGCAGCCTCAATCGTCAATACGAAGGCACTGGACTAGGACTCGCTCTAGTCAAGCAAATTGTGGAGTTACATGGTGGTCAAGTGATGGTTGAGAGTGAAATCGGTAAAGGCAGTGTCTTCACAGTTGCTTTGCCCTATGAGATTTCTCAGCCGATTGCGACCGAAGCTACCCCCACTTCCCCAAATGTAGAATTCCTAGAAGTTAACCCTGACGAAGCCCCGCTCATTTTGCTTGCCGAAGACAATGAAGCTAATATCGCCAACTTTACGATTTATCTCACTGCGCTCAATTACCGCTTGATTGTGGCGAAAAATGGACAGGAAGCGATCGCCCTTGCCAAATCTGAAAAGCCCGATATTATCCTCATGGATATTCAAATGCCGATCATGGACGGGCTAGAGACAACTCGCTTAATTCGTGCTGATCAGGAGATTGCAAATATTCCGATCATTGCGTTGACTGCCCTCGCCATGCAAGGCGATCGCGAAAGATGTCTAGCAGCAGGAGCTAACAACTATCTATCCAAACCAGTCAAGCTTCGACAACTTAAACTCTTAATTCAGCAAGTTTTAAATTCCGTAAAATAAAGAACTAATTTTTGGTGTTGCGGCGCAGCCGCAACACCAAAAATCGGTTTACAAAATTACACTTTTGGTAACTGGTACTGAGCAATGATCCGTTTAGCAAATTCGGGGACATGTGCTTCTAGCTTCTTGGGATAGTTGCGGCGCACATAGAGGTAGTTACGGACAAAGTGGGAATCGATAGAAAAACGCCCATATTCCAAACCTTTCGGCCCAATCTTATTCACCACAAAGCTAATGATCCAAGCGAACCAAATTGGCAAAGTTACCGCCTGATCGTATGCCGAGATACCTTGTTGCACAGCCGCACGGCGATCGCCATTAGAGATCACAGGCTGAGTCTGCAATTGATCCTTGATTAGCTCCAGCATCTCTTTGCCCGTCTCGTTACGCACCACGATCCATTGCCAGCCAAAGGTTGCGCCCATATAGCCCACAACGATGTCAGCAAGGGCATTGGTGTAGTCAAAGCAGGTCATGCAGGATGGCGCAAATACATCCTTGAGTTCCTTAGTATTTAACCCAAAAAATGGCACTAACTCCGTCGAACCGTCGGAATGCTTGAAATGCACATTAAAGTCCTGCATGAATTCATAATGCACTACGGTTTCAGGCGATCGGCTAGTGGTATCGAGAAATTTCTGTAACCCTTCTCGCGTGACGTTATCGGTGCAGGGTGTCCCTAATACATAGAGCTTTTCTAAGCCCAGTTCTTTCTCAACAGTTCTTAGGGCTTGGATTTGGCAGCCGACACCGATCGCTAAAAGCCTCTTGATCCCCGACTGCTCGATCTGCTCTAGCACCGAGAGATTGGGCGAAAGCGTCGGTTTATTGACTCGCGCCGCCAAAATTTCTTCACGGGTACGGGCAATGACAGGCTGGGGCTTAAAGCGATCGCTAGCACTAGACTGCACACAGACCACGCCTTCGACTAGCCCTTTTTCGAGCATCTCGATCGCTAAAGTAGACACAATGCCTGTCCATTGCGCCCCTTCGATCGGTTCAGTCTTGCGGGCGGCGATCATTTCTTGATGCACACCGAAATAAAGCTCTTTTTCGTTATCGAGATCACGCGATCGCCCGTGGGATTGTGTCTCTAGTTCATCAATATGCTGAGTGATAAACGCGCAAGCCTCTTTGACGTAATGAATGTAATAGGTATCACAGAGACCACATTCACTGCATAGTTCTTTGGCAGGGCGACGCTGGACATCTGCGAGACCCTTTGCCTTGCGATGGGATGGGACAACCGACATTTTGCTATTTCTGACTATATGGATCTAAGGTAGATCATATCAGTCAAGAGATTGGAGTCGCATCTTATAGCGCTTTTCAAGCAAACGAGGTTGTGTCACCGCCTTCGGCGGTGACACAACCCTAGATATATTAAAGAGGTATGGTGATAGAGATACTTGTGCCTAAATTTTCTTGACTTTGAATGTCGATGTTACCCCCGTAAAACTCCACTAAAGTTTTCGCCAAAATCAGACCGAGCCCTATTCCCTGTTGCTCGTAAAAGCGACGTTCAAACTGGATATATGCGCCAATATTGGCAATATGTTCTTTATTCATCCCCCGTCCATGATCTTGAATCTTCAAAATCAAGTCTGTATTGCTGATATGACTACTGATGCAAACCTTAGTGCCTTTGCAGGAGTATTTGAAAGAATTATCGATGAGTTCTTCGGCTATTTTAACTAAATCCTCACAGGAAATTGCTAAATCAGCCTCTGCAATATTCAGTTCTAGGTCATCTGTACGTTCATATTCCCTTGCTTTGCGATCGCTAATACTACTGATCACAACAAAGCTATTGCAGGGATAGGTAGGAGTGCATTTTTGTAAGCCTTGCGATCGCAATAGTAATAGCTTGCTATAGAGCAAATAGTTTTGGATGAGACGATAGAGTCGCTCTGCCGAACGATGAATGCCGTTAGCATACTCATAAATTTCGCTAGGCGTAAATTCTTCACTTTGCATCATCATTAGTTCAGATAATCCCAGAATCCCCGAAAGTGGAGTCTGCAATTCATGGGGCAAAGATAGAGTAATGCTGCTGCGCAAAGCATCCATTTTTTCTTCAATACGTTGTTCGATCGCTTTTTGCTTTCCTAAACGCACTGTAATCGCTGCAAGTAATTCATCTTTTGTACAGGGCTTTTCTAGATAATCATCAGCGCCTAGAGACATCCCCATCCGATTACTGCGCCGATCCATCATTGAAGTTAAAAACAAGAAAGGAACTGTACTTAGTTCCTTATCTTGGCGCACCTGTTCTAACACCTCATACCCGTTAAGTATTGGCATCATTACATCACAGAGAATCAAATCAGGTTGTCTGTGACTTGCTAAATACACGCCTTTTTCCCCATTTTCGGCAGTGATTACTTCAAATCCTTCTACTAAGAGCAGATCTTCAAGAGAATCTCGAATTAAGTCTTCATCTTCGATGACTAATATTCGTGTCATAGATTTTATATATTCTTTGTATCTATGTTACCCAGAGAGGCGTGTTCTTCGTACAACCATACACAACTTTAAATCCTCACGATTTAATTGGGATAGGACGATGAAAGTACGCCTCACCCAAAATCGAGATAACGGTTCAGCAAAATAGTGAATACTGACCCCTTGGGATGATTATTTGCTACAGAAATTTCTCCTTGGTGGGCTTCGATGGTCATTTTGCAGAAAGAAAGTCCCAAGCCAATTTGTGATACCCCTGTCACGATATTGCCTACCTCATATTTCTCAAAAATTACTTGTTTTTGCTCTGGGCTAATCCCAATACCACTATCAATTACTTGAAATTTAACTAAGTCTTGGCGATCGGGATTTTTGGGTAAACATTCTATTTTAAGAATAATAGAACTTTGCTGAGGAGAAAACTTAACGGCATTGTCAATTAAATTATCAATAACACGACGAATTAGGTTTTTGTCACCAGAAATATAGACTGGTTCTGTCGGAAATTCTCCTAAAACTTGGATGTGTTTATTGGATGTTAGGGGTTCAATATCGTCAATAGCAGATTTTGCCATTGCAACTAGATCGATTTTGGTGAGATTGAGGACGAGTTTCTTGGCTTCGATTCTACCGATTGTCAAAATATCGTCGATGAGTAGACGCATTTGCTCAATGGTTTTGCCAATCTGGTCGATCCTTTTTTTGGCGCGATCGGACATGTCTACAGCTCTAAGTGAGTCACAGCCGAGCATGATCCCAATTAAAGGATTACGCAGATCATGGACGATGGTTTGCATCATTTCCTCACGCAAACGCATGGTGTCTTGGATGCGATCGTATTGAGACTTGATTCGCAACATCGATCGCACACGGGCGCGGAGTTCGGTACTGTTTATTGGCTTGCTGACAAAATCATCGGCTCCAGCATCTAGACAACGGGCGAGATCTTCCTTATCCGATAGAGCTGTCACAATAATGATCGGAATATGATGCCATTGGGGGTCATTTTTTAAATGTTGACATACTTCAATACCATCCATGTCTGGCATCATGACATCTAATAAAATGATGTCAGGTTTAATTTCTCCTAGATCTGCGATCGCTGCTGCACCGTTATCTTTATAGTGAAGTTCAAAACCCTCTTTGAACAGCAAAATTTCAATTACATCAAAATTTGCTGGTTCATCATCTATAACTAAAACTACTTGTTGATTGCCCATATTGCTTACATTTAAGTTAGGGAGGTGAAGCGTCCCTAAACTTCTAGAGATTAACCGATGATTGCGGTTTCCCCATTGTCTACGATAACTTGAAAACGGCTAAATCTACATTTGATTTAATGAGTGATGTGTATATTATCTATGTCAATGAGTCAAAGGCAATATCAATATACTTACAGCAATATGTGACCAAAAGAATCAGAATATTTTAGTGAAGATCGCCACTTTTTAATACTCTTAACAAAAGTATTACTTCTAGTTTGGTAATGCTAAATAGGTAAGGAAGGGCGGCGCGAAGCGCCGCCCTTCCTTACCTCAATATTTTTTAGTACAAATTGCTGTAATTTTTAGAAGGGAGAATACAGTAGATAAAGTAGCTCCCTAACTTCTAGAAATTAGTTGACTGCTTTTATTCTTACAGATTTTCATTTACCATGACTTGAGATATTTCGCGGAAACAGATCATGACCTTAGATGTCAAAACTCTAGCAGCGATCGATGTGGGTACAAATTCCATTCACATGGTAATTGTGCAGATTAAGACTTCGATTCCTAGTTTCAGTGTGATTGAGTCAGAAAAAGCAACTGTCAGACTAGGAGAACGTTGCGCTCAAACGGGAAATTTGACTGAAGATGCGATGAAGCGATCGCTAGAAGCTTTAAAGCGATGTCAAGAAATATGTCGTACTCAAAAAGTAGAAGAAATCGTGGCTGTGGCAACTAGTGCTACGCGGGAGGCTCCTAATGGGCTGGAATTTATTCGCCGCATTCACGAAGAATTAGGTTTGCATATTGAGGTTATCTCAGGACAGGAGGAAGCCCGCCGCATTTACTTGGGAGTGATCTCAGCGATGGAACTCAAGGATGAGCCACATCTGCTGATAGATATAGGGGGTGGCTCTACGGAAATGATTTTGGGAGATGGCAGAGATCCAGCCTATCTCAGTAGTACGAAGATTGGGGCAGTTCGTTTAACAGATTTATTTATTACTACCGATCCTGTTTCTCAAACGGAATACGATCGCCTGTTGGGGTATGTGCTTGGTTCGATTGAGCGCCCGACTGATGATGTGCGATCGCTACTAATTAGTCAGAACATTAAGTCGCTAAAAGCGATCGGGACATCGGGAACTATTGAAACCCTCGCGATTTTGCATTCTAAAGAAAAAACTGGTTTAGTTCCCAATCCTTTGCAAGGGTATGAGATTCCTTTTGCCGATTTAGAAAATATTGTCTGGCGTTTACGGCGAGCCACTTTAGATGAACGCACAGCAATGGTGCGTCAAAAGAGAGCCGAAATTATTTTGGCAGGAGCCTTAATTCTCTTAGAAACTATGCGTTTATTAGGAATTCCCAAAATCACGCTCTGCCAAAGTGCTTTACGCGAAGGTTTAGTTGTCGATTGGATGATTCGGCATGGCTATATCGAGGATGGCTGGCGCTATCAAAGTTCGGTACGCGATCGCAGTATTCTCAAACTTGCTGATAAATATAGCATTGATACTAGATATGCCAAACAAGTTGCTGACCATGCTCTCAGTCTCTTTGATCAAACTAAGGGAATCTTCCATGAATGGGGCGATGATGAGCGCCATTTACTCTGGGCGGCGGCGATGCTACATAACTCAGGGCATCACATTAGCCATGATGCTCACCACAAGCATTCCTATTATCTAATTCGTAATGGGGAGTTGTTGGGATATACCGAGTCCGAGATTGAGGCGATCTCTAATCTTGCTCGCTATCACCGCAAAAGTGAACCGAAGAAAAAACATGATAACTTTCAACGTTTAGGTAATGAGCGTCTGAAGTTATTTGTCCGTCAAGCCAGTACTTTTTTGCGTTTAGCCACAGCGTTAGATCGTCGCAAAATTGGAGCGATCGCCGAGATTCGGGTGGTTTGCAATCCGCGTACTCGTGCTTGCAACTTGCAACTCACTCCCCAACAAGCTAACGATCCCTGCACACTAGAACTTTGGAGCCTTGATTATAAAAAACAACCCTTTGAAGCACAGTTTAACGTTACGCTGTCAGTATCTTTAGAGTAGATGGGGGTTGGTGCTTTGCGCTAACCCTATAGTCAGGTTATGGAAGGGTCTCTCTCTTTAATCATAATTATTGCGATCGTGGCAGGGATTGCTGCTCGTGTCATTGCGAACTTCTTTCGTGTGCCGAGTATTGTGTTCCTACTGCTATTTGGTGTGGCTTTGGGGGGCAATGGGTTAAACCTAGTCCACCCAAGACTCTTAGGAGATGGTTTAGAAGCGATCGTATCTATTTCCGTTGCCCTAATTCTCTTTGATGGGGGGTTAAATCTCAAACTGCAAGAACTGGGTAAAGTTTCTGCGAGTTTACGCAATTTGATTACTATTGGTACGCTGATTACTCTAATTGGAGGTGGCATCGCTGCCTATTGGTTAAGTGAATTCCCTTGGACGATCGCTTTTTTATATGCTGCTCTGGTGGTCGTAACTGGGCCCACAGTCATTAATCCGATTGTCGAAGAGGTGGGACTAGATCGCCGCCTTGCCACGATTCTAGAAGGAGAGGGAGTACTAATTGATGCGATCGGCTCAGTATTAGCGGTTGTAGTTTTGGATGTAGCTTTAAACCCTGCGGCAGGAGCCTTTGAAGTCGTAAGTGATCTTGGTTTGCGCTTAGGTGTGGGCGGTTTGCTTGGGGCGATCGCGGGATGGCTATTAGGCAAGTTTTTGCAATGGGCGACATTTCTGGCGGAAGATACGAAAAGTGCAGTAGTGGTTGCCGCAGTGTTAGGACTCTTTGGCATTGCCCAAGAAATTCAAAGCGAATCGGGCTTAACTGCCGTGGTAGTGATGGGGATTATCCTCCGTGCTTCCGAGATTCCCAATAGTCGAGACCTACTCAAATTCAAAAGTCAACTAGTGGCTTTGATTGTCTCCGTTCTTTTCATTCTGCTATCTGCCAATCTTTCCATTCCTAGTATCTTCGCTCTGGGGTGGGGCGGGGTACAGACAGTGCTATTTATGATGTTTATTGTCCGCCCGATCAATGTCGTTGTCAGCACATGGAATAGCAGCTTCACATGGCGACAAAAAGCTTTTTTATCATGGTGTGCGCCAAGGGGAATTGTGGCAGCTTCCGTTGCCTCACTCTTCTCGATATTATTAACGGAACGGGGAGTCAATGGTGGTGAATCAATTAAGGCGCTAGTTTTCCTCACCATCGCCATGACTGTGTTTTTGCAAGGTCTATCGGCGAAGCTAGTGGCGAAACTGTTAGGGTTGAATCAAGGTGATATCTCTGGCTTAGTGATCGTGGGCAGTAATCCTATTGGTATTCTCGTAGCACGGCTCTTTCAAGCTAATGGGCAGAGGGTGGCTTTGATTGATACTAATGCTGAACTTTGTAAACAAGCTGCCGAATATGGTATTCCCGCCTTTGTCAGTAATGGGCTGGATGCGAAATCCTTAGCTGAAGCAGGACTAGACTCGGTGGGAACCTTTGTGGCGCTAACGATTAATACCGATGTGAATATTGTGATTGCTCAACTAGCAATTAAAGAATTTAATCCCCCGAAAGTATTGGCAATTTATGTCAAGGAGACTGAAAGCGATCGCAATGGAAAAAATGAAGTGCAGCAAGCCTTTAGCTTCCGTGTTCCTATTAAAACTTGGAATCAATATATTCTACAACGGGAAGTCAGGGTGGGAGAATTTCTTCTTACTGCCGAAGAATTGGAAGAGCAATTAAATCGCTTTAATACGTTATTTAATGCAGGAATATTATTGCCACTGTTATTTGAGCGCAAAGGTCAATTACAAATTGTAGCGGCGGATATGACTTGGGAAAAAGGCGATCGCATTGTCTATTTGCTATATACCCCCAAGACCTTACCACCTGCGGAGTTTGCTGTACTGCCACCCAATACCCTTGATATCACACCAGTGGTTCTCTCTGATTTGGATATTGCCCAAAAGACTAGTGACTCTAATTCCTCTAGTTCACAAAATTCTAGAAGCAATGCTAAAAACAATGGCAAAAATGGTGAAAACTCCTCTAATCCCGATTATTTCTTAAAAATGGCAAAGGATATTCTCAATGGGCGATCTTAGCCTAGTTTGGTGAATTCGTCAGGTCGCATAAAATCAGAACCGCAGTCAAATTGTCATATCCATTGACATTATTTCCTAATTCAATGAGATTGTCTAAGCCAGTTACGAGATCAAGATCTTTGTTTAAAATTGGTAATAAATGAGTTTGCCAGTTCTCTTCGATCACATCGTTATCACATAGACCATCGGAACATAGTAAAAAGAGAGTTGGCTCGGTTAAGGTGAAGAATTGAATCGAAGGCTCTAGGCGATCGCTAGGATTTGGACCTAATGCTTGAGTTAATTGATGACTGTCAGGTCTGGCTATTGTCGATTCTCGATCCATGCCCAGATCAAGTAATTGATTGAGAACATCATGATCGCGAGTGATTTGTGCTAATTTTGCTGAACTAGCGGCTGCACTAACTTCTAATGAATTTTGGATATCTTTAGTGGAAATTTGAGCATCATTAGGACTATTTGTAACCTTATAAATTCGGCTATCACCAACATGGGCAATCACAACATCAAGATCATGAATCGCCAACATGACGAGAGTTGTTCCCATTCTCCCTAGAGATTGTCTGTTTTCTTCTTCATTTCGATCAAAGATAGCTTGATTGGCATTGCCGATAATTTCATTAAGTTTCTTCTCCCCTGGTAAAGTGTCTACCCAAAATGGCAGAAACTGCTCAGTAATGGATTTAACTGCGATCGCACTAGCCTCTGCTCCTCCCTCATGTCCACCCATACCATCACACAACACAAATAATCCGCGCTGACTGCGATCGCTAATCTGACTTTTGCCATGACTGCTACGAGTTTGAAAAATCGTTACGAAATCATCCTCATTGCGATTTCTCTGTCTACCAACATCAGTTTTCCCCGCATAGACGATATCTTGTAAATGTACTTGGGATAATTGTACTTGGGGAAATTCGAGTTGCTCAGTTTCCGAGGATAAATCTAAACTTGCATCAGGCAACGCTTCCAAATCCATAGATGCAGGCTGTTCTGGGGTGGCGATCTTTGGAAACATGATCGGTATGGTAACTGCGATCGCATTATCGACATCTTCCTGAGCTTCCGCAGACGCATCTCCTTGCGCTTCATTTTCATTGGGATTCTCTAGCATCTCGGATGGCTGGTGAGCCTCACTGTCCATGCTATTATCGCCAACCTCGCCATCTTGATTATGTGCAGTATGTTCTAAATAGATGGGTTTAGTTACTGCGGATTCCACAGCTAGGGATGGTGCGATCGCACCATCCTCTGACGGATGATTAACAATTTCAGTAACAATTTTAGAACCGCAAAATTGACAGAATTGATAATCATCAGGGTTTACGCTGTTGCAACTAGGACAGATGCTCATAATTATGTCTAGGTTTACCCAATATGAGAAATTAGCTTCATAATAGGGGTGAAGAATTAAGGTAATCGCACCCATGACTGATTCTACCAGACTCAACCATGCTCAAGAGATCACCCTCGGACGGGACTTTATGACTCTTTCACAGCATGTCCTCTCCCAATTTGGGACATTTTCTCCTGATGCGTATGATCTGAGTGCATTAATGGGGCGGATTGGTTTAGCAGGTAAAACGATTGCCCGCCATCTCAGTCGAGCGGGCTTACTCGAAAATGTCCTTGGGGTTACAGGCGAAGTTAACGTCCAAGGCGAAGCGGTCAAAAAAATGGATCACTACGCTAATCGAGTGTTTCTACGTGCGTTTGAACAAAGCGGCTTAGTTTGTCGCCTTGCCTCTGAGGAAATGGAGAAGCCCTATTACATTCCTGAAAACTGTCCCATTGGTCGCTATACCTTGCTTTACGATCCCATTGATGGTTCTAGTAATATCGATGTCAATTTAGCGATCGGTTCGATCTTTTCGATTCGTCAACAGGAAGGGAATGATGAATCGGGAGAAGCTCTAGATTTATTACAGTCAGGACGCAAGCAGATTGGTGCTGGATATATTCTTTATGGTACTAGCACGATGCTAGTTTACTCCCTTGGCATAGGCGTTCATGCTTTTACTCTTGATCCTAGTATTGGAGAATTTATTCTGTCTCAAGAGAATATTCACATTCCTCCAACGGGTTCCACTTACAGTGTTAATGAAGGGAATTTTTGGCAATGGGAAGCGCCAATGCGTGAATATGTCAAGTATATTCATCGTCAAGAGGGATATTCTGCTCGTTACTCAGGGGCGCTAGTGGCAGATATCCATCGAATTCTCTTTCAGGGTGGTGTATTTCTCTACCCCGGTACAGTCGGTCATCCCGATGGAAAGTTACGCTTACTCTATGAGTCTGCGCCTTTAGCATTTTTAGTGGAGCAAGCAGGCGGCAGAGCGACTACGGGCAATCAAGATATTCTTGATGTGATTCCCAAACAATTACATAGTCGAACGCCATTGATTATTGGTAGTTCAGAAAATGTAAAATTAGTAGAGTCATTTTTAAATAAGTAAGTTAAATAAGTAGGGCTAAACTTACAAAATTTCTAATCTCAGACTATAATTTTAACTAATATTTAGATTGACAAACAAGTAGGAATCAGCATCTACGCAAGGACATCACAATTATGGGAATGACACTCACCGAAAAGATTTTGGCAAAAGCTTCGGGAAAAAGCTACGTTAGTCCAGGCGAAAATATTTGGGTGAATGCTGACCTGCTGATGACCCATGATGTCTGTGGTCCCGGCACAATTGGCATCTTTAAAAAGGAATTTGGTAGTGATGCAAAGGTTTGGGACAGAGAAAAAATTGTTTTAATTCCTGATCACTATATTTTCACCAAGGATGCAAGGGCAAATCGCAACGTTGATATTTTGCGAGATTTTGCCAAAGAACAGGACATTAAATACTTCTACGACATCACCGATCTTTCCAACTTTAAAGCTAACCCTGATTACAAAGGTGTGTGCCATGTTGCCCTAGCTCAAGAAGGTCACACCAGACCCGGAGAAGTTCTATTCGGTACTGATTCCCATACCTGCAATGCGGGAGCCTTTGGGCAGTTTGCTACGGGTATTGGTAATACTGACGCTGCCTTTGTGATGGGTACTGGCAAATTGCTGATCAAAGTACCTGCATCAATGAAGTTTGTCTTTGATGGCGAAATGCCTCCTTACCTTTTGGCAAAAGACTTGATCTTGCATGTCATCGGTGATATCAGCGTTAGTGGGGCAAACTATCGCGCTTTGGAAATTAGCGGTGAGGCAATTTCTAAACTGACGATGGAAGAGCGGATGACTCTTTGCAATATGGCGATCGAGGCGGGTGGTAAAAATGGTGTGATTGCGCCTGACCAAACTACCTTTGACTATGTGCGATCGCGTACCGATAAGCCCTTTGAATCGCTCTACGCTGACGCTGATGCCCCCTACTATTACGTCAAGCATTACGATGTATCTAAGCTAGAGCCTGTAGTTGCTAAGCCCCACTCTCCCGACAATCGTGCCCTTGTCCGTGAAGTCACAGATGTCAAAATCGATCGCGTTTACATCGGTTCTTGCACTGGTGGTAAAACTGAAGACTTCTACCATGCTGCCAAATTGCTGAAGGGGCAACAGGTCAAGGTTCCTACCTATCTTGTACCTGCGACGCAGAAGGTTTACAACGATCTATTCAGCATCAAGATTGATGGGTTAACCCTTTCTGAGATTTTCTTGCAAGCGGGTTGTATTGAGCCAGCATCACCTTCCTGTGCTGCTTGTTTGGGCGGACCACAAGATACCTTTGGACGGGTGAATGAAGCTGAGGTTTGTGTGTCTACCACTAACCGTAATTTCCCTGGACGGATGGGCAATAAGCAAGCGCAAATTTATCTTGCTTCACCCTATACGGCGGCGGCCTCTGCCTTAACAGGTCATATTACCGATCCTCGTGATTTTCTGTAGTGTTTTCTAGTCTAAGTTTGCTTTATTTCTGAAGGTGAAGAAGCAAACTTAGACCACACTTGATTGAAAAATGCTAAGTAGCTCGGCGTAATTAAAAAAACAGAACTAAAGCCTGTGGCGCACGCTGCGCGTGCGCCACAGGCTTTGAGGTTTTATATTTAGAAAACGTTATTATAGAAAAGGGGTTGTGCTTTGCATATCCCCTTTTCTATGGTTAATTGTTAAGGCTATTGTGGGAATTCTCAGTGAGGAATACCAGATATGTTTTTATATAACTTTCAATATTTGCTTAATAAACTTGAAAGTATATGGTAGTCCTAAAGCCATTTCTAGGTTTTGGGGTTTGTAGAAGCGCAACTCGAAGGGGTTTGCTTTTACAAACTATTTAGGATTGCTATGTATAGATTAAGCTTAGTAAAATATAAATGATAAATGTGTGTAGATAGGATAAGTATTAATAGTTTGCTCAAACAAAAAGTTTCTGAATGTTATCTTTCCCAAGGATATGAGGTAATTCAACAGCCACATATTCATCAATTACCTTTTGATTTGAGTAATAAGTTAGGCGTATATTCCCCAGATTTATTGGTGACTATATCTAAGCATCAGGGGCTATTCATAACGATCGCTGATTATGCGACGAATTTGCCAATCTCTAATTACTGTCACATCGCGAAAACTATTGCTGAACATAGTGGTTGGCGATTTTTATTGATTACGGGTGAAGATGCTACCCCGATCGCAGAGGAAGATATTGCCGATCCGAAATTGACGCGATCGCAAATTTTGCATCGTAAAGAGCGCATTGCCAAGCTCATCTCGATTGGTGAACATGAGCCAGCTTTCTTATCCCTATGGATTTTTGCGGAAGTATTGATGCGTAGACATGCTCGACAGGCTTTAATTCCCATTGATCGCCTGCCAACGATTTTGATGATTCACCATCTCTATGCTCAGTTAGAGATCTCTGAGGGACAATTTGAGAGAGCGATCGCCTTAAATGAAATTAGAAATCGAGTTGCTCACGGATTTCCTGTGAAGTCCATCAATCTCAATGAGGCGATCGAAAAGCTTTTAAATTTAGTAGATGAATTTATTGCTGCTGAAAAACATTAGAGCGTTTTTGAGAAGTTTTTACTCCCTCTGACTCCCCCTTGCAAAGGTGGAGGACTTTGAGTTTCCCCCCTTCCAAAGGGGGGATTAAGGGGGGTAAAAGTAGAAATTTATGCTAAATAGGATACTTCTCAAACACGCTCTTAGAGGGAATGCTTCGCGATTCCTCAGTTTACTAATCGTTTGCTAGACCTTGCTGACGGGCAACTGCATGGACGGCGGCGGCGACGGCATGGGAAACTCGAGGGTCAAATACTGACGGGATAATAAAATCAGGGGCAAGATCGCTGGTGCTAACTAAAGAGGCGATCGCTTGAGCAGCACCTAAATTCATTTGGGTAGTGATTTTGTGAACCCTAGCGTCAAGCGCACCTCGGAAAATTCCAGGGAAGGCAAGTACATTGTTAATTTGGTTAGCATAGTCGCTGCGACCTGTAGCGATGACTGCGACATCATTTTCTACCAGTTCGGGTTGAATTTCAGGATTAGGATTTGCCATAGCAAATACGATGGGTGCAGGAGCCATACTTCTGACCATTTCAGGGGTGAGCGCTCCCTTAACGCTCAGACCAATAAACATATCGGCTCCCTTAATCACATCAGCTAACGAACCAGAGAAGTCGCTGACAAATTCTAATTTTTCCGCAGTTAGATCGGTGCGGTTTTTGTTGATGCAACCTTTAGAGTCACACATAGAAATTTGCTTCACACCTGCTTCACGCAAGAGTCTAGCTACGGCAATACCTGAGGCTCCTGCCCCATTCATGACAATGCGAACTGCATCAATGGGTTTGCCGACCACTTTGAGGGCATTGATGGTGGCAGCAACTACGACAACTGCTGTGCCATGTTGGTCATCGTGGTAAACGGGAATATCTAATTCCTCTTTAAGACGCTTCTCGATTTCAAAGCAGCGTGGGGCGCTGATATCCTCTAGATTCACACCGCCAAAGGATGGTGCAATCCGTTTAACTGTTTCCACAATTTCATCAACATCTTTAGTCTTGAGGCATATCGGAAACGCATCCAGTCCTGCAAACTGCTTAAATAGCATTGCTTTACCTTCCATTACAGGCATGGCGGCTTCAGGCCCAATGTCGCCGAGTCCTAAGACTGCTGTGCCATCGGTGACAACGGCGATCGTATTGCATTTGATCGTGTAGTCGTACACTTTACGCTTATCTTCAGCGATCGCCATACAGACTCGCCCTACTCCGGGGGTATAGACCATGGCAAGATCATCCTGACCTTTGACTGCCACTTTAGCTTCGAGATGGATTTTGCCACCTTGGTGAATTTGGAAAGTGCGATCGTAAACATCGAGTACGCGGATTTCGGGAACTGCCTTAACAACGGCAATCAATTTATCCATATGCTCGGTGCTATAGGCATTAACTGTAATGTCGCGCACCGAAATTTTACGAGTCTGTTGGATTAAATCAATCTGTCCTAAATTCCCGCCTGCTTCAGCTAGAGCGCCGATTACAGAAGACAGCATTCCTGCGCGGTTGAGGAGTTGCACGCGGAAGGTCAAGCTAAAGCTAGGGTTAGGTGTTAGTTTTTGCATCTTGAGAAGTGAGTAATTGCATAGAATCAGGCTTTGCCCGATTGATGCAATATTACCTGATTGTCTGTAGGCTTAGCGTTACAAATCACACACCATTAAAGTTCGTCAGCTGTTGCTAAGTGTATTAGTACATAAACCCTAATAAGAGAATGGCGGCGCGAAGCGCCATTCTCTTATTTAGCTATCAGTGCTGTACTTAGCTGCACTTATTTACATATAAAGAAAGCGGCTCAGCCGCTTTCTTTATGATTTGATCAGTTGGCGGGCAATGTACCAAGTGAGGATGCCTGTAAATAGCGCGATCGCACTGAGAGCAAAAATCACCTGTTGCAATCCGAAATAGGACTCGGCGATGCCTGCGACGGAGAGGGGCAGACTGAGGGCAATATTTACAGCATTATTTTGTAAGCCGAAGACTTTACCGCGCACATCTTCAGGAGTCTCCTCTTGAATAACTGTCTGCATAGGGATCACGCATAGCCCCGCAAAAATCCCTGTACCTGCGATCGCGATTAGTCCTAATCCAAAGCGATCGCTAAATATTGCCAACATTCCTAAAAATAGACACATCCCAATCGAGCCAACTAGCGCGAGGGTTTGACGACTACAGCGATCGCCCAGTTTCGCCACAACTCCAGCCCCGATCGCCATCCCTAAACTAGCCACTGCCAATAAAAAACCAAACTGCTCGGATTTAATTTCGGGCATGACCTCAGCTAAACGTACCGCCAGTACTGTGAGTGCCGCAATAATCGAAAAAGTACAAATTAGCTGAATCAGTGCAGACAGTGAAGTTTTTTTATGTTTGAGATATTGCAAACCTTCTTTGATGTCATTCCAAAGATGAAAGCTATCGCGGTGGAGATCTTCTTTGGTTTCTCCTGTTTTTAAAAGAATTAAAATAATCCCTGCTAGTAAATAACTGCCACCGACAAGAACTTCTTGCCCGACATTGTGCCACAGGTGATCGGATAGAGCTAAAAGCGGTTCACCAAGGGCAAATCCCAAAATTAAAGCCGCCATAATTGTCGTCGTGTAGAGAGAATTGGCGGCTAATAGCTTTGGCTTTTCAACAACAAGGGTAATTGCAGATTGTTCGGCAGGGGTAAAGAACTGCGTAAAGGTAGAGACCAAAAAGGTAATACATAGCAAGCCCCAGAAACCTGTTGGTGCGCCCCAAGGCAAAACACTATTTTTCGTCACCCAGAGCAAGAGAGGAATGCTCAATACCAAAGCTCCACGTAGAATATTGGAGCTAACTAAAACTGTTTTTTTATTCCAGCGATCAACATATACACCAGCGATCGACCCAAATAAGATCGCAGGAATTGTAAATGAGACCATGACTGCGGAGACCCATCCGCTAATCGTTTCGCCTTCATGCTGAAATTGGGTAGAGACGATCGCAATGACGAGTACGAGAAAAATCTTGTCCGCAATCTGCGAAAAAACTTGACCACTCCACAGTGATAAAAAGTTGGGATTGCGAAGGACGGATTGGGAATCAACGGGAGCGTCACTGATGATATCGATCTGCGAATCGCTGGTTTCTACGGTCTGCTGGTGATCGGCATGATGTGGATCAACGTGGTGGGGATCGTGATGTTCAGGGAAATTCGGTGTGGGTGGATCGAATAAATGGGTCATATATTAAAAAAACAGTTGTCAATCAGTGCCGAAGACTGGATTGGTCTATCAAAATGATACTGCGCGTAGGCTCGTAACAATCTCTCGACTGTCAGCCAATCTGTTGTGTGTGACTTTAAAATATTATCGGTTAAATCGGTTTGCGCGAGTTCCTGAATAGCTAATAGTTCTGTGGCTGTTAGGTAATGGCTAATCCGATTGTGGATCGCGTCACTGCCGATGATCTCCATGCCATTGATAGAGCGATCGCTATTCGGATTACCGCCATGAGTCGGATCGGTTATTTCAAGATTAATCACCCCACCACCGACAATGCTAAATCCTGCTTTCCATTTGGGAAGTTCACGATTGGCAATAACGGGGCGTTGGGAGATACAGCAACTATGTACCTGTGGGGCAAAACCTGCGATCGCCAGCAAGTGATAAGTCCCATGCGCCAAACAAGCCAAGACATGGTTGTTTTCGGCATTCTGAATGCGAGTAAGATGTTCGACTAATACTAGAAACAGTTCCTCCTGTGGTTGAGACGATAGAGCCTGCATGAGAGCTAATTCCGATAAATATTGTGCAGCCGTTAGCTTAGCCAGAGTTTTCCCCAAACCCACAAAAGATTGCAACATTTCCGCATTTTTAACCCGATCCATTGATCGCCCCACCGAAATTTGCAGATCATTGACTACAAATAAGCCCGATCTTCCCGCCATTGCTGATCGATGTTTTCTTGCCCCAGCCGCCACTGCCTTGATCAATCCATGCTCTTTAGTCAGAATCGTCAATAGGCGATCGTGCTCACCCAAGGGCATTCCCTTCAAATTAATTCCTGTAGCTTGATATTCTTTGGGCAAGATCGCAACTCGTGACTAAGTAAATAAACTCAAATCTCAGTATACTTGCTATTTTTTTTACTAAGCGGTGTGATATGTACTGCACTCAAGTTTAAAATTAGGAACAAGAGGATAGTTGAGGAATTAAAAAACCATCAATACATTGGTATGAAGCTTAATCTCAAGATTCATCGCTATTGATTCGCCATTTGGTTGCCATTTGCTTGTCATTTGGTCGCCATTTAGTTAGTTTTTTTATCTTTCTCAGATCTAGTTTTTATCTCCTGCAATGATGAATCCTGCCAATCGTGGTTTGAGTGCAGTTTTAACTCGCATTACCAATAAATTACAACAAGACTCGTTAGTTCATGATGCCCTACACGAACTAAGGCAGTTTCTTGATGTTGATCGTGTCGCTTTGTACTATTTTTATTCCCATTGGAAAGGTCAGGTGACGTTTGAGGCTTTAAGCGATCACAGGTATTCGATCATTTGTTCGACGGGGGCTGATGAATGTTTTAAGCGGGAATATGCTGATCTATATTTAGCTGGGCGGATCTATTATGCTGACGATATTGAAACTGCGCCAATTAGCGATTGTCATCGAGACTTTTTGAAAGAGCTTCAAGTGCGCTCCAATTTGGTTGCGCCAGTGCTAAATTATGGCAAGTTATGGGGTCTACTAGTGGCTCATCATTGCCAAGAAGTGAAGAAGTGGCAGCCTTCAGATATTGTGCTTATGCGTCAATATTCGCAAGGCTTATCCGCAGCTCCTTCAATCCAGAGTGAATCGGACAATTTCTAGATATTTCTAGATAGGGTATAGCTGGTGATGAGTTGCTCAAACCATTTTTCTAAGCGATCGCCCCATACTTCTAGGGAATATTCTTCCTCTAATTGCTGACGACAGGCTAAGCGATCAATGGTTTCTAATTTGGAAACTGCTTCAATCAGTCCAGCGACACTTCCCATATCCACAAGAAATCCTGTCTTGCCATGACGCACAATTTCTGTGAGTCCGCCGCTACGATAGGAAATCACAGGTACTCCACAGGCAAAGGCTTCGATCGCCGCATTACCAAAAGCCTCGATCCAGCGTGGTGTCATTAATAAAGCACTCGATTGACCTAACTTTTGCTGTAACTCATGGGTAGACAAAAATCCTTCATAATGAATTTCTGCCTTCGGGAAATCGTTTTGAATCTGTTGCCAATAGGCTTGATCTTGAATAAGACCAAATACTCGTAGCGGTAAACCTGTGGCTTGAGCAGTTTCGGCGGCATCCTCTAGTCCCTTTTCAGGAGAGATGCGTCCGACCCATGCCAGACTAGGTTTTTCTGGCTTTGCCACAAAATTGTATTGGGTGACATCAATGCCTTTTCCCATAATCATCAAGCGATCGCCATCGCTAAAGGTATCGGCACAGGCGCGAGTATTAACAGCGATCGCCTGTGGACAAAGCTTGACTGTTTTGCTGACCATCGCATCGATCACGGGCGAGAGGGATGACATACTAATCCAATGGGCGATCGGGCGATGGAAGAATGGTGTGAGATATAGCGGTAGCCAATCGTAGGCAAAATTGAATAATAAATCAAACTGATCTTGGACTTCCCTCGCGTAACTCCACATATTTTCGAGAACGGAATCTTGCGGCAATACGACCATATCTGTTCCGACTTGAGTTTGGGCGGAAACTTGGCTATTGCCTGCTATTGGGGTTAGTTTCGTGACATTGGTAACAGAACCTTCAGGAGCAACGATTTCCACTTCATGACCTTTTGCCATGAGCGCTTTGGCTGCATTCTGAAGAGTTAATTCTACGCCGCCCCCAATTCCAGAACCTAATGCACCTACGGGAGTAGATAAAAACAGTAACCGATATTTTTTATTCATCTCTTTATTCTTACAGTAATAACCGCAAAGAAATTTTTAAAAGCGTTGCAAAGCAACGCTTTTAAAAATTTCTTTGCGCTATAAAATAAGGGTCGCGCTTTGCGCGACCCTTATTTTATTTTATACCCATTAATCCTTTTGTGAGGCGCTTTACCGCAGCCCCAGCGACATCACGATAACGTAACTCACCACAGAGAATCTTGCCCATGCGTTGGCTCGCACTGGGACGCTTCACTCCCATTTTGTAGCCAAAACTGGGAATGCGATAGAAAATATTGGCAATGCGCTGCGCCCACACCATATCTTCACCCCATTCTTCATGGACTCTCTGGGTATATTGCTTTAGAGCATCGGTATTGCCACCGATCGCTTCATCGATCGCTTGCCCTGCAAACATGCCTGTTAACAGGGAAGGACGAATTCCCTCGGCAGTAAAGGGATCGACTATACAGGCGGATTCTCCTGTGAGAATCGCATTTTGGGTATGTAGCGGTTGATTGCCATCCCATAAACAGAGTGGATGTCCATATTGCTTAATGGAAGTGATGTCGATACCAAACTTTTGGGCATAGGCAGCACCAATCTCTTTGAGGTTTTGCTTCTCACCACCAAGGAATGTACCTGCACCAATGGAATATCCATCAGCTTTAGGGAAGTTCCAAATATAGCCATTTTGGACAGAGCCAAAGTCAAAATGAGCGGCACTCACATCGGGTGCTGAATGGGGCGCTTCGACTTCAAGGGCTGCCCCCATGCGACGTTTTCTTTCTTTAAATCCTAGCCATTTTGCCATTGTGCCTTTTGCACCATCAGCAGCGATTAGATATTTTGCTTCAAAGACTTCATTTTCGGTTTTGACTAACCAGCGATCGCTTTTCCATTCAATTCCTGTAACGCCAGTATTGTCGCGGAGTTCTACGCCTAATTTTTGGGCTTGTTGGACGAGGTAATGATCAAAGACATCGCGGCGCACCATCCACACTGGTTCTTTAGTTTCTAATGCGACCAGTTCGGGATCGCCCATTTGCCATGTATAGCGAATATTGCTGACTGTTAGTGATACTGCTGGCGAAAAGTCAAAGTCAAACCACTCTTGTACCATCGGCGAAACGCCACCACCACAAGGCTTGTATCGAGGCAGGCTTTCTTTTTCGAGTAACAAAACCGAACGTCCTCGTTTTGCCAAATGATAGGATGCTGAACCGCCAGATGGACCTGCTCCCACAACAATGCAGTCGTACATAGAAAAATTTCTTTTAGGTAAAGGTACAAGCAAATCTTTTAGATTCTACCTTTAAACGTAAATTATGGGGCAACCGCCAATTTACAGAATTTATAGTTGTCGCCATTCTGGTTAGGACATAAAACCAAATAATGTAAGGCGATGCAAAGCGTCGCCTTACATTATTTGGTTTTTGATATCAGGTGACTGTAGCTATATAAAAGGGCAGCACTTAGTGCTGCCCTTGGTTGGGATTATAAAAAGTTACGCTTAACGACCTTGGCAGAAAATTCCTTATCGCGGATTTGGACTTGGACAATTTGCCCAATCTTAGCGAGATGGGGCGGTACATAACCAAAGGCGATCGCTTTGCCGAGGGTTGGTGACATCGTGCCACTGGTGACGATGCCCACAGTTTCACCTTCAAAGCGAATTGGATAATCATGACGAGCAATATTGCGACCTTCCAATTCCAAACCAACTAATTTACGAGGCACTCCATTCTGTTTTTGATCTTCAAGAACAGCACGTCCGTAGAATTCTCCCTTCTCTTTGAGATGAATAATCCAATTGATATCCGCTTCCCAAGGTGTAGTGCTATCGTTCATGTCCTGCCCATAGAGGTGCATTCCTGCTTCGAGGCGCAGGGTATCGCGACAACCTAAGCCGCAAGGAACAACACCGAGGTCGAGCAGTTTTTGCCAAAGTGCCTTACCAGTTTCGATATCGGTCATAATTTCACAGCCATCTTCGCCTGTGTAGCCTGTACGTGCCACGAAGCTGCGAACGCCTAGTACTTCTGTATAGGTATGCCCAAAGCGCAGTCTGGGTAATTTCATCAAGTCCGCACCGACTAACTCCTGCAAAGTGGCGATCGCGGTTTTCCCCTGTACGGCAATTAGGGTTTGGGAAGCGGAATTATCAACTAAGCGATCGCCTAAATGTTGTTGTAACCATGCCTTATCCTTTTCGGTGGTGGAAGCATTGACAATCACTGACCAATTTTCGCGATCGCCATCAGGCTCATGGTGATAAAAAATCACATCATCGATAATCCCACCTTTTTCATTGAGTAAGACCGTATATAGAGCTTGTCCTACCTTGACTCGACCTAAGTTCGATGGCACAAGTTTGTTTAAGGTTTCGAGAACGCCTTCCCCAGAAATCGCAAATTTGCCCATGTGGGAGACATCAAACATCCCCACCTGCGATCGCACGGCATTATGTTCGGCAATGATGCCTTTGTACTGCACGGGCATCTCCCACCCACCAAATTCTACTAATCGTGCGCCAGAGCTAACATGAAGATCATACAAAGGGGTGCGCTTGAGAGAGTTGCTCATGATTGCCATTAAAAAAATTGGTTACATCTATAGATTATGCAATCTGAAGTGACGATTGTTATTGACCATACCCGAACATCATGTGGGTTTGTTCAAACTGCGATCGCCAAAATGAAAGACAGCTTGATGTCAAATCAGAATCCCCAAGGTTTGGCATCCTTCGATTTTATGCAGCTTGCAAAATTGGAATTGTTTGAAACTTTTGGCGCTTGGGCAATGGTTCACCTTTTTCTATAGCAGCTTCTACTAGCAGTTCAATCACTTCTTGAGCATTTTGAATTGCTTCTAAGTAAGTACTCCCGTGGGTGCAAGGTTGCATCACATCTGTAAATTTAGGTAAAAAGACAACAAAGCAGTTATCTTCATTTGAGGCATTTCTGAGGATATCGCCTTTGGTAATGAAAAGCGATCTAGACTTCTAAATGCGATCGCCTTAGTCAAAATATCACCATTAGCTGTAATCTTAAATATTTCTAGAATTTCTAGCGATCGCATCAGTGCTAATAGTTCTAATCTCAATATCATTATCGCCACTTATCGGGTTAGTATTTTAACTTTGCTAGAGCCATCAGTAGCATTTTAAAAAATATCACTAAACTATAACTAGTACTAAGTAATAAAATAAATATTACAAACCGAAAAGGGACATATGCTATTTCGCTAAACTTTTTGCTCATCTCTAAATCAGATAGTGGCTATAGTTTTAAATTGCTAAATGTTCCTGGAATTTCTCGTTATAAATATGGAGAAACAGTTAGCAGAAAATGCTTAAATGGCTGTGCTGCTTTGATAGATAGCCCAAGCACTGTTACTCCTGCTAGAAAGTATTTCTTTAAGTTTGGAGAAAGAACCTTAAGCATTTATATTGGAAAGGGGCTTGTAGGATGTTGTCTAAATATAGAATAGGTGACAAAAAAACTTGATTTAATTGAGAATAGAGAAGGCAGATTAAAAGAATGTAATGATTTTTGCTATGGATAAACAACTTTAGATTCTGATATTCTTCCCGCAGGAACTTTTGATTTATCACTGGTAAATTTCAAAGTAAGAATAGTGTACTTTAAAAGTTTAAATTGATCTTCTTCAAATTTATATTCAGCCTCATAGCCAGCTAAATTACGAACTGTACTGACTTTTAAAGTTAGACTGTCAGTATCAAATGTTGGTAGCCCTCGAATTCCTTTGCTATATTTCCAAACTTGTTGAATCTGACCATTAGAATTCAATTTCTCTCCATTATTTACAATTAATAAAAGAGGCTTAATCTCTATTTCATTATTAGCGATTGAATATAGAAGAAATTCTTTATATACGTTGTATGCTCCTGGATAACAAGTAAACTCTAAAATATGTTTATGACTATCTACTTTGTATACCTTAGAAGATTTTGCCCTGAATTCTAAAAGTTTATCAGATACTGCATTAACTTCATTTCCTGTATTTTCTTCGCAAATGCGAAATGATCGTCTATTATCATGAATATATCCTAATTTTTCATCATTAAAATGAGGCTCATTTTCTTTATTATAAATATATTTATATATATTAAGATCTCTCTTAGTTACTGAGAATGCTATATTTGAGTCAAATCTTGAGTTGGCGATATATGCCAAAGATTTACTAGAAATCGTAGGAATCTGAGCAACTAAAATCTGGAATATCAATATTAGTTCCAACATTACTCAAATCCTATAAGTATTTCCAATCATCGATAAACCCCTTAACTCATTGAAGTGCGATCGCCGATCCCGTAGGGTGTGTTCATAAAATAGAACGCACCTTATTTTTATTTTAACTGGTCATCTAATAGGAAATGAGTGGAAATGCCCATTTCATTATGATCTGGTCAAAAATTTGGTGATTGCCATCAAAGTTCTGTGAATAAACCCTGAGTCCAAGAGCTTAAGCTTTGAGGATCGTAATTTAGGGCAGGGTATAATTGTTGCCTATTTCAAATACAGCGATCGCAAATAATCATGATTCCAGAATCGGGCGAAGGTTTTAAATCGGGCTTTGTCGCATTAGTAGGACGACCCAACGTCGGTAAGTCCACATTGCTCAATGCCCTCATTGGTCAAAAAATTGCGATAACTTCGCCCGTTGCCCAAACTACGCGCAATCGGTTGCGTGGCATTCTGACATTGCCCGAAGCCCAAATCGTGCTAGTAGATACTCCCGGAATCCATAAACCCCATCATTTGCTCGGTCAAACCATCGTCAAAAATGCGATTGGCGCAATCTCTTCCGTTGATGCAACGGTATTGGTAGTCGATGGCAGCGTGTTTATGGGAACAGGCGATCGCTTTGTTGCCGAAACAATCTTACAGAGCAATGTTCCTGCAATTTTAGGTATCAATAAGATTGATATGCTTGGTGAAGATGCAGAAGAGATTCTTGCCAGTTATGAAAGCTTTGCCGCCGAACATGGTTGGCAAGCGGCTAAGTTTTCATCGGTAACGGGTGAAGGACTCGAAGCTTTGCAGGCAATGATGTGCGATCGCTTGCCCTTAGGTCCCTACTACTATCCACCCGATTTAGTCACCGATCAGCCTGAGCGCTTCATTATGGGTGAATTGATTCGCGAACAGATTCTCTTGCTGACTCGCGAAGAAATTCCGCATTCAGTAGCAGTCAGTATCGATCAAGTGGATGAACAGCCCAAAATTACGCGAGTAATGGCAACTGTACATGTGGAACGGGATTCGCAAAAGGGAATTTTAATTGGGAAGAAGGGGCAAATGCTCAAGGAGATTGGGACAAATGCTAGACAGCAAATGCAGAAATTAATTATGGGTTCTGTCCATTTGGAGATTTTTGTCAAAGTTCAACCCAAATGGCGATCGTCACGGTTTCAACTGTCAGACCTTGGTTATCGCGTGGAATAAAAAAGAGCAGTGTATTGCACTGCTCTTTTTTACAATTCATTACCGTAGTAAATTCTGACTCCCCAGATTCCGACTAAGAGAATTAGTAAAAGGATATCGCGAGGTAATAATTTCAAGGGATTCCACACGACAAGATGCGTATTAGGACTAGTGAAACCACGCACCTGCATGGCACTGGCTGTCTGTTCGGCACGAATGAACAGATTATCGATCAATCTTTCTGCCAGAATTAGCCAAATCTGGGTAGTGCGCTTAAAGCCTAGCTTTTTCCAATTAATGGAACGGGTACGCATCGCTCTGGCAAGATTTTGAACTTCTTCTAATACTAAAGGTACAAAACGCAGCGCAAGGGTGAGGGTGAGGACAACTTCAATAATCGGCACTTTGAAAAATTTTAATGGCGCAAATATAGAGGCGATCGCCGCAGTAATTTCTTCGGGAGCCGTAACCAGCAGAAATAACGTCGGTGCGTAAAGATAGGTGAAAATCAATGTACAAACACGTACACCCAACTCACGGGATTTACGAGTAATCGTTATACTGCCTGCTTTCCAGATTACATAATTGTAGGGTGTGGGCTGTTGTAATTTGAGGGTTAAGGGGGATGCAATTACTGGTTTATCATTGCTGATATTCACCTCAGGTATGGGACGGCGTGGTTGGACAGTGGCATTAAATCCATCGGGTGAAATCGTGGCGATCGCTAAAGTCATAAATGCTAGTAACAACAAAATCCCCATTTGCTGTTTCCATACCCGCATTGGAATTTTTGAAGCGAGGGTGAGGATGATCAGGGAAATGGCGATCGCAATCCGCCAAGGCTCATTAGCTTGAATTGGGGTTAGCAAAAATGTCAGCAATCCAAACAGTTTAATGCGCGGATCGAGTCGATGCAGCCATGTAATAGGCTGTTCGAGATAAAGTCCAATGGGTAGCGATCGCAGTATGTCCACTATATTCTGATATTTTTCGGAGATTGGGTGCTGGCAATTTACAATATACCAATTTAAGAGCAACAGCACTTCGTACTATGACCATCGAATCCGAACAACTATTAGAAATTGCGCTCAAATCTGGCTGTGAAGCGGCGGAAGTCTATGAATCTCGCTCAACTTCCCGACCTGTATTTTTTGAGGCAAATCGACTTAAGCAGCTAGAAAGTATTGAATCTGAAGGAGTTGGCTTGCGGATTTGGAAAGATAGTCGCGTAGGTTTAGCGATCGCCTATGGTGCGGTAGAGGCAAAGGACTTGGTAGAACAAGCGATCGCCCTGAGTGCATTAAATGAGCCTGAAGAGATTTTATTACGCAACTCGACCATTGTGGACTATCCCAAACTTTGTGGGCAGGAAGTGAGCGTTGAGCAGATGGTGGATTGGGGAAAATCAGCGATCGCACAGGTGCTAAATCGCTATCCCGAAGCAATTTGTGGTGCGGAATGGGAATGTAGTCGGGAAATGGTGCGGATTCTCAATAGCCAAGGTTTAGACTGTGGCTATACTGACATTACGGTGGATGGCTCTCTCAGTGCCGAGTTGACGAGAGGTGATGACTTTCTCAATGTTTGGTATGGACAATCGGAACGGGGAAATGTGAATCCTGAAGTAATTGCTCAAAAAGTATTGCAATATCTCGACTGGTCTAAGAAGAATGCAAAAGCGCCATCGGGTAAAGTACCCGTAATTTTTACAGGTAAGGCAGCAGATTTACTGTGGGGGGTGGTAGCGATCGCGATGAGTGGTAGGCAAGTGCAGCAAAAAGCGACACCTTGGCTCGACAAAATCGGAAAACCCGTAATTTCTGATATTTTCACCGTCAGCCAACATCCAGATTTTGGGGTTTATAGCGCTCCTTTTGATGATGAAGGTACACCTACGCAGGAAGTTACTTGGATTGATCGCGGCACTTTGCAAGGATTTTATGGCGATATGCGTACCTGCAAAGATTTAGGAATTGTAGCCACGGGCAATGGTTTTCGTGGAGATTTGGGCAACTATCCGAGTCCGGGGCTATTTAATCTCGCGATCTCCGCTAAGGAAAATATTCAAGGCGATATTGTAGAACTCGCGGCAACTTTAAAAAATGGGTTAATCGTCGATCAAGTTTTAGGTGATGATACGGATTTGTCGGGAGATTTCTCGGTTAATGTCGATTTGGGCTATCGCGTCAAAAATGGCAAAATCGTTGGACGGGTCAAAGACACGATGCTGTCAGGAAATGTCTATACAGTGCTGAATCAAGTGACAACGGTTGCTAGCGATCGCCAATGGTATGGTTCGCTCTATGTACCAGCCATGATTGTTGAAGGCATATCTATTACTAGTCGTGACGCTTGAGCAAAAGTAGAGTTAGTGCGCTTTATTTCCCATAAGTGATCGCCTGTTCCACATTTGCTGTCACACCTTCACAAATTGCATCGATCGGTAAATCGTTAAAATCATGTCCAAAGGGATTTTCGATTTCATTGCCAATTTGTTCTACTCCCATCAAGATGAAACTGACTAACCCCACTGCGATCGCCGTTAGCCAATGAATCTCAAGGACTAGATGGAATGGTAAACCGATGCAATAAATCAAAATTAAACGCTTTAAATAGATACAGTAGGCAATGGGCAATGGTGTTTTGAGAATACGTTCGCAACTGGTTAAACCCTCTACTAATGCATTGAGATGACTATTCATCGCCACAAAATAATTGGTATCTATGCGATCATTTTGTACTTGCTGGTGCAGGTAGTCTCCCAACCATAGTGTCAATTCTAGAGGTACATGTTTAGAAGTCTTTAATTTCTCAATTTCTGCTTCCGTGAGAATTGTGTCTAAATCCTGATTAATTTCTTCATTGCGAAGATGTCGTTTCGTAGCGATCGCAAAAGCAGTTAAGAACTTAATCGATTGCTCTTTTTGTTGCTGTTCTAAACCTTCAGAAGATTTGATGGCAACCTGCATGAGTCTCGACAAATTCCGAATATTGACCACTAAGGTTCCCCATGCTTTGCGTCCTTCCCAATAGCGATCGTAGGCAGTATTTGTACGAAAGACGAGGAGCAAACCTAAAACGAGATTAAAAACAACATTATTGGTGAGATCGCCTAAGACTTGGAGAGATATTTGGGGTTCGTAATAGTGCAGTACAGATACCCCCAACGCAAAGCCTGCAAAAATGAGAACCCTCGGTAAAATAATCGGTGCGACGGAGCCTTGAAGCTTAAATGCAAGATTGAACCATTGCCAAGTCATAATCTCGATATTGTGAAAGTTGATCGCCTCAAAAAATTGTATAACGCTTTACAAACATCCTTGGGAGAGATTGTGGGATATAGGATTATTGATTTAGCGATCGCTGCTTACCAGCAATGCTCTAGTTAAAACTTATAAGTATAAATATAAAACCCAAAAGCCTGTGGCACAAGTCGTGCTTGCACCACAGGCTTTTGCTTTGGTTTTTAATTATGCTCAACTACTTGGTGCTTAGGAGTAATACTGATCTACGGTGAAATTAAATATCGAAGTAATTAATCAATAATCTTCTTCTCATTTCGATAGAAGAAGATTGTAGAAATAATTAGTGGATATCTTGCGATTTTCGCCATTTATAAATATCAAAAATGCTATAAATCTCTAGGTGTAAATCCGTAAAAAACATAGTTTTTTCAAAATGTCTATGTTATGCTTATTCAAAGGGAATAGGATCAGAACTTTATTATAAAAATACAACGAATTACTCAAGCTTATAGTTTGTTGTATTTTTGTTTTGTAATAACTTGGAATACTGAGTGAGAGCTTTCTTCATGGTCAATGAAAATTGGTTGTGAGCTACAGCAATTTTTCGGTGGGGGTAATTATATCTAGTAATTATAAGAATTATTTATTTAAATTTCGAGAGAATGAAAACCCTATCGCTCTGCGTTGTGAGTATAGTCTGGTAAAAAAGTATTTGCTATCCCCTGCACTTGCGGAGGGATAAATCATTTCAATAAATTAATAATTAAAACCTTATAAATAGATACAAAAGGATTAGATATATCTGCATTTGTTAGGACTGTTTTGTAACGCTATCTGATGATTTGAAATAATTTACAAGAAATACAACTATGCTGCTAGAGTCAATGAATCTGCAAGGATTAATTCTTATTGTGGATGATGAGCCAGCAAACCTTAATGTTCTTTCAGAGGTCTTAATTGCTGAGGGATATGATGTGGCTATTGCCAATAGTGGGGAGCGAGCAATAACAATAGTCGATCGACAATTACCAGATCTAATCTTGCTAGATATCCATATGCCAGATATGGATGGTTTTACTGTCTGTCAAAATCTCAAAGAAAATCAGAAAACCTCTGCAATTCCTGTCATTTTTATGACAGCCTTAAACGATATAGACAGTAAAGTCAAAGGCTTTGAACTGGGGGCTGTAGACTATATTACGAAGCCTTTTAATGTGCGAGAACTCTTAGCACGTATTAAAAACCATTTGCAGTTAACCAGAGTTACCCAAAATTTAGAAAAGGTCAAGGAACAATTATCCCTAGTTTTAAAAGGTTCTAATGATGGTTGGTGGGATCTTGATCTATTACAAAATCAAGCTTATAACTCTCGTCGTTGGTGGGATATGTTGGGATATGCAGATGGGGAGATAGAATCGTCCTTCGAGAATTGGCAAAAGTTAATACATCCAGAGGATCGCGATCGCGTAAATGCCCAAATGATTACCACTGAAAGTGATAGTCAGCAGCATCGGGAGCATGTCACTTTTGCAAAAAGGGAGAGAAAGGAGGGAAAATAGAATAATTTAGAGACCAGAAAAAGCATGACACCAGAACAAGCTGAGAAATTACAAGAACATGTGCAGGAGATCGCCAAAATACTTTACGCAAATACCGAACTAGAAGCGCTAAAGACATTTTCAGGGATCGAACAAGCCGTGCGAGAACAGATGCAACAGCATGTGATGCCCGAAGTAGGAATTTTTTTGTCTCAACAAGTACAGGAACAACAGAAGGACGAGAACGCAAGCTCAAAAGCATCCTTGGAGAAATAACTGTAACCACGCAACAAGCAGAGCAACTGGGAATTAAGGCACATACTCGTCTGAGTCCATATCTGGAAATGTGTTGTTTGCGAGTCAGTGCAAATAGCTCCTATGAACACACCGAAGCAGATGTGGCAATGTTTACAGGAATTCGAGTCCCAGCCAAGACCCAACAGCGTTTAGTCCATCGGCAAACCTTTGAATTACCCCAAGCAGAGCAAGAGATTAACGAACTGAGTGCAGATGGCGGTAAGATCCGTATCAGAACACCTCTGGGGGAAGAATGTCGATGGCTAGACTATAAAGGAGTGAGATTACATGAGTTTGCTACTGGAGCTTGCTTTCAGGACAATCAGCAGTTAATCGATTGGGTACGCCAGCAACCTTTGAGTACGCCAATAACTTGTTTAGGGGATGGACATGATGGAGTATGGAATTTGATTAAGCCCATGGCTACTGAAGAGCAACGACGTGAAATTCTCGATTGGTATCATCTGATGGAGAATCTAGAAAAAGTGGGTGGTTCAATACGTCGCTTAAACGATGCGAGAGCTTTACTTTGGAAAGGTAATGTTGATGATACTATTACTCTTATTGAACAATGTAAACGCAGGCAGGCTGTTAATTTCTGTGCCTATCTCCGAAAACATAGACACCGTATTGTCAATTATGATTACTATCAGAGTGAGCAGATTTGTTCTATCGGTTCAGGAGCAGTTGAGTCTGCGGTAAAGCAGATTGACCGTCGCACTAAAATCTCTGGTGCTCAGTGGAACAAAGATAATGTCCCTCAGGTGCTTGCCCATCGTTGTGCTTATCTCAATGGTTTATTGGCTTTCTAGACTATCCAAAAAAAGTGACATGCTCCCGCAGCATCTTCTCGAATTTGAATACCGTTTATTGCATAAACAAGGACATTATGTCCCCATTTACGCGAGGGCGCTGTTGCAACGAGATGCTACTGGTCAAGCGATCCGTATCTCTGGTACTAATACTGATCTCACCGCTTGGAAGCAAAAGGAATCAGAACTGCAACAAGCTCTTACAACCGTACATGAACTCAATCATAAGCTAGAAAATAGAGTAGCTGAACGTACTCAGACTTTACAAAGACTCATGGCAGCGATCGAGGCTAGCATTGATGGCATCGCTGTTGTTAATGAAGATGGCAAATATATTTATATTAATGCTGCTCATCTTGAATTGTTTGGTTATAAACATCCTAGTGAGTTGATTGGTGAAACTTGGAGGGTATTTTACTATCCTGATGAGGTACAACGCATTGAGCAAGAAATTTTTCCCATCATTGGAGAAACTCAAAAATGGCGAGGAGAAGCGATCGCGAAACGACGGGATGGTAGCACATTTGTCGAAGAACTATCACTGACAATGGTTCAAGATGTCGGGCTAATCTGTGTATGTAGGGATGTGACAGATCGCAAGGAAATGGAAAATGGTATTCGTCAGTCACTAGCCAAAGAGAAAGAACTCAGTCAACTCCGTTCTAACTTTATTTCGACAGCGTCCCATGAGTTTCGGACTCCACTTACGATTATTTCATCTTCATCATCAATTCTGGAAAATTATAGCGATCGCTTAACTGAAGACAAGAAAAATAATCATCTGCAACGCATTCAATCAAGCGTCAATCACATGGTGAATTTATTGGATGATGTGCTTACTGTAAATCGAGCTGAAGTTAACAAATTAGACTTCAATCCAGAAATAGTTGATCTCGTTAGTTTTTGTCAAAATATAGTGGAAGAAATTCAACTGAGTACTACAGAACATAGTATTAGTTTCTTTGCTGTTCCCAATAATTTTGATGAGACTGATTTAAAAGCTCTAAATATTCGATGTGATGTGAAACTCATGCGGCAAATTATTACAAATCTTTTAAGTAATGCGATTAAATATACTCCAGACGGGGGAATGATATATCTATGGCTAATGCAGCAGGATAACAATGCAGTTTTAAAGGTACAAGATCATGGCATCGGCATTCCTATTGATGATCAAACAAAGCTATTTGATTCGTTCTATCGAGCTGGAAACGTCGGCAATATATCTGGAACTGGGCTGGGATTAGCTATTGTTAAAAAATGTGTTGATTTACATAATGGTGTAATTGGAGTAGAAAGTAAACTCAATGACGGAACAACTTTTACTGTGATTATTCCTAAGAGTCCTAACATTTCTAACACTCCTAAATTAGTACATCAAATGTTAATTAATTAACTGAATAAACTCTTTGAATTATATTTTTGCGAAGTGGTCTAAATATTAGATATGAAAAAGATTTTAGTGATAGAAGACTCCAAGGAAGTTTGTGATAATATCCAGCAAATTCTGGAATTAGAAGATTTTAATGTAATTACTGCTGTCAATGGACGTATTGGGATCGAGTTAGCCCAATGTCAGAGTCCTGATTTAATCATTTGTGATGTCATGATGCCAGAAGTTGATGGCTATGGTGTACTAGAGGCATTACAAAATGATGTTATAGCTAGACATATTCCTTTTATATTTTTAACAGCTAAAGCTGAGTATAGGAGTATGCGTCAGGGGTTTGAGTTAGGAGCGGATGACTATTTAACTAAGCCTTTTTCACCTAATGATCTTTTAAAAGCGATATCTGTGCGATTGCACAAGAAGAACTTTGCCGCCAATTATTTAAATGAGCAATCTCAAGATCATTTATATCTATGGGAACATGAGCAAATCCAACAAATCCAACAACAAATTGATGGTGCTAAGGTATCTTTGCTCAGTTCAGTAGATTTAACACTCTTGGAAGCCCTTAAGCGATCGCTAGATAAACTAGAAGATCCCAAGCAAAGAGAAATATTCATTTTCTATCAACCTCAGATTAATTTAAAATCAGGAAGAATTAGCGGGATTGAGGCTTTGGTGCGTTGGCAACATCCAGAGTATGGATTCATTACACCAAGCAAATTTATTCCAATTGCTGAAACTACAGGTTTGATTAGACAACTGGATACATGGGTCTTGCAACAAGCTTGTAAAAATGCTCAGCAATGGCAAAGTATTCAAGAAAATCTGACAGTTGCAGTGAATATTTCCGCCAATCAATTTAGAAATCCAGATTTTTATTTAACCGTTCAACAAACCCTTATTGAGCAGGAACTTAAACCAAATTTGCTGAATTTGGAAATATCAGAAAATATTGTAATTCAAGATTCTAATCTGACAATTGATCGACTGAATAAGCTCAGAAGTCTAGGTGTTCGGATTGCTATTGATAATTTCGGTACTGGTCATTCTTCATTAATTTGTCTGCAAAAGTTTTTGCCAAACTTTATTAAGCTGGATCAATGCTTTGTCAACAATATTGATGTCAACCTAGCCAATGCCACAATCGTAAAATCATTAGTGGAAATGGCTCACAACTTAAATTGTCAAGCAGTTGGAGTAGGTGTAGAGGTCGTAGCAGAGCTTAATTTCTTGAAAACCTATAATTGCGACATAATGCAAGGTTTTCTATTTAGCAATCCTTTGCCTTGTCATAAGATTGAGCAGTTATTGATTGGAGATAAAAGGCTTATTTCTTATTAGGACATAAAAAATGCCGCGAAGCGGCATTTTTTATGTCCTAATAACTTTGCTCTCCTTTTCGGTAGAGTTCGCGGGCATAGTCTGTCCATGTGCCTTGTCCCCAATAACGGAAGCAACTAGTTTGGACTAGCAGGTTATAGAGTAAGGCTTGCTGATAGTCCGATCGCTTAGTAATCGATGGATCTTGAGCTACCAGTGGATCATATTTCTCATGGAACTTAGCACTGAGTTGATTCATCGGTTCTAAAACATTTTCGTAACCATTAACCCAGCTCATACTATTTGTCCATGATGCACCATCCATATGGAACTGATGATCCCTGGCTTTGAGTTCAGTAATTGCCTGCTCGACCATAGCTGTATTCAGATTTTGGCGATCGCCGATTTGATCGACCTTTTGCCAGACCTTATGCTGCTGCACTGCTTGAATCGTTGGATAATCAAGGGGACTCACACCTGCTGCCTCGATCATTTCTAAATATTCAGTACCATTTAAACCGACAACACCCGCAGCGCCACGACCATTATTTTTCAGTTGATCCCATACCAAAGGATAATCGCGGGGAAATTCATTCATCATCACGCCGCCATTCTCGCCATCGGCAATCTGAGTGACTAGGGAGGGAATGGAAACATTACCAAGTTGCTGTTTACCTCGACCTTTGGCTTCATGGTAGGGCTGCATTTGTGCAACTAATTTGGTATCAGAACCTTGGGTTTTAATTAGTGCGGTAATGCTAATCGATTCACCTTTCGAGTTCATCGCTACCAATCGATTAGGCAAATATTTCTGATCTTGAGTTAAACCCGAACCATCAAAACGTTCTACGGAATGTTCCTGTACCATTAGCCAGCGATAGCCGCATTCCTTGAGCGCTTTAATATATTCATAGAGTGTATCAGGATGATTGGGAAGGTGCATCTCTGGTGGCGAAAACCCTTTCACGCGCTTGAGAGCATCAATTCCGAAAATAGAAGCAAAATGACTTTGCCATGCTTGGATATGCAGTTTGATATCAGGAATCGGAGTGGAGGGAATCACCGCATGACTCCACATTGTACCGAGCCATTCCACATAGGGTTGATATTGGCGATCGCAAGTAATCCGTTTGAGATTATCTAAAATGTCATGGCGTTGCATCTGCTGCAAGCCCCAGAGCAGGTTTCCAGAATAGTCCAACATGATCCGAGGATTGCTGCCCTGTGCGACAAGTTGGGGAATGAAATCGCCCATGCGGCTATAGCACCAAGCAAATACTCCAGCATTGTGATTATCACCTTCGCCTTGATGCTCGAACATATGCTGAAGATTGCAAATTAAAGCTCCATTCGCGCCTGCGGGAATAGTCGGCTGGTGCATATGCAAGGCACAGGCAAAGGCAGAAGTAATCTCTTCTAGTTTTAAGTTATTGCTATTTAGATTGCTATTTAGAAATACAGGTGCATCATCCTGTACTGCGCGTTGAATTAATTCTTCATTGCCACAAATAGCAGGAAGATCAGAGGTAACAAAGCTTGATGGTGTCGTTGAAATCAAAACTTGGAAACCTCGATAAAGATATGTTGATACTCAGATTACCATAGTAAGAAGGGCGGCGCTTAGCGCCGCCCTTCCTAGATTAACTGGCTAAGTGGGACTTTTTGATTAATTAGGAAGCAGGTAACTCCGTAGCAACATTAACCTTGAAAGCCTTGACTTCATTAGCTTTGGGCAAGGTGAGAGTAAGAATACCATTGGTGTATTCAGCCTTCACCTGTTCATTTTCGATCGCGACAGGCAATGCAAATACACGGCGGAACTTGCCATAGCTGATTTCACTCCAGTAGTAACCCTTTTCCGCAGATTCTTCTTTGCGTTCGAGGTGACGTTCACCAGCAATTGTCAACGAATCCTTAGTTACTTGAATATCGAGATCCTTAGCTTCGATATCAGGAATGGAGAGTCTGAGGGTCAAATGATCGCCATCATCGCGCAATTCACTAGCGGGAACCCAGCCTTTGGCGGCTTCTTGATCTAGGGTAGTGATGTCACGGAACATGCGATCAAACTGACGACGAACTTCTTCGATTTCTTGTAAAGGTTGCCAACGTACTAACATAAATATCACCTTGAGCTATTTCAAAACAACTATGAACATTTAGAAGTAGGTTTAGGATTTAGTTGATATTTTGTACTTCCCTTTCGTTCACAGTTTTATTATGAAATAGCCGCAAAGCTATGGACAGAAGGGGAACCGAACTTTTTTGGTAGGGTTCACCTCACCACTTTGACTGCGTAATCTTTGCGCTTGACAAAGGCTAAACCTAAGACAAGGAAAGTACAAATACCTGCTAAATAGAGCGGATAGCCGTAGGATTCAGGATGTTCTTGATTGACAAGTAAGCCTGCAATGACGGGACCAAATCCATTGGAAATGCTCAGGTATGAGGCATTTATACCTAGTACAGTCCCTTGTTCCTCAGGACGGGCATTGAGAGAGAGTAAGGCGCTAATCATCGGTTGTACAACCGAATTGAGTAATGAGAAGAGTACACAAACAGCGATAAAGTAATAGATATCCTTCCATATGGGCATTAAGACAAAAGATAAACTACGGATGAATAGTCCTAAAAATAATATTTGCGCTAGTTGCAGATGTTTGGTCATTTGGGAAATACCCGCCGTTTGCATAATGACTGCGAGTACGCCAAATAGTAAAAACATGAGGGCAAGCCCATCACTATTTTGGTTGAGAACCTTAAGAAAGTAAGGCTGAAAGGCAAAGGTAAAGATATTAAAAGTCAAGCCTGTCAGGAAATTAATAATCAGTAAAATGCCAATTTTGGGCATCAATAATCCTGTAATTAGTTTCTCTAACCCAAGGTCAAATATATTTTGTGCTTTTTCCGCTTTAGTTTTCAGCGTCTCTGGCAAGAAGAATATAGTTAAAAATAAAGCGATCGCCGCAATCGCCCCTGACACCAAAAACGAAGCCCCAAAGGATTTACCTAAGGGAGTATTGAGGGCAGCTTTCTGCGCGACCAAACTGATCGCAGGACCTAGGATAAAGCCCATTCCAAAGGCGGCTCCATTGATCCCAAAAGCTTTGGCTCTGGTCTCAGGTGTAGTGACATCAGAGATAACAGCTTGAGCAACCGAGGCATTTCCCCCCGTAATCCCATCTAAAAATCTCGCAAAAAACAATACTGCGGCACTAGCGGCGGTTCCTGCCATCAGATTAGCAACCACTGTTCCCGCTAAACTCAGTATTAATAAAGGCTTTCTTCCAAAGCGATCGCTAAGTTTCCCGATGATTGGAGTTGCAAAAAATTGCGAGATTGCATAAATTGCGAATAATAAGCTTGTCTGAAAATCATTTAATTGAAACTGTCTACCATATTGGTACAAAACAGGGATGAGAATCGTAAAACTCAGCGCATTAATGAAAGAAATAAGAGCAATAATCCAAAAGTTACGATTCATTCTAAAGGCGATCGCATAGAGTCCTTTTCTATACTACAGCCCGATCATGGAAAAGATTTATAGCTCATTACCCTAGACTTAACTATAAGCTTGGCGATCGCTACTTAAAACGATGGGAGTTCGATAACGCCAATGGCGTTATCGAACTGACCTTCAAACAGAGGTAGTGCTAAATAGCAAAGGGATCTGCGTCGCAGATCCCTTTACAGCCTTTACAGTTTTGAGGACGAATAAAGTTTTAGTTGAGATTTTGAAAAGCGGCAAAGGGCAGAGCAGCCGCGAGCGCCTTTGGCATTGCTCCAGTTAGGGTTTTAAGAGCCATGTCCCATAACTTGGCAGGTTCGAGATCGACACTGAGCATATTCCAGATACGCATGAGTTCCTCAGTGTGGAGACGATTATCTTCGGTAAGAGCTAGCAAAATACGACGGCGGATATATTCGCCATCTTTGGAAGTTAGGAACTTAAAGCCCATACTGGCGGTAGGGATGATGTCAAATTGACCATCGGATTTAGCGATCGCTAATAAATTCTCTAGTCTTGACCATTGGAATTTGTCATCTTTAAAGAGAACTTCTAATAGTCTTGACCGCAAACTTTCTGATTCATCGGTGAGCAAGCGTCTAGCCACATAAGGATAAGCCACCTGCACGATCCGAAATTCAGGATTGAGGCTGAGAGCTACACCTTCTTGGGTAATTACAGAGCGAATAATTAGAGCAAACTTAGCAGGTAAGCAGAAGGGATAGTCGTACATCACTTTTGAGAAGCGATCGGTGACAACTTTGAAGTTGAAATCCTTCACTTTTTCGGACATGATATCGCCTAGCACCGATTCCAGAGCATTGACAATTGGCTTCATCTCAATATCTGGTTGTAGGAATCCCAATCTCACATAGTCCTGCCCAAGCTCGTCATAATCCTTATTGAGCAAATGCACAACGGAATCGACTAATTGTTCTTTAGTTTGGAGATCTAACTGATCCATCATCCCAAAGTCGATATATGCCATCTTGCCATCGTAGGTAGCAAAGAGATTTCCGGGGTGAGGATCGGCGTGGAAAAAGCCAAATTCTAACAATTGTCGTAACCCAGACATCACACCAATTCTGACAAGATTATCCGTATTCAGACCTGCCAATTTAATTTGATCGATTTCGTTGAGCTTGATGCCGTTAATCCATTCCAAAGTCAGAACTTTATGGGTGCTGTACTGACGATAGATAGAAGGAACCTTCACATCAGGATCGTTTTTAAAGTAGCCTGCAAACCTCTCAGCGTTAGTCGCTTCATGGGCATAGTCGATTTCTTCAAATAATTTCAAACCGAACTCATCAACGATCGCTTCTAGGCTATTACCCAGATTGAGGGGCAAAAGTGGACCCAGCCATCCTGCAAACCAACGCAAGATAAATAGATCGAGGGTCAAAGTTGGGATCAGATATGGGCGTTGGACTTTAACGGCAACTTCTTCGCCTGAGTAGAGTGTGGCTTTGTAGACTTGTCCTAAACTTGCGGCAGCGATCGGATCTTCAGAAATAGTCCGATAAACTGTACTGACGGACTTGCCTAGCTCAGACTCGATGATTGCGAAGGCTTGCTCGTTAGAAAATGGTGGTAGTTGATCTTGAAGTTTTGTTAACTCCTCAAGGAAATCTACACGCACGAGATCGGGACGTGTAGATAAAGCCTGTCCAACTTTGATATAGGTTGGACCAAGAGCCGTGATGATGCGGCGTAACTGTTCGGCAAGCTTGGGTTGACTTGCGGTGTTCCCAGTCAAGACATCCCAGCCAAAGGCTAAGCCAAAACTAATTGCAAAATAAATGATTTTGAAAATGCGACTAATCGCTAGCCAAGGGCGACGACCGTAATATTCGGCATTGGCTTTGGCATCATAGCGATTTAGCTCTTCTAGGGGATGCTGACTCACGCTGTTAAATACCTTTGTTATATCCCATTCAAACTACCAGTATACAAAACTACATAATATAGTTGTAACAATTTTTAAAGACTTGTAAGCGGCTAGACATAATTAAAAACCTGTGGCGCACGCGCAGCGTGCGCCACAGGTTTTTAGTTTTTATATTTAATTAGGCTTAGCTACTTATAGCAATGCTTGAGTTAGTACCGAAATTGTTGTGCTGCATCCAACAATCTCAATTTAGTTTATATCTGTAGCCATTTGTCAATCAATCCCTTTGGAGGAGTGACTTCAATTCTTTTTTGTTTAATATCTACAAAGGGAACGATCGCTTCAACAAAAGGAATTAACTCAATTTCTTCATCATCGGGATTGCGAACTTCTAGAAGATCATTGCCTGCGGCGATGATACTAATCACTTCTCCCAAAAGTTTACCTGTTGGTTGGTGGTAGACATTGCAACCCACCAAATCGGCGATCATGTACTCGTTAGGCTCTAGGTAAGGGCGATCGCTAGTAGGAATGAACATTAGATAATTACGCAGAGCTTCAGCGCGATCGCAATCATTGATTCCTTCAAGACGCACCACAAAGAGATTCTTTTTACCTGCAACTTCTCGACCTGAGAGCATCATGATCTCCTGTGGTTCATCTTTCTCTGAAGCGGCAATCCAGCGTTTACCCGCATTCTCAAAGCGCTCAGGAAAATCCGAATAGGACAAAACCCTTACTTCACCCTTTAGTCCTTGTGGTGAAACAATCTTGCCAATCATTAACCAATATTCAGTCATCATTTTTTCCTTGTTTTAAAATTTTTGCTTCGCAAAAATTTTAAAACTTATAACATTCTTTCTATTTGTTCTAATGCGTCGAGCGCAGCTGCCCGTTCTGCTTCCTTTTTGCTAGAAAAATTTCGCATACTTTGACCATATAGGCGATCGCCAACATATACTTTAGACGCAAATTCGGGCGTATGATCAGTTCCGCCTACTTTTTCAGTGACATAGCGCGGTAATGTGTGACCGATATAGGACTGCACCCATTCCTGCAAGCGATTTTTGGCATCGAGATCTGAGCGTGTGTTTACTAGCTCAGGGGGGACAGAGGCAAATAATGCTTCCACCGCAGGACGTACTGACTCCACATTGCAATTTCGATCTAGATACAATGCCCCAATCATCGCTTCAAAGGCGCAACTCAAAAGGTTATCGCTCTTATTGCCGCCATCACGCAAAGCCCCTTTACCTAACAAAATTTGGTTATCGAGTTCTAAGGCGATCGCAAAATTAGCTAGCTGCTTTTCGTCCACCAGAGCTGCCCTTCGCCTCGTTAGTTCATCTTCACCTAATTCAGGATGTTGACGATAGAGATAGGAACCACTCAAAAAATTTAAAATGGCATCCCCTAAAAATTCTAGACGTTCGTTATCTTCCCCCACACTTGGATTTTCATGGACATAGGAACGATGGGTTAGGGCCATTCGTAATAGGTTTTTATCTTTAAAACTAAATAGATCTTTCATTGTCACTAAATATAGCAATCACTTTTTGGTTACAGCAAATTGTGATTAAACAATCTCAGAGTTAAGATTCTTATAACTGACAAGTCCGACTAGAAATACTACCATTGGGTAAAATTGTCTGGCAGATTTTGACTCCATTTCGCCAACCGACATCTAAAACAGCATGTTTTAAGTTAGCACCATCAAGATTGACCCCATATAAATCCGCATTAGTTAAATCGGCATTAGTTAAATCCGCATTAGTTAAATCGGCATTCCACAAGTTTGCAGAATTGAAACAAGCTCCCCGCAAAATTGTACCGCGCAAAATTGCTTTGCTCAAATTGCTACCACTGAAATTAACATTGCTTAGATTCAGTCCACTCAAATTTGCTAAACGGAGATTGATCTCACTAAAATCGATGCGATCAAGATCTGCCTCACGTAAATCTGCCTCACTTAAATTTGCACCTTTCAAATTTGCACCATGCAGGCTAGCTTCACTCAAGTCAGCTTCACTGAGGTTGGCATTTTCTAAGTTAGCCCGACTTAAATTTGCCCGAAACAAGAAAGCATGGTGCAGGTTAGCATCGCTAAAATTAGCTTTAGAAAGATTAGCTTCTAACATATAAACTCTTTGCAGATTTGCATTTTTAAAATCCATACCATGCAAATTTGTACAATTGAGAATGGCAGTTCTTAAATTCGCATTGTCTAAGCTTACATTGCTAAACTGCACACCACTTAATGAGGCATAACTAAAATTTGTACGGGTGATATTAGCGTTACTGAGATTAGCATCTAATAAAGAAGCCCCACATAAATCAGCATCAGATAAATTTGCACCTGAGAGATCAGCATTACTGAGATCTGACTCCCATAAATTGGCGAAAACCAAGTTGCTATTTCGTAAAATTGCACCACTAAGATCGACTTTACTTAAATCTACTCCCATCAAATCTACTCCCTCAAAGTTTCTTTCACCTTGGGAATAACGTTCTATCAAATTGCGTTTCTTAGCAAAGTGATTCAACATAGAAATAATATGTGTGGATCTAAAAGAACGAGTGGAATTCTTTCGTTCATCATCAAACCCCTAGTCTAACTTTATGCAGTTGTGTTATGTGGTTATGTTGCTGGAGTAAAACCTATTTGCATTGTTCCTGTATAACATTAAGACTTGGGTTCTTTGGGTTGTTTGTGGGAAGTGTACTCTAAAGTGCATATCCCACGACTTATCCTGCTTGCCAATCTGATGATTGCATTTTACTTTGCTTTCACCTTTTGTTGTTGCTTTTCTTGACGTTTTTCCGCTTGTTTTGTTCTTTCCTTTTCCTTCTTTAAGGCATCTTTTGCGGCTTTGGCTGCCATCTCTGCTTTGTACTTAGCTTCTCGTTCTTCTTCTTCCTTTTTCTCTTGGTAGTAGGCGTAGTCACCTGCATAGACTACGAGATCGCCATCACGGATTTCGACTATTTTATTGGCAACTTGGGAGATGAAATAGCGATCGTGGGAGATGACAGCAACAGTCCCTTCATACTCACGTAAAGCTGCTTCTAGCATCTCTTTAGCAGGAATATCAAGGTGGTTAGTCGGCTCATCGAGGATTAAAAAATTGACAGGAGTGAGCAACATTTTTGCAAGGGCAAGCCTTGCTTTTTCCCCACCACTGAGATCACGTACTAGTTTAAATACAGTGTCTCCACTAAATAGGAATTTACCCAATACGCCACGCACTTCTTCATGGGTCATTTTGGGAAAATCGTCATGGATGGTATGAAATACGTCTTTGTGCAAGTCAAGGGCTTCCGCTTGGTTTTGCTCAAAATAACCAATGAGGACATTATGACCAAGGTTGATTTCGCCTTCGTTGTAGGGTTCTTTGCCCACAACCATTTTGAGTAGGGTGGATTTGCCTGCGCCATTGGGACCAAGGAAGGCAACGCGATCGCCTCTTTCGATTTCTAGATCTGCACCCAAGAATAGAATTTGATCCCCATAGGCATGGGTGAGATCTTTAATTTCGACGGTGACACGCCCACTACGAGATGCAGGGGGAAAATGGAATTTGAGAGTCCGTACATCGCTTTCAGGTGCTTCGATACGCTCGATTTTGTCCAGTTGCTTTTCACGACTCTTGGCTTGGGTACTACGGGTAGCACTTGCCCTAAAGCGATCGACGAATACCTGTTGCTTTTCGATATATTTTTGTTGACGTTCAAAGGCAGCACTCTGGGCAGCTTTGGCTTCAGCTTTTTGGGTGAGATATGAGGTGTAATTGCCCAAATAGGTGGTGGATACGCCACGCTCAGTTTCCACAATTGAGGTACAGAGGCGATCTAGAAATTCACGGTCATGGGAGACGATCACCATTGGTGTACTTAGCGATCGCAGGTATTTTTCTAACCACTCAATGGTTTCTAAGTCCAAGTGGTTTGTCGGTTCGTCCAATAGCAATAGGTCTGGCGATTGCAGCAAAATTTTGCCTAAGCCCATCCGCATTTGCCAACCGCCGCTATATTCACTGACCAAGCGATCGCCATCGTCAGTTTTAAAACCTAGTTCTGGCAATAGTTTATCGATACGGCTTTCCAGTTCATAGCCATTGTGATCTTCAAACTGACGTTGGTAGCGATCCATCTTTTTAAGAATCGGCTCATAGTCCTCACCATCCTTGAGGTTTTCCAAGTGATGATGAATAATTGCTAATTCCTTCTGAATTTCGCGCACTTCCTGAAATGCTTGCCACATCTCCTGTTTGACGGTACGAGTCTCTTCGATGTCAAATTCTTGACTGAGATAGGCAATTTTCAGACTCGAAGGACGCACGATTTGCCCTGCGGTCGGTTCGATTTCCCCTGCAATAATCTTGAGCTGTGTTGATTTCCCCGCGCCATTTACGCCGACCAAACCAATGCGATCGCCTGTTTTGACTTCCCAGTTAACGTCTTTGAGGACTTCGCCAGTGGGATAAATTTTCTGAATGTGTTCTAGACGAAGCATAGGATTGGGGGGAGCAACAAAACTTAACTTTTTATTAAGATTATCATTTTTTTGTAACAAAAGCATCATCTATCCCAAAACATACTGTAACTAAGACCTTTTTGGCTTTTAAAAACCTTTCTGGGGGTGGCTTTTAAGTCACAAATTCAAAGAGCAATTAATTCTTAAAAATGTCCTTTTATCAAGCTTTAGCTTCAAAATAGGTCAAAATCGTCAATTTATTGCTTAGGATGATGCTTGTTTTAAGTAGATGAGCATATTAAAACCTAGAGATTATTCCGCCCGCATAGCGGGCGGAATAATCTCTAGGTTTTAAGTTTATTTATGCCTAGCTACTTAAGCGATATTGATGGAAATCATCAGGGGTGTTGCAGTTAAATAGCATCGATAAAGGTGCATTGGGAATTGCCATAACTTCTTGTGTATCTAGCCATTTCTGAAACGATCGACCTCCCTTTTCTATAAATTCCACCAGTGAATCACAACATTGCCATCGATAAAAACCACAGAGAGGTTCCCATTGCTTTCTTGATTCATCAGGATTGGCTGCATGGGTTGGTAAATAGGCGATCGCAGTTTTAGGTAAGTCTGCTAATTGTCTAGCCCAAGTTTGTAAAACCTCACTTTGTAGATTTGGCAAGTCACAAGCAAGTAGTAATATCCAATCAGTCGGTTTGGCGATCGCTTGAATTCCTTGCCAAAATCCGACTAATGCGCCATCAAATTTCTGGTCGAGAACCAAATGAATAGAAGCTTGAGAATCTATTTTCAAGCTTTGATATTGTTCTTGACTACGAGCTACAATATATACTGAGTCAGCTGTTTGCAATGCTATGCGGCTAGTTTGTGATAAGAGAGTTTCGCCATTAATTTCTAATAGAGCTTTATCTCTTCCCATTCGCGAACTTTTACCACCAGAAAGGGCGATCGCTGTAATTTTCATCGCGTTACTCGATAAACTTACTGTCGCTTAGTTTCATTGATTTGCCATTGTCCTGAAGCTTCATCCCATACTAGATTCATGCGTAGGGTTTCGGGAAATAGAGCTTTACCCTTTTGATAGGTTAAATCAATGTCAATAATCGCTGAGTTTTCCTTAACTTCAACTAAACGAGAGCCATTAACGGAAACCTTATCAATGGTGCGCCACCAGTCTGTGAAAGTACTATATCCACCTGCGCGATCGCTTTGAAATTTGGGTGTGAGATTTTTCCATGCGTTTTGAAATTGGCGATCGTTAACGAGACTGTAGTAGCTCTTGACAAACTGTTCGGGAGAGGGTTTGGCTTTTTGAGAAGGAGTTACAGTTGGCGTAGGCGTGGGGGTAGGAGTTGCGGAAGGAGAAGTTGATGATTGGAACTGATCACCTGTCACCCGATTTACTGGATCTTTCGCATTTAGACTTGCAAAGGCACAGTAGGCATCAGGAACACGCTTAACATAGGTCTTGAGATCGTTAATGCAACTATTTGCCTCGGTAAAAGGAACTGCATAGACTTGATAATATTGACTATTACCGAGATTCGGATAGTCGGGTATCCAGAAAGCTCCTGCTTCTTTAAAACCTTGAGATGTCAGAGCTTGTACTCTTAAATTGGCATAGTTTTTATCTTCAAAAGCTGAATCTGCTAGGAAATAGAATGCTTTTTTATCAACTGGTTTATTAAAGGGAGAGATTTTATTCCAGAAGGCGACGATGCCGCCATTTTGCGATACGACTACACCTAAGGCGATCGCTGCACCAATTGCGCCACCGACGATGACAGTTGCTAAAGCTTGACCAAAGATCTTCTTTTTCGGATCGTGCTGTGGTTGATAGACGTAAATATCAGGTTGATTTTGAATTGCAGGTGGCGTATAGCCTCTAGGTGTTACTGCCACCGTCTGCATATTCGACATCGCTGGTTGAATGGGAACAGGTTGTAATGGATGAGATTGATTTGGTACTTGGCTAACCTGTAGAGCATTTAACATTTCTCGTGCAGAATTGTAGCGATCGCGAGGATCAAATTGGAGTGCTTTAGTAAATATTGCCTTTAAATCAGTGCTAATCCCTGTTACTTGGCTTTGCCAGAGGACTTCACCCGTTTGGGGATCAGTGCCTAGCTCTTGGGGATATTTGCCAGTGAGTGCGAAAATGGCAGTCAGGGCAAGACTGTAGAGATCGCTTGCAAAAAAAGGTCTACCTGCCGCCTGCTCTGAAGCCATAAACCCCGGTGTCCCGATCACGATTGAATGTGCTTGCTGTGAAGAACTACGAATCGTACTTACATTCAGAGTTTCTTTGACTGCGCCAAAATCGATGAGGACAGGTTCCCCAGCACGCAAAATAATATTATCAGGCTTAATATCACGGTGAATAATGCCGCGTTCATGGACATAAATGAGCGTTTGCAGAATACTGCTCATCAGTCTTCGGACAGCATCTTCATTCCAGTTGCCATTACGTTCTATCTCTTGAGTTAAAGTTAATCCATCAATCCATTCTTGGACGAGATAGAACAAGCCATTCTCAATAAAGTTGGCATAAAGTTTAGGGATATAGCGACTTTCTTCTCCTAAGGCTTCGAGTACCACTGCCTCTCGGTGAAAGCGCTGTTGCAATAACTCATACATCTGTGGATTATCAGCAACGGGCTTAAGTTGCTTGATCACACAACGACGATTAGATGGCATTTTGGTATCTTCAGCCAAATAGGTCTCACCAAAGCCACCACTACCGAGGACGCTAGTGACGCGATAGCGGTTATCTAAAAGGTTTGACAGCATGGAGTTTATTATTAATTGCCTATTAATCGCCTGTTAATTGCCTGTTGGTTGCTAATAGCGATCGTACAGCATATCGAGGCGATCTAGCGATTTGTCAATGAGTGACCACTTGCTTATAAATCTTAAAGTCAATTGGGGTAAGGGATTTGAGGTGTTTATTTTGACTTATAGCTCTAACAACCTGTGGCGGCGCGAAGCGCCGCCACAGGTTGTTAGAGCTAATTATGCTTGACAGCTAATTAGCTCTAGGTGTTGCTTGATCTCTTGTTTTAATTTATGAAAATCTGATTTTTGGAAGGTCAATATATCGTCAACCGAATAGACTTCGACGATACTTTCTCTTCCCTTGGTATGAAAATCACCAAGTCTAACAGGCTTCCAGCGATCGCTTAATCCTGCACGTACAGAAGCAGAAAATACGAGAAATCGATTTAACTGTCTGGTGAGAGCTTCTATTCTGGCGGCAACATTGACGGCATCACCAATCACTGTATATTCCTTCTTTGTTTGCGAACCGATATTTCCCTCTAACACAATTCCTTTAGATAGACCAATACCAATGTAGAGAACTCGTAATGGACTATTGGCAGGGGCTTGATTGCGTAAAAGCTCTAGTTCCGCCAGAATATCTAGGCTTGCCTGTAGGGAATCATCTGCGCGATCGCCATCAAAATATGCCATTACGCAATCGCCAATAAATTTCGTAACTTCACCACCTCTTGCAGTAATCGCTCGCGTGCAAATGGTAAAGAATTGGTTGAGCAAATCCACCACTTCCGCAACTTGCAATTTTTCAGTAATGCCAGAAAATGAGATAATGTCGGCAAATAAGATGATTTTATCGCTATAGAGTGGTTTGAGGGTGAGGGGATTAATCCCATTCTCAATTGCTTGCAAAACTCCTGACTGGGTATAGTTAGCGAGAATGGTTTGAGATTCGCCTAGAGTTTGCAAAAGAATTTTAATTGGTTGCAAGAGAATGTCATTATTTTCATCAAGAACGATGACTTCCATTGACCAATCAGGAAACTTACGGGTTGAAACATTTAATTCAGATTTCAAGCATAAAATATTGCTATGACGATCATCTCGTAAAATCTTCTCGTACAGCCGATCAATGCGGTCTTCATCTCCTTCTAAAATTTGAAAGAAAATGCTGTTACAGCTTAATAAAACCCCTGTAATTCCTTCCCTAGAATTATTAGTCTGAGAAATATGTCCAATGGCTTCAATTTCTCTTTTGCTAAGCGATCGCGAGAAGCTACTAATATAAGTTAGCCTTTTCATAAAATTGAGAAGTGATTTACATGAAAGAATTCGATCTGAGACATGTTAGTGTTTAATTACAGCGCTTGTCGCTTAAGCCCAAAGCAATAGGCTTGTTTGAAGGTATTGGCAACAAAGCCTTCAAATAAGCTGTTGTGGTTGATTGGAGCAAAAATTGCTGTAAAAGATGAAAAATCCAAGCTTCTTTACTACTTGTAACGCAAATAAGGAAAGAAGGGTTATAAGCAATACGGCGTAAATGTTTCTTCCCGTATTCTATATTAATGCTTCTGAGCGCATCGGACTGTGATTTTTATTAGCGATCGTAAAGCTTAAACAGTGTTTTGCGTTGTTTGTAAGACGCTAGAGTTTGCTTTCCTATGAGTTCAAGCTGCTCGTTAATCTCTTGTTTTAGATGGTGGAAATCTGATTTTTGAGATGCCAAAGGATTATCAATTGAATATACTTCCACGATCGCTTCCCTTCCTTTAGCATAGAAATCCCCCATTTTTAATAATTTCCAGTGATCGCTGAGTCCCTCTCGTACTGCTGCCGAAAACACTAAAAATCTATTTAACTTTCGCGTTAGCGATTCGATTCTTGCGGCAACATTAACGGCATCGCCGATGATTGCATACTCTTTTTTGGTTTGAGAACCGATATTTCCTTCTAAAACTGTTCCTTTAGATAGTCCAATCCCCACATAGAGAACTCGCAACGGGCTATTAACAGGCGATCGATCTCGTAAAATTTCTAATTCTGAAAGAATGTCTAGACTTGCTTGTAAAGCTTCGTTTGCACGATCACCATCGAAATATGCCATCACACAATCGCCGATAAACTTCGTAACTTCACCGCCTTTAGCTGCGATTTCTGACGTGCAAATCGTAAAAAATTGATTGAGTAACTCCGCAACTTCGGTCACTTGGAGTTTCTCAGTCATACTGGCAAAGCCCATAATATCTGCAAAGAAAATAATTTTTTCGGTATAGCGTGGGGTCAGGGTAAGAGGATTGATTCCATTTTCGATGGCTTGTAAAACCCCTGAATGCGTGTAGTTTGCCAAAGCCATTTTTGACTCTCCCAAGCTTTGTAGCAATATTTTAATTGGTTTTAATAAAATCTCGCTGTTTTCATCTATGGCAATTGCTTTCATCGACCAGTCAGGAAAGAATCTCTCAGTAATATTTACTTCAGACTTAAGACATAAAACTTGATGGTGACGATCATCTTTTAAAATTTTTTCGTACAATAAATCTACTTGATGATCATCCCCTTCCAAAATTTGAAAAAAAATCCCACTACAACTCAGCAAAATCCCTGTAATCCCTTCTCTAAAATTATTTTTTTGTGAAACAATCTCAATATTTTCTATTTCCTTGCTGGTCAATGATCGCGCGAAGTTACTAATATAGGTTAGCCTTTTCATACAATTACAATATTTTAATTAACTAAAGAGAGCGATTGCTGTCAGATTTTGCAGCAATCTTTTTGTAAAATGAAGCTTCCCCACCTACTTTTAGCTCAATTAATGCCCCAAGGGTAATCAGCAATAAGGCGTAATTGACTTAAATATATATATTTCGACTATTTGTATCATATAGCACTAAATCCCAAATTTAAGGAGGGCAAAGCGATCTAACGACTTCCTTATTAAGTTGATGTCACCTTGTTTCGCTTCGTGCGATAGGATTAAAAGTGCTGCTTTAAAGTTTATAAATGAGTATTTCTGCTGAAGATATTAAAAAGTTAAAACAAGAAGTTGGAATTGCGGCGGCGCAAAGAGTCCAGTCGGGTATGGTAGTTGGCTTAGGTACTGGATCAACCACAGCTTTTGCGATCGAGGAACTAGGTAGACGCATTGCGGCGGGTGAACTTACTGACATTGTTGGTATCCCTACGTCCTTCCAAGCTTCAGTACTAGGAAAAAAATATGGTATTCCTATCCGCAGTCTCGATGATGTCGATCGCGTAGATGTAGCGATCGATGGTGCTGACGAGGTTGATCCTCATAAGACTCTGATTAAGGGTGGTGGCGCAGCCCATACTCGCGAAAAGGTAGTTGATTCCCTCGCAAGCCTCTTTATCGTTGTAGTCGATGAATCGAAATTAGTTGATAAGCTAGGTTCTACCTTTGCTGTACCCATCGAAGTTTTACCTATGGCTGTTGCGCCTGTAACTAGAGCTGTAGAAAAGCTTGGTGGTAAACCAGATCTGAGAATGGGCGTGAAAAAAGATGGTCCCGTAATTACCGATCAAGGCAATATGGTTTTAGATGTCACCTTTGATGCGATCGCTGATGCTGCTGAACTAGAAAAGACCTTAAACAATATCCCTGGAGTAGTTGAGAATGGTCTCTTTGTTGGCGTTACCGATCTGATCTTAGTTGGTGAATTTAAAGACGGAAAACCTCAAATTCGCGAAATTTCCTAATAACAAAAAAGGGCTTTTCACAAACTTTTATTTATATTTTTTCCCCACTGAACAAGAAAGGAAGGCGTAGTTTATTTATATTTTTTCGCCCCTGAATCAAAAAAGGAAGGCATAATTTATTTATATTTTCGCCACTGAACAAAAAAGAAGGCGTAATTTTTTTATATTTTTTCGCCACTGAATCAAGAAAAGAAGAGCGCAAAGCGCTCTTCTTTTTTATATTTTTTCGCCACTGATAATAAATATCGGACTAATAGCAGCGAAAACTTGGCGATTGCCACGGGTTTCTAAGCGGTTAACCGAACATTGCACCACCTCAACATTCCGAGCTTGCAATTTTGCAAAACTTGCCGATATTGCATATAAACCTTCGAGACTATTGGTCGTTGCGATCGCTCTACCATCAGCCTGTAAACGCTCCCAACTATATTCCAGAATTTCCGATACCGATCGCCCACCTTCAATACAAATGCGATCTGGCTGTGCTGTCAGCCCAGTGAGGCATTCTGGCGCACTGCCAATCTTGATTTCGACATTATTCACCCCAAATTTTTTGCAGTTGATAGCAATCAATCCCGCTACATCTTCATCCCGCTCGATCGCCACAATTTTGCCCTGAGGACAGAGTAATCCCGTCTCAATTGGGATGGTTCCTGTGCCTGCACCAATGTCCCACAAGATCGAGTCTACCTTTAAGCGTAACTGCCCCAAAATTAGCAAGCGAGTCTCACATTTGCTCATGGGAATACCTGGCAAGCGCTCGAAGAGTTCGTCAGGAATGCCGGGGGTGACATATGACCAGATGGGTTCAGACATGATCTTGGCGCACTAGATGATTAAACATGCTAAATATAGCGTTTTTCTACTCTGAAAACGAAGAATGCGTGTAGCGAAAATGATCACTTCTTATGCCCCAAGACACGATGCGACTTGATTTTGCTGTTACATTGTTTTTGTTATCGTGATTTTCATGTACAGCGTTCGTAGATTTTATGGCAAAGCAAGGGCAGCAACAGCTAGATTTTTGGTCGGAGTCTAACGGGGGAAAGATCATACCGACTTCACTGCATACAGAGATGCAGCGATCGTACCTAGAGTACGCCATGAGCGTGATTGTCGGTCGTGCTTTGCCCGATGCCCGTGATGGTCTTAAACCAGTGCATCGCCGCATCATCTATGCTATGCACGAACTGGGACTACTGCCCGATCGCCCCTTTCGTAAGTGTGCCCGTGTGGTCGGGGACGTTTTGGGTAAATATCACCCCCACGGTGATCAGTCGGTTTACGATGCCCTTGTGCGCTTAGTACAGGATTTTTCTAGCCGTTATCCTTTGCTGGCGGGACATGGTAACTTTGGCTCGGTGGACAATGACCCTGCGGCGGCGATGCGCTATACCGAATGTCGCTTGGCAGCGATCGGTAATGAGGCTTTGTTAGGGGAAATTGAGGAAGATGTTGTTGACTTTGTCGATAACTTTGATGGCTCAGAGCAGGAACCTGCGGTATTGCCTGCCCAATTGCCGATGTTATTGCTCAATGGCGCAACGGGCATTGCCGTGGGGATGGCGACAAATATTCCACCCCATAATTTGAGTGAAGTGATTGATGGCGCGATCGCTTTGATCGATAATCCCAATTTACCCGATGAGCAGTTACTCAGCCTAATTCCTGCGCCTGACTTCCCTACAGGTGGGATCATCATGAATGAGGAGGGTGTGCGCGAAGCATACCTCACAGGTCGTGGCAGTATTACCATTCGTGGAGTTGCCTCAGTTGAGCATTTTGGCGGTAAAGGCACGGGCAAGCGCCAAAAACTTGCCATTATTGTTACCGAGTTGCCCTATCAGGTTAATAAATCTGCATGGATCGAGAAGATTGCCGAATTGGTTAATAATGGCAAAATCGAGGGTATTTCTGATATTCGTGATGAAAGCGATCGCACAGGAATGCGGGTGGTGATTGAACTGAAAAAAGATATTGCCCCTGCCGTAATTATCGATCAGCTCTATCGACAAACTGCTTTGCAATCAAACTTTGGCGTAATTCTCCTTGCTTTGAAAGGCTCTCAACCCAAACAAATGAGTTTGCGAGAGTTACTGCAAGAATTTCTGGAATTCCGTGAAGAGACTTTATCAAAACGCTTTCGTTATGAATTGAAGAAGGCACAGGAAAAATCGCATTTATTGGAAGGATTGGTACTAGTTCTCCAAGACATCGATCGCCTGATTAGAATCCTGAGATTTGCCAATAATAGCGCCCTTGCTAAAACTGATTTGCAAACAGAATTTGCCCTATCAGAAACTCAAGCGGAAGCAATTCTCTCCATGCCTTTGCGACGAATTACTGCCATTGAGCAACAGAAGATCCGTGAGGAATTGGAAACTTTACAACAGCAAGTTTCGCGATTAGAGAAATTACTAAGCGATCGCCGCGAGCTGATGAAATTCCTCAAAAAAGAATTGCGTGATCACAAAAAACGTCATAGCGACCCAAGGAGGACACATTTAGCATGGCAATTGCGGGAAAATAATCAAAATGCGATTGATGTTGAGTCCAGCGAAGAAAATGAACCACCTAAGGCAAAAGGTAAAAAAGGCGATCGCCCAATTCAACAAACTATTGAAACGGAGCAGGTAGTCGCAAGCGTCCCTGAAAAAAAATCTCGCGCCTCGACCGTCAAGCAACCCAAGCCCGCCGAAGTTCCACTTATCTCCCTGACTACTGAACTAAATATCCCCATTGCTGAGCCTCAAGATGTTACTGTTCAAATTACACACAAGGGCTATATCAAGGGTTTTGAGAATAGTTCCAAAATCTCGCAGTCAGCAGATTTGAGTGATGATGTGACGATCGCTTCCTATAACACCCGTAGCGATCGGGAATTGGTGGTACTCACAAATTCAGGTAAAGCCTTTGCCTTAGCCCTAGCCAATGTTCCGATTGTGAAAGGTAAAGGACGCGGTACTCCCTTAATTACGCTATTGCCAGATAGTACAGAGCGCATTGTCTCGCAATTTGTCTGGGAAAAGAATCCTGAATCTAAGGAAGGTCTAGTGCTGCTTTCTAGTCAAGGCAAAATTAAGCGATCGCCTCTTGCGGAATTTGCGGATATAACTGCCCGCGGATTAATTGCGGCAAAATTTAAAGAAGATGATTCTCTCTTCTGGGCAGATGTGGTGAGTCTAGATCAAGAATTGGCGATCGCTACCTCCGCAGGTCGCATCCTCCGTCTCAAAGCTGATGAAACGCAGATCCCCACCGTTGGTCGTTCTGCCGCAGGGAATATTGCTCTACGTCTAGGCAGTTCTGAGACTCAAATTGGTGTGTCAGTATTAGATCTCGTAGCTGCTCCTAGTTCAGAACTAATTTTAATTACCGCCGAAGGATTTGCTAAGCGGATTGCGGCGTCTAATATCAGGGCTGCTGTCCGAGGTGCGATTGGCGCTCAATGCTTTAAGTTCCAATCCCGTACCGATAGATTAGTCAGCATGACTGCGATCGCGCATCCTCGCCTAGATTTACTTGTCACCTTCTTAATCGGTCAAGATAATGATGTTGGTTTACGAACTGTGCAAATGCCCTTAGGCGCGATTCCCTTAGAATTGCCCAATAGTCAAGGACGCTCGATATTTGCGGGTGAAAGCGATTTAGTGCGATCGGAAAAGGTGATTCGCGTAGTAATCTAAATAAATTTATGGAACTGTCACCACAGGCACAACTTGGCAATTTTTGAAACTTGAACAGCAAAAAGTTCACATAGATTTAACCGAATACTTTATCAATCAACTCGATTTGATTTTGGGTATTCTTACCCTTCCTTTTCAAAAATTGGGAGAGTTCCACAGTTAATGTGGAGAACTCTCCTAATTCAAAGTGATTTCGATATGGCATCGGAAAATCACGAAAATCAGATAAAATATTAACTACACATTTTTTGATACCTGTCTTATGACTCTCAACAAAGTTCATCTAGTAGGACGTGCGGGACGAGATCCTGAAGTCAAATATTTTGAATCGGGCAAAGTGGTTTGTAACTTTGCGATTGCTGTTAACCGTAATACGAGCAATCGTGATGAGCCACCCGATTGGTTTGACCTAGAAGTTTGGGACAAAACCGCAGAAGTGGCAGCAAACTATGTCAAAAAAGGCAGCTTAATTGGTATTTCAGGCTCACTCAAATTTGATCGCTGGAATGACCGTACTACAGGCGACGAACGTCAAAAACCCGTAATTCGTGTTGATCGTCTGGAATTATTAGGATCGCGCAAGGACAATGAAGCCGCAAGTGGTGGTAGTAGCGGTGGCTATGACGATGATTTCTAAGCTAGAAAACCTTGCATAGCAAGGTTTTCTAGCTCTTTTATACGGTTAAATACGGTTTTCCTACTCGAAAATTTTCTGTTGTATCAGTAAGAATAGACTTAGCGAATTACAGATACAAGGAATCGATCATGTTTAACCTTGGTGAACTCAACTCCAGCAGCAACAACCTTTTGCTTGATTATCTTAAAAATCAATCACCTGAAACTTTAGCTACAGTTGCCCAGTCTGTTAGTCCCGAAGCTCAGCAAATCATTAACCAAAATATTCAAAACCTGCTTGGCATATTGCCACCATCCCATTTCAATGTCAGCATTACCACCGATCGCGAAAACCTAGCAGGCTTAATCGGTTCCGCAATGATGACAGGTTACTTCATTCGCCAAATGGAAACGAGAATGCAGCTAGACAATTCACTAGCATCAGTAGAATAAAAAAAGAGAATAAAAAAAGCGGCGCTTAGCGCCGCTTTTTTTATTTGTGTTTGGAGTGAAAGCGAATACCTAAGAACACATCGTATAGAAATCCCGCTAAATCAGGCATTTTCAGTAGTCCTAAGGTTTGGGGTGAGCCATTAGCATCTAGTAGAGGCTTCATTTGATAGTACGCACTCTCGTAGTAATACCAAGGCACATTGGGCCATAGGTGGTGAACTAGGTGATAGTTCTGACCGAGTAACAGGATATTGAGAAATCTGCCTGGATAAACTCTGGCATTCTTCCAGCGCGATCGCTCGACAAAGGGACGATGGGGTAGGTAATCGAAGAATAAACCTAGCAATAGACCCATGACGGCGGCTGGCACAAACCAAAAGTTCATCATGTAGCCTAGAAAACCGTGGTAATAGCCAAAGATAATCATCGCTACAACAATTAAGCGACTAATTGCCCATTCCAGCAATTCATAATTTCGCCATAGGCGACGCTGAAAAAAGAACACCTCATGATAGAAAAAGCGGGCAGCAATCAACCATAGTGGGCCACCTGTAGAAACAAAGTGATCGGGATCATCCTCTTCATCATTCACATGGGCATGATGCTGCATGTGAACACGGGTGAATACGGGAAATACAAAGCCCTGTAATATTGCCGAAATATGTCCGATCGCAGCATTAACAATACGATTGGGGTGGGCTACACCATGACAAGCATCATGGATGACTGTCCCTAATACATAGAGCGACGAAAAATTACAAATAAATACGAGCCAGTGATCCCAGCCCCATACCCAATACCCTGTAGTTGATGCGGTTGCTAAAACAATCGAACCTAGTAGCAGTAGTACTGTTGGATTAAATCCCTGTGCTGCACCCATCAGACCGATTGGAACAGTTAGGGCGTTGCCCTGCTGCTGCATTTTGTCACTCCTTCCTCAAGTTTCCTATCTTTAAATTTATTGAGCGTTTTGAGTTTGGTATCTACCAAACTCAAATATATTAAAAAAATATATTTTATTGTTGCGTTTTATTACAGTTTTTATTATTACCTATGCTACCGACATTAGAGCGAGATTGCAACTTTGATTTCGAGGTGATGGTTGTGAAATTCAAGGTAAATGTTGCATGGATCTACTTGTATCTATGAATAAGGATGCGAAAAATTGTTGCTCCTGTTGGATTATGTAGTGACACATAAGTTTATGCCTTCTACCCTATCAGGTATTTTTTCCCTCATTTCATTTTTAGTTTTTGGGGGATCGTTTTTTGAGTCGATCGCTTTCTTTATGAGAATATAGCAATCCTCAATGGTTTGTGGAGGCATAGCCCTTTGGGTGCGCTTCCACAAACCCAAAAATCTACAAATGATTTAGGATTGCTATATAACTAAACATAGTTCTAAACAATTGTCTTAAAATATGGCGGATTCCATTTTTGTCCTTGCATCAGCCTCTCCAGCACGTAAGAAAATCCTTGAAAATGCAGGGATCACGCCAATTGTGAGGGTCAGTTACTTTGATGAAGATGCGATTCAGGTAAGTGATCCCACCTCCTTAGTGCTAACACTGGCTCAGTGCAAAGCCAAGGCTGTTCTTCCTAAAGTATCACAGGAACTATCGGGACAAAATGCATTGGTAATGGGTTGTGACTCGATCATGTACTTGAATGGGTTAGTCTACGGTAAGCCAGAAACTAAGGAAGTTGCGATCGCTACATGGCAAAAGATGCGGGGCAACTATTGCGAACTCTATACAGGACATTGTTTGATTGATATCCAAAATCAGCGTACAGTCATGCGTCATGGTGTCACCAAGGTGTATTTCAGCGATGCCACAGATGCGGAAATTGAAAGTTACGTTAATTCTGGGGAACCTCTATGCTGTGCAGGATGCTTTACTTTAGAGAAATTAGGGGGATTGCTAATTGAGAAGATAGAAGGCTGTCATACTAATGTTTTGGGCTTGAGCTTGCCAATTTTGCGGCAAATGCTCAAAGAACTTGGCTACAGCATTCAATTTAGTGCCAATGGAACCATAATCCGATGAATACTGCAAATCGCAATACTCTTTGGGCAAGCATTGTTGCCGAAGAGCTTTATCGGTCTGGTGTGCGTACCGTTTGCATTTCCCCCGGTTCCCGATCTACGCCACTTGTGATTGCCTTTGCCGAATTACGCGATCGCCATTCTGACTTTCGGATTTTGGTGCATATTGATGAGCGCTCAAGTAGCTTTTTTGCCCTTGGTTTAGCGAAAGTGCAGATGGCTCCTGTGGTGCTACTTTGTACATCAGGAACGGCGGCGGCAAATTATTATCCTGCGATTATCGAAGCCTACTACAGTCGGATTCCCTTAGTGGTATTAACTGCTGATCGTCCTCCAGAGATGCGTGACTGTGGCTCTGGACAGACGATTGACCAAATTAATATCTATGGAAAACATGTTCGTTACTTCTTTGAAGTGGGAACTCCAGAAATAATTGGATTTCGCCTACGCTATTTACGATCGCTGATTAGTCGCACAGTTAGTATTGCTGTTGGTAAAGGCGATACCCCCGCAGGTGCGGTGCATCTCAATTTCCCCTTTGCTGACCCGATGCCACCGATTCCTGTGCCAACGGATATACCAGAGGATTTAGCCCTCAGTAGTCCAGAGGCGATATTTGGTAATCCGTCAGGAGGAGCCTATAGTCAAATCATTACAGGAATGCGAGCAATCGATACCAATGCGATCGCCGCGATTGCGAATCAAATCATTAGTCATCCTAAGGGGGTGATCGTAGTTGGTGTATATGATGCACCCAATGATTTTTTAGCATCGGTACGGAGATTAGCGAGGGCTACAGGTTATCCTTTACTGATAGAAGCTACGGGCGCACATCGGCGTGATGAAATTGGACATTATGATAGCTTTTTGCGATCGCCGAATTTCTGTAAAACCCATGCCCCCGAAATTGTGATTCGCTTCGGTGCAATGCCCACTTCTAAAAGCTATATGCTTTGGCTAGAGCGACATATTAGCTGCCAGCAAATCGTTGTCGGTAGTACCAATAGCGATCCTACCCATGGAATTACACAATCCCTAAATATCTATCCTGCTACTTTCTGCGAACAGTTAGCCAACTATTTAGAAAACTATGCTCAAACCGCTTGGCAAGATAAGCAATGGCGTTTAGATTTTGAATTAGCTGAAAGTATTGCCGAACATACGATTAATGATGCCCTTGGTGCAATAGAAGAGTTGTTTGATGGAAAAGTCTATGCGGAACTTGCCCAAATTCTCCCTGCAAATAGCCATATTTATGTTGCCAGCAGCACACCAATTCGAGATTTAGATACGTTCTTCCATAGCGATCGCCCGATTAAAGTTCTTGCCAATCGTGGTGCAAATGGTATTGATGGGACGATTTCCAGTGCGCTTGGTGCAGCTTGGGGATGTGATCAGCCGATGGTGCTTATTTGTGGGGATTTAGCCTTCTATCATGATTTGAATGGATTGCTTGCTGCGAAAAAGTATGATATTTCCCTCACGATTATTCTTCTAAATAATGATGGTGGCGGTATTTTTAATTTGTTGCCAATTTCCAAGTTTGAGGATACCTTTGAGGAGTTTTTTGGTACAGCTCATGGCATAGATTTTGCCCCCATTATCTCGGCATATAATTGCAAACATGTTCTGATTCAAGATTGGCAGCATTTTCACAAAGCCTTAACTAATTCGCTTGAATCACAAGGAACTCAAGTATTAGAAATAAAAAGCGATCGCCAGCGTAATAAAGAACTACATTTCTCTATTTGGAATCAAGTCATTGAAAACTGCGATCGCCACTTTAATCAAGATTAAATGAAAGTCCCCATAATAGAGGTGGCGCTTTGCGCCACCTCTGTTTATACTTGCCAAGCTTTCATCTTATCTGGATTCATCAATCCGTAGGGATCAACCATCCGTTTGAAATTTAACTGATCGTAATCTACGGTTTTCATGCCTCCATCTTCGAGGATATAGGTATGGGGATTGGCGATGAATACGCCCTGTGATTCGTGGTAGGCAATGATTTCATTCAGGTGATCGCTAGTCGTAAAACGTACTAATTGAATCGCCGCAGGAATTGCTACACCATTGACGCGAATGAACTCTAAATGCATAATCACTTCGTCACCAAAATGATCGTACATTTGCTGCACAAGTTCTAACTTCGGATCATTGAAAAATAGACTCTGGAGATAGGTAAAGGAGGGATCGGCGGCGCGAGCATGTAAAGTGGTGTGATTCCAAGAAAACTCTACAAGGCTGATCCCTTTGCCTGATTCTTGAGCAGGTTTCTCGTAGCAAACTTCACCATTGAATTCGTTAACTAGGCTCAGAAATGGTTCGCGATCGCTTTCAGCAACAAGGACTAAAGCACAATGGGAATCTGGAGGAATATAACTCTGTAAAGCTGTGAAATAATTGCTACTGGGTGCAGCATGGACACTGATCAGCTTTTTGATAATGCCATCGCTATTACCAAGAGCTTGCCCAAATCTTGCGGCGGTCATAAAATCTGCAAATTTAACTACAAATTCTGACCATTCATAGGCAGGGGCGAGGGGAACTTCTAATTCTGTAATAATGCCATTTGTCCCATAGGCATGATTGACCTTTTGTACATCATCGCCCCGCAATTCAATAATGCGTGGCTCATCTTCAAGGGTGATTACACGGACTGCTCTAAGATTGCCGCGATCGCGCAATTGTCCATACAAAATTGAGCCAATACCACCACTGCCGCCAGCAATAAATCCGCCCACAGTAGCACTTCTAAAGGTAGATGGAACCATCCGCGATTCCCATCCAATTTCTTGAGCTTTTTTATCTAGTGTTGCCATTTTTACGCCTGCTTCTACACAGGCGAGTCCTGCTTTAATCCATTTAATTTCTTGCAGGCGCGAAGTCTCAAGGATTATGCCACCTTTGAGAGGAGTACATTGTCCATAGTTTCCTGTGCCGCTTCCCCGCACAGTCAGTGGTATTTTATATTTCACGCAGGTCTTGGCAATTCTCAATATCTCATTTTCATTGCTAGGACGTACTACGACATCGCCAACTTTGCCAGCTAGTAATGGAACAAGGACGGGGCTAAAGTGAGAGTAATCCTCTGAAAGTTTTGCAACTTGTGCGGGATTAGTAATTGCCTCAATGCCAGATAATTCTTCTAATAGATTGTCTAAAGATATTTGCATATTACCGATCATTTTTGCTATCCCACTATTCTAAGCTCCCAGAAGGGAGGCAAGTGATCTGCTTGCAGATAATGGTTACGAGGCTGATGGGCGATCTCGATCGCCACTTCACCAAACTCAAGTAGCGATCAGTAATTTTTACTTTGTCCAATCTTCTATTAGTAAGTTAGCAATTTGCCCAAAATCAGAAGTATTGCGAGTTAATACGATCGCATTGTTAACAATAGCGATCGCTGCAATTTTTAAGTCCATTGTGCCGAGGCGAGGGTATAACTTTCTGATTCGTTGGAATTCCTTTGCGGCTTCTATATCAAAATCAATTATTGGAATAGCGCAGTAATTATTAATTTGTCTTTTAAGTTGTTTGTAAATTTCAACTTGTGCTTCAAGGTTGCGTGCTTTAGAAATGTGGCTTAACCATCCTCTTGTCTGTTCTTCGTAGCTGATGATGGTTGCTGAGACTTGATTAGGATTGACTTTTGCTAAACGAGTAAGAAGACGTTGAGCGTTAATCCCCCCACGATCTAATGTGCTGAGATGGTCAGTATCGAGTATGTACATCTATTTTTTGCGGGACTTTGTTGATGCCTTACGCAATGACTCACGATATTTTTTGCCTAGTTGCATGGCTTTGTCATAGTCTGGGCTATCGGCAAATGTTCCCGTGATTTGCTCCCACCAAGGTTTTACTGTGGTAGTTGAATTTTCCACTTTGTTTTTAATCAAGTTGATTTCAGCTTCTAGGATTGCGACTCTTTCTTCTAGGGTTATTGACATTAGGGTTAGAACTCAATCATGTTGTAGAAATAATTATAACAATTGATTCATTTTGTTAACACAGCCGCCCTTTCAATACTCAAAACTCTGGATCGCTACTTTCTTAACAAAGTGGTCAAAAGATTAATAAGTCCAAATTTTTCCTTCTACTAACCATTTTGGAATTTTTATATCTGTAGTCGCTACTAAAGGGTGCTTTGACAGTATTAACCTTAGTATTTGCAGTGCTTTGAAAGCCCGAATTATTAATTCTCGTTGATCTTTAAAATACTTTTGATCGAAAATATTTTCTTTTATTGTGTGAGCTGGTTGCTGACGGCGTTTGCGTATATCACGAAACGTCTTAATACTTTCATCCCAAGCTTGCCAATCTTCCATAAAAAAGAATTCTCTCACCCAATCATCTAAAATCTTCAAGCTCCCTTTACCTTGAACTTCTATCTTTCCATCTTTTCTTTCTATTTCAGTTTCATAAGATACCTCATTTTGAAAGAATGCTTTATTAATATTGTCTGACAATATCTTGTCTAGCAATAGTACAAAATTATTAAATTCTTCTAAGGTAGGACGCACTAAAAAACTAAATTGTGATGGTCTGTCATCTGCATACTCCCCAAAATCTTGATTAAATAGTGGAGGACGTTTCATCAATTTTGCTACTTGATTTATTATGTATAGTTCTTTTAAAAATGCAAGAAAAATTGAAACTCCACCTCCAAAAGATCCACCAATTGTACTGCCGAAGTAATCTGGATGTAATTTATAATCACCTATAACCTCTTTAGCTTTCCATATTTGTTGATGTTCTGGACTAAGACTAACTAAATATCTTAAGTAAACAGATACATATCGGTTCCCATTAGAGTCATACGAAAATCCAAATGATTCTAATAGAATCTGATCACTTTCCGCCATTTCATCTGATTCAAAGTATTCATCTTGCACACAAATATAACCCTTAATATCGCTATTTTTGTACATATAGCGAGGATCATTTCTATAAAACTCTAAAATACTCAGGTCAAAAGATTTGTGTGTTAGCTGAGGTTCGCCCAAAGCTAGGCAAAGTTTGTATGGTTCTCCTTCGTACAATGAGCGATCTAACACGGTCTGGAGATGGTTAAAAAGTGGATAAATACAGGTATGAAAAAGTTCATTTGTAACTAGCTTTGAAATTTGAATATCTTTAGGTTCAAAGCCAAAACGAATAATATGCGAATTGCTGTCGGAACTATTGTAAAGTATCCCTACTTTATCATCTTCAATTAGATTCTTAAGTCCGTCATGTAGATCAATCCATTCAACTTTAAGCTCTTCACACAGATTAACTGCTGCCATACCATTGAAGTCTATTGAATTGAGATAGAAATTAGTGATTTTCCTTAGAACTAAGTTTTTGTCAAAGCTACTCATTTTAATATAAAGGTAATGTAAAAAGTAGGCTGTATATATCTAAATGCATGCAAACTGATCCATATACTCTTTCATTTCTACTAATGGCTCATCAAAATCATCTGACATCACAATCAGCCCTGCCATCGTTCCTGCTTGCCTGTATTTTTTTCTTGTGTATTTCATCACTTGCGATCGCAACACCAGATGATTTTTCAGTTCCCTTATTCAATAAATATTCCGCATAATGCAGAACCTCGACCTTGAGAGCATCTGGCATTTTCGCAAGGATTTTTAGCACCTCATCATCTAAGGAAATATTGGTACTAGGTTCTTGATCTTTAGTAATAGTTTGTTGCATTGATTTTCCCTCTGGTGCGATCGCAGATAGAAATATTGACAATTATGACCTACATACTCTCAACAGGCTCAGGCTTCCAAGTTTCGCCGTACTTGTCTTTGAGCGCAGACCATGCTTCGACTTGACCTTCGGCATATTCCCCCGGTTTACCCCATTGCAGGAAAGCACTCATTTGGGGCTTGTCATCGGCATCGAGGAAGCGGATCGCGTAGGTGGTGAAATTGCCGCGTTTGGCTTCGGCGGTTTCAAAGCGGACATCGGTGATTTTGTCCATATTGAGGTGAAACTCGATATGCTCGGAGTGCATATTCGCATACTTGCCCTTAGGAAGTTCCGCGTAAAAAAGTTTCTCGATATTTACCCTTGCTTCTAGCACACCCGCATCACTGGTGACGATCAGACGCACTAAGCCGAGAGTGTGACATTCTTCTAAAAAATCTTTTAAAGTAGCAGCCATAGTTAGTTAATTAATAAGTTTGTGATGATGTTGTGAAATTTTTTTGCGATCGCAATATCCCTATTAAACCCGAAAAGAGTTAGTGTGTGTAGCTTTTGGGGCATAAAAGTAGCGATTGCCCGATTTGGCTAAAAGCTCTAAGCCCTCAAAAATGCTCTAAAGTTTACTACAGGCTCATTTACCCGCAATCATTCAAGCTTTTATCTATGAAAATCGCCAATAACATTACTGAATTAGTCGGACGTACCCCCTTAGTTGAATTGCAACGCATCCCCAAGGCTGAAGGCTGTGTGGGAAGAATTATCGTCAAACTGGAAAGCATGAATCCTGCTGCTTCCGTTAAGGATCGTATCGGCGTAAACATGATTCAAGAAGCGGAGGAACAGGGCTTAATCTCTCCAAATAAGACCATCCTCGTCGAGCCAACTTCAGGCAATACAGGCATCGCTCTAGCGATGGTGGCGGCAGCAAAGGGATATCGCTTAATTCTGACCATGCCAGAAACCATGAGTTTAGAACGTCGAGCAATGTTACGTGCCTATGGAGCTGAACTCGAATTGACCCCCGGTAGTGAAGGTATGGGTGGTGCAATCCGTCGAGCTAAGGAAATCTCAGAAACTACGCCCGATGCCTATATGTTGCAACAGTTCCGTAATCCTTCCAATCCTTCCATTCATCGCAAAACTACTGCCGAAGAGATTTGGGAAGATACCGATGGACAGATTGATTTCTTGATTTCGGGAGTTGGTACTGGCGGCACAATCACAGGGGTTGCTGAAGTAATTAAATCCCGCAGACCATCATTTAAGGCGATCGCAGTCGAGCCAGCGAATAGCCCTGTATTGTCGGGTGGTCGCCCTGGTCCTCACAAAATTCAAGGTATCGGTGCGGGATTTGTGCCTGAAGTTTTGAAAACAGAATTGATTGATGAGATTATTCCTGTTGATGACACTCAGGCGATCGCCTTTGGACGCAGATTAGCCCGTGAGGAAGGATTGCTTTCAGGGATTTCTAGTGGAGCTGCCCTCTATGCGGCGATTCAAATTGCTAAGCGTCCTGAGAATGCAGGCAAAATTATCGTGATGATTCAGCCTAGCTTTGGCGAACGCTACTTAAGTACGCCCCTCTTCCAAGATCCTGAACTCTTGGCACTTAGCTAAAATACTTCGCAAGATAGGGGGCTTAAGCCCCTTTTCTGTCCTAAATCATAGCGAGTACAAGCTAAACTATACATAACTTTACAATTTGATGGTTTAGCTGTACCTATGACTGCAAATACCTTGCTGCGAGATGAACTTACCCCTGTAAACGCTAAAGCTAATAATTCACAGTCACAAACTTTGCCTGCGGGTGGACAAGATCCCGATCGCTTTGATTGGCAAGAGGTATGGTATCCCGTCTTTTACATTGAAGATTTAGATAAAACAAAACCTGCCAAGTTTACCCTGCTAGAGCGTGATCTTGTCATTTGGTGGGACAGTCATAGTAACGCATGGAAAGCCTTTGACGATCGCTGTCCCCATCGCCTCGTGCCTCTATCGGAAGGTAGAATTGCTGAAGATGGCTTATTGGAATGTCCCTATCATGGTTGGGCTTTTAAGGGGGATGGCAGTTGCGATCGCATTCCTCAGCAACCTGAAGGGGGAACTGCTCACACCTCAAAACGTGCCTGTGTGAAATCATTGCCTACTGCCGAGCGTCAGGGTCTGTTATTTATTTACGCTGGCAAACCCGAAAATGCTCAGCAAGTTAAGATTCCCATCGTCGATCCTATTGATGACGAACCTGAGAAATGGACTATTTTTGGAACCTTTCGCGATCTTCCCTACGATGCGATTACCCTTTTAGAAAATGTCCTTGATGCGAGTCATCTACCCTTTACTCATCATAGGTCTGTGGGCAATCGCGCCAATGCCGCACCGATGGTTTTAGAAGTTCTCGAAACCCATAAAAATGGCTTTAACGGCACATGGGAAGAGGGACCCCGACGGGGCAAATTAGGAACACAAGATACAACTTTTATCGCGCCTTCCTTGATGTGGCACGACCTCACTTCTAAGCAATTTGGGAGAACGATGACAGTGGTATATGCCACACCCACCCGCAAGGGTGAATGTCGGATGTTTGCGCGATTTCCCTTTCAATTCAATTCAGCAATTCCTCGATTCTTTATTGGTATCACGCCTCGTTGGTATTCGCATATCGGGCAGAATGGAATTCTCGAAGATGATCAGATTTTTCTGCATCATCAAGAGCGCTATTTAGCAACAGCACTGGCTCAACCAGAAAATGATGGAAACTATGCCAAGGCTTTCTATTTAGCAACTCCTGCCGACACCTATGTTTCCGAATTGCGAAAATGGGTAACTCGCTACAAAGCCGATCCCTTTGCTGACCAAAGGCTAGCTGCACCTTTAGCCAAAGAAGTTCTCTTAGATCGTTACCATTCCCATACTTCTAAATGCGCGAGTTGTAGTAAAGCTTTAAAAACTGTGCGATCGCTAAAAACAGCAAGTCTAATCATTGCGGCGATCGCATGGACAGGTACGCCATTGATTAGCTATTTCCTAACCGCCAATTTACTTGCAATTTTGTTTGGTTCTATTACTGCGATAATTGCGATCGCTGTTTGGTTCATCTGCAATAACCTAGAGCGCAAGTTTATCTATGGACAGGAAACTCCCCTACGCAATCTATAAGTAGCTGGGCGCAATTAAATATAAAACCAAAAAAACTGTAGCGCACAGCGTGCGCTACAGTTTTTGGATCTATCCTAGCTAGTTAGGGATTGTTTAGAGTGTTTTCAAATGAATATGCACTCATCTGAAAACCGCTATACTATCGGGTGAATTTAAGGTGTCTATAGCATCGATAGTATTAATCTGACCAGTTAAAATCACTAAATAACAACTATGACCAAGCTTTATGGTGGCGCGAGAAGTCGTGCTTCAATTGTGAAATGGTATTTAGAAGAACTGCAAGTTCCCTACGAATTTCAACTTCTCGATATGCAGGCAGGTGAACACTTACAACCTAACTTTTTAGCCATTAATCCCTTCGGAAAGGTTCCTGCAATTACTGAAGGTGATTTTCAATTGTGGGAATCTGGCGCGATTTTGCTATACCTTGCCGATAAATATGAGCAGGTGAAAACCCTCGAAGAAAGAGCGATCGCTTCTCAATGGGTATTGTTTGCCAATGCGACCCTTGGTCCAGGTATATTTGGTGCAGACACTCGCGAAAAAGAATCACCACGATTACTCGGTGGTTTAAACAAGATTCTTGAAAATCAAAGTTATATCACTGGTGAAAACTTCACTGTGTCGGATGTAGCGGTGGGGACAATCCTCGGCTATGCGATTTTGATGCTCCAAATCTCATACGCTGACTATCCTGCTGTAGATGCCTACGTTAAACGGATTAGCGATCGCCCTGCTTACAAAAAAGCAATTTTAGGTATTACATAAATTGTACATATGATTTATTGCTGCTGGAATTGATGTTGCTATAACTTCAATTTCAGTAGCAATAAAACTAGGTGTTTAAATGCTAAAAAGTCTGCGCTTAGAAAATTTTAAAAGTTTTAAAAATGCTGAGCTTTCGCTTGGAGATTTGACGGTTCTAGTGGGAACTAATGCTTCAGGAAAGAGCAATATTCGTGATGCATTTCGTTTTTTGCACGGCATTTCGCGAGGCTATAGTATTGCCGAAATTATTGGCGAGAAATATGGTGAAGGTGGTGTGCTGCAATGGCGTGGCATACGGGGCGGGACGAAAGAAATAACTTATTGTGGGGCAGATTCTTTTGCGATCGCTATTTCCTTTTCTGTCCAAGATGGTGATACAAAATATGACATGGATTACCTTATTCGGATGAGGTTAGATGCTTCTAGTCCAGTACCATATATTAGGGAAGAATCTTTATATTGTGGGCAAAAAGAGTATCCAATCTTTGAATCAAAGTTTGACTTTAACTCTCCTCTTTATCCCAATTCTAGTAAGGTTCGTTTTTATGACTATATGGGAAGTTATACACAATATGTAGATCCTGTAAAGTTTGAGAATTATGATCATTTAGCTAACTATATTCCAATACTTTCTCAAGTCGTATTAGGAGCTAAGCCATATGGACAAGGTGATAGAGAAAATTTTACAAACTCAACTGCGAGAAAATTTTGTGAGATCGCTCTAACTGCAATTAGTGAAATGAGATTTCTGGATCTCAGCTCTGATGTAATGAGATTGCCGACTTATTCAGGACAAAATGTTTTAGGCGATCGCGGCGAAAATTTATCATCGGTGATGCTAGATATTTGTCGTGATGCAAATCGTAAGGCGATTTTATTGGATTGGTTGCAAGCCTTAACGCCAATGGATGCAAAGGATTTTGACTTTCCAGAGGATTTTACGGGCAAAGTTTTGCTGAGAATCGAAGAGGCTAGTGGACAGAAAACAACCGCTTACAGTGCATCGGATGGAACATTAAGATTTTTAGGATTGCTAGCGGCGCTTTTGGGTAATCAGCGATCGCGCTTTTACTTTTTTGAAGAACCTGAAAACGGCATTCATCCCAATCGCTTGAGCTTGTTATTGCAACTAATGGAGCAAGAAGTCGCTAATGGCTCAATGCAAATAGTGATCACTACCCATTCACCACTTTTGTTAAATTTCCTCAGCCCTGCCAGTCTTGAATATGCCTCTTTGATGTATCGCATAGGCGATCGCGCCGAGTCACGAATTACTAAGATCATGGACATTCCCAATGCTAGGGAACTTGTCGCTAATGATGGATTATCGAGCTTACTAGATTCAGGTTGGCTAGAAGATGCGATGTATTTCCTCGAAGATGAAGAGGTGCAGAACTCATGAATGTTCTGATTATTCTGGAAGATTTTGTTAATGATGAGAGTATGGTGCTACCGATTGTCAGAGCGATGATGACAGCGATCGGTAAACCAAAAGCAAGAGTTACAGTCTGCAAAAATCCCCGTCTGCGAGGTCATGCTGAAGCTCTGAGATGGGAAAAGATTCAAGAAATTTTAGAAAGATATGGAGGTATGACTGATTTGTTTTTAGTATGTGTCGATCGTGATGGCAATGAAGATCGACGAGCAAAATTAGATGGACTTGAAAAGAAAGCACAGGAATTTTTAGCGGAAAAGTACCAAAGTCCAAAGCAATTCCTTGGAGAAAACGCTTGGCAAGAATTAGAAGTATGGGTTTTAGCAGGATGTGAAGATCTTCCTAAAATCTGGAAATGGTCAGAAATTCGTGCTGAAAGAAAATCTAAAACAAGTTATTTCATGCGTTTTGCAGAACAGCGATCGCTATTAGAAGCACGTTGTCAAGGTAGAGGAATCCTCGCCGAAGAAGCAGCTAAAAATTACGATCGCATTCGGCAACTCTGTCCAGAAGATATTCAAGAACTAGAGAAAAATATTCGACAATGGTGTGAGTTGAGTAAATGAAAGTACAACAGAAAATTATTGTGATCGGGGCGGGAATTGGCGGTTTAACGGCGGCGGCTTTGCTGGCAAAGCGTGGCTATGAAGTCATTGTTTATGATTTGGCTCTTGTTGCTGGTGGCTGTGCATCGACCTTTAAGCGGCGCGGCTTTACCTTTGATGTTGGTGCGACACAGGTGGCGGGATTGGAATCTGGCGGGATTCACGATCGCATTTTTAAAGAACTCGAAATAGAACTTCCTGAAGCTACCGATTGTGATCCAGCCTGTGCCGTGTTTTTGCCAAATGAGCATGAACCGATTAATGTCTGGCGCGATCGCCATAAGTGGAAACTAGAAAGACAAAAGCAATTTCCCAATAGCGAACCATTTTGGGATTTCTTAGAAGATTTATTTTGGCGGAGTTGGCGCTTTCAGTCTCGCGATCCGATTTTGCCGCCACGCAATTTTTGGGATGCTTGGCAATTAGTTAAAGCTTTGCGGATTGACACTCTAGCTACCGTTCCCTACACCTTTTCGACGGTGGGTGATGCCCTGCATGGTTTTGGATTAGCAAATGATCAAAGACTCCGCACCTTTCTCGATTTGCAATTGAAGCTCTATTCACAGGTGAATGCCGAAGAGACAGCTTTGCTCTATGCGGCAACAGCTCTTGCAGTTTCGCAAACTCCATTAGGACTATCTCATCTCAAAGGAAGTATGCAGGTACTAAGCGATCGCCTAATTGAGAGTATTGAAAGGGATGGAGGTAAAGTATTAATGCAGCATCGGGTTAGCGAAATTAAGGAAACAGGAAACAGGAAACAGGTAAAAGTAGAAAGTCTCAGAACGGGGGAAACTTGGTGGGATGAGGCAGATCATCTGGTGGCGAATGTGACGGTGAATAATTTTGTGCAGCTTTTGGGTGAACAAGCTCCTAAGGGTTATGCTAAGCGGGTTAACAATCTTAAACCTGCTTCTGTTGCTTTTGTCGTTTATTTGGGAGTAGATCGCGCGGCAATTCCCGAAAACTGTCCGCCGCACTTGCAATTTTTGGAAGCCTATGAACACTCTATAGCGTATAAACCGCATTCTCTATTTGTTTCCGTGAGCAAAGAAGGTGATGGTCGCGCTCCAGATGGAAAAGCAACGATTATTGCGTCAGAATTTACCGATGCTGAAGTTTGGTACGGTGGTGAGGATTATCAGGAACTCAAAAAGAAATTTACAGAACGGGCGATCGCGCAGTTAAGGGTCTACTTTCATCTTAATGAGGAAACAATCATTCACGTAGAAGCCGCTACACCTCAGACCTTTGAGCGTTATACGGGACGCGATCGCGGCATCGTTGGTGGTGTAGGAATGCGTGTCTCTACCTTTGGTCCCTTTGGATTTGCTACCCGCACTCCTCTCAAAAATATCTGGCTAGTCGGCGACTCCACTCACCCCGGTGAAGGAACCGCAGGGGTAAGTTATTCCGCACTAACAGTGGTAAGACAATTAGATCAATCATCCTAACTCTCGAAAGTGTGACTACACGGTTTTTATGGTGTGGCTCCGCCGCACCATAAAAAATCAGTTCTTTATTGAAATGGCTTTAGGGCAAAAGGTCGCCAAGGTAAATCGCTTTCGCCAGTTAAAAGTAAATCTTTGGTAATTTGAGCAGTAACAGGAGCCATCATTACGCCATTGCGGTAATGACCTGTAGCAATCAGCATATGGGGATGATTGGGGACAAACCCAAGAATGGGCGCTTGGTTTGCCTGTGGTCTAGGGCGATCGCCTGCCCATGTTTCTAAGACTTCAGCATTCGCAAATGTGGGACACCATGCGATCGCCTGTTCTAATAGAAATGGTACGTTCGCCTCACGGGGTAATTGACTTGGCTCAAACTCTAGAGTTGCCCCAAGCCAATATTGATCATCCCCAAGCGGCACAATATTAATATCAGTACCATCTTCATTTTCCGCATGAACAATGTTTTTGAGATTGAGATTAGGGACTTTTAGCCGTAAAGCTTGACCGCCAATGGGTAGCAATAGATCTTGAGTTTGATTTTTTAAGAATGGCGCAATCAAAGGATTGGAACCCATACCTGACGTGATCACGATACGATCGCTAGAAATATCTTCTAAGTTTTTAACTGAGGTATTCCACAGAAATTTCACCCCATTTTGAGTAGCGGCAGCGACTAATGCGTTGACAAACCTAGTGGGATGTACTGCCCGATCACTGGGACTGAATAACCCACCCTCAGCTTGCCATTGTGAAAATTGTTCGGTAAGTTCTTGATGCTCCAGCCATTGCAACTCAAAGCCTTGTTTTCTGCGGATTTCGATCAGCGATCGCGATGTGGTTTCCGCATTGGGCGATCGATATAAATTTAAAATGCCGTTGCGATTGTAGCGAAGATCCTGCTTGGTTTGGGCAGTTAACTCCATAATGAGGCGATCGTACTTACTTAAGCTGGCTAAGCGCAACTTGACTAAAGTCCCCCTCGCCTTAGCACTACAAACTGCCATTAACACCCCTAACGAAGCCCCAGTCGCACCCATTGCAGGTTGAGTATTTGCCTCAATAACAGTCACATCTAGTGTATTTGCACTCACATCTTTACTTAATTCATAGGCAAGTAATGCCCCAATCACCCCGCAACCAACAATAGTAATAGTTGTCATTAATCTCTTCAAACTAAGTGCATATTCATAAATTTTAGACATTTACTAACGTCAGTTTGGGTTAAGCTTGCAAGTCTTACAAGCCCAGAAGCAGAAGCATTGCTTAGCAATGCTTCTGCTTCTGGGCTTTGAGAGAGGGTTTGCGTAGCAAAAAACTCTCCCAAAACTTGTTACAAACTATTCTGAACTCGCGTTAGTTAACGTCAGTTCGACGAAGGCGGAAAATGGTAAAAATCGCTAAGCGATTTTTACCATTTTCCGCCATTTGCGCGATGCGAAGCACCGCGCAAATGGCGTTATCGAACTCACGTTTAGTTAACTGATGTTACAGCTTGTTAAAACTTGAAGTAGTAGAGAGACATGCTTGAAAGCGTTGCTTTGAAAAGCTTTCAAGCATGTCTCTTGTTTTTAATTTAGCGTAAAATACTGTAACTACAGTTGTATTCGGTAAAGATACGCTACAAAATAACCAAGCAAAATAATTCTGAACAAAAGAGTATTGTTGGTTATAACAATTCGAGAAGGTCAGTGCTAGACTTTTGAAATAAATTGAAAAAGTGCAAGTCCTGTCGTATTTGCCATAAAAATTTTATTTTTTCTGTAAAAATTCTGCATGAAAGCCTGTGATTACGCTTAACTTGCTTCATCCTATCGAAGCTACTCCTATCCAAACATGGAAATTTGAAGCTGAGCCTGTGATTCGGATTGGGCGCTCTGGCGATAATGACGTTATCTTATATAGCTCAGTTGTTTCTCGCTACCATGTCGAACTACATCGTCAGGCTCTATATTGGGAAATCGTGAATATTGGGGCAAATGGGACATATGTTAACGATCAGCAAATAGAAAAAGAACGGGTACAAAATGGGATTACGATTCGCCTTGCGGCAACTGGACCGAAGTTACAAATTTTACTAGATGGACAAGCATCTCCTACTTCCTCGCAACAAGTGTCTATCACTCAGCCTATATCTGCCAAGCCAGTCGATAACCGTCCTACTCGTCACCTCAAGTAAATATTGAGACGAGGCAATTTGCCTCGCATCTCAATATTTGGGGTTTTCCTAACAATTTATACAATTTATGGGCAGCATATTCGGTGCGGTACATGTCCATATTTGAGGCAAGTTGAGCCGCTTTAGGATTGGATATGTTTTTTATATAAATATGATCGGCATATGATCGGCGATATCGTAATATTATAGACTTGGCATAATTTGACACTTGCTGACAGTTTTGCTAAAAAGTTGGCAGAAGTTGGCAAAGGTTGGCAAAAAATGTTTTTTGATTTCTAGATATATTCAATCTAGGCATACTTAATCTAGGCATATTTAAATAATGAAGGTCACTCTAGAGAAGCTTCCCGCTAGTCAAATTGGTTTTGACATTCAAGTAGAAGGGGCAAAGTCTCAAGCAATATACGATCGCATTGTCAAAGACTTGACACGCACGATCCAAGTCCCCGGTTTTCGCAAAGGTAAAGCCCCACAACAGCTTGTACTAAGACAAATTGGTAGTCAGCGACTCAAAGCAAATGTTCTCGAAGAGTTGCTAGAAAAAACCTTAAACGAAGCTCTTGCCGAAAACAAAGAAGTTAAAGATAAAGCTTTAGGCGGCTTCCAACTGATTACAGATATTGAAACCCTTGTCCAAACCTTCACCCCCGGACAAGAAGTATCTTTTAAAGCAGCGATCGATGTTGAGCCAGAGGTTACTCTTGCTAAGTATCAAGGCTTTAGCGTTAAAGCTGAGGAAATCAAACCCGATCTTACGGAAGTCGATCGCACCTTGCGCGAATTTCAAGTGCGTAAATCTACATTAGTACCCGTCGAAGATCGCGCCATCGAACTAAATGATGTCGCAACGGTTGATCTCAAAGTGCTTGATCGCGAGACTGGCGAAGAATTGCCCGATGCTGGTGAAGATGATTTTCAGTTAGATGTTGATGAAAAAGCATTTATTCCTGAAGTCGTCAAAGCGCTCATCGGTGCAAAAATCGACGATGTCGTAGAAGTTGAGTCCGTTTTCCCCCAAGACTATTACCCCGAAGAATATGTTGGTAAGGAAATTAAGTACGTAATTACGGTCAAATCACTCAAGGGTCGTGAATTACCAGCCCTTGATGACGAATTTGCCAAATCCATCAGCGATAAGGAAACGATCGCCGAATTGCGTGAGCTTTTAGAAAAGCGCGTCATTGATGAGGCTGAGTCCAAGACTAAGGCAAATAAAGAAACCGCAGTCCTTGATGCCCTCACTGCCGAACTCGACGTGGACTTGCCTGCAACATTGGTACAGCAAGAACTGGATTTCTTGGTAAGACAACAGGCCAGCTATCTCCAAGAGCGTATTGATCCTGCGATGGCAAAGCAACTCTTTACCAAAGAGTTGGTCGAAGAAATGCGTCGCCTCAATCAGCCTGAAGCCGTGAAACGCCTTAGACGCAAGGTTGCCCTTGATGAAATCGTCAAACAAGAAAAAATTGTTGCCGATGAAGCAACCCTCAATGAAAGAGTTGCTGGTGCGCTAGAAGCCCTCAAGGGTCAAAATATTGATCCTGATCGCTTAGCAACCGTTATTCGTGAAGAAATCTTGACCGAAAATGCCCTCGCATGGTTGATCGAGCATTCTGAGATCGAGCTAGTTGAGCAAGGCTCCTTGAATCCCCCAGCCGATGAAACCCTCGAAAGCATTGAACCAGAGATTGATGCTGATGGAGTAATCACGGTTGACGCAACCTCTGAAGAAGCTTAATTAACTGCTTAAATAAAATAAAGAGGGGGTGCAGCGCACCCCCTCTTTACTAAAAAATTCAGATTGCGTAAAAGATTACAATAGGAATGACACCATCATCAACACGATTTTTGAGTCATAATAGCTCTCAAATAGGTATGGTAAAACTCAAGCATTGCCTGAGATAATGCGTCAAAATTATGGTGAATTCAAAACGAATGTTCCCTTTATCTAGTCAATTAACATCGAGTCAATTCGCGATCGCTTCGACCCAAAATCAGGTTGTACCAATGGTGGTTGAGCAATCAGGTAAAGGCGAGAGAGCGTTTGACATCTTCTCGCGCCTATTGCGAGAGCGGATTATTTTCTTGGGTTCGCAAGTTGATGACACCAGCGCCAATTTAATCATGTCCCAGCTTTTATTTCTAGAAGCTGAAGATCCCGAAAAGGACATTTATCTGTACATCAACTCCCCCGGTGGCTCAGTCTATGCAGGGATGGCGATCCTCGACACGATGAACCATGTCCGTCCTGATGTCTGTACCATTTGCATGGGGCTAGCTGCTAGCATGGGAGCATTCCTGCTTGCGGCTGGTGCTAAGGGCAAGCGGATGTCTCTACCAAATGCGCGGATCATGATTCACCAACCCCTCGGTGGCGCTCAAGGTCAAGCAGTGGATATCGAAATTCAAGCAAGAGAAATTTTGTATATTAAGCGATCACTGAACGAGATGTTAGCCGAAAATACAGGTAAGCCCCTTGAACAGATCGAGCAAGATACCGAGCGCGATTTCTTTATGTCCCCTGCCGAAGCTCAGCAATATGGTTTAATCGATCGCGTTTTAACCAATGCCAATAGCCCTCAGCCATCTGTCCTCTCCCTAGTCTAGCCACAGCGAGATAGCTTATGCCCAGTAAATATGACTCTCATCTAAAATGTTCCTTCTGTGGTAAATCGCAGGAGCAGGTACGCAAGCTAATTGCAGGACCAGGGGTATACATTTGTGATGAGTGTGTGGATTTGTGTAACGAAATCCTCGATGAGGAGCTGTTTAATAGCGCTCCCCCCCAAGCTGCTCAGCGTAAAGATCCTGCCAATGAAAAGCGTAAAACCAAAACTGCGGCAAATCTCAATCTCAACCAAATTCCCAAACCTCGCGATATCAAACGCTATCTCGATGAAAATGTAGTGGGGCAAGACGAAGCCAAAAAGGTTTTGTCTGTGGCTGTGTATAACCACTACAAGCGCCTTAGCTTTATCGAGTCAGCTAGTAAGGGGCAGTCTGAGGATGGGGTTGAACTTCAGAAGTCAAACATTTTGCTGATAGGTCCTACGGGTTGTGGTAAGACGCTTTTGGCGCAGACCTTAGCCGAAATGCTAGATGTGCCTTTTGCGGTTGCTGATGCCACTACACTCACCGAGGCAGGCTATGTCGGCGAAGATGTGGAGAATATTTTACTGCGGCTATTGCAAGTTGCGGATCTCGATGTCGAAGAGGCGCAGCGGGGCATTATTTACATTGATGAAATCGATAAAATTGCCCGTAAGAGCGAAAATACTTCGATCACCCGTGATGTGTCAGGCGAAGGCGTACAACAAGCTTTACTAAAAATGCTAGAAGGGACGATCGCTAACGTACCGCCCCAAGGTGGACGTAAGCACCCTTACCAAGACTGCATCCAAATTGACACCAAAAATATTTTATTTATTTGCGGTGGAGCCTTCGGGGGCATGGAAAAGCTGATCGAGCAGCGCATCGGTAAAAAGTCGATGGGGTTTGTGCAGCAGGGTGAATCAATTCCCCGTGAAAAGCGTACTGCCGAGATTCTGAAAAACTTGCAGCCCGACGATCTAGTCAAGTTTGGGATGATTCCCGAATTTATCGGTCGTGTGCCTGTAACGGCTGTGCTTGATCCTCTTGATGAAAAGGCACTCATGGCAATCTTGACTGAGCCTCGTAGTGCATTGATCAAGCAATATCAGAAACTCTTAAAAATGGATAATGTCCAGCTTGAGTTTCAGCCCGATGCTGTACAGGCGATCGCTAAAGAAGCCTATCGTCGGAAAACGGGGGCAAGAGCATTACGCGGTATCGTCGAGCAGTTGATGCTAGACATGATGTACGAGTTACCCTCGCGTAAGGATGTGACCAAATGTCTGATTACTCGCGACATGGTCGAAAATTTATCAACTGCCGAGATATTGCAACATCCTGCGTCAATGCCTAAACCTGAATCTGCATAGTAAAAAGACTCGCTTTGCGAGTCTTTTTTAACGTCAGTTTGGGTTAATCTGGCAAATTTTAAAATTCCAAAAGTAAAAGCCTTGCTTAGCAAGGCTTTTACTTTTGGAATTTGAGAGAGGGTTTGTGTAGCAAACCCTCTCTCAAATTTCGTTTCAAATTTTATTAAATGCTCCAAGAAATTAATAGTGAACCTGCAATATAGGCAAATGCCTCAATTAATCCTGCTCCGAGATTAGGTACTTCCTGTCGCACGATTTCATCAGAAATTTTCACCCCCGGTACAAGAATCAGATCCGCAAGCCAGCGAATGGCTACAAGCATCAATATTCCAAAGGGAATCGCCAAAATATATAAGATAAAACTAATTCCCCAATTCTCAAACTCAGGCAAAAAGGCAAAATGTACCACGTTGCCGATCGCTACTAGCAAACCAGCAAAAGCAACTCCCGCCGCAGGATTGTTATGTTCTTGAATTGATTTAAATACGTCATATCCCGCGATCGCTGAATAGCAAAAGCTTGCAAGTACCAGTGTCGTTAAACCGATGACATAACTTACTAAACCCACTAGCCATGTTCCTGAATCTCCGCCCATTGTGGAACTAATGATAATGCCATTAGCAATATGACAACCTGACTCAAGAGCTGCTGCCCCAAAATTACGCTCTTCGAGGATTTCTCTAGCACTGTCACAGCGTTGCAAAATTAAGCGATCGCAAACAATTGCGCCAACCCACATCAAGGCAATTACTAATAGTCCATAGACAACTAGATTGACTAAGATATTTTGCCAACCTAAAACTGACTTGGTAAGAGCGCTTTTAAGGGCGATCGCAATACCTAAATAGTAGCCAACTAGGGCTAGTGCTACTGCCGAGTTATCACGGATAAATAGCTCAATATTGAGTTCGATCTTGCGCCGAAATAGCTTTTGATAGACAAACTGTCCAATCCAAAACAGAATAAAGCCAATGGCAATTTCGGCAACGATCAAAGGCGATCGCCCTATTTCCTGTAAGACTCGTTCCATGGGGCAGTTAACTCAATGTTGAGAATCCAAATATATACCAAAAAATGAAGTGCTGTGCAAAGCACAGCACTTCATTTTTGTTACTTAGCTAAATTACGCAGAAGCGATCGCTGCTTCTCGTTCATGCTTTGGAGGACTTGTCGAGCATCACTGTTTTGTAACATCTGCAAAAGTTCTTCGATCTCTTCATTTAGCGATCGCGAAACAGGTTCTTGTGTTTTAGTTGGTTCGGGGAAATGCTGCTTGGTATTTGCATCAGGCATCACACAGGTTCCTGTTTCACAGTTCATACCTAGCTCTTGCCAATAGAGACTAGGAACGGCTTTCCCCCTTTGTCCTGCATGTTCATGCTGCACCAAATCGCTTTGCAAATAGTTGCGAGGTGAGTCATGGAATTTGACATCACGAGCATAGGGAATAGTGTGACAGCCAAAGGCTTGACGATATTCTTCAGAATCAAAGATTTTATGGAAGAAGGCAGAAACACCTTGTTTGGTGAGTACATCTGTATAGATACTAATCTCTTCTTTATTATGGAGAGTTCTACCAAGGAGATGCTTAAAGCTAAACTCCATAAACTTCAAGTTAGAACTATCGCGATAGAAACTATCTAAATATAGATTTGACATCACCAGTTCGCCGAGGAAGTGGCGTACATCCAACTTGCCAGATAGAAAATCTTCTTCTAAATGAGCAATTTCGTGACGTTCAGAGGCATAGGGTTGCCGCTCTAGCAATTGAGTATAGATTTGTGCAAGTGCCTGTTGGCGATCGGCGGCGGAATGGACGGAATGACTCATTGCATCGGGATTGTGCTGCATTTCTTCAGGCATCACACAGGAACCCGTTTCACAATCTAGCCCTAACTTTTGCCAATAGATCATCGGCACAATCTTGCCCCGTTGTCCAACATGTTCATGGGTCAAGAGATTTGTTTGTAGATAGTTGCGAGGAGAGTCATAGAACTTGACATCACGAGCATAGGGAATTGTGAAACTGCCAAAAGCTTTACGATATTCCTCCGATCCGAGAAGCTCATGGAAAAATGCCGCTACCCCCTCCATCATCAGTAAATTCATGTACTTCGCAATCTCTTCATTGTCCCTTAGCGCCCGTCCAAGGATATGCTTAAAGCTCCATTCGACAAACTTGAGATTTGAGCAATCATGATAAAAACTGTTGAGATAGACCGATGACAGGACGAGTTCGCCGATGAAATGACGTACCCCCAACTTCCCTTTAAGAAAATCCTTCTCAAACTTCGCAAGTGCCTTGCGTTCAGACTCATAGGGCTGGCGCTCTAGAACTTGTGTATAGATTTGCTGGAGAGCTGTTTGGCGCTCTGCCTCTGTGGAATTACGGTCAACGGTAACGACGGGATGAGTATCCATAACAACTTCTCCAAAAAACCTCTAAAAAACCTTTGAAATGCTTGTCAATCTAGTCATTAATTAACTGATTATTAATTAACTGAAGTCTCGGAGGTCGATCATGCGTGAGTATTGATAGCTAGCCTCAGCTAACTAAGCATTCATTAATGCAGCAATAGCTAGATCTGAATAGGGCTTTACCAATACAGAACATTCAGGAGGTAACATCTCATCAACAACCGTTTGCATTAACCGATAGCAAGTAGAACATTCCTTCGAGACTTGATAGGAGTTAATGATGTTTGCCAACCAATCCATCAAGGTTTCTCGAAAGAAAAGCTCGTCATCACGCAAGATGGATAAAGATGCATAGCGAATCATGTTAGACATGTCATATTTGCAACGGGCTAATTGCTTATGAACTAACTCAGGATACTGCTGTGCCAAGAGTTTGAGAGTTCGTATTGTGATCTCTTCAGCGCGATCGCGCAATAGACTATAGGTCTTGACACGCAAGGAAAAAGTATTGGCAAAACGCTCTAAATTAAATAGATCGCTATCAGTAAGATAAACATGCTCAACATCGCTAGTCTTTGCATCCAAGGTGCGATTCATTGTTAACATAATCTTTGAACCCCTCAATTCAACTTCAGTAATGACTGTTTGATTTAATCTAACTATTCTGAAAATAACTGTTTCGTTAGCTCCCCCGCTATTTAAAAGAATAAAATTGTATTTGCTTACTTATTCAAGAATGAAATTAAAGTTAACTTAACAATATATTTCGACATATATGGCTTTACTAAATAATTTCTAGATTTTTGAGTTTGTAGCAAAGTGATCCTTCTTGTTAATGAAAGATTTTATTGCGATTTGGATAGCGTCACGGTTAAAATAGTTGGTTAACAGAACGTAATAATTAGATACCTCCATGCAGTCGGCAGTAAGAATTGAAAATCTCAAGAAAACTTATGGCACAACTATTGCCGTAGATGGAATTTCTCTAAATGTTACGCAAGGGCAAATTTATGGACTGCTTGGTCCTAATGGGGCAGGCAAAACCACAACGATGCGCTGTCTATGTACTTTGACTACACCTGATTCAGGGGTGATCGAAGTGGCGGGGGCAACAGAGTCTAGGGCAATCCGCGATCGCGTAGGTTATGTAGCCCAAGAAGTTGCTCTAGACAAAGTTTTGACAGGACGTGAGCTTTTACAGTTTCAAGCCGCTTTGTATCATATTCCACCCAAACAAATTAGCGATCGCATTGATCAGGTATTGGACTTACTACAACTCGAACCCTATGCCGACAAGCTGTCAGGGACATACTCAGGTGGTCTCAAAAAACGTTTAGATCTAGCGGCAGGACTGCTGCATCAACCATCGGTATTGATTCTTGATGAGCCAACGGTGGGACTAGATATTCAAAGTCGCCTCGCGATTTGGGATTTTTTACGCAAACTTAGAGCTTCTGGGGTCACAATCTTAATCTCTAGTCATTACCTCGAAGAAATTGATGCCCTTGCCAATCGTGTCGCGATTATTGACAAGGGAAAAATTATTGCAGAAGGCACAACTTCGGAACTTAAAACTAAGGTTGGTGGCGATCGCATTACCGTAAGAATTCGTGAATTTGCCGAACGCCATGAGGCTGAACATGCCCAAAAAATCTTGCAGCAATTACCAATTGTGCAAAGCATTACGATTAATGAGGCGCAAGGTAATGCTGTTAATTTATTTGTGACTCCCGACGCTAATGCTATAGGCGAGATTCAAAGTATGTTATCAGCCGTTGATATCGAAGTATTCAGTTTGGCTCAGTCACGACCTAGTCTTGATGATGTATTTTTAGCTGCAACGGGGCAGACAATTCTTGATGCTGAGATTGCTCAGGCAGAATTAACAAATGCAACAAAAGGTAAAAAGAAACGCTAATTTATCAAAACTTTAAAATCTCCTTCTATCAAAAGGTTTTTGAGGATTTAGCGATCCTTTAAACGTTTAAAAGTCATTAATAATTATTTTTTTCTTTATATTTAGGAAAAACCTTAATTATTAGTGACTTTTTTTTCAAGATATCTCCACTTAAGATACGGAAGAGGATACTCCTTAATTGTTCAGCTTTGAGGTGTGATTTATGCACGATGTTTCCTCTTTCCTGTTAGCCCAAACCTCAACAGCGAAAGGATTTGCAATTGAAGATTTACTCAACCCCGATGGATTTGTCGTCAAATTAATTTTGGCTGTTCTAATTCTTGTTCTCGGTTGGGTAATTGCTATAGTTTTCTCCTCTATAACGGAAAAACTTCTGAGACGTACCGATGTTGATAACAAGCTAACATCTTGGTTATCAGGCTCCCGTAGTAATACTTTTCCTATCGAAAAATGGGCAGGTACTACAGTTTTCTGGATTATTTTACTTTTTACCTTAGTCGCATTTTTCCAATTTCTCAAATTAGATGCAGTTGCTACGCCACTAAATAGTTTATTAGGGCAAATTACATCATTTTTACCAAAATTGGGCGGCGCAGCCATCCTGCTCGGAATTGCATGGGTATTGGCAACCTTTAGCAAATTGCTCGTTGGGAGCTTTTTGCGATCGGCACAAATCGATGACAAGGTAAATGCACAGGTAAGTGATGCTGATACGGAATCAAAATCTGAGACAATCCCCCTCAGTGAGACCCTATCTTCGGCTTTATATTGGTTTGTCTTGCTGCTGTTTTTGCCTTTAGTCTTAGATGCTCTAGGTTTAGTACAGGCACTCCAGCCCTTGCAAAATCTAGTCAATCAAATTCTAAGTGCTCTACCGAAAATCCTCAAGGCAGTGATTATCGGTGGGATCGGCTGGTTGATTGCTCAAGTAGTTAAGCGAATTGTGACAAATCTCCTAGCTACTAGTGGAGCCGATCAATTCCTACGACGCTGGGCTAATAATCAAACTGAATACACGCTTTCTCAGGTGGTTGGGAATTTTATCTATGTATTGATTCTTATTCCCACAGCGATATCCACGTTAGAAGCTTTAGAAGTTGGTGCAATCTCCCGTCCAGCGACGGCAATGCTCGATCAAGTATTGCGCTTCCTACCTCAGATTTTTGTGGCAATTGTGATTCTCGCTGTTGCCTATTTTATTGGGCAGTTTGCGAGAGATATTGTTTCGGGAATTCTGACAGGATTAGGATTTAACAACATCTTGCAATGGCTGGGATTTCCTGCGATCGCGGCAATTCCTCCTAGCGACTCCTCAGCAAATTCAGATCCTGAGAATAAATCGATTACGACACTACCCCAACAAACGCCTTCGCAAGTTGTTGGTATCATTGTGTTCATTGCGATTATTCTCGTAGCGATCGCGGCAGCAACCGATGTCTTACAAATTAATGCCCTTACCCGCATTGTGTTTGGGGTCTTGCAAGTTGCAGGTCAAGTACTCAGTGGCGTGGTTATTTTTGCGATCGGGCTATATCTTGCCAATCTTGCTTTTAATTTGATTACTAGCACAGGTGGAAGACAAGCTAGAATTCTCGGTCATGCGGCAAGGATTTCCATTGTTGTTCTGATCACTGCAATGGCTCTTAAGCAGATTGGTGTTGCTAGCAATATCGTTGATCTTGCCTTTGGCTTACTGACTGGAGCAATTGCCGTGGCGATCGCTGTTGCTTTTGGTCTTGGAGGCAAAGAGATTGCTACTCAACAATTGCGTGAATGGCTAGAGTCATTTAAACGTAACTACTAAATCAAAAAAGATTCGCATCGCGAATCTTTTTTGATTATTTAAGCCTCGCTGAGCGAGGCTTTTTTTATCTAACCCAAGTTGCTACCTATTAAAAATCGGCTCAAAACAAGTTAAAAACAGCCTCGCTAAGTCCAAAATGACGCTATTTTTATATAAAAATCTAGCATTTTTTATTTTAACTTTAGTCTTAAATGAATAGGTAGCAACTTGGGTTATCTAAACAATTAGTGAGCCTGCGCTATACATACCTGAAGCGATCGCTTTATTGATCAAAGAATTCGCTCCCACTAAAGTTTGAGAAGGAATATGAGAATTCTTACCAATGGAAGCAGCATCTCCTATATAGCAAGGAGCCTCTAAAACTGCTCCCTCAGCAATAGTGGCAGTTTTGGAAACCCATATACCTGTGCTTCTCTGCTCAGAGCGATCGCCAAAATCATAAGGAACCTTTCCTTCCAACACATCAATCTGGGCTTGGAAATACTTTTCAGGTGTTCCCATATCCATCCAATAGCCGTCCCACACAAAACCCATCATCTTCAAACCACGCTCCAGCACATTTGGGAAGACTGTGCGTTCAAAGCTCAAAGGCTCTCCCGTAGGATAGATATCAAAAATCTTTGGCTCCAGAACATAAGTTCCTGCATTAATCGTATTAATTCCTTGTGCCAGAAATGCTACGGCTTGCTCTGCATTTGGTTTTTCGCGGAAAGCCTGCACTTGATTTTGCTTATCAATCTCTACTAAGCCAAATGGCGTAATATCGGGGACTCTGGTTAAGGTCAAAGTTGCATCAGCTTTAGTCTCTTGATGAAACTTTATCAATGCCGTCAAGTCTAAATTAGTGAGAATGTCAGCATTGAAGACAATCAATGATTCACCCGTGAAATATGGCTCTGCAAGCTTAATAGCTCCTGCGGTATCCAATGGTGTGGACTCTTCGACATAACGAATTTTTACGCCAAAGCGATCGCCATCTCCGAAATAATCGATTACCTGTTGCGAGTGATACTGCACATTTAACAAAATGTCGGTCACACTAGCTTCACGGCAACGATTAATCATCCATTCTAAGAATGGGCGATCAATCAGAGGTAGCATTGGTTTAGGACAGCCATAGGTCAAGGGTCTAAGCCTTGTTCCTTTCCCACCAGCAATAATTACAGCTTGCATAGAGTTGTTGACTTGCGGTATATGTTGTTTGTTGAGCATTATAGAAGTATGGAGTGGTGTGTGAGCAATAGACCGATAACTGCATCCAAAGTTCGGTCAGCCGATGCCACCAATCGGGCTGATTTGCCTACTAATTTGCCAGAATCAAAGCAAGTCGGTGTTGTCCAGACCATATCCAAAATTAAGCACATTCCCTTCGCAAAAATTGGGTTTACCTTATCTTTAATTGTCTCTGTTGGGGCTGGTGCATTTCTAGGGCGAATTGTCCCGATTAATGCCATAGATTGGGGTGGTTTGCTGTCTGGTCGCAAGCCCGAAGAAGTTTTGATGGAAGGCTTGGGGCGGAAGTTAGAACGTCCTTACCAAATTTTAGTGATGGGAGTAGATCGTGTCCTTGAGGCTCCCCTCGGTTCGCCAGAATCCTTTAATGGTCGTAGCGATAGTATGTTGCTGATTCGATTTGATCCAAGTGATCGCTCGGTGAATATCCTCTCAATCCCTCGCGATACCCAAGTACCAATCCCCAATTATGGCGTAACCAAGATTAATGCCGCTAATGTCTATGGTGGCGCAGAACTCGCTCAGGAAATTGTTTCTGAAAAACTCAATGGCGTGGAAATCGATCGCTATGTACGCTTAGATACTTCGGGGCTATCAGCTTTGATTGATGCCCTTGGTGGGATTGAGGTCAATGTCCCTAAGCGGATGAAGTATGTAGATAAAACGCAAAAGCTAAATATTGATCTTTATGCAGGAGTACAAGTTCTTAATGGCACACAGGCTGAAGGTTTTGCCCGATTCCGTCATGATGAAGATGGTGATATTGGACGTATTAAGCGTCAGCAAATAGTTTTAAAGGCTCTCAAGGCAAAAATTGCTAGTCCTTCGGTTGTGCTACGTCTTCCTGATTTGATCAATATTATGCAAAAGCATGTAGATTCTAATCTCAGTTTTGATGAAATGATGGCGATCGCGACCTTTAGCCTCACTTTAAAACCTGATCAAATCCAAACTACAAGTCTCAAGGGTAGACCTAGCGGAGCAAATGAGTTCCGCTTTAGCTATTGGATTGTCAGTCCTGAAGATGTCGATCAAGCGATCTCAGGAAAGTTTAAAACTAAACAAGATACCCAATAAAAAAGCAGCATAAAAATGCCCAACAAAAAAGCAGCACATGGTGCTGCTTTTTTATTCATTCTGGACGGGCCAGGAGGGATTCGAACCCCCGACACCGTGGTCCGTAGCCACGTGCTCTAGTCCACTGAGCTACAAGCCCTTAACTCGCGAATCTAATAATAACATACTGTGCAATCTTGACAACCCAAAAATAAAATTTATTTCTCGAAACTGTGAAAGTGTTGATTTACAGTGCGTTCACTAAAATAAAGAACCCAATTTTTTGTGGCACGGCAAAGCTACGCCACAAAAAATTGGGTTTAAGTATAATCAGACTAAAGTTAGCTTGCTTAAAACTATGGTTAGCCCTGCGATCGCTGAAAAAGCAGAAGAGATAGCTATTCCCAAAATTTCCCTTGATGAATGGGTCAACAATCCCCCATCGGGTGGACTGGAATGGGTTAGCGGCAATTTAATCGAAAAAACGGGTATGACATTACAACATGGTCGGGTACAAAGTAGGGTTGGATGGCTTTGGAAAAGTCATATTGAAACCTCTGGGATTGGTGGTGAAGTATATACTGAAGTACCCTGTCGCACTCTGGAACAAGGACGTAGACCTGACGTTGCTTATCTCACCCCTGATTTGCTAGCTGAGTATGGCAATTTACCCACTTTGCCCCAAAGCTTTCCTTTAATTGCGGAAGTGATCTCACCGACTGATGCCGCTAATGATGTATTTGCTAAGGCGCACGAATATTTGCGATCGCAGTGTCAAGAAGTTTGGCTAATTTTTAATGAAGAACGGTTGATCGTGGTATTAACCCAAGATGCTCGCAAAATTTATGTTGCCGATGAGGTGATTACCTCTGTCGTTCTTAGTGGCTTTAGCATGACAGTTAATGAGTTATTGGGGTGAAAGAAAAAGGAGCAATGCTTGTTCCCTTTTTCGGATATGGGTTTAAAGTAGAGAAGGCAATGTTCTTAAGTTGATTTCTGTGCAAGAAGATTTTCGGTTAATTGTTGATTTAGTAACGGTTCTTGCAGCAGCCTCCTTTGGCGGATTATTGGCGGCGGCGCTGCGATTACCAGTTTTATTGGGCTACATCTTTGGTGGCATCGTCGTTGGACCTACGGGCTTAGGACTGATCAAAGAATTGATTCAGGTAGAGACCCTTGCCCAGTTTGGGGTTGCCTTCTTACTGTTTGCCCTTGGCGTTGAGTTTTCACTAAAGCAGTTAAATAAAGTGAGAGCGATCGCCCTTGGTGGTGGTACTTTACAGATTTTATTGACGATCGCCCTCACCACAGGAGTATCTGTATTGGTGGGATGGGTGGACACACCAACTCAAGGCATTTTCCTTGGTGGCATCCTGTCGCTCTCCTCTACGGCAGTTGTGCTGCGAAGTTTGATGGAAAACAACGAAACCGAGTCTGCACAGGGACAGGTGACATTGGGGATGTTAATCATCCAAGACTTAGCTTTGGGATTAATGTTAGCGGTATTGCCTGCGCTCGATCATCCTGAATCCGTAGGTATTGAGGTGATCAAAGCCTTAGCGGTGACGGCTCTATTTGCAGGGGCAGCGATCGCGGCGGGAATTTGGGTGATTCCGCCATTTTTGCGCTGGGTGGCAAGTACCGAGAGCCGTGAACTATTTTTGCTGAGTGTGATCGTGTTATGTCTAGGCATTGCGCTTCTTACTGAGCATTTAGGCTTGTCGATTGAAATGGGTGCATTCGTCGCAGGTTTGATGATTTCGGAGGTGGAATATGCTGATCAAGCGCTCACCTATGTAGAACCCTTGCGCGATGTGTTTGCGACCTTGTTTTTTGCGGCGATCGGGATGCTGATCGATCCTGCCTTTTTACTGCAAAACTGGGAATTGATTCTGAGTCTAGTGGCGATCGTAATGCTGGGTAAATTCCTGATCGTCGTACCATTGGTGAGCATTTTCCGTTATCCCCTGCGCGTTGCCATTTTTGCAGGCTTAGGACTTGCCCAAATTGGAGAGTTTTCCTTTGTACTTGCTAGCGAAGGTCAAAAATTAGGATTAGTTTCCCGCCGCGTATATTTACTGATTTTAGGGACAACTGCTGTCACCTTAATGGTTACACCCTTCTTACTGAAGGCAACACCGCAGATTTTGCAATTACTGGAAAAAGTACCATTCCTGAAGGCATGGATGAACAAGCTAGATATGCCTCAAGAACTTTCTGCCAATGCTGAACTAAAGGATCATGTGGTGGTCTGTGGTTATGGGCGGATCGGACAGGGGATTGTAGCGTTACTGCAATCAAAGGGCTATCCTGTCCTCGTAATTGAAGATGCTGAGTCTAAGGTAGAGATCTTGCGATCGCAAAATATCCCTTACCTATATGGCAATTGCGCCAGTCCCTTGGTACTCGAAAAAGCGGAGATCGACCATGCGCGATCGATGCTGATTGCTATTTCTGACCCGATCGCTACGAGGTTATGCGTCCAGAGAGCCATTAGCATTTCGCCAGAGATTGATATTGTCGCTAGAGCCGAAAAAGATGCGGATATCGATACGCTGTATCAACTGGGAGCCAAGGAAGTTGTGCATCCCACCTTTGAGGCAAGTTTAGAACTGACTACGCATTTGCTGATTTGTTTAGGTGAAAGTACTACGGATATTCAGGCAGAATTAATCGGCATCCGCCGCAGCCGCTATGCCAATTTCCGCCCTGAAATCGCCTGTGTCATTCCCATAAATACGCCACTGCTGTTACCACCTAGCGCTAATCTCGCCGAGATCGATCAAGCTTCCTAATCATGCACAATAAGACTGCTAGGATGGGCATCTCAAAGAGACGCTCATCCTAAAGTACTGAATCATTACCAATAGAAGTATGGAAACAGGTTTATATGAGACGGATTTTTATGGTTGGACAATGCAGCAGTCCAAACTTTTAGCATTAGGTAAGTTAGATGGATTAGATGTGGCTAACTTAGTTGAGGAAATTGAGTCGTTGGGTAAGCAAAAGCAGCAGGAGTTATCTAATCGGCTTGGAGTGCTGATTGGACATCTCTTAAAATGGCAATACCAACCCCAAAAGCGATCGCGTAGTTGGCAAGTGACGATCCAGTTGCAAAGAGAGGAAATTCAAGACTTGTTAGCGGACAATCCGAGTCTAAAGTCCTATTTAGATAAAGCTTTGTTCAAGGGTTTTCGCTTGGGATTAGCGTTAGTTTTGAGTGAGACACCAATTAAGAAAAACGTATTGCCCAATGAATGTCCCTATAGTTTTGAACAGTTGCTGGACTTGAGCTTTCCTGATGATATTGATGTGGAGTTTTAATGAAGTTCACATTTCGATTAATCCTAGGACTAATTGCTTGTTCCCTCAGCGCTTGCCAAGGGTCTAATCTTGGCAATTCCTTAGAAGGGGTGATCGCTCCAGCAAACCCTAACAGTGATTCCAGCCCTGAACCCATTGCTGAACAAAATAAACCTGCTCCCTCTGCCACCCCAACTGTAACTCCCACCACAGAACCTGTCACCACGCCATCTTCATCTCCCACTGCTTCTCCCAGCTTGGCTCCCAAATTTAGCGAGCGCCCTAATTTCCCCAATTTTAAAAGTGAAAGCTTATCTAATCAGATGATTGCGATCGCTGTACAAGCTTTACCTAATTCTTCAAGCGCAAAAAATCCAAATTCTCTCAAAACCTTTTTTTACATCAATTTTGCAACTGCTCAACCTCAGGCGGGCGAATTTAGTGACATCGAGCAGGGTCCTGTTGCCTTAAGACCTTGGATCAAAGATCTCAATAAATTAGGGACGATTACCGCAAAAACAGGATTGCAATTCCAGCCTAATAACTTAGTAGCAAGGCGAGAATATGCCAGATGGCTACTGCAAACTAATAATCGTTTCTATAAAAATCAACCGAGCCGCCAGATTCGTCTCGCGCAACCCAATGAAACGGCAAGTTTTACGGATGTACCGAATAACCATCCTGACTTTGCCATCATTCAGGGCTTAGCTAATGCAGGGCTAATTGGTACAGGCGATCGCTTTCGTCCTAATGATCCCCTCCTCCGTGAAGAATTGGTGCAATGGAAAATCCCCCTCGATCTCAGACAGCCTCTGCCTAGTGCCACATGGGACAGTATTAGTCAAACATGGGGCTTTAAAGATAGCGATCGCATTAGCGAAAATGCTTTAGGTGCAATTTTTGCCGATGCTCAACTGCGCGATATTTCTAACATTCGCCGTAGCTTTGGATTTACCACATTGTTACAACCCCAAAAGCCTGTTACCCGTGCCGAAGCTGCTGCTTCTCTCTGGTATTTTGGCACAGCAACCGATGGCATCTCGGCGAACAAAGTTGTGGAACTTGATCGCTAGGATTTTGCAACTTTTAAGAGGTCGTTCCTGTCTTGAAAATTGTTAAGTAGCTGGGCATAATTAAAGACCAAAATCCAAGCTTATAGTGCAGGCTATGCTTTTAATATAGGCTTTAGGGTTCTATATTTAATTGCACCTAGCTACTTATTAATTGTTATTACTTATTAGTAAATTCTGGGAAGACTAATTATAGTAATCCCAACATCGTTAATTTTTTCAATGCACTTAAATTAGGGTTTAAATCAGGGTATGAAAAAATTTCTATTGCTCCTTACGATTGTCGGCTCCTGCATATTTTGTAACTCCGCTATAGCTGCGCCATCAACTACAGAAACTGTTAAAGCCAAATCAACCAACACTGCTACCAAGACTATAAAAGGTAAATATGATGTTTGGATGAGGATCGGTTATAAAGCCTATGACAAAAAAGACTACAACACCGCTCTGATTAACTTTAAGCGTGCTTTAAAGTTGCGCCCCAATGATGTCTATGCTACTAAAGCAATTCAAAACACTGAGAAGCGTTTAGCTGGAAAATGATGATGTGGGCGATCGCTACTAAAAGCTAACTGTAAATTACTGTAAAGGAGTTTTCATTATGCCTGCAACTCTACAAGCCTCAAGGCTCAGCTTGTACGATGTCAAAAGTAAGTTTCATTTGCATCAAGCTCCAACTGATAGTTTTTTCAGTGATTTACTAAATTCGGCACAACCGCTTAGCGAACTCGAAAAGCAGCAGCTAGATCGTACTAAGCAACAATACTTATATCTTGCCGATCGCCCACTTCTAGAAGTAACCGTCAAGATGGTTACTCTGTCGCCTTTGCTATCCCTCGCAGGATTTTATGACCCGCCATTTTACACAACCCTCGAAGAATCCGTTGAAGTGGAATCTCAAGATGGCTCTGAAATAGTACGAGGACAAATTGATGTCTTAGTCCTACAAAATTCTATCTGGGTTGTAGTGATCGAGTCTAAGAGTGTTCAGTATGACGTAATGATGGCGTTGCCTCAAGCCCTGACTTACATGAGTGCTAGTCCTAATCATTTGGCTAACCAAAATACATTTGGGATGATTACCAATGGGCGAGAATTTCGTTTTATTAAGCTAGAGCCGACTCCTTCACCTACTTACACACTATCTAAAGTTTTCTCCCTCTCAGAACCAGAAAACCATTTATACCTAGTGCTACAAATTTTAAAATCCCTTGGACAGCTAGTTATATCGATCTAAAAAGCGATGCTTTTCGTTTTACGGTTTTGATCTTTTTGATTTATAAACGCTAGAATATTAGCAATTGTTATTGTTGGGAAAAATTTATAGATTATGTCGCAATATCAACGTATCGAGTACTTAATCGGGAAAGATGGCAAAATCGTTGAACGTGCGATAGACATGTCTGGTAGTGAATGCGTCGCAATTACTGCCGAAATCGAGTCGAATTTAGGCAAAGTCGAAACTCGCGAATTATTATCTAGTTATTACGAGACTTCTGAGCAGAGCCTTGATCATAATGAGATCGAGCAAGTCCAGTATGGTCAATACGATCAACAGTCCTAAATCCCATTAGATTGAGATACCTATTGTTCTGTTTATCCATCGCATAGGCGAACAATATTCGTGTATCAATGTCTTAGTATCTGAGAATCTATCTCAATAAAAGTTAAACTAGCTACCCCGATTTGGGTAAAATTGTGGTTAAGAAATTAAGAATTGTTAAAGATCTGCTTATGTAGAGATGTGTCATGGTAACTCAAACTCCGCTATTGATCTCAGAGTCGAGCGCAACTAGTAAATTGCGAAAAATTTTTGCGTCTGTCGATGCCATGAGTTGTCCACATAGGCTGAACTTTCATTTGCATACGGTGCATTCTGATGGCAAGATGCAGGCTGTTGATTTAATTCAGCAGGCGATCGCTTTGCGTCTATCCGATTTGGCAATTACCGATCACCATGCGATCGGCGGTTATTACGTTGCCAAGCAATATCTTGATAATTTTGCTAGCCAAGTCAATGAGCCAGCAAACCTCCCAACCCTCTGGTCAGGGATCGAAGTTAATGCCAGTCTGATTTTTACGGAAGTACATATTCTCGGCTATGGCTTTGATCCTAAACATGGGGCAATGCACCCTTATTTGCAAGGCAAAACCACCGCAGGTTTAGACTATCAAGCAATTAGTGTAATTAAAGCCATTCATTCGGCTGGGGGACTAGCGGTACTTGCCCATCCTGCCCGTTATCGGCGATCGCCTGAAGACCTGATTCCCGCCGCCGCCGCCTTGGGGATTGACGGTGTAGAAACCTACTATGGCTATGACAATAGCGATCCTTGGAAACCTAGCCCTAAGCAAACCGAAGAAATTCGGCATCTTGCGGATATTCATGGACTTATGCACACCTGTGGAACTGACTCTCACGGTTTTAAAATTAGTAAGAGACTTTAATTCTTGGTCATAAGCCTTACTCCGTGAGGTTCGTTACAGAAAATTTGTATTCAAAAAAATAATGACAGATAAACCAAAAGTAATCGTTGTTGGTGCAGGTTGGGCTGGCTTAGGCGCGACCTATCAACTCACCAAGCAGGGCTATGATGTCACCTTGCTAGAGGCAGGGGCGCAGGCAGGGGGCTTAGTCGCAGGTTGGAAAACCGCAGGGGGGCGATCGGTTGAGGCAGGCATTCACGGTTTTTGGTATCCCTATCGCAATATTTTTTCCTTAGTTAAAGAGCTAGAGCTTGATCCCTTCACCCCTTGGACGCGATCGGCACAATATTCCCCCGCAGGATTAGAAGTGGAATCGCCGATTTTTCAAGACTTGCCGCGATTGCCTTCACCCCTTGGCACGTTTGCCTATACACAATTTAAAAGATTGCCACTTAGCGATCGCCTGTCAGCATTGCCTCTAATGTATGCCGTGGTGGACTTTGACAATTCCGATGAGGCATGGAAACGCTACGATGGCATCACCGCCAGAGAGTTATTCCGTCAGTATGGCGTATCGGAGCGGTTATATCGTGAATCCTTTGAGCCAATGCTATTAGTCGGATTATTTGCCCCTGGGGAGCAATGCTCGGCGGCGGCGGCTTTGGGAATGTTGTATTACTTCATCTTGGCGCATCAAGCGGATTTTGATGTGGTCTGGTGTCGTGGCACAGTGGGCGAAAAAATCTTTAAACCTTGGTGCGATCGCATCACCAGTTTAGGTGGCAAAATCCTTACCAATAGACGTGTTAGTGATTTGCGCGTTGATGGGGCAGGCAAAGTAACAGGTGTAACTTGTGGCGAAGAAACCTTTGATGCCGATGCCGTGGTTTTCTCCGTGGGCATTTCAGGGATGCAAAAAATTGTCTCTAATAGTGCGGCTTTACAAAAACGGCGTGAATTTCGTAACTTGATGAATTTAGGAGCGATCGATGTTTTAGCCGTGCGCCTATGGTTCGATCGCAAGATCAATATTCCTCGTCCATCCAATGCCTGCTTTGGTTTTGATGCAACTACTGGTTGGACATTCTTTGATCTCAATGTGCTCCATGATGAATATGCAGATGAGACTGGTTCGGTAATCGAAGTGGATTTTTATCACGCGAACCAATTCTTGCCCCTTGACAATCAAGAAATCGTAACAATTGTCCAGCAATATCTCGCCACTTGTTTGCAAGAATTTAAGAATGCAACAGTTGTGGATAGCAGTGTAATTCGGTTGCCTCGCGCTGTGACCCATTTCGCCCCCGGAAGTTACCAGCACCTATTGCGCCCTATTACTAGCTTTCCAAACTTATATATGAGCGGTGATTGGATTATTACGAATCATGGCTCATGGTCTCAGGAAAAAGCCTATGTCACTGGTTTAGAAGCGGCAAATTTAGTGATTCAACAATTTAGTCAGGGCAACATGGCTCAGATTCTCCCAATTGAAGCCGATGAGCCTCATATTCAAATTGCGCGATCGCTCAACCAAAACCTAAGAAATTTGGCAAAATCCCTGATCCCTAACTTTTTCTTGCCATAATTAATTAGGTTTTTGGCTTTTAGTGCTGATGCTGCTGAAAATCAAAAACTATGAAACATAATTAGCTAGTAATCAATGTAAAATTGGATACGGTTAGACCAAACCTAATACAACTTTTTTATGCTTTTAACAGAACAGCCTGTCTCAGCTTCTAAAAACACTGTCGGTTGTATCTTGGTAGTGGAAGATGAAGCGATTATTCAAGAGGCGATCGCTCTGGCTTTGCGAGAAGAAGGATATAGCATTTTCCTCGCTGAAGATGGTTATAAAGCTTTACAAATTGCCAAAACTGCGGTGAGGCTAGATTTGGTGATTTTAGATGTAATGTTACCTTCGATTAATGGGTTAGATTTCTGTCGGATCTTGCGCCATGAAGGTAACAATGTTCCTGTTTTGATGATTAGCGCCAAGGGTAATGAGTCCGATCGCATTGTAGGTTTAGAGGTCGGAGCTGATGACTATCTCAGTAAACCCTTTGGGATGCGTGAACTTGTAGCCCGTTGTCGAGCATTGTTGCGTCGTAGTCGTCGTGATTTCGTGGCAACCAATGCCACAGTATATAAATTTGGCGATATCACCATGTATCCCGATGAATGTCGCGTTACGATCAATGATGCAGAGATTAATCTTTCTCCTAAAGAATTTCGCCTGCTCGATTTGTTTATGAGTCATCCCCGTCGCGTTTGGTCACGGGAGCAGTTGCTAGAAAAAGTCTGGGGAGTCGATTTTGTTGGTGATAGCAAAACTGTTGATGTCCATATTCGCTGGTTACGCGAAAAAATCGAAATTGATCCTAGCGATCCTAAACATATTGTGACTGTACGCGGATTTGGTTATCGCTTAGGCTAATTCATGCGAGGTCAGGCTAATTTAAAACGGTATTTGAGAGAGAATTTGCATAGCAAATTCTCTCTCAAATACCAGAACCAAAGACTTTGCTTAGTAAAGTCTTTGGTTCTATAGCAATGTAAGAGATAGCTAGAATAAACCTAAAACCAAATAAGTGAAGGCGGCACGAAGTGCCGCCTTCACTTATTTGGTTTTTATGTCCTAAGCAAACCTTACATTACTGTAAACAAAAAAATCTTGAAAAAGCTTGCTTTTTCAAGATTTTTTTGTTTTAGAGACTTTACTTTGATTTGGGGACAAATCTACGACATTTGATCAGTCCCATTGTTCATATTTCTTGATAAGTTAAGTCTAGGCAAAGAGTCTAAAAAAGTAATTATCCGAGACGTACAATAGGTTTATTTCGTTATAGCGAAATGCTTTTATTTATAGTGATAAAGTCGTGAATGATCGCCAATAAATACTTAGCTAAAACATATATCCATCTAGTTCTGCATCTATTCTAATGAGATTTAGGTAATGAATTATGGTGGGTTACTGGGGGGAGAATATTTGGATATATTCATTTCACTTGTAAAAGTATAAAAAATACAAAAAATATTAAATGGTATTCCATGAAGTTAAGGGCATAGTCATAAACTATTCCTCTTACTTTGCCCATATCACCTATCGCTAAATTTATAGATTTCTTTGCCTGTTAAAGCTCAATTACACCCTTTGGTCGAATGCTAATACAGGTATAAGGCAATGCTTGGATTCGTCAATGTTTTGGAAGAAATTCTAGTCAAGGAAACTTATCATCAAATCGACGAACTACGTCCAGAAATACAACCTAAAGTTAGAGTTGCAGAGGTGGTAGCCTATGCTCTTAACCGTTTACCACCATTATTTGCCACATCTATGAGTGGATGGCATTATCAATATGCCTATGCCGTAAATGAGTTACAGCCCCAAATTTCACAATTAGTGCGGCAGGGCATAAAAACTGTCTTATTTGGTGATCCTCTCCATGATTTAACACCATTACCTAATCATTTATTTACCAATAGTGCAGGTGTACTTTATCAGTTAAGCCAAATTTTGGGACGTAAACATTTACGCTGGCGAGATGTTCCCGTTTTAGTTGAAGCAATTACTACGAGATCTACCTATGCAACCAAAATTAATAATCAAACGATAATTCAATCAGAGGAAGAAACGGTCTTACAGGATGCAAGTTATTTGAGTAGGCATACTCAAGCATTACTTTCTGGCTCAAAACGTTTTAGAGAAAAACGTATAGCACAACAAAAAGAACAGGAATTAAAACAGCAATCATTATGTCTGTATGATGCAAGTCTTTGTGTAATTCAAGGACAGGTGAATTACGGAAGTTCTTCTTGGGCTTTGGAGAAGAAAGTCAAGGATGCCGCGGAAATGGAATATAGAGCGCTACAGTCCTATACTTTGCAAGCGCAGTTGGGTCTGGTTAATGTTTTAGATCACCTCATATTCCGTGCTATGGAAAAAATTATGAAACCAGAGCTATATAACCAAATTAACCAAGCTGAGGTAGCTGCCTATGCCCTAAATCGTTTACCACCAATGTATGCAACTAGCGATCGCGGATTTAAGCATTTAAGACAGCGAGCAATTAATGAATTTGCCCGTGAGTTAGTGGGTGCTGTCCGTACTGGGATCATGAAAGTCATACAGGCTGCATATACAGATGTTCCGCCAATCTATGCCTATCAATTTGAAAAGGAATATGAACAATCAATGCAGGTATTATGCAAACTCTTGAACCGAGAAGATATTTCTCTAGATAATGTTGTGGCAATTGTGCAGGATTTATTGTTGTGCAAATCTGCATAAGTATTTAAAACTCAAAGCCTGTGGCGCTATGCGCAGCGTGCGCCACAGGCTTTGTTTTTTTGCTAAGAAGCATTACCTACTTTTATGCAGGTTCATCTGTTTGGAGTAATTCTGGCACAGGATCATAACCACCAATATTCCAAGGATGACAACTACAAATTCTCTTTACAGCTAGCCCACCACCTTTAATTAAGCCAAAGCGATCAATCGCAGTTAAGGCATATTGGGAACAGGTTGGTTGAAATCGACACCTTGGTGGAAATAATGGCGAAATGAATAGGCGATAAAACTGAATCAATAAAATGACAAGTTTTTTCATGAATTTTTTCGTGCTGCGGTAGGCTATTGATAAAGCTGTCGTCAACTAAAACCCAGAAATTGGGAGGCGGCGCTCCACACCGCCTCCCAATTTCTTACTAGTAGCTATATCTACACTTTACCGTTTCCATCCTAATATTCTGATGTCATCCTCTAAAACTGTCACGATCGCTGTTATTCAAGCATCTTTGAATGCAGATATTGCTACTAACGTCGCGAAAATTTCGGAGTTAGTCAGCAAAGCTGCCCATCAAGGCGCACAGGTAATTTTGCCGCCAGAATTATTTGAAGGTTCTTATTTTTGTCGTGAGGAGCGCGATCGCTTTTTTGATTGGGCGCAACCCGTAGAAAATCATCCAACGATCGCCCATTTTCAAAAGCTGGCGCAAGAACTTAATGTTGTCATTCCTGTGTCATTTTTTGAGCGATCGGGGCAAGTCTATTACAACAGTTTGGCAATGGTGAATGCCAATGGTGCATTGCTGGGCATTTACCGCAAAAGCCATATTCCCGATGGTCCTGGGTACGAGGAAAAATTTTATTTCCGTAATGGGGATACGGGCTTTAAGGTTTGGGATACGACCTTTGGCAAAATTGGTGTAGGGATCTGCTGGGATCAATGGTTTCCCGAATGTGCCAGAGCTATGGTGCTCATGGGCGCAGAAATTCTGCTATATCCCACTGCGATCGGTTCAGAACCAGAGGAACCCAATTTGAACACTAAAGATCCTTGGCAACGCGCCATGATTGGTCATGCCGTGAGTAATGTCATTCCTGTGGCGGCCGCAAATCGGATTGGCTTAGAGGGCAATCAAACTTTTTATGGTCATTCCTTTATTGCTAATCACCGTGGTGATAAGGTTGCCGAACTAAACGACACCGAAGAGGGGGTAATTCTAGCTGAATTTGATCTGGCTCAGGTAAAACTAAATCGTGCTTCCTTTGGCTTTTTCCGCGATCGCCGTCCTGACTTATACCAAGTTTTACTATCGCCATAGCAGCGATCTCCTTGGCTTCACAAAGATGATCGCTATACCCATGACCAACGGCGTTTTGGGGTATTTGTTTTTTTAACATCTAATCTTTGCGATCGCGTCGGCATTGGCTCAATCACAGTCGTGATTTCTGCCAAGGGATTTACCCTTAACTCATTGGTAAAAGTGTTGCACTGATAAACCATTGCCGCATCAAGATCCAAGGCAGATAACCAGCCACTCTTGGGATGATAAGCGCCAGTATCAATATCTAGCCATCCCTTGCCTAAAACTAAGTTTCCGGGTTTTACCCCCGGAAATACAAAGGTAATCGTATGCCCTGTAATAATGATTTTGTCATCAAAAAACGGCTCAGTTGCACTGTGAAATTCTTCTCGAATCCAACAAAACTCTGCTGCCCCTTGTAACTCAAGGGGTAAGTTAGGGTTTAATCCTGCATGGACTAACCAAGAATCCCCCAAATCTAGATAAAGTGGCAATTGCTGCATCCACTTTAAATGTTCTATGGGCAAGCCTTCTTTTCCATAACTTTCTAAAGTGTTTGCACCGCCATTAAGTAACCATCCTTTCCAGATAAGCGATCCTTCAGTACTGCCAAAGGCATCAAGACACATTTGTTCATGATTCCCCCTTAGCGCAGTATGACCATTGTCCATTATCCATTGCACAACGTCGGCACTACGACTGCCACGGTCAATTAAATCGCCGAGAAAAAATAATTTGTCATCAGAGTCGTACTTAATGAAGTCAAGCAACCTCATCAAACCGTCAAATTGACCATGAATATCGCCAAATACAAATCGAGTCAACTTATCTCACCCAGTATCACTAATGATGAAGGTAAAAACATAAAGCGCTTACAGCTAGCGATAGACATTCATAAAACTCGTCAGTCTAACAGGTTTAGAGACTGATGCAGCTTTTGTAAGAGTTACTTTTTATCTACAGTATCTATTTTATGACAAATTTTCCTAGCTTTCGTTCCATTCATACATGGGAAATCCCGTACCTTACCATTAAAAATTGCGGTAAGAATTAATGATGTAACGATTCGAGTAGATCCTATCGTGTATTTCTTAGGAATTCTCAATTACTATAGCGCTTCTCAGTTTCGTGAAGTCTGGATTTTCTTTCTAGCCTTTAGTTGAAAACAAACCTCTATACCTCGGTACTATAGCGATTCTAATTCCTTCAGGAGATTCGATAGTTTATGAGATTGGGCTTCTTTGGGGTTTACTCACACACACTATTTAATCGCTATATCACTTAGTTTCATCAGTTTAATAATCAGTTTAATTTTTTATGTTTAATGGATTTATTAGTATCGATAAGCCACCTATTATTACTGCCCATGACTGTGTGAGTAATTTGCGAAAGATATTGAAACAAAAAAAAATAGGTCATGGAGGTACGCTTGATCCTATGGCTACAGGGGTTTTGCCGATCGCGGTTGGCAATGCGACGCGACTTTTACGATTTCTACCTGAAGGTAAAGCTTATAATGCCAAAATTCGCTTTGGGATTGTGACTAATACCGATGACATTACGGGGGAAGTGATTAGCGATCACCTCTGTCCCAACTTAACTCTTGCTGAAGTTGAGAAATATCTGCCTCTTTTTCAAGGCAAAATTACGCAGCGCCCACCTGCTTTTAGCGCGATTCAAGTCAATGGAAAACGGCTTTACGATCTCGCGCGAAGAGGTGAAATTAATGAATCAGATATTCCTATGCGTGAGGTAGAAATTACAGAAATTAAGGTGTTAGGCTGGACTGAGGGAGATTATCCAGAATTAGATGTAGCGATCGCCTGTGGTTCAGGCACATATATTCGTTCCATTGCTAGAGACTTGGGAGAGAAGCTTGGTTATGGAGCGACTTTATCCTCACTAAGGCGCACTTATAGTAACGGGTTTGATTTGGAAGCAAGTTTGACCTTTGATCAGGTTGCTGAACTTATGCGATCGCAAAGTCTCAAAGTTCTTGCTCCTGATCATGGGTTGCACTTTTTGTCTGAAGTTTTGCTTGATATCGATCAGACAAAAAGGTGGTGTATGGGACAGGTGATCGCAATCAAAGATATTCCAACTGAAAATGAGAATATTAATTCACAGTACGCAAGAATGTATGACTGTGATCAGAATTTTTTAGGTGTTAGTGAAGTGATGGAATCTGGCTTACAACCAATAGTCGTTTTAAATCCTATTAACTAACGTTAGTTCGGGTTAAGCTGACAAATTTTAAAAGCCCAAAAGTAAAAGCCTTGCTAAGCAAGGCTTTTACTTTTGAGCTTTGAGAGAGGGTTTGCTCCGCAAACTCTCTCTCAAAGCTCGTTTCAAATTATCCCGAACTCGCATTAACTAAAAAGAAAGGGCGCTTTGCGCCCTTTCTTTTTTTAATTAGATTTTGCTAGTTAGTTTAGTTAGCAACTGATTAGAACGCTGCAAGAATCCCTTCATGCTGTCAGCATCAAAACTCTTTTGCGCCATCAGAGCTAAATCATAGACATGGGTACAAATCAAGTTTGCCAAGTCTGCTGTCTCCGATTTACCATCAATGAGAATTTGGTTGGCATCTAGCTCAATCAATTTCTCCATCAAAGGATGGGAAGTATTAACGAGTAGAACATGATCTTCAGGGAAGCTAACGGTTCCTTGCTGCATCAGGGCAGTCATTTCCTGCATCCGACGCGCAAATTCAGGTAGAAGAATAATCGCAGGTGGTGCGGAAGCGGCATCCTCAGCCTTAATTGCCTCAGTACGGATCGTGAGTTTTGGCTTATTCAGCGCCGCACGGAAGATGTCTTGGAGATGATCACTCTTGGTCTTATTGGTTTTAGGATCAACGATTTCTGTTTTTGATTCCTTATCTACAAGGCGATCGTCGATTTCCGCATCCACTCGTGAAAACTTAATATCCTTAAACTCGCGCTCAAGGAAGTTAATAAAGTGGCTATCGATGAAGGAATCAAACGTTAGCACCTCTAAACCTTGGTTCTTATGAAGTTCTACATAAGTTCCTTGCGCAACGGGGTCAGAAGTATAGAACACTTGGTTTTCATGTTCCGCCTTATTGCGTTCTAGATACTCTTGGAGCGTTGTATAGTGGCCACTTTCACTCTTAACTTTCTCATCTTCACTAGTGGTGGGATAGACTAGAATTTCCTTGACTTGTTGATAGAATTTGTCACTATTCATTGAGCCAAACTTCATGAAGATACTGATATCTTGCCAACACTTCAAGAATTCTTCGCGAGAGTCACTATAGAGAGAAGTGAGGCGATCGCCTACTTTCTTGGCAATAAAGTCTTGAATCTTGCGAACCTTGGGATCACCTTGCAAGAAGCTACGGGATACATTCAGGGGAATATCAGTACTATCGATCGCCCCACGCAAAGGCATCAAAAACTTGGGAATCACATCGTCGCAATTGTCACTGACAAAAACGTGATTGCAGAATAATTTGATTTGTCCACGATTGGGGTCGATATCTGCCTTCATCTTAGGGAAATAGAGAATGCCCTTAATTACAAAGGGATAATCCGTATTCAAATGAATCCAGAACAGAGGATCATCTTGGTAAGGATAGAGATAACGATAGAATTCTAAATATTCTTCATTGGTAACTGATTTGGGTGATTTGTCCCACAAAGCAGTTTGTTTATTAATGACTTCATCATTGAGCTTGATCGGTACGGGCATGAAGTCGCAATAGTTGCGAATCATTCGCTTGATCGATGCTTCTTCCAGATATTCTTCAGCATCTTCTTGCAAGGTCAAGGTAATCGTCGTACCAACATTGGTGTGATCGCTACTATCAAGGGTAAATGTGGTTGAACCATCACAAGACCAATGGACAGCGTCTGCCCCTTCTTTGTAGGATCGCGTATCAATTTCAACGTTACTCGCTACCATAAATGACGAGTAGAAGCCTAAACCAAAGTTACCAATAATTTGTTGATCACCAGTACCACTGCTGGCATACTTTGTGGCAAATTCTTGAGCGCTAGAGAAGGCAACTTGGTTAATATATTTCTTGACTTCATCCGCCGTCATGCCGATGCCCGTATCGGCGATCGCGAGTGTCTTTTTTTCTTTATCAATTGTGACAACAATTTCGGGATCGGCGGAGTGCGTAGTTTCGCCCGCATAGGACACCATCTTCAGTTTGCTAATTGCATCTACAGCATTAGAAATTAATTCCCGCAAGAAGATATCACGTTCTGAATATAAAGCCTTCTTGATAATGGGAAAGATATTCTCGGTATGAATGCTGATCGTTCCCTGCTCGTGCATATCTTGCAAAGCTCCTGAATATTACTAAATGTTACTGAGTATTAACTAAACCTGATTATATCGAATCCATTGTCAAGCCAATCTCTAGATGTTGTCGCGTTCTCCGTACCTGAGTAGCTGGATGCAATTAAATATAAAGCCCCAAAACCTGTAGCTCACGCGCAGCGTGAGCTACAGGTTTTGGGGCTTTTATAAGCATCTAAGACAAGTGTTTCGCCTTTTTAGATGCTGATTATGTGAAGCTTTGCAAAGCAAATCTATACATTTTCGTAATTCTGATTGAAAAACCTAACTCCCTCATCTATTGTGATATCAACATTTTTATTTGAACATTTTAGAGATATGGCGATCGCAGCAATTATCTACATATCAATATCTGTGCTTTTAGTGATTAGTGCAGGTATATTTTTTGTTAAAGCTATCCAGTCTTTAATGTCAAAAAAACAAACATTGGTTGATCCTAGAGATCAAGTGATGTTTTTACAATCTAATGCCAAAGACCCTTTAACTATTTCAACCCAACGGGAAGAAATCATTGCTATGCTGGAACGGCAATTTGCTAGTAGCCCATCATCTGACTCCTAGCAATATCTAAAACTTTAGGTAAGGGCAAAGATGACGCTTGAATTCCCGATCTCCGATGGAGAGGCAGACTATGTGGCTCGCCGCAAACAACTGCGAAAACAACGCCGCCTTCGCATTTTTCAACGTATTTGGCAATTAGTATTTATCACAGGGCTTACAGGTGGCATGTTGTGGGTTGCCATGCTGCCAGAATGGCAATTGCGTAGCTCTAATCAAATTGACGTTGAGGGGAATAAACTCCTCTCTAAGGACACCATAAGAAAATCTCTACCAATTCAATATCCCCAGTCAATTTTTCAGATTCAGCCACAGGCGATCGCCTCTCAATTAGAAGCATCGATTCCCGTCTCTAAAGTCTCAGTTTCCCGTACAATTTTCCCCTCTAAACTAACGATCCAAGTCCAAGAGCGTCTCCCAGTTGCCAACTCCATGCGCAATGGTCAGCAAGGCTTTCTCGATGCTGAGGGGATTTGGATGCCTGCCAAGGTGTATCCATCTAATATCACTAAGCCTAATCTTGTCGTGCTAGAGCCAATTAATCGTAAGCTATCGCAATGGTCAACCTTGTATCGTCAGGTTAGTCAAAGTCAAGTCAAAATATCGCAAGTAGATGCAAGGGATGAATCAAATCTAATTCTGACTACTGAGCTGGGATTTGTATATTTTGGTACATACAAGCCATCACTATTTAGCACACAGTTAGAGACGCTTGATCGGCTGAGAGCATTACCTGAGAAGTTAAAATTAAGCAGTTTTAATTATATTGATTTGAGCCAACCAACCAACCCAGTTTTAGAAATGAATGTCCCCCCCAAGGATAAATCTTCAGAAACAAAATCTTAAATAGTCGTTTTAAGGCTATTATTATTTTTTTCTGTTAGGTTTAAATTATAAATCGAACTTTTAGCTCGAAAGGGGTTTAAGCTTAGCGAAATCTAGAGAGCATCAGTAAAAACGATTCTATTTATGACATCCCTCGATAAATGACATCTCAAAACGACTGGTCAGATTTGGACTCAAATGGTTCAGAAAACGGAGAAGTAGACGTGGAAATGGATGAACTTTCTGAGTTTTCAAATAACTCTAGGCTAAACCTAAGTCACTCTCACAATCGTATGAAGCAGCAGTTAGGCGTTGATGCAAAAGCGGATAATATCATGTTGGGCAGTGTTGCAAAAATTAAAGTAATTGGTGTTGGCGGCGGCGGCGGCAACGCTGTAAATCGCATGATTGCGAGTGATGTAGTTGGCGTGGAGTTTTGGTCGTTTAATACCGATGCTCAGGCGCTTCTACAATCCTCTGCATCTAAACGCTTCCAAATGGGTCAAAAACTGACCAGAGGCTTAGGTGCTGGTGGTAATCCTGCGATCGGTCAAAAAGCTGCTGAAGAGTCCCGTGATGACATCGCTGCTGCCGTTGAAGGAGCTGATTTAGTATTTATTACCGCAGGTATGGGGGGCGGTACTGGCACTGGCGCTGCACCCATTATTGCGGAGGTTGCCAAAGAAGCAGGTGCATTGACCGTAGGGATCGTCACTCGCCCCTTTACTTTTGAAGGTAGAAGACGTGGACAACAAGCTGAAGAAGGGATTGCTGGTTTACAGAGTCGTGTCGATACACTGATTGTGATCCCCAACGATAAATTGTTGTCTGTGATCTCAGAGCAAACTCCTGTCCAAGAAGCTTTTCGTGTTGCCGATGATATCCTGCGTCAAGGTGTACAGGGTATTTCCGATATCATCATGATCCCCGGACTCGTTAATGTGGACTTCGCAGATATTCGTGCAGTGATGGCAGATGCGGGCTCAGCGATGATGGGCATTGGCATTGGTTCAGGTAAGTCTAGAGCTAGGGAAGCTGCCATGACAGCGATTTCTTCGCCATTACTAGAAACATCGGTCGAAGGAGCTAGTGGAGTTGTCTTTAACATCACAGGTGGTGAAGATATGACTCTCCATGAGGTAAATGCTGCTGCTGAGACTATCTACGAAGTTGTCGATCAAAATGCCAATATTATCTTCGGAGCGGTAATTGATCCGAAGATGGATGGTGAAATTAGGATTACAGTAATTGCGACGGGCTTTGCCCCAAAGACGCATCCAGCGATTCCACCTCAAATTTCTAAGCGATCGCAGCCCCCGCAGCCTCCCGCATCTACATCAAAAGCAGCTCCACTGCCTCCTAGTACGACCCAAAGTACTGCCCAGCCTGAAATTAAGTTGAGTAAGCCGGGGTTGGATATTCCTGACTTTTTGCAGCGTCGTCGCCCACCAAAATAAAAGAAAATAAAAAAGGCGGTGCTTTGCTCCGTCTTTTATGTTTATTAGCGATCGCAATCTGAAAAAAATAATCTAATTTAATCGTAAACAGATGTGGCGAATAGCGAATTAGGCATCACAATAAAAGTATGGCTATGTTATCTCCTAAATAAATTGCAGTGACACACTTAACGACTACTAGGCACGGACTTCACAGACTACCCTCTCTCAATAGCGGTGAAGATCGACTTAGGCTGTTTGCTGGCTCGGCAAACTTGCCGCTTGCCCAAGAGATTTCCCGTTATTTAGGTATCGAATTAGGACCTATGGTGCGAAAAAATTTCGCTGACGGGGAAGTCTATGTGCAGGTACAGGAATCGATTCGGGGTTGTGATGTTTACTTGCTTCAACCAACCTGTCGCCCTGTTAATGACCATTTAACTGAGCTATTGATTATGATTGATGCCTGCCGTCGTGCATCGGCAAGGCAAATTACCGCAGTGATGCCCTATTACGGTTATGCACGGGCTGATCGTAAAACCGCAGGACGTGAATCGATTACGGCAAAATTAGTTGCCAACTTAATTGTGCAGTCTGGAGCCGATCGCGTCATTGCGATGGACTTACACTCCGCACAGATCCAAGGATATTTCGATATCCCCTGCGATCATGTCTATGGCGCTCCAGTTTTACTGGACTATCTTAGTGAAAAGAAATTGCCTGATTTGGTGGTAGTTTCGCCCGATGTGGGGGGCGTAGCTCGCGCCCGAGCTTTTGCAAAAAAACTTAATGATGCGCCTCTAGCAATCATTGATAAACGTCGCCAAAGCCATAACGTAGCTGAGGTGATGAATGTGATTGGGGATGTTTCAGGTAAAACTGCTGTACTTGTCGATGACATGATTGATACCGCAGGAACTATCTATGAAGCAGCAAAGCTTCTCAGAAAAGAGGGTGCAAGACAAGTCTATGCCTGTGCTACCCATGCAATTTTTTCGCCTCCAGCGATTGACCGCCTATCCAGTGGTGTATTTGAAGAAGTCATCGTGACTAATTCCACACCTGTAAGACAAGAAAACTATTTTCCTCAATTACGGGTTCTATCGGTTGCGGATCTATTGGGTGAAACGATTTGGCGTGTCCATGAAGATACTTCTGTAAGTAGCATGTTTAGGTAGTGATCGCCCTAGATCTATGTTCACTATGGCTTTAGTAGGAAAGTCTGTATTTCAGAATCATATTTAATTTGAGAAAATGTGCATCATGATACAAACTACAATGATGTAGTGCGTTTAAGTGAGAATAGTCGTCCATAAATCTAAATCTGCCGTTTAGATTCAATCTACGCTTTGGAGAACTAAAACTAAATTAAAGAAATTTTCTTTGTTTTTTATCAATGTTCTGTAAGTGGAGATTTGCAGACTATCTGCATGGCGATAGGCACAGGTGCAGTTTTCGATAACGTTTATTTGTAAGTTATATGAAAGCTAGCACACACAACTTAAATTGATTGTGCGCTGGCATACTTTCCTACAAAGCACATACGCTCACTTGTGTTTTGCTTAGTCTTATTTTTTATTTTGGTTAAAGAGGGTGTATAAGATTGGCTGACCGTGCTCTTGTTGAAGTCTTTCGCGAAATGAATGGGGGAATGTTTCCACCCATGACAGAAACCTTTGAACGCGGTAAGACAATTTTCTTTCCTGGTGATCCTGCGGAACGTTTTTACTTTTTAGTTAAAGGCGCAGTCAAACTTTCGAGAGTTTACGAAGCAGGAGAAGAAATTACCGTTGCCCTACTGCGTGAAAATAGTGTTTTTGGTGTTTTGTCTTTGATCACAGGTAATCGATCTGATCGCTTTTATCATGCGGTTGCTTTTACGCCTGTGGAGTTGCTCTCTGTGCCAATCGATCAAGTCGAGAAAGCATTAAAAGAAGATCCTGAATTGCCGATGGTGCTATTACGTGGATTGTCATCACGGATTTTGCAAACGGAGATGATGATTGAAACTTTAGCCCACCGTGATATGGGATCAAGGCTAGTTAGCTTTTTGCTAATTCTTTGCCGTGATTTTGGTACACCATCATCAGAAGGTGTGACTATTGATTTGAAGCTGTCACATCAGGCGATCGCTGAGGCGATCGGCTCAACGCGAGTAACTGTAACCAGACTACTAGGCGATTTGCGAAAGCAGAAGATGATCGCCATCTCCAAAAAACGCATCACTGTTCATAACCCCATTGAACTAGGTCAGCAGTTTGCTTAAGAGCAAGAGCCATCACCCAGCAATGACTCTTGCTTCTAATGTAATTGTTGATGCGTTAAGCTGTTTATAGAAAAATATCTAAAGAAAAATATCTAAAATGTACGGAACTTTAAAAGCAGTTTGGGCAGTAGTGGCTGTATGCCTAGTAGTTTTAATTTTATTACATAGCCCTAAGAGCGATGGTTTGGGTGGCTTTAGTGGTCAAGCTCAATTATTTTCGAGTACTAAGAGTGCAGAAACAGCCCTTAATCGAATCACTTGGTTCTTGACAGCAGCATTTTTGGGCTTAACCGTTGTGCTTAGCGGTGGTTGGTTTACAGCACCAGCTGTAACAGCGCCTGTCCCACAGGTTGCCCCATCGACCAAGAATGTTCCTGATGCTAAGCCCATTCCTCTAAATTTACCTGCAACTACTCCTGAAAAGCCTCAGCAATAACATGAAGGTGTCATGACGGTAACTCTGACCAAATCCAGCGATCGCACCAGTAATCAGATATTGTTGCCATCAATTCGATGGGAGACATATCGGGCGATCGCCTGTGATTTGGAGTCACAGCCTAACAAGAGACTTACCTATGACCAAGGACTGTTAGAAATAAGGATGCCATCGGAACTACATGAAAGTTATAAGAAGCTGTTAGGTAGAATTGTTGAGGTGTTAACTGAGTCTCTAGATTTAGAAATTTGTAGCTTAGGTTCGATGACCTGCGATCGCGAAGATCTAGCCAGAGGTCTAGAACCCGATCAATGCTATTACATCCAAAATGAGGCACAGGTTTGGGGTAAAGATCAGATCGATTTACAGATTGATCCCCCACCAGATCTAGCGATCGAAATTGATATTACAAGTAGTTCGTTAAATCGTTTTGCCATCTATGCTCAATTAGGTGTGCCTGAGGTGTGGCGTTATGACGGTCAGGCAATAACAATTCATCATCTAGTTGGGGATCGCTATATTTTGGGCGATCGCAGTCTTGCTTTTCCTGTATTAAAAACTAGTGATATCCAGAGTTTTTTAGAACTGAAAAATACGCTCAAAGAGAATGCATTAATCAGCCATGTGCGGGAATGGGCTACTAAAAGATAAGGATAGGTTGCTTGATGATCTCTTGTACAAGTGCATCAAGCAACTGGATCACAGATACGAAAATGCACACCAAGTTGAGAGTTAAACAGAGCATTATCAACTTGAAAGAATAGTTCTTCGGTATTGTCAGAATTAACGATTACCACATCGGCAAGTTCGATTTTTTCCGATTGGGACATTTGACTAGAAATTCTTTGTTTTGCTTCGGATTCTAATAAATGATTGCGATTCATGAGTCTTTGTAGCTGTTGTCGGGGATCACAAGCGATCGCCCAAGTCTCAGTCACTAAATCCTCCATTTTCGCCTCAAATAACAGGGGAATTACCATAACGACAGTTGATGGTGCGAGACGTTTGGATTCACTAATCAAGCATTTTTGGACATAGGGATGAATTAAGGCTTCGAGCCACTTACGCTCGCTCACACTCTCAAACACGATCGCACCTAACTTGCGGCGATCAAGGTTGCCTTGCGCATCAAGGATTAACTTGCCATAGCGATCGCTAAGTCTTGCGAGGCGATCGCCTGTTAAAGCTTGTCTAGCATAAATATCCGCATCCAGAATTGGTAAGCCATAGGTATCGTGTAGATAATTGGAAACCGTGGTTTTACCTGTGGCAATGCCTCCTGTGATGCCGATGATGCGTTGGTTCATGTGTTTAAATTCTAATCTAAGGATATTTTGCTATAAAACCCAATGGAGAGTGGCGGCGCTTCGCGCCGCCACTCTCCATTGGGGATATATCCTCAAATTAGCCTATTTATGTAACCTATGGACTTTACCAATATTCTTGGATTTACGGCTGCATCTCTGACGACCTTTGCCTTTTTGCCCCAAGTAATCCAAGTATGGCGATCGCGATCGACTAAGGATATTTCTTTGCCGATGTTAATTACTTTCATTGCGGGGATCACGCTCTGGCTAATTTATGGACTATTGGTGAATGCTGCACCCATCTATATCGCTAACGGGATCACGCTAATTTTGAATATTGCCATTTTGCGCTTCAAACTAAAGTATGGCTAGCTGCAATAAAAGTTAAAATTTATTATGCTACCTTCGCTTTTTTAGATCTATTTTCGTAATTAGTTAACATGACTTCTCTTAGCACTTTCTTCTCAACCTATTTCACCCATTTTGTAATGCTGGGCTTAATTTTGACCTTTGCGATCGCCCATAGTGGGCTTGCTGCATTACGGATTTGGGCGGAATCGAAGATTGGAGAGAGGCTATATCGAGTTTTGTTTGCTTTGGTCAGCATTCCTCTTGCGGTCGTCCTATTTATTTTTTACTTCAACCACCGCTATGACGGCGTGCAATTGTGGAATTTACAGGGCGTTACAGGAATTCATGAATTTGTTTTAGGTTTATCGGCGATCGCCTTTTTATTCCTCTATCCTGCGACATTCAATCTAGGCGAAGTTGCAGCGATCCAAAAGCCACAGGTGCATTTATTTGAGACGGGGATCACGCGCATCAGCCGCCATCCCCAGCTAATTGGCATGACGCTCTGGTGTATAGCCCATACACTCTGGCTGGGTACTTCTTTTGCCCTGACCACAGCGATCGCCTTAGTTAGTTACCATTCCTTTGCAGTTTGGCATGGCGATCATCGTTTATTTAAGCGTCATGGGGACGCATTTCTAGCGCTCAAGGAACGTACTTCCGTTGTGCCATTTCTGGCGATCGCCCAAGGTCGCCAACAATTAGTTTTAAAAGAATTTATCCGTCCTGCCTATATTGGTGTCGCTATCACCGTTGTCTTATTTCGGTGGCTACACCCCATAGTTATTACAGCTTCTGCAAATTTAAATTGGTAACTTAAGACTTTTACCTCTTTTAATTGGTTAGAGTATCAGATATAAATTAATTTTTAATTCTTAAGGCTATGTTGATAGGAATTTCCCTAAAGCAAGCTCTAGATCTCTGTCCCAAATCAATTTCTCTTTTAATTTTTTTAAGTGGAATTAGTTGGTGTTTACCTGTTGCTGTGCAGTCAAGCCCTGTTAGTTCTTATGGCTTAGGTATCAAACCGCAATTATCATCACAAGTAGTCTTAAGATGTGGTGCTTCCTACTTAATCGCAGTGGATCTTCTTGCTCCAGATGATGGAGGTAAAACGCTTGCATCTCGTCCAACTTTTTATTGGTATATTGAGCGCAAACCACTTTTTGAGAAGTATCCTAAAAAATTTATTATAAATTTTATTTTAAGAGATGGATTTGAGCGGAGTGCTAAATCAATTTTTAGCGTTACATCGAAACCTATACAAGTTAATCAAAAGGGGATACTTTATAAATTAACTCTGCCTTCTAATGCTCCTTTGATTGATATAGACAAAATTTATGCTTGGCAAATTCGCTACATGGATGTCAATGATCAAGGAGATTCCGTTAGCAGAATAAATGCAATAACATTTATAAAAAGAGAAAGTAATCAATCCGTAATGGATCTAATCAATAAGGCTTCTACAGATTTACATAAAGCTAGAATATATGCCAGTAATGCCTATTGGTATGATGCATTAGATGCTTATTCCAAGTGGATCGATACAAATCCTCGCGATCAGCAAGCTTTAAATGAACGGATGCAAATGTTAGATCAAATTATCGATCGCCAGCAAAAACTTAAATGTGCGAGTAAATTTAATGCAATTGACTCAAGACTTAATATGATGCAGGCAACTCCGCTTAAGTAATGCGAGTTCGGGATAATTTGAAATGGGCTTTGATAGAGGGTTTGCGTAGCAAACCCTCTATCAAAGCGCAAAAGTAAAAGCCTTGCTACGCAAGGCTTTTACTTTTGCGCTTTTAAAATTTGCCAGCTTAATCCGAACTGACGTTAAGTAATAAGTTGTTGGAATTAAATGTATGTTTTGACTCAATTACCCCGCCGAACAAAGCGATCCACCTCTGTCGCCTAGGGGCAAACCCTGCTGACAATGTCCGATTTGCCTAGTGAAGATCCAGAGGAGGCTGTAAATTTTAGTAGACAGGTAGGGTAAAGCGGAAACAACTGCCCTTTTTGCCGATCGCATCATCGACCCAGATATGCCCATAATGGGCAGTAATAATCCGCCGACAGAGCGATAGACCAATGCCATAACCCTCAGCCTCCCCGTCACGCTCAAGGCGATAGCGCTCCTCAAATACGCGATCGCGCAATTCCGCAGGAATCCCTGGTCCGTTATCAGTAATACTAACTTCAATTTTTTGGGCAGTACGGTGCATCACGGTTAGCTCGATTTTGCCGCCTTCGGGGGTGTATTTGGTGGCATTGCCTAAAAGATTGATTAAAACCTGTCGAACTTTTTCTTGATCAACATAGACAGGGGGGAGATCAGTGGGGATATCTTTAATCAGCTTTTGCATTTTCCCCTCCAAGCATTTATTGAAATAGAAATCGCTAATAACACTGTGACAAAGCTGATCAAATTGAATTTTTTGACGTTGAGTCCGAAACTGAGCGTTAGCCCCCCTTCCTGCTTCGAGAATATCGGTGATCATATTGTCCGCATCTCTTGCTTTATTACGGGCATGTTTAAGTAAGCGCGAAACCATTTGTGGCTCGATCTTGTCGCCACTTTTTTCGATCGTATCGATCGCTAATAAAATTGCCGTTAAGGGATTTCGCAAGTCGTGAGCCAACATGCCAAGGACTCGATCCTTGAAGCGCAGTTGCTCCTCGATTTCAGCTTTTTCCTGTGAAAGGCGAAATACATCATCAGCCAAATGGGCTACTTCGGTCATATATTCAATATTTTGGGCTAGTTCAGGTGGATAGTGATGTATAGCCTGATCTAACACCTGTTGTTTCCATGTGTCCCAACAGTTTTCTAATTGCTTGATGAGGTTTTTACCCGCGATCGTTTGCCGTGGCAAAGGTGATAATTTAAGCAATGCAGGAGACATGACCACTTTAAATAGCTCTGCTAGTTGTGGCTGTCCTGCAACGTTAATGATTTGCAGTTCCGATGGACAAGCTTTTTCTTGTTGCAAAAATTCCTCTACTTCCTTGACAAGATCTTTTGCCTTAGGGCGATCGTCAATAAATAGTAGGAGTTGGAGGGTTGATTCAGGTAATGTTGGAATAGTCCTCATTAGTTTTCGGACTCGCAACGGATTTTAAGACATTCTTAACAATTATATTATTGTTCTCATGAGTTTACCTCAACAGCGATGGCAGATTTCCACACCACAGATAGATTTATCAGAAGCGATCGCTAACGCTACAGGTCTTTCTCCCATAATCGCGCAGGTTTTACTAAATCGTGGCATTAATACCCCTGAAGCCGCAAGGATATTCCTTGACCCTGATTTAGAGGAGTTACCAGATCCTAAACAGGAATTCCCTGACTTAGGGGTGAGTATTGATCAAATTGAGCAGGCTATTAAAAATGGTGATCGCATTACCATCTGCGGTGATTATGATGTCGATGGTATGACTAGTACGGCTTTACTGATTCGCACTCTAAGATTGTTAGGCGCAAATGTAGAATACGAAATTCCTAGTCGGATGACCGAGGGTTATGGGATTAATCCACGCATTGTGCGAGATTGCCACGAACGTTATGTGAAATTAATTATTACTGTTGATAATGGCATTACTGCTTACGATGCGATCGCTTTAGCAAAGTCCTTAAATATTTCTGTAATTGTCACCGATCACCACGAAGTCCCCGAAGACCCTAACAAAATCCCCCCTGCCACAGCAATCCTTAATCCTAAATACCAAGTTGATCCCAATTCCCCCTACGCGGCGATCGCTGGTGTTGGTATTGCCTATGTATTGGCATTGGAATTAAGCGATCGCTTTGGTAAACGTGCTGAATTAGAAAATCCTTTATTAGAATTATTTACCCTTGGCACGATCGCCGACCTTGCCTCGCTCACAGGTATCAATCGCCGCCTCGTCAAAAAAGGTTTGCGGTTACTTTCACAATCAAAAGTAATTGGTATTATCGCGCTAATTAACGAAACGGGAATTGCCAAAGATAAACAAACGGGATTAAAACCTGAAGCGATCGGTTTTGGTTTGGGCCCCCGTATTAATGCGATCGGTCGGATTGGCAATCCGCAAACCGTCATCGATCTGCTGACCTGTGATGAGATGGGGCAAGCAATTACTTTGGCACAAGAATGTGAAGCGACTAATCGCAAGCGTCAAGCTCTTTGTCAAGAAATCGAAGAAGAAGCGATCGCCTATATGCGAAAACGGAAGTCAGAAGGTTTTGACATTACTCAAGAGCGAGTTTTGGTAATTGTGGATCGCGAGGTGCAAACTGTCCTCAATCCTAGTTCCTCTACCGCAGGAGATGGCAAAAAGACTGTGGCTAAGCGTAAAAAAGTAACTTCTAAGAGTTCTGAATCTAAGGTTGAAGATGAAGTAAATCCCAATCCCTCTGACAATGGGAGAGGATCTGGCGGTAAGGGCTGGCATCATGGCGTAATTGGCATTGTTGCCTCCCGTTTAGTAGAACGTTATGGCGCACCTGTGTTTATTGGTAGCTATGAAGATCCTCATGAACAAGAGAGTGATTTAGAAGCCAAACATCAAGATGCGACTGTCAGATTTTCGGTGCGAGGTATTCCTGAGTTCCATGTCTTCCATTCCCTTGAATATATTGCCAAGATTCGGAATAAAGGTGGTGGACATAAGGCAGCGGGAGGCTTTACCCTACCTGCGGAAAATATGGAGAAGTTGCGAAGTGAGTTGAGGGAATTTGCTGATCGCGAAAATATTTTGCCTAGTCACATCATGCCGCTGATCAATGTCGATGTGCGAGCCGATCTCAGCGATATCTCGATGACATTATTACAAACCTGCGATCGCCTTCAGCCCTGTGGCATCGGTAATCCTGATCCAGTGTTTTATAGCGAAAATGTGCGGGTGCTGTCCCAACAAACTCGCGGTAAGGATAAAGTAAAGCATCTATCTCTAGAACTGGATACAGGTAATGGCAAGATTAAAGCGATCGCATGGCGATGGGGGGAATATTGTCCGATTCCTGATCGTGTAGATATCGCTTACAAACTTCGGGCAAATCAATGGCAAGATACAACTTCCGTAGAATTAGAAATCGTCGGTATTCGCGAGGCAAGTAATGTAATGGAAAGTTCTCCAAATTCCCCCAAACAGATTCCGTTGCAATACAAAACTGCGCCTACGATTACCAAGTTTCCCCAATGGCAAAAACTGAGTGAAGCGCCGCGCCCCTTACCCAGACCTTTATTACTCTACGGCTGCGATCGCCCTGCCGATAAGTTTCAGGGTGATGTCGATTGCGATCGCCCCATACGCGATCGCGACTATCAAGCAGTTGTACTATGGACTTTGCCGCCATCCTTTACGCATTTGCAATGGCTAATTGCGATCGCCAAACCTGATTATATTTATCTCGGTTCTCATATCCCCTCAGTTCCTTCTGCCGAAGAATTCCGTTCTCAAATCCAATCCCTTGATATAGAGAATATCAATGTTCTTAATCTCTTAGATCTAGCTCAGCAATGGTGGATTTCTCCTAGTGCGATCGTTTCAGCTTTGCGAGAACTAGGTTATATCTGTGATTTCCCAGCTACTTTACCCCTCGAAGGTGAACTGCTCAGAATGCAGAAATGGTACAGCATTGCGATTAAAAAAATTACTTCGCTATTGGAGCATAATATCTAGCTGACGTTACGTGGAACCCTCATCCCCCAACCCCTTCTCCTGTAAGAGAAGGGGAGTAAAACCCATATTTTCTTATTCCCCTCTCCTGCGGGAGAGGGGCTAGGGGTGAGGGCTTTACAATCTTCCACTTAACATCAGTATCTAAAATAACGTCAGTTCCATAAAAAAACATTTTTTGCTATTTAAGCAGTGCACAGCACTGCTCAAATGGATATATAGGACTTGCATTATTTTTGAGGCGATAATAGACGTATTGCCATAATAGCGAATAGACCTGCGGCGATCGCTTTAAGCAACTTTGTTGGCAAAAATACAGAGAGACTATCACCGAGAAATACGCCTACAGCGCTTGCGAGTAGTAATGCTGCCGCAGATCCAATAAACACATATCTCGGTGCTGCGGAACTACCGCTTAAGCTCATGGTGGCGAGTTGGCTTTTGTCGCCTAACTCGGATAGAAAAATCGTACTAAAGCTCAGAAATAATAATTGCCAATCCATATTCTTAATAATTGCTAGAGAATCTTTGGGTTTGCGTGAAGAGAGTTTTTGTGAGCTACTGCTAACTAAAGAATGGCATCCCACAATAAGCTAATGGAAAGAATCAGAAAACTTAAACCTGCTAGGGTATTTAACAAATTTGGTGAAAATGTTTTGGCAAGCCATTTACCAGCAAGTACACCTAGTAAGCTTGTGCACACTAAGGCGATCGCTGCTCCTCCAAAGACAATCCAAGGCTGATGCGATTGGGCTGCAATCATCAAGGTAGTGAGCTGCGTTTTGTCACCAATCTCTGCTAAGAACACTGTAATAAAGGTGGTAATAGCAATTTGCCAATGCTCTGATGTTACCTGAGATTGCGTTGGTGATAAGGTTGGCAATGGTTTTAGAGATGGGATCTCAGGCTTAGGCTCAGATTTTAGTGACATCATTGATTAATTGCTTTTAGTGCTTTGATAGCTTTTCATAATCGTTTCATAGTTTATATTATAAAGCCCGTTCTCGCCAAATAAAAGCCAAATAAGTAGATGAGCATATTAAAACCTAAAGCCAGAGGTTGTTCCGACCGCTACGCGGTCGGAACAACCTCTGGCTTTAGGTTTATTTACAACACTTTGCGCGATCGCAATACTTGCAAACTACCACCTGCATAGAGTTGACAGGACTCAACTTTAAATCCAGTTTTGCTCAAAAGCTGTTGCAGATCAGTTTTGAGTAACTGCCATGCGGTTTCCGTCTCAAATAACCATAGGAAAGTGGCGATCGGCAGCCAAAATAGCGGATTGGTGGGGCGATGAAAATCAATGATGATGAATTGACCTTCGGGAGTAAGGATACGATGTACTTCTTGGATAATTTGCTGCAATTGTTCAGGTTCCATTTCGTGCATGGCTGTACTCGTAATCACTAGATCAAAGCTGCGATCGCTAAAGGGCATTTTTTCCGCAAAAGCATCTACATATTCAGCTTGCGGGACTCTTTGCTTGGCGCGTTTAATAGCGATCGGTGAAGCATCTAGCCCAGTTACATGAGAGAAATGTTTGACTAACTCCTGCGTAGCTTGACCTGCCCCACAGCAAAGATCAAGAATCTTTGCATCTGGATTAATTTGTAAGTCTTTTAAAAATAATTTCCGAAATCGATTTTCGCCGCCAACACTGAGAGCAGCTAATGCAGAGACAGTATCATAAAACCACTGATAACGATAACTCCAGTCCCGTAAAATAGTCGTCATTGTGTAAATTTAATCCATTGCAAAAGTTCATCAGAAAGATTGCACCGTTTTCTGGTGCTAGTGTCAATACAGGTATGTTTAGTTAAAGCCTTTGCGATCGCCTTTTTTTCTATACCTTCTCCATCAAAATACAGTTGATATTCAATCTGAAAAGATTCTGGACTAAGTATGGTCGCTATTAAAGAAATCGCTATGCGATCGCCACAAAACATCGGCTTCAAAAAGTCAATACTTGCGTGAGTGATCGGCACAGCGATCAATTCTCCACGAAAGAAATATTTGAGATTAATTCCTGATGCAGATAGGGAAGCTTCATAGGCTTCATGGCAAAGGGATAGACCATTAGCGAAATACACTACTCCCGCCGCATCAGTGTCACGGAAGTGAATCGTTCGATGGTAAATGAAAGCTGGATTCATAGGTTACTCAAGCAAGAGAGGTGCTTTACACCTCCCTCGTTGTTTATGCTCTTCCCATTACTTGTGCCATGCGATTGACCTGCATCATTAACTTGTCGAAAGCATCAAAGGTGAGAGATTGAGGCCCGTCAGATAGAGCTTTTTTAGGATTAGGATGCACTTCGATCATCAAGGAATCTACCCCCGCAGCGATCGAGGCTAAACTCATCGATGGCACATAATCCGACCAGCCCGTGCCATGACTTGGATCGATCATGATTGGCAAATGGGTTAACTTGCGTAGTACAGGTATTGCTGCCAAGTCTAGGGTGTTGCGAGTATATTCGCGATCGAAGGTACGAATACCACGTTCACAAAGAATTACATTGGGATTTCCTTCAGCGAGAATATATTCTGCTGCCATGAGCCAATCATCGATCGTTGCCGCTAAGCCTCGCTTCAGTAAAATTGGCTTATTCTGTTTACCTACCTGTTTCAGTAGAGAGAAGTTCTGCATATTTCTTGCGCCGATTTGCAACACGTCAGCAACTTCCGCAATCTTCTCAATATCACCAGTATCCATTACTTCCGTAATGATTCCTAAACCGCTAGCTTCCCTTGCGGCGGCGAGAAGTGATAGAGCGCTCTCTCCATGTCCCTGAAAGGCATAGGGAGAAGTGCGTGGCTTGTAGGCTCCACCCCTGAGAAACTGTGCGCCCGATGCCTTGACTCGGATTGCCGTTTCCACAATCATCTCTTCGTTCTCAACGGAGCAAGGTCCCGCAACAACGACTAAAGGACAATTTTCTCCGATCGCAATATCCCCATTAGGCGTAGGTACAATTACGACGCTCGATTCATTTTGGCGATATTCGCGACTAGCGCGTTTAAAGGGACGTTCTACTCGCAAGACTGTCTCTATCCAAGGGCTTAATTCTTCGATACGGTGGCGATCGAGATCGGCGGTTTCGCCCACTAATCCCAACACAACTTTATGCTTGCCAACAATTTTTTCAGGTGATAATCCCCAACTAGATAGTTCGTCGCAGATCCGCTCAACTTCCTCTGCGGGTGTACCAATCTTGGTTACTACGATCACAGCTAGTCTCCTTTATGCAATATATTACCTCCTTTTATTCTATACAGTAAGCCTTAACAGAGACAGGATTTTCAATGTTTCTATCTTAAGAAGTAAGAATTTTAAAGGCACAAAATGACTCAGCCATGTTGTGCTTTGAAAATTCTTACGCGGTGTGTTTATGTATCAGCGCATGAACCACCTGTAATGCGAACTTCATCCACCTGCGCCCATGTGTCTTGGTTCAGCGCCCAAAGCCCTGTAAATACATAATAGGTTCCAGTTTCTTGGGGTAGAAATGATACTTTCAACTCTCGATATTTTGGCATAGCTCCAAATTGAGTTTGCGCTACAGACTTTTGCTGAGAATTGCGAAATCCGAAATATCCATCGGTGAGATTTCCTGATGTCCGCACTCTTGCGGTTAGAGTATAGGTGCTGCCTGCCCTCAATTTTACAGGTTGCCGAATTCCATTCCAACCTTGATTATGGCGAATCCACGCATTGTTTTTTCCACTAAAACTCAATCCTTTATTAATATCTATGCCAGATCGTCCTTCGCGTATCCAAGGTCTCACAATCGATGCTACAGTCTGCTGCTCAAATCCACCATCATCTAGGGGAGAGGCACAAGAAGCATAAACTGGAGATGGGAGCAAAGTTAGAGAAGTTGTACTGGCGATCGCACCTAAGCCCATAAATAACGGAGTGATTACATTGCTGATGGTTATAGATTGCATGATTTTTAAGATTTTATAGAGACAACTAGATTTTAGCTAGTCATGTAGGGATTGAATCTAGTTGCAATTCTTCAGATTCATATACAAGTATCCTCAGTTGCGAATTGCTCAACGCTATATCTCGATAATGTTAGAATATAAAACGTTACAAAAATTGAAATAAATAGCATTAGCTAGATCTAGGTAGTTACAAATATGGCAGTCAAACCAGATTGGTTGCGAGTAAAAGCTCCACAGTGGGAGCGCGTTGGTAATGTCAAAGAAGTCCTGCGCGACTTGGGGCTAAATACTGTGTGCGAAGAAGCATCTTGTCCGAATATTGGTGAATGCTTCAACCAAGGAACTGCCACCTTTTTGATTATGGGGCCTGCTTGCACCCGTGCTTGTCCGTACTGCGATATTGATTTTGAAAAGAAGCCGCAAGCCCTCGATCCGATGGAACCGATTAACCTCGGTGAAGCAGTGCGACGGATGAATCTCAAGCATGTCGTGGTAACTTCCGTTAATCGTGATGACTTGCCCGATGGTGGTGCTTCGCAATTTGTGCGCTGCATTGAAGAGATTCGTAAATTGATGCCACAGACTACGATCGAACTTCTCATTCCCGATCTCTGTGCTAATTGGGAAGCTTTAGAAACGATTCTCTCCGCACGTCCCCATGTGCTGAATCACAATACGGAAACTGTGCCGAGACTTTATCGCCGTGTTCGTCCACAGGGAGACTATCAGCGCAGCTTGGAACTCTTGCGCCGCGCCCGTGAAATTGCGCCTTGGGTCTATACCAAGTCGGGAATTATGGTAGGTATGAGTGAGACTGATGAGGAAGTTAGAGCTGTCATGCGTGATTTACGAGCAGTAGATTGCGACATCATTACCATTGGTCAATATCTCCAACCTTCCGCTAAGCATTTGACTTTGCATGAGTTTGTCACACCTGAGCAGTTTGAAGCATGGCGGATTGCTGGTGAAGAAATGGGGTTTTTGCAAGTGGTTTCTTCGCCGCTTACGCGCAGTTCCTATCATGCTGAGCAGGTACAAGCCTTGATGAAGCTATATCCGAAGGAAGTGTAGTGATATTTGGTTGAGAAATGGCGATCGCATTCATCAATAATCGTGATCGCCTTTAATCTCTATCACAAAGCGATCGCCTCTAATCTCTGACTATTCATAATGTGACCATACAGAAACAACTCGAACAGGTTTAGTTTCTTCATTAACTGAATAAACCAAACGATGTTTGATATTGATGCGTCTTGAGAAATATCCTTTCAAGTTACCTGAAAGTTTCTCATAGGGAGGCTCGTAGGGATTTTGTTTGAGAATTTCTAGCAAAGATTTGAAGTTAGAGTCCAAATTGGCAGACTTCAGTTTTTGAGCATCCTTAATCACATTTCGACTAAATTCAATCTTCCAGTCCATCCAAGGTTCCTAGAAATTCATCCTCAGAAATCCAATCATCTGCTCGTTCGGCGACTCTAATTGACTCAACTAGATTGGGTATAGACTGTAGATAGAGAGTTTCCTGTATGCTTTCCCAGTCAGCCTTAGATAGCAATACTGCGTCACCTTGTCGACTCGTAATAAATCTTGGTAAATGATCTTTGTTAACTTGCTCGACTAAGCTGAACAGGTTGGCTCTTGCTTCACTTGCGTTGAGAATTTTCATTAAGAAACCCAAACTCGTACAATTTATCGTACCACTTTTTTATCCCACATTCCGCTCGTAATGGAAGTCCAAAAATAATTACAACTAGAGAATAAGGGTTTCAGCGATTTTTCTAAGTATTAATGAGAATAATTCTTGTTAGCGTATTCTTATTGACAATAGGAAAATGGTGATTTTTTTATGATAATTGTCTAGAATCATTTGCCAGCAAGGGGTTTGTATTTTAATTCCTTTTTCAGGAAAATAAGAGCGGAATGTGGGTTTTATTAAAGCGATCGCCTAAAACATCAACGCTTTCACCACACAAGCGATCGCCCCTCAAAAAACATCATTTTTGCATCAATATCTTTGCTTGAGCCAGCATCTGTCGATATGGCAAGCAAGCTGATCGATTTATCTTCAGTAACTGTATTGTCACTCGCCCAATTGCAGTCAATGGATAAATTACACCACTAGATTCTTCGATTTGAAAATTCTCTCGCCATTGGTCTTGTCTAGGATTATAAAGTCTAATAACATCGCCCGTTTCTAAATCGATAGAAGCAATATCACTACCCTTAGCTTGATTGCACAGTGAGCAAGATAAAGCTAGATTTTCTTCTATAGTTTTGCCTCCATGCTTTTCAGCAATTACATGATCTACTTGATGGGAAACTAAGGTTAAACTTTCAGGAATCAGACAATATTCACAACAGTTTTGGGCGCGATCGCTGACTAGTTTTCTAAGTTTAGTGGAAATATAACTCTTACTCATTGACTCGGCTGGAGCTTAATCAGGGCTTGAGTTTTGGCAAGGCGCACTAGATGTTCGATAAATTCATAATGTTGCCATAGTAGGCGATCGCTTTCGTTGAAACCTTGAGTACGATTTTTTTCTAATAGATTATCAATTTCTTGCTGTGCGTCTGGTGCAAGACGTAAATCTAAGACTTCTTGAGGGGATGGAAGTTTGGCTAAGAAATGCAATATTTCCGTTAATCCAGAAAAGCCGTTATTGGGATTAGCGTTTATTTCTCGCAATCCTAGAGCTAATATTTGCGGCAGGTTATCTTGTACAGTAGCGGCAATATCGTCTGGTATGTCTAGGGTGATTTGCATAGTTGAGTAAGTGATTGCTAATGTTAGCCTTTATCGTTCATTTTATCAGATCGTCCCTAAGCTCAACCACAAAGCGATCGCCTTAATCATCAATGCTTCTACCACACAAGCGATAGTCCATCAACAAACCAACAACATCAAACAGCGATCGCCCCTAATCTCAACTAAAAAGCGATCGCCTAAAATATCCATACTTCCATCACACAAGCGATTGTCCCTTAACAAACTAACAACATCAAACAGCGATCGCCTCTAATCTCAATCACAAAGAGATCGCCTAAAATATCCATACTTTCAACCTACAAGCGATCGCCCTCTGTTTGTCACTTAAAGGTCTCTATCGCTAATATGCCAAATAAGGTATATTAGGTGTGACGCAACAAATCAAAAAACAAATAAATGATCCAGAATCAAGTTTCTGAAGTTATTCAAGGCGGAGCGAATGTATTTGAGGATTTGGGTTTTGCGCCTGAAGAGGCTCTTAATCTCAGAATTCGGGCTGATTTGATGTTGAATATTAAGCGCTTCATCCAGTCTCAAGGATGGACGCAAAAGCAAGCTGCTTTATTTTTTGGTGAAACTCAACCTCGGATTAGCGATTTGATGAATGGTGATATTGAGAGGTTTAGTATTGATAAGTTGGTAATGATGTTGGCTCATGCGGGTATGAATGTGAGAGTTAAGGTGTTATGAATAAATCTCCATCTGTTTATCTGGATGCTTGCTGTTTCTGTCGGCTTCTGGATGATCCTTCGCAGTATCGAGTTCGATTAGAGACTGAAGCAGTTGTAACGATTCTAGAATGTTGCGATCGCGGGGAGATGTCTTTAATTAGTAGTGATGCACTAGAATTTGAGTTACAGAGGGTTCCTAATGTTGAGGGACGTGAACAAGTTTTTGCTTTTTTGAGTGCGGCAAAAATTTTTGTTGAGACAACCGACAATATTGAAGATAGAGCAGAGAGTTTTTGTAAACTGGGTTTTACACTTTATGATGCTTTACATTTAGCGTTTGCCGAGGATTCAAATGCAACTGTTTTTCTGACGACAGACGATCGCCTACTCAGTAAAGCAATAAGCTATGCTGGTAACATTAAGGTTAGGGTTTCTAATCCAGTAACTTGGTTAATGGAAAATCAAGAGTAAATTTAGGATGGTTAGTGATGAAAGTTAGTGAAATTTCTAGACGTGGCTACAAAGCTTTGATTCAAGAGTTGGGCTATGCTGGCGCTGCAAGATTTTTGTTAAGGTTTGAGTCTGGTTCTGGTGACTATACGAAAGAGCGTCATCAGGAATTAGAACAGTTGACAATGGATGATTTTCGAGCTTTTGTGCAGAAGAAAAGAGAGAAGAAAAATGATTGAAAATTGTCCCTAATCTCAGTCACAAAGCGATCGCCTCAATTATCCATACTTCCACTACACAAGCGATCTCCTTCTGTTTTGTTATTCCATGAGTTTCGTCGTTGCCAGCTTCCTAAAGTATTAGATTCTTCGACATGATACCTCATCTGATTGAGCTGATGTTCTTTTAGTGCAAGATCGTTAGCTAGTTCATCAGTGAGTGATTCTAGTTTATCAATGCGGGCGTTTGCAACTAATAAATCTCTATGAAATTGCGATAATAATTTGGAAAGGGTAAAGATTAATAGTATGTCTGTAGAAGGTTTAATCTTACCTTCATCTAAAATCTCAAGATCTTCAAACAGTAATACTTTGATCTTCTCTGAGTATTCCGCCAAATCCTTCAAGCAAATTTGCCCTTGCTGAAGAAAAGATTTTTCTTCTTGAATTTGTCTCATATAAGTAATAGATCCTAAATTTGTCATAGTGAGATTAATGATCTAGAAGTCTTCAACATAATTAGCTAAAAGCTCAGGCTTTTCTCCATTGGAAAGTAGAAAGACTTCAACATTATCTTTCAGATCTAATAAAAGTCTTTTCAGTTCTGAATGCTGAGACAATGAAATTCGAGAAGTTGACGGAAATCTCTGATCCGAACTAATTTCGTAGCAAATATTTTGCTCAGTCATATCCAAAATTAATGGACTAAATTTAGATATAGGTAACCGATATGAGTGTGGCGGATAGTATACTTCATCTTCAAAATCAGATAAATTTATGTCTTCCCCCTCAGACAGATCAAGAAACCTCCCAAAAAAATCAGCTCTCTCTGGGAACGGGATATATAAATTTTTTTGTACTGAAGTTTGTTCCTCCAATTCATGGTCATTATCGTCATAATGATCATCATATAAGTGGAATTTTGCTCGATAGCTAGTCCAAATTTTGTCGTGAATAGATAGAGCAAGCTCTGATTGTTGCTGTACAACGTAGAATGCAACTTTAGGGCGCTTTGATTCAGTTTTAGGAATGATTGTTGCATACTGCTTGAGATATCGAACTTGATATAAATCCTTTAATCCAAGTTCATCCAATACTGCAATCACAGTTTCAATAGTAGGAATGCCAGCAGGGTTAATTCCTGTAGTAGTTGATTCTAAAGAAGTCAACTCATCTTGATGTATTAAATCACTAATACCTAGTAAAGACTTGATCTGTTTAAGATCCCAAGAAATTTTCTGAGAGCCATCATCAAGCGTCAGTAACTCAACATTTAGGGGTTGCCTATTTACGATCCTCATTTACATAAACTCACTAATTTGAGCGATGGAATTTATCGTAGCACACAAATCTATTTTAACGCATAAATTCATACTAATACCCTAATTTGGCTTTTTGTGTGACTTTGGCAAAACTTAAATAGTCAAAAGCTCCCCTAGACATTTTGTTACCCAAGCTACATAATCTTTTCTTGAAATAGATGGTTAAATGAATATTTTATAAACAATGTGCTACGGTCTGAAGATCGTTATTATTACAACTTGTTTAAGCACGTTAAGCTAGAGATTAGAAGTGCTATCGCTCTAGTAAAGCGAGGATTAATACTGATGTCATATAGCGAATTTAAGACGATCGCTCAAGTACAGGAAAAATTTGGCTTGACGATAAAAGAATCGGAAAATCTATTTGTAGATATTCAGCCTTTGACGATTAGTGACTATCTACAACAAACCCTCAAACGTAATCTTTCCATTGCCAATGCAATTAATACGGAAAAAGCGCGATCAGAACTATTAATTGCACCCATACTTTTAGAAATTCGCCATATCTTTCATGAAAAAGTTGGCTTTTTCTCTGGGACAGAATTTAATGTTGATATAGAATCTGGTTTAAATGGATTTTGTGACTTTCTTTTGACCGCATCTAGTGAAATCTATGAAATTTCCTGCCCAGTAATTACCCTTGTCGAAGCAAAAAACGAAAATATTAAAGGAGGCTTAGGTCAATGTATTGCAGAAATGGTGGCTGCTCAAAGATTTAATACTCAGCACGATCAAAAGTTTCCTATTTATGGTGTAGTGACAACAGGAATGATTTGGAAGTTCTTACGGCTTGAAGAGAAGACACTTTGGATTGATCAAGAAGACTATTTCATCAAGGAAATAGGCAAATTACTGGGTATTTTATCTAGTCCATTTCAATACTTGACTGCAAAGACTTCACTTGCATAGATCGCAGATTTAATGGAAGAATTGGAGAATGTCGTCTAGAAATAGGTTACACGATCGCTCATTTACTATGGCTCAATAACTATGCGTGTTGTATTTTTTGGAACTCCAGACTTTGCCGTTCCCACCTTAGAGAAACTATTATCCGAACCAGATTTTGAGGTGGTGGGCGTAGTCTCCCAACCAGATACTAGGCGTGGTCGTGGGAGTCAAGTTACGCCGCCACCAGTCAAAGCTGCGGCGATCGCTAAAAATCCCAACCTCCAAATCTGGCAACCCGATCGCCTCAAAAAAGATAAGCAGGTACTTGAGGAACTTCTGACAACTAATGCCGATGTATTTGTGGTGGTTGCCTATGGGCAGATTCTCTCGCAAAAGATTTTGAATATGCCTAAATATGGCTGTATCAATGTGCATGGCTCATTACTGCCAAAATATCGTGGTGCTGCACCAATCCAATGGGCGATCGCGAATGGGGAGAGCATTACTGGGATTACGACCATGCAAATGGATGCAGGCATTGATACAGGGGCGATGTTACTCAAGGTGGAATTAGAAATTTTGCCTGAAGACAATACGGATACCTTAAGCACGAAATTGGCGAATTTAGGTGCAGATTTATTAATTGATACTTTGCGAAGATTAGATACGATCAAACCTGAACCTCAAGATGATGCTTTGTCCTGCTATTCACCAATGATTGGGCGTGAGGATTGGGAACTAAATTGGAGCAAAGAGGCGATCGCATTGCATAATCGCATTCGTGCCTTCTATCCCAATTGCTATAAAGATTTTCGTGGACAGAGATTAAAGATTACGAAATCGGAAGTTGTGGAAGCTGAGGACAATTTAGAGAATATTGGGAAAGTTGTCGAAATTCGTAAAGGTAAAGGCTTTGTCTTGCAAACTGGTAAAGGTCTATTACTCATTAAAGAAGTACAACCTGCGGGTAAAAAACTGCAATCGGGTTGGGATTTTGTCAATGGCGCAAGAATTGCGATCGGAGAATCATTAACCTAACTGATGTTACGTGGATGGAACCATCATCCCCTATCCCTCAATAGCGAGTAGGGGCGGGTTTTGCATATAGATCTTGCTTCCGTATAGAGTTATCAACTAAACCCGCCCCTACTTGAGAATTTTCTATGTAACATCAGAACCTATAACAAGGGGCTTAAGCCCCTTGCCTATTTAACAAGCTTTTTAAGCGTTGCTTGTCTTTTAATTTGTTTGTGCCTAGCTAACCAATGCCTCTTAAAATTAAAGCAAGCCTAAAAGTATGGGCATTTTTGCGTTTGTTTTAGAGCATAGTTAACTTGCAAGTTTAATGAGCATAAAAGTCGTTTCCACTTCCCCATTTGCCGACCAGAAGCCCGGTACTTCTGGACTTAGAAAAAAAGTTACCGTTTTCCAAACGCCTAACTATCTCGAAAATTTCGTTCAATCCATATTTGATAGCCTTGAAGGATTTGCAGGACAAACCCTCGTCGTTGGTGGTGATGGACGCTACTACAACCGTCATGCCATCCAAGTAATCCTCAAAATGGCAGCCGCCAATGGTTTCGGCAAAATTTTGGTTGGACGTGGTGGCATTTTATCCACACCTGCTGCCTCCTGTGTAATTCGTAAGTACAACGCCTTCGGTGGGATTATCCTCTCCGCAAGCCATAACCCCGCAGGCAAAGATGGCGACTTCGGCATCAAGTACAACACAGGCAATGGGGGGCCCGCACCCGAAAAAATCACCGATGCCATCTATGACATCACCAAGAGCATTAGTGAATATAAAATCCTTGAAGCTAGCGACCTCGATCTCGATCGCATAGGTGAGTCCAAACTCGGTGATACGGTTGTGGAAGTGATCGATTCCGTTGCTGATTATGCGGAATTGATGGAATCGCTCTTTGATTTCGATCGCATTAAATTATTAATTGCCTCCCCAGATTTCAGCCTCCGCTTCGATGGAATGCACGCGGTAACTGGCCCCTATGCTCAAGAAATTCTGGTTAACCGTTTAGGCGCACCTGCCAGTGCTTTGCAAAATTGCGTACCGCTTGAAGACTTTGGCGATGGACATCCAGACCCTAACTTAGTCTATGCCCATGACCTCGTCGAAGTGCTTTATGGCGATAATGCTCCCGACTTTGGCGCGGCTTCCGATGGCGATGGCGATCGCAATATGATCCTTGGTCGTAAATTCTTTGTCACCCCTAGCGACAGTTTAGCGATTCTCGCCGCCAATGCTCACCATGTCCCCGCTTACAAGGGTGGACTTGCAGGTATTGCCCGTTCTATGCCCACTAGCCAAGCCCCTGATCGCGTCGCAGCCAGACTTGGGATCGAGAGCTATGAAACTCCGACGGGTTGGAAATTCTTCGGTAACTTGCTCGATGCAGGTAAAGCGACCCTTTGTGGTGAAGAAAGCTTTGGGACTGGCTCTAATCACGTTCGTGAAAAGGATGGACTCTGGGCAGTATTATTCTGGCTAAATGTTCTGGCGGCACGTCAGCAATCGGTCGAGGCGATCGTCAAGGAACATTGGCAACTTTATGGACGTAATTTCTACTCCCGCCATGACTATGAAGGTGTAGATAGCGATCGCGCCAATACCCTAGTCAATAATCTTCGCAATAAATTTGCTGAGCTAAAGGGTCATAAATTTGGCAATTACGAAGTTGCCTTTGCTGATGATTTTAGCTATACCGATCCTGTCGATGGCAGTGTCAGCAATAACCAAGGTATCAGAATTGGCTTTACCGATGATTCGCGGATCGTTTTCCGTTTGTCGGGTACTGGCACTCAAGGCGCAACCCTCCGTCTCTATGTCGAGAGCTATGAGCCAAATATTGCCAAGCATTCCCTCGATACACAAGAAGCTCTCAAAGAGTTAATCGAAATTGCCGATCAAGTCGCTCAGATTAAAGTCTTAACAGGACGCGATCAGCCTACGGTAATTACATAAATAAAAAAAGCGGCGCATCGCGCCGCTTTTTTTAAGGTTTTTTAGTTTCGGGGGCAGTGCTAGGTGATTGAGCAGGCGATGTAAAGGGTTGTTTTTGAGGAGATAGAGAAGCCAGACGCTTTACTTCATCCTTGAACTCGGCAGGAGCTAACTCTAAACCTTTATCAAAGAGTTTCTTAGCCTCATCTTCTTTGCCTTGAACTTGTTTTAACTGCGCCTTACCAACGTAGGGACGGAAATCCTTGGCATTTTCTTTAATCATTTGATCGTAGGTAGCGATCGAATCGTCAAGGCGATTTTGTTGGCGATAGACTTCACCGAGAATCCAACGTACTGAACCTGTATCTACAGTATTTGCTTGGATTTTATTGGCAGTTTCCGCAGTCTTGAGAGTATCTTGAAGTAGCCCGATCGCGGCTTCAGGACGCTTATCATTTAGCTCAAGCCCAACTACACTTTGCAATGCAGGAATATACCCTGGTTTTGTTGTTAAAATTTTGCGATATTCCGCTGCCGCATTTTTCGGATCTTTGAGTTCGAGGTAAGTTTTTGCTAGGGTCATCCGATATTCAGGCGTATCTGGAAAAGAATCGGCAAGAGTTTGTAAGGGTTCGATAGTTTCCTTAGTTTTACCTAATTGGTTGCGAAGATTGACTAAGCCAATTAGTGCAGTTTGATTTTTAGGATCGCTTTTGAGTACAGCCTCAAAACCCTCAATTTGGATTTTAATCCTTTCCTGTTCTGAGGTGTTTTGATTGGAATTAGCAGCTTGCTGCGTAGGTGGAGCAAAAAGACCACCAATCAGTGGTGCGATCGATACGCCCAAAAATGAGAGCGTAATTACGATTAAGACACCATTAATAATCCATTGCCTTGCTGTACGTTGAGTCACGATATTTACCCTAAATCCAGATACATCATAATAGCAGTTGGCAATAAATAGTTAGAGTCATAACCAAAGGGTATGCCTCTAGATACTAACCACCGACATGAATACCAGGGCGGCGTTTCGGATCTTTTTCGGCAGTGCGTAACACCTCGCGGGTCACGATCGCAATATCACCCTCACCAAACAGAATAAATCGCATCAAGTATTGAAGTGGATTACCTTCAGCCCAACCAAAATAGGCATGGGGAAGTTTTTGGGTACGTTCGCGAATCTCAAATAAAATTGCCGCGATCGTATTGGGTACAGCCGCACCACGCGATCGCAAAATTCGATGTTCGCCTACCTGATGCCCTTGGATGTAAATCGTTCCCGCAAATTCAGAGGGATCGGAAACTTTGATCTCTAAGAAAATCAAAGGATCGTCAATGGGCAAATGATGTTCTTGGCGCGTATCCTGTTCTTTTTGGCGATATTCCTGTTCATCACCACGATTAGGACGGTGGGCAATAATCCGCACTGTATGGTCGGTAGTAGTCTCAATAAAACTCTGAGCGAGTTCATCCATTTCTATATGATCTGCCCGTAACTCTGTTGAGCGCCACACCCGGGATACTAATGAGGTCACAACAATAACTCCAATGAAAATTGCCGCAATTTTGATCCCATCTGGTCTTTCAACAATATTTGCGATCGTTGTATAGATAAATACAAAGGTAATGATCCCAAACAGTATGACTTCAGTACGTTTACGCTGTTTATGGGATGCCAAGGTTACGGCAAATGCAGCAGAACTCATTAGCACCAACACACCTGTTGCATAGGCTCCCCCTTGAGCTTCCACATTTGCCTGAAAAATCAAGGTGACTATAAAGGCGATCGCGGTATAAACCAAAACCAAGGGACGTACTACTAATGTCCAGTTGGGAGCCATCCCATAGCGAGGTAAGTAACGCGGCACGATATTCAGTAGCCCTGCCATTGCCGAGGCTCCCGCAAACCACAGAATGGAGATGGTACTAAGATCGTAAATAGTCCCCAAGATATCGCCGAAAAACTGGTGAGTTAAAAAAGCAAGGGCGCGACCATTAGCTTTACCACCCGCCTCAAATTCTGCCGCAGGGATCAAAAGGGTCGTAACGACGCTACTAGTGAACAGAAAAAAGCTCATAATCCAAGCAGCACTGGTTAGCAACTTATGGGTATTTTTAATTCGTCCTTTAGGCTTTTCTTCTGTATCTTCACTATATCCATTTACTAGTGGCATTACAGCTACGCCTGTCTCAAATCCTGATAGTCCTAAGGCAAGCTTGGGAAATACCAACACCGAAATACCTAATAGCATTAATGGATTTTGATTATTCGCAAAGATAGCCTTCTGCCAATTGGCGATCGCTTCGGGATGGATGAATATTTCATGCAAGCCTACGAACACAGTAATCAAGTTCAGCAACAAATATACAGCTACCAAAATGACAGCAATGCCGATCGCTTCACGAAACCCCTTCAGAAAAATTGCACCTAGTAAAGCAATTAGTACTAACGTAATTGGCACTACTTGCCCATGAAAAAATGCGGGGACTAGGGGATTTTCCACAATATGGGCGGTTGCATCGGCGGCTGACAAAGTAATGGTAATAATAAAGTCCGTCGCCACAAATCCTAACAAGCAAAGAACCAACAGCTTGCCCTGCCACCATGTCAGCAAATGCTCCAACATTGCGAGGGAGCCTTCCCCATGAGGACTAATTGCCGCCACTTTACGGTAAATCGGTAATGCGCCAAACAGAGTTAGTAACAGCAGGATCAATGTCGCGATCGGCGACAAAGCACCTGCGGCAAGGGCGGCAATCCCCGGTTGATAGCCAAGGGTTGAGAAATAGTCCACACCTGTTAAGCACATCACCTGCCACCAGCTATGCTTATCGCTGTGTTTATGGGAATTCTCATTATTTTTGTCAGGATGATCTTTGGCAGAATGACTGCCTGCTAAGAGCCAATTTTTTAAGTTTTGAAGTAACTCAGATTTATTAGAAGATGGGACAGGCGAAGCCATAGAGCAACTTTTCGATAACACTTCTTCAGTCTACGGCATCCTTATGATCAAGTTCGATGTTGCAGAAGTTCTGAAGCAGCAAAAACTCTCATTAAAATCCACCAAGCTACTCCCCCAAAATTATCAATAATTGCTGATGACAACAATCACGTTTTTATGGATACTTTTGAAAAGTTAATGCTGTTATTTCGTAATAGTTGATTTCACTCTTTGCAAGCGCCTATCCTAAACGCTCTAACCTTGATCTTAGTGATTGATGACCAAATGTTTAGCTAGACTCTCCGTTAATTTTCCCTCATTATAGAGTTTTGTAAATGAGTATGCACTAATTTACAAAACAAAAAACAATCACAGTAAATGTTTTGAGTGTTAATTTTGCTGTAGACAAAATGAAAATCGCTATATACTCTACGTTTGTTGATTGCTGTCAGTGATTTCCACCAAAGTATGATTTCATCACAAGTTCCTGTGAATTGCCAATAAACATCTCATTGTCTAAGAAACCTTCATGCTAAAACTTAGGATTTTCAATACCAAGATTCCTCAAGAGCTAGAATCTGTTCACATATCACCTGAAACTAGTAAGAAGAATGATTTTCTAATTGGTCGTGCACCATATTGTGATGTACCTCTCAGTAATCCCACTGTTAGCCGAGAACATTGCAAAATCTCGTTTTTAGATGATCAATATTACTTCACTGATTTAGGCAGTACTAATGGCTCCCAAATCAACAATATTTCCCGTGAAGCTTTGAAAGCTGTTCGTCTTGCAGTGAACGATACAATTCAATTAGGTGACTTTACACTCTTAGTTGAAGAAATTACGGTTTATTCTCAGTTAGACAATTTATTTGAAGAAGAAGAAGAACCTACCGAGCCATCAATTGCTCATTTATATCCTTCTGTTACTACAGAGATGTCATCTGGCGATCGCTCTTCTGATCGCGCCGTAGATATTGTGGCTTCTATTGTTGAAGCTTCTGTAAATTCTAGTCAATATATGCCACTTGCTGTCCTCTCTCCCCATGAAATTCCTCGTTGGACAAAGGGAAATCTTACTTTGAAATGTGTCAATATCATTGCTGAAACCGCCGATGTCAAGACCTTTAGCTTTGTGACGACACCTCCCCATTTATTTACCTACAAAGCAGGACAGTTCATTACTCTAGAGACAGCAATTGATGGCGTAGAAGTATCGCGTTCCTATTCTATTTCCTCAACTCCATCACGCCCCCATTCTCTCGAAATTACCGTTAAACAAGTTCCTTCGCTAAATCCTGAAGATTTTACAATCTTTGAGGATTTGATGTCTAATTGGCTGCATAACAATTTTAATGTGGGTTCGCAAATTCGTGCTAGTGGAGCATTTGGGGATTTCACTTGTTTTGATTATCCTTCTCAAAAGTTACTATTTCTATCGGCTGGTAGTGGCATTACGCCAATGATGTCCATGTCCCGATGGATTTACGATACTCATTCCGATTGTGATGTAGTATTTTTCCATTGTGCACGCAGTCCACAGGATATTATCTATAAACAAGAATTAGAACTAATGGCAGCGCGATCGCCTAAGTTTCATTTAGCCATCACGGTCACTCGTCCCACAGTTCAACAACCGTGGATAGGGCTACGTGGTCGATTGACCACTGCGATGTTGGAAATGATTGCTCCTGATTGGCGCGATCGCACTGTATTTGTACATGGTCCTGAAGGCTTTATGCAAAGCACAAAATCCTTGCTAGAAGGGATGGGCTTCCCAATGCAGCAATATCATGAAGAAGACTTTGATGAGACGGAAAATCCATCAAATTCATCTCAATCTAAAGATGAACTATTAGCAACCTAATCATCTTTAGTCTTTGGTATTGCCCTCGATATTAACCACTTTATTCCGCCCAGATAAACCAACTTGAATGGTAATATTCGATTTCGGTACACCAAACTTTTTAGCCAAAAGATCCACTAGTTCTTTGTTTGCCTTACCATCAACGGGTGGTGATTTTAAATGTACTGTCAAACTTCCATCTTCCTCTTCGATAATAGCCTGCTTTTTGGAATTAGGCTTAACTTTGATTGACTTTTTCATGTTCTTAACCAGTTATAGATATAGCCAGTAATTTTATGACAAAAACAAAACCCAAGAGAATTGCGGCGCAAAGCGCCGCAATTCTCTTGGGTTTTGCTCTGAATTGAACCAATAAATTACAAGTACTTACTCCATTAAACTAACATCAGTTCGAGTTAAGCTGGCAAATTTTAAAAGTCGAAAAGTAAAAGCATTGCGTAGCAATGCTTTTACTTTTCGACTTTGAGAGAAGGCTTGCGTAGCAAGCTCTCTCTCAAAGTCTGTTTCAAATTATCTCGAACTCGCGTTAAACTAGAAAACTGTATAGCGAGCGACATCTAGCAAGATAATCTAAACGGTTGCAGCAGTGCGCCTACGTCTACCAGTACTTGCCGTTGCTGCACCTGTAGCTGTTGTGGTTGTAGCCGCCGCCGCAGTAGCCGCCGCACCATTGCCATTACTACTTGCCGCATTGTCTTTGGCAATTACTTTCACTGCACCTGATTTCAGGGTGACACCTAACGCATTAGGCTTAGCAGCAGGTGCTGGGGCTGACTGTGTAGAATTTGGTGGTGTTTGTAATAGGAACACGATCATGGGTTTGCTTTGGATTTGTTGACGCAAAACACGGGTAAGATCACGCTCAAGTTGACCACGCAGACCAACCCAATCAACTTCTAACTCACCCACATTGCGAGCAAAGTTACCCCAAGAATTCGCTAAGGAATTATCGATCGCCTTAGAAACTGCGGCAATAATCTGTGAATGTTCCATCGGTAGGACAACACCACTGAGTTGAATATCAGGTGTGGTGGAGAGCTTACCATCTAGACCAACGGATACCGCGATTGTGAAAATACCATCACCCGCAATCTGTTGGCGATCGCGCAAGACATCACCTTTAACCATGCCATCACGAGAAGAGTCAACTAGTTCCACACCAGAAGGAACCTTGTCTACAATCTTCATATAGTCTTGGCAAACTTCGACTACATCACCATTTTCCGCAATGACGATATTTTCAGCAGGAATACCCATATTTTCTGCCATCTTGGCGTGCTGCTTCAGCATTCTCAATTCACCGTGAGCAGGGAAGAAGAACTTAGGACGGACAAGGGCAAGCATCATCTTATGTTCTTCTTGAGAACCATGCCCTGAAACGTGAATACCTTTATCCTTACCGTAGATTACATCTGCACCCAAAGCAATCAAACGGTCAATAGTACGAACTACAGGAATTGTATTTCCGGGAATAGGATTAGCGGAGAAGATGATCGTGTCGCCTTTACGGACTTCTAGTTGCTTGTGGCTGGAATTGGACATGCGAGTTAGTGCCGACATTGGCTCACCTTGAGAACCCGTAGTCAAAATCAGAATTTGATCATCACGATAATGACGCAAGTTTTGCAGAGGTTGGAAGAGGTCATCGCGACACTTGATGTAACCGAGGTTACGTGCATGGGCAATCACATTCAGCATGGAACGTCCAACCACACCAACGACACGACCCTGCTTATCAGCAATATCCAAAATCATGTTTACCCGATGGACGGAAGACGCGAAGGTGGTGATAATCACGCGCCCCTTTGCCATCATGATATATTTCTCAAGATTGGGATATACGGCTCTCTCCGAAGGAGTAATTCCAGGAAGTTCGGCATTGGTCGAATCGCTAATTAAGGCAAGTACACCCTTTTCTCCATGTTCAGCTAATCGATGGAGGTCAAAAAATTCGCCATCAACGGGGGTATGGTCAATTTTGAAGTCACCCGAATGGATGACTACACCCGCAGGAGTATTAATAGCGATCGAGAAACTGTCAGCGATCGAGTGGGTATTGCGAATGAATTCCACAAAGAAGCTACTACCGACGCGAACTACGTCACGGGGCATGACTCGACGCAGTTCAGTACGATTTAATACGCCTGCTTCGCGAAGTTTGTCTTCGAGCAATGCCATTGCTAAACGAGGACCATAAATTACAGGAATTTCAAACTGTTTTAAATGGAAGGAAATTGCACCAATATGATCTTCATGACCGTGGGTGACAATCATACCTTTGATTTTATGTTTGTTATCACGTAAATAAGTCATATCGGGCAATACAACGTTTACCCCAGGCATCATATTGTCGGGGAAGGACAAGCCACCATCAAGCAGCATGATTTCATCGTTATATTCAAATACCCAAGTATTTTTGCCGATTTCATGGAGTCCACCAAGGGCAATAATTTTGAGAGCGGGAGCGTTAGATGTAGGCATAGGTTATCTCTTTGAGGTAAAAAGTAAAAGGAATAAAAGAAAAAATTGAATGTTTGAATTAGTTCAATTTATTTGGAGTTGTGGAAAAATCTGTGGTTATCAATACTTTAGATAGAATGACTAAAAAGGTGTAATCCCCCCACAAGCTCATTCCGATCAGAAGTAGTAAAATTTTATGTCTCTAGATTTGAAACTCTCAGTCAATACTAGTTAAGAAGTCCTAGTTTCTTTAGTACAACTTCAAGCTTTGCTTCGAGTTCAGCGCTACCAGACACTAGAGGCGATCGCACTACACCTGTATCTAATCCCACTAAGCGTAAGGCTGACTTTAGAGGAATAGGATTACTGGTTAAGAATAAAGCCTTAAATAGAGGGAAGAGATGAAGGTGAATTTGCAAAGCTTCTTGGGTGTTGCCTGCGGCAAAGGATTGCATCATTTTTTGGAGCTGATTACCCACTAGATGCGAAGCAACACTAACAACTCCCTTTGCACCCACTGCCATTAAGGGCAATGTCAGAGAGTCATCCCCTGAATAGATCTCAAACTCGGCGGGTGTGAGGGCGCGAATTTGACTAGCTTGATCTAAATCACCTGTCGCTTCTTTGATGCCGATAATACTTGGTATTTCCGCTAATCTAGCAACGGTTTCAGGCTCTAGTTTACAACCTGTTCGTCCAGGCACATTATAGAGAAGGATCGGTAGCTCTGGAGCAGCTTCAGCGATCGCTCGAAAATGTTGGTACAGTCCCTCCTGTGGAGGCTTGTTGTAATACGGTGTTACTTGCAGTGTACCATCTAATCCGAGATGTGCAGCTTTTTGGGTCGCAGATATAGCCTCGGAAGTAGAATTTGATCCTGTACCAGCCATAATTTTGGCTTTGCCAGCGATCGCTTGTTGGATTACCGTAAATAATTGATATTCTTCATCCCAACTTAGGGTAGGTGATTCGCCTGTCGTACCACATACGACAATCGTATCAGTGCCTGTCTCCACAAGATGATGGGCGAGTTTTTCGGCTTGGGCATAATCGACATTCCCTTCTTTATCAAAGGGAGTAATCATTGCTGTTAGTAAACGTCCGAAATCGATTTCACTCATAGATACTCATAAATAGAAGCTTTCTGAAAGCAAACATGGCTTTCAAATTAGAGAAGAGACTTAGCAATCAGTAATTCAGCGATCTGGACTGCATTCAACGCTGCACCTTTACGGATTTGATCGCCGCATAACCACAATTCCAGTGCGTTAGGATGAGATATGTCTTGGCGAATTCTACCCACAAGTACATCATCTTTACCACTTGCCTCAATGGGCATGGGGAAATAATTTTTGTTGAAATCTTCAACTAATTGGACTCCAGGGGCTGAGGCAAGAATTTCTCTAGCTTTATTAGTACTGAAGGGTTGCTTAAACTCTAGGTTAATCGCTTCAGAATGTGCTCGCAATACGGGAACCCGTACACAGGTTGCCGTGATCCGAATATCATGGTCACCAAAAATCTTGCGAGTTTCATTGACCATTTTCATCTCTTCCTCGCAATAGGAATTATCCGTCATTGGCGAATTATGGGGAAACAAATTAAAGGCGAGAGGATAGGGCAAAACTTCGGCTACAGCAGGTTCACCATTGAGGATTGCTTGTGACTGCAATTTCACCTCTTCCATTGCTCTTGCCCCTGCGCCACTCGCTGACTGGTAAGTAGCCGCCACAATGCGTTGGATGGGTTGTACTTGATGCAGAGGATAAATAGCAACACTTAACAAAATCGTGGTGCAGTTAGGATTAGCAATTATCCCTTTATGCTCAGCAGCAGCTTCAGGATTAACTTCTGGCACAATCAGAGGAACATTGGGATCCATCCGAAATGCGCTGGAGTTATCAATGGATACTGCCCCTGCTTTAGTGGCGATCGGTAGCCACTTTTTGGAGATGCTACCCCCTGCTGAAGCCAGCACGATATCCACACCATTAAAGGATGATTCGGTGACAGCTTCAAGGTTTAATTCTTCACCAGCAAACTTAATCGACTTACCCGCCGATCGCTCTGAGGCAAGGAGTTTTAACTTGCCCAAAGGAAAATTTCTTTCTTCTAGCAAAGCCAGAAGTTCTGTACCGACTGCGCCTGTTGCTCCAAGAATGGCAACGTTATATTTCCTACTCAATGAACCTCCAAAATAAAAACATCAAATATAGGGTGGGAAACTTGTACTGAGCCAATAAGTGCCGTTAAACAATGACTTATGTGTAGCTTTGTCATTAATCGACGACAAATGGCAATTAGTAATTGTGTTCAGCTATTTAAATTAGCTGTAGTTTAGTTAATCTCTTAGTTTGGTAACTATCTGAATAACTATAGCTCTGTCTGGCTTAACCACATATTAACAAACTTTATTCACAAACTTTGTCAATCTTGCTAATTTTTTGATTTATGGACCAGTAAAAATCGCATCTTCAACATCTTGGCGACTAAGGGAATAAGGGAAAGCGCGTTGAATTTCTTTGCCCCCATAGCCATCTTGAATATAGCGTACCCTAATATCTTCAACGTCCATGATGATTTCAGCTTGCCACGACGATCGCGTTACGCGCCAGACATTGGGATTGGACTGATCCTGATAACAACCTTGCTCATCTAACCATGCTTCGAGTGCTGGCAAAGGGTGATTGTAAAGCGGGGTAGTTGGTGATGGGAGCGCCATAGGTGACGATTTACGATTATGGGAATTATTTATGGTGGTTAACGAAAAACAATTGATAAAGGCGTGATCGCTTCTGGTAAAAGGCGATCGCCACGCAGCCAAGCAACTAAGATCGCTAAAACTAAACAGGCAACTAGCGTAGCACCAATTAACAAGAGTGAAAATAGTTCTCCCCCAGATAAGGGGCGTTCTGTAGGCAGTCCATCATCATCAATTGTCTGAAGATTGCTTGGTGCTTGATTTTGCGATTTTATACCATTGTTTGAATTTGTATATTGAAACCGCGAAAATTGGATTAGGCGATCATAGGCACTACGGCGATCGGCATTACTAAGAGTTGCGTAGGCTTCATTAATTTTTCGGAAATTCTCGATCGCCACCTCTTTAGATAACTGGGTCGTGTCAGGATGATAGAGCTTACTGAGATCTCGATAGGCTCGGCGAATTTCAATTTCACTCGCCCAAGGACTGACACCTAATAAGGCATAGTAGGTTTTGTCTACCTTGGCAGCAAATTGAGGATTATTTGGCAATTCGTTACTGCCATTTGCGGTTTTGTTAGATGGTGGCTTAGAGTTAGACATGGACTTCCCAAATTTGCATAACGATTTTGTTGCTGGCTCATTTGATGGGAGTATGCTGAAAGTGCAAATTATGAATGAATATGAAATCTTATCTCCTAATCTTAAGTATCATATTGCCTAACTTTGTGTAAATTGCCCCTGTCCACTTTTTTATTTGTGCCATTTCCATGCCTTCTTGGACTCGCATTATTAGTGCTTTATTAGTCGTTCCACTTGCGTTAGGCGCGATCGCGCTAGGTGGTTGGGCGTTCACAGCCGCTTTTGCGCTGTTAGTGGTTTTGGGTCAGATGGAATATTTCGCACTAGTAAGAGCTAAAGAGATTGTTCCTGCTAGCAAAATTACGATTTTTGTCAGCTTAGTTTTGCTGATCGCATCGCAATTACAGGCTGGGCTAGCGGATGCAATGATCCCGATCGCAGGCACATTTATTTGCTTTTATCTCCTCTTTCAGTCCCGCATTGCCACTATCGCTGACATTGCCGCCTCGATTTTAGGTTTATTTTATGTTGGTTACTTACCTAGCTTCTGGATTCGGATCAGAGGAATTGGTGATGGTGCAATATTTCAAGTGAGCGATCGCCTACAGCAGTTTGATATTTTTAATTATTTACGAAATATCGAGTTTTTAAGCTGGTTGCGAATTACGTTTCCTGTCACTAATGGCAGTGTTTATGTCCTGATGGGCTTTTGTTGTATTTGGGCTTCAGATGTTGGTGCTTATATCTTTGGCAAGATCTGGGGACGGACTCGCCTCTCTGATATCAGTCCGAAGAAAACCGTCGAAGGGGCGATCGCAGGTTTATTGTGCTGCTGTGCCACTGCGATTATTTGGGCGTTTAGTGTAGGCTGGCACAACTGGTTACTATCTGGCTTGATTTTGGGACTACTAATTGGAACCGCAGGCTTGTTGGGTGATTTAACTGAATCAATGATGAAACGTGATGCTGGTGTCAAGGATTCTGGACAAATTATGCCTGGACATGGTGGCATTTTGGATCGTGCTGATAGCTATATGTTCACTGCGCCTTTGGTGTATTACTTCTTTACTTTAATTTTGCCAATCGTTAGCTAGAGATGAAAGAGGCTTGCAACGCAAGCCTCTTTAACCAAAACTCAGAATGGCGGCGCTTCGCGCCGCCATTCTTTTAGCTATTTACTTTGAGGGTGAGACGCATTGTGCCTTGAGCCGATGATGGTAGGACGACATTCTGTAGCGATCGCTTGAGCAATTCCACAAGATTTTTATCCTTTAAGGTGGAAGCGACATCATCAAGAATGAATCTGGTCAGTCTACCATTTTGGATTGGCATCTCTAGGACAACAACTCCATTAAAACCAGCAGGAACTCGGAGCGATCGCAATTGTTGCTCGATTACCTGTTGTGCAGATGCCGCATCTAGACCAGTTAAGCCTGTAATGCTCACTACTTGAATCTGAGAACTAGCCTTTGCTGCTACTTTTGCATCAACATTGGCATTTGTATTAGGTCTCAGTCTAGTTTGCAATATATCCTTACCTGTAAAAGGTTCTAATTCTGCTGAGGTTGCATTTCCCTGTAATCGTCCAGAACTTCTCAATGATGGTGTTAAAGATAAAGGTGCGGGAGCATTTGCGGGTGTGGAAGGTTTTGGTGCGCCACCAAAAATGCCATCATAATTGACACCTTCAGGAATTAAGACAGGTACTTGAACTGTCACTTTTCCCCCTTCAGGATTTACGCGCACTTCCTCGCTGACGGCAACAAAGGCAGTGTATTGAGATAATAAGCGATAGTTAAGGGCAGTTTGCGTAACTGCATCTACAAGAGATTTCACTTCACCGCCAAACATCTGATTCATTAGATCCTTAATGCGGGCGCGTCCCCAAAGTTGGGCAATGCCGAGATTGCTATTCTCTCCGCCAAAATTGACATCAAGGGTTTGCTCGTAGCGTTCACCACCTGCGGCGATACCTGTGATTTTTAATTTTCCATTGGCGCGATCGCCTTTTTTGCCAAAGAGAACTAGGGGTTGCTCAGCGAATAAATCGGGAGCATTGCTAGGATAGATTTCTGGGGCTGAGCCTTCACCTTCCCATTTGACTTGGATATTCGTGAGAACGGGATTGTTAATTTGACGGAAGAACTTTTCAGCGACTTCTTGCGTGGGTTCATCTTGACGCACGACTCTCGATGTACCGCGTCCCATTTCGGCAATTCGTTCTAGCAAATAGCGATTAACGGAACTACCTACCCCAAAGCTATAGAGGCGATTTCCAGGTTTGAGATTTTTCTGCACTGCTGCAATTACTTCATTATCATTGCCAATATAGCCATCGGTAATCAGAACAACGCTACGAATCCGTCCATCATTAGCAGATGGAAAATTAGTAACCGCATTAATCCCATTCATTAACTCTGTGCCACCATTGGCATCAATTTGATTGATATAGTTCAGAGCCTTTTGACGATTGGCGGACGTATTGGGCAAGGGATAGCTAGAAAGCTGGCGGGTGGTACTAGAGAAATCAATAATCGTAAATGTATCGTTAGGATTCAAGCCATTGATAAAGCGAGTCATTAATTCCCGTGATTTGATAATTGGATCGCCCGATTGCGAACCTGATGTATCCATCAAGAAAACGACATCCTTTGGCACAATTTGATCAGTACGATAGGCGATCGCAGGAATCAGGTAAGTAGCAAAGTGTGCGCCTTGGTCAGTAGTCGTGGTGAGAACCGTGGGAGCTGTGCGATCGCCACTAACTTTGTAGCGTACGATCAAATCCTTATTGGGAATATTGTCGCCATTAGCAAGTTTCAATTCCACCGTTTCGCCATTATTTTTCACATCAAGACGATGGGAAGTGGAATAGAGATTGCGAATAGGAACTCCTGCATCAATTTGTAAACTAACGCTAATATCATTGCCCGATCTCATTTCAGGACGGAGTACAGGCGGCGTAATTCTTGAGGCATCGGGAACTTGATTAGTATTGCCCTTAGGATCGATCGCTTGTCCGGGAATATAGCGAGGACCCACGACCATCGGGAACACAAATTCATAATCTCCCTTCTCAAATTTCAGGCTTTCTGTATAGCGAATTGTTACCTTGATTTGTTCCCCTGGTTTAATATTCGCTAGGGATTGCGTGAAAATATTATCGCGTTCCTGTTCTAGCAAGCCTGCAGTACGTCCCTCTTGACGGGCGCGTTCATAGATTTCTTTGGCTTCCTCACGCTTTTTGATATCTCCCTTAATTACGCGATCACCGATCTTGATTTCCATGTCATCGACGGCAGCTTGATCGGGCAAGGGAAATACATAGATGGCTTCTAGGGGTTTATCATAGGGGTTTTGGAAGGTTTGGGTAACTTCCACTCGCGAAATGTTTCCTGAGATTTTGCCTTTGACATCGGTATTAGTAAGGGTAAAGGGTTGCTGTTGGCGATCGCGTGTTTGTACATATAGCCCCCCCACAGGACGCTCTTTAAGGTTTTGCGTAGGTACTGAGCGATCGCTGACTGGTTCCATAATTCCTGAAGTAATCATAGAGGTAGGAGTACTTAGAGGTTTGTTGAGAGAATTTGACTGTGCTAGGGTGCGATGAGCAATCACTCCCGCAAGGGCGATCGCAACGGGAATAGCAATATAAATAGGCTTAATCGATTTCATGACAATGCGCTCCTCAGTACCTACTGCATCCTTAAACTAGGCAGTTGGCAAGCTGTTAATATTTCCTGATACTGAGTTTCCCAGCATTTACAAGGCTTGATTAATCAGTTGCATTTTTTGTAACAACAAAATTTCAACTGACTTATCAAGAAATGGCTACGCTATTTCTTGATAAGAAGAGGATGGCGGCGCGAAGCGCCGCCATCCTCTTCTTGGGTTTTGATTTTGTCCTACTCTAAACCTTGGCAAAGTTGATGGGGCAAGCGTTCCATTACTCTTTTAAATGGTGCAGTGTCCTTAAGTCCGTGAGACAAAATTAAGGCTCCTTGCAGGGAAATCATCGCATCTTCAGCCCTTTCCCTAGCCATTTTTTGATCTACCCCCCCATCAATTAATACTTCGGAGATCGCATCAATCCACAGACAAAAAGCCCACTTAATTTGTTCGTGAAAAAGATCATCACTGGACTGCTGCATTACCAAAACAGACCAAAGGCAAGAGCTTTGTCCCTCATTAAAAAAGTTGCTAATTGCGGCAAACATATCTTGAAATTTAGCGATCGGGGGATCTTCGCGCTTCAAAATTTCCAAAATTCTTGTCTCTAGCAGATTATTCACATAATTAAGGGCTGTCTCCGCCATTTCCGCTTTACCTCTAGGGAAATGGTGATAGAGGCTAGCTTTCCCTAAGCCCGTTTCTTGGGAAATTTTGGAAAGAGTTACTCCCTCATAACCAAACTGCCGAAACAGTTTTAGAAGAATTGGGACATAGGTTTGTTTGGACATAGGTTTATCTGAGTGGTAGTGCTTTGCGTTACCACTCTTAACTTTGAATTTGTGGCAATTGCGGCAATTTATTTACCTATTGACAATTATACCGAACGAACAGTACAGTATTGGTATACCGAACGAACGGTACAAAATACTCAAGGCAAAATCAATGATTAAACTCTATGGTCACGAAGTGTCTGGTAATAGCTACAAAGTACGTTTATTGTTGTCATTACTCAAGCTGGATTACGAATGGATCAGAGTTGATCTAATGAAAGGCGAACATAAAACGCCAGAATATTTGGCAAAAAACCCTTTTGGTCAAGTGCCTTTATTGATTGATGACGAAACTACAATTGCTGATGCACAGGCGATCTTGGTTTATTTAGCGAGAAAGTATGGCGGCGAACAATGGCTACCCACTGAGGCTTTGCCGATGGCGCAGGTGATTCGCTGGTTGTCTACGGCTGCGGGAGAAGTACGTCAGGGATTAGAGAATGCGCGTCTCTTCTATCTATTTGGCGCAGGAACGAAGATCAATATCGATCGCGCTACAGAGAAATCACATTTCATTCTCAAGCAACTGGATCAGCATTTGAGTACTAGAAATTGGCTAGAGGGCGATCGCCCTACAATTGCCGATATCGCCATCTATCCCTATATTTCCCTTGCCCATGATGGCAAAATTGAAATGGATGCTTATACCCATGTTTTGAATTGGATTGAGCGAGTTAAACAGCTTTCTGGTTATGTCCCAATGGCAGGAGTGTAAACCAATGCCTCGACAATTTGGCATGATCGCCTTCACCCCTGCCGTGAAAGCCATGCAAGAAAAAATGGGTTCCCGTGAGAACTATGATCGCTTTGTGGCAAATGGAGCCGACAATAACACCGTTACTCCCGACGTTGCTCAATTTATTGCTAGTATGGAAGGCTTTTATATCGGCACTGTTACTTCCAATGGCTATCCATATATTCAGTTTCGTGGCGGCAAAGCAGGATTTCTAAAGGTTCTGGATGAGAAGACTTTGGGATTTGCTGATTATCGCGGCAATGTGCAATATATATCTGTTGGTAATCTTTCGGAAAACGATAAAGCATTTCTGTTTTTGATGGATTATCGGAATCGCCGCCGCCTGAAAATCCTCGGTCGAGCAAGGATTATTGAAGATGATCCTGCAATCCTTGCTCAAGTGCAAGATCTCGACTATGCCGCCAAGGTAGAACGAGCGATCGTCTTTACCATCGAAGGCTATGATTGGAACTGTCCGCAACATATTCCCGTGCGCTATTCACAAGCGGAAGTGGAAGCTATGCAGGCTAGAATTAATGAGCTAGAGAACCTTTTGGCGGAGGCTAGACAATAGACTAGGAGCCTATCGTGTTGATAAAATCATAGCGATGTGAGTGTCGTCAGGTTTTTCAGAGTCTCTAAATAGTTTTACCCTTGGGAGACGGCACGTTGTCGTTTTGCTTCATAGAGGAGTAATGCCGCGCAAATAGCCACATTCAAGGACTCAACCCGATCGCTTTGAGGAATTGATACAGACTCATCGGCGATTTCAATTAATTCCTGTGATAAACCATTGCCCTCATTTCCCAGCAAAATTAGAGTTGGTTGGTTGAAATCGTAATCCCAATAGGTTTTCTTGGCATTGGCTAATGTGGCGATCGCTTTAACCCCTTGGGCTTGTAGTTTCCGAATATCATCGGCAATATTTGTTGATGTCTGCATGGGACAGCGAAACCATTGTCCTGCGGTGGCGCGAATAATTTTGGGATTAGTTAAATCAACACTATCACTGCTCACTAACATGCCATCAATTCCCACTGCGACGGCTGAGCGAATTATTGCTCCGATATTCCCCGGATCTTGGATAGTTTCTAGGGCTAAACCTAAGGTACTAATTTGGGCAACTTCACGAGATGGCAATAAAGCGGCAGCGATCGCCCCATCAGGATTTTTCGTAGTAGCGATCGCTTGAAGCACATCTTCAGAAACGATCTCTAATCTTTCAATTTCATCTACAGATACTTTAATGTGATTATATAAATCAGGATTAGCTGTAATCCATTTTTCAGTACAACAGACAATCGATAGTGGATAAGCTGTAGCGATCGCTTCTGTTAGTGCATGAGTTCCTTCTACTAAAAATAATCCTTGTTCTTTGCGATCTTTAGCGCTCTCACCTAGCGCTCGCAGTTGTTTGACTAATGGATTTCTAGTGCTTGTGAGCAATTTTTAACTCCTATTGATCAATTCGATCAAAATGACTTGATTAAGACTTTGCAAACTAAATTACTCTAGCTTTAATTTGCATATTAAAATGGGTATTATAAGGTTTCATTGATGTCAACGGAAGGACATTATGTCTAAAAACTTTTGGAATTCTTTAGCGATCGCGGCTGCCATTGTGATTCCTACAATGGCTGTAGGGGGATTAGAAGCCACAGCTCAAAGCTATGGCGCAATCGCCCGTTCTCCCTCAACTCAAGACAAAGGATATTCTTGGAATTATCGTTCTCGTAGCGCTGCGGAAAACCGAGCGATAAGTGAATGTGAAAGCATATCTGGAGCAGGTGACTGTGAAGTTTTAATCTGGGCTAGAAATGCTTGTATGTCACTATCTGAAAGTAGTAATGGGGCAGCAGGAAGTGGTTGGTCAACCGATGAAAGGCAAGCCGAAAGAACTGCTCGCAGAGTTTGTCGTGACTACGGTGGTACAAATTGTTATATAACGCGCACAATTTGTTTGCCATACTAGAAAACAAATTCCAAAAGTATAATTGCTACATTTAAGGTTTAGTAATTGTACTTTTGGAAAGGATTTACTAGCCTTCTCCTAACTCTTTGCTATTCATCGAATCTCTTTTTTTACAACTTTTGGCGATCGCGATCGGAGCTTGCATTGGCAGTTTCTTGAACGTGGTGATTTATCGCGTGCCTGCGGGGTTATCAATTCTGCATCCACCCTCACGTTGTCCCCATTGTCTGCGCCAACTTGCACCACGCGATAATATTCCGATTATTGGTTGGTTTTTAATCAGAGGTAAATGTCGTTATTGCCATACACCAGTATCTTGGCGCTATCCTGCGATCGAGGCTTTCACAGCGTTCTTGTTCTGGTGTGTGGCATCATATTTTGGAACTTCACAACCACCTTTGATTTTAGGGTTCTATGCTTTGTTTCTCAGTTGGTTATTGGCGTTGTCAATGATCGACTTTGATACGATGACTTTACCAAATTCCTTAACTCAATCAGGGCTGTTACTAGGTTTGGTCTATCAAGGCAGTTTAGCGTTTGCCAATAGCGATCACACTAGTTTTGCAGCACATTTACTATTAGGAATTGGTGGTGCTGTGCTTGGCATTTGGCTACTCGACATAATGCGAATCGCTGGCAGGATTTTCTTGCAAAAGGAAGCAATGGGTGGCGGCGACCCAAAACTTGCAGCCATGATTGGTATGTGGTTGGGATGGCAACAGGTTTTGCTCACAATTTTACTTGCCTCAGCGATCGGTACTTGTGTGGGAGCGATCGCTTTACTATTTAGCAAAGTTGGCAAACAACAGCCTATTCCCTTTGGTCCTTTTTTAGCGATCGGCGGCGCAATTTCCCTGTTTTTTGGCAAATCGATTCTGACTACCTATCTAGGCTGGTTTGGACTTGCTTAACGTCAGTGCCGATTAATCTGGCAAATTTTAAAATCCCAAAAGTAAAAGCCTTGCGTAGTAAGGCTTTTACTTTTGGGATTTGAGAGATGGTTTGCGTAGCAAACCATCTCTCAAATCCCGTTTTAAGTGATCCCGAGCTCAATTTGCTTAAACAAACGCACGAAGTGAGTTTGTTTATTCGACACCTTCGTATCGCCAAGCTACAGGATTGATCGACTCACCATTCACATAAAGTCCCCAGTGCAAATGGGGGCCAGTTGCCGCACCTGTTGCTCCAACTGCACCAATGGGCTGTCCTGCCTTCACAAAATCTCCTTCTTTGACATAAATTTCGCTGAGATGGATAAATATACTCTCTACGCCTTGCCCGTGATCGACACCAACAGTATTGCCATGCAAACGAAAACCCTGTGACACTGTTCCTACTAAGCGCACATATCCAGCCGCAGGAGCAATCACAGGTGAGCCATAGCCCCCCGCATAGTCAATGCCACGATGGTAATAGTCATTAGCAAATTCGCCATTGTAATAGCGACGTACCCCAAAGCCTGTAGTAATCTCGCCTTCATTGGGTTTCAAAAATGCCCCATTCCAGAACTTTTGAGGTGTCACTAGTTTCTTAAATGCCGATACCTTGTCCCATTCGTAATCCGTTGGCTCTAAATCACTACCAGAACCACTCAGCCAAATACTCTGCGTCGGAAAGTCACGATCGCCTAATTGCATCGCTAAAGTTTGCTGCAAGCCATCGCCTGTGACCACCACCTGCTTTAGTCCCGCTTGATCAAGGGGAGTTGTGGGAATAAACGCCCGCCAGCGATTGGCTGACATTTGAAAAGCAGGAAACTGCTTGCGATCGACCAATACCGTTGGTGGCACGCCTGTTTTTTGATCGGTGGCAATCCATACCGATACCGTATCCCCAAGTACAGGTGGATTTGGCTTCAGCATTACTTGCAAAGCATCTGCCTTGGATACACCAAATATCACCGCCGCGATCGCTGAAAGTAAGCTCAAACCAATGAGTAAAGTCAATTTAAAAGGACGAATAATCATAACAACAGGGAATAAAGGAATGTAAGTAAGGAGCGTGACACCTGATTTGCTTCAGATTTAGGGAATCAAGGGAATATTTTGGCTCCGCGTAAATTGTTCATAGGCTGAGACTAAGGTTAGGCTATATAAGCTTTGAAATTTGTAGTCTTTGTAAGCATCGGGCACTTTGGCAAATTTCTCTAGGACTTGCTCCTTAGTCAAATTTTGTGCTTTCCATTGAAATGCTAAATTTTCTAACCAACTAAAGTAAGTTTGCTGATCTTTCACCGCAGTCACATCGGTAACTTCTCCTTCTCCGGGCACCACTTTCGCATTGGGAAAATTCGTAATTAAGCGAGCTAAGCTACCTTGCCACTTACGAATATCACTATCACCAGTGTAGGGAATTCGCTTATGAAAAACCATATCCCCAGTAAATAAAACCTTTGCATCAGGTACATAAACGACCAAATCAGTGCCAGCCGCATGACCATCTACAGGCTCAATTTTGACTTGGCGATCGCCTAACCAAAGATCGAGGGTGACTTGACTATTAAGGACTAAATTAGGAGGTGTAAAGCCCTTTGTTCCATCTTTACCCATGTAAATATATTCACGAATCGCCCCACGTCCAATCACAGGAATACCCAAATTGATAAAAGTGGCATTGCCTCCAGTTCGCGCAAAATGATAATGCGTATTTAAGACATACTTAATGGGTTTATCTGTGAGTGATTTCACCGTTGTGATCATCAATTCCGCCAATTGAGGTGAATGAAAGGGATCGATGACCAAAACACTATCACTACCAATGACAATCCCCCCATTACAAATTGCCACTGTTGGTATTACGGGTGGGATATCAGCACTAGCAACTAGGGCATAAACTCCTTGCCCCACCTTTTGTAATTTTAAGCCAGCATCTTGTAAGCCAATTTTTTTAACCACTGGCAATGGTTTATTTTTCGGTGTTGGCTTTGGTGTTTGCGTAGGTGCTGCTTTAGGTACTTGTTTTTGCGTTTGAGGTTGAGATGTGGCAGGAAGCACACCATCGCCCATCGACACCATGATGGCAGCGATCGCTGTTAAGTAGCTGGGCATAGTTAAAACCCAGAACCAAAAACTGTGGCGCACGCGCAGCGTGCGCCACAGTTTTTGGGGTTTTATATTTAATTGCGTCCAGTTACTTAGTACTAAAGCTATATAGCTTGGTTTTTTGAAATTTTTTAGCATAATGCTTTCTTAGAACTAGATCATGAAGCTCTACAAAACAATAAAGAGCGTCTTTTAGGAACGCTCTTTATTAGTTTAAGGAATTAAGGGAATAGTTCTGCTACGAGTAAATTGCTCATAGGCGGACTCTAAATTTAGAGGATAGATACCTTTAAATTTGTAGTCTTTGTAAGCATCAGGTACTTTCGCGAATTTCTCCAATACTTGCTCCTTTGTTAAAATCTGAGCTTTCCATTCCAAAGCTGTGCGCTCTAACCAACTGAAATAAGCCTGCTGAGCTTGTAAACCAGTTACATCAGTGACATCACCATGTCCGGGGACAACCTTCGCTTCAGGGAAAGTGGCAATCAAGCGATACAAGCTGCCTTGCCATTGACGAATATCGCTATCGCCAGTGTAGGGAATTCGCTTATTGAAAACCATATCGCCTGTAAATAGGACTTTGGCATCGGGAACATAGGCAACCAGATCCGTACCCGCCGAATGTCCATCGACACGTTCAATGCGGACTTGGCGATCGCCTAACCAAATATCAGTCTGGCTATTAACAATCACCGTTGGTGGGGTAATGCCATTAGTATTATTTTTTCCGCTCTGGATATATTCACGAATTACACCACGTCCAATCACAGGAATATTTTGCTTTACAAAGGCAACGTTACCGCCTGTATGGTCAAAGTGATAATGGGTATTCAAAACATACTTGATTGGCTTATCTGTCAAGGATTTTACTGTCGCAATCAATAGTTCAGCTAAATCTGAGGTTTGAAATGGGTCAATCACCAATACACTCTCGCTACCGATAACAATCCCACCATTGGCGATCGCGACCGCAGGACTCGCAGGTGGGAAATCAGTACTAGCAATCAGTGCATATACACCTTGAGCAACCTCTTGTAACTGTAAACCAGCATTTTGCAAACTAATAGTTTGAAGTGGTGCTTCCGCAGGTTTTTGGGCTTGCTTTTGAACTTGATTTTGTGACTGATTTTGAGCTACCACAGGCTCCCAACTTTGCCCAATTGTCATTGACATGATGGCAGCGATCGCCGCAAGGGCAAAGGCAAGAAGGTGTTTAAGCTTTAGCTTTTTCAGCATTTTTATTCCGTATATATTTCACTAATATTTACTAATAACCAGAAAACCAGAAACTTCCTGCTTAAGTATAGGAAAACGGCTCTTTTCCCATTACAAATAAAACCATATTTGTGACGAAATATAAGTTCTGCAAATGACAGGGATTTACTTTAATCCCAAATCTTAAAGTAGTAATACCAAAACTAAAAATGGCGTAGCCATTTTTAGTTTTGGTATTACTTGGTAAGCAATAAAATAAGGGAGGTGCTACACCTCCCTTATTTTATTGCTTTGATGAGAAAAACCCAGAGTTATGAAAGCAATACTTGAATACTTCCATAATTCTGGGCTTTTCTTGAAGGTTGAACTTTAGAGTTTTACTTCGATATCGACACCAGCAGCAAGATCGAGCTTCATGAGAGCATCGATGGTTTTTGCGGAAGGTTGATAAATGTCGATAATCCGACTATGGGTACGAGTTTCAAAATGTTCGCGAGAGTCCTTATCTACGTGGGGCGATCTGAGAACGCAGTAGATGCGACGGCGTGTTGGCAGAGGAATAGGGCCAACGGCAGCCGCGTTTGTACGATTAGCAGTTTCGACGATTTTTTCGCAGGAAGAATCTAGCAGGCGATGATCGAAAGCTTTGAGACGAATCCGAATCTTTTGTTGTTGAGGTGCCACAGTCTTAGGGATGTATTCGGGTAAAATTTTCAGCGTTTCTTATGTTAGCACCCTAACAAACTAAAATCAAACACAAATTTTGCTAGATTCTATGCAACCTAAAAATCTGGTAGTCCGATTTTCTGTGTTAGGGATGGGCGGCTGCCCATCCCTAACACAGAAAATCGAGATGGAACTTTGGTCATGTTGATTTTTTGAGTTGCGCGATTACTATACTGTTACAATCTATTAACAGATACACCTACACAATCCTGTATAGAAATATGTCGTTTCTTCTCTCTGCCCCAATGCTTGCCGCAATTGTGTATGCCGCGATCGCAGGTACATATTTACTTGTTTTACCTCTGATCATTTTGTTTTATTTCAAGGCACGTTGGTACAAAACAGGCTCTCTTGAAAGAGTATTCATTTGTTTTTTAGCCTTTTTCTTCTTCCCCGGTTTATTAGTACTCTCACCCTTCTTTAACTTCCGCCCCGAAGCACGCACTATTTAAAGCACTAGTTAAAAATGCCTTTAAATCAGCGCTTAGCGCTGATTTAAATAAATATTTGAGAGATTGAAGATTATGCGCCGCATTGATGCCATAGCAATTATGGTTGCTTTTTTTGGATTTGGTGGAGTTGCCTTTTGGGCTTTTCGCGCCTACGGCTTCGATGCAACCAATGCAGGCGTTTGGAGTCAGGTTGTCCTTGTCGGTGTGTTGCTAGCTTGGATTTCTACCTATGTCTTTCGAGCCGTCACTCAAACCATGACCTACAATCAGCAACTTGATGATTACAAAAAGGCAGTTTTGGCAAAGCAACTTGAGGAAATGTCTCCCGAAGATCGCGAAAAGTTGCTTGCTGAGGTAGAGGCAGAAAAGAAACTAACTCAAAATGTCGTCAAAGATGAATGAATCAGCGATCGCCCTATTATTCTCTGTTTCATCCTAAGCCGCTCGCGAGGCGGGTTAGTTCCTTTGGCTTTCCGAGAGACTTGGGCGATCGCTTTCAAATTATTCAACGGTGGTTATGCTTTGCCAATGATGGCGAACCGTCGAATCTAATTGCGGAAGCGCAGTTTTTACACGATATTTTTGTTGATATTTTGGGGTACAAATCCCCCTTCGAGACGGCAGGGGGGGCTTGGGAACTAGAGCTACATCCCAAACCTGCCGTAGGTTTTTTTACAGAAACTTCGGTTAATGTCATTGCCGAAATTATTGTTAATGCTGCCGAAGAAGGGGCGATCGTCAAGCCTGAGCCGCAGCATGAGACGACTGAATGGATGATCGTGCTGGACTATCGTGAGATCTGTCTTTACCATCGCGATGTTTCAGGACTGTTTTGCCAAAGATTTGCGTGGGAATCGCTGGCGGATTTAGAACAACTTAAGGCTTTTTATTTTTTACTATCGCGGCGGACACTTTTGCGGGGCATTGCTAATAGTGAGGAGCGATCGCGTACCACCCAGCTATTAGAAGAATCACACCAACTGGAAGCTGAAGTTCTTAAAAATTTTCACAGTCACTATTACAAAATTCGTAGTCAGTTAATTAAAGATTTTCGCTATCGTTTGCTCTTGCTTGCCCAAGCCCCCAATACAGGCAATTTGGACTCACATCTGCAAATTAGTACCGAAGATGTCATTGCGATCGCGATTTATCAAGCCCAGAAATTATTGAATCGCATCTTATTTGTCGCTTGTTGTGAAGATCGCGGATTACTGCCTGAACATCTGATTAAAGATGCTTACGAGTTTATCAATCCCTATGTAGAGCAACATATTTGGGAAAATTACAAGGCGGTTTTTCGTTGGGTACAAAAGGGGAATCCCAATTATCACAATCCGATTAATGCTTATCCATCGAGTTTATTTGAAAGCGATCGCATTTTAGATGGTGCGCTGTTTGTGGGGGATGAGCTATGTCGTCAGATTAAAGAGATTGCGCGGTTTGACTTTGGGGAAGATATTACTCGCCATATTCTGACCGCACTTTTTGATGATTCCATTAAAGAATTGTCGCAATATCGCAAAGATCTGGGCAATCTCAGCAAAAGACGTACTCCTAAGTTACCTTGCAAAGCAATTCTCCACAGTGAGTCCGTTATTCGCACTTTACAGCAGCATTTGTCTCTAGGAAATAAAGATGACGATCGCGATCGCCAGTTTGCTCAAGACACCTTGGCATATTGCAAAGCATATCAAGAGCGTTTACTCAATATCAAAATTGTGCATCCAAAATGTGGTGCAGGCGTATTTCTGACTACGGCACTGGAGTTTTTAATTTCTGAACATGAGCGTATCCATCATCTCTTAACCAAATTCTCTCCCCATCCTGAAGTCCTTGTGCATAGGAATCCCACGGAAGTAATCGCACATATTTTGCAGCATAATCTCTTTGGCTGTGATGTGGTCGAGGAATCTATCGAAATCACCCGTCTATCTCTATGTTTGCGATCGCTCGAAATCAATCCCGCCATTCCCAATTTTGAGCAGAATATTCAATTAGGTGAGTTGGTAAATTGTGATTTTGGTGAAGAGTTTCAGCAAGCAAGCGATCGCGATGAGATCGTAATTCTAAAATAAGGCAATGGCGGCGCGAAGCGCCGCCATTGCCTTTTAAGGTAGAATATTCACTCTTACTGTGATTGTGGAATAGTTAAAAGGCTTATGCTGGCGAAACGGATTTTGCCTTGTCTTGATGTAAAAGCAGGTCGAGTCGTCAAAGGGGTGAACTTTGTCGATCTCAAGGATGCTGGCGATCCCGTAGAACTAGCACAGGCTTATAACCAAGCAGGAGCCGATGAACTAGTATTTCTTGACATCACTGCTACCCATGAAGATCGCGGCACGATTTTAGATGTGGTCTATCGTACTGCTGAGCAAGTTTTTATTCCCCTCACCGTTGGTGGTGGTGTCCGCAATCTCGACAATATTCGCGAACTGTTACGGGCAGGAGCCGATAAGGTCAGCATGAATTCCGCCGCCGTTCATGATCCTGACCTCATTAATCGCAGTAGCGATCGCTTTGGTAATCAGTGCATTGTTGTAGCGATCGATGCCCGTCGCAGAAACGATCCCCAGAATTTAGGCTGGGATGTATATGTACGTGGTGGGCGTGAAAATACGGGTATTGATGCGCTCTGGTGGGCGCAGGAAGTTGTTAAGCGTGGTGCAGGGGAAATCTTGCTGACCAGTATGGATGCGGATGGAACCAAAGCTGGTTACGATCTCGAACTTACGCGCCAAGTTGCGGATTTAGTAGAAGTGCCTGTAATTGCTTCAGGTGGGGCAGGTAATTGCGAGCATATTCTCCAAGCCGTGACAGAAGGTAAAGCCGAAGCAGCATTGCTAGCCTCACTACTACACTATGGCGAATTAACGATTACTGAAATTAAAGAATATCTCAGCGCTCATCAAGTGCCAGTGCGATCGCTTTAGAAAAAATTCTGCGCCGCAGAATTTTTGGCATTCATATACTTAACACACCAAAGTCATCTTTGCCCTCACCCCTAGCCCCTCTCCCGCAGGAGATGGGAACAAGAAATCTTACTCCCCTTCTCCTGCGGGAGAAGGGGGTGGGGGATGAGGGATGCGTCAAGTATATTAACGCAGAATTTTTTAGGGGGTAACTTTACTAGCGATCGGCATTCTCCAACCAGAGCCAAAGGCGCGATCAGTAATTTTTAAACCAGGGGCAGCTTGGCGGCGTTTGAATTCGGCAATTTTGACCAGACGCACTACGCGATCAACCGTTGCTTGCTCATGTCCAGAGGCAATGATTTCGGCTGCCGATAAATGCTGGTTAATTAATTTATGCAAAATATCATCGAGAATATCGTAGGGCGGTAGGGAATCTTGATCGACTTGATCGGGCTTTAGCTCTGCACTAGGGGGCTTTGTGATGATATTTACAGGAATAACTTCCGCAACACCCTGCTTAATTGCTAGCGGTGAATTAGTGCGATTGAGCCATTCGCAAATCGAAAATACTCGCGTTTTTGGGACATCAGCGATCGCCGCCAGACCACCATTCATATCCCCATAGAGAGTGCAATAGCCCACGGACACTTCAGATTTATTACCCGTAGAAATTAGCAAATGTCCGAATTTATTGGAGATCGCCATGAGCAAGCTCCCCCGAATCCGCGATTGTAAATTCTCTTCAGTGACATCACTGGCGCGTCCCGCAAATAGATGCGCCAAACTATGATCAAAAGCCGACATCATTGGCTGAATGGGAATTGTTTCTGTGGTAATTCCTAAATTCTGGGCAAGGGCGATCGCATCGGTAATCGAATGATCGGAACTATAGGGAGAAGGCATCATCACACCCAAAACATTCTCTTTGCCGATCGCCTCTGTGGCGATCGCCGCAACTAGCGCTGAGTCAATACCGCCACTTAAACCAATGACGACCTTCCGAAAGCGACATTTCTGCACATAGTCCCTTACACCAAGAACTAGAGCCGCAAAAATTTCCGCATCGTCACTTTCATAGCTTGATAAATTTGGACTCTGACCAACTTGCTCAAAATCAATTACAAGTAAATCTTCATCAAAACCTTTGCCCCGCGCCACAATTTCGCCATCGCGATTAAACGCCATACTGCGCCCATCAAAAATCAGATCGTCATTTGCGCCGACCTGATTGGCATAGAGCAAGGGCAAGTTATGCACGATCGCACTATGGCTGAGCATGGCTTCACGTAATTTCTGCTTACCGACAGCATAGGGAGAAGCGGATAAATTAACCAGCAAATCCACTTCTTTTTGCGCTAGTTCCGCCACAGGATCATCCGCATAGTTCCGTTTTCCCCAAAACTTCTCATCATTCCAAATATCCTCGCAAATGGTCACGCCCACTCGCAATGACGCTTGGTCTGACAGCTTTAATGTAAAAACTTGACTCCCCTCACCCACCTCAAAATAACGATCTTCATCAAATACGTCATAGGTCGGCAACAATCGCTTATGGAAAATTTGCTGCACTTTGCCATCCTGTAACAAAGCGGCACTATTAAACAGAGGCTTGCCCCCCACCTGACTTGCCTGCGGATTTATGGAAACTGTCCCCACTAGTACTGCCACATCATGGGGAAGTTTCTTGGCTAAATCGGCGATCGCTGAGTCCATATCGCGCACAAATTGGCGACTCATCAATAAATCGCGAGGCGGATAGCCACAGATAGATAGTTCAGGGGTGAGGACTAACTGCACACCCTGCGCCGCCAAATTTTGGATCGCAGACAACAGGCGATCGCAGTTACCCACCAAATCACCAATGATCGGATTAAGCTGGGCGATCCCAAATTTTAAGGTCATATCGGTATATCTCGTTGGAAAGTAGCTTTTGGCTGTTAGCTTTTGGCTTTTAGCTTTTAGTGATTAGCTTTTAGCTTTTGGATTGCTATATCTTAAAAAAGGTATTGTGAGATGCTTGTCTTGCAATATCCTCACAATACCTTTTTACCTTTTTAGTCATTCATAGCTGCAGCTACTTTCCATAGCCAAAAACTAACAGCTAATCGATAACAGCTAAATTAACGCAAGAAACAAGCATGGAGCCACATGACTAACAAAATAATTGCCATTTGGATAGGGCTAGGGAAAAATCCATCGCTTACCAAACGGGACAATACTAAAACTTGGTTAGTCAAAGCCGCAAGCACTACCCCCACAGTGATCCCCGACAAGGAAATCAACAGAGCGCGTCCAAAACGATTTTCTTTGCGAGTGAGTAAATAGACACTAACAATCAAGCCAAATGAGAGCCAAGTGGTGGTGGCGGTTGGTACAAAAAAGCTGATTGCCCCAAGTCCAGTAAAAATCCCCAGAGAAATGTAAATGTCTTTTTGACTAGGACTGTCTAGTAATCTTGATAACCAAGAGGGAGCGCGACGTTGGGGATTATTTTGTAAAGCCGCAGGAATCGCTGTCGATAGGCGTTCAGGATAGCGAATCCGATCGGGAACAGCTATTTTGCCTTCTTTACGGGCGCGTAAACGATCCATAAGGATGGCATCGTAGGCAACCTCGATCACTTCTTGTTGAGACTCATCCCCCTCATATTCGCGCAATAGGCGATCGCGTGCATCACGCACTTCTTCAAAGGAGGCTTCGTCATGGACTCCTAGTTTTTCGTAGGGAGTTGGTTCGCTCATTTTTCCAACTGTAATTTCTAACTTTAAGTGTTTGTAGAATTCACTATGGAATTCACGCAAAAGACAGCCTAGCAACTAATCAGAAAATAGTATGCAGCCTATATCTAACCATAGTATAACGCTTGATTTAAAATCCTTATGTGAATTTTTAGATATATAGCGATCGCTAGTCTAATGAGGCAAATTTCCCCTCTTCGGCGAGAAATTTGTCCTATCTGCTTGAAAATCGCTAACTAGCGATCGCTATATTTCTATAAAAGTCATGTTTAAAATATTATAGTTACTGCTCTTCGCGCTGTAACTATAGAAATAGCAATCGCTATTTCTATAAAAGTCTTGCCCCAATCATATATCTACTGCGCGAAGCGTAGTAGATATATAAACTAGCGATCGCTATATTTTTGTAAAAGCCATGCCCCAACCTCAGATTGAGATTTTTCGCGGCTGAGTCTTAGGGCAAATTCGAGATCGGCGATCGCTAAACCACCTAGCAACTTCGACTCCGTAATCTGACGACTGCCACCATTGAGCATTTCAAAGGCAATGATTCTTACTTCTTGGACATCAACAACCCAATATTCATTAGTTCCCAATTGCTCATAAAGTAATCGTTTCTTGCCTAAGTCGTCGCCTAGCGTAGAACTAGATATTTCGATCACCAAATTAGGAACGGCAAATTCATCGAGATTTACTACGAAGTTGCTGCGTGGCACTAAACTTGCAGATTCACCGATGTAGTAAGAGATATCGGGTTGACACCCTTGAACTCCTGTTTTTGTATAGCTGCAATTGATCAAACCTCTTGCAGGAATAGCAGCTGCCAATGTGCAGTACAAGCTAATTGCAAAAAGAGTCATGCCATGATCGAGTGCGTGTGCAGAGTTAACTAACTCTGTTTCAATCCTCATTTGCCTAAATTGATTTTTGTCGTAATAACATCGCGAGTCTGCATATAGAGGATTTTCGAGAATCTGCACAAACTCTTCCCATGTTGCGCTAATCCATTGATCGGTAAGGAGTGGCTGGGATATTGGCTCTTGATTTTTGAGACGAGGAGTAGCGATCGCTGTCATCTTGATAATCTCCCAAAGACAAAACTTTGATAAAACCCAAAAAGTTGTGGCGCACGCTGCGCGTGCGCCACAGCTTTTTGGGTTTTATATTTGCGCCTAGCTAGTCATATGCTATCAAACCAAAGCAGTGAAAAGAGCCACCTTGCAAGAGTTTTCATTTCTTTGAGTTGATGAAATCTGTAAGCATGTGACCCTAATAACGCATTTGCGATTGAGATCGCCATACAATTCTGTAGACTGACATCAGGTATTAATTATTTAAAAAATTACTTCTGCACAATTTGTTTCTAAAAAAATCTTTTATTTTTATATGGATCTGTCCACATGGATTTAGACCTAATTGTTTCTAATGTTCTCAATCCGCCGATCTTGTTCTTTTTCTTAGGCATGATGGCAGTATTGATTAAGTCGGATTTAGAAATTCCGCCGCCAATTCCGAAATTATTCTCACTATATTTACTTCTAGCGATCGGCTTTAAGGGTGGTGTCGAGCTTGTCAAAAGCGGGATTAGCCAAGAAGTAGTACTGACAATGGTTGCAGCAATCCTCATGGCTTGCCTTGTCCCCGTCTATTCATTTTTCATTCTCAGAATTAAGCTTGATGCCTATAATGCTGCTGCGATCGCCGCAACCTATGGCTCGATTAGTGCTGTTACCTTCATTACCGCTAGCTCATTTTTGGGACAGTTAAATATTCCCTTTGATGGCTATATGGTCGCTGCTTTGGCGCTGATGGAGTCCCCCGCAATTATTGTCGGATTGATCCTCGTCAGTCTATTCACCGCCGCAGAAAAAGCCGAAAAAGGCGAAGAACGAGAATTTGCATGGGGGGAAGTCCTCCGTGAAGCTTTTCTGAATAGCTCCGTATTTTTGCTAGTTGGTAGCTTAATTATTGGCTGCCTCACAGGGGAAAGAGGTTGGCATGTCCTGTCACCCTTTACCCAAGATATGTTTTATGGCGTGTTGACTTTCTTCTTGATGGATATGGGATTAGTCGCCGCAAAACGTATTAAAGATTTACAAAAAACAGGCGTATTTTTAATTGCCTTTGCGATTTTGATGCCAATCTTAAATTCGGGTGTGGGGATTGCGATCGCCAGATTAATTTCGATGTCTCAGGGAGATGCCCTTCTATTTGCAGTGCTATGTGCTAGTGCATCTTATATCGCCGTACCTGCCGCGATGCGTCTGACCGTGCCAGAAGCAAATCCCAGCCTCTATGTCTCGACTGCCCTAGCTGTCACATTCCCCTTCAACATTATTGTCGGAATTCCTTTATATTTATATGTAATCAATTTATTTTGGGTCTAGACTCAAAATAATCTTCTAAATGCCTATTGATATAGTGCTTTTCAAGCTAGCGAGGTACAGAGAGTTGTGTCCTCTCTAAAGGCGAGGAAACAAACCCTTACTTCCCTAAAACTAAGAAACGCTATATTTGCCAGTAAGGTGATTTCCTAAAAAGCTTGCAAAACAAGTCTTTGAAGAAATCACTAGGGTTTCTAGTAGTACAAAGCAATATAAACAGTCTTGTCATGCAAGGCTGTTTTTTTTAACCAAATGTTAACTAGTCCGAACTTACGTTAAATAAAATGCAAGATCATCCACCTTACGAATAAAAGCACCCATAATTTAGGTGGATCTCCATATTTAGAATAGATAGCGCCAAGCGTTAGTCATTCTAGAATTTATTATTTTAGTCGAGATAAAACTATGCACGCGGTGAAAAGGATCGAAATTGTATCTGATTCTGTCGAATCCCATAAAATCATCAAGGTTTTAGAAACCGTTGGGGTTTTAAACTATACGGTCATCCGTAATGTGGTGGGCAAAGGAGTCAGTGGTACAAACTCAGGTGATCTGGATATGAGTATGCTGGAAAATGATTATGTGATTGCATTCTTCTTGGCAGATAAAACCAAATTATTAGTCGAAAATCTCAGACCAGTGATTAATAAATTTGGTGGTGCTTGTTATGTTTCCGATGCAATGGAAATTAATTCTATTCAATGTGTCGCTTCGTAGTGCCGCTTCGTAGAAGTCCTAAGAGAGATGTGGCGCAAAACTTCTCATCTCTCTTGTAAATGTGCAAAGCGCTATAGTAGTAAGCAAATGTAATTTGAGCAGCTATGACTCCATTACCGAAATATCGACCGAAACAGTTATCGCTTGGTCCCTTAGAGTCGGAACTCCTCAATATTATTTGGGATAGCACAAGAATTAGTGCGACGGATATCCACGATCGCATTCTTGCCGATCCCGATCGCGAGTTAGCCTATGGCTCAGTGATGACAGTATTGCGCCGCCTCGAGCAAAAGGGTTGGATCGCCTGCGATAAAGAGGGACGTACCTTCTATTGGCAGACCCTAATTTCCCGAGAGGAAGCACAAGCCTTAACTGCTTATCACCAACTCAATCGTTTCTTAGAAGTGGGTGATGCGGACATTGTGGCAGCCTTTGCCAATGATCTTGATCGCGCCAGTATGGACAAGCTTGAAGCGATCGCGACACGTCTCAAAACTATTCGCCAATCTAGAGAACAGTCACAGGAAGGTTAGCCATGCTATTTTTCTCGATGCATTCTGTGATGCTTGTGGGTTCTCTCGGCTTAGCGTGGGGTTTGCGTTACGGTTGGCAGAGTAGCCATAATTCATCATTAACTTGGCAAATGCGTTGGCATAGAGCCTTATTTTGCTTTGTACTGCCGCCGATGCTAGTCGTCACGACCGCGATCGCCGTGCTATGTATGGGAGCCGAAGGTCAAATGATCGGTTTGCAAGCTGGCTATGTCAGCTATGCGATCGCCTTTATATTTTTGATGTATAGCATTTTTCGCAGTGGACAACTTGCCTTGATTGGCTGGCAATCCTTACAAAAATTGCAAAAGTTAGTTATCAATAGCGAAGTAGCAAATAGCTCAGATCCCATGCAGTTGCTAAATATTCCAATGTTGTTTGCCGCGCAAATTGGGTTTTGGAAATCAAAGCTTTTTGTGAGCCAAGGTTTGCTCGATACCCTTGATGCCGAACATCTCGAAGCAGTTTTACTCCATGAACGCGCCCATGCCCATTACCACGATACATTCTGGTTTTTCTGGCTAGGTTGTCTCCGTCAAATTATGCCTTGGTTGCCCAATACCCAAGAACTTTGGGAAGAGTTGCTACTATTACGTGAACTACGTGCTGATCGCTGGGCAGCTCAATATTTAGATGGCTTATTACTCGCCGAATCACTATTAGAAATGGTCAGCTATAATATGCTGCCATCCGAAACCTTTGCCGCCGCTTTTGGTTCAACAAATACAAGCGATCGCCTAGAAGAACGGATTAACTTTTTATTAGCTGAACCTGAGCCACTGCCCAAGTTTTCTTGGCGATCGCTATTTTGGCTAGGATTTTCCTTATTGCCACTTACTGTATTGCCATTGCATTCCTAAATATTAGAGAGGAAAAAAGCGGCATTTTTATTTTGGGGTTTAGCATTACTACATTTCTTAAGATAGAGGTGACGCAAAGCAACACTTCTATCTTTTTAGTTTAGCGCTAAAGTATGTATTAGATTATCTGAGCAAAACTACAATTCAGCTATGCTCAAGGCGAGCAACTATGAATCAACTGCCCAAGGAGCAAAAGCTCCAGTTTATCCGCATTGATCGAGGTATTAGTCAGTTTAATCATGACTATTACGCTGCATTGGGTTTGCCAATTATCACTAGCCCCATTTACATCCGCCATGTCTATCTGAGCATTGCTCGTATTTTGCACCCCGATGTTTACGGGTTTTCGCCAGAGGAAAAGGCAGTTGCAACGCAGTACCTCGCAAAGCTAGTCAATCCTGCCTATGACATCTTGATGAAAGAGCAGGAACGCCAAGCCTATCAAGGGATATTTAAATTACTTGCTAAGCGCCTCATGCAGAAGTCCCGCAATGTGCCGATTCATTCAGCGATCGCCTGTGAGTTACTATTTGCGCCTAATGATGGTTTGTATGAGCGTTCAGTTTCTGCGATCGCTAAGGTGCAATATCAATCTCTAGACAATATTTTGCAATATACGGGACAAATTAGTGAATTGAATCTGGTCTACATTCTCTACAAAGAAGGGTACATATACGGTGTGCCGAATATGCCACCTGTCCTATTGCCAATGATTCAGCCTAAAAATGCGTACTTCCCACCAGCCTATCCCCCATCAGCAGTACAAAATCCTTATACAAATTCTACTTACGCCAATGTGAGGTCTACATATCAAACCTATCAACCAACAGCAAATAGCCAGAATGACGACGATGCAACAGTAATTCAGACTAATGAAGAAGTATTAAATAACAAGGAGATCGCAGATCGCTTGAAAATCTGTGAGGTGTATATCAGTCAAAACGACTGGAAAAATGCTCTCAAGGAATTACGCGAAGTTTTGCAAATGAATAAAGATAATAGTAAATGTCTTGCAATGTTGGGTGTGGTTTATAAAAATACTAATCAGCCCCAAATGGCAAAAATTAGCTTTCAGCGATCGCTTCAACTAAACCCTAAAGAGCCACTAGCCCTAAAACATATTAAAGATCTAGGTAATTCTAATCCTGAGCAAAAAAGTGAGCCAAAGCCAAAGCCTGCTATTTCTAATGAGAAAAAATCTCTCCCACCACCCCAACAACGAGGTTGGTTATCCAATTTGCTCGGATGGGCTTCTCCTAATGATCCTAAATAAATGATGGATAGAACGAATCGCCACTCATCATTATAAGTAGGTGGGCGCAATTAAATATAAAACCCCAAAACCTGTGGCGCACGCGCAGCGTGCGCCACAGGTTTTGGCTCTGATTTTTAATTATGCCCAGCTACTTATTTATGACAAAATATTCAGTAAGCTGCAAAATATCAAAACCCTTTAGATTATGTCCAAAACCAATTTAGCAACGATTACTTTAATAGTTAGTTCTTTGATTGGTATGAGTGAGTTATTTGTCAATAAATTTAACTTTGTCAATCAAGCAAATGCCCAAGATTTAGATTGTTTCATGGTTAATTCTAAAGGGCGGCGCATCGATCTCAGTGGTCTATGTAGCGGTAGCCAAAATGAAACAGTCAGAATTCCCATTAAGAGACGTATGCGTGGTATTCCTGTTGTTGAAGTAACTTTTAATGGTAATCGTGTCTATGAAATGATGTTAGATACTGGAGCAAGTAGAACTTTAATTACTGCCGAAATGGCTCAAACACTGAATGTTGTACCCGATACTTCAGAGGAGTTTGATATTGCCGATGGAAGTAAGGTTAACTTTCCTATCGGCAAAGTAAAATCAATTTCATTGGGCTCTCTCAAAGTTCAAATGATGCCTGTCCCGATCGCCACGAAAGCAAATATAGGATTGTTAGGTCATGATTTCTTCGGCAATCTCGATATCAAAATCGGACGGAATGTGATTGAGCTATCTCCTCGTAGATTTTAAAGTTTTTATAGTTGAGCAAAACTCATGCTTAAAGAGGATCTCCTCAAAAATCTCTACAAATGATGATTGCGAAATTAGTACTTTATTGGATAGACAAAGAGACTGTTCCCCATGAGGTGCAGTATAGTCCATCAGATCGAAGTTCGGCAACTGCATAGGAAGTATGGGGAAAGCCATGTTGACGCGCAAAGGTAAAACTAACATTTTTTAAAATACTCGGCAACATAGCCAAATATAAGCCTCCATGAGCAACTAGAACAACATTTTGATCAGAGTATCTTCCATTTTCTACTAATCTTTCAATAAAGGGATTGAACCTTGCTTGAATTTCGCGAAAGCTCTCTCCGTTTGGCATCTTACTATCAAGGTTTTGATGAATAAACCAGTCATCTTGAACTTGATGGTGCAGATCCCATCCAATTTGAGCAGTTGTACCTTCGTAAATACCTACGCTCCATTCTTGTAATGCTGGTGTGATTTCTAGAGGTGCTTGTAAGTGGTCGGATAAAATTTGGGCAGTCTGTAAGGCTCTCAAGATAGGGCTAGAATAAATCTGGGTAATCTGCAAACTAGACAATTGATTTGCTAATGACTTCGCTTGATTGATTCCATTCTCAGTTAGAGGATGTTTGCAGCCAGTGTTAGAAAATTCTTGGAGCAGGTTAGCGAGACTTTCACCATGACGAACAAAATAGAGTTTTAGCATCACAATTTTTAATTGTTTATCTTAAGGGACTCTCTCAAAAAGGCTAAAGAAGTTGTGCATTGTCAACATGATCAGAAACTCGGTCGCTTTTGAACCTTGCAACGCTTTGCATCCACAAAACGTTGCTGAATAACTATTCTGCTAATTGGGCTAATGCTGCACCCGTAACCCGACAAATGCGCCAATCGGGAAGAATTTCTGCGCCAATGCGAGTATAAAAGGCGATCGCAGGTTCATTCCAATCCAAAACTGACCACTCAAAGCGACCATAGCCTCTGGATACTGCAATCTGAGCAAGGTTAGTAATTAGAGCTTTACCAATGCCGATACCTCGATATTCCGATAGTACAAATAGATCTTCGAGATAGATGCCGCGACGGGTGAGGAAGGTGGAATAGCTGGTAAAAAACAGGGCAAATCCTACAATTTGATTCGGTTCTATCTCCGCCACGATCGCTTCAATACAAGGATTTTCGCCAAATAGATCTGCTTGGAGAGTTTGACTATCGCCTGTGACCTGATCCGAGAGTTTCTCATAGTCAGCAAGGGCAAGAACTAGCGAAAAAATGGCTGGAACATCCTGAATTGTAGCGGGACGAATCTTAAATTGCGGTTGAGTCATTTTATTAGAGGTAAGAGACATGCAGGAAAATAAAGAACCGATTTTTAGTGGCGCGGCTTCGCCGCGCCACTAAAAATTTGGTTCCTTATTAAATCGCAGAACCCTAAGTCGATTTTTCCTGTAGGATAAGCTTAACAAAAGTTAACTTTATTGATCGCATATTTCGACAAACTGCTATGAGCCTGACTTTAACTCCATCACAAATACTACTCTATGGAATTGCGATCGCTGGGGGATTGATCTACTTGCCTTACATCGTTGTCGCCTATGGACGAGTGAGTGTTGGCTATGACGTAAATGCACCGAGAGCAATGTTCGATCGCTTGCCTGACTATGCCAAACGCGCTACATGGGCGCACCAAAATTCCTTTGAAGTATTTGCCTTATTTGCGGCTGCTGCCCTCACGGCCTATGTTAGTAACTCTGCCTCTGATAAGACTTCCCTCGATATATTGATATTTTTAGCAGCAAGGGTTTTGTTTACCTTGTTCTATATTCTTGATTTACCTTGGTTGCGATCGCCAATGTGGGCAATCAGTATGGTCTGTATTGGTGGTCTATTTTCTGCAAGTCTTTTCTAAAAAACTATTTCATGAAGGCGGCGCGAAGTGCTGCCTTCATGAAATAGTTTTTTACTTTCTTCCCAAATAAAATCCCAATGATGTGCCAGTCATGGCAATCAGCGCCACCAAGATCAGGCTAAAAAAATCTTTAGCTTCCGCAAAAGTAACTTTATTTAAAGATACTGCTAATGTCAGCAAAATCAATGACAGTCCGCACACTGAGGCAAAGGTAATCACCAGAATTAGCGTGATCGCATTACTAATCTTGTCTGGCAAAGTTCCTAGATGGTCTTTTTTAGCTAATTTACTTTCTTCTATCTCGATCAGTTTAGACTCTTGCGAATTTTCATAATTCATGGGTATTGGCATTTACTTTGGGAATATTTTTAGGGAAGAATAAGCGCCGCTTATCCTTCCTGATCGTCACCGAAAAGGCTGTCCACTGGGTAGCTTTTTTATTTTTGGAAGGCAGAAAGATCCAATCCGTCAATGGGTTGTAAGAAAGCGAATAATTGATTTGTAATCTTGGCAACGCCACCTTGAATATTCGATTCAATATTTAAAGGCATTACAGGATCATGTAATGAGAGCCGTAGTAGAAACCAGCCATTCTCATCATCAGCAGTACAGGAAACGCGGATACCTTCATAATTATTCGGTACGATCTGCCAATCGGTTTGGTTCGAGGAAAAGTCTTGTAAATCTTTAATGACCTTCTCTCCTAAAGATTTAAAATCCTCTACCAGCATTTTGATACGAAACTCTTCGCTTTCGACTGGCTCTTGTAAGTTGGCAATTAAATCGGTGAGCGATTTTCCCGCTAATTTAGACTTGGCTAATTCAATCAGGAGCTTACTTACCAAATAAGCGCCATCATCAAGGAAATAGTTCTCCTTCATTGCACCGTGTCCTGAAGTCTCGATCGCTAGCCAAGACTCTTGCCCTGATTGATTAAGACGGATTGACTCGTTGATTACATTTTTGTAACCACGTTTGAAGCGATGGTGCACACCTTGCAAATCCTCGGCAATGAATTTAGCCAGTCCATCGGAGGTAATCGAATCAGTGACAATGGCTGAGTTGGGATGCTCCTTGAGGACGATCGCCGAAATAAGCGCAATTAAGCGATTACGATTAAGCTCTTTGCCAAATTGATCGACCGCTGCACTGCGATCGACATCAGTATCAAAAATAATCCCAAAATCTGCTTGATGTTTAACAACTGCTTCACAAATAGAAGCCATTGCTACTTTATCTTCAGGATTGGGAACGTGATTGGGAAATGTGCCATCGGGATCGAGAAACTGGCTACCCGTAATATCTGCACCGAGAGGTTCTAAGACTTTACTAGCATAGAATCCACCAGCCCCATTCCCTGCATCAACGATGATTTTTAATCCCTGAAGTGGTTGTTCGTAATGGTCGGGATGATTGACTGCTTCACGAATTTTGGTGACAAATTGATTCGCATAGACTGAGATAAAATCATGCTTGGTGATATTTCCTTGAGAAGCGGAAATTACAAATTCGTTCTTCTCGGCAAGATTGAGAATATCAGTAATATCTTTTTTCTCTAAGCCACCTTGAGCCGTAAAAAACTTTAAGCCATTGCGATTGAAGGGTAGATGACTCGCCGTGAGCATAATTGCCCCATCACAGTTAAAGCCATCGGTAACAGTACTCATAAACATCGCTGGTGTCGATGCGATCGCAAAGTCATATACCTGACTACCAAGGGACGTTATTCCTTCCATTACTGCTTGCATTAACTCCGCACCCGATAGTCGACTATCGCGCCCTACGGAAATTAGTAAGTTTGAGGTAGGTTTGTCTAGTTTCTGAGATAGCCAAATTGCAAAAGATTGTCCGAGGATTTTGGCAATGGCAGGAGTTAGGTTTACGTCTTCATTGGGTACGCCTGCGATCGCTACGCCACGAATATCTGAGCCATTTTGCAGCTTTTTCCAATTGAAATCTTGCATCGTTATCTTGCTTTCATACGCTACTACTAAGTAGTTCAGCATAAGTAAACTAAAAACCTGCTTGTGTCGCCCGCTACGCGGGCGACACAAGCTCTGTTTTTGGGGTTTTAACGATGCTGAACTACTTAAGTAGTCTAAGGTTCTAATCCAAGACTTATGTAGATCGATATTATTTATCCATATTTCGAGCTTAAGGAATTGCAGCGCATCACGCAGCAATTCCTTAACTATAATATTACTAATCAAAATAGTTCTAATAATAATCAAATGACCTCAACGCAGAATAAATCTGTCCAAGCTGCCCGTGAAGCCTTTATCCCAACAATGCGCGAATTAGTCAGAACCTATCAAGCATTGTCGGCTTATTCCGAAACCCATATCCGCCAATTTGATCTTACGCCTGCTCAGTTTGATGTTATTGCTTCCCTTGGTAATACCAATGGCATGAATATGGGGGAGTTAGGCGAAAAAACTTTAATTACTAAAGGGACTTTGACTGGGGTGATCGATCGCCTAATCCAAAAAGAATTAGTAACCAGAGAAACTCCCTTAGATAATCGTCGCTGTGTGAACGTGCAATTAACGACAAAGGGGCAAGAGGTTTTCGAGCAGGTCTTTCCAGCCCACATTGCTCATATTAAAGAACGGTTTGAGAAACTTGAACCTTCGGAGCTAGAGTTACTCAAAGTTTTACTCAGTCGTCTTAGACAAGCTTTTTAAAGATGAGTTGCTGCGCTTCGCGCAGCAACTCATCTTTCTGAGCTATTGACAACCTAAATTACAGGCACTAATCTATGAACATAGTTCTAGCTAGAACTATTCTATATAAAACATATATATGGACAGCTTACCCGCAATTTTCTTATCCCACGGTGCGCCAGATTTACCGATTCGAGATGGTACTGTTAGTGATTTTTTGAGATCGCTACATCAGCAATTTCCTAAGCCCAAAGCAATTTTGGTGATCTCGGCACATTGGCATTCTGATCCCCCAATGGTGAGCGCTGCGACTCATCCCAGAACTATCTATGACTTTTCAGGATTTCCCAGCCAACTCTATGAACTGAACTATCCTGCATTGGGATCACCAGAACTTAGCGATCGCGTAGTTACATTACTGACGCAAGCAGGTATTCCCTGTGAAACGCATCCCACAAGAGGCTTGGATCATGGAGCTTGGACTCCGTTGTTTCTTGCCTATCCAGCCGCCGATATTCCTGTGACGCAGCTATCGATGCAGTCCTACCGCGATCCTCTCCATCATTGGCAAATAGGCAAAGCCCTAGACCCCTTACGTCATGAAGGTGTATTGATTATCGGCAGTGGTAGTGCTACTCACAATATGTATGCTTTTGGCAAATCTTATAATGCCGAACCTCCCGATTGGGTGCGCGTTTTTGATCAATGGCTTGCCCAAAATATTTCTGAAGGCAATCAGGAAGCACTATTGCAGTACCGACAACGCGCTCCCTATGCCAAAGAGAACCATCCGACAGATGAACATCTAATGCCTTTGTTTGTAGCTATGGGCGCAGGAGGTGCGAAAGGGAAGCAACTGCATAGTAGCTATATCTATGCCGCTTTTAGTGTGGCAGCTTACGCATTTACGAGTTGAAGTGGTTACTTTGCGATTACTTCAATAAAATTCAAATGAGAGAGGATCATGTCAGTGTGTATCTACGCAGTTCCATTTGCTTGTAATCCATTGATGGAACCGTATAGTTCTAAGGCAAAATCTGGATACTATAAAAAAGGGCAGTAGTCCTAAAACGCAATGCCCAAACTGCAACAAATAGCAATGATTAGTCAAATCAGGAACGAGAGTTCGGATTATTGTCAAAAGCCTATTGACCAAAGTAAAAACAACACCAAAATCATTTTATAAATTTTCTGAAAATCAAAATAGTGATTATTAGCTAAAGTTTTGTGCCGATAAGCAATAAAAAATTATAAATTTTTTGGAAAAATGCGATCGCTAAGTGGTATAGGGGTCTAGCTTTAGGCAGAATTTGGTAACTGTATTAGCGATCACTTCGGTTATCCGAAGCTTGTATCCTCAACAGTCGGGTAATATATACTTGTAGTCCAAAATCGTATTAAATATCACGTTTGGCGCAATTCTCCGTTTTTAAATCCCCGTTTTAACTGCATTCGGTAGCTATGTTTAACCTAAAAAACCTGATTGGCGATCCTAATAAGCGCAAGCTCGATAAACTCCGTCCCGATGTGGCACTCATCAACTCCCTCGCCCCAGAGTTAGCGGCGCTGAGCGATCGCGAATTGCAAGGAAAAACAGGAGAGTTTAAACAGCGACTCGAAAAAGGCGAACCCCTCGATGACTTACTGCCCGAAGCCTTTGCTGTAGTCCGTGAAGCAGCTACCCGTGTTTTAGGATTACGGCACTATGACGTGCAAATGCTTGGGGGCATGGTCTTGCATCGGGGGGAAATTGCCGAAATGAAAACAGGGGAAGGCAAAACCCTCGTCGCCACATTGCCTAGCTACCTCAATGCCCTCTCAGGTAAAGGCGTGCATGTAGTTACCGTTAACGACTACCTAGCGCGACGTGACGCAGAATGGATGGGGCAGGTACATCGCTTTTTGGGTATGTCGGTGGGCTTGATTCAAAACTCGATGGAACCAATTGAGCGACGCAAAAACTATAACTGTGATATCACTTACGCTACTAACAGTGAACTAGGGTTTGACTATTTACGCGATAACATGGCGACCAGCATCGAAGAAGTGGTGCAGCGTCCCTTTAATTTCTGTGTCATTGACGAAGTTGACTCGATCCTGATTGATGAAGCCCGTACTCCGCTAATTATTTCGGGTATGGTCGAGCGTCCAACGGAAAAATATTTGGGTGCAGTAAAGATTGCCGAGCAGTTGCAACAAGAAACTCACTACGAAGTTGATGAAAAGCAACGTAATGTAGTGATGACCGATGAAGGCTTTGAACTTGCCGAAAATTTACTAGGGGTTAAGGATTTATTCGATCAACAAGATCCTTGGGCGCACTATGTATTTAATGCTCTCAAAGCTAAAGAGTTATTCCTCCGTGACGTAAATTACATTGTCCGTGATGGCGAAGTAATTATTGTGGATGAATTTACAGGGCGCGTCATGCCTGGTCGCCGTTGGAGTGATGGCTTGCATCAAGCGATCGAAGCAAAGGAAGGTGTACCCATTGAAAATGAAACCCAAACTCTAGCAACAATCACCTATCAAAACTTCTTCCTGCTTTATCCCAAATTAGGCGGCATGACTGGTACTGCAAAAACAGAAGAGGCAGAACTAGGCAAAATCTACAACCTTGAAGTAACCACTATGCCCACTAATCGGAAGAGTGGACGGGGTGACTGGTCGGATGTGGTTTACAAAACGGAAGCAGCAAAATGGCGCGCTGTAGCTGAAGAATGTCGCGAAATGCATGAAACAGGTCGCCCTGTTCTAGTGGGAACTACAAGTGTTGAGAAATCAGAAGTTCTCTCACGGTTATTAACTGAGAAAGGAATTCCCCACAACTTGCTGAATGCGAAACCTGAGAATGTAGAACGAGAAGCTGAAATCGTGGCTCAGGCAGGTCGTAAAGGATCGGTGACGATCGCTACCAACATGGCTGGTCGTGGTACAGATATTATCCTTGGTGGTAATGCTGACTATATGGCGCGTCTGAAGGTGCGGGAAAACTTTATGCCGCAGATTGTGCGCCCTGAAGATGATGATGACTTTACCAATGAGGGGCAGCGCATGTTTAGCGATCGCCCCCAAAAAGGACAGGGCTTTGGTGACACCTCAGAAACTAAAAAGAAAAAGACTTGGAAAGTTTCTGATAGTCTTTATCCCTGCGAACTGTCTAAGGATGCTCAAATTCTGTTGAAGGAAGCAGTTGACTTCGCAGTTGCTAAACTGGGCAGAATGAGCCAAACGGAACTTGAAGCTGAGGAAATGTTGGCTGTTGCCTCAGAAAAAGCACCGACCGATGACGAAGTCATTCAAAAATTGCGCGATGCCTTTACATTGATTAAGCGTGAATATGAAACTGTCACTGGTGCAGAACATGAGGAAGTAACTAAGCTCGGGGGGCTCCATGTGATTGGTACTGAGCGTCATGAATCGCGTCGTGTGGATAACCAATTGCGTGGTCGTTGCGGTCGCCAAGGTGACCCCGGTTCGACCAGATTTTTCCTCAGCCTCGAAGACAACTTGATGCGGATTTTTGCAGGCGATCGCGTGGCAGGTTTGATGAATGCCTTCCGAGTCGAAGAAGATATGCCGATTAGTTCAGGAATGCTCACCAGCGCTCTCGAAAATGCTCAGAAGAAGGTGGAAACCTACTATTACGACATTCGGAAGCAAGTGTTTGAGTACGACGAAGTGATGAACAATCAGCGTCGTGCGATTTACGCCGAGCGTCGTCGGGTGCTAGAAGGTGAAAACCTCCGCGATCGCGTCATCGAATATGCCGAGCGCACGATGGATGATATCGTCAATGCCTACGTCAACCCAGAGCTACCTCCCGAAGAATGGAACCTCACCGCTATGGTGAAAAAGGTCAGAGAATTTGTAAATCTCTTGCAAGACCTTGAGCCAGAGCAACTTGATGATATGTTCTTGCCTGAAATGCAAGCCTTCCTCCGTGAAGAAGTCCGTCGTGCCTACGAAATTAAAGAAGCACAGGTAGAAGCATTACAAGCTGGTTTAATGCGCCAAGCCGAAAGATTCTTTATCTTGCAACGGATTGACTCACTCTGGCGCGATCACCTCCAAGCGATGGAGGCATTGCGTGAGTCCGTTGGTCTCCGTGGCTATGGTCAGAAAGATCCTTTGATCGAATATAAGAGTGAGGGCTACGAAATCTTCCTCGATATGATGACCCAAATCCGCCGCGATGTGGTCTACTCACTCTTTGAGTTTGATCCTCGTCCTAAACAACAACCTGAAGCGATCGAAGCTGAGTTTGTCTAAAAAAAGGGGGAGCGCATAGCGCTCCCTTTTTTTAGATGGCGAGAAAAATCTTCTTGCTACCTAAGATGTTATTTTCCCATTGCTTTGACTAAGAAAATACCACCAAAGTACAGGATGCCAACTGCACCTGCAAGTAAACTCTGTGTCATTGGATCTGTGGAAGGCGTGAGGACTGCCCCAAGAATGACAGCGCCAAGCACAACATAGCGCCAGCCTGCCAACATCCTTTCTGAGTTAACGATGCCTGTAAGTGCCAATAACGCCTGAATAACGGGGATTTGAAAGGCGAGCCCTGTGCTAAACAGTAACAGCAACACAAACTCAAAATAGCGATCAATTGACCAAAACTGCTCAACTACATCACCGCCATAGCTGATAAAAAAGTTTAGGGCAGCAGGAATTAACAATTGATAAGCAAAAACAATGCCTAGTACAAACAAAATACTAGAGCCAAATACTATCGGCGCGATCGCTCGTTTTTCCTTGCGGGTCAAGCCAGGTAAGATAAAGCGCACAATTTGATACAAAATGGCAGGGCTAGAAACTAATAGCCCGCTATAGCCTGCAACTTTAATCGATACGAAAAAATATTCCCCTGGAGCCAGTTGTAAAAACTTTACCCCCTGCGCAGGGATTTCCAGTAGCGCCACGATTTTATTAACAAAGGTAAAACAGACTATCACACCAATAAAAACTGCGATTAAGGCGTAAAAAACCCGCGATCGCAACTCTTCAAGATGATCGAATAGAGACATCTCTACGTCATCAAGGGCATCAAGATCATCTTCAACGGATGCTGGCTCGGCAATAGCGATCGCTGACTCATTTACATCCTCAATCGCTGCCGCATCCGAAAGATCCTTTGGTTGCTCTGCTTCACTTACCGTCTCTAGCATGGTGTCATTACTAAAATCTACTTATCGATTACTGCTTAACAAACTATCAAATAATCGAAGTCTTATCGATACTATAGCAATCAAAAGCGTTTTACAGCGCTTTGCGCTCAAACCCGAACCAAGAAAATTTTTTGAAAGTGTTGCAAAGCAACACTTTCAAAAAATTTTCTTGTGGTTCATTTAAAAACTCAAAAATAAAAGCCTTGCGTAGCAAGGCTTTTATTTTTGAGTTTTGAGATAGGGTTTGCTATGCAAACCCTATCTCAACAACCAGTTTCAAATTATCCCGAACTCGCGTTACAGCCTATTTAGAGTTTGTGTAGTACAGATAAATTTTGAAAAAGCTTGCGAAGCAAGCTTTTTCAAAATTTATCTGGTTTTTGAGAAAGCGCAAAGCGCTGTACTTATTATGCAGAGCAGCAAATGCAAACCTTGTACTTCTCTAAAATTATGTAAACTTTATGACATTTGGCGGTAAATATTTAATACCAATGTTAGTTTTAATAAGAGTGGGCTAAATAAGGTGTCATGTTGCGGTTCACCATGTAAAAGCTAAGGAAGGTTTAAATGGCTTTATTCAAAATTCTGGGGTTTTTAGCGATCGCAGGTAGTGCTTTTTCTTTAAATGTGGGGCAGAGCGACGCGCAAGTAAGTATTGGGAGGGCGCAATCTAATGATTTATCGCCTGCTCAGCAAATCCTCTTAGAAATGCAGCAAACCAATGCACCAGCAGTAGGCGGCGGTAGTATGCAGTTGTTACGGTTCACCGATAAAAACGTATCATTTGCACCTTTAGAGGGTTTAGATCGACTTTTTAATTGGCAGATTTCAGATGACACAGGAATTCCGTCTGAGAAAACTATGGGCGATCATGTTGAAAAATTTAAACAAGATCAACGTCGGCAAATAATTTCTGATAGCCAGATGCTTGAAGCAATTAATCGCATTTATCGACCTGTTGATAAATAGGTTAATGGTCAGTTAAAGCATGAAGGAATCGTATTGGCATGAACCTGCGATCGCCTTTTATACTTGCATTAGCTCAGAAATTCTTCTCGATTGGCGCATGTCGGCTTATCTAGTGCAGCATTAGTCCCATTAGCAGAATAGTTATTCAGCTACTTTGTGGATACGAAGTGTTGCTAGGAAAATGACTATGGCAATCAGATATAGCAATAAAGCGATGGGAAATGATGTTTCTACTATTTCCCAATGAGGGGTCTTATTTGCAAAATCCCTAAGATTCTCATTGCTTAAAAGCTCTTGAATAAAGGAGTAACAGCTTCTGCCTTGATTCCAGCCATAGCAACTAGCGGGACTGGTCAAGATTTTGATGCCTTGAAATAGCAAAATACATCCAAGTAGATATTTGTTATACCTAACCGTGGCATGACGATTTTTTAAATTAGTGCTAACTATGGAAGCAATACAAAGGCTATAGAAAGGTAAAAGGACAAAGATGACAATAATACCAGCAGGAGAAGTGAAGGAAGTTAGCAGATAAACGAATAGACTCGCAACTGTATAAATACAGAAGTATCTAGTAAATTGCTTAAGAGCGATCGCCTTAGACATGATCAAGATCACAATCTATATCAATTTTCAAATAAGCATATAGCGTATACCAATCTATTGAAGTAGAGGATTGTGTCCCCGCCTGCGGCGGGGACACAATCCTTTGTAACTCGTGGCTTATTTGAAAACTAAACAATCACACATTAAAATCAAGCCCATAGGAGAGTTGCGCCGCAACTCTCCTATGGGCTTGATTTTACAAAAAGCTTTAACAATCACGATTAGATATGAGTCCATCAGGCAAGACGGTTTTACATAGTTTTGCTTTTGCTAATTGAACTTCTGATATGGTTGCACTAGTGAGATCGGCTTCTGTCAAATCAGTTTTATCAAAAATTGCATTCGTAAAATCGGTGAGTAACAGTTTAGTATGCTTGAAATTAACATAGCTAAGATTCGCTCCATTCAGATTAGCGCGACTCAGATTTGAAAAAGTAATATTGGAGCCTACTAAATTAGCTCTACTCAGATCAGAAGACAATATAAACGCATAATCTAATTTACTAACGGGTAAATATGCCCCTGTTAAATCGCAAACTTGGCAGGCTTTAGTAGTTTGTAACTTGACAATATGGCTAGGGTTCGCGGCTATTGCTGGTAAGGGAAACAAAAGCAAAATGATAAGTAGCGCGATCGCCGAATAGATGCGATATTTCATAGCTAAAGTTCTCTTAGAGTTAAATTTTAGAGATTTTGGGTGTTGTGGAAGATCGCCCCAAAGGATTACTCTTCCACAAAATATTTTTGATTAAAGCGTAAATCACCATATTTAATCAATCGTCACAATGACGGGAGTATGATCGCTCGGTTGCGTTAACTTACGTGGCTCAACATCGATTTCACAAGCAGTTGCCCTTTCGTAGAGAGATTCCGTCAAAAAATGATAATCAATTCGCCAGCCACGATTACGTGAAAAACCTCCAGAACGATAATCCCACCAGCTATAGTACCCGCCATCCGATTCAAACTTCCGAAATACATCCTTAAATCCCAGATTCAAGACTTCTGCTAGAGCCTCTCGCTCAATATCCGTGGACATCACCTTTTTCTCGCGCCCCTTGGGATCGTAAATGTCGATATCAGCGATCGCTACATTAAAATCGCCGCAAATCAGGACATTGGCATTTTTGCTGAGCAAAGTTTGCAAATATTCTGTTAAGAGCTTCAGCCAGCGCAACTTGTAGGCATATTTCTCACTATCGACCTCAGAGCCATTGGGGACATACATATTCACAATTTGGACATCACCAAATTTAGCCGCAATCAAACGCTTTTGGTCATCTAGGCTAGGGTCAGCAATTTCTCCCAATACCGAAACAAAGCCAGTTTGAATATTTTCTAAAGGCGATCGCGAAATTATTGCTACCCCGTTATAGGACTTCTGCCCATAAATATAGGTCTGATAGCCCAAATCGGTAAAAGGCTGATGGGGAAAGTCTGCATCAATTACCTTGGTCTCTTGTAAACACAACAGATCGACATCAGGATTTGCTTGTAACCAATCACAAACATGATTGATCCTTGTGCGAACTGAGTTGACGTTCCAAGTTGCGATTTTCATTAAATCCCTAAATCTCTGTTGCTAATCAAAAATTTTCATAAAATTAAGTGTCTGGGCAAAATTAACAATCAGAGTTAAAACCTGTGGCGCACGCGCAGCGTGCGCCACAGGTTTTAGTTTTTGATAATTATGTCCAGCTATTTAGCAAGGTAGCACAAATGCTAAGTCCCTAATCTGGCAATGTGGCACAATGTGAACAGCCCAATTTAGATTTTGTAAATATTTGAGTTTGCCCAACATGATTTCTCACAACTACATTGCCGAATTAATTCGTACTGCTTTACCCAATGCCAAAGTTCAGGTTGAAGATCCTAATCATGATGGTCAACACTTTGCTGCGATCGTGGTTGCTGAACAGTTTGAAGGCTTATCGATGATTAAGCAACACAAATTAGTCTACGGTGCAATTCAAGAACATCTCGATACTGGCGCAATCCATGCCCTACAGCTAAAAACCTATAGCCTCTCTCAATGGGAAAAGATGCAAGTTCAAGTTCTCTAAAAATCAAAACCCAAGCTAAAGGTGCTTTGCGCCGCCACCTTTAGCTTGGGTTTTATGTCCTAAGTAACCTTAGATAAAAATCTAAAATAGAGTTGCGCCGCAACTCTATTTTAGATTTTGATATCTTTAGAAATTCCCCAATCTCGCCTTAACGATTAAATCAATATTCTGCCATTCTTCAATAGATTGAGATAAGGATAGATACTTCTGCGAACCCAATTTCAACGTGTCTTCAATCTCATAGTACAGGTCATGTTGATTTACAGATGGAGCCGACAAAGAATACTCAACTATGGCAATATTGATTGCAAACCACAGGCAATAAATCAAGTAGCAATAACTATCATTTCCCAATTCCCCTAAAGCCTTTTCTATTGTTGATGCAATACTAGCGAACTCTTCTTCTGCTTTTGTATTAGCCACTCCCATTTCGCATACCAGATCATAGTTGAGATCAGAATATTTATTTTTTGCCTTAGTCCAGAATCTATTAAAAAGTTCATCGCTATTAGCTTTTTTGGAGTTTTCTCGTTCATTAACGATTCTACAAATTGAGTTTACAAGATCATCAATTGCAAAATATAAAGTGTAAACTTTGGCTTTATTGTTCATATTTAATCGCGCCCAGCTAATTATGAGCCTCATTCAGTTGAACCACATTGCCTGCAATGAGTTGCCATTGACCATTTAACATCGCCCAAGTTCTTCCATATCGGTAATAGCTATGAAAGTCTTGACCATTCATAGTGCCACTGATTTCCGCTTTAACGGTTAGGTAATGTGTCACAATTGTTGGAGCATTCAAAGGGATTGAAACGAAAACTCATAGCTGTTGATAAACAGACCAATGACAATATCATGCATCACAATGGATTTAGAAAAGCAAATCGTCTTTCTAGCTAAACGCTTAATCCGCGTTCGCAAAGTTAGATATTTTCGTTCAATTTTCTGAGTGTTTCTCTTGCCAATTAGGTGAGTGTGAGGCTCAAGAATCCTTTCGTATGCACCCCATGCATCGGTGAAAAAATGCTTGATCCCAAAAGGTTTTAGCAGATTCACCAGTTTAATCAAGGCTTCATCTTTATGTGGGGCTAAAACATAAGCTAAAACCCTTCCAGTCAGATGATCAATAGAGGGCGCATAGCCATCTTTGCTGTTTCTTGCTACCAACAAAACTCCACATTTCATCCATTTCTGCGTCGTCTACTTGATAAAGGTCAACATCAAGTGTTTCTATATCAAGTTGCTCTAGCAGAGGATAGTTGACGGATTCAATGTCTTCCTCTTTTTTTTAACTCTTTGATCACCAATACTTCGGACAAAATTAGAAAGCAATAGCGCCGTAAGAACAAAGGTCTGGGAACCTAGGATGAGATTTAATCAAAGTAGAATCCAAATCTAAGAGGGAAATAAAGCGTTCCAGTAAATGCCGATTTAGAGCCAGACGTTTGAAACTAGCCATAGAGAAAACAAAAGGTTTAGGTGATTGATGAAGTTGACATGCCTCAAACTTAGCGAGATTTAGAGCCATGAGACTAGCATTGAAATGGAAATCAAGCTTAGTCAAGTCACGAGCTTGACAATCGGTTAAACCCGTAAACTGTTTAGCGTCACGGAATATGAATTCAATCTGAAAACGAGCTTTATAGAAATCTAAAATATCAGTTGCGTCAAGGTGAATATCGGTTGAGAACAAAAGTACCCGACCGATTCGTTTTGGATCACGACAGTCCAGCAGAAAAGCAAGACGAACTTTACGTTTAAGGCTCAACGACCAGACAACAACATCGTACAAAAATAGGTTAGGTTCAAGCTCACGGACTAGAGACATGCGACTGACATCAGTCAAATCCACCTTGCCGTCGTATTTGCGATGTCTACCGAGAGGCTTCTGAACACCTGTATAGACATAACGTAAATCAGCATCGCATCGTAATTTGCTAATCACAGCCAACTTCAAGGCAGTGACACCATTAACCCATTTAACTTTGCTGTAAAAGCCATCACTGACTACATAACGGGTTGATTTGGGTAGATAAGGATATGTCGCTTGGAGATGCTCCAAATAGTTATCAATCCGCGTCGTCTCGGTCATTGGTTTTGCAGGTGGAGTTTGCTGTACTGACAAGGTATAGCCTTGCTTTGCATCAACATCCACTATTGCCAATACCGAAATCTCTAGTCCCTTTTCAGCACGTCCAGCACAGCCATTATAGAAATGCTCTATCCCATAGGTTGCTTTGCCACTTTTCGGTACAAATGAGCAGTCAGTCGCGATGATCTGACGAGCAGTTGCTGGAATAGCTCGTTCTATCAGGTCGGCGTTACCTTTGATAAAGTTGAAGGAACGCTGGAATTGCCGACGATAGCTCCGTTCTGATATTTCACTATACCGACTCAGGTTAGTAAAGTTTACTTTTCCGCACACTACAAATATGGTCGAAAACAGCGTTATCAGAAACTTTTGTTGTGGTTTACTCAGTAGACTGGGTAATATGAAATTTAAGCTATTCATTCGGTGCTGGTGTTCAATAACCGCACCTTATACGATGAATAGCTTTTTTTCTATATTTTCTAATTCTGTCCGAAGTATTGATCACAGTATTGGGACTAATCTTTAATACTCGACTTGTATCCCTAATGCCACTGCCATTGACTGCCATTTCTGCCACTTGTTGTTTTACTTCTGGACGATACCCTTGATAGCTGTAATCAAGAATAAATGTCTTTCGCATACAGTTAGTATTTAGACAAATGTATCTTTTCTTGCCTGTGGCGCTTTGTCCATATCGGTGGATATCTACTCCTCCGCAAGTTGGACATTCGACTGCTTCAAATACCATCTTTTCTCTCTTTCCCTAACTTTTTAGGACTTACCTATTGTTATTACACTTTACAACAAATGTGATACACTACCGTCTACTCATGCAAGAACAATATCCAGAATACAAGTTGTATCTAGCTATTCCTGTAAGTGCCTATGACTCTTTTTTCCAACTTCCATTTGTACAAACAACTATTGAGCAGTATCAATTAAGGCTAGCAATTTATGTACCTGAAGAGGAGACGATCTCAAAATGGCTAAACTAACTGAATATCGTGAGAAAGTCCAAAATTTACTGACGGAACTGGCAAATTATGGTTCTTCAGATCATGAGGTTGAGTCACAGTTGATTTTTGATACTGAACGCGATCATTATCAATTAGCTCATGTTGGTTGGCGCAATAAACGACGGATATATGGTTGTGTTGTACATCTCGATATTAAAGATGACAAAATTTGGGTGCAGCATAATGGAACGGAGTTTGATATTGCGATTAGGCTTGCTGAGATGGGAATTCCTAAGCAAGATATTGTTAATGGTTTTCACTCAAGTTATATGCGGCAATTTACAGAGTTTGCTGTAGGCTAAAAGATAACTCCTAGCAAGTTTTGCTAGTACTAAGCTCTAAGCTGACTAGATTATCTGTCAATTTAATTTTAGTGAGTTATGGCTCAACGATTACCCATATTGATACCTAAAGAAGCGATCGCTAGTTTTTGTCAGCGTCATCATATCCGTAAGCTGTCTTTGTTTGGCTCGATTTTGCGGGATGACTTTAGTAGCTCTAGCGATGTTGATTTTCTGGTGGAGTTTGAGCCAGAACATATTCTGGGGTATTTTCATTTGATAGGAATAGAGATAGAACTATCAGAAATGATTAATCGCAAAGCTGATTTACGCACCCCAAAAGAATTAAGCCTTTACTTCCGTCAACAGGTTTTACAAGAGGCGATTGTGCAATATGAATAGAGAATCTATTGCGCCCATCTCTCTGAATTGTTACTCCCATTTTTATTTGCAAAGGCTGAACCCTTGATGCAATTTACCGATAAATGTAGGACTGCGGTTGAGAATTTGTGGTGCGAATGTTGGAGATTTAGGGCAGAGCATTCCCGATGTGAGGTTGTCTGTAAATTGGTGAATTGTGACGGGAATGCTCTGCCCCTACAGGAATCTTTAAACTTTTTGGTAAAAGAATCCTGATATATTTATTAAACTCTCAATGCTTGCAAATAGAGATCTTTAACTTCAGTCAGTTAACCCAAACTTCATGGCTCTATCCTTTGTCGGTCAAGACTTGCGTAATCGCTCCTTTCGTGGACGTAAGGACTTAGCAGGTGCAGATTTTACAAATGCAGATATACGAGGCTGCGATTTTCGTGACGCAGATTTAACTGGTACAAATTTTACGAACGTCACAACTGGCAAAAGCTACAAACAGGTGATTGTTTTAATTGGAATTTCTGCTGCATTTATTCTTGTTTTCGGAACCACATTCTTAGCAATATCTAGGTTTATTTTTATTACTCCAGTTGGCATCCTTTTAGCTGTACTTATTGGCATATTAATGGTTATATATGCTACATCAGATGGTTTTACTTCTAGTTTTTCAATTATTTCAGTTTCACTTGCTTTTAAAGTTGCTTTTATCTTTGCAAGGAAATTTGCATTAATTGCTACGAGTCCAATTTTGATTATTGCTGTATTTGAACATGCAAAATATGCTTATAGTGCATTTATTGGAGGGAACACTTTTTTAATATTAATAAACACTATAATTACGCTGATATGTATTAGTCTTACATTGTATATATGGCGGGGATTAGACACCATGATTCAAAGCGCAACGGGTATAGATTTTGCGCGTGCAGATTTAACTGGTGCTAAGTTTGTCAATGCAAAACTACAAGTTTCTGACTTCACTGATGCCATCTGTGATTTAGTTAATTGGGAGGGTACAGAGTTTAAGCTTTGCAAGTTACCCGCAATTATAGAAGATAGTAAAGTTAGATATCTATGTTGTAATCCTAAAGAAGGCAGAGGTAAAAACTATACATTGACGAACTTTCACAAGGTATTTTTGCAAAATGCCGATCTTGTCGATGCTATTCTCCGTAATGCAAATTTTAACGGTGCTGATTTGCGTGGTGCAAAAATTACTAATGCTGACCTCAGCAACTCGCAAGCATTAGGAACTGATTTCTCAGGTGCAACTCTCACAGGCGCAAGGATATTTAATTGGGGAATTAATCCTGAAACCAAATTTGAGAATGTTATTTGCACGCACGTTTATATCGATGAAGCAGGAAAAGAACGCAAACCTGCGAGTGGTGACTTTGCTGAAGGTGACTTTGCGCTTTTAGTTGGAGAGTTTACCAATACACTCGATTTTCTATTTAAAAATGAAATCAACTTCAGCGCTTTTCAATATGCTATGCAGCAAATGGCAATCAAAAATCCTGAAGTAGAACTATCCATCAACCAAACTAAATTTCTCGGTCAAAATAAAGACGCTCTCAAAAGAAGCTACGATGTAAGCCCTGATGCAGACAAAGGCAAACTCCATGCTGACTTTTCGGAATCCTACGACATTTACAAACGCCTTCATCCAGAAGACAATCAACTCATCAGGGATTTAAACAGAAAAGTCACATTTTTGGAAGGTGAAGTAAAAACTTTAAAAGTTCTCAATGCAGAAAAGGATGAACGTATTGCCGATTTGAAAGATGCAAATGCAGGATTCAAAGAAATTGCCAAAACCCAAGCAACCAAATCTAACGATAAAATCATTATTGGACAAGTTCAAGGAGATCCCATGTCTGACAAAAATCAAAATATTTCGCTAAAATCCGACGGCAACATGACAGGCATAACCGTCGCAGGTGGCGATATTAGCGGCACTGTCACCGTCACGATTCAACAACTCCGTGACAGCGACACCCCCGAAGCGCCAAAACTTGCCGATCTCCTGACTGACTTACAAAAAGTTATTAATGAATCTACGGAATTGACAGAAGAAGACAAGGCAAAAGCTTTGCAATACATCGATACGATTGGCAAGTTTGCTAACAACAAAGAAGATCACGACATGATTGGCACAGTAATTGACAAAATCATCAAAGTTGTTAGCAAAGCTGCAAAATTACTTACCCCCGTCCAAGCGATCGCCGATGGGTTGCGAAAGATTCTACAGCTATGAGGGCGAGAGACTGACAGTGAGTTGTTATAGGATCACTAGCCTCTGCTTTTGATTTCGTTTTTGATCGCCTGTAAAGTATCATTCAACGCATCCTTAAAAATGCCATAAAAAGCATCCGCAGGAGTAGAATCACTCGGCTGAGCATTCACAGTATAAGTAATCAAAACCTGATTAGCAGGACGATTGGGGATTGCAGAAACAGGTTCTATTTTCCAATAACCTTCCATTTTCGATAGATCACCATCAATGAGACGGAAATCAATCTGTTTGCGATCAGTTTCCTCAATAGCAAGCTTGGTGCGAGAAACGATGGAAACAATAAAGACTTGGCGCGTATCTACCTGCTCAATCACCTTGCGATTACCATAGCTCTCAAGGACTTTGCTAGAGGTCATATTCGGGATAAATTTAGAGAGATTGGCATAGTCAGTCAAAACCCGCCAAACCGCATCAGGGGAAGCCGTGACTAATACCCTTGCGACATACTTTCCTTTTTCCCCTGTAACTACCGTTTGCCCATTACGCAAAGAATCACGCTCGATCGCAGGTAAGCGATCAACTGGCCCATCAAAGAGCGCCGCACGGACGGGCATAGTCGGTGTGCAACAGGCGATCGCGATCGCCATCACCACCGCCGAACCAGTAGAAAATTTCGTCATAAACTTTGAGACTAAATTCTGAGAGGACTGCATGGAATTTGGATAGGATGAGTACTTTGTCATGAAATATTGTGCTTGTATGTATATCAAAATTTGCGGGCTTACGAAAATCGATCAGGCTCAGGCGATCGCCCAAATGGGAGTTAACGCAATTGGCTTTATATGTGTCTCGTCCTCACCACGATATATCACTACCTCCGCGATCGCCCAGATTACAACTAGCCTAATACCTGATTATCCTATGCTTGATTTGATCGGGGTATTTCTCAACGCTAGCGTCGAGGAAATTTGTCAAACCGTAGAGCAAGGGGGACTAAATGGCGTACAACTACATGGCGATGAATCACCAGAGTTTTGTCGTGAGGTGCGATCACATCTCGATCAACTGAAGCCAAATATCAAATCAAACCTTAAACTCATCAAAGCCCTCCGAGTCAAAGATCAAACAGGCTTAGAGGAGGCTCAACGGTATAGTGATGTGGTTGATGTGATTTTACTCGATGCCTACGATCCACAAATGGCGGGAGGCACTGGCAAAACTATCGATTGGCAAATGTTGCGCAATTTCCGTCCCCATTGTGACTGGTGGCTAGCGGGAGGGCTATCTCCAGAAAATGTCGAACAAGCGATCGCGCTGGTATGCCCAAGTGGTTTAGACGTATCAAGTGGGGTAGAACGTTCCGCAGGAGACAAAGATCTATCTAAAGTTCAGGAATTTATGCAGAAGTTGGTAAGACCCTCACCCCTAGCCCCTCTCCCAAAAGGAGAGAAGGGAACAAAAAATTAGCTTTACTCCCCTTCTCCCTTAATGGGAGAGGGGGCTGGGGGGTGAGGGTTCCAAACATCAGTTAGAATTAAGATAGATTAAGGAGCTAATTCGCGTTTGTTTGCGTCACATAGTCCCATCGATCGCGGAAACTTAATCAACAGCGTTGAGGAGCTAAATTATGAAAATGCCAGTTTTAAGTAAAGGTACTTGGTTAGGGCTAGTTGGAGCAGCGCTAGTTGGTGGTTCGGCAACGGCAGTATTGCTCAATAGTCATTTTAATCAACCTAACCAACCCAATCCTCAGATATCTGCTCCCGCGTCAGTAAATCAAATTAGCCAGTCCCCACCAGCACAGCGAGCCGTAGATGGTGAATTGGCTGTTTATTGGATTGAATCTAGCAAAAATAAATTAAAGGCTGTCCCGATCGCCATCAAAGCGAAAAGTAATGACGAAGCGATCGCTTCTGGTTTAAATACTTTGATATCTGAAAAGCCATCGGAATCGAGCCTTTATAGTGCCATTCCCGCCAATACAAAAGTCCTAAAGGTACAGGCTAAGGGCAAAGAAATTCGGATTGATCTATCCAAGGACTTTACCAAGGGTGGTGGTGCTGCTTCGATGCAGGGCAGGATTATTCAGGTGCTTTACACAGCAACTAGCCTAGAACCTGAGGCAAAGGTTTATTTATCCGTTGAAGGTAAAGCTTTAAAATATATCGGCGGCGAAGGTTTAGAAGTACCACAACCGATGACACGCAAAGATTTTGCGCTAGAGTTTTAGGGATGCGCGGTGCTTATTGCCGCATATAGTGTTTTCATGTTTCCCCGCCTTCGGCGGGGAAACAAACCTGAAGCGCTATATTGTTGTTTATTTTTTAGTGACTATGCCGATCCATTTGCCTGATATTGATACGTTGAGCCTCGTTGAGCAAGTCTCGCAAATGTTGGTTGTTCGCACCTGTGGAATGCTGTACGACCATCAGATTCAATATCCACAGTGGGAATTAACAAGTAAACAACTACAAATCCTCATTGGTGAATATGGGGTTGGTGGCGTAATTTTAATGGGTGGTAGTGCGGCGGAAATTGCTCTCAAAACACAGCAAATGCAGTCATGGGCAAAAGTACCTTTGTTGATGGCAGCCGACATCGAAGAAGGCGTAGGACAGAGGTTTAGTGGCGCGACATGGTTCCCACCACCGATGGCTTTGCAAGATGTCGGGATTGACTATGCCGAAGCAATGGGGCGCGTTACTGCCGAAGAAGCTTTGGCGATCGGGCTAAATTGGGTACTTGCGCCAATTGTCGATGTCAATAATAATCCGAGCAATCCTGTAATTAATGTGCGTGCCTTTGGCGTTACCGTTGGCGAAGTTATGGGGGCAACAAGAGGATTTATTGCAGGGGCAAAGCAATATCCTGTACTGACAACGGCAAAACATTTCCCCGGACATGGTGATACTGCCGTGGATTCACATTTACAAACGCCGACCTTGACTCACGATCGCTCAAGATTTGAAAATCTAGAATTTCTGCCTTTCAGCAATGCGATCGCCGCAGGCGTAGATACGATCATGAGCGCCCATGTCTTCGCCCCAAATTTAGATCCGCAAAACATAGCTACTTTATCGCCGCATATTCTTACAGAAATTTTGCGTGACCAATTGAGCTTTGAGGGGATTATTACCACCGATGCGCTGATTATGTCGGGCGTTGCTAACTTGAATAGTCCTGAAGCGATCGCGGTACAAGCAGTGAAAGCAGGCGCAGATATTTTATTGATGCCCGTCGATCCGATCGCTACGATTGAGGCAGTATGTGCAGCCGTGGAGTCTGGGGAAATTAGTCGCGATCGCATTAAGCAGTCGGTGCAAAGAATCTGGAAAGCGAAACAAAAAGTATGTGGCATTCCTACGGATTTAAGCAAACTAGGCAATCCCGAAAATCTCGAAATTGCTAAGGTGATCGCGAATAAGTCAATTAGTGTCTACTCTGCAATTCCCCATTTACAATCTGGCGGTACTTCACAACGGCTAAAAGCTAATTACCTCAATCTGATCATTGTGGACGATCTGCTTACCTGCGGCGAATTTCTCAACTCGCGATCGCCTGCGGTGCTATTCCCCAAGAATAGTGGCTATCAGAGAATTATTACCGATGGTCAGACAATAGAACATCTTCAACTGAAGCAATTTACCGATATATTTATCCAAATGTTTAGCCGTGGTAATCCATTTCGCGGAAACACCAATCTGCACGCCAAAACACAGACCTTAGCCAATGCACTCCTAGCAAGCGAAAAATTAGAAGCAATGGTTGTCTATGGTAGTCCCTATGCCCTCGATCCATTTCTGCAAATTTTGCCCGCCAATATTCCTTGGGGTTTTGCCTATAGCCAACAGCCAGAGGCACAGGCAGCAGTTTTAGAAAAATTAGGGTTTGGATAAATCCACTTATGGCAAATTTATTTCGGTTGCTTCTGATTGCTGCAATTACTGTCTCCACTTTAGTCGCTTGTAGTCTTTGGGAAGAGCGCAAACCATTGCTAAATAAGTCATTAGAGAATACGCCACTGCCGTCAGTTCCCAACGTTAACCCTAAAACCATTGATCCAGAAAATCTTCCCGATGCACCTTATCTCCAATCTCCCCGTCAAGTTGTGATCAAAATGCTAGAAATGGCAAAGGTGAAGCCCAATGATGTCGTTTACGATCTCGGTAGTGGTGATGGCAGAATTGTGATTACTGCCGCGCAAAAATTTGGCGCAAAGGCGATCGGGATTGAGATTGATCCTGAATTAATTAGAGAATCTGACAGATCAACAAAGGCAGCACTCAATGAAACACCCCAAATTCGCAATCAAATTAAATTTATTAAGCAAGATCTGTTCAAAGCTGATTTACGTGATGCTACGGTAGTTACGCTATATCTCAGTGAAAAAGCCAATCTGCGAGTAAGGTCAGAACTATTACCCAAATTAAAGTCAGGAGTAAGAATTGTATCGTACCAATATGATTTGGGGGATTTACCCGCTACCCGCACCGAAAAGATTAAAGTTGGCGATCAAGAACATATGATCTATCTATGGATTTTGGATTAAATTAGTGTCGTTAAATTCTGATAAGTAGCTGGGTGCAATTAAATAGCGCATACCAATCTAGTGAAGTACAGGATTATGTCCCCGCCTTCGGCGGGGACATAATCCTCTTTACCTCGCTTCCTTGAAAAGCGCTATATATTTGAATTAAGCCTACTTACTGATCACCTATCTGAGATTCATCAATACTTTCTAGTGGCTTCATCGATTCAATGCAACTTCTGTCTAGCTCATCTATTTGCTCACGTTTTATTTGTCAGTTTATTAGGCGAAATTACCAAGATTCCTTCAATTCATTATTTGTAGCGATCGCCTTAGTTACAATTCCCTTAACAACAACGCTTCCTGCCAATGCCCAGATAAATTCTCAATCAGCGCCAAATCGAATTTGTCCTGCTCAATTGCAACAGGAAGTGGAAAAAATTGCCCAAGCGCCCAAATTAAAACCATCTCGCATAGGAGTATTTGTCCAAACCAGTGAGGCTAAGCCGCAAGTATTAGCCAATCTTGATGGCGATCGCTATTTTATTCCCGCCTCTAACGCTAAATTATTTACCACTGCGATCGCCTTAAAAGTTCTGGGAGCAGACTATCGCTTTGCAACCAAGTTGATGTCCAGTAATTTGCCTAATCCTCAAGGCACGCTAGAACATGGTTTATGGCTAATGGGATCGGGCGATCCCAGCTTTAACTCAGAGACAGGCTTAAAATCCCTCGTTACCCAACTCAAAAATAAAGGGGTAAAGCAGATCAATGGTGGAATTTGGACAAAAACTTCTCGCAAGGGTGACGAACTTGTAGATAGTTGGGAATGGAAAGATCTCCAAGAATATTACGCCGCCAAGGTATCTCCCTTCACGATTAATGAAAATGCCTTGAATTGGACAATCCGTCCTAACAAAATTGGTCAACCCGCCATCTTTGAATGGGAAAATCCTGCATTGGCTAACGATTGGATTGTGGAGAACAAATCCTACACAGCCAGTGATGACTCTACGTTATACATGCTGCCTGATAATGTTTTGAGCGTTGTACGACCCTATGGGCAAAAAACACTGATCATCAGTGGTGGAATTTCTGACAAGGCGGAACCAGAAGAGGGTAGTGTCGCAATTCCTGATCCTAAAGCTAATTTTTTACGCCTATTGCGTAAAGAACTGGACGCACAAGGAATTAAAGTCAACCCATTTACCAATAGCTCCCCAAAGCTTCCACCGACCCAAGACTTAGCGATCGCCTATTCGCCAAAGCTCTCAGAACTCGTCACCACAACCAATAAGGACAGCAATAATCTCTATGCCGAATTATTACTTAGAGCCTTAGGTGAAAAATTTTATGCCAACCTGTTACAAAAAACCTTAGGCGATCGCTTCCATGAAGCTGTTAACTTGAACGGTGTGAGTGGGGGAATTGCTTCCATCAAGGAATATTTGGCTTCTGTGCATATCGATCCTAGTACGGTGGTGCTAGCGGATGGATCGGGACTATCACGGCATAATCTGACTACTCCTAGAGCGATCGCCCAGATCTTACAGCTCGTTGCCAGCGATCGTAATTTTCGGAAATCCTTACCCATTGCCAATGTCGATGGTACATTGGCAAATCGCTTTAAAAATACTGTAGGGAAGGGGGTGATCCAAGCTAAAACTGGCACATTCACAGGGGCGATCGCTTTATCAGGATATGCCAATCCGCAAAATTATCCCGAAGTCATTTTCAGTATTATGATCAATAACAGTACCCTTTCTAGCAGAGAATTACAGCAATCCACCGATGCGATCGCCCAGTTATTACCACGACTTGAAAATTGTCAATAATGTAATCAGTCCCAATCAAGAGAGTTAATGAAAAAATGGTCTACTCCTCATCAAAAATTTCTAATTACAACGATTGGAATTTTGGCATTAATTACTATATTTCTAATTACAACAAGTTCTGTCCCTGATTCGTCAAACAAAACCTTTTCTCTATGTCCAGCTATGACAGAACCAGCAAGCAATTCCAGTAGTCTCCAGTTTCATCCTATTAAAATTGTGGCTGAACCTTGGCGAGGTGAGCATCATGTTTACGCCATATTTGCCCTGCCTTTAAAATATAAAGACATTTACTACCGCTCCAAATTGCGCGTTAAAGGTAGTGATGTTGATTGGTATATCACCATCACCGATGGCAAGAAGTTTGGGGCATCTGCGCCCGAAGGGCATTATTTAGTGATTGGCTTCTTTCGGACTCGTCTCGCCTTGTGGTATTGGCTCCGTGGTAGATTTGCCGACCTGCAACAGCCTTGCAACTGGACACTTTATTTTTTCCCATAAATATTTGGTAGCTCGGCTTCGCCGAGCCACCAAATATCGGTTTCTTGATTAAATCGTAGAACCCTAAGCACAATGTCGCAGTTTCTACTAAAGTTACATTAGAGCGGCTATATGCAAGTAGCGACAGCTATAAGAGGAGAAAGCCCAAATTTTTCCTCAGGGTTTTCCTCTGACAACTTCCTGCTACAGATTAAATTTTTTGGTAAAACGTGGAAATTTTATGTATTAGTAACGGACATGGTGAAGATATCATCGCTGCCCGTATTTGCATTGAACTAGAAAAATTAGGATTTTCAGCGATCGCCTTGCCGCTTGTGGGGGTAGGTCATGCTTATACCAAAAACAATATCCCAATCATTGATCAAGTCACACAGGCGATGCCTTCGGGGGGATTTGTCCGTATGGATAGTCGCCAACTCGCCCGTGATGTCAAAAGTGGATTAGTGGGACTAACTCGCAAACAATTAGGCTTCGTGTGGAAGTGGTCGCGGGAATCACGCAGGGGGAAAAGATTAATTTTGGCAGTGGGTGATATTGTGCCATTGCTATTTGCATGGTTACCCGCAAAGTTTGGTGGTTGTGATTTTGTGTTTGTTGCCACGGCAAAATCAGAATATTTTTGGCGCGATCGCCGAGGTTATTTACCCCATGTCAAAAAGCCCTTTGGGGGATCAAACTTTTTCCCTTGGGAACGAGCCTTGATGAGTAGCAGTCATTGCAAAGCCATCTTTGTCCGCGACTTGCTCACTGCGGAAATTTTGAATAAGGATTTTAAATTACCTGCCATTTATCTCGGTAATTCGATGATGGATGGACTAGAGCCAAAGGGAATTGATTTTGGTATTGACGAAAATGATTGGGCAGTGGCGATATTACCTGGTTCGCGATCGCCAGAAGCCTATGACAACTGGATGACTCTAATGCTCTGCGCCCAAGTCGTTGCGCGGACAATTCCCCATAATGTCCATTTTTTAGTAGCGATCGCCCCAGATTTAGATCTAGAAGTAATCGGACAGAGCATCATTCAAAAAGGTTGGCTCCGCATCGATGAAACCACCTTTAAAGTCCAGAATGCAAGGTTGGTTTTATTACAGGACGGATTTAGTGATTGCCTCCATCAATGTCATTTAGGCTTGGCGATGGCAGGTACAGCGACGGAGCAACTAGTGGGCTTGGGCAAGCCTGTAATTACGATCGCAGGAAATGGTCCCCAATTTACGCGCAAATTTGCCGAAGAACAAGCAGATTTATTAGGCTGTTCTGTAAACTTGATCGATAAACCAGCACAGGTTGCCGATGTCCTCAATCGTATTTTGCAAGATCCTGACTATTTCCAAGAGGTGGGTCGCAATGGTGCAGAACGGATGGGGGCAGCAGGTGCATCAGCAAGTATCGCCAAATATATTGCCACCAAGATTTAGCCAAATGTGCGGCACATTTGGCTAAATACCTATCGCCAGTCTCGTTAGCAAAGTGGCGGCGCGAAGCGCCGCCACTTTGCTTTTCGGGTTTGTAACATCACAAAGCGGTGTAGTTACGGTATAGTACAGATCATTAGCTTCACCAAAATTCAAGATGCTGAATTTAAACGAAATTATGTCACTGGCTCGTCCGATCGCTTGGGGAGCAGGGGACATTCTGATGAAGTATTATCAAGCGCCACAGGATTTAAAGATCACATTTAAGGGTGTTGAAGATGGTAATGTCACATCCGCCGATTTAGCCGCTAATGATTTTATCTTGGGGCAGTTAAAGCAGACCTTCGGCACAGAAAATTTTGCCTATCTCAGCGAAGAAACCGAAGACAGTACCGATCGCCTCGATCATGAATGGGTATGGATCATTGATCCGATGGATGGTACGAGCGACTTTATTCGGCGGACTAATGAGTTTGCTGTACATATTGGGCTGAGCTATCGCCAACGTCCTGTACTGGGATTGGTGGCAACTCCTGCTCAAGATCGCCTGTTTCAAGGGGTTTTGGGCAATGGTGCATATATGGAAACAAGAGATGGCACAAAGCAGCGTATCCATGTCTCTGATAAGGTTAATCTTGAAAAAATGGTGGTGGTGGCAAGTCGTAGCCATCGCAATTACCAGTTAGAAAGTATTCTTCAACAATTGCCCAAGGCAGCAGAAATTGCGGTAGGTAGTATCGGCGGCAAATTTGCCGCGATCGCTTCAGGTAATGCTGATGTTTATATCTCTGTTTCAGGTAAATCTGCTCCCAAGGACTGGGACTATTGCGCTCCTGAAATCATCTTGACTGAAGCAGGGGGGCAACTTACCCACGCTGACCTATCGCCACTGTCCTACAACAATCTCGAATTGCGGCAATGGGGAACCATCGTAGCTAGCAATGGTCATTGTCACGATCAGATTTGTCAAATTAGCCAAGATGCGATCGCGCCAATCAAAAAGTGAAAGAATTATTGGTGCGTGGCTTTGCCGCGCATCAATAATTCTTTCAGTGAGAAGGGCGTATGAAATTACAAGCAATTTTAATTGGTGCTGCTGTCGTTGTTGGTGTAATGGCTATCACCAATCCCAGTAAAGAGCGCTATATCACATATGCCACTGAGCAATTTTCGGAAACAGGGAAAACATCTATTTGTGCTGGTGAGAATATGCCTCTTGCAGCTCAGCAATCCTGTAAATTTGTGATTGCTCAAGGTAAAGGCGTAATTAAGTCAATTGTTGAGAACTCCACAAAGCAGCAAAATTATGTATTGTTCAGCCTTTACGAAACTGATCTACCGAATAAAAAAGTAACGACGATCGCTGCCTTTGGTAATTTTCATATGCTCAAATAAAAACAAGGGGCTTAAGCCCCTTGTTTACTAAGGATTTTACTAAGGATTGTCTTGATCGAATTGCTCCAACAGTTTCCAGACTGATTGCAAGAGCTTGTCTAGCCCCTTTTTCGAGGCAGCCGAAATCGCGAGGATCGGGATATCAAACTGTGACGCAATTTCCTCAACATCTTCAGGCAACATTGCATCAATTTTATTGAGAGCCAGAATCTGGGGCTTATCATCTAAGCCATGACCATAGGCAGCTAACTCTTCTTGAATCGTATGATAAGCCGCTAAAGGATCATCTTGAGTCACATCTATTAAGTGAATTAAGAGCTTAGTGCGTTCCACATGGCGCAAAAAGTCATGTCCCAAGCCAATGCCATCGGATGCACCTTCAATAAGGCCAGGAATATCCGCAAAGACAATACCATCACCTGAAGGCTTAGACACTACACCTAAATTTGGTACTAGTGTGGTGAAAGGATAATCTGCAATTTTGGGACGGGCTGCCGAAACGACTGAGATCAGCGTTGATTTACCAGCATTTGGTAACCCAATAATCCCCACCTCAGCAATAAGTTTTAGTTCTAGATAGAGAGATAGCTCCTCTCCGGGTAATCCAGGTAAGGCATAGTCAGGGGCACGATTTTGATTGCTCAAGAAATATTTATTACCTAAGCCGCCTTTACCACCTCTAGCTACTACCAAGGTTTGATCAGTATCAGTGAGATCACCCAAAACTTCTCCTGTTTCCGCATTCATTACCACCGTACCCAATGGCACTTTGATAATGCGATCGCTGCCACGTTTGCCCGTCATGTTGCTAGGGCCACCACGTTCGCCATCTTCTGCTTTAAAAATATTCTCGAAGCGAAAGTCTAGCAGGGTTTGCAGATCGGTAGTTGCCTGTAAAATCACTGAACCACCATTGCCGCCATTACCACCCGCAGGCCCACCCGCAGGAACATATTTCTCACGGCGAAAGGCAACTAGTCCATCTCCACCATTTCCTGACTTTACTTGTATCGTAACGCGATCGATAAAATGCATTGCTAATCCGATTAATTGCTCTGAGGAGTTCAAGGAAAGTTTAGAAAGGCTGGCTTTGCCAGCCTTTCTAAACTTTCCTTGGGTTTTTAAGTAAGCGCAAAGCGCGCTATATGGGATAACGCAATTTACTTGCAGCGTTATCTTTAATTTAGTTTTATCTCTATTATGCAGTGCTAAAGGTATTCATAACAATATTTAGGTGACGCGAAGAGTCACCTAAATATTGTTTTATGGAGCTTGGCATTTGGTTTCTAGAACACAAGGATGATCGCGATCGCCTGTTTCAATTTGCAATGTGGTATGGGCGATCGCAAAGTGCTGTTGTAAATCTCGACTAATTTGAGCAAGAAATTCATCACTATTGCCTGTGGGCATCACCAAATGTGCTGTTAGAGCCGTTTCCACAGTACTCATATTCCAGATATGCAAATCATGGACTCCTGTTACGCCATCTAGTTCTAATAGATAAGTCCGCACTGCTCGCTCATCAATATCATTAGGCACGCCATCGATCGCTAAGTTAAATGAGTCCTTTAATAGCTCCCAAGTACTGAAAATAATTAGAGCGCTAATCACTAAGCTAAAAACGGGATCAAGCCAAAACCATTTGGTAAATATAATCGCGATCCCCGCAAGGACAACCCCAAGAGAAACTAAGGCATCGGCTGCCATATGTAGAAATACAGCCCTGATATTTAGATCGCCTTTACTACCAGAGGCAAACAATAGAGCTGTTGCCGTATTAATCACAATGCCGAGCGCCGCCACAGCAATAATTACACCACCTTCAACCTTGCTTGATGGTTCCAACAATCGCTGAATTGCCTCCCAGACAATCCCGCCTGTGGTGACTAGTAAAAAAATCGCATTGAGAAAAGTAGCCAAAATCGATGACTTGCGCCAGCCATAGGTATAGCGGCTAGAGGGTTGGCGACGCGACACTAAAATTGCTACCCATGAAATGACTAGCCCCAAAACATCACTGAGATTGTGAGCAGCATCGGCAATCAGTGACACAGAGTTAGAGAAAAATCCAAATCCAAACTCCGTAACCACAAACCCCACATTCAGAATAAAGCCGATGATGAAGGCTTGACTATAGTTAGTTGGAACCGCATGATCATGCCCATGATGGGAGTGACTATGCCCTTTGTGCGAATGGTCATGGTGTTTATGGGAATGCTGATGGGGCATTGTGGCAAAACCTCAAATATTAACCTTTTATAACAAATCACGAAAGTGTGACAACACTTTTGTGATTTGAAAACCAAACCCAGTGAGGTTTTTCAATGAAGAAATGGCAAAGCCGTTTCTTCATTTGATATTAGCTATGACGCGATCGCCCAGCCTGCAGAGTCTTGAGAACTAATGCCATATCATTACTTAAAATTGCGTTGACATCCAGCCACAAACCTACAAACTCTTGGCTACGGATAATTCCTGATTCGTCAGGTTCTAATTTCTCATATTTGCCATTGTCGAAAATAAACCAATCGATTTGACGGTCTAAGGTGCGCCAGACAATGTATTCCTTTACGCCATTACGTTCATAGATACGTTTTTTGCTATGCAGATCGTAGGACACGGTGCTGGCGGCAATTTCGGCGATGAGTTCTGGTGCGCCTGAAATATAGCCATCGGTATCAATTTTTGCATTGCCATCGACACGGAAAAGTACAGCATCAGGCTGAGGCTCGTTGTCATCATCAAGGCGAACGGTTGGCTCAATGCCAACTTCTAGACCAGCGACCATCGATTGATATGTACCAAGCCAAGTGATGATATTGCTATGGGGTTTGCCATGAGGAATAAAGCGGAGAGGAGATGCCACGTGTACGATGCCTTCAATGAGTTCTGCTTTCTTGATATTAGATGCTGTATAACGTCGCTCAAATTCGTCTCGATTGAGGCGATCGCCATTTTCGAGGATGGTTAGTGGTGATGGAGAGTTGGCAATAACCATAGCTTTTAGAGGTTGCGCTTTTGTTGATCTTAACAGTCTTGACTTTAGATACAGCAACTACCGATCAACCAAAACAAGAAGAATTTTAAAAGCGTTGCTTTGCAACGCTTTTAAAATTCTTCTTGTTTTGGGTTTAAGCGAAAAGCGCTGTATCTAAAAAATGGCATAGCCATTTTTTTATTCTTTGGTGATATTGCCAGATCTAACCCAACCTTCTTCTTTGGTGTTTTCGTTGCGAACATATACCCATTCGCGATCGGGGGCTTCTCGAATTACAGAAACTTTAGTATTAAAGTCCGCACCACCAACACTCTTAGATGATTGGCTTGGATCAGCACGAAATACTAGACCAATGCTAGCGTTAACCTTACCTTGATACTTAGCATCATTAGTTTTAGGTTTTGCCTTGACCGTAGGTTGAGGCATCGGCGCAACTTTAATGGCAGCGATCGGTGGTGCTGGTGCTGGAACCGACTTTAGATCATTGGAAAATACAGGTCTTTGGGGATGTTTCTGAAATGGCAAAATGACGTAATACCAGCCTGTCGCCACGATCGCCACAATTATCCCTAGGCTAAAAGCTAAACTTGTACTCGATTTTGCAGTTTCGGGAAATCTCATTCAGGCACACCTATCTCTATCAAAAATCACTAGCAAAATGGATGAGAGATTTACTAAATGAAGATCCAATTATTGGATCTTCATTTAGTAAATCTCTATCTACGCAAATTTGATGATTGGTTGAATAGATTACCTTAAGTTCTCCAAATTTGACACATTTAATTGACATTTTTCCAAGGAACTAACCTGTCACTTGTGGCGGGGTAATTCCTCAGAATTTATACATCTATTGTTTCTGAGACGATCGCCCCGTCACTACTGACCCACGCAATCTGGGGAATGCCACGCGATCGCGCATGGTCACGCACAACATCAGCATCACGAAACTCTAGCTCTAGCTCGATCGCCTCTATTTGCGGTTCTTGGCGTAATTTCGCAGCATGGGCAAAGGCGGCTTGCATCGCATCGGGAGTCTTGGCGACAACTAACCAGCTTGATGTGATGAGAGTTTGGGGTAATTGTTTTTGCAATGCTTGTTGCAGGTCTTCGAGATTAATACAAAAGCCAATACTGGGATAGCTGACATTTTGGGGATGGTAGACACCGAGCAAGCGATCGTAGCGTCCGCCTTGGGCAACGACATAGTTATTACAGGCGACCTCAAAGACGATCCCTGTGTAGTAGTCGAAGGTTTGCATAAAGCTAAGATCGAGGATGAGGCGATCACTAGCATTTTGATTGGTACTTTCCCAGAGATCGATTAAGGATTTGAGATAACTAATTTCGCCTGTCAGTCCTGATGTCCATTTGCTCGTGGAGAGACGACTCAAGACATCCTTGGGCTTGCCACGCAGGTCAACCAATTCAAGGGCATAGCCTTTGACATCTTCGGGTAAGTCCATCTCACTAATGGCAATGCGATCGAGCTTCGCAAGACTTTGGCGGACTTTGGCGCGATATTGTTCTGGCAATAGATCGAGCAATGCGCCTGTGAGTCGAGCATCGCCGAGGATGATTTGCCAATCTGGTAGTTCTACGCGATCGAGGCTTTCGGCTAAAAGCAATAAAATTTCGCCATCGGCTAACAAACCTGATGCACCCAGCAATTCCACGCCAGCCTGAAAGGATTCCTCGGAGTTGCTATTGGCACGCCGCCGAAATACATTGGCGTTGTAATAAAGTCGCTGCGGACAGGTTGCCACATGGCTACCCAAACGGGCGGCATAGGCTCTGGCGATCGAGGCGGTAAATTCGGGACGCAATCCTAAAATATCAATGCTGTTGCTATGCAGTTGGATCACAGATTTAGGATCGACGGCTCCGCCTGCGGTGAGCGATCGCAAATGTTCAACAGTTGGGGTAATGATGCGTTGATAGCCCCATGACTGAAAAACTTGTTGAATGCGGCTCTCGATCCAACGCTTTTGAGCAACGTCTAGGGGAAGTAAGTCTTTTGCGCCAGTCGGCAGTTGATGCACCATACAATTCTCTCAGTCTTCGCCTTTTATCCTATCGCGAATGCTTGCAGAAACAAAAATATAGAGATTTTCATTTTGTCTGCGACAAAATGAAAATCTCTATATTTTTGTCCCTATGTTTTAGTATTTAGTAATATGGATATTGATCCTGATATACCTATACAAACTCAACTTGCGGGTTTGGGACAGTTACGAGATTTGCGGGCTAATCCAAATCTCAAAAGTGCCGATATCAATTTTTTGCTTCAACAAACACCTAGAGAGTTAGAGAGATTCCTCCGAATTGGTGAAATTGAGTCAAAGACTTATAAACAGATTATGAAGGCATTTGAAGGACGTGATCTCGGAAAAAGAGGTAAAAGAAAATGATTAATTCATCAATTATTCGGATCAATATCAGCTACAAGTTGCTTGATTCTCAAGAATGGAAATCTATTGATCTTTTACCTGAAAGCTATTTTGATTTGGAGTCAGATGAGATAGCAAGTTTAGACTCAACTCCTTTCTATAATCACGCGACTGAATATCTTGTAGAAGATTTGCAAATCCAGAAAGAGTCTATTCTGATGACAAAGCTACACCTATGTGATGAGTCAACTCAACATGAGTGTTTAATTACAGAAAGCTTTTGGAACTACGGTCGTAATCGGCTAATTGAACGTCAAGATATTGGTGATAAACCATATTCAGAAATTATTTTAGAAATGTTAGTGAGTGAAGTGCCTGAAGTATGGGAGGTGTTACGGTGCGATCGCCTGTCGGGAGTTCTCAGTCCTTCTTATCATGCAAAGATCCAAGAACATGAGGATGGTTCACAAACAGAGCATCATATAGGTTTAGCGATTAAGTCGGAGTCTAGCTCTTTCAGTCAAGTTGCGTGAAGGCGATCGCTAAATTTTTACATCTAGCGATCGCCGAAAAACATATCAATCCTGTTCTGATGAAGGTAATCGCTGACGTGCTGAAGCGATCGCTTGTTGGAGTTTCGCTGGGAGTAATTCTGGTGGTAAATAAGGCACTCCATCAATTTTGGCCAATTGCATATTCGTCATTTGTAGCCTGCTGCTTGCAGAGAAAAAAGATGGGCATAGCGTCCATCGGTAGCCAATAACTGCTCATGACTGCCCTGTTCGATAATTCTGCCATCAGCCATCACGATGATTTTATCTGCCATGCGGACAGTGGAAAATCGATGGGAAATGAGAACTACCATCTGATCCTTAGTGAGCGAACGGAAATGATTGAAAATATTCATCTCTGCTTCCGCATCCATTGCCGCAGTTGGTTCATCGAGGACGAGAATATCTGCTTGCGATCGCATAAAAGCTCTAGACAGAGCAATCTTTTGCCATTGACCACCTGATAGTTCTTGACCACCCTTAAACCATTTGCCTAGCTGGGTACTAAATCCTTTGGGCATATTGTTAATAAAGGGTTTTGCCATCCCTTTTTCTGTGGCAACTTCCCATTCTTGATACTCATTTAAGCGTTCCACATCCCCAACACCAACATTTTCTCCTACAGTAAATTGATACTGCACAAAGTTCTGAAAAATCACACCAATTCGCTTGCGCAAAACATCAATATCCCAATCATTGAGATCAACGCCATCTAGTAAAATCCTGCCGCTTGTAGGAACATATAACCGCGTCAAGAGCTTAATCAGAGTAGTTTTGCCCGAACCGTTTTCGCCGACGATCGCTAGTTTTTCGCCATGCTTGAGATGTAGGGAAATATCCTTTAAAACTGGCTCTGTACTTTCGGGATAGCAAAATGAAACATTTTCAAATCTAATCCCATCAGGCTCAATACCTCTAGTGATATAACCTTCTAATTTAGGAATTGGTTGTTCGAGAAATTCGTAAAGATTCGCTAAATAGAGATTGTCTTCATACATGCCACCGATGGAAGTTAGCGCCGCCGCAAAAGTAGCTTGACCTTGACGGAAGACAACGAGATACATCGTCATTTCCCCTAAGCTGATTTTGCCTGCGATCGCTTCGATGACAATCCATGCGTAGGCAGCATAAAATGCGCCCGTACTCAGCAATCCTAGCAAATAGCCCCAAATCCCTTTTTGAATCGTGAGATTGCGATCTTCATCATACAAACGATCAAAAATATCTCGATAGCGCCGCAATAACATTCCACCCAATTGATAAAGCTGCACTTCCTTCGCATAATCTTCTCGCGCCAGTAAAGTCTCTAGATAATGCTGTTGACGTGTTTCAGGCGATCGCCATTTGAAGAGACGGAATGAATGTTCGGAGAACTTGGTTTCTGCAATAAAAGAAGGAATAGCAGCTAATACCAAAACAATTACTGCCCAAACTGAAAACTGTAATAGCAATCCACTAAAGGTTAAGAGCGTTAGTGCTGACTGACCTAAACCAAAAATGCGGCTAATTAAGGATAATGGACGGCTAGAAGCTTGCGATCGCGCCTGTGTCATCTTGTCATAAAATTCCGAATCCTCGAAATGGGCTAGTTCTAAAGTAAGCGCCTTCTCCAAAATTAAGACATTCACCTGCTGTCCCAATAGCACTCTGAGCAAAGATTGCGATACATTCAATCCCTTTTGAGCCGCCGCCAAAATCACAATTAATAGCGCCTCAAATCCTACATAACTAAGCGCCAAATTGCGATCGCTAATTAAACCACTCCGTGAAGCTAGCACCACGCCATCCACGATTAGCTTACCCACATAGGCGATCGCCGCAGGGAGCAGTCCACTCATCAGCGTAAAAATAGCGATCGCCACAGTTAATACGGCGCTGGTTTGCCACACTAGTCCTAAAGCTTTAATACCATAGCGGAAGATCGACAAAGACTTTCGCATCGTCTTGCCAATCGATTTCCATCCCTTCAATTCACTTTTTTTCTTTTTTGCCATGCAATCTATGTTATCTCAATCATCTTCAACTAAGTGGAGTTAAACTCCACTTAATTTACTGATGTTACGTGGAAGTCTATAAAGCCCTCACCCCTAGCCCCTCTCCCGCAGGAGAGGGGAACGAGAAAACAATATGGGTTCTGCTCTCCTTCTCCTGCGGGAGAAGGGGTTGGGGGATGAGGGTTCCACGTAACATCGTTTAACTTGATTAAAGCCCTTGCCCAGTCAGGCTTTTGGATTTTTAAAGAAATGGCAAAGCCATTTCTTTAAAAATTGTTGTAATTCTCCGCCAATAGGCTTGAAATGGAAACTGGACATAATCTTGGGTAATTGATAACAACACAAATAGATGACCAAAAAATGTCGCGATCGCCCAAAACTTGGGCAACCATGCCAAGGGAACATCAGGCTCGGTTGGGAACAAATAAACAGCAAATGAGGCGATCGCTGTTGGTACTAATACTAATAAAATTCCCACTACAACTAACCAACGACTGGTAAATACCTGAACTTCATTGGCATTTTCCCAACCCTTACCATTCCAAACCCAGCGCAATGTCGAGATCGTATCCGCCATTCGCAAAATTTGGCGCATGGAGTTTGATTCTTTTTCAATGACAAAAATGTGATTACAAAAATTGCAGCCCAGTGAGTCCATCATGGGCATTTCCGCGATCGCTCCATACCTACAGATGGGGCAAGGCGCAGACATAAAAGAAACAGGTGATCGCGAACTAAAGTAATTCATTGTTTAAGTCATCTTACAAAATTGGTATAGGTTATTGGCAGTTAACATGAAAGCGCCTATGATCCGACTTAACAGATTATTTATCCTAAGCTCAGGAAATTATGTAAAGATATTTGCCCAAATCTTAAATTGTGGATATAAGCTCTTTCCCTAAATTACCTGAGTATTCATAAAATTTGTGGTGTAAAGAATATCATGCTCAATCGAATCACAAGGCTATCATTAACATCTACATTTTTAGCTGCTAATGTTGCTCTATTATCTATTACAAGCGGTAGAGATGCTGCTCAGGCAGAAACAGCACCATCTCAAAAAGCTAATGAATTATCTAACGCATCATCTTTAGTAAAAGCGATCACTAACGACCCAATATCATCGCGATCGCAAACACAAGTTATCCCTGCTCCTGCATCCGATGAATCCGCCCTAGTTCAGAGACTCAACCAAGAGTTGAATGAAACTCTATCCTCGGACAAATCCGCTCAAAATAATGTTACCTCTGTCTCACAACTGCGAGATGTGCGCCCCACTGATTGGGCCTTTACCGCATTGCAGTCCTTAGTAGAGCGTTATGGTTGTATCGCAGGTTATCCTGACCGCACTTTCCGAGGCAATCAAGCAACTAGTCGCTATGAGTTTGCGGCAGGCTTAAATGCTTGTCTTGATAAGATTAACGAAATTATTTCTACGGGCTTAGCCGATAAAGTCAGCAAGGATGACCTCACTACTTTACAAAAATTGCAAGAAGAGTTTGCCGCAGAGCTAGCAACTTTGCGAGGTCGTGTTGATGCTCTAGAGGCAAAAACTGCCAAGCTCGAATCGCAACAGTTTTCGACTACAACAAAGTTGTTTGGACAAGCGATCTTTGGATTGCAAGGGCGTTTCAATAACTCTCCAAGCGTCTTCGGGGTGAAAACTCCTGACACAGGTACAAATCTTACCTTCGGAGGAAGTGTTCAACTCAATTTACTGACTGAATTTACCCCTCGCAGTGTATTGCTTACAGGTATTAGTATTGGCAATATCTCTACAGCCGCAACTGGCAACAGTGGTTTTAACAACACTTTCACCCGCTTAGGCTATGAGTCCTTAACAGGAGAAACGGGCAATACCGTTGTGATTAGTGATCTCACCTATCGCGCTCTTGTAGCTAATAATTTGGCAGTTATTGCAGGACCTGTAGGTGTTAGTCCAGTTTCTGTTTTTCGTGGTCCCGATCGCTATCAGAGTGCGGGGCAAGGTGCAATTTCCCTATTTGCTCAGCGCAATCCGATTTTAAATCTTGGTAGCACCACAGGTGGCGTGGGCTTTGACTGGCAAATTGCCAAAAGAACCAGTTTACAAGGTGTCTATTCCGCAGGGACACCACAGACGGCTAATGGTAATGGCGGTTTGTTTGGTGGCAACTATACCCTAGGTGCACAATTTCTCTTTGCCCCCGTCGAGCCTGTAGATGTTGCTTTGTATTATCTACGCTCTTACACAAACAACTCAACCGTCCCACAATATGGCAGATTACTGACGGGGGTTGGGGATGATATTGTGGCAATTAACGCATTGGGCGGTCCTCTACCTGTTAACACCGATGCTTTTGGCAGCACAGTTAACTGGCGCATTACACCTAAACTAAATTTGGGTGGATGGGTTGGTTTTACAACTTCGACTGTTAGTGGCTTGACAGGCAGTGTTCAAACTTTTAACTGGATGTCCTATCTCACTTTCCCAGATTTATTTAAGGATGGTAATTTGGGCGGTATCTATGTTGGACAACTTCCTCGGATTACAGGTAGTGACTTGAGTAATAATAGTAATGTCCCTGATTATCTCAACAACCCAGTAGCATTAACATCTGGCGCTGCTTCAGGTAGCCAGACTGCTGCTACAACCCATGTGGAACTATTCTATCGGCATCGTCTTTCTAACAATATTAGTATCACACCTGGTTTGATTTTCTTATTTAATACAGGGAATAGAGTTGGTAGTGATACAGTTACGATTGGTGTGCTGAGAACAACTTTTACTTTCTAAACCTGTCATGGAGCTTCCTAGTCATGTTTAAAAAATTATTTATAGCTATTCCCATTTGTGGGATTAGCTTTTCCTCTACACTTTTAACGTTAGTCACACCTGCTAAAGCAGATTCATACGCTGTTGTATTTTCAACTAATATTTATTCCGAAATTAGTTCTCCAATCATTAACATGATCAATAATGAGCAAGGGAATGAAAGTATTGAAGTCTTAACAACAAGTGTTAACTCTCCTATTAGTTTGCCGGGATTACCACCAGTACCGCCACCACCGCCACCACCGCCACCACCGCCACCGCCTCCACCTCCACCTCCAAAACCAGAGCCTGTACAACAGCCAGCCTAGTTAAGGTTTACAAAATAGCTACAGCCTGATTAAGGCTTAAAGTAGTACAGAGAAATTTTTAAAAGCGCGGCTTCGCCGCGCTTTTAAAAATTTCTCTTGTTTTCAAGTCAGCGCAAAGCGTTGTATGCCCTATTGTGATCGGGGAAGGGACTGTTTAAATTAACAAAAAGAAATCTGTAGCATAATCACGCAATAAAGTGTTGTCACCAAAGCGAAATCACTCTTTCTCCTTTAAACAGTTTGCGATCAATCAAGATCAATGTGCGATGAAAGTGGGGACGGATGGAATTTTATTGGGGGCTTGGGTGAATGTTCCTGAGAATGCCCAAATCTTAGATATTGGCAGTGGTACAGGATTACTCGCCTTGATGCTGGCGCAGCGATCGCAAACTTCGGCGATCACCAAAATTGATGCCGTCGAAATTGACTATGCAGCCTATAGGCAGGCTCAGGATAATATTCAAAATTCACCTTGGGGCGATCGCATCAATATCTATCATGGAAAAATTCAGGACTTTGCGGCTACTTGTCCCCAGCAATACGATCTGATTATTTCTAATCCGCCATTTTTTGAAAAAGCCTATAAAGCCTCAGAAACATCGCGAACCTTAGCGAGACATAGCGACAGTCTGTTACAAACGGATATTCTCCACATAGCCAGTCACTTACTCAAACTAGATGGGCATTTAGCAGTAATTTATCCAACAGATTTAGCCCATAAGTTTTTGAGTAAGGCTAGAGATTTTGGCTTGTGGTTCGATCGCCAAGTAAATATCAAACCAATACCGCACAGTCCTATCAAACGAATTGCCTTAGAACTAAGCAAAACCCAATTTCCTCCGCAAGAAACTACGCTTACAATTGAGGAAAGTAAACATATTTATACAGAAGATTACATCTCTTTAGTTAAAGACTTCTATCTAAATTTGTAGGTAAAAACCAGAGAAATTTTTGAAAGCGCGGCGAAGCCGCGCTTTCAAAAATTTCTCTGTACTACTTCAAGCAGTAACAAGCTGTAATATCGCTATCTATTGGTCAACCTAGCTAGAGCTAAATCCCATGCCATCTAATAGTCCGACTATGCCATCTACACAACCTGCGATCGCGAAGGGTACTTTACGACGAGTGCATCATATTGCTTTGAATGTGCGGAATATGCAGGCTTCCTGTGATTTTTATGGCAATATTTTGGGACTGCATCAACTTGTTGGGGATGAGGTTCCCAGTACTCTAATCGATTTAGTCGCAGCAGGCAAAGTGGCGAATTTTAGAACTCCCGATGGCACGATTCTTGATTTATTTGGGGAACCAGAACTTACGCCGCCCGATCCCGATCCACAGCGACAATTTACTCGTGCTAATCATCTCGCCTTTGATATTGCACCTGATTTGTTTGAGCAAGCCGTGGCAGTATTACGATCGCACCAAGTCCAAATCGAGGGTGAACCCGTTACTCGTCCCACTGGTAGAGGCATTTATTTCTATGACCCCGATGGATTTCTGATTGAAATACGCTGCGATCCTAGTTGATACAGAACTCACAAAGTGAGTTTTGTATCAATGAAATTTTGCCAAGTCTCATTGGGTTTCCAGATTTTATGTAAGTCACCGATCGCCTGTTCATGTTCACAATTTAAGTGCAGGCGGCGATAGAGATAGATAAAGGCAGAAACACGCATATTCTTAGCACAATGGACAAAGATTTTTTGATTTTGGCGTTGTTCCATTGCTTGTAGGAATTCATCTAAATCCGCCATCGTGGGACTTTCCCAATTCACAGGAATGGCAATATATTCCATCCCCAAGGATTCCACTAGTTGGTCTTCATTGGCGATCGCGCCGTCAGAAGTCGGTAGCGCCAGATTAATCACGGTTTCGTAACCAGCATCAGCAATTGCTCGCAACTGCTGGACAGTTGGCTGTCCTGCCGTAGCGAGTTTGTCTGAAATTTGCAGGAAATTGGTGATTTCTGCTAGGCGATCGCTATCTTGATTCATAAATCGGTTCATAAACAACTTAGTTCCCATTTCTGTCTTAGCTGAGAAGATGAGGTATAGAATCAAAAATGTGATTCCTCCCAAAAGTTGAAGCCAACCATTATCCATTACATTTGCTGTAAATATTTTTCGCTACCCAGCGACTCTAATTTCTCTTGCTTTTCCATCACCATATCTTTGAGGGATGTGCGATAGGCAATCACCTGTTCGAGCAGTTCAGGATTATGACTAGCTAGGATTTGGACGGCTAGTAGTCCCGCATTATCGGCATTACCGATCGCCACAGTCGCCACAGGAATTCCCTTGGGCATCTGCACGATCGAATAGAGGGAATCTACGCCACTCAATTGACGAGTAGTAACGGGTACGCCAATTACGGGCAAAGGTGATAACGCGGCAACCATCCCTGGTAAATGGGCGGCTCCACCTGCACCTGCAATAATTACCCGAATACCGCGAGTATGGGCAGTTTTGGCAAATTCCACCATCCGTTCTGGTGTGCGATGGGCGGAGATAATTGCGACTTCGTGGCGAATATTAAACTGTTGGCAAATGGCGATCGCGCCTTGCATAGTGGGTAGGTCGGAATCACTACCCATGATGATGCTGACTTGGGGTTGATTGTTCATTATCGTTATGTGATTAGTGTCGTGAACTGAAGCAAGGGGCTTAAGCCCCTTGTTTTAAATGTGATCGGTGTCGTGGACATAGACAAGGGGCTTAAGCCCCTTGTCCTAAAAAGTTGAGGATAGCTTGGGAAGTAATATTGGGGCGTTCTAAATGGGGAACATGACCGCTATTATCAATCCAAACTAGTTTGTTATTGGGAATGATGGATTGGAACTTGGCTGCGTCTTTTGTGCCGAGAATGCGATCGCGATCGCCCCAGAGAATCAGCGTTTCTTGCTGTAAATAGGCTAACTGCTCAGCAAAGGAACCATAGCCGCCACTCTTGGTAAAGGAGATTAATGCTTCATTCCAGCGTGGCATCGCTAAATGGAGTGCGGCACAGACCTCAGCATCACTAGTGACAAAACTAGGATCAGCATAGGCTTTGAGGCTGACTTCTCGCCGAACTTTGGGACTGCGGAGAAAATCAGTTGCCATCCGATCTAAGGGTGGTACAAGGAATTTACCTGCGGCAGTTCCCTTTCGCATTCCTGCACTACCGATGAGAACTAGCTTCTTGACGACTTCGGGATAGGTGAGGGCAAAGTCAATGGCGGCGGCTCCACCCATTGATGCGCCCACGAGAATGATCGGTTTAGCGATCGCGGTTTTCCAGAAATAATAGAGATGATCTTTGATCGTTTCAGGGCTAACTTGACCATCGACAAGGCGCTCAGTTAAGCCAAAGCCAAATAAATCCATCGCAAAGGTTTGATGTGTTGGCGCAAGCCTTGGAATGAGGCGGCGAAACTCAAATAGAGAGCTATCAAACCCATGCAATAGCAAAATCGGAGCTTGCTCATCTCTTGGCTGACCATCACAAACATAGCTCGTCAAAATTACTTCACTGGTAAAGGAGGTTGAGACTAAGCAAAATTGGATTTGGTCAGCAAGGGCAATCGAAGTCGCTTCTGTAAGTTGCGATCGCAGTGGGATCACTTCAGGCGGTAAATTGGACATTAACTATCTACAATGATTCCGAAATCTCATTACTTTCATTATTTAAAGTGAGAGCAGGTGGGGCTGCCTCTACTTTAGCTTGGCGATGTAAACGCATTTTTGCAAGGGTTGCTCCTGTAATCGTGGCATAAAAAGGGGTAAATCCTAGGAAAAACCAGAGAATTCCTCTCAAACTACCCATGCCTCGAAAAATTAACATAATGGCGATCGCGCTAAAGAAGACTAAAGCGACATTCACGACAATCCACCAAAATAATCGCCGCTTAGAAACTGTATTGCCTACACCATTCCAAAGAATCAGCCATTGCAAAATCCCTAATAAAAGCCCTGCTGCAACTAACCATAGGGAATTAGTGACTAATACAGGAAGGCGATCAATGATATTACTCTCAGCGAAAGACCCATCGGCACTGATCACAAACCCAAATTGGGCAGTATGGGCTAAACTCGTTGCCGCAAAGCCAATCCAAGTCCAACCGAAGGTACTTGCCATGATCCACCATGCAGGTGATCGCAGAAAACGGCGCAAAACCAAATATTGCATTAAGCCTACAAATGCACCTACAACCAGAGAACCACTGACAATGCCAGTGGTGACGGGACAGGTAAGACTACCAAAACCTGTATGACAAATTTTTAAATCGATGAGGCGATCGCTTAGGTAATAGACTCCTGCAATACAAGCGAGTATCCCTAAAATATTACCGATCGCAGTACCGACAAAGGTTGCAAGTACCCAGCGCCACCATAGACCTACAGCAGATAAAGGACGTTGTTTTTGCATTGTGTATTCTCATTCCGCCTTGATTTTGCTTTAGACAAAATTAAACTCACGATGATTCCTAGATTAGCTCTTCCGTTACAATCCTACGCAAAATTTCCGTAACTGTAGCAGCCATGCGGGAATCAATTTCTAAAGCTTCGTGATCGGGATCTTTGAGATCAAGGGCTGCCCTGAGGGTCATATTCACAGAACGAAACTTCGGTAAGGGCTGATCGTGGGATGTCGCAAGGCGATCCACAAATTGAATACATGCCGTATAGGTCAGTTCCGAGCGTTTCCGTTGATCGCTATAGCCAAATCCCATTTTCGAGATCACGACGGGATCGCCAATAAAATATTGCAATCCCAAAGCTGCGATCGCTGCATCCACATATCTGGCGGTATCTTGCCCCATCGCATTGATTAAATTACTGAGGCTATGCCATTGAGCATAGGGTAAGCGATTGGTCGGTGGAATATGCCGATGCCATGCCACTAAAGACATAACTCTAGTTAGATCGTATGCTGAAATTAAATTATCACCCCGATGCGGTTCCTTAGTGGGTGGAATTATACTGTTACCGACAACATCTAGTAGTACGGGCTGCTCAATATAGGGCTTTTCGCCATAACGACCTTGAAAAGAGAGTTGATTATTGCCTGTAAGGGATATCAACCAATTTTGTAATTCTAGGGGAGTTGCAAATTGCTTAAACATGGCAGCTAAAGAGTTAGAGGTCATCCCCTCCGAATCAACATAGTTACAAATACGCTGCGCTAGTTCTGAGAAAGAACGTGTTTGTTGCTTGCTACTCGGATCAGTGACTGCACAGTTCGAGATCCCCTGATTGGGTTCTGTTTGGTTTGCCTTACAAATGGTGTATAGCAAAGGCAAGATCTTGGTCGAACTCCAAAACTGGGCATTTCTGAGCGGATTTTTGCCAATCCAACGGGCAAGCATCTGACCATTGACGACACTACCGATGCAGATACATGCCTCTTGAATGCTTTCATGGAGAAACTCTAACCCAATATTTTCGATATTCGGGATTTGTCCAAGGTTAGGATAGGGGCGAAAGCGCACTCTGATCTGAGTTCCCGCCAGCATCGCAATTTCACCATAGGAAACGACATTGACCCCGTCAGGCAAAGTAGAGAGACGGGTGGGATAGGCAGGAATATGACCTAATAAAGGCGATGGAGCAAAGTTACGATTGGGGAGACTTTGCATCGATCCCGCCGCACAACCCGTCACACCACGATCAAGAAAGCCAAGGTGATGGGAGTCGGATTGCCCCATATTCACGAAAATGCGCTGGGAGTTAGTAAATTTTTGTAAGAGGCGATCGCCTTGCCCTAAAATTTCTAGCAAATGTCGGACTACCGCAGGAATTTGCAACAGGCTATTGGTAATTGCTTGGGAATTGGCATCTAAAATGGTGTCGATACTGAGGGCATTGGCAAACTGCACAAATGCAGCTTCGGTTAACTTGCCATAGATGCCATCTACTTCGCCATCATATAACCCTAACTGGAGCAAACCTGCTTGAGCCTTGGTTAGTTCATCCAGCGAAAGCTTGATATCTGTCACCGCCATTAAATTCCTCTACAAAAAAAGCCTCAGTTTGATCGTAATAGTGGGACTTGACACAGCCATTACTATTACTAGTTTATCGAGAAGCTTGACGATTTCAATGTGTTCCCAGACTCATTTGAGAATTAGGACTCAGGGGCAGGTTTTCCGAAATTACCCATACCTAAATACAATTCGGCAACTTCAGGATCATTTAGTAAATCAGTTCCTTTGCCTGTAAATTCATCTTTGCCCAAGTGCATCACATAACCTCGATCGGCGATCGCTAGAGCCTTACGTGCATTCTGCTCCACTAAAATAATCGATGTCCCCGTTTGATTAATCTTTTGAATCAAATTAAAAATGTCCTGCACCAAAATGGGTGATAAAGCTGCCGATGGTTCATCCAAAATCAATAGCTTTGGTTCTAGCATCATCGCTCGCCCCATCGCCAACATTTGCCTTTCTCCACCTGACAATGTGCCTGCTCTTTGATTGCGCCGCTTCGCTAATACTGGAAATGTTTTATAAATTTTGTCCTTGAGATCCTTGATATTGCCATCACGGGTATAAGCCCCCATATCCAAATTGTCGGAAATACTCAGCGACGGAAACACATTGGCGATTTGTGGTACATAGCTAATCCCTAAGCGCACGATTTGCTCTGGCTTCAGCCCAATTAAGTTACGATCGCCAAATAATATTTCCCCAGAGCGCACTGGCACTAGCCCAAATATGGCTTTGGCAAAGGTGGATTTCCCTGCACCATTGGAGCCAATCACTGTTACTAGTTCGCCTTCATAGACCGATAGATTTGCCCCTTGCAAAATATCTACGCCTTCCACATATCCTGCCACAACATTACGGGCTTCAAGGATCAGATTTTGGGAAATTTGGCGATCGCTTAGATCAGCAGATTGACTGGCATTCATAATTGGGATTAAACAATTGGCATTAAACGGCTGCAAGGTTAATATTATCTTTTATATTGCCGAAATGACTACACGGAAGCCGATGTCATTGTAGCGATCGCCTTGCCAATGCCAATCACGACTCGCTGAGCGACATAATTTTGCCTCGTTACTCCATGAGCCGCCCTTCCGCACGCGTCTGCCTGAATTTCCCTCAATCCAAGCTGAACCATCCGCAGGTGCGCCCTTAAAATTATCGTGCCAAGCATCCTCGCACCATTCCCATACGCCACCATGCATTTCGTAAAGTCCCCAAGGATTAGGAACTTTCTGTCCAATCGGTTGCGATCGCTTATTGGAATTATCGACAAACCATGCGTAATCTGCGAGTTGAGCAGGGCTATCACCGAAATGGTAAGCCGTATTTGTGCCAGCGCGACAGGCATATTCCCATTCCGCCTCGCTGGGTAGACGATAAGCATAGGCATGGGGTGATCGCGCAGTTAACCGACGACAAAAATCCTGTGCTTCGATCCAAGAAATATTTTCCATAGGCGCTTGCAAACTTTCACGAAAATTGGCAGAATTGCTACCCATAAGTACTAGCCATTGCTCCTGTGTGACTATAAATTTGGCGATGTAAAAGGCTGGTATATTGACTTCCACTAGAGGAGATTCATTGTCTCTTCTACCAATCTCGTTTAGTGGCGAACCGAGGGTGAATTTCCCCGATGGAATCCTTACCATTTCCATATAGATTCCATTCCCTAAATCGTCTCGAAATGCTTTATCGCCCCTCTTAATTGGATCTCGGGGAGGTTCTGGCAGTTTTGGAGCTTCAGCTATGACGATTGGTTGAGGCTGAGGTTTGAGTTTTTCTAAAAAAAGAGCTATAGCAAACCCTGCGATCGCAGTACTTGTATGGGTCAACAATTGGCGGCGATTGAATTTAATAGGTATTTTCTCTAAGGATTTCACCAATGATTGCGCGATCGCCACTGCCTTGATCGTTGAAACATCTGAACGCTTTGGAGATTTTTCCTCAGTTTTACTGGTTTCACTCAAATTAGGATTATTCTCAATTTGACCAAATTCGTTGCGAAATTCTTCTAAATAGGCGTAACCTTCCAAATATTCACGTACTAAACAATAATAATCATCTTCATTAAAAAAAGCCTGCACCCTTGGCGCAAGGGTATAGTTCTGTCCAATTTCATAAAGCCTATTAGAGATTGACCCATGATCAAAGCCATTCTCGATATGCCCTTGGGCAACAATTTGCCAGCAATAAATTACACATAGCGGCTTAGGTGTGGTGGGTATCTCTAAATTTTCAGCGAGATAAATTGATATGGCGATCGCGCCAATTTGCGCACTATCAAGACATTGCTGAATGTGGTAACGATTGCTGAGAATGGTATCTAAATCCATGATTTAACATTGATCATTTTCCAGACTACTTGTTAGTAATCAAGGTCTATAGAGCTTTTCAAGTAAGCGAGGTACAGGGTTGTATACCCGTTTTCGGCGGGGACGCAACCCTGTACTTTGATATACGCTATATAACTATAATCAGTTAAAAATGGCTAAATAATGCTTCCTCCTTTTATTGTTTTAGATCCGATCCTTGAAGAATGGCTGCGCGAAGATATTGGACGTGGCGATCGCAGCACTAATGGTTTATTCCCAGATGGTAATGCGCCCATCGGCAAAGCGGTATGGATTGCCAAGGCTGATGGCGTAATTGCAGGCTTACCGATTGCGGCTAGAGTATTTCAGTTATTAGATCGTTCCGTAAACTTTGTGGCGATCGCACAGGATGGCAAGCCCGTAAAATCTGGTGAACTGATTGCTGAGATTACAGGTAGTCTTGCCACATTGTTAATGGGGGAGAGGGTTGCACTTAATCTGGTCATGCGTTTATCAGGAATTGCTAGTACTACGGCGGAATATGTTAAGGCGATCGCTAGTTCTCAAACCCGTTTAGTCGATACGCGCAAAACGATTCCCGGAATGCGATTGTTAGAAAAATATGCCACATTTATTGGTGGCGCAATCAATCATCGTTATGGTTTAGATGATGCGGTAATGCTCAAGGATAATCACATTGCGGCGGTGGGAGGCATTACGGATGCAGTGCAGCGAGTGCGCGGGAATATTCCTTTTACGACATCGATTGAAGTGGAAACGGAGTCAATCGTCCAAGTAAAGGAAGCGATGCAGCTAAATCTCGATGTGATCATGCTAGACAATATGCCATTATCGATGATGCGCGAGGCGATCGCTCTCATTCGTCAACATAGCCAACATACCAAAATCGAAGCTTCAGGGAATATTACTCTGACTACTATCGCTCAAGTTGCAGAACTAGGCGTAGATTATATTTCCACTTCGGCAATGGTGACGCGATCGCCTTGGCTAGACATTAGTATGCGGATCAAAACATAAAATTTGTCCATTTACGCCAGAACAGGTTTTAGATATAGATTATCTACCTAGTTGAGAGAAGCGGTGCTTTGCGTCACTAGTTGTTTTCGCATTTTGCTAAAGAGAAAGATTAATAATTATGGAATATGCAATCGATTTTGGAACGAGTAATACTGTTGTTGCGAGAATAAATGAGAAATTAGAAATAGAAACTGTCAAATTAGCTGATTACAGTAGCCTCATCGCGGATAATCCACCATTAATTCCTAGCTTTGTCTATGTACAGGATGCCGTCAAAGAGCAGGTGCTAATCGGTCAAGAAGTTAGCGATCGCGGCTTAGATAACAAAAACACTAAAGGCGAACCGCGATTTTTTAAAGCTTTTAAACGCGCGATCGGTTCAAATGTGTCGATGTTTGTGCCAGAAATCGATGGGTGCGAAGTAGAATTTGAACTAGTCGGAGAATGGTTTTTAAAGAGAATCATTGATCGGCTGCCTGATGTGGACTCGCTGATCTTCACGGTTCCCGTCGATAGCTTTGAGTCCTATCGGAATTGGCTTGGTGGAGTCTGCGAGAAACTAACCGTCAATCAAGTGCGAATCATTGACGAACCAACCGCCGCCGCTCTGGGCTATGGTCTTAGTGGCGGTGGTGAAACTCTCTTAGTTGTGGACTTTGGTGGCGGAACCTTAGATTTATCTTTAGTGAAATTGTCCCTTGCTCCAGCTCAACCAGAATCCAGTCAGGCAAAATCTCCCCTTGGCTTTTTATTAAAATGGGGCGATCGCACCGTTAAAAATTCCTCCGATGCTAATAGCCAAAACTCACAAACTGCTAAAGTTTTTGCGAAAACAGGTCAAAATCTTGGCGGGATTGATATCGATAATTGGATTATTGATTATTTCCATAAAGAATTAGGAGTACCTAAAAATTCTCTCGTAACTCGCTTAGCGGAACGGATTAAAATAGCTCTTTCTAGTAGTGAATCTGCGACAGAAGTTTACTTTAATGATCAAACCTTTGAGTCCTATGATTTAACTTTGACTCGATCGCAGTTAAATCAAATTCTGGAACAGCAGAAATTTTTTACCAATCTCGATAGCGCCCTTGATCGCATTCGCCAGCAAGCAACTCGCCAAAATCTTGACCTAGATCAAATTGATGCAATTCTCTTAGTGGGCGGAACTTCCCAAATCCCTGCGGTAAAAGACTGGGCATTACTACATTTCCCTAGCGAGAAAGTAAAAGCTGATAAACCCTTTGAAGCGATCGCCCATGGTGCAATTTCCCAAGGCTGGGAACTCAAAGATTTTCTCTATCACAGCTATGGGATTCGCTATTGGGATAAGCGATATAAAAAGCACAACTGGCACACCATCGTTAAATCTGGTGCAACCTATCCCTTAGAAAAGCCAGTAGAACTAACTCTTGGCGCATCGATTCCCAATCAACCAAGTATTGAGCTAGTCATCGGTGAGCTAGGTGAAACCAATGTGGAAGTCTATTTTGAAGATCAACGCCTTGTTACCCGTGTACTAGAGGGCAAGCAAGTTGCAGTCCAAATTCTCAATGAAAATAGCAAAGTGATTGCCAATCTCGAGCCTCTGGGTCAAACAGGTAGCGATCGCATTAAAGTCTTTTTCCAAGTTGATGAAAAACGTACTTTACGAATTACAGTTCTAGATTTATTAACAAAGCAGGATTTGCTAAATAATATGCCTGTTGCACAACTAATGTAAAAAGTAAAACCCATATTTCTATATTGTCCGCTTAGCTGGCAATATAGAAATATTTACTTAATTCCACTTGGAAAGGTAGAGTCAAAGATTTGTTCAATTGAGTAGGGGCATTCCTGCGGCAAATCTTTTTCATCTAGGGGTGTTTCTTTTAAAACTAGATCAATCCCATCTTGAAATGCTTCTAAAACTGCTTGGTTGAGATATGACTTCAAACTAGGATTTTCGAGCAGGTGTTCCTTGATACGACGGCGCTGTTCTCGAATAGTGACTCTCCAACTTTTACTCCGAAAATCTGGTTGATATTCCCATTTTAGCAAATGTCCAATGAGAACTCCCAATCGATTTCTGAGTTCCTGTTTTTGCTGCTTTCCCAAAGACCGAATCTCCTCCACTAAATTGGTAATATCTAGGGCATTCAACTTCCCAAGTTGCAATAACTCAGCTTGCTCCTGTGTCCAAGCATAAAAATCAGTTTCATATAAAACTGACTGGTTATTTATGGGTTCCGTAGCGATCGCTTCTAACATAAATAAAATTTAGAAAATGTAAGAGTTAAGGGCAAATTTTATTAATTTTAACCTTCATCCCCAAGATATGCTTCAATCACTGCTTGATCATTCTTCACAATTTCAGGCTGACCGATCGCAATTAGCTGTCCAAAATCTAACACGGCTATGCGATCGCAAAGTCCCATCACCAAAGGTACATGATGCTCGATTAAGAGAATTGTCAAGGCTAAGCGATCGCGCAAGCTCCGAATGAAGTCACTTAATTGTCCCTTTTCATTGGGGTTCATCCCTGCGGCAGGTTCATCTAGTAATAATAATTTGGGCTGCAAAGCAAGAGCGCGGGCAATCTCAAGACGACGTTGATCGCCATAGGAGAAGTTTTTGGCTTTGACATCAGTGCGATCGCTTAAGCCCACTAGTTCTAATAATTCATAGGCGCGATCGTAGGTTTGTTTTTCTTCTTTATGGGTGGGTGGTAAACCTAAAATTCCATTCCAAATGCCTGTTGTGGTACTTAAGTGTCTAGCGATCGCCACATTCTCTAGTGCCGAAAGTTCACCAAATAAGCGGATATTTTGAAATGTTCTGGCAATTCCAAATTTTGCAATCTGATGAGGACGAAGATTAGTAATTTCTGTCCCATCGTAGAGAACCTTCCCACTACTAGGTGCAATTAACCCTGTAATCGTATTAAATAGAGTCGTTTTCCCTGCTCCATTGGGTCCAATTACACCAAAAATCTCATTTTCCTGCACCTCAAAGGACACCTCATTCACTGCCACTAATCCACCAAAGCGACGCGTTACTTGTTGAATGGCTAGGGTTGTTTTACTGCTCTTGTCCATAGAAAATTGCTAATGCTCAATCTGGATTGATCTAGTTTGGGGAAACCCCGATTTTTTAGGGATATTAAATTGATTATCTGTTAAGCATAACCATAACAGTTAGTCGTCATCTGTACCAGCTTTGAGGGACTAAAACTCTTGAAAATTTCCTTCAAGACAAGGAGGTAAGGATGGACGGCGCAAAGCGCCGCCCATCCCCTTACCATATAAATTCTTTTCTCTAAAGACAAGTAAAATATAAAAAGTAAGTAGAATATAACTTTTGTATAACTAGTAATTAACTATTAGCTAACTTTATGGAGACATTGGGCTTCCTCTAGCCTGCGATAATAATGACAATAAAAAAATTCATTCTCATAGACTAAAGGGGGTTTATCAAAATGAAAATTTCTCATCTAATCGGTAGTGCTTTAGTTGCCTCAAGTGTTGCAGCTTTATCTGTAGTTGCATCTCCTCTCACCGCAAATGCTGCCAATTTCAACTTCCAAAACATAATTGGAGGAGACACAGGTGGCGATAGTGTTGTTAGTCAGTTCTCTTTTAGCGTGACCGATAATGGTGCTGGCAAAACATTGTGGAAGTTCAAGAATGCCGCTACTCCTACAAGTAGTAGTGCATCTGTTATTGCTCAAATCTATTTTGAGTGGGCTAAACCAGTATATGCACTAAGTGTTGCTCAACTTAATTCTGGTAACGTTGGAACTGTGAATTTCAGCACTTTTTTCAATGCACCAAATGCCCTCCCACAAAAAAACAGCATTAATGATCTCGCAATTGGGGCTACAAATCCAGCACCTGCTAAGGGTGTGAATTTGGGTGAAACCCTTGGTGTTATCTTTAATAGTGCTAGTGCTAACGATATTGAAACCGCTATTAATAACGGCGATCTGACTGTTGGTATCCATGTCACAGGGATTGCTGCTTATAGTGGCAAGAGCGATTCCTACATTACTGTTCCTCCTACTACTAAGCCAGTTCCCGTACCAGGACTGTTACTTGGTGTAATGGCAGCAGGAGTATTTGGTGGCAAACGTTTACTCAAGAATAAAAAGCAAGTTGCTTAAACTAATTTTCAGTTCAACGAAAGCAGCCAATGGAAAGAATATTTTAGCGATTTTTTTAATTTGCTGCTATTTGTACTGTGATTTACAAGGCACAAATGGCTATATAGCGTATAGCAATCTAGTGAAGCACAGGATTATGTCCCCGCCTGCGGCGGGGACATAATCCTGTGTAACGCGCTTGCTTGAAAATAGATATAAGGAACCGATTTCTAATGGTGCGGCGAAGCAGTGCTATTAGAAATCGATTCCTTATTTTACGCTGAAGTCCTTAGTGCAGATTCTTTTAGAGTTAATGCAAAATTTGAATAATTGTGCCACGCTGTAATAACGGATAGATTTCATCTACATCTTTATTCTTTAGAGATATACATCCCCAAGTCCAGTTGATTTTGCGATCAATCAGCCAGTCTTGAGCTTTCTCCACACCATGAATGCCAATTTCTCCACCAATGTCATCATTTACCTTGACTTCGCCCCTAGCCTTTGCCTGTAAGAATTTGCTCCAAGAATCTTGATTGGGATAATCTAGCAAAATAAACTTTGACCATTCCGAATGGTAATAAAGTTCTTTAACTCGAAATATGCCCTCTGGTGTTCGCTTATCACCTTGGCGTAATTTGTCATCCTTGGGATTTGCGCCCAACACGATCGCATAGGATTTAATCGGCTTTTTTTGATAATAAACCGTAAGCTTATATTTAGATTTTTCGATCACAAGGGAGATTGCTTTTTTATCAAGCTTTTTGAGATTAATTAAACTCGCGATCGCCTTATCTTGATTGAGTAATTCATTAGCTGCTTTTGCCTCGCAGTTAATTAGGCAAGGCAGATAGCCATTTAAATCAGGATTGGCGATCGCATAAATTCCTAATAGACTCGCTACCAATGTAAGGGAGCTAAAAATTTTTAGCGATCGGCGGTGGTTTATGTTGGGTTGTGACATATTTGCTTCATATCTCAGAGGCAATCAGGTTAAGCCCCTTGTTTATGTTTAATAAATATCTTGCGAGTTTTGCGCTTACACCAATCTAAAAATTCGGGAGTAATAATTCCTTTGGGATAAAAAATCGTGCCAACCACGATCAGCACTCCAAAAATAATTAAACGCCCATCTTTCAGAAATTGACCTAACCATGCAGGAACCCCAGTACTCGCAATCCCTCGCAAAGCTTCAGGCAAAGCCGTGAGGAGAATGCCACCAACTACAGGACCCCAAAAAGTACGTGAGCCACCAATCAAGACAAAGGATAAGAAGATAATACTGGCATCAAAAGTTCCCTGACGCGAATTCCATGTATTCAGGAAATGTGCACTCACGGCTCCAACCATACCCGCCAAAATTGCTGCTAGGGTAAAGGCTAATACCTTGTAATAAGTAGGATTGATTCCCATCGAATCAGCCGCTAGTTCATCCTCTCGAATCGCGATTAATGCTCGTCCAACCCGAATTTTTTCGAGGCGATACATAAATGCCATACTCAAGCCCAAAAGAGGCAAAGCTATCCAAAGGTATTCTAAGGCTGATTGAAAGGGTTGAGGAATACCAAAAATCCCGATCGCACCACCAGTGATCTCTAAATTCAGCGCAACCACCCGCAAAATTTCTACAAAGGCAATGGTGGCGATCGCGAGATAAATTCCGCGTAGTCGTAATACAGGAATCCCTAGAATGACAGCCAGTAGACCCGATATTACACCCGCTGCCAACATTTCGAGCAATACCCACCAGATTGGCAAAGTTCCTGTAGTCGCGGGTAAAATCTTAGTAGAGGCGATCGCCGCGATATATCCACCCAATGCATAAAATCCCGGTGTCGCCAGTGACAATTGACCTGCCATCAATGGTAAATAGACGGAAATCCCTAGAATTGCTCCAAAAATTGCCGATACAATTAAAAAGCCATAGGTATTAAAAAATTCAGCCATCGGTTAGATTTGTTATTTTTGAAGAGAGGATGATTAGCACTCCTCTTAAAAAATAACCTCCCATCGCACTAATTAGCTATCATTAGTCAATAAGCAACAGTATCTTAAGAAAGTATTAAGATTTTCTGTAAACCTAAGCACAAATCAAGCAGCAATCATCCTGCGATCGCTGCTTAAAACATCAAACCTTCGCGTAAATCTTTCAAGCAAGATTTTTACGTCAACCTTCGCAACTGGTGAATTTATGATTGGGTCGCATTTTGCACCACCTAAATCATAAATAGCACTACCCAAACCTTAAATTCTAGAGAAGAGAGTATACAAACAGTGGACATTCAAATTGGGCGCGGTAAAACTGCACGCAGAGCCTATGGCATCGACGAAATTGCACTAGTACCAGGGGGAAGAACCCTCGATCCCAACGTTGCCGATACATTTTGGGAAATTGGGGGAATTCGTCGCGAAATTCCGATTATTGCTAGCGCTATGGACGGCGTTGTCGATGTCGATGCAGCAGTGAGACTGTCGGAGCTAGGTGCATTAGGTGTTATCAACCTCGACGGTATCCAAACCCGCTATGACGATCCCAAGCCAATCTTAGAAAAAATTGCCTCCGTGGGTGTTACTGAGTTTGTCTCACTTATGCAACAACTCTATGCTGAACCAGTTAAACCTGAGCTAATCAAAAAACGGATCCGCGAAATCAAAGAAAAAGGTGGTATCGCCTGTGCCAGCAGCATTCCCGTTAATGCTTTTAAATATGGTTTAATCGCTGCTGAAGCGGGTTGTGATTTGTTCTTCTTGCAATCTACCGTAGTCTCTACTACTCACATTGCTGCTGAAGGACTAGTTTCCCTCGATCTCGCCAAATTCTGCCAAGAAATGCCGATCCCTGTCCTCATGGGTAACTGTGTCACCTATGATGTCACCTTAGAATTGCTCAGAGCAGGAGCCGCAGGTGTACTTGTTGGTATTGGACCTGGAGCCGCCTGTACATCTAGAGGTGTACTCGGTGTGGGGATTCCTCAAGCTACAGCCGTTGCAGACTGTGCTGCTGCCCGTGAAGACTTCTTCAAGGAAACTGGTAAATATGTCCCTATCATTGCTGATGGTGGATTGATTACAGGTGGTGATATTTGTAAATCGATCGCCTGTGGTGCAGATGCGGTAATGATTGGCTCCCCCTTTGCGAGAGCCGCCGAAGCCCCCGGACGTGGTTTCCACTGGGGTATGGCAACACCTAGCCCTGTATTGCCACGCGGGACTAGAATCAAGGTTGGTACAACAGGTTCTCTCGAACAAATTTTGCGTGGACCAGCAGGACTTGATGATGGTACGCATAATCTCTTAGGCGCACTCAAAACTAGCATGGGAACTCTTGGTGCAGCCAATATCCGCGAAATGCAGCAGGTAGAAGTGGTAATTGCTCCTTCGCTCTTAACTGAAGGTAAGGTTTACCAAAAGGCACAGCAATTGGGTATGGGTAAATAAGATAAGCAGAAAGTCTTTCATTGTGAGCCTTTCTGTTCCCGAAAATGTAAGATGCGGGTACGAAGTTACTGCACTCATATTTTTGACTAAGTAGTCAAGCATAAGTAAACTTAAAACCCATATTTCTGTACCGTCCGCGTAGCAGGCAGTACAGAAATATGGGTTTCGTTTATAACTATGCCGAGCTACTTACTAAATAGCTATTTAACGTGAGTTAGACATAGCCATATACACCGTGCAAAGCATGGCGTATATGTTGCAACATAGGAAGAATTACTGTGCAATTCTTCCTATGTAATTTCGCCATACTGGCGTTATATTACTGAAGAGATGAGGGTAATATATAAACTATTGCTAGTGTAGAGAGGCGTAATTTTTAGAGCTGATTTTCTGGGGGCGCACAACTGGGGATTACCTAAATCAATATGGCAAAAATTCTGCTAGTTGAAGATAATGAAATGAACCGCGATATGTTATCGCGACGATTGATGCGTAGGGGATTTGAAGTAATAGTTGCCGTTGATGGGGAATTGGGGGTAATCACTGCTGAATCAGAGCTTCCTGATTTGATCGTGATGGATATGAGTTTGCCAGTTTTAGATGGTTGGGAAGCGACAAAACGCTTAAAGCAAATACCTGCTACTTGCAATATTCCGATAATTGGTTGCTCGGCTCATGCGATGGTTGGCGATCGCGAAAGGGGGATCGAAGCGGGCTGTGATGATTACGACACTAAGCCGATTGAATTTGCCCGATTATTAGGAAAAATAGAGAGGCTGTTGGAAAAGTATGCCAGAGATTAGTGAATCTAGCTTGCTAATTGTTGACGATGATCAGATGAATCGCGAGCTTCTCTATCGCCATTTAAAAAATTTGGGGTATGACAATATAATTCTAGCTGATAGCGGTAAAAGAGGACTGGAGATAGTTGATTCCCAAGCGATCGATTTGATCTTGCTAGATATGATGATGCCAGTGATGAATGGATTAGAAGTGCTCGATCATCTCAAATCCCATCAAGAATGGCGAGTTATTCCTGTAATTATCATCTCGGCATTAGATGAAAAAGAGATGATGCTTTCCTGTATTCAAAAGGGGGCTGAGGACTATTTAATCAAGCCCTATGATCGGGTTCTTCTCAAAGCGAGGGTCAGAGCTTGTCTAGATAAGAAAATGCTGCACGATCGCGAAATTTTACATAATCAAAAACTCGAAGCTGCCTATAAAGAACTGGCGATCGCCTACTATGAGTTAGAAATTGTCAAAAATGAGCTAGAGGCACTATCCCATCGTGATGGTTTGACGGGAATCGCCAACCGCCGCTACTTTGATACAGTGTTGGAAAGAGAATGGAATGCGGCGAAAAGAGAACAGAAATTTCTATCGCTAATATTATTTGATGTAGACTATTTTAAGAAATATAATGATACCTATGGGCATCTAGCTGGGGACGACTGTCTATGTCAAATTGCGATCGCGGCATCACGAGTGATTAAAAGACCAAGGGATACCTTAGCAAGATACGGAGGTGAAGAGTTTGCAGTAATTTTGCCAGACACAGACTCAAGGGGAGCCAGCTTTTGTGCTGAACAAATTCGCTTTGAGATAGAAAACCTGAATATTATTCACATATCTTCACAGATAAATTCCTATGTTACGGCTAGTTTAGGAATATCGGCAATCAATCCTCATACAGAATTCACAACTTCTCAGCAATTAATTAAAGAAGCAGATCTTGCGCTCTATCAAGCAAAGCGAGAAGGGAGAAACTGCGTTAAAGTATGGTCTAACAACGGTTAAGAACGGGTGGTCAATATGGTAATGCCAAACTTCCAAGTATTGATAGTTGACGATAATGAAATCAATCGAGATATGTTAGCCCGCCGCTTACATCGAAAAGATTTTAATTTATCGATGGCATCGGATGGTCGGGCTGCCCTATCTATGGTGCAGGTGAATCGCTATGACTTGATTTTGTTGGATATCATGATGCCTGAGGTTGATGGATATGCAGTGTTGCGATATTTAAAACAAGATCCTAGCTTACGGAATATTCCTGTGATCATCATTTCAGCCCTTGAAGAAATGGATAGCGTCATGCAATGTATGGAAATTGGTGCAGACGACTATCTGACTAAGCCCTTCGATCCCGAAATGTTGAAATCGGCAATCAATCGATGCTTGCCGAGTCGCATTCAGAATCCACCACATAATCTTGGTTCTAAAACTACTGATTTATCTACGTTTGTGCCTGTTGATGTTGGGGAGCAAATCACTGCCTTTAATTTACCTGAAGATACTACCCGTGGAAAATCCACCAACTCAATTACACTAGATGAAGTAGTATTGCGAATTATGCAGTCGGGCATTATCAATCGCAAAAGTTATCTATATTTTAGTAAAGCGATTTATAACAACTTATTTGAGAATGTAGGCTTAAGCGAACAAGAAGTTTATCAAATTCGTTCTGTATTTGATGCGATTCAATCAGGGAGGATTAGGGTAATTGATGCAAATTATCCTAGTAAGCTCTAGGAACTTAGAGAGCGAAATTCAAAGCTATTCTAAAAATTTTGGAGGTTATGGCAAAGTGGCGATAAATTGAAGTCATCAAATCCTTTAGCGCTTGATACCTATGGCAATTCCTCAACATTTAACCAAGATCGTTGCCACAATTGGTCCCGCCAGTCGATCGCCTGAAGTATTTCGCAAAATGGTAGAGGCGGGTATCACCGTAGCCCGATTGAACTTCTCCCACGGCAGCTATGCTGATCATGCTAAGACAATTGCAATGATTCGAGAAGTATCGGAAGAACTAGATGTGCCGATTACAATTTTACAGGATTTACAGGGTCCCAAGATCCGCGTTGGTGAGTTGTCTGAAGCTGGGCTTGAGCTAGTTGAGGGTAGATCGATTACACTCATACCCAAAAATAATCCGCAACAAAGCGATCGCCCTGATCAAAAGTCCATCACAATCGATTATTCCTATGTTGCTGAAGAAGCTACTATTGGCACGCAGATCCTCTTAGCTGATGGCATTTTTGAACTCAAAGTAAGTGGTATCGAAGATAATGCAGTTCATTGCGAAGTTGTCAAAGGTGGTATTCTCACAAGTCACAAAGGTGTCAACTTTCCCAGTTTAAATTTGCGCTTACCTTCAATGACCGATAAGGATCGGCAGGATTTAGAATTTGGTCTAGCGCAAGGTGTCGATTGGGTTTCGTTGAGTTTTGTCAGACAAGCCGCCGATGTCAAGTTGCTCAGAGCCTTAATCGCTGAGCAGGGAAAATCGGATGTATCGATCATTGCGAAAATAGAAAAACCTCAGGCGATCGCTAATCTTGAAGAAATTCTGGCGGTAGTTGATGGGATTATGGTGGCGAGAGGAGATCTCGGTGTAGAGATGCCTCCTGAGCGAGTTCCCATGATTCAGAAACATATCATTCGTCGTTGTAATGAAATTGGTATTCCCGTAATTACGGCAACGCAGATGCTAGAAAGTATGATCCAAAATCCGCGCCCAACCCGAGCGGAGGCGAGTGATGTGGCAAATGCGATCATGGATGGTACGGATGCAGTGATGCTCTCAGGAGAATCGGCAGTGGGTGCATATCCTGTGCAGGCGGTGGAAATGATGACCCGCATTGCTTCTGAAGTGGAAAAGGATGTCCAATTTGCCAATTATCCTGCCTCCAGAACCGATGAAGTTCATGCGATCAGTGAAGCAATTCATGCCGTTTCCGATGTGATCGATTTTCGTTGTATCGTCGCCTTTACCGCTAGTGGATATACTGCCATCCTTGCATCAAAGGAACGACTCACAATTCCCATTATTGCCCTTACGCCTAGTATCAATGTTTACCATCGCCTCAATTTAGTTTGGGGTGTAAAGCCTCTATTGCTAGATCAGGAAGTGAATTCCTTTGAGATGGTCATTCAACAGGTAGAAGCTTATTTGCTGGGGCGTAATTTGGCAGCGACGGGAGATCGCGTTTTGATTGTTGGTGGTATTCCGATGGGTGTAAAAGGAGGCACAAACTTCCTCAAAATCCACATCCTGCCTTAGAGCGTGTTTGAGAAGTTTTAACCCCCTCTAACTCCCCCTTGCAAAGGGGGAGAATTTAAGTTTCCCCCCTTTGTAAGGAGGGATTAAGGGGGGAAGCAGAAATTCATGCTAAACGGGATACTTTTCAAACACGCTCTTAAGGATAAGCGGCGCAAAGCGCCGCCATCCTTAAACTCTTGTTTCGCGATCGAGAACTTGTTCTACCTGTTCATAGATAGCCTGCGCTTCTGCGGGACTATTGCCGATACTCGTTAATCCTAATTTGCCAAATTCGGATAGGCAACTCATGAGATGGAATACAGTTCCTGTTTCGGTACTGCTATCGAAATGGAGACGATGATAGGCGATGATATCCATCAAATCATGGGGTAAAAGTCCTTTGTATTGAGGCTTTTGCAAGTTATCCGTTGCTACATAATATTTTTCTTGGCCTTGACGACTGTAAAATTTGCCATCTTCAAGTTGGAATTTGCCATTAGTCAAAAAGCGTAAAGTCATAAAGGGATGGGTCGTTCCCCCTTTACGAAGATTAATCTCGATCGCTTGTAAATTCCAAGTCCCATTTGGTTGTTTCACTGCCACAAAATCTACCCCATAGCGTTCTAATACTCCTTTCTTGGCAAGATTCTGACCGATCGCTAAACCGATTTCTTGTAGCTGAAGGCGATAGGCAGCATCCGCAGGAAAACTACAACCTAGATATACTTGACCATCAAGCCCTCCCAAAATTTGATCGTGGGTGGAGAGGATTTCGATCTCGCCCGTTGGTGCAATGCGACCTTGGACACTGGGCGATCGCTTTTCTTCCCCTTCAATAAATGCCTCGACGATTGCTCCTAGTTCAGGAATCTGTCTGGCATAGTTTGCCCATGTTTCGTGGTTCGACTGAAAGCGCATGGTGGCAAAACTTTCCAAAATCGCGGCAATGCGATCAGCGAGACTTACTTGCCCAATGGGATGCAATTTTTCTGTGAGTTCCTCTAAACATAAAACCGCATTGCCCTCCCCCGAAAATCCTTCATTGAGCTTGACAACCATTCGTTGCAGATGGGGCTGTCTTTCCCACAGTTTGGCAGCCGCGATCGCTAAATCCTGAGATGTCCATACGAGTTGACTACCATCAGGGTGAGGAATTCCTGTTTCCGCAAATACTTGTCGGCTACCGCTTTTGGTTCCTAAATGTAATAAATCGGGATCGACAGCCCATAGAGGAATATCTAACTGGATCGATAACTCACGCTCTAAAGGAGTGGAGTTAAAGCAAATCATATAAGCTTTATCGATGCGTAAGGATTGACGAATTCGCTCAATTAAACGCGGACGTTCGAGAATCTTTTGAGTGAGTGGCTTTTCGGCGGCATCATAGGTAGTGAGGGTGACTAAGCGTTCTCTGGCATGGGAGAAGGGAATCCCCGGTAATAATTGCAGATAGTAATCAATGATGATCGGTGCTAGCGGTTGGGAAGTGATATAAACAAGACGGTTGCGAGGATTGCGAAGACGGATTAGTGAAAAAAGTAAGCGCTCTTCATAATGGTGGCTACCTTCAACTTTTTTGAGTTCCGAGGGATCGAGGGTTAAGGAAGGAACTACGAGAATATCGTAATCACTATGATCAAATTCTTCGATATTCAGCCAGCGATCGCGTAGTTGTGTTTGCAAATCCCGAAATCTAACTGGCGATTCCTGCGAAATGAAGCCATATTTATTCATATGCTAACGACCTCCAGCGATCGCCTATCGATATTTTGTCATGTTGCTTGGCAACATAACAAAATAATAATTGTAGATTTTGATTTATAAGTAGCTGGGCATAATTAAAAAATAGAGAAAAGCTCTATAGGGCAGGGATAGCTACTTATTCTATTAGTTACGAATAGTTAAGAATGGAATTGACCAAGATCGCGATTTGGGTTCTATTTCGCAAATTTAATTGACTTAAAATATTTGTAATATGATTCTTTACAGTTCTTGTCGATATATAAAGTTGATTAGCAATTTCCTCATTATTTGCTCCCGTAGCAACTAATTTGACGATTTGTTGCTCTCTGGGGGTGAGCTTATCCCAATCAGTTGTAGAAACCTCCGAGGTTTCTGGAATTCGTGCAATCACCTTTCTCCCTAAGTTCAAATCTAAGTGCATATAGCCACGATATACAGCTTGAATTGCAAAGGATAATTCCTCTGGTGGGGTATTCTTTAAAATATAGCCAGATGCGCCATATTTCAGAGCTTGCGAGATATATTCTTCGGTCTCATCCACGGTGAGAATCAATACTTTCGTATCTGGAAAACGCTCCCCAATTTGCTTAGTTGCCTCCACTCCATCCATCAGTGGCATTTGGATATCCATCAGCACGACATCGGGCTTGAGAGTCTCCACTTGCGCGATCGCTACCTGCCCATTTTCCGCCTCTCCCACAATTTCTAGAGTTGATTCATCACCGAGGGAAATCCTCAGGGCGCGACGGATAAAGGAATGATCGTCAACAAGTAAAATACGAATTTTCATGGGAATTACCTATTGCAGTTCAGGCGATCGCTTAATACCAGAACTAAAAATGGCTACGCCATTTTTAGTTCTGAAAAACCTCACTGGGTTTGGTTTTTAATCCACGAAAGTGTAATAACACTTTCGTGGATTGGTATAAGTTCAGATTAGCTGCTTCAATCATAGTAATCAAGTGGCGATAGTCCCAATTAAGAATAGGACTAAAGTACTAAGCAAATTCAGGACTTAGTCTTCATGTGGGATTTCTATTTCACCCATAGGATGGAAGAATCGAACTGAGAGGATTACTTCCATGTCCAAAATTCTTGTTGTTGAAGATAGTAAAACTCAAAGAGAATTAATTGCAAATCTGCTTAAAAACAATCAATTTGAAGTGATGACAGCTAAAAATGGGGTTGAGGCTCTTTCTCAAGCGGAAGTGCAACATCCTGATCTGGCAATTTTGGATATTGTGATGCCTGAAATGAATGGCTATGAGCTTTGTCGCAAACTCAGAGATAATCCTGAAACTTGGAATATCAACATCATTATATGTTCGACGAAATCCACAAGTGTCGATCGCCATTGGGGATTTCGCCAAGGGGCAAACGCCTATATCAGTAAGCCTTTTGTGCCAGAAGATTTAGTTGACACGGTAAAAGAGTTGCTAAAAATAGCATAGAAGAGCAATGCCTAGACAATTCGTGACTATGGTGATTTTCATTTTGCCGTAGACAAAATGAAAACTCAAAACCTTTAGAGCATGTTTGAGAAGTGTCCTATGAGGCAATAAATGAGTATGCACGCATTTGCAAAACGCTATAACATAGAAAAATGTTAGACATTAGCTAGCTTCATTGGCTGATGTCTTGCCCCCAAAATAGCAATCTACGAAAAGTGATAGAGAATCAAGTGTCTGGGAACGTATCTACAAATTTGGCAGAAAACCTAGCTGCATCGATCCAACGTACTCGCACCGCCGCGATCGCCCTAGCAAAATTGCCAACTGCCTCCAAAAATGCTGCCCTAGAAGCGATCGCGATCGCCCTAGAGCAAAATGCAGAAACAATTTTGGCAGCCAATCAAAAGGATGTCATTGCCGCGAATGCAGCCCAGTTACCCAGCGCCTTGATCGCTCGTCTCAAGCTTGATACCAATAAGCTCAAAAGTATGGTTGCAGGTGTGCGCGATGTCATTCGCCTTGCTGATCCCATTGGCGATCGCCAGATTCATCGCGAGTTAGATGCTGGATTAGTTTTGGAACGTCGATCCTGCCCCTTGGGTGTAATTGGAGTCATTTTTGAAGCACGTCCCGATGCCGTGACACAAATTGCTGCTCTGGGGATTAAATCGGGCAATGGGGTCATTCTTAAAGGTGGCAGTGAAGCTGTAAATTCCTGTGAAGCGATCGCGGCGGTGATGCGTGAGGCACTAGAGAAACTATATGCTGCAACTCAAGGGGTATCGCCTAATGTGGTGCAGCTATTAACCACCCGTGCGGAAACTCTGGCGATTCTGAAAATGGATAAATTAATCGATCTGATTATTCCTAGAGGTTCTAATCAGTTTGTGCGTTATATCCAAGACAATACGAATATTCCCGTTCTCGGTCATGCCGATGGGATTTGTCATTTGTATGTCGATGCTACTGCCGATGTCCACAAAGCCGTAGCGATCGCTGTAGATAGCAAAACCCAATATCCTGCGGCTTGTAATGCGATCGAGACTTTATTGGTACATAGGGCGATCGCTTCTCAATATTTACCTTTAGCTTTAGAAGCTTTGCAGAAACACAATGTGAAATTACTCGGATGCGATCGCACTCAGCAAATTATTGATGTGCAACCTGCAAAGGATTCTGACTGGTCAACGGAATATTCGGATTTGATTCTCTCGATTAAAATTGTCGATTCTTTAGAAGAAGCGATCGCTCACATTACTACCTACGGCTCTAAACACACTGAGGCGATCGTTACCGAAGATCAAGCCAATGTCGATATCTTTACCAGTGATGTTGATGCTGCGGGTGTGTATCACAACTGCTCTACCCGATTTGCCGATGGGTTCCGTTATGGCTTCGGCGCAGAGGTAGGCATCAGCACCCATAAAATGCCTCCAAGGGGGCCTGTGGGATTAGAAGGCTTGGTCACTTACAAATATCGCCTTGTGGGGAATGGGCATATCGTCTCTGACTATGCAGGGACAAATGCCAAAGTATTCACTCATAGGGATTTATAAATATGCCAAATAAACCCCATTACGAGTACCATTTCGCATCGAGCGAATTCGTCCGCGATATTGTCATTGGCATGTCAGATTGATTAACTGTCCCTTTTACCCTTGCCGCAGGACTATCTAGCTCATTTACCTCAATGCCTTTGGCTATGTAAAGGATAGATTTACAGGTACAACGCCGATCCGCAGTGTTATTCAGACTGTGTTAATTTGGGGGATTGCGGCGGCAGCAGCTTTCTTTATTGCTAAAGCAATCTCGCATTAATTAACGATGGACATGAACCTATGGAAACGGTCTTTCTCTTCCTAGATATTGATGGCGTAGTGAATACAAGCGTTAATGCTGCCTCGCAGTTTCTTGGGACATATCAAGGTAGAGATTTGCGGGGTTCCCCATCGCCCTATGTGCAGCCTTTTCTCCATGCTGTAGATCGAGCAGAACATATCAAGCCGTTTTGGATGTCATCAGGTTGGCGAGAACATTCCAATATTTGGAATCGCTGGGCTGGGATTGCGCCTTGGACTGTGGGCTATCCGATTGATTTCGCGAAGGCGCGATATGTGATGGGACGCTATGGCAAACAGCTTAATCTTGATGAAATCGATGATAGCAAGACTATCGCTGTTCTCTATCATTCTGGCAATACTTCAAAAATCGTCTGGATTGAAGATGGCTTTTCTCAATCTGCTATGACTTGGGCAAAACTAGATCCTAGAGTCACTTTAATTAATACAATCCATTCTGAAGATCCTTCCCTATTAGGGATTCAAAATTGGAATATTGGCTTAATCTCAGAGGTTCTAAATATTACGCTGGAAATAGTTTAGAGAATCTATCTTCTTGGCGATAATGTTTAATTAACTCACCTTACGCAGATAGAAAGCGTCCGAAGAAACGAGTGAGAATGTATACTGGAAATAGGTTTGAGAGTAATTGCTTTGCCGAAACCAAGCTAAGACTAAGAAAGAAGATAAAACCATGAAGACGAACATGTTAGATCTTTATAGTGACTATCTAATTAGTTCTTTTGGAGCAACAACTGCAACAGGATTAGCCAAACTATTGAAGGGAGACATAAATCATGACGAAGTGACGCAATGGCTGGCGCACAAAGAAAGAACATCAGCCGAATTTTGGGTAAAAGTAAAACCGTATGTACGGAAAATTGAAAGTGAAGAAGGAGTCCTAATCATAGATGACAGTATCGAGGAGAAACCCTATACAGACGAAAATGCTCAAATCTGTTGGCACTATGACCACAGTAAAGATCGGCAAGTAAAAGGGCTCAACTTTTTGACAAGCCTGTATAGCAATCAAGATATAGCAATACCAGTGGGGTATCAGCTAATTAGCAAGACCGAATATTATGTGAACAAAAAGACAGGAAAACCAAGCCGTAGGAGTGAGAAAGGGAAAAATGAATATTTTCGAGAATTAGTTGCCCAAGCGGTGCTAAATCAAATCCAGTTTTGTTATGTCCTCAATGATAGTTGGTTTGCTTCAGCCGAAAATATGAGATTCATCCAAGGAGAGCAAAACAAAGACTTCATCATGCCCTTGAAAGGTAATCGGAAGATAGCATTGAGCAAACAAGACAAAGCCCAAGGCAAGTATGTGCAATTAGAAGCAGTGAATTTAGAGGACAATATCAAGAAAGAGATTTATCTTGAAGGAGTTAAATTTCCCTTAGCGAGACTGTCAAGTAAAATGTGTAAAGTCTAGAAGCTAGACGTGGAGACGATCCTCGAAGAGGATGGCAAAGCGATTAAGAGCAGGTTTCCAATCACGAATCGGCATCGTCCACTTCTTCGAGATATTCCGCATTGCTAAATAAACGAGCTTGAAAGCAGCATCATCAGAGGGAAAAATCTGTTGGGATTTAATCACCTTCCGCAAACTACTGTTCATCGACTCAATCGCATTGGTGGTATAAATCGCCCTGCGAATCTCGGTCGGGAAAGCAAAGAAGGGGATAATGTTTGCCCAATGACTGCGCCAAGACTTGGAGATTGATGGATATTGCTTGTCCCACTTTTCAGCAAAGAGTTCGAGATTAAACTCAGCCTCCGATTCCGTCGCCGCGCTATAAATAGCCTTGAGGTCAGCACAAACTTGCTTGCGTTGTTGCCAAGGTACAAAAGCGACCGAGTTTCTGACCATGTGGACAATGCATAACTGCACCTGAGTTTTAGGAAATACCGTCTCAATCGCATTAGGGAAACCAGTCAAGCCATCGACACAGGCAATCAAAATATCTTTGACCCCACAGTTGTGAATTTCGGTGAGTACTGACAACCAGAATTTCGCACCTTCATTCGGAGAAATCCACATACCCAGTAATTCCTTGTACCCGTCCATATTCACGCCCAAGGCAAAGTACAAGGATTTGTTAATCACTCTGCCATTGTCTCGGACTTTGATGACTAGACAGTCCAGAAAGACGATTGGATAGACTGCTTCAAGGGGACGGTTTTGCCATTGCTTCACCTCGTCAATTACTGCATCTGTAACATTGGAAATAAGTGTTGGTGATACTTCAACACCATACATTTCTTGCAACTGGGCTTGAATATCCCTGACACTCATACCTCGTGCGTAGAGAGCAATGATCTTTTCATCTAGTCCTGACAAGCGACTTTGTCCTTTCTTCACCATCTGCGGTTCAAACTCCCCTTGCCGATCTCGGGGGACTGCGATTTCGGCTACGCCAAAGTCACCTTGCACTTTTTTCTGGCTATAGCCATTGCGACTGTTGGTTTGTCCTTCTGGTCTTGGTTCGTGCTTACCGTATCCCAGATGGGTTGATAGTTCTGCTTCCAAGGCTCTCTCCACCAACGCGGTTGTCAGTTGTTTCAGAATGCCTCCTTCTCCGAATAGGTCAGGTGGTGTTTTACATTCTTGCAGCAATTCGTCGAGCAATTCTTTGCGTATATTCATCAGTTTTAGTGTTGGTAATTGTGTGTCTAGATCATCTCTCTGTATATATCCCAGACTTTACACACTTCACTTTACACTCTCCCCTTAGCGCTAATTAAGCAAGTCTTCGTAAACGAAGATCACAGTATTGGTATTCTCTATCTAGTCACTAGCGACCTAACAATCACCTACAAGCAAATTACAACAATCTACCGTAAACGCTGGAAAGTTGAAGAATATCACAAGTCTTTGAAGCAAAACGTTAGTCTATGCAAATCACCGACCAAGACAGTTGATAGTCAAGCCAATCACTTCTTTGCTGCTTTGTGGGGATATGTGAAATTGGAGGTTCTCAAACTTAATTCTAAACTCAATCATTTTGCTCTCAAATCCAAGTTATATATCAAGGCTTTGCAGCAATCTTACTTGGAATGGCACTCCCTGAAACCTTTTTAGACTTCTGCGTAATATGAGTAATTAAATTATGCTGATCAAATGCTTTTTTGCTAATCTTTTTTTCAAGTTTATTCATGTTCTCCCCAATTGCGACTAACATCATTGCAATTCCATCTAGTCGATCCAGTCCATTATCATCACACAGAAAGTCTTCAGGCGAGTTGATGTCTGAAAATCTTCTCTCAATTCTTCTAATTGCTTCCTCAATTTCAAGGAACAACTCTAGAAGCATTGTCCGGCTGATTTAGCTGCGGATTTATTCTTGATTAACCGTGTGATTACTGTCATTGGTCAAGACAATAGCTCTACCCATACCTCTAAGGCGGTACAACTCAAAATTCCTGAGTGGGAACGTAAAGGCTTATTTTTATTTCAATTGCCTACCTATTGCTCTGAGATGAATCCCATTGAATTGGAGTGGTTGCATTTAAAGCGTGACCATCTTTCTGGACAAATGTTTGACTCTGAGGATTATTTATTGTGGGGTATCGAAGATACTCTTTTTTCCCGTTACGATTCTCTTGGCTTTGATACTTCTTATTTTGAGTTTTCGTAATTGCTCAACCTAAAGCAAGCAATGATTTGAGAGGATTCAAAGCGATAAGAATCGACTCAAAAGCAGAGAAGCCTTGTCTTTTTCCAGTATTGACAATCGAGCGAACAGCCGCAAATAAGTCACGTCCCCAATCAGAGCGAAACCCATTCGTAACTTTTCTAAAAATGAGACTCCAACGCAAAGCCTGTTCGCTAGAGTTATTAGTCGGTGGGATCGTGGGGTCATCCAAAAACAGAAATAAGTTTTCTCGTAACTCCAGATAACGTTTCTGTAATCTCAGTCCATCTTCTTGAGTGGGTAACAGAGAGAGAATACTGTCGAGATCTCGAAACAATCGACATCGGTATTGGTAACGGGTAGAGTCAGCTAAATCCGACCATCGCCTTCGCAGCACCAAAGCTCGTAGCAGCAGTTTTTTCATCCTGCCAGAGAAAATATGGTCTCCTGCATCAATTCCATACTGACAATCTCTGAGTTGATGGGCAAGACAAACTTGCCATGCTGTCGCTGGATTGGTCTTTTGGGCGCTAAACAAATCTGATACCCATACCTCTGGTTGATGCTCTGCCATTACTTCGGTGATGACATCTCCACCTCTAGAAGGTCGGATGATATGAAAACATACTTGCTCATTCTGGAATACCCATTCCCATTGATTTTTGCCATTAACCCTTGCACTGGTTTCATCACTGCATACTAATCGAGATGTCCTCAGAGCTTGGATTATTCCTGATACTTCAGATTCTAGTTGTCCTTTTACTCTTGTTAAGAGGTTGGAGATTGCTCCTTCCGATATTTTTAACCCAAATACTTCGCTCAGCATTTGCTGCATTCTTCCATAGCTTATCCCGTGACTGTATCTCATCGTTGTCACTAGCGCGGCGATTCGATCTCCAAAGGGACTTCCTACTTCAAGACCTACGGGTACTGCTGCGATTTGTTCCTGTCCGCAATGCTCACACTTGCATCCATACCTTTCGATTCTAGTCACGATTGGCTTGATTGGTGGTATGTCGATCTTGTCGTATCTTTCCAGTAATACTTGTATTGACTCGCTAATCTCTTTCCCGCATTCTGTACAACTTTTCACGGTTGCTTTGATTGTTTGGTCTGGATTTTCACTCAGTTGACGACCTCCTCCGTCTCTACCTATGCTTCCTGCTCGTTTGCCTTCTATTTCTTCTGGATTATTGATTTCGGCTTTAAATCCTTTGGCTGGTGGCAAACTTGAGTTCTTTGCGGTCTTCTTTGGTTTCTTTTCTAGCTGTTTCTGTAGTTTTTGTAGTTCTTCCCATAACTTCACTATCAAAGCTTCTTTTGCCTCGTCTGTTAGTTCTTTTAGGTTGGGTAGTTCCTTCATTTCTTTAATTTATCAGCTTTTGCCTTTTTGTCAATTTTCCTATGTTGAGCTATTACGAGTTTTCTTATGCCTAGCTACTTAACTGTAGTTAGAAATCGATAATTTAGAAAGATTGAGATTCCGACTTTATTCTCTATAAGCCATTTTGTAGACCACAAAAAAATCGGAGATATGAACCTCGACAACTCGCTTTTAATTTAAAAATAGTGAATAAACTCGCTACAAACGCAGCAAAGTGGAACTTACTGCCCATCTATGCGATTAACTGTCTAAAACTTGGTAAATCTCACCCCTGCTTGAAAACTTATTCTAAACTTTACAGAAACAAAAAACGAAAAGCAAGTCCTTAAATCAATACGATTTGTGTCGAGTTTTTAGATGTATGATTTTTAAATAAGAAGGCTATACTTTTAACTCTGTCAAAAAAATGGTGATCATAATGGTGATCATTATGTAACAGGGGTTTTAAACATTTTGGATGCCAATAGGAAAGTTCTCATCAAAAATTTGTTCAATAGAATAAGGACATTCTTTTGGTAAATCCTTGGGTTTAAGACGAGTTTCTTTTTCTGCAAGAACTAAAGCTAACTCAAAGCCATCAGTGATCGCTTCCGATAGATAGGACTTTAGGCTAGGATTTTTTCGGATTAGTTTTTTTATTTGAATTCTTTGCTCTTTGATGGTCAGTCGCCAACTTTTACCGCGCAACCTCGGCTGCAAATCCCACTTAATCAAATGCCCCAACAAAATTGCTAAACTATTTTCCAACTCAGACCTTTTTTGGCTCCCCAAAGCTTCAATTTCCTCAGCTAAATTTTCTATATCTAAGCCATCCCATTTCCCTAAACGTAAACGCTCAACCTGCTCAACCGTCCAACGATAAAAGTCCGAATCATATAGTAGTGTTGACATCATCAAAATCACCTTTGTTAATCAGATGCTAAGTCAATATTATAAATCTGCTCAACTTATTTTTATAAAGCGATCCCTTCACGGCGTACTTTACTCGCAAAAGATGCCGAGAGATCGCTAAACTCATCTAGCGACATTGGCATAATCGAAACCAACTCGCCAAACTCAGTAGCTAGGCATAATTAAAAAATAGAACCAAAAGCTGTGACGCACGCTGCGCGTGCGCCACAGCTTTTAGGGTTTTATATTTAATTGCGCCCAGCTACTTCTAACAAAAAATATAAGCGAATATCTGCCATCCGCCGAACCTCTTGAACTGGCAACACTTGCTCTTTTAGAACTACTAACACATCAATATCTGAATCAGCAGTTGCTTCGCCTCTAGGGACAGATCCATATAGCAACACTGAAAATAGGCGATCGCCATAAAGCTCTTGCAATTGTGATTTTAGTTCTTGCAAAAGAATCTGTAAGCGATCGCTAATGTTTAGAGTGTTAGTGAGCATAAATTTGGAAATATCTAAGCTTAATAATAGAAAGGCTCGCTTAGCGAGCCTTTCTATTATTAAGCGTTCTTTTTCAAGATTTCTACTTTGTCTAAGCGTTCCCAAGGAAGATCGAGATCGTTACGACCTAAGTGACCATAGGCGGCGACATTTTGATAGAAACGACCACCTCTAGTACTAGGTAGATTTTGTAAATCAAAATTCTTGATGATTGCCGCAGGACGCAAATCAAAATTGTCTTTGACTAGACGTAATAGGGTTTCTTCATCCACCTTGCCCGTGCCAAAGGTATCGATGTGCATACTGGTAGGACGTGCCACACCGATCGCATAACTGATTTGTAACTCGCACTTGCTAGCCAAACCTGCTGCCACAATGTTTTTCGCTGCATGACGCGCCGCATAGGCAGCACTGCGATCGACCTTTGTGGGATCTTTGCCAGAGAAAGCGCCACCACCATGACGAGCATAGCCGCCGTAGGTATCGACAATAATTTTGCGTCCAGTGAGACCAGAATCACCTTGAGGTCCCCCAATTACAAATTTGCCTGTGGGGTTAACCAGATAGCGAGTTTGGTCATTAGGCTTAACAGAAGTATCAGCAAAGCTAGGCAAGACTACATGAGTCCAGAGATCAGCTTTGATTTTTTCCTGTACTTTGGCTTCGTCAGTAATGCCATCGATCACTGCATCATGCTGGGTCGAGATGAGGATGGTGTCGATCGCAACGGGCTTATCACCTTCGTAAACTACAGTAACTTGGGTTTTGCCATCGGGACGTAAATAAGGTAATGTGCCATTTTTTCGGACAACCGATAGCTGACGGGCGAGGCGATGGGCGATCGCGATCGGCATGGGCATAAATTCAGGTGTTTCGTCACAGGCAAACCCAAACATAATCCCTTGGTCACCAGCACCCACTGCTTCGAGGGCAGCATCTTCTTCTTCACCAGTACGGGCTTCGAGGGCAACATTCACGCCCTGAGCAATATCTGGAGACTGTTCATCAAGGGCGACGATTACCGCACAGCTATTTGCCGAGAAACCATTATCAGCATTGGTATAACCAATTTCAGCAATTTTTTTACGGGCAATATCGACGTAATTGACATGCGCTTTGGTTGTAATTTCCCCTGTGATCAAGACCAGACCAGTGTTTACTACAACCTCGGCAGCGACACGCGATCGCGGATCTTGAGCCAACAAGGTATCAAGAATCGTATCGGAAATCTGATCGCAAATTTTATCAGGATGTCCTTCCGTAACCGATTCAGATGTAAATAAGAAGCGACTAGCCAACTATGTTTCCTCCTAAACGTAAGAAGTGTAAGGCAAATTTTTGTATCTCTTAAGATTTATCCATCATAGTACAAGGCGTTATTGCTTTATGACGGGTTTAATTGCCGTCGATCAACCGCGAAAAAGAAGATGGCACTGATTGCCATCTTCTTTTTCTTGGGAAATATTCAAATAATGCTTGGAAAATGTAACTGCCTATGGGTATAGTTCTGATTAGCTTAGCTACTATACTGATTGCCAAAATCGCCCAGTTTGATCAACCTATGGAGGCAAATAACTTGAAATTCCAAACTAGCGCTCAAGAAGCCTGCTATGAAAAAGTAGTAACGTGGATCCAAGAGATTTTTGGCAAATATCCCTGCGCTCGCCAAGATTTCCCCGGATTAGGAATGTTTGTTGGATCAGCCTTAGTAGAAATATTAGTTTTTCCTTGGGACGAAAATGACGCGGTAATTAATACGCGATCATATGTAGTGGTCGGAGCTGAATTAAAACCTGAACTGATGCGATATTTATTAGAAGAAAATGCCAAGATGATTTTTGGTGCTTTTGGAATTTCACCAGACAATGAAATTCTCTTTGAACATTCCATCGTTGGTTCAACTTGCACCATGAAAGAATTGGAAGCTTCGGTAAAGGCGGTGATGGAAATTGCTGATGAATATGACGATAAAATTGTCGATCGCTGGGGTGGTAAAAGAGCCTTAGATCGCATCCATGCAGGTACATTGTCTAATAACGGTTGGTCACTGCCCACATTTTGAGTAATGGGAATTTGCTCCACAACTTCTCATTACTCATTAAATTCTCAAGCGCTATATTTCTAGATAATTTCAATTCAGCAAAGTCCTATGCCCCAAACGATCGCCGATATTAATGACAAAATCAAAGCTGGTAAGGCTAAAGTCCTAACTGCGACTGAGCTTAAAACCCTTGTTGCCGATATTGGGGTTACGCAGGCGACAAAAAAAGTAGATGTGATCGTTACAGGCACATTTGAACCCATGGAATCATCGGGGGCAATTCTCAATTTAGGACATACCGATCCACCGATCAAGATTCGCACTTGCTGGATTGATGGTGTACCTGCCTATGCGGGATTTGGAGCTGTTGATATTTATTTAGGTGCAACCCAAGAACCAGAGGCTAATGATGAAGGTGTCCAAAATCGTGGCGGCGGTCATGTGATTGCGGATTTAATTGCAGGCAAGACAGTTAACTTTAAAGCGATCGGACATCCTAACGATTGTTATCCGCGTGCTAATTTTGAGACGACAATTACGAAGGATTCGATCAATCAGTTCTATCTTTTTAATCCTCGCAATCTCTATCAAAATTTTATTGTCGGTGTGAATGGAGGTGAAGAAACTCTTTACACTTATTTGGGTCCACTTCAGCCACGCTTAGGAAATGCAGTCTATTCTAATCCTGGGGCAATTTCGCCATTATGGAATGATCCTGATTTGCAATTGATTGGGATTGGTACACGTATCTTTATGGGTGGTGGTATTGGCTATGTGGCATGGGAAGGAACCCAGCATTTCCCATTGCAAAAGCGTTTAGAGAATCGTACCCCGATTGGACCTGCGGCGACTTTGGCGCTAATCGGTGATGCTAAGCAAATGACTCCTGAATGGGTGCGTGGTTGCTATTTCCGTAACTATGGTGCGTCGCTGATGATGGGTGTTGCCGTGCCTTTACCTGTAATTGATGAAGAAGTAGTTGCTAGAGCTGCTGTAATAGATGAACAACTCGTTGCACCTGTAATCGATTTCTCCATCCCCCGACGGGTGCGTCCAATATTTGGTTCTGTTTCCTATGCTCAGCTCAAGTCTGGCAAAATCGAAATTTCAGGCACAACTGTACGAACTGCACCTCTTGCTAGCCTGCATCTATCGGAAGAGGCGGCGAAGACTCTCAAGGATTGGATTGTTAAGGGAGAATTCACGCTGACAGAACCTGTGGCACTTTTGCCAAGCGATCGCACCTTTTTACCTCAAGATGTGCGTGGATTTTAAGAGTAAGTTAGGCAAAGCAGATTCTATTAGCTCTTGAGGGCAGATATTGGCTTAATTTCTTCTATCTCTAATACTTCTTCCGATTCCCAATGACTAAGGATAATCGCATTTACGCTATTACCAATAATATTCACGACGGTTTTTAAACCATCGGTAAGTCGGTCAATTCCTGCTACTAAAGCGATCGCTTCTAATGGGAGTCCCGATGCCGAAAGTACTGTTGCCATTGTAATCAAGGCAGCACCAGGCACTCCGGGGGTACTAAAAGAAACAAGTAGGCTACTCAGGGCGATCGCCATTAGTAAGGAAGGAGTTAAGGGAACTTGATAGATTTGCACTACAAATAAAGCATTAAATCCCTGTAAAATTGCTGCACCATCGCGCTTAAGGGCAGTACCTAAAGGAATTGCAAAACTAGCAATCTCTTCGCGTAATCCATAATTCTCTTGAATATTCTGTAATACGACAGGTAAAGCGGCATTAGAGCTAGCCGTACCAAAGGCTAGGGCGATCGCCTCGGACAGACTCCGCAAAAATTTAATCGGGTCAGCTTTGAGGGCAAATAAAATTAGCATATCTAAGCACAGCATGATACTGGAGGATATGACTAAGCCCACTACATAAAGGAATAATTTCGCAACTAGGTCTAAGCCTTGAGTAGCGATCGTTGAACTCATTAAGGCAAATACTCCCAAGGGTGCAACATAGAGAATTACGGATAGAGTTTTCTCGCTAATGTGATAGATACTCTCAATGAATTCCACAAATGGTTTGGCTTTATCCGCAGCAAGTTGGACACCAATCCCTAATAAAACGGCTGAAAAAATGATTTGTAATAAATTCCCATTACTCAGGGCTTCTAAGGGATTGACAGGAATAAGACTAACTAACCAAGATATAAGAGAAGGTGCTTCGGTGATGTTAATCGTCTCAGATACGATCAATCCCGTTACCCCACTCCCTGGTTGTAAAAAATAGGCAGTTCCCATGCCCACGCCTAGAGCGATCGTACTAGTAACCACGTAGCTCGTCATTAATTTGATCGTATATCGCCCAACCTGCCCTGCTCCTTGAATTCTCGTTAAGCCCATGATTAGTGAAGAGAAGACAATAGGAACTACCACAAACTGAATCAACCTTAAAAAAGATTCACCAACTGGAGCCAAAAAAGTTTGATTAATGAGTTCAATATTGTCAGGAAAAGTTGTATTGAGCAAAGTTCCAAAAACAACACCAACACCAAGGGAAAGCAAGATAAATGTAGATAGATTCATATTCCAATTTGCTAATGTAAAAATCGCCAGTCAGATATCAATCAAAGATGCAATTTGTGGTAAGTATTGGCGACCCTATCTCAAGTTAACTTAATAGGACATCTAAGAAAGTCCAATATGAACGGCGATCGCGTTTTATGTTATACCCAGTGCGACATTCGCTTATCTAGGTTTATTATGGCGATTGCTATATAATCAATGCTGCTAGGTTTTCCCCTCTTTAAAAAATATTTAAATTACGAAAAAAGATGTTATGGCGGATCGTTATGTTCGCGTAAAAACTGCCCAAGGACAAGTTTATTACGGGTTGTTAGAGTTAAATCAAGCCGTAAAGGTACTCAATACAGCACCTTGGCTGGGAGGGGAGCCAAATGGTGAATTACTTGCTCCAGATACTTATCAACTTTTGTATCCGTGCGAACCCAGCAAAATTGTTGCTGTGGGTAAAAACTATTCGGCTCATGCAGCCGAGATGGGTGGTGAAGTACCCAAGGAGCCGATTTTATTTTTAAAGCCAACGACGACATTAATTTCTCCTGATGATGAAATTGCCTTGCCACCGCAGTCTAAACGGGTGGAGTATGAAGGCGAACTGGCTTTAGTAATTGGTGAGCGTTGTTTTAACTTGACACCCAATCAGGCGATCGCCGCAATTTGGGGTTATACGATCGCTAATGATGTCACCGCTAGAGATCTTCAACGCAGTGATAGTCAATGGACAAGAGGCAAGGGCTTTGATACTTTCTGTCCCTTAGGTCCTTGGATTGTGCGTGAGATTAGTCCTACCGCAGTATTGCAAACTTTTGTGAACGATGGCAAAAAACCACTGCAATCTGCCGCCATTGATGAGATGGTCTTTTCGCCAGAATATATCGTGTCCTACATTAGCCAGATTATGACCTTACTCCCTGGGGACATTATTATCACTGGCACGCCTGAAGGAGTTGGTCCTATGCAGGAAGGCGATCGCGTATATATCGAAATCGAAGGTATTGGGAAACTGCAAAATACTGTAATTTTGCGAGAACCTTTACCTGTAGAAGCGGAAGTTGAAGAAGGTGAAATTGATTAAAATAAATAGGTAAGGATGGACGGCGCGAAGCGCCGTCCATCCTTACCTATTTAAATCTAGGACTACCGTTAAAACATCCTCTCTTAACTTGTGAAGATTTTGTGAGGATGTGGTAGTGAATTACTTGGAAACATTTTCGCTAAAACCTATGTCATTAAGATATGGTTAGCCCCATAGTTGAACAATATTTTCCATAGACTCACAGCATAACGCCACCATACAAACAAAATAGACATAAAAGCCTTGGGGGGAGATTTATGTTTCGCCATTTGTGATTGATTCACCACTTGATTATTAACCACTCCTTACACACCTGCTAATCCTATGAAACTCCAATTGTCTCCAAAATTTCGACGATCTGCTGTTTCCCTATCAGCGATCGCCATGAGTTTCCCGCTAGCGATCGCGATCGCCTTACCAAGTGTTGCCCAAGTTATCCCCATTGAAACTAATCCCAGTTCTGCACCACTGCCATCTGATAAGCCCAATGATAAAGCCGCAAATCCCACTGACAACAAAACGGCAAGATTTAGCTGTCAAGTGCGTGATGGTCAATATATTGTCGTCTATCAGCCGAAGAGTCAGCCTCAAAAATACTTCCCTTGGGCTGCCCCCAGCGCAATGGGTGATGGTTGGTCACCTGAACGTCGTTGTAATGAAATCAGCCGCCGTCTCGAATCCTATCGTCCTGATGGTTTAGTAGAAATGCGAACCAGTACTGAGAATGGCTATAACGTCATTTGTGCTACGACGGACAAAAATTCTGCTTGTCGAATTGTCTTGACAGTCCCCAATGGTCAAGATCCCATCGCCACTCGCGATCGCGTATTTGGTAATCTCACCACCGCTGATAGTGGTCAGCAAACTACAGCAGTAAATACCTATCGTGGGCGCGATCGATCATTAGGTGACATTACTAGTGACCTCGGCTTGGGTATTGATCTCTCAGGGATCAATGGTGTTCTCAATTCAGTACTATCTTCAAACCGCCCAACAGCTACCACTAATATTCGTGGTGGCAACTTGTACTTGAAGCCCTTCCTTGATCCTAGCGATGGTGGTACTGGTGCAAGTCTAACCAACAGTGGTTTTACGGGTAGCAGTGGCAGAAGACTCAATCCTGATAATTTCCGCTAAATAAAAAAGGGTCGCTCAGCGACCCTTTTTTATTTAGCAAGGCTAATTGAAAAATTAAGCTTCGTTCAAAGCAGCAATACCGGGGAGGATCTTGCCTTCGAGCAATTCTAAGCTTGCACCACCACCAGTGGAGATGTGGCTCATCTTTTCAGCAACACCAACCTTCTCAACTGCGGCTACGGAGTCACCACCACCGATAATGGTGATTGTGCCTTTGCCAGTCAAGTCTGCGAGGGTATGGGCGATCGCTTCAGTACCAACGGCAAACTTATCAAATTCAAATACACCCATAGGACCGTTCCAGATTACGGATTTGCAATCTGCAAGCGCATCTTGGAATACCTTAACGGAGTCAGGACCAATATCTAAGCCCATCCAACCATCGGGAATAGCGTTAATGCTAACGGTTTGAGAATCAGCATCAGGCTTGAAGTTATCAGCAACTACCACATCGGTAGGGAGCAAGAACTTAACACCACGTTCTGCTGCTTTCTTTTCGAGAGCGCGAGCGAGGTCTAGCTTATCTTCTTCAACGAGGGACTTACCAACACTTAAGCCACGAGCTTTGTAGAAGGTGAAGATCATGCCGCCGCCAATGAGCAGTACGTCAACCTTATCGAGCAAGGTTTCGATAACGCCAATCTTGCTGGAAACTTTGGAACCACCAACGATCGCGGCGAGAGGACGCTGAGGATTGTCGATCGCACCACTGAGGTATTGCAATTCCTTGTCGAGCAAGAAGCCTGCAACGGAGGTGCTGATGTACTTGGTTACGCCTTCGGTCGAAGCATGGGCGCGGTGAGCAGTACCAAAAGCATCATTTACATAGATGTCAGCCAAGGAAGCTAACTTTTTAGCAAATTCAGGATCGTTCTTTTCTTCTTCAGGATAGAAACGAACGTTTTCTAGCAAAGCCACATCACCATTGTTGAGGGCATTAACTTGAGCTGCGACCGCATCACCGATACAGTCATCGGTCTTGACTACAGACTTACCGATCAATTCTGACAAACGTGCAGCTACAGCATTGAGGCGAAGACCTTCGGTAACGCCCTTGGGTCTGCCGAAGTGACTGGTGAGGATGACACGCGCACCAGCATCGGTCAAATACTTAATAGTTGGCAACGCTGCACGGATACGGGTATCGTCGGTAATTTTGCCAGTTTCGTCTTGAGGAACGTTGAAATCGACTCTGACTAATACCTTTTTGCCTGCCAAGTCATCAGCAGTCAAGCTTGCTAGATTCTTTTTTGCCATAAAAATTTAAGTTTTTAGTATATAAAGTTGCTTTTTTACAAAGTCTTAATAATTTTACACAAATCTGTCCATCTTGAACTAGTCATGAGTAAAAATACTTATCGTTAAGTTGCTGATTATTTTGGGATAAAAAACACTTGTCCAATGGGTTAGTACCAAAAATGCAGCGATCGCCCCTCAACTCAATCTCAACAACTCGCAATCAATACTTTGTATTGTTCTTAACTAAAATAGGTATAATTTCTACAGGAAGTTTCTCTTTATTGAATGCCATTACATTAATAAACATCAAAATATTGGGATGGTCAAATGACGATTAGAGACCAACTTAGTAAAGAACTCGAACAAATTCCTGACTCGCTAGTTGAGGAAATTCTTGACTTTTGCATATTTCTCAAACAGCGTCAACAAGCTAAAACTAAGGATGTAAAAATTTTAGAAGGTAATTCTGTTTTAATTTCTGAAGATGAATGGCGCGGTATTCAGGAAACAATATATTTGCTCTCAATTCCTAAAATGCGTGAATCAATTGTTGAAGGTTTATCAACTTCTGTTCATGATTGCAGAGAGACATTAGAATGGTGATGTGGAAATTGGTATACACCAAGCAATCTCAAAAAGATGCAAAGGAAATATCTGCAAGTAATCTCAAAGGTAAAGTTGCCGAACTTCTGTCTATAATTCAAATAAATCCATTTCAGAATCCACCACCCTATGAAAAATTGGTTGGTGACTTCTCAGGTGCATATTCACGCAGAATCAATGTTCAACACCGTCTTATCTATGAGGTGATTGAGTCTGAGAAGACTATTAAAATAATTAGAATGTGGACTCATTATGAGTAAGTGTGATCGCCCTCAACTCAATCCCAACAAATTGCGATCGCCTCAATTTGTACAAAAATTATACTGTGACTAATTGAGCTTTGGAATTAGGTAATATTGGCTCGAAATGTAGAATCATGAATTCTTCTGGAGTTAATCCTAATGATTCGTATGTGCGACCATTGCGATCGCTAAACTCGACTTCAAAGGCTTGACCATTGGCAAGTATCTCAACGACTGTGCCAACTTGTCCACGCCATAGATTATCTTGGGGAAGATCGACAGTCAGAGCTACGACATCTAGAAGTTTTACTGAACTTGTTAACATATTTATCATCTCCACTGACTATAGAGGGTAGCAAGTCGTTAGTTTTGGAATATCTGAACCATGTTCAATAATCCATCCACTCCGCAGGATTGCATTTCTATTTTGCCATGTAATCTCAAAATCCACAGTGTATCGTTGCCCAAATCTATCAGATCTGCCTAATTTAGCTTCATGTGTTGTGATAATCTCTAGCAGAATTAGTCTTAATTCTTCAGCATTTTCTGCTTTCATGCCAAGCATTGAGGCGAATAGTCTGGCTTTATGTTTGCCGTCATCATGTTCTAGATTAAGACAGTAATCCCGCAATTTACGAATGTCAACAACAGCGTTGTTAGCGTTGGGAATTAACATATCTAGCTATGACTGTAATCATCGTTTTTATTTTGTCATGCTTGATTATTTTGTAAAAGCGATCGCCCCTAACTCAATCTCAACAACACGCGATCACCTAAAACTCAACTCATCAAAAAGCGATCGCCCCAAAGAAATACATTACAGGGATAGCAAAAAAAGCCAATCCGAATAGCACAGCAATAACTTTAAGTTGATCCCAAATTTCTATTTCCTTTATTAGTAGGCTCCATAGTTTGTCTTTTCTACAAAGAGGTGGTTGGGGTGGATCATAAATCCGTTTCCATATACTTTTCTCTTCCTTCTTGTCATTTTTTCCGCGAAGTATATTATCAATGCGGAATACTCTCTTCCTAAAATTCTTTGACCTATCCCAATTTCTTTGAATGTGATGCCCTGACTCTGAGAGCATTGAAAATGAGTACCAGCAAATAGCCAAACCTGCAAAAGCCGCACTAATAACAATCACATAGAGTTCCAATTTCGCTTTTGATGCATCATAATTAGCAAAATTGGCAAAGATAAAACTGAGAAGTGCGACTTTAAAACCTACAAGCCAAGTGAACATACTAAGCATTGCTGCCTTGATTTTGTCAGCCCTATCTTCAAAGTACATCCACAATTTAAAGTAGTCTTCATCTTTTAGTTCGTACAACATAATGGGGTATCTCTACAACAATTGAATAAAAAGGTGAATAAAAAGGAGTTTTGTCTTAACAGTGAATAGCATCTAATTCTTGCTCAGAAGCGATCGCCAAATCAACCTGTTCTTTATTTACTGCATAAAATCTCAATGCTTCCGTTACCTGCTCCTCGGATAAATCGTATTCATCAGCAATTTGAGCAACACTCATGCTCCACTTGTGAGCAGCGATCGCTAATGTCTGCACCCTTACTGCCGTTCCCTTAACCACAGGAAAAATTTGTCCACTTGCCCCTTGACGATAAGCAATCAGAGAAAATGATGCTTTAAGCGTACTGACCTTTTCTGTAACAGCCCACAGTACAAACTGATCCAGCGAAATTCCCTGACTTTCGGCTAACTGTTCGACTTCCTGCTTTAAGTGATCGGGTAAGTTTAAGGCGTAGGCTGTCATAATTTATGCCATTTGATTTATTTCTAGTTTATCTGATTATGATTTGTATCTATCAGCCAAAGCCAACATCGCATCAATTGAGAATCCATCAACAGACATTGCTCCAAATGCGCAATATCTAGATGTTGTAGACCTGAAATTTTATACGTCCTTGAAAGGACTGAGTATAAGCGCCAGTAGAAACAAACCGAATACGCTTGAGCATGAAATATTGCCCTAACAATGCACTAAGTAAAATGCTGCTAGGCGATCGCTACACTTGCAACGCAAAAATAAGATTAGTTGATTGACCTTAAATATAAAGCCAAGATAAAATAAGATTAGTTGACTAATCTTATTTAAAATTTATGCTTGAAATTTCAGAAGCAGACATTTTATCCCGACTTCGGTTTGATAATCCTTGGTGGGAACAGGGCAGAGAAGGAAAAATAACTTACGAAGATACACCTCGACGTAAGTACTTCGAGACTTTTTATGAAAATATTTTGGATTCAAATGTTCGCCGAGCGATCGTTTTAATGGGACCAAGGCGAGTTGGGAAAACTGTTATGGTTTATCACACCATTCGCGCACTCCTAGATTCTGGTGTAGAAGCAACCAATATTTTATACATTCCCCTTGAAACTCCAATCTACACAGGATTACATCTAGAAAGGATACTTAATTATTTTCAGAAACTTTTTGAACATAAACGCAATACCAAACTATTTATTTTCTTTGATGAAATTCAGTATTTGCGTGATTGGGAAATACATCTTAAATCTCTAGTTGACTCCTATGCAGACTATCGCTTTATTGCTACAGGTTCTGCGGCAGCAGCATTAAGACTAAAGAGTAATGAGTCTGGTGCTGGGCGCTTTAGTGATTATGTTCTACCACCGCTAACTTTTGCTGAGTACTTGATGTTTATTGGCAGAGAAGCGGAACTTGTAGCAGAGCTAGAATCACATATTTATGGAGCTTCAGCTATAAATTATTCTGCCCTAAATATTGCTGCTCTCAATGAGGAATTTATAAACTACTTGAACTTTGGTGGATATCCAGAGGCAGTTTTTTCAGAAACTATCAGACAAAACCCCAGCCAATATATTAAGAGTGACATTATTGATAAGGTGTTACTCCGAGATCTCCCAAGCCTTTACGGTATTAACGACATTCAAGAATTAAATAGACTATTTACGACCTTAGCTTACAACTCTGGGAATGAAGTAAGTTTAGATGGATTATCCAAATCCTCTGGGGTTGCCAAGAATACGGTTAAGCGTTATCTAGAATATTTGGAGGCTGCATTCCTAATTCGGCGAGTTGAAAGGATAGATAACAATGCGAAGAGATTTAAGCGAGCAATGTGTTTCAAGGTCTATTTAACCAATCCATCTATGAGGGCTGCATTATTTGGACAAATTGATGCGAATTCTGAAGCTATGGGATCTATGACTGAAACGGCAATTTTTAGTCAATGGCAACATAGTCAAGTTACGGAACTTTATTATGCGCGATGGAAGTCGGGAGAAATTGATATTGTGCATTTGGATAATGTTAGCCAATTACCCTCTTGGATTGTGGAAGTTAAGTGGAGCGATCGCCCCTATCGGATACTTGCTGAACTTGATAATTGTGTTGAATTTGTGAATAAACATCCCAATATATCTCAACCAATTTTGATTACTAGTCAAACTATTTCAGATAAAGACATTAAATATAAAGGAGTAGAGTTTAAATTTAGCCCCTCTAGTCTTTACGCTTATCTACTAGGCGCAAATTTATTGAAGTATATTGACAATAAGCTGGTTAAGCGGAGAGTTTCAGAAGAAATTTGATGAAAATGCTATGTTTGCCAAAAGTGATCGCAGCCATAATTTTCTCAGATCAGGATCAATGTAACAGTGGTAACGGTAAATTAGTAGTTAGAACCAAAAGCAAAAGCAAAACTAGATATGTTTGATGAAATCGCCGATAAATTTGAGGCGGCTTGGAAAAAGTTACGCGGACAGGACAAAATCTCTGACTCCAATATACAGGGCGCGATTCGTGAAGTACGCAGGGCGCTATTAGAGGCAGATGTCAACTTACAGGTTGTCAAAGAATTTGTCGAAGAAATCTCCAAACAGGCTCAAGGGGCTGATGTAATTGCAGGTGTACGCCCCGATCAGCAGTTTATCAAGATCGTCTATGACGAATTGGTAAAGACGATGGGCGAGGCAAATGTGCCACTTGCTGAGGCTGCCAATGCACCGACGGTAATTTTGATGGCAGGTTTGCAGGGTACAGGTAAAACCACTGCTACGGCTAAATTAGCTTTACATTTACGCAAACTAGAGCGTACGGCGTTACTAGTCGCGACTGACGTATATCGTCCTGCGGCGATCGACCAGTTACTCACCCTCGGTAAGCAAATTAATGTGCCAGTCTTTGAAATGGGCGCTGATGCTGACCCTGTGGAGATTGCCCGTCAAGGTTTGGCAAAGGCAAAGGAATTAGGCGTTAATACTGTGATCGTCGATACGGCGGGACGCTTGCAGATCGATCGCGACATGATGGAGGAGTTAAGTCGGGTTAAGGATGCGATTAAGCCCGATGAAGTGCTGCTGGTTGTCGATGCGATGACTGGTCAAGAAGCAGCAACCCTCACCCGTACTTTCCATGATGAGATTGGGATTACGGGCGCAATCCTCACCAAGATGGATGGCGATACTCGTGGTGGGGCGGCGCTATCGGTGCGGCAGATTTCGGGACAGCCGATTAAGTTTATCGGTGTGGGCGAAAAGGTGGAGGCATTACAACCCTTCTATCCTGAGCGCATGGCTTCACGGATTTTGGGCATGGGTGATGTGCTGACGCTGGTGGAGAAGGCGCAGGAAGAAATTGATATTACCGATGCTGCAAAGCTCCAAGAAAAGATTCTCAGCGCCAAGTTCGACTTTGACGACTTCCTGAAGAACACCCGCATGATGAAAAACATGGGTTCTTTTGGTGGAATGTTGAAGATGCTCCCGGGGATGAAAATCAATGACGCGCAAATTCAAGAAGCGGAAAAGCAACTCAAGCGTTGTGAGTCGATGATTGCGTCAATGACGAAACAGGAACGCAAAGATCCTGACCTCATTGCCAAGAGTCCTAGCCGCAAACAACGGATCGCTAATGGTTCGGGTTACAAGCTTCAGGATGTGACGAAGTTAGTCGCGGATTTCCAGAAGATGCGATCGCTGATGCAGCAAATGGGACAGGGCAAGATGCCGAATTTCCCCGGAATGCCAAATATGGGCGGCGGCGGATTTCCCGGAATGGGCGGTATGGGCAACCAATCTCCTGCGGGCAATCCTGTTTATGGCAAGAAGAAGAAAAAGAAGAAGGGATTTGGAGAATTGTAATGTTTTTAAGCTGTTAGCGATTAGCTGTTAGCTGTTGGCTTTTTGGTGATTGGTGATTGAGAATGAAAAGTCACCTTCAAGAATGAAACCCAACTTCCAATTTCAAAAAGCTAAAAGCTAATCGCTAAAAGCTAATCGCTAAAAGCTAATCCCCAAATTACCCATCCCCAATTACCAATTACCAACAAAAAATGCAACCCAAAATTATCATTCATGGCGGTGCTGGTAGCACTGTTGAGAGCAAAGGTGGTTACGAGCCAGTTCGTAAGTCATTGTTTGCTGTTTTAGAAACTGTTTATCCGATGCTGCTTGATGGCGCGAAGGCGATCGATGCGGTGGTCAAGGCTTGTCAAATGCTGGAAGACGATCCTCGGTTCAATGCGGGGACTGGCTCAGTATTACAGTCCGATGGTCAAATCCGCATGAGTGCTTCGATTATGGATGGCGATCGCCAAAGTTTTAGTGGTGTGATCAATACGGCAAGAGTTAAGAATCCGATTGATCTGGCTAAGCATTTGCAGACTAGCGACGATCGCGTTCTCTCTGATTACGGCTCGGCGGAACTCACTCGCGAATTAGGCATCCCGATTTACAATCCCCTCACCGATGAACGCCTTGCGGAATGGTTAGAGGAGCGCAAAACAAACTTCAATCGCAAAATGGCAGATGTGGCGATGGGAACGATCGGTGCGGTAGTTCTCGATCAATATGGCAGCATTGCGGCTGGCACATCCACAGGCGGACGGGGCTTTGAGCGCATTGGCAGAGTTAGCGACTCGGCAACCCCTGCGGGGAACTATGCCACCAAGTTTGCAGGCGTAAGTTGTACAGGTGTCGGTGAAGACATTCTCGATGAAGGCTTTGCGACTAGAGTGGTGGTGCGCGTTACCGATGGCATGACCCTTCAGCAAGCGGTCGAAAAATCTATTAATGAAGCAAAAAGTCGCGATCGCGATTTTGGTGCAATATGCCTTGATGCTACTGGGGCGATCGCGTGGGGCAAAACCTGTCCCGTATTGTTCGCTGCATATCATGACGGCGAAAAAATGCAAGATACACTATAGGTATCACTAGTTTTTTAGAGTTTTAGGCTCTGAAAAACTAGTTTTGATTTTGTCGCGATTAATTCAAGATGAGCTAAGCTCTTCAAGAGGCATGAACTGAAAATTTATGAAAGATGTAATCGTGATCGGCGCAGGGATGGCAGGCTTAATCTGCGCTCAAAAACTCAAGCAAGCGGGACTAGATGTCACCATTGTGGAGAAGTCCGCAGGTGTGGGTGGAAGGATGGCAACTAGACGCTTGCAAGGCACTTGGGTCGATCATGGCGCACAACTTATTTCTGTAAAAAGCGACAGTTTTGGTAGGTTTATTCGCAAACTGACAGAAAAGCACATCGTCCAAGAGTGGACTCGCGATGTCTATCAGCTTTCTGCTTCAGGTTTATTCCCCCCCGATGCGGATAATCGGCATACACGCTATTGCTGTCCTATGGGCATGACGGCGATCGCCAAATATCTCGGTAGTGAACTGGCGATTATTAACAACACCCGCATTATTGGGGTAAATCACAAAGAGGCGCAATGGCAATTAGTCACCGATCGCCAAGATATCCTTGAAACCAAAGCGATCGTTTCTACCATTCCTGCGCCACAGTTTTTGCCACTATTTGAGGAAGTCCTCGCCGCAGCCCCCAGCTTCTTGCAAGCCCTACAGTCGGTCAAATTTGCCCCTAGTGTAACGATTATGGCAGGCTATAACGCTAGTAACTCTGTACCTATGGAGTGGCAAGCAATTCGATGTGTTAATGATCCGATTCTGGACTGGATTAGCTACGACAGTAGCAAACATGCCGAAAAAGCAGTACAGCCAGTTTTTGTTTTACAAAGTACTGCCGAATTTGCTAAGCAATCGATGGAAGAGCCAGATCTAGAAATTGCGGGCAAACCCTTGCTGAATCAAGCAGGTAAATTATTAGCAAAATGGCTAGCTAGTCCTGAATGGTGGCAAGTGCATCGTTGGCGCTATGCGATCGCCGAAGAATCTTTGGGGGTTTCTTGTCTATCCACATCAATTCCCTTGTCGCTAGTCTGTGCAGGGGACTGGTGTGCTGGCAAAAATATTGAAGCTGCCTATCATTCAGGACTTGCGGCGGCTGAGTCAGCGATCGAGTTACTAAAATAAAACCCAAAATTGTTTCGGTGGGCTTTGCCCACCGAAACAATTTTGGGTTTTATTCCTATGCACGAAGAGAGTGATGGCACTTTAACATAGGCGATGACAGCTATAAGCAAAGCAAAGTTGAGATCAAATCGTAACTTTACCTTGCTAAATCATTGACAATTGATGTGATCTTTTGAGATGATTGATGATTGTGAGATTTTATTGAGCAGCAAGACTCTTGGCTAATGTAATTGTTATTGGGGCACAGTGGGGTGACGAAGGTAAAGGCAAAATCACCGATTTGCTGAGCCGCTCCGCAGATGTCGTTGTTCGCTATCAAGGCGGGAATAATGCAGGACATACGGTCGTCGTCAACGATCGCACCTTTAAGCTACACCTGATTCCTTCGGGAATCCTGTATCCCAAAACGGAATGTATCATTGCCAGTGGCACAGTGATCGATCCGAAGGTGCTTCTTGAAGAAGTGGATCGACTCAAAGATTTGGGTATATCGACGGACAACCTATTTATTGCCGAAACCGCCCATGTCACCATGCCATACCATCGTGTGCTAGATCGCGCCTCAGAGGATCAGCGAGCTGAACACAAAATTGGGACAACAGGGCGTGGTATCGGTCCAACCTACGCTGACAAATCCGAGCGGGTTGGCATTCGGATGATTGATTTAATGGACGAAAAGCGCCTAGCTAAAAAGCTACGTTGGGCGATCGAGCAGAAAAACATTGTTTTACAAAAGCTTTATAATTTAGAACCGCTCGATGCTGACGCGATCATTGAAGAATATCGTGGTTATGCTGAGCGTTTACGCCCCCATGTAGTTGATGCTTCATTAAAAATTGATGCTGCTATCAATGAGCGTCGCAATATTTTGTTTGAAGGTGCACAGGGTACATTGCTAGATCTCGATCATGGCACATATCCCTATGTCACTTCATCAAATCCCGTTGCAGGCGGCGCTTGTATCGGCGCAGGTGTGGGACCAACCTGCATCGATCGCGTCATTGGTGTTGCCAAGGCATACACAACTCGCGTAGGTGAAGGACCATTCCCCACCGAGCTACATGACGAGATTGGCAATCAGATCGGCGAACGTGGAGCCGAATTTGGTACAACTACAGGGCGTAAGCGCCGTTGTGGTTGGTTTGATGGCGTAATCGGTCGTTATGCGGTTCGCATTAATGGTCTTGATTGTCTTGCTGTCACCAAACTTGACGTACTCGATGACCTCGAAGAAATCAAAGTTTGTACCGCCTACGAACTCGATGGCAAGGTGGTTCGTGACTTCCCCAGCGATGCCCGTGCCTTCGCTAGAGCGATTCCTATCTATGAAACCTTACCAGGTTGGAAGCGATCGACTAGCGAATGTAAAACCGTTGACGAGTTACCCCAAGAAGCTAAGGAATATCTCAAGTTCCTTTCTGATTTAACGGGTACTCCGATCGCCATTATCTCTCTAGGCGCAAGCCGAGGACAAACCATTATCGTCGAAGATCCAATTCATGGACCCAAGCGTGGTTTGTTGAGAAATTAAAACTAAGCAATCATAAATTACCCAAATGCAATTACAAATTAACGCCTCTACTCGTACCCTATCCAACAATCGTACCCTCCGTCGCAATGGTCAAATCCCTGCGACCGTATATGGACATAAAGGTGCTGATTCGATCTCAATTACTTTAGATGCTAAAGAAGCAACTACTTTGTTACGTGAAGCAACGATTAATAACACATTGATCGAAGTAAATGTAACCGATGGCGACTTTAAAGGCAAAACACTATTGCGTGAAGTCCAAAACCATCCTTACAAAAACTCCATTTATCACCTCAGTTTCTTTGCGATCGAGTCGCAATCGAAGATTGAAGTAGATATTCCTCTCCACTTTGTTGGCGTACCTGTCGGCGTAAAAGTTGGTGGTGGTTCCGTTGATACCATCAAGAACTATGTACGTGTATCTTGCGCTCCTAATAACGTTCCTGAAAGCTTCGAGCTAGATATTACTTCTCTCGAAATTGGTAAGGGTATTCACGTTAGCGAAATTCCTTATCCTGAAGGTGTTAAACCTGTAACTGAAGGTACTGCTCTTGTAGTTACTATTCTCAAGAAATAAAATCGCAAAGCACTTTGCGTATAAAAAAGGGGGCGCATTGCGCCCCCTTTTTTATACGAGGATAATATGCCGATCGCGATCAACTTTGAGCCAACCTTCATCTTGCAATAACTTCATTGCTCTGGTGACGGTGACGCGAGTACTGCTAATAGCACTGGCGAGATGTTGGTGAGTGAGGCGTACAGTGAGACGAGTACCGCCTTCAACAGGAATACCAACCTCTTGTTTGAGCAACAGTAATATTTGCCGCAACCGCTCCTCCACCCGTTTATTACTGACTAGCGCTAACAAAGCTTCGGTCTGCTGAAGACGACGATTTAGATGTTGCAAAATTCCTTGATAAAGTTGTGGAGATTGCTCCAGCTCAGTAAGGGTAAAACGCATCAAGTCCACATCGGAGAGGGCGATCGCCTGATATGGCTCTAGATTAGTGAGGGGTAAACCAAAGGGCATAGCTTGCACGGCAAAGCCAACCAGCACTTCATCACCTGAAGGATGCAGAGTATTTAGTTGTACGACTCCACGACAAACTACCCATACTTCATGGGAATACATAGGAATAATTTGTCCACTTTTGTAAGTGTGCATGGTTCGACCGCGATAAATTTCTTCGAGCGATCGCCGCCAATCAATTACAGAAGTTTTGGAATTAAGATCGAAATTAGAAAACGTGTATGTCATATCGGCGTGAGGTAGACATTAATGATCCTATGTGTTTCTCGACACTATCAGGTTAAGCTCAGTTTATCAAATCAATAAATTCTTCTTAAATACATATTTCAAGGATTTTTTCTTTTAAAACTCATGCCTTGAAGCTACTTACCAAAGATTTCATCTGCCGTAGGTCAGGGATTCATAACAATTATAAAACTCCAAAAGTAAAGAAACGTCAGTTCGACAAAGGCGGAAAATGGTAAAAATCGCTAAGCGATTTTTACCATTTTCTGCCATTTGTGCGGCGCGAAGCGCCGCACAAATGGCGTTATCGAACTCACGTTAAAGAAGCGGTGCTTATGCACCGCTTCTTTACTTTTGGAGTTTGGTATTACTTGATAACTTCATTGCGATCGCTATCTCGCCAAGGGGTTTCAGCGAAGCTGGGACTCGGAGACTTGAGCAAGCCCCACTTAGCCACTAAATTTTGCAGTACATTGTCTTGCGATCGGTGGAAATCGTCGATATTTCCCTCACCACGATTGACAAGTGCAAACCAAATGGGGCCATGCTGCTGGGTTTGCACCACACCTGCTAAAGCACTGACATCAGATAATGTCCCTGTCTTAACAATTGCTCCCTTTGGCATTTTACGTCCCTCGATCGTGCCGCAGTTACAATCACTAATGGGGAACAGATCCGCAAGGGTTAAGCCTTCGACTTGGGCGCGATTATGTACTGCCATCAGTACTGCAACTACAGCGCGGGGAGAAATTTGATTCGCTTGTCCCAAGCCTGAGCCATTAACTAAGTTAATTTCTGAGATGGGTATCTCTGTGGCATTTGCGGCGATCGCCGCTACTTGTCTACCGCCACCTAATTGAGAGGCAAGCATCTCCGCCATCTCGTTATTGCTAAAGGTATTCATGCGTTTGAGGATTTGCCAAAGAGGTAATGACGCATGACGAATTAATGACTTGCTAGAGATATTGCTGGAGGCAAGGCTGGGGACAGTCCGTATATTTCCAAGAATTACCAATTGTGGTTTTGGCGTTCCCACAGGCATCGTTGCATATTGCTCCGCAACTTCTCCTTCCCATCGGCTGCTATCAAAGGCTAGGCGCAAAAAATTCGCCGCCTTTACCAAGTCAGTTTCAAAATTCATGGCAAATCTACCTGTAACGATCAGATTGCCTTGAATGCGTTTGATTCCCAATTGGTTGATCTTATTTGCCAAAGCGATCGCTTCTTCCCACACAAAAAATGGATCGCCACCACCTTCAATGATCAAGTCACCTTTGAGCGTATCGCCAACCAGATTTCCCGTTATGCTGATATTGGTAATAAAGCGATAGTTCGATCCCCAAGTTTGCAATGAGGCAAGGGTTGTGACAATTTTTGTTAGCGATGCTGAGGGTAGAGGGCGATTTGATAAATTTCCTGAAGCGATTACCCCATCATGGGATTGAATCCATGCACCTTGGGCAGGATTGGGCAGTCCTAATTGTTTGAGTTCATTGAGCATATTCGCGATCGCCTGTTTAGCCACAGGATCAGGCGTAGTATTAGCGCTTACCTCTGAGGCTAAGACAGGACGGGTGGCATAGCTCATTAGCGATCGGGGTACTGTGGCGACCGCACGACCATCGAGAGCTTGGGTCGAAACCGACAATAGTAAAGCGCCAACTAAACTCCACATAGTCATAAAGAAAACCAAAATTAGATTTGTGCTTGTTTCAGCAAAGCTAGTATAGCTGTCGTCGCTTATATATAGGTGTATAGCGCACCATACACCTAATTAAACATAGCTGTTTCGAGTTGATGCATCGCAATTTCTAAGTCGTCATTGACAATGGTGATGTCAAATTCATTGGCAGCCGCTATTTCCAGTTTGGCATGGTGCAAGCGTTTAACAACTTGTTCATCACTATCGGTACTACGTTGGCGCAACCGACTTTCGAGAACTTCCATTGATGGTGGCGCAATAAAAATTCGCTTGGCACTAGGAAATGATTGGGCAACCTGTCGCGCCCCTGCGAGTTCAATTTCTAAGAGAACAATTTGCCCTAAAGCGATCGCCTGATCGATGGCTGGCTTGGGAGTACCGTAGAGGTTGCCCGCATATTCCGCCCATTCGAGAAATTCACCAGCATCTCGCTTTTGTTCAAACTCATCACGGCTCCAAAAAAAATATTCCCTGCCATGTTCTTCCCCTGCACGGGGCGATCGCGTAGTTGCAGAGATGGAAAAGAGAATGCGATCGGGATAGCGTTCTAGTAATTTTTGTAAGAGTGTCCCTTTACCGACCCCACTGGGACCCGTGACAACAATGAGTTTGCCTTCGCCTAATTGACCTTCGCTCAACGTTTCGTAAATTCCTGTAATGTTTATTTATAGCGCTTTTCAAGCAAGCGAGGTGCAGAGGGTTGTGTCCCCGCCTTCGGCGGGGACACAACCCTCTACTTCATCTAGATTGGTATACGCTATAAATCATTCTAGATGACAGAGTCTTATGCGCTGTCATCATAACTAAGATATTTTATTGATATTTATTTGAACTAAGAGGGTAAATACCCCACCGCTCTGCGGTGTGAGTATATTCTAGTAAAAAAGAATTTGATACCCCGTCCGCTTGCGGCGGGGTGATTCATTAAAAATGCTACTTTGACTCACTTTAATCATGAATATCCTAATAGAGGTTTGCCAATGAGTGTATACATGCTCATTGGCAAACTAAAAATCAATCCTAATTAAAAGTTTTTAGGTTGCATTTTGCCATAGGCAAAATGCAACCCGCTATATGCTTATTTTGGGCATAAATTGCTGTAAATACTTGAGATTAAGCGAAATTAAGGCTCCTCAACTATTAAGGAGCCTTAGTTTCGTTTAATCCGTTGCGCCTTCTTTACTAATTACAAAGCGATTGGCAACGGTTTCAGGTTGAATTGCGGATAAAACGACATGACTAGAATCGGTGACAATTACAGCTCTAGTCCGCCTACCATAGGTTGCATCAACCAACTTACCGTGCTCACGCGCGTCGCTAATAATACGCTTAATCGGGGCAGATTCAGGACTAACGATCGCCACAACTCGGTTCGCGGAAACAATATTGCCAAAGCCAATGTTGATGAGCTTGATATCCATAATTTTATCGACCTAAAATCGATTTAGAGGTAATGTAGCTTCATTTTTGCAAGTATTATTGCATTGTCCTACAAAAATCGACTAGCTACGATATATTTTGTCATGTATAGCAGCTATACAGATTGTCTCCAGATTAGGAACATATACTTAGTAATTTTTTTTATGGCAGATGACAAATGAGTAAATACTTAATTTGTCTTAATTTGTGATTGATGTGATCAAGTAGTTCTGTATAGTTAAAGTCCAAAATCGGAGCTTGGATCGCCCACTACGCAAACGATATAAGATGCTAGGACTGAAGCTTGCTTATACCTAGCTACTTATTTATGAAATGAACAAATAAATCAGTTGCAGTATAGGTTGAGGAGCTTTTGTTTGATGGTGGGTAAAATAGATTCCCCTATAAATTCACAATAAGCTTTCTTAAATTTATTATCGAGAATCATTATAAATCTATTTCTTTGATCTAAACTCGAAATTCTAGAACCTCGGTTGTGGTGATAACGAATTCACATCACCGCAATAGAGGTTTTGCCATTTTAGAACGAAAAGATTATGTCAGATACGATCGCACCTTCTTCTGTTCAAGACAATGTTAGAGATGTCGTGATAATTGGTTCAGGTCCCGCAGGCTATACTGCTGCCATCTATGCTGGACGTGCCAATCTCCATCCACTAGTATTTGAGGGATTTCAAAAAGGGGGGATTGCTGGTGGGCAATTGATGACCACGACCGAAGTAGAAAACTTTCCCGGATTTCCCACTGGGATAATGGGACCTCAATTGATGATGCAGATGAAGGAGCAAGCGAGTAATTGTGGTGCAGAGTTGGTGATGGAAGATGTGGTTGCTGTAGATTTTAGCGATCGCCCCTTTACTATCAAATCCTCATCACGTTCAGTGCAAGCCCATAGCGTGATTATCGCCACAGGTGCGACGGCGAAAAGACTCCATTTGCCAAGCGAAACAAAATATTGGAATCGAGGAATTTCCGCCTGTGCAGTCTGTGATGGGGCAGCTCCTATCTTTCGGGGCGTGGAATTAGCGGTGGTTGGTGGCGGTGATACGGCAGTTGAAGAAGCCATTTTCTTAACTAAATATGGCTCAAAGGTACATTTATTAGTACGCAGCGATCGCTTGAGAGCTAGCAAAGTTATGCAGGAGCGCATCTTCAAGCATCCTAAAATTACTGTGCATTGGCATTCTCTTCCTGTTGATGTCTATGGCGAAGAGATTGTACAGGGAGTTAAGATTCGTGATGCGATCACTAATGAAGAACGTGATTTAGCTGTGGGGGGACTTTTTTATGCGATCGGGCATACACCGAATACAGAATTATTTACAGGACAGATAGAACTTGATCCGACGGGTTACATCATTACTAAAGGAAAATCAACAGCCACAAATATTGAAGGTGTTTATGCCTGTGGGGATGTCCAAGACCATGAATATCGCCAAGCAATTACTGCTGCTGGGACAGGATGTATGGCGGCTTTAGAAGTTGAACGTTGGCTTTCTAAGTAGCTAGGCAATAGAATCAAAAGCTATAGCGCACGCGCAGCGCGCGCTATAGCTGAGCAAGATAAACTCACAATTTGCCAGAGAGTCCGGACAGGGACAAGATAAAACCAAGCAAATTTGTTATTCTAGCTACAGTGCCATAAGCACACCAACCAAGATTTAATAGTAGCTAACTCACCAGTCAAGACTCACCGCAATGACCACAACGCCGATCGCTCCCAAAACAAACCCCACTCTCACCAATCGTCCTGACGCATTAGGACGGTTTGGCATTTTTGGTGGCAAATATGTCCCCGAAACCCTAATGAGCGCTCTTACTGAGCTAGAAACCGCTTTTTATCATTATAAAAATGATCCAGATTTTAACAACGAGCTAGACGGCTATTTGCGGGACTATGTGGGCAGACCTAGCCCTCTATACTTTGCGGAGCGATTGACACAGCACTATGGCACGGCCCAAATTTATCTCAAGCGCGAAGACCTCAACCACACAGGCGCACATAAAATCAACAATGCCCTTGCCCAAGTCCTCCTCGCCATCCGTATGGGGAAAAAGCGCGTAATTGCTGAGACAGGCGCAGGACAGCATGGAGTCGCTACTGCTACAGTTTGCGCTCGCTTTGGATTGGACTGTGTGATTTATATGGGTGTACAGGACATGGAGCGCCAAGCCCTCAACGTCTTCCGCATGAAGCTTATGGGCGCAGAAGTGCGTCCTGTCGAAGCGGGAACTGGCACACTCAAAGATGCCACCTCTGAGGCAATTCGTGACTGGGTAACAAATGTAGTCGATACCCATTACATTCTCGGTTCCGTTGCAGGTCCTCATCCCTATCCGATGATTGTGCGTGATTTCCATGCTGTAATTGGCAAAGAAAGCCGCCGTCAGAGCCAAGAGAAATGGGGTGGCTTACCAGATATTCTGCTTGCCTGTGTTGGTGGTGGTTCCAATGCGATGGGGCTATTCCATGAATTCGTTGATGAGCCTTCCGTTCGCTTGATCGGTGTAGAAGCGGCAGGCAAAGGTACAAATACCGAATTTCACGCCGCAACCTTGACCCTTGGACGTGTGGGTGTGCTACATGGCGCAATGAGCTATCTATTGCAAGATGAGCAAGGACAGGTACAAGAAGCCCATTCTATTAGCGCAGGTTTGGATTACCCCGGTGTAGGTCCTGAGCATAGTTATCTCAAGGATCTTGGTCGTGCGGAGTACTATAGCGTCACCGATCAAGAAGCTCTAGATGCGTTTCAACGCCTATCTCGTTTAGAAGGAATTATTCCTGCGTTGGAAACATCCCATGCGATCGCCTATCTCGAAACCCTCTGTCCACAGTTAACTCCCGATCAGCGAATCATCATTAACTGCTCTGGGCGTGGGGATAAGGATGTAAATACCGTCATTCAACATTTACATCTCTAAGTAGTTTAAGAGCAACCTTTTGGGTTTCTCTTAAATAAACGTGAGTTCACAATACTGCCATTTGCGAGGCGCGAAGCGCCTCGCAAATGGCGGAAAATGGTAAAAATCGCTAAGCGATTTTTACCATTTTCCGCCTTCGTCGAACTGACGTTAAATAAAGCTACAAAAGATTTAGGCATGAAAACGTTTATTCAGTTTACCTACTGTGCTTTCTGCCAGAGTTCTCGCAACTATTTTCTCTATTGTCGTCAGTGCGATCGCTGTTGGCATTCTAACTTATCCTTTTTGGGTTAAGTTACGCCGCGATCGCCTCATCGCAAAACCATTTCCTAAGCATTGGTTAGATATTGTCGAGAGCAATGTTGCTATTTATCACTATCTCTCCGTTGAGCAGCAACAACAATTACAAGGCTATATTCAAATATTTCTCAAGGAAAAGCAATTTATTGGCTGTTTGGGTTTACAAGTCACCGAAGAGATGAAGGTCACGATCGCCGCGATCGCCTGTTTATTACTATTTAGCGATCGCAAAACTTACTTCCCAAATTTGCGTTCCATTCTGATTTATCCCCATGCCTATATTGTTAACGAAACAGTAATCACCGATCTTTACGTGGTTGAAGAAAGAAGAGTTGCAAGGTTAGGTGAATCATGGACTAAGGATCAATTAATTCTCTCTTGGGAACAGGTCAGTCAGGACTTACTTAATTGGCAAGATGGACATAACGTGATCCTCCATGAATTCGCACATCAACTCGATCAAGAAGATGGACAAGCAGAAGGTGTACCAATTCTATCAAGGAAATTGGATTATGCTGTATGGGCAAAGGTAATGACAGCCGAGTATTTGCAATTATGCGATCAAGTAGAACGTAATCAAAAGACAGTAATGGATAGCTATGGAGCAACAAATCCTGCGGAGTTTTTTGCCGTAGCAACGGAAACCTTTTTTGAAAAGTCTAAACAGTTAAATCAAAAGCATCAGCCTCTTTACGAACTTCTAAAGAGACACTATCGACTTGATCCTTTGCAATGGCTCTAATCCACACAGTAAATTTTTGGGGTAGTCCTAAATAGGTAAGGATGGACGGCGCGAAGCGCCGCCCATCCTTAACAAAATAAATCTTTTACTTTCTAGTACTACCATTTTTTTGAAAAGACTGCTTTGTAGGCTTTTCAAAAAATTTATTTAAAGTCTACTATATTATAAAATCTATGGGGGCAAATGCAGCCTTCATCGAAATTCTCATCAAATTTAGCAGATTAACTAGTTAAATAGATTGGCTCTACCGAATTCTCGACTTAAAGCATTTTGCTTAATCATTGCCACCATCGCGACAATTGTGGCGATCGCCGCAATGTATTTAGAACATGATGAATTGGTGTATGTCAGTCTTGGCGTGATCTCTGTGATCGTCTTACCAATTCTCTTACCACCATTACTGACGACAATCATCAATTCGCCATTAGGAAAGCATTGGGATATTACCTTATCTAGTGTTATCGCGGGGATTGCCGTGCTAGTTTCTGCCCATGTCACCCAATTTGATGCGGCTTTTATCCGATGGTTTGACAGCCTTAAATGGGAAGCTTTAGGGGCGGTAGGACAAATTTTAATTGCAGTTTTAGCGGTTTGGGTGGCATGGCGACAAAATCAAATTTCAGAAAGTTTAACAGGGCAGCAAAATGTCATTACCCAACAGCAAACCATTGATGCCTATTTTCAAGGGATTTCTGATCTAGTTCTCGATCCCCAAGGTCAATTGGAAGACTGGCCCTTGGAAAGAGCGATCGCTCAAGCGAGAACCGCAGCATTACTGGGGGGCTGCGATGCCGATGGACGTGCCAAAATTGTCCGCTTTCTATCCAGTGCCAATTTACTAACTCCCCTCAAGCGTGATGGATTGCTGGGTCGTCCGATCCTTGATGGGACTGGCGGCTATGTCGTTGATCTTGCCAATGGTGTGCGGGTAGTGAATTTAGGAACTATGTTGGCAGGTCGTGATATTGGTAATACTGATTTGCGAAATGCCGATTTAAGCGGAGCTAACTTACTCAAAGCGAATTTCAATAATTGTGATCTTACAGGTGCGAACTTTGGCGGTGCAATCTTGGCTAAGGCAAATCTGCGTGGTACAGATCTCAGTCGCGTCAAGATGTTTTACGGCAAGTTAGAAACTGCGACTCCCCGCGATCGCCTCCATGCACCAAATTTCGAGACAGGAGAATATACAGGCGCAGTTGTGGAAGATGCCGACTTTAGTAAAGCGATCGACCTATCGGAAGAAACTCGCTGCTATCTATGTGCTTGGTGTGGTAAAAAATCTCGTAAAACTATCCCTGGAGGCTGCGAAGATGTACCAAATCGATTGGGACGTTAAAGATATTAATAGTTCACGGAATAAACTATTGCCTATATTATTTCCTATGAGAAAGAGAAACTTAGCGATCGCCACTTTTATCGGTTTCCAGATCGCCACTCTATCAGTTCCCAATCAAATATTTGCGGAAAACAAGTCTCCATCTCTACAAGAAGATGCTCCCGAAGAAGTTCTGCGTGCAGAAATTTATACCGATGCGCGATCGCCGATTGATGGAAAACAACTATCCGCTGCCGAGTATACCGAACTCATGGAAAAAATGCGATCGCTCGACAATATCCCTCCCGAAGACCTAGTTTCACCTAAAGTCCGAGAAGTAATTGATTTACTAAAGTTGCGTAAATTCCTCCGTCAATTTATTCCATTTATTCCCTAAGCTGCCAGAACTTGAGAATATTCAGGAATAATTAATCAAGCACCTAAATCAGGTGCTTGAGTTGAAAAAAACACAGAAATTCATATAACTTTTGGATAACTTTTTAGGGTTTACTTCTAAATATTTTGTGGTAACTTAATAAAAAGTTCGGCTACAACACAAAACAGAAAATAACGGTCAGCAACAACAAACTCAAACTTATAACTGTTGTGCACTGGGGGGACGTTCTAGTCTGTATGTTGCTAGCCTAACAGGTCGGGGTTACACCATTTAAACTAATAGGGAATAAACACTATGTCTGGCAGTCAGAATACAGGCTCAACCTTTGGTTTGAGCAGTGGGGGTGATGCTTCAATTTTTGGAACAAATCAGCTTCCAGATGTCTTAGGTTTAGTTAGGGAAAGGCTTCAGCAAGCGGCAAGTAACTCCGACCTGTTCGCGCAGGTTTTTGGAGATAAAGCAAATACGGCTGAACTGCAAGCAGTGCGATCGCAGTGGTCTGTAGGCGATTTTAGCCAATTACCTGCCATCCAAATTCTTTCAGCAGCCAACACTAATGGCGCTTTTGGACTATATGCTCATGATACTCAAACAGTTTATCTATCTGACTCGCTATTTCAAGCAAATGCTGCATCAACTAATTCCTTATTCGGAGCAGCAGGCGTTTTAATTGAAGAAACTTTTCATTGGCTAGATGATCGTGTAGGAACTGACACCAAAGGAGATGAGGGAGAACTGGCTCGAAATTTGGTGTTTGGGGCTAATCTTAACAGCACTGAATTAGCGCGTATTAGAGCGGAAAATGACAGTGGGATTATTGTGCTGAATGGTCAATCTATCTCTGTTGAGATGAATGATACGTTGGCAACTGCTGAAAATTTAGGTAGTCTTAATACAGCTTGTTATTATAAAAGTGGCTGGGTAGCTAATTATGTTCCCAACGACTATTATCGTTTTCAAATTAGTAATACCACTCAACTTAACTTGAATTTATCTAATTTAAGTTCTGATGTTGATCTGTATCTCTTAAATGCTAATGGTTCTATTATTACTTCTTCTATTAGATCTGGTACATCTAATGAGAATATTTCATATCAATTGAGTGCTGGCACTTACTATATTCAAGTTCGTCAATTCAGTGGCAGTAGCAATTATAACTTGAGTATAGATTCGACAGTCACACCTCCTGACTATGCTGGGAACAGTACAAGTTCTGCTCGTTACATTGGTACTTTAGGCACAAGCAACGCTAATTATGGTGATTGGGTAGGTAGTGTTGATACTAATGACTACTATCGTTTCGACCTTAATGGCACTCGCAACTTGCGTTTGAGTTTAACAGGCTTAACTGCTGATGCTGATGTTCAGATATTGAATAGTGCTGGTGCTGTAATTGGTAGTTCTGGGGCTAGCGGAACAAACTCAGAAGCGATTAATCTGGATAACTTGGCAGCAGGAACCTATTATGCAAGGGTTTATCGTTTCAGTGGCGATACCAATTACACATTGGGTTTAAGAGGAGAGATTCCTGCACCTCCTGACTATGCTGGGAACAGTACAAGTTCTGCTCGTTACATTGGTACTTTAGGCACAAGCAACGCTAATTATGGTGATTGGGTAGGTAGTGTTGATACTAATGACTACTATCGTTTCGACCTTAATGGCACTCGCAACTTGCGTTTGAGTTTAACAGGCTTAACTGCTGATGCTGATGTTCAGATATTGAATAGTGCTGGTGCTGTAATTGGTAGTTCTGGGGCTAGCGGAACAAACTCAGAAGCGATTAATCTGGATAACTTGGCAGCAGGAACCTATTATGCAAGGGTTTATCGTTTTAGTGGCGATACCAATTACACATTGGGTTTAAGAGGAGAGATTCCTGCACCTCCTGACTATGCTGGGAACAGTACAAGTTCTGCTCGTTACATTGGTACTTTAGGCACAAGCAACGCTAATTATGGTGATTGGGTAGGTAGTGTTGATACTAATGACTACTATCGTTTCGACCTTAATGGCACTCGCAACTTGCGTTTGAGTTTAACAGGCTTAACTGCTGATGCTGATGTTCAGATATTGAATAGTGCTGGTGCTGTAATTGGTAGTTCTGGGGCTAGCGGAACAAACTCAGAAGCGATTAATCTGGATAACTTGGCAGCAGGAACCTATTATGCAAGGGTTTATCGTTTTAGTGGCGATACCAATTACACATTGGGTTTAAGAGGAGAGATTCCTGCACCTCCTGACTATGCTGGGAACAGTACAAGTTCTGCTCGTTACATTGGTACTTTAGGCACAAGCAACGCTAATTATGGTGATTGGGTAGGTAGTGTTGATACTAATGACTACTATCGTTTCGACCTTAATGGCACTCGCAACTTGCGTTTGAGTTTAACAGGCTTAACTGCTGATGCTGATGTTCAGATATTGAATAGTGCTGGTGCTGTAATTGGTAGTTCTGGGGCTAGCGGAACAAACTCAGAAGCGATTAATCTGGATAACTTGGCAGCAGGAACCTATTATGCAAGGGTTTATCGTTTCAGTGGCGATACCAATTACACATTGGGTTTAAGAGGAGAGATTCCTGCACCTCCTGACTATGCTGGAAATTCCATAGGTGCGGCTCGTAATATTGGTACTTTAGGCACAACCAACTCTAATTTTAGTGATTGGGTAGGTAGTGCTGATACTAATGACTACTATCGTTTCGACCTTAATAGCACTCGCAATTTGCGCTTAAGTCTAACAGGCTTGACTGCTGATGCTGATGTTGAAGTACTTAATAGTTCTGGCACAGTTGTCGGTTATTCTCGCTTAGGTGGGACAAGTTCAGAAACAGCTAATATTAATAATTTAGGAGCAGGAACTTACTACGCGCGAGTTTCTGCTTTCAGTGGATTGAATACTAATTACAATCTCAGCCTGAGAGGTGAGATTCCTGATCGCGTTCAGACGAGCTTAGGATGGACTAATGGTGGAGTAGAAAGACATCTTACTTTTCAGCGTATTAACAGTCCAGGATTCATTGAAAATAAACCAACATGGTTAGTTATTCATGGATGGAATGGTGAAGCAGGAAACTTCAATGACTTAGCATCTGCTATTGAAGAATATGATGGAATTCGTGGAGGTGGTAACGAGCAAGTTCTAACTGTTGATTGGAGTGCAGCAAGAACAGGTGGAACATCTCTAAATGCTGCCGCAGGATGGATCGATACCGTAGGGGAATCTATCAAGAATATGATCCAAGCTTGGGGAATTTCAGCATCTAATATTAACATTGTTGGACATAGCTTAGGTGCTTATGTAGCTTATGAAGTGGCTGAGCGACTCAACGGAATTAATCGGCTTGTAGCATTAAACCCTGCTACTACTACTGCTGGTGGTTATGACTTAAATCAGGTTAATTTCAGTCGGTACTCTACATGGTCATGGGCTTTTTGGCACAATAATACAACTGATGGTGGCAATCAAGCCGTGACTGCTGACGAGTCTTTTGTACTAGACCTGCCTTTTGCAAATGTTTCTGAAGGTCATGGCGCAGCTAAAGTACTGTGGACAAATATGCTTAGAGATAGAAACGGTTCAACTAGTTCAATCAATCAATACTTTGGTCTTGAAGACATGACAAGCACTGCCAATAAACCATGGGGACAAAGATCTGGCTGGGAGGCTAGAATTCGTACAAGAGATAACCGAAATGGAATTGGAGATCCAGATTGGGTAGCAACTGGATGGACTGATCCTGGCTTTGTAAATATTGGTTAATAGATTAGTTCGGTAGGTTTCATTAAGGTAATGTAATGCACGCAAATCTTTTTCATACTAATTATTTGTGCATTACACCACTTTTCAAATAAGCGAGGTACAGAGGTTTGTTTCCCCGCAGCATTCGAGAAACAAACCCGTACTTCCCTAGACTGGAAAACGCTATATACTCCGCTAACACGTACTATTAGATTAAATACGATAACAGGATAATTGTTTGATTTGAGATTTAGATGGTATTTGCCCTTCGAGTTTAAAAACTTGAGAGATGATTTGTGTGATATGAGAGGAGATTATTTGTTTTTGATGGAATGAAGGGCTTACTTTTCACGGCATCTTTTTTATTTCAGTGCAACCATCAATATTCCTAACGTTACAAGCCTTATTCTACCGTTGCACATTGTCATTAAGTAAAACTTATTGCAAATATACTTGTTTTAAAAACCCTTGTATATAGAGTATTTTAGAGATGTCTAACAGCAATCTCTAGTTTCGTGAAACGAATCGAAAAATCATTGGTTTGTAGAGTGAGGGGCGATCGTTGTTTGATAGGTGAGATCGGATCGTTGATTTACGGTGTGAAGAGGCGTTCGTTTCGTTGGGGGAGATCGCTTTTTGAAGGGGTAATGTGGTGATCGCTATTTGATTTAAAATTAGGAGTGATCGCTTTTCATTTTAAATAGAAGTCTCAATCAATAAAAGCTGATAATATTATGAGGGAAAGTACTAAGACTTCAGATAAATATGCAAGCAGTAGAAATTAATGGTGGTAAATTTCGGGCAGAAATATTGGTTGAGAAATTGGTTACTTATGGCATGATGCCGCAATTGGTTAGGGAAATGACCCTCGATCGCGTGACATCTGACATATCACTTACTCCCGAAGAGCAGAAAACTGCCCATCAACAGGCTTTTCAACAATTAGGAATTGATGCAGATGAAAAGCTGAGGGTATGGCTAAAACAGCAAGGGATGACCCTTATCGATTTAGAAAAGCGAGCCGAAAAATCGTTGAAGTTAGCTAAGTTTAAACAGGAAACATGGGGAGGTAAAGTTAATTCTATTTTTTTAGAACGCAAAAAACAACTAGATCGCGTTATTTACTCGCTAATTTGTACTAAAGATTTTTGTATTGCTCAGGAACTATACTTTCGGATTAAAGAAGGAGAGCAATCCTTTGATGAACTAGCAAGGGAATACTCACAAGGTCCAGAATCACAAACGGGAGGATTGATTGGACCTGTAGAAATTGGTTCAATTCACCCTAATTTAGCAACGATGTTGATTGCTAGTGATATTGGACAAGTACAACCTCCGACTATGATTGGTGATTGGATTGTGGTGGTGAGACTTGAGAAGTTGTTGCCAGCAATTCTTGATGAAGCAATGCAACGACGGTTAATAGATGAAGGCTTTAGTAAATGGTTAGAAGAAAATGTGGCGCAACAAATGGCAACATTTGTGAGGGTATAAATTAACAATAGTTGAAGGTTCTAGTTATTTAACAACACTTTACGTCAAAATATGGCAGGATTAGGTCGTAAAAAATTTACCTTTTCCTAAAAAGCTAGAGCATTACATCAAAATCGTTTCACAAACGTTTGTATGACATCTATAACACCTCCTATTCAAGACTTTCTCGCCCTTGTACCAGAGCTACAAACGGTCGATCGCCTGACTTTAAAAGAATTAAGTGAACGAGTTCAGCCTTTACGCTATCGCATGGGACAAGTGATTTTGCGCCGAGAAACAATGCCAGCGCAGATCTTATTTTTGATGGAGGGACAAGCAAGGTTACTGGGACAAGTTCCTAAAACAACATCGCCGAATACTTTAGAGATTCTCAAGCCGAATGCGGTCATGGGTTGGGTAAGTTTAATTCGTAATGTACCTTGTGAAACGGTAATTGCTTCTGTAGAAAGTACTTGTTTAGCATTAGAAGCATCAGACTTTTGGCAATTTTGCGATCGCGATCCTGCTTTTAAAGCTGCTTTTACCAATAAAGTGGGCTTGATCGAAGTATTTGACCTCCTTGCCGCAGAAATGTCTCGGCGGGCGCAGATTCCTGCCAATTTAGCACAGCTAGCGCGTGAAGCATTACCAGAGGCATCGGTGATGACCTTGGCAGCAGGTAAAATGCCATTGTCTAAACTTGATCGCGAGTGTGTATGGCTAGTTAGTGGTAGTGGTCATTTAGGTATACCTGTGGGTAGTCGCATTGAGTCGGTAAATGATAATGACTTCCTTGAAGTTCCACAGGATGGGAATGTTCGTTTAATCGGTTTGCGAGATAATTTTGCGATCAAAGTAGAAGTAGTGGAGGAAATGCCAGTACTAACCGCTCTAGATATTCCCTATGCTCCTGAATTACCGACGGTTGGAGAGAGGGCTGAGCCTAAAGGTACTGATTATCCATATTTTTATGGTCGAGGTCCCGTTGATGCTTCCCTTGCTTGCTTCCAAATGTTGGCGAGGTATTGGCAAATTCCTTTTTATCGCCATGTAGTCAAGCGTGCCATTGATAGTCAATTTGCCCGATCACCTAAATTATCATTACAGCTATGTGGGGCGATCGCGGAACTGATGGGCTTAAATGGACAGCTCCTATCGATCCCCGCTAGCTCGATCTCCCAAGTGCCAACACCTGCTTTATTACCTTGGCAAGATACCTTTGCGGTACTTTACAAGGCTAGCGATCGTGAACTGGTTTTAGGTATTCCTGAACAAGGGATCGTTACTAAAAAAACGGCTCAATTTGCCGATCTTTGGGGCGATTCAGGACAAATTTTATTAGTGCAACCAACCAAGGATACACCCCAACAAAAGTTTGGTTTATCGTGGTTTTTACCATCCCTCAAGCGCTATCAGAATACTCTTATCACCGTATTAGTTGCCTCCTTCTTTGTGCAACTATTAGGGCTGGCAAACCCTTTGATCACACAGGTAATTATTGATAAGGTAATTATCCAAAATGCCCCTGCAACGCTGAATACTCTGGGTATTCTCCTTGTGACGATTTCTATATTTGAAGCAGTCATTAGTGCCTTACGAACCTATCTCTTTGTCAATACCACCAACCGTATCGATTTAACCCTTGGTTCCGAAACTATCGATCACCTAGTGCGATTACCTCTGCGCTATTTTGAAAAGCGATCGGTTGGGGAACTATCTAGCCGCATTGGTGAGCTAGAGAATATTCGCCAATTTCTTACAGGAACTGCCCTGACTGTCGTTTTGGATGCAGTTTTTTCCGTGATTTATATCGTTGTCATGATTTGCTATAGCTGGTTGTTGACCCTAGTAGCGCTAGGAACAGTTCCATTATTCGCCTTGCTCACGTTTATTGTGTCGCCAATTATTCGGGGACAATTGCGAACTAAAGCAGAACGCAATGCCACTACACAATCCTATCTTGTGGAAGTCGTTTCAGGGATTCAAACAGTTAAGGCTCAAAGCATTGAGTTAAAGGCACGGTGGGAATGGCAACGTCGCTATGCTCGTTATGTTTCCGCAGGTTTTAAGAACGTTGTGACTTCCACCACTGCGGGATCAACCAGTCAATTTCTCAATCAATTGTCCAACTTACTGCTGCTCTGGGTCGGAGCCTACCTAGTACTTGCTAATAAATTAAGTCTTGGCGAGTTAATCGCTTTTCGGATTATTGCAGGCTATACAACAACACCACTATTGCGATTGATTCAGCTTTGGCAGAACTTCCAAGAGACTGCGCTCTCCCTTGAACGCCTGAGTGACATTATCAATCACCCTCAAGAGCAGGAAGAAGCAGGTCGTCGTAATATCCCGATGCCCGCGATTATGGGCGCAGTCAGATATGAGAATGTCCATTTTCGCTTTGTTCCAAATGGCAATCTCCAACTAAATAACGTCAGCTTAGAAGTTCCTGCGGGTAAGTTTGTTGGGGTTGTGGGGGCTAGTGGTGCGGGTAAGAGTACCCTCACGAAGCTCCTATCGCGGCTATACGAGCCAGAATCAGGACGTATTCTCGTTGATGATTATGATGTTAGTAAAGTGGAACTTTATTCCCTGCGTCGTCAGATTGGCGTAGTTCTACAGGACACTTTGCTCTTTGATGGTACGGTTCAAGAAAATATTGCGCTGACTAATCCTGATGCCACGCCCGAAGAAATTACGGAAGCAGCAAGGGTGGCTTGCGCCCATGAATTCATTATGCAGCTACCTCAAGGTTATGAATCACGGGTGGGTGAGCGTGGGGCAGCCCTCTCAGGGGGGCAAAGACAAAGGATTGCGATCGCTCGTACAGTATTGCAAAAGCCGCAATTACTAATCTTAGATGAGGCAACTAGCGCTTTGGACTACAATACCGAGCGTCAAGTCTGTCTCAACCTTGCCGAAGAATTTCGCGGGCGTACCGTCTTTTTTATCACCCATCGCCTTGCAACAATCCATAGCGCTGACCTAATTTTGGTAATGGATGCGGGACGAGTTGCGGAACAGGGAACCCATCCTGATTTGATGGCAAAACGGGAGAGATATTACACGCTTTATCGCCAACAAGAGGCAGCAGGTGAATCATGATTGATAAGTTACTGATAGAAAGCGAACACCACAAAGCACCATAAGAATTCTTAAATAGGTTTTAGTAGATACAGGTGAAGTGATTATGACTGATGTAAATGTGAAAGCTGTAAATAACGGTTCGAGTCCAGAAGCCAATCGTCTCCAATCTGACGGATCTAATGAAGACAACGAGGGCAAGGCTTCTGAGACTAAAGCTCAGGCTTTTGATCAGCCCCTAGTCCTACGTCAATCACCAAAATGGACTCAGGCAATTTTATGGACTCTGCTAGGTTCTGTTACCTTTGGACTAATTTGGGCTTCGATCGCGAAAATCGAAGAGTCAGTACCAGCCCAAGGCAAGTTAGAACCACAGGGGACGGTCAAAGAAGTCAAAGCGCCTGCCAGTGGTGTACTTAAGGAAATTTTGGTTAAGGATGGCGAACGGGTCGTTGAGGGGCAAGTCCTATTACGCATTGATGCCACTGCGGCAAAAGCTCAGCTTGAATCCTTGCAGAAACTGCGCCAGAACCTCCAAGAAGAAAATCAGTTTTATCGATCTGTTCTCAATGGCGATCGCGCACCAATTACCACTAAAAAAGCTGTAGCTGTCCCTGCCGAACTATTAGCATTAGCCCGTAACCGTGAGGCGCTTGTTTCGGAATCACAACTCTATCGAATGCAGCTTAATGGTGGTGGAGCCGATCTTTCGGGCGATCAGAGGGATCGACTCAGAGCGAATCAATCGGAACTAAGTTCGCGATCGCAAGCGGCGGAGGCGAGTATCTTACAAACGATTGAACAGCTTAACCAAACTCAAACGAAACGGCTTGGTCGGCAAGAATCTCTAGCGATCAATAAAAGGATTCTTGATGGCATTAAAAGCGCCTTTGATGAGGGGGCAATCGCACGGATTCAGTATCTCAAACAACAGGAAGAAGTTAAGAATACTGAGTCAGAAATCCGTCAACTGCAACAGGAAGAAATGCGTCTTAGGGCAGCGATCGCAGAAGGGCGATCGCGACTTAATAACACCTTTGACACTACTCGCAAAGAATTGACAGTGCAAATTGCTGACAATACCAAACGAATTGCCGAAATCGATAGTCAGCTTACTAAGGCCTTAGTCGATAACAGCAAACGTCTTGCCGAAGTTGAGGGGCAGATCAGCCAAGCGGCTGTCACCCTAAAATATCAAGAGTTACGCGCTCCTGTTTCAGGCACGGTTTTTGAGCTAAAAGCAGGGCTAGGCTATGTGGCGAATACTAACGCTTCTGAAAGTGTTCTTAAAATAGTTCCCGACGATCAATTGGTTGCCAAAATATTTATCACTAACCAAGATATAGGCTTTGTTAGAGAAGGAATGCCCGTTGATGTGCGGTTAGATTCTTTCCCTTTTAGCGAATTTGGTGATATTAAAGGCAAACTCGTTTGGATTGGTTCCGATGCGCTTCCTCCCGATCAAGCTAATCCGACCTATCGATTTCCTGCCAAAGTTCAGATTGAGAAACAAGCCATCAAAATCAATGAGAATAGGAAAATTAATTTGCAGTCGGGGATGTCTTTAACTGCCAATATTAAAATCCGCGATCGCACGGTTATTAGTCTCTTTACTGATTTCTTCTTCAAGAATACCGAAAGCCTAAAATATGTCCGCTAAAAGAAAAGAGTTGCCTTGCAACTCTTTTCTATGCGGTGCATAGCCTCAATATTAAAGTGAGTTCGATAATGCCATTTGCGCGGCGCGGCGCGCCGCGCAAATGACGGAAAATGGTAAAAATCGCTTAGCGATTTTTACCATTTTCCGCTTTCGTCGAACTGGCGTAATATTAAATAGAACGAATGGGGATTTGGACTTCGCGCCGCTTGAGGGGGGCTGGTGTATAGGGAGAATCATAGAGAAATTCCCTTGGTTCCCCTGCGATCGCATATTCAGGATGCTTGGCTAGCCATTCCTTTAACTTGGCGATATGTCCTTGATAGCTCTCATAGCCATAGGCTCCCTGCAATCCCAAACTCACAACTAACATCAGTGGATGATCTTCCACTTGAATATCTGATGATATTTGCTGAGGACTAATGCCATTATTGTTGTACAAGAAAGACACCTTCGCTTTACCCCTTTGCACTGGCTGATCGATAGTCTCACTGGGATAACGAGCTTCCACAGGTGTTGTCATCGCAATATTGTTACTACTGATATGCCGAAATAGTGGATTGAAAGCATAACCAGTTGCTTCACTCAAATTGCCCTCATAGGTATATGTCCCTGAGCGATAGGCAGGATATTGCTTTACTTCGATGATGCCGTGAGGTGTGGGTGCGGGAAAGCCGACGGGGAGAGAAGACATATTAATTTTTAGATTGGGCTATGAAGTAAATGCGATCGCTTAACTGTCTTAATAGCTGAGCAATATCGCCATCGGTAGATTGTAGTTGGGCGACCTTTTCGCAGCTATACATCACCGTTGTATGGTCTTTACCACCAACGGCTTCACCGATTTTGGGAAGACTGAGATTGGTATGTTGGCGCATTAAGTACATTACATATTGACGCGCTTGGCTGATTTCACGGCGACGGGAATTGCCTAAGAGATCGGCTAAATCGATATTTAGCATTTCCGTCACCACACTCAAAACCATCTCGGCGGAGACTTCCACAGGTTCCTTGGGAGGATTGAGAACGGGTGCGACATTTTCTACCGTCATTGGTAAGCCTGAAATGGAAATATAGGCAACGGTTCGCACTAAGGCTCCCTCCAATTCACGAATGTTGGAGGTATAGCTAGCTGCAATGTAATGCAGTACATCAGCAGGAATTTTAAGATTGTCGTATTCGGCTTTTTTCTGCAAAATTGCCATACGGGTTTCTAAATCAGGAACCTGAATGTCGGCAATTAATCCCATCGAGAAGCGCGAACATAGGCGCTCTTGTAAACGGGGTATTTGAGCAGGTGGGCGATCGCTTGCCAGCACAATTTGTTTACCCGCTTCATAGAGAGTGTTAAAAGTATGGAAAAACTCCTCTTGGGTATATTCCTTGCCCTCAATGAATTGAATATCATCGACGATCAGCATATCGATCTCGCGGTATAACTCCCGAAATCTCTGCATACTATCCTTGCGAATCGCGGCAATCAGATCATTAGTGAATTGCTCTGTGGACACATAGGCAATCCTTGCCCTCGGTTCGATTTCCAGATGGTAATGGGCGATCGCTTGCATGAGATGAGTTTTACCTAAGCCCACACCGCCGCAGAGAAATAAGGGATTAAATTCGCGTCCGGGGGACTCAGATACAGCTAAGGCGGCGGCATGAGCCATGCGATTGGTAGAACCAACCACAAAGCGATTGAAATTGTACTTAGGATTGAGATTATTATGGCGTGGCGAGCTATGGCTACTCTCAATCTGCGGATCGCTTTGTACCTTGGTAGTAGGAATTGATGCTGCCATCGCCTGCACGGTTTCGGTAGCGATCGCCGTTTCCAAGAGGCTCTCTTGATTGCCTTCCCCCTCGGTTACCTCATCATCGGGCTGACCACTGGGGGGCGCACCACTGGGATCGGCGACAATATAGACCTCGACGGGATAGCCTAAAATTTCGGTGACAGCATCGGTAATGTTTTGAAAATAATATTTATGCAACCAATTTTTAGCAAAAAGTGATGGCGTGCGAATCGTCAAGCGATCAGATGTCAGCTCATCAGCCACAACAGTCTTGATCCATCCTTCATATGTAGGGCGGCTAAGTTGGCTTTCAAGAAGTTCAAGGACTTGATTCCAGAGTGTTTCTAAGGAAATATCAACAGACATTGTTGGTGGTGGTCAAGAGGGCTAACAGCGAATTACGATCTTATCGTGTGTACTAAATTTTTGGAGAATTACTTAAGTGAACATTCTGCGGCATTCATCTTGGAAATCTAAACCCCGAATAGCTCTCACTATAGGTGATCCCGCAGGAATTGGAACGGAAATCATTCTAAAATCTCTTGCCGATCACAATTTACTTGCCCTAGATGCTGAGTTCACAGTGTTTGGCGATTGCCGATATCTGTTGGAAACCTATAAATTATTAAAAAACTTAAAAGATCATCATAGGGCGATCGCCGATCCCAATCATTTAGAGATTATGGATATTTGCACCGATGGCGAAATTTCTCTAGGTGTTGGCAATCGTGAAAGTGGGGCAGCAAGTTTTGCTTATCTTGATGCCGCGATCGCCCAAACTCTGCTGGGAAAATTCGATGCGATCGTCACCGCACCAATTGCCAAATCAGCATGGAAGCAAGCAGGACATGACTATGCGGGGCAAACTGAGTTATTGGCTGAACGTAGTCACATCGATGATTTTGGGATGCTATTTGTTGGCAAATCACCCCATACGGACTGGGTATTGCGAGCGCTATTAGCAACGGTACATATCCCTTTGGGCGAAGTGACCAAACAGCTTACACCTGAACTGATCGAGCAGAAATTAGAATTATTGCGCCGATCGCTATTACAGGACTTTGGGATCACCCATCCGCGCATTGCGATCGCGGGGATCAATCCCCATAGCGGCGAGCAGGGACAATTGGGGATCGAGGAACGCGACTGGCTGCAACCATTAATTGATCGCTATCGCCAACAGCACCCCAACGTCCAAATTACTAATCCGATCCCGCCCGACACCATGTGGGTTAACCCTGTCAAAGCTTGGCGCGATCGCGATCGGGTCGGACTTGGCTACGATGCCTATCTTGCTATGTATCACGACCAAGGTTTAATTCCTGTCAAACTTTTAGCCTTTGATCGGGCAGTGAATACCACGATTGGTTTACCCTTTGTGCGGACATCTCCCGATCATGGTACTGCCTTTGATATAGCAGGTAAGGGAATCGCCGATCCTGCGAGTACGATTGAAGCGATCGCTTTAGCGATCGAACTAGCCCAAATAAGGCAAAAAAATGCAAAAAAATAAACAAGGGGCTTCAGCCCCTTGTTTTATTAAATAAGGCGGCGCAAAGCGCCGCATCTTTGCAACTAAATTATTCAGGAACGACTTGAACTTTGATCGTTGCAGTAACTTCAGCATGAAGCTTGATCGACACATCGTAAGTACCTGTTTGATTAATTTCAGGAATTGTAATGTCGCGGTGATCGATTTCTAACATCGACTTAGCGGTGATCAATTGAGCAACTTCGCGATCGGTTACAGTACCGAAAATTGCATTACCTTCGCCAACTTTTTTCTTAATAATAAAGCCGCCAATGGTTGCGAGAGCGGTCTTACGGCTTTCAGCTTCCTGACGAATAGCGATTAAACGTTGACGCTCAACTTCTTTGCGTCTTTCAACTTCTTTAACAACACCTGCGGTTGCACGAATAGCTAAACCTTGAGGTATGAGGAAATTTTGAGCATAACCAGGCTTTACAGCTACTAAATCGCCAAGTTTACCTAATTTTGTAACATTTTTGGTCAGCATGACCTGCAAATTACTCTTTGCCATGTGCTTTTGACTCTTACTCGTTTAAAGATAGATTTACATCTATGGGGGGTGTGCCTTAGGTACAATCCCTCATAGATAATAATGAGAATTGCGGCTAACTATGGTCAAACAACAATGTTAGACCTAATATAGATACATTAGGATTTACGGTTTTAACCAGACTTCCTAGTATAGCGAAAAAACTGGCTTTGTAGACTCTACAAAAAATTTACGATGCAGCGATGGCAGTTACTTAAAATCTCTAGGCACTTTTGTAGACATTATGTGCCTCTTCTGGTCTTATTTCTAACAGCCACAACGCTGCCTAGTTGTACGATCAGTCAGCCCGCTAAGCCCTTTAGCTCTGAAGCTTTACCGACCGAAGCGATCGCCGAAATTAGCGAAATTCGCAGCTATCCAGTAAGGGTTAAGTATATTAACTCTACATCCGCAAGACCTGCAACTGTTGGTGTACCGCTCAAAGTCAACGAAAGTGTCAGCACCGAAGACTCCTCAACCGCACAAGTAACTTTAAAAAGTGGAGCCATTATTCGCATTGGTGGGAGTGCTAACCTCACCATCAAACCGCAAAACCAAGTGGAGTTTGATTCAGGACGTTTGGTAGCATGGGCTGCCAAAGATAGCAAAGCTCCTGCCCAAATCAAAACCTCCTTTGGCGAAATTTCTAGCAATGATGGAACTCTATATCTAGAAATCCCCGCTAAGGCTGCGGAAGATCGTCGTCTTATTGCCCTCGATGGCACTGTGACAGTCTTACTAAAAAGTACATCGGAAATAGTAACCATTGGCAAAGGAGAGGAAATTAGAATCAAAGCCGATGGTAAGGCAACTACCCCCAAACGTATTGATAAGGAAGGTATTGATAAGCGGATTGCTAATAATGCTCTGATTTTTGGATTTAGCACTCAGCTTGCTAGTCTGCCCCAAATCACCTCCGAATTTGGCGTTACGGCAACGGTCAAAGAAGCAAGCACAATCCAATTCCGACGATCTGACTTACCAAATAAGCCTAGTGAGCCTAAGTCCAAGCCTACTTACACTTCGGGTACAGCTAATAGCGATCGCCGAGAAGAGACTTATGATCGCAGACGTGAAGACTCTACAGCAACGAAACCAGCAGAACCTGCAACCACTGCTAAACCCAATAATGATCCAACACCGACGACAACTACTGCACCTGCGTCACCGACTCCTAGCAATCCCCAACCGACCCCAATCACAACTAATCCTTCGCCCAAACCTGTAGAACCTGCGCCACAACCTGCACCTCTAGAGCCACCACCACAGCCCGTGCAGCCTGAAATTCCTGCCCCTGAGCCACCACCTGTTGCTCCCAAACCTAAGAATTAGAAAAGGGGCGCAATGCGCCCCTTTTCTAATTTGTGGGGCAACCAACATAAAATGATTATTTCTTGTAATTTCTAGTAATTTTGATGTAGCGATCGCAATCTCTTGTGTTACCATCTGACGCTTAAAAGAGTTTAAACAGCGTCTAGAGATAATGGTCAAGATGTTTGCAGCCCCAAAAACGCCAAAATTAAATGTCTCAAATGCGATCACCAAAATAGGCTTAGCTTTAGCAGTAAACATAGCTAGCTGGTTAGCCCTGAGTTATAGCAGTACTAACAACGCTCAAGCCATAAATATCAAAAGTACTAACAATGAGCTAGTGAAGCAAGGAAATTTACTCTCACCATCTACAAGGGTAAATTCTCCGATTGCAAATAGACCATCATCAAGTTTCGATGGTCGCATTAGTGCCACCTTAATTGATAGTCGCGATCGCTTTTGGGTGGGAACTTGGCAAGGTTTGATTCAACTAGATCCGCGCACAGGTCGAGCGATCTCCTCTATATCTTTACCAAATTCTACCGTCACTGCTTTATTGGAGGATAACCGAGGCTATTTTTGGGTTGGTACAACTTCAGGCTTATATCAGATCAGCCCCAACTCAGGCAAAATTGAAAATATTGCGATTCAGCTATCCTCTAGTCGCATTTTGAGCTTAGCGATGGATCGCGCAGGTTTTATTTGGGTGGGAACCGATCAAGGCATTACCCGTATCAGTCCCTATAATGCTGAAACCTATGCGCGAATGCCCAATATTCCAGGGACAGCCGCTAATGTGATGCAGGTCGATCATGCTGGCAATATTTGGGTTGGTACATTAGATGGACTGTTTAAACTCAATCCCGGAACAGCGAAAATTACAGCAAGGATTCCCTTTGTATCTGGACAAATTGTGCAAGCTCTGGCTGTTGATCCGTCAGGGAAAATATGGGCAGGTACACCCCGCAATGTGATCGAAATTAATCCCAAAACCAATAAGGCGATCGCCCGAGTTAATCCCGTCACAGGTAGAGATATCGTCGCTCTAGCAAGTGATAAAACTGGCGAGTTGTGGATTGGCATGAGAGATGGGCTAGTCCTTGCCAATACTTACAATGGCGAAATTACCTCGTTTATCAATAATCTTCCCAATAGTTCTGTTCTCAATTTACTCATTAGCGATCGCGAAGTCTGGATTGGTACTTCGGGTGGATTAGGCAAAATCAATGCCAAACTCAAAACATCACAAATTCCCAACGCAACTGCGACAGTAGTTTATACAATACAGAAGTAGATCAAAAAAGCCTTACAAAAATTGTGGTAAGTATAGGTGGCGCAAAGCGCCGCCCATATTTACGCGCTATCATTTTTTTTGATTGTGTTGTGGAGAGTTAAGCGGCAATGGATGTTTTATTAGAAAAACTGCATGATATCTTCACAGCCCAAGTTTTAGATATTGGAGGAACTAAATTTTCGATCGCCTCGATCGCCATTTTGCTAGGACTGCTTGTCTTGGCATTTTTTATATCAAAGCTAATTAGTGAAACTCTCAGGCGATCGCTACTTAGAAAACTGCGGATCAATCGGGGGCTACAGGAAGCCATTACTGTATTTATTAAATACTTACTGATTACCCTTAGCTGCACAATCATTTTACAAACGGCTGGCGTTAACCTTAGTTCTCTAGCCGTAATTGCGGGAGTCATCGGGATCGGAATTGGCTTTGGTCTCCAAAATCTTTCCAGTAATTTTATCAGTGGCGTAGTATTACTATTTGAGCAAACTCTCAAGGTTGGCGATTATATTGAAATTGGTGAGCTGAAAGGTACTATCGAAAAAATATCCATTCGCTCCACAATTCTCCGCACCGATGATGATCTGTTCGTAATCGTTCCCAATCAACGCTTAATTGAGCATAACACCGTTAACTGGAGCTATGCAGGACATACTTGTCGCATCCATATTCCAATTACCGTAGCCTTAGATACCGATCTACTAGTTTTAACAGAAGCCTTACTCACCGCATCTCGCCACGAACCTCATGTATTACAGTCACCACCGTCAGAAGTCCGATTTCTCAAGTTTAATCGTGAAGCCCTCGAATTTGAACTGTTAGTCTGGATCGATCATCCTGACAACCATGAAGCAATCCGTAGCTCGCTTAACTTTCGGATTGCCTACGAAATTCGCGAAAGAGGTATCCAAATTCCGTTACCAACTAGAGAAATTGTAATTCGCAACCCTGAATTAATTCACGATATTTCTTCTCCCAATCTTTCTCGTAAACCCAAATTACGGCTCACACCAAATCAATCAACAATAGCAGTTACAAATCCTCTTGATGTATCTCCATCTACTGGGATCAATACAAGAAGCCTCCATGATTTATTGCGGAAAATATCTTACTTTGAACGCTGTACGGAAGTAGAACTATTTGCCTTAATCGCAAGGGGGTATCGCAAACAATTTGATATTAGTGAAGTGATTTGTCAAGAAAATGACCCCAGCGAAGAGTTTTATATTATTCTGTCTGGAGCCGTAGAAGTTTTCTCAGAGCGGAATAATCAGGCGATCGCGACATTAGGCGAGGGAGAGTTTTTTGGTGAAATCGCCTTATTAACTGGTACACCTCGAACAGCTAGTGTTCGCGCCCTATCATCGGATACAGTTCTATTTGTAGTCGAACGTCAGCAATTACAAAAACTCCTCAGCGAACATAAGGAGTTAGGCGAGCAAATCGCGTTGAAATTATCGGAGCGGCAGCAGATTTTGATTAGTCTCGGCTTACTCAACGAAGAAGAATTGCAAAGATCTCAACATGCCGCATTATCATGGGTACGCGATCGCCTCAATGCGATCTTTGGAATTAATTTAGGTAAGAGCTGAGTCAGGATATAGGATACAGATAAAATCTTGAAAGTCTTGCAAAGTAAGGCTTTCAAGATTTTATCTGTATCTCTATAAAGTGGCGATCACTTACGAAAATCAAAACTGTTGCTGGAAAATTGTGGGGGTATTGATCCGAAATGGTTCTGCACCTAAGGATGTGGGATCAATCCGCCAACGTTCTTCCTGAGTGCTATATTCTGCTAGTTTCTGATCGCGGCGATTGTGGAGCAGCACATTAAAGTTCTGCTTTTGTGCCTCAGTACCTAGCTTAAATAGGAAACTAAATCTTGTTAGATAATCCGATGTTGCCCATCTAGTTGTATTGATCTTCACGATCGCTTGTTTTGTGGCGGGATCAATCGTGATTTTTTCTACCCATCCTTCCTCAAGGCGTTGTGACTTCCACCAAAGACTTGGTTCAACTAGCTGCTGTGGAATATTGATATCTTCCTCAGCGATCGCCTCAGAATTAGTAAATATAATCGAAATAATCGGAGCGATCGCGCTAATCGTAATTCCTAAGAGGATATGATGAACAACTGGCTTGGCAACCATCTTAAACCTCAATAATACGTTTTCCAGAATTTACCCAATTATAGCGATTATTATAACTGGCGTTCAGAAGAGAATTACAACACCAAGGGTTGTAATTCTCTTCTGGTCATAATTTGCGATCGCTATCCCAAAAAATTGCTATCCAAAAAATTGAGACGGGGTGCAAGCTGCTTCGACTCCACTATGAGTTAATTAGTTCCCAATACAGCGCTTTACGCTGACTTGAAAACCAGAGAAATTTTTGAAAGCGTGGAGAAGTCACGCTTTCAAAAATTTCTCTGTACTACTTTAACGTGAGTTCGATAACCCCATTTGCGCGGCGCTTCGCGCCGCGCAAATGGCGAAAAATGGTAAAAATCGCTTAGCGATTCTTACCATTTTTCGCCTTCGTCGAACTGACGTTACTTTAAACCTGTATATAAAAGAGCCTATGTCGTCCGTAAACGGGCGGCATAGGCTCTAACTACGGAACACTTAGCGCTGCTATGAGAATTAATTCAACCGTTCATTGCCGTGATCTAGAACTTCATAATAAAGGGGTAAATATCCTGACTTGATACCGCCATCTTCCTTAGCTTTGTCCAAATTACCGCTTAGGGTATGGCTATTGTGAACGCTATAAATTTCGTAGCGATCGCCAATAAATACATAGTCAGCAACATCGGTAAATTCTTCACCCTTGACTAATTGCCAGCGATCATTGGCATAGACAAAGTGATAATCTGCCAAGTCTGGACTAGAGGATGGGCGCTCTACGGCAGCCGAAATTTCGGCTGTGTAATGGGGATTTTTGTCGCTGGGTGGAATGATTTTACTGGTGACATTGCGATAGAAGCAGCTCTCGTTGTAGCAAAAGCGGAGTTTTGCCATTTTATTTTTGATAGATTCAAAGCGATCGATGATTTGGCTTGAGGAAAGTTCGTTAGCTGACGATACATTTGGCACAAAGGTATTGGCAAAGGTGATGCCAATACAAATTACACAAATCAAAAATATCTGGGTAAGCGATCGCCAATATTTACTGGCTGTTGTGCTGTTTATAAATTGCATATTTATATAACTTAATAATATGCCTTTGATTCTAACCATTTGGGAGATCTTTTATCCAAAACAGCTCCATAAAAATCTAAATAGGTAAGGCGACGCGAAGCGTCGCCTTACCTATTTAGATCAATAATTATTGAGCTTGTAATTTTGCGTCGATCGCTTTGGTAATTCGATCACTTGTCTCTTCGAGATGGGCTTTGGTGTAAGTGTCGAGTTTGTCACTGCGATCGCGTAAAACATTGGCAAGGCGATCGCGTAGTTGGCGGAGTTGATACCATGCTAGTGTTCTGGCATCTTCGGGTGGATTGATCGTGCGGATACCAACGACCAAATCTAAAAAGTTATCGATCTTATCCATGCTGAACCGATTGCGTAACGCCAGATTGACTAACAAATTCATATGTTGACGCTGAAGCGATCGGCGCAAACTAGAGATTTGAGTGAGATCATTAGTGGGGGCGAGAATTTCTGTCCAAATCCCTTGCTGCAAATTCTCAAATAGCTCAGGAAGGGTGAGGGCATCCCCAGCATTGGTTTTGAGTTCTGTATCACGCAATCTTTGCAAACGATTTGAAGAGAGTAAATCACTTAAGACAAAAGTTTGTAAGGACAAAATGCGGCGGTGAATTGGATAATCGAGGGAAAACTCATCGGGAGAATCGCCCCAATGATTCCAACGAGAAGGAGCCAATTTATTGAGCAGATTTGGTGAAAAGCTGAGGGCATCTGCTGCAAACAGATTTTTTTGAATTGCTGCTAGTGCTTCTCTCTGTTTCGTCACGGGCAATGGTTCAAAGGGCAATCTCCCAATGGCATCGCCAGAGCGATAACGATTAAAAGCTTGACCACCAACATAGGGAACTAACGAATAGAGATTAGCGGCGTAATATCTAAAAACTTGATTGAAAGCAGTTTTTGTATCATCGAAACTCGCACCTTGACCAGGGTAGCGTTTTTCGATGCGATTCCACATCATCCGCGCATTATCAAACTGCCACTGAGCATAGGTAACTAAATCATTGCTCAAATCGTGAGCTTGGGTAAGGGGATCAAGTCCAGCAGATTCATCCTCATCAGTGGCATAGGCGAGTTCTGGCTTGGCAGCAAGACTGGCAATTTTGGTTAATTCTTTTAGTTCTCCTGAAGGCACGATCGCATTGATGGGAGTATAGCCATAGGCGATCGCCCATTCATCATAGGCTCCGACTTTGCTCGTAAAGAATTCACCTTGTTTTACTCCCTGTGGGGCAAGATTCACGCCATTGTAGTCCATGACCGAGGCTGATAAACCTCTTTTGCGGGTGATTTCAGGGTTGTTTAGCTCATCGGGAGAGAGCATCCCACTACCATGAAAATTATGCCGTAAACCGAGGGTGTGACCGACTTCATGGGCAGTTACTTCACGCACAAATTGGTTGATATATTCCTTCATGCGATCGCTACTGGGCAACACGTTATCAAAGAGGGATAGAGACATTGCTCCTAATTTAAACTGAGCCACTGCCTCCATGCCATAGCATAGGTCACTGGCACTAGACATAAATAGATTGTCATTGCGGACTGGAGCATCCGTAGATAGGGCGATCGCCTGTTTTTTGAGAATGGCAAGCTTGTCATACTGCAACCGACGGGCATTCATGCCATAACTACATAAATGGGAATCTCCCGTTAAAAGCGAGAGAAAAGGCATATTTTGCCAATGATTTTGTTGAGCAATATTTCCATAATCCTGTTTAATGGAGCGAATCAAATTACTATCGATGATAATATCGGCATCCAAAATTTGACCCGTGAGAGGGTTCACCCGTGATGGACCCATCGCAAAGAAGGCATCTACAGAATTAAACCAGCGAATCGTGTTATAGCGGATATCGGCAGGGTCCCAATCAGCGCGATCGGGCATCTGTTTGACGACGATCGCATCTTTAAATCCAATTTTTTCAAAGGCACTATTCCACATCAATGCGCCTTCTCTCACGGCATTCCGATATTCTAGAGGAACTGTATTCTCAATCCAAAAGGTAATCGGCTGTTTTGGTGGAGAAATCTGCTCATTAGGATTTTGCTTTTCTAAATGCCAACGATTGATATAGCGGACAAAGGGCGTTTTCGCTGATTTCTTGGATAGGTCTTGATAGGCGGTGACAAAGTAGCCAACCCGCTCATCGGCAAGGCGAGGACGATAGGCATTTTGAGCGGGAAGTTGTGAAAAGCTATAGCGAACTTTGAGGGTAAAGGCATTGCTATCAGGCACAGTAGTGAGGTCGGGAAGGCTGAAGTCTGATTTTGGCAATGTTGTTCCTGCAAAGCCAAATACAGATTCTATTTCAATGTTTTGAGGAAATGTTTGAGCATTGCTGAGATAGGATTTGTTAGGATCTGCCATAAAAGGCGCACCCAGTCGATTAGATAGGGTTTTATTTAAGTTGGTTAAAGCATCACTCAAGATTAGGGGATCGATATCAATTAATAGGGATTTGCTTTTAGGATGAATACTATGGATCGGCAGCGATATCAAAATGGAATCGCTAAAGGATTGGCTGAGCGATCGCTCCTGTGGATCGCCCATTTGCGTGCGAAAGTTGGTATTAGGAATGACAAATTGTAAATTGTTTTTCAGTCGCCGAAAGTTGAACATCAAGTCATTGAGAGGAATACCACGATAAATGCCGCGCTCGCCCAGTCCTGATTCAAGGGTCATCACTGCCAAAAAATTGCGATCCAGTTGATCGGGTCTAATTTCTGCTAAGACCTTACCTGTTTCTGGATGACGGTAAAGAGTGAATAGTCCTTGTAACTTTTCGTGGTCTTTGATAGCTTCATCAAAGGGTTGAAGTTCGGGCTGTCCTTGATTAGGTACAGGCACATTGGTGATCTGAGAAACCTGTGCTGCAACGGGAGAAAGTCTTTCGAGTAATGGTTGAAAAATCAAAATAAGTAAAAAACTGAGGCAAATGACTATCCAAAATCGAACTTTCTTCATTGCAGCGCCTTTAACATGATTTAGTTAAAACAGACTACCCATATTAATTGAAATTAATGGCAATTAATGTCAGTTAGTTTAAATATATAAAATATATAGCTGTAGTTACTCAAATCACGACATAAAAACCTAATAGAGAGTTGTGGTGCTTTGCACCACAACTCTCTATTAGGTTTTAAAATTACTGGCTAAAAGCAGTCAAGTATAAGTAAACTTAAAACCCATATTTCTGCACCGCCCGCGTAGCGTGCGGTACAGAAATATTAGCTATATTTATAAATTTTTCATCTTGTGGCATAGATTTTGCCAATGAGTCCAGATGATTACCATTGCCATCGTATCTAGTCGGCAATATTGATACAGCAATTCCTTCCATTGCGATCGCACGGATGGATCATCGAGATCCCGCAACTCACCATACATTAAGTCCTGATAGGCAAGCATTGCCCCCGCCCCTTCATTGACAACTTGGATGCGATCGCCAATTTGCAACTGTGGTAACACATCATAGGGACTAAAAATTTCGCCATCAACTTCGCGATAATATTCTTGGAAATAAGGAATTTCGTGGAGATAGGGATTAGTTTTCCAAACCGCAGGTAATACACATTTTAAGGAGGTGCGTCCTTTCATTAAGGGATGGAAGTAATGTTTGAGAGTGAGGGCATTCATATCCACTAAATGGGATTTACCCTTATTGCCAAGCTTGGCAGTATTCGCCAACCATGTTTGCAGTTGAGGATTATGGTAGTCATAGGTTTGCATCTGATAATAAATATCCCGCAGGACGCTGTTTTCGTGGGTTGCCCATGTCAAAATTGTGCCGCGATCGCCCAGACATTCCATCAGTGATTCGGCAAATTGAAAATTCGGGAAAATGTTGTTGAGATCGAGCCATTCCGTTTGAATTGGCTCCGCATCTGGTGCAGGAATTGTGTGACAACTCCATTGAAAGGCAACTTGCTCATAGGGTCGCATACCTGCCCGATAGGGAATTGCCATGCGGGAGGTTTCAAAGTCAATAAAGTGAATTGGGTATTCAATCTGTTTGACGATCTGGGGAAGATGCTCGGAGATCCATTCTTTATTTTTTTGCGTATATTCAATTTGAATTAGTTGTCGATAGCTGTAGGTATAGTCATTCAATTCTTCTAAGGGAACATCAAACATGCTCACCTTCTTTTGCTGAATCATTTCATTGACTAACGGTGTTTCATGACCACCAATTCTACCCATTTGATAGAGTTCTAATACATGGTTTTCGACATCCGCTAGATCGCCCCAACATTCCTTGAATCCATCACGGGGATCGCGATCGCTAGCTCGATATTCACAGCCTTTGCAGCTTTTGCTGATCGGTGCAAAGAGTTCGGGGGATTGCTCGATCAGGTAGTCGATATATTTGTGGGCGGAGGCGATCGTTGGTGAGATTAATTCAGATACTTCCGTTTCGATGTTAACTTTGGTAAGCAACTGATCATTATAGATTTCTTGAAGATCTCCCGTAAAATTGACCGCAATGCCATTAAATTTGGAAAAGGAATTGCGATGGGTCGATAAACGCTGAATTTGGAAATAGGAAGCGAGGTGATCAATTTGTGTCGTCTTGGCTCTGTCAGGAACCAGCAGATAGGGGGAAATCTGCATATCTACACTGGGTAAATGTTCTGCCAGCATTTCCTGCAAAATGCCTACTTGATAGGCGATATCTTCAATGATATATCTCCATTCACCACCGACTTTGCCAGTACGTTTGTTGCGAAAGAGCGAGAGATTGCGATATTTAATCAGGTCTTCATGGGCAGCACTATCAAACCCCTTGGCTCTAATTTCAATAATCTCGATGCGATCGCCATGTTTGACCAGAATATCGGCACGGGCGAGTTTATGGGCTGCATAGAGAACAGGCTCAAAGAGAACGATATGCTCCTGTTGTAAATAGGCGATCGTTTCTTGGGCAGCATTGGCAATGCTTTCATCGGAGTTGAGATTTGCAGAAATATAAATGCCTTCAGGATAGAGAAGGTGGGCAATCTTACTGATGATGAAATTCCCATCCGCTAATATTCTGGTATATGGATCTACACGATCAACTGTTGGATAGCCCAACTTCTTGTAATAGAGTTTAGTTGAGCAACTGCGAGCAGTCTTGAGATCAGATTTCGTCAGATAAATAGGATGGGGCATATTGCCTAATATTTTAAAATATGAGTTTTTAGTTAGGATGGGCGGCGCATTGCGCCGCCCATCCTAACTAAAAACCTGTGAACTAATACAAATCTAGCTTTAAAATTTGCAAGTTAGGATTGTAAATTACAAATGTAGATTAAATAAGACCTAAATTTGTTTGGCGCATGAAATCTACCGCATCAAATTTGAGTTTTCAAAGACGCTCGTTATATTACTAAATTTTTGGGAGAGGTGATCATGCTGTCCAACTTCAAAAGGCGATTAAAAGCTTTGTTAAGTCCCAAGTTTATTGGCTATGGGTTGGTGATGACGATCGCCAGTTTAAGTGCGATCGCGACAGGTTTGGGTCTCAATGAAGTAAAAAACCTTGAACGACAAACTCAATCCACCTTTTTTAATTGGCGTGGTCCGATCGCTCCTCCTAAGGACATTGTGATTTTAGCGATCGATGATTTGTCTTTGCGCCAAGGTGAATTTTATGACCCAAAAACTCGCCCTTTTTTAGAACCATTCCGTACTACGACTTGGAAGCGGGTGGTCTATGCTCAAGTATTAGAGAAGTTAGTCAAGGCAGGGGCAAAGGTCGTTGCCTTTGATATTTTATTTGTGACTCCGGGGGATCATGGAATTGCCGATGACGATAAGCTCCAAAAGGCAATTACAACCTATGGCGAAAAGGCAGTATTTGCAGCTAGTTATGAATTTACCCAAATTGGCGAAGCAAATATTTTACAACTCGCTTCTCCTGAATCAATTTTCCAGATCAAACCCAATACATTGGGGCTGATTAATTTTCGCCCAGAAGTGACAGGTAACATTCATCGCTTAGGTGTGCAAGCACCTCCTGATAGTGGTTTGCCGATAGTTCCTACCTTTGCATCCGCTATTCTGGATGTTGCCAAAATTAGTTATCCTAAACCCAAGGGAGATGGAATCTATTTTATGGGAGGAGCTAATACATGGGTGAATGCTCAGCAGCAGATTCCCTTTTATTATGTTGTTGATCCTTATAATTGGAATAGTGAACAGCTTCAGGGAGGTAAGTTCTTTAAAGATAAGATTGTCTTGATTGGGGCTACGGCAGCATCAAAACAGGATATCCAAAACTCGGCAATGGGGAGAATGGCGGGAGTTGAAATCCATGCTAATGCGATCGCAACGCTCATGCAGGGTAAAAGTATGGCGGAATTGTTGCCCACACCTCTACAGCAAGCTATATTTATCTTTTTGCTAGTGGGCATTTCAGGGGGCATCCTCTGCTGGCTCAAACGTCCAAGTATCCAGATCTTAACTGCCTTCGGGATTATGATCGCTTGGATTGGAATTGGCTATGTCAGCTTTATTTATAGCAGTACAATCTTACCTGTGGCATTGCCTGCGATCGCGATCGGTTTAAATGGAGTTGCCCTGCTTGCCACAGGTTCCATCGCCGATCAGATTGATAAACTTTTGCTGCGACGCACCCTAGAGCGTTATGTCGCTGCTCCAATTGTCGAAGAGATTGTCCATCAGCCTGAAGGTTTTCGAGATCTCTTAGAAGGTCGCACGATTAAAGCGGCAGTTCTCTTTTCTGATATTCGCGGATTTACGACCCTTTCTAGCCGTCTACCTGCTAAATTTTTGATTCAGCAATTAAACACTTATCTTGGTGGCATGGTGGATGCCATTTTGGAGTATCAAGGCACAATTGATAAATTCATTGGTGATGCGATTATGGCGGAGTTTGGTTCGCCAGTTTCGCGAGGGGAGAAGGCGGATGCGATGAATGCGATCCATGCTGCCCTGAATATGCGATTGGCACTAATGGAACTTCGCAAAGTCTGGCAATCAGAAAACAAAATTCCTTTCTCCAATGGTATTGGTATTAATTATGGCGAAGTTACCGTTGGTAATATTGGCTCTACACGCCGCCTTGAATATGCTGTAATTGGGGATACGGTGAATGTGGCAAGTCGAGTGGAAGGGATGACTAAGGAACTTGGTACGGATATTGTAATTACGGGGGCTTTGTATGAGATTGTCAAGGATGAGATTGATGTAGTTGATTTTGGAGAACATGCGCTCAAAGGTCGAGTGGGTAATGTGCGCCTGTATGGTGTGATTGGAATCAAAGGTAGCGATCGCAGCATTTACGAGCAAGTGCAAAATGATCTCAAGCGGCATACGGCAGTGATTGATATTCTCAAAAAAGGACAGATTCCAAAATTACGTGAATAATATAAACATCTGTGCGGCGCAAAGCGTCGCACAGCATTTTATAGAGGTCTAAACTTTACTTTGAGTCCATCTTTGGGGCGGAGTGTGGGAATTGGGAATGGTTCGAGATTTTGGTCCGGCAAGATTTCCCAGTGATAGCGGCGCAGGAGATGGGAAGCAATAATCTTCATTTCTAGCTTGGCAAAGGCAATACCGATGCAAATGCGTGCGCCGCCACCAAAGCCAATCAAGCTAAAGGGTTTTTGTTTATGTTCTTGGCGATCAGGACTAAAGCGATCGGGATCGAACTGATCGGGATTGGGATAGATATCTGGTTGTTTGTGGGTAATGATAATCGAATAGAGTGCTAGCCAACCTTTGGGAATGTGATAGCCATTAAACTCAAAGGGTTTGACGACACCACGAAAACCGCCACCAACGGGAGGATGCAAGCGTTCTATTTCTTGGAGAATTTGATCTAGATAGGTCATTTTCCCAATTTGCTCTAGATTTAGTTCTCCTGTTTGGGCTAAGGCAATTTGTTCTTGGCGAGCCTGTTCTAATACTTGAGGATGACGACCTAATTCGAGGCAAAACCAAGTGAGCATTGAGGTGGTGGTTTCATGCCCTGCAAAGAGCATCAGCATGGCTTGAGCTTTGAGTTCTTCTAGACTAAAGCGGCTACCATCTTCGTCTTGGGCTTGGATTAGCATACTCAATACATCATGGGTGGGATGTTGTTGGCGTTCTTTGACGACTTTCGTAAGGTGTTGCAAAAGGCGATCGCGTGCCTTGATAGCCTTGCCTAAGGTGGTAAATGGCAGCTTTAGAGGCAAAATCACAAATAAACCATTGGTTAAGGTGGTAAATAGTTGGCTAAGTCTTTCTACTTCTACCTCATCTCCAGCTTTGGAACCAATTAAAAGCTGACTGGCAATCTCAAAGGTGAGTTTTTTGAATTCATTAAACCAAGTAAATTCTCCCTTTTCTGTCCATTTATCTAGATAGCGCTGGGTGATCTCATCCATAGTTGAGATGTAGCCATTCAGGGCTTGTCCATGAAATGCGGGCATCATGAGCCGACGGTTGCGCCGATGTTCTTCGCCATCTTGCAAGAATAGGGATTCTCCGAGCAGCATTTTGAAGTTGTCGGGCCATCCTTCTTTCCAAGAGAAACATTCCATCTGACTAGATAGGACACATTCGGCAGCCTCAGAACCAATCATCATGACCGTTGGTCTACCGAGCAGGTTTGTTTTGGATATTGCGCCATATTTGGCATATTGCTTGGCGGGAAAGTTGCGATCGAAAAGAAATTGCAGAGTCTGTCCCAAAATTGGTAAGCCCATGTCTCCGGGGGGTAAGGGTTTCTCAATCGGTTGTTCTGCTGGATATCTAGTCATGACAAAGTTGGTATTACAAAAGTCCTGATCAATTAGTGTAATTGATAGTGCTTTGTATCAACGGGTGGAGAAGTTATCAGCCGCATCTGAGAAAACCTTGGTATGCGCTATTCATCTTGCAAAAGTTAGTTTTAGAGCAAGTAGTCAGGGAGTACTTGCTCTAAGGTTTTGACCTTTTACTTTTTGTCTGAGGATGGGCGATCGCGGAGATTGCGAATTACGCGAATCAAAAATGTAAGTGTAAAAATTGTTGATAGGCTTGGATCATGGGCAAAGTTAGGAGGGATGATTGGGTAGGCATGATTAGCTGGGGCGATCTCTTGAGTTGTGACTTGTTGTTGCTCTGAGGTAGACAAATTAGAGGAGGTTTCCGACCACTCAAACTCATTCACTTGTTTCTGTTGAGTTTCTGTCTTTTGATTATGGAGATCTGTGCTTCTGTGAAGTTTGTCAACAAGCTTCCTTACCTTATTTGCCAATCTCACAAATTTCCTCAGCCTCACAATAGTGTTTGTAGCAAGAATGACTTGAGATTGGACTCGTTTTTGATTTTTAACTTGCTTTGAGTCAGACATAATTTTTTGCTCCGAAATAAACTATGCCAACGCTATTAGATGCTTGCTTGAATGACTTTGCGTGACTTGAGTAACTTGCGTGGGTTTGTGGCAAAAGTAAACTTAAAAATGTAGAGATTGGAGATCTCCGACTTTTTCTATCAACTTGCAGATTCTTTTAGGTAGCACAGAAAAAGTCGGAGATCTGGGACTTTAGAGGTTACCTGTGCTTGCCTAATCTTGTTTTTCGCAACTAAATTTTTGTGTGACTTTAGAAAAATGCCAAAATAGTTTTTAGATGTTTGAGGATTAGCAATGTCTAGATCGCTACGAGCTTCTGAGGCAGGTATCAAGCAGATTAAATCGGCGATGAAGCAAGGTGGTTTTACACAAAAGGCTCTCGCTGAGGCTTTGGGGATTTCGAGATCTGTTATTACAGTTTTATTTAGAGGCGAGGCGATCAACAAAGAAAATTTTGATCGGCTTTGTGATTTTCTTTACCTTGATTGGCAAGAAATACGGAGTGAAGAAGCTGACAATGACAAGCGTGGTGACGATCTTGATCGCCTAGTCCAAGAGGTGAAGCAAAAAATCGCGGCGGATGTGACCGATCGCTGTGGAACGATGCGGGTGTTGGATATGACGCAACCTGTCGATCTGGATCGGATTTATACCGATGTGAATATCATTAAGGATGTGACTGGGCGGCGGCGGATTGGGTATGACGAGGTGATGGAGGTATGTACCCGTGAGCATTTTGATCGCTTTTTAGTGGGGACGATTAAAGAACGGGTAAAGGGATTTGAGGCGGTTGAAGAATTTCAAAAGTTGGTAGTTTTGGGTAAACCAGGGGCAGGGAAAACCACGTTTATGAAATATTTGGCGATGTCTTGCCTTGCGGGGAGGTTTCATGGGGAACTTGTACCGATCTTTGTGACGCTGAAGGCTTATGCGGAGGAGAGGGGACAGCCATCGCTAGAGAATTATATTTTGACGGAATTTGCCAAGCGTAAGGTATCACAGGATGTCGCGAAACAGTTACTAGATAACGGTAAAGCCTTGATCCTGTTGGATGGATTGGATGAGGTGAAGAAAGAGGATGATCGGCGCGTTAAGCAGGATATCGATCAATTTTCGCGGGATTGGCTAAAAAATCGCTTTGCGATTACCTGTCGGATTGCGGCGCGAGAATATCAGTTTGAGAGGTTTACGGAAGTTGAGGTTGCAGATTTTGATGATGGACAGATTGAAACATTTGTGAATAATTGGTTTCGGGAGAGAGATGAGTCAAAGGCGGAACGGATGTTAGAGAAGTTGAAGGGGAATGAACCTGTTAAGGAATTGGCTAAAAGTCCTTTGTTACTGACGCTGTTGGGTTTGGTGTTTGGTGAGCGTAACGACTTCCCGCTGAAGCGATCGGAACTGTATAAGGAAGGTCTGGAAGTATTGATGAAAAAGTGGGATGCGAAGCGGAATATCGAACGGGAGATAATTTATAAACATCTGTCGCCACAAAACAAGGAGGATATGCTGGGACAGATTGCCTTTAATACCTTTGTGAATGGCGAATATTTCTTTCGGCAAGAGGATTTGCAACGCCAGATTAAGGACTATATCTGCAATCTCCCTGAAGCTTCCGCCGATCCTGATGCGTTGCGGATTGATAGTGAGGTGGTGCTAAAGGCGATCGAGCATCATCATGGGTTGTTAGTGGAGAGGGCAAGAAATATTTATTCTTTTTCCCATTTGACTTTTCAGGAATATTTTGCAGCAAAGGCTATTGAGCGTGGTCAGCAATTGGAAATATTGGTGCAGAATATTCTTAATCCAAGATGGAAAGAGGTGTTTTATTTGACTGCGGAAATGTTGTGGCGATCAGATAACTTTTTGCAGTTAATGAAGGATCGCATTGATGGAATGTTAGCAGATGATGAGAAGTTACAAGCATTTCTAGAATGGACAGATCAAAAGACAAATTCTGTGGAATTTAGCTATAAAGCTGTGGCAGTTAGAGCTTTTTATGCATACGTTGAAGCCCGCGACCTCGCGCGCGCGCGCGACCTCGCCCAAGATCTCGATCTCGGAAGAGGTCTCGTCTTCGGACGCGACCTCTTCCTCGTCTACAAGGTTGATCTCGACCGAGACCTCGACCTCATCCTCGACCGCGCCCTCATCCTCGACTTCGACCACGCCAGCCACCTCACTTCAGCTCTGAATGATGATGTATTGCGACAAGCCCTGCTAGCACTTAAGTCTAAGATTCCTAACAACCGAGAAAATGTCTATGCTTGGTGGAAAAATTATGGAGAGGAATGGAAAAATGAATTGCGCCAGGTATGTATTGATCGCCGCAATATTGGTCACGACTGGCAATTTACTAATGAGCAAGTAGAACTTCTCAATCAATATTACGAAGCCAATCGCCTCCTTGTCGAGTGCATGAACCGTAGCTACGTCAGCAAACAAGTCCGAGAAGAAATCGAATCAACGATGCTGTTGCCAAGTAAAAAGTAGAAAGACAAAAGGAAAAAAATAGGCGATCGCGCTAAAATAATTGCATCGGCAACATGAAATCTTGCAATGAAGACGATTATATGCCATTAAAAGAACTCTTAAACGAAGCTAAAAATTTAGACCTTCAAGAGCAAATTCAACTAGCCACACAACTATTGCAATGGGTAGAAATAAAAATCAATCAAAAGCCTCAAGACCCTTCATCCAAACGCTTACGGCAAGCAGGACTAGGCTTAGGAACTTGTATATTTACGACTGACTTTGACGATCCATTACCCGACGAATTCTGGCTCGGAGAAACATGAAATTATTACTAGATACCCACACTTTTATGTGGTGGCATAATGCAACTTTAATTAGCCGAGACTCAGTTTTTAAAAATTATGAATGTTCTTTGATTTGGTAATGGTTATATACAGGAAAGCGACAGTCCGCCGAACCACTATAGCTTTTCAGGAAAATAAAAATGTCTAATGTAATTGAAATCAAATATCAGGATAGACAAGGCACATCAACCATTGAATTGATCGACCTATTAAACCTGATTGCACAGGACAAACAACAACTCTCTCAAACCAGACATAGATCTTGATACACCTTGCGAAATCGTTTTAGAACTGATTGATAGTTCCGTTTGGCGCATCTATTCCAAAGACGAAAGATTATTACAACACTTACAGCATGAGTTTAGCAATGTTCGGCATGATAGGTGCGTTAGCATTGCTAACACACCTTAACTATATCGCCTTGAACATCCTGAGAGAGCAAGATCTAAAAACTACAGGCTTGCTGCAACCAAGCATTTTCCGCCTCAGTGAGCAAAGGCGATAACTTCTCGATTACCGCCGCATAGTAACTCTCTAGCCATGCAATCTGCTGAGGATTGAGCTTGTGGCGATCGATTAATTTCTTGTCAAAGGGAATGTAGGTCAAAGACTCAAACTCATACCAAGGCGTTTTATTAGGATTATCACCTTCAGCCTTGGGCGATTCCTGCTTAACTTCCTTTACAAAATAGAGATTCTCCAAACGGATACCACCCCATTTCGGTTGATAGTACCCCGGCTCAATGCTATTGATTGTGCCAAGATCGAGGGATTGATTGACGCGCTTGCTGATGCCATTGGGCCCTTCATGGACATTGAGGAATACGCCCACACCATGCCCAGTGCCATGTCCATAGTCCAGCCTACTTTGCCAGAGAGAAGAACGAGCAATACCATCGATTTGGCTACCTGTCGTGCCTTTAGGAAATCTCTGCATCGCACAATTAATATGGGATTTGAGAACCTCCGTATAGCGATCGCGTTGTTCCGCAGTCGGTTCCCCAATGCTCATAGCGCGAGTATCATCGGTCGTGCCACCGTAAAACTGTGAACCTGAATCTAGCAGGAGTAAATCGCCATTGATCAGTTTGCAAGCTGGGTTGGGGTTACTGTAATGCACAATCGAGCCATTCGCACCCGTACCTGCGATCGTTGGGAAACTGAGGTCGATAAAGCCTTCCTGTTGCTTATATAAACCTTCGATTTTGTGAGCAACATCCCTTTCGCTAATGACATTACCTGCGGTAACCTGTTCTTCGATCCATTTAATTGTCAAGGTCTTTGCCCAGCTAGCCTTGAGATTAGCTTTTTGCATCTGTGCGATTTCGACAGGATTCTTATGGGATTTGAAAGTCTCAATGGGATTATCACCATCAACAATTTTTGCCTTGACTGCCTTTAGTTGCAGATATGTACCGTAAGTAGTTTGCGGTGCGGCTATTAATACAGGTTGATGATCAGCAGCTAGCGATCGCAATGTTGGTAAATATTGCTCATAGTCAAGGATCTGCACTTGCCTCGCAAGGGCTTGCCGCACCGCTTCATCAATGCGCGAAGTATTGGTAAAGAGATAAGCATCGGTCAAAGTGACGATCGCATAGCTAATAAATACGGGATTGCACTCGACATCACGACCGCGCAAATTATAGAGCCATGCGATCTGATCCAGCTTGGTGACAGGTAAAATCGCCGCCTTCTTTTTCCCTAAAGCCTCACGCACCCGTTCTAATTTCTTGGCTAAGCCCTCACCTGTAATCTCATCAGGCAAAGCAATGATCGGTTGATCGCCAAAGGCAGGTATAGGCTCACTCTCCGCCCAAGGACTTTGCGATCGCACCGTATCCACCAAATTTTCGAGGATCGGCACAATCTCAACACCACTAGTATTTAAGCGATCGGCAAAGCGCCGATATTGGGAAATGGTAATCGTAAAGGGATCGATGCCGAGGCGAAAGGTTTTCTCTTGCTTGGTGGCATTTGTTCCCAATTCTTCAAGAACTTCTTCTACGGTCTGATGATCTTCCAATCCCACTTTGCAGACCTTTTGCAACATTTCATCCACCTGCATATCCGCCTGCTCGTAATAGCGCGGATCGACAAATACCCAAGCTTGGGCAGTACCGATTAAAAAATCTCCAGCCGAACCCGTAAAACCACTAATCCATTGACGACGCTGTTTCGCTTCGGGCAAGTACTCATTGAGATGCTCATCCGCCGAAGGAACAAAATAGGCATCAAGTCTATGTTTCGCCAATTGCGATCGCAAAGCCGTAAATTTCTGGGCAACTCCCATTAATTCAGAGGATTGTGGTGATGTGGTGGTTAAGGGCTGCAATAAAACCATGAAGTTTATCTGTGGGTAGAGATTGATCTATCCAAATTTTAACCGATCTTATTTGGAAGGCACAAAACCAGAACTTGTACCCCCTGAGTAGCGAGAGGCACAAGCTTTTAGGTCTTTAGCTGGATAAAGAATTAATAGCTCATTTGCTATAATCTCTTTTCCTATAGCCACTTTGGGATAAAAGTCCCCTTTTATCTAACCCCATAATTACTGCAATGTTAATTACCGAAAATATCGAAACTCGCGATCGCCTCCACAGCTCATTGTCAACATGGACATGGCAAGGACATCAAATCCAATATTCCGTCACGGGTTCAGGTATACCTCTAGTGTTGATTCATGGCTTTGGCGCGTCCATCGGTCACTGGAAAAAGAATATTCCCGCATGGGCTGAAGCTGGCTATCAAGTATTTGCCCTCGACCTCTTAGGCTTTGGCGCTTCCGCCAAACCTTCCCTCGATTATTCCCTCGAACTTTGGGAAGAACTACTTCGTGACTTTCATCAAGAACTAGTCCAACGCCCTGCAATCTTCATCGGTAATTCCATTGGTGCATTGCTTGCCCTGATGTTAGCGGCGAATTCTCCCGAAATTGCGATCGGTGCAGTTTTGCTCAATGCCGCAGGTGGTCTAAATCATCGTCCTGACGAATTGAATTTGCCCCTGCGTTTAGTGATGGGAGCCTTTGCCAAGTTAGTTAGCTCCGAAGTCACAGGCAAGTTTGTATTTAACCAAGTTCGCCAAAAGCGGAATATTCGCAATTCCCTTCGTCAGGTCTATCGCAATCATCAAGCGATCGATGATGACTTAGTAGATATGCTCTATCAACCATCCTGTGATGAAGGCGCACAAAAGGTCTTTGCCTCCATTCTCACCGCTCCTGCTGGTCCTCGCACTACAGATCTTTTAGCCAAGATCGAAAAGCCCTTGTTAGTACTCTGGGGTGATGCCGATCCTTGGACTCCGATCAATGGCGCAAAGGTCTATCAAGAAGCAAGTAAAACCAAAGATATTCAACTCATTCCCATTCCCAATACAGGACATTGCCCCCACGACGATCGCCCTGAAATCGTTAATGCTTTGGTAATTCACTGGCTGCAAAAGTTAACATAAGAATATAGAGAGCTACGCTCTCTATATTCTTATCTGACTCACCAAAATTAAATAGTGATCGCTCTCTCAATTCTAAAAAAAATCACGATTACCATTATCTCTAGATCCCTAAATAATTATTGAAGAGATAAAATAGTCGAAGATTATGAATTCTAGAAATTTGTCGCTAAATATTTAATATGGAAAATCCTGCAATTACCAATCACGAAATTCATCCCTTAATCGCTCAACGTTGGAGTCCTCGTGCCTTTGATAGCAAACTTGTAGAACCTGAAAAACTTGCCCAATTATTTGAAGCCGCACGCTGGGCTTCCTCTTGCTTTAACGATCAGCCTTGGGCATTTATCGTAGCGACCAAAGATGATACGGTGAACTATCAGAAAATGCTGGATTGTCTTGTACCTTTTAATGTGTCGTGGGCACAAGTAGCTCCCGTACTCGGATTAGTGATTGCTCAAAAGAACTTTAAGCACAATGGCAAACCCAATGCTTGGGGTGAATATGATGCAGGTCAAGCAGCAGCAACTCTAGTATTGCAAGCTACAGCTTTAGATCTAGTCGCGCACCAAATGGGAGGTTTTGACGCAGATAAGGCGATCGCTACTTTCAATATTCCTGAAACCGCGAAACCAATTGCTGCGATCGCGATCGGTTATGCAGGAGAACCTAGTAATTTGCCCGCAGAACTACAAGAGAGAGAAACTGCTCCTCGTGCGCGTAATCCCCTATCAAGCATTGTCTTTACAGGTGAATGGGGAAATTCGGCTACGTTTGTCTAGCACTAAAAAAAGAGAGTTCGCTATGCGAACTCTCTTTTTTTAGCTTATAGCAAACCTGCTTGAGACAAGCCCAAAATCCAACCTGCACCAAGGATGTGTCCTAGGCAAGTTACACCAAGCAATTCAGGAACACCAAAGCCTTCAAACAAGCCAGGTAGTTCTATAGGCAAGTTGGGACCAACACCTTTGACTTTAATGCCGTAGCGAGCAACAACTAATGCAAACAAGTTAGCGGTTACCATGATCAAACCAACACCAGCAGACCATGTTGGAGTAGCGGGAACTGCGGCAAGTAAGTTAAGAGTTAGATGTGTCATAAATTTGATTTCCTGAGTTTAATTACCTATTAAAATTTTTTTAACTGCCATAATCCTAAAGTTAAGTACAGACATCAGGAAATTGTTCTTAAGTTAAATTCATTAAACTTAGTAATCGTTTACAGTCAATCAAGAAATTCACTTTACTCACTTCTTTATTTGGCTTAGATTTCTTCTAATACTTTAAAGCGAACATGATTGAGAGCTAATTCACCAATGGAATAGGGCTGAGGTTGAATTGTTTCAAAAAAGATACCTTTACCAATTTCCACATGATACCAAGGAAGTCCCATAAACCAGCGTGTAGGATAGGGGCGATCGCCTGTATCATCAGGATTCGATTCCATTGGCAACCAACCGATACTAGGAATATAGAATTCAATCCAAACGTGGTTATAGTATTGGTGTAAGGGAACGTTCAACATTAAGTCGCCATCATGGGGACATTTATAGCGTCCGACTGTACGGCAGGCAATTCCATTCAATCTTGCAAGAGCGAGTAATAAACCGACATATTCCCCGCAGGAACCTGTACCTCTAAGCAAAACTTCTTCTGGAGCCGCAATATATGGTGTAACGCGATAAGACAGTTTATCATACACATAATCGCGAATTAGGAGCATTTTTCGCAAAATATTAGTCTCATCACCGACGGCTTCTTTGGCGGCGGCTTGAATGATCGGATTGTCCATGCTCAAGCCATCATCATCAATGAGATAGAGCTTCTGCATTTCAGGAGATAGATCTGGTACAAATTCCACTTCACTATCCTTGAGTTCGTATTTGATGCCATGCAATTCCAAAGTTGCTTTCCACCCAAACATACGTGCTTCTTCGGGTTTGAGATTGCCAAGCTTAAAGGCAGCAACTTTCTGTCCATCGACAATTTCCTCCTCAAAGGGAATGCCGATTGGCTCGATCGCTAATAGTTTTTGACGATAGGTATCGGTGGGATAGGCAACTCGCCATGTGAGGTTATAGACAGAAGTTGGTTCCTCAGAAGAGAGTTCTTCAAGATAGATCATTTCCACTTTGTAACCAGAGGTGAGCGTGTAATTTAACTTCCCATCTTGGTATTGATCAAACCTCAATCGATGAATAAAGGTTTTTTCACGGGCTGCCACGGAAAATGGCTCATCTAAATCGTTAGGACTTTCGCGAATGTAATTCTCATCGCCTGAGTAAACTACATATAAATCATCTCCTAGAAATCCTAATCCCATCGGATTGGGGAAAGGTGTCAAGCCACGTTGCAAAATTTCGCCAGACTTTGCCTTGAGACGATAAACAGTTTCTTCGGTGCGATCGCTTACCCACAGTTCTTCACCCACTAAAGTTAATGCTTCAAAACCTGCTCCGGGGGCATCCATAATTCGCAGTAAGGTGCGGGTAGCACGTCCAAATACAAAGATCTTACCAACCTCCCTAGAACTTACATACACGCCACCTTCGGATACGGCAATGCCATCAACCCTGTTAGGCAGTTCCATAAATGGCTGCAAATCAAAGTCAACCATATTGCAGTAATAAATCCCATTGTCCTTAGTAATCCAAAGTGTCTCTCCTGCGATCGCTAAACCTGTTGCGTCTCGAAACTGCGCTGCTGTGTAATTATTCAGTACCGTTGCGCCTTCGGAAAATGGATCGATTTTGAGGAGATGCCCTTGATAGGCATCAACACAAAGCGCATAGGGTTTGCCCTGAGGCGCATCATTATTTGCGTCGGTTTGCCACACTAAACCGTGAAGGTTATAAGCGCCAATGGGATAAATCGTGCTTGGTAAGCTAGGCATAGGGTATTAGGCGAGGGGTTTGATTTGTAATTTAGACAGATTTTCGATTTTCTGCAAATCTTGATCTGACTTTAAAAGCAATATTACTTCCGTAGCGAAGGTAACAGTAGTTAAGTAGATGAGCATAAATGAACCTAAAACCAGAGATTGTTCCGCCCGCTACGCGGGCGGAACAATCTTTTCAGTTTTCAGTTTATTTATGCCTAGCTACTTAGAATTGCACGCTGAGTGTGTAATTTTCAAAAGCACAAGAATTTTTTAAAAGTGTTGGCTTAAATCCATAAAAGAATGGATTTGGTACTTTGTACCAAATCCATTCTTTTATGGATTAGTGGTGGTGATGCCTAATTCAGGACAGGGAACCATTTTTTTGCCTGACCAATTTGTAAATGTAGTTTCATCAAGGTAATGACGTGGGGTTTGTAGCATTAATTTCCATGCTTTATCGGCATCGACCAAGTTAAAGCGATCTGGATAGTGAGTTAATAATAATTCTTGCACCATCGGATAGTAACTTGGATTCATCCCTGGGAAAATATGATGCTCTGTGTGATAAGAAAAGTTGATATGGAGTAGATCAAATATTTTCGGTACACGAATCGAAAGGCTATTAATTAAAGCATCATTTACTGTTGTCATCCGACATAGCATGTGGTTTGTGTAAATGTAAAACATTAAACCCGCATGTCCAATCCAAATTGGAAGAAAATAACTAAGTAAGAGCTTAATAGGAGAAAACTGCAAGCTCCCTAAAATAGCTAGATGTAGGCTAATGATTGTCATTAGTTCACCTACGATTGCCAATCTTTCTTTTTCACTAATGCTGAATGCAAATACTGGATATTGTGCATTTTGTTTATTAAAGAAAAGAACGGATGTAAGGTTACGAAAGGTATGTACCCCCCAAGCATGACCCATCCCAATGGTTAACAAAAATGGATTCACTTCTGATGATGGTACAAAAGCATTTTGAATCCATTTCCCCCAGTTATTTGGTTGTGAAGATAAATAGTTGCGATCGGGATCTTGCTCAGAATTAGTTTTACTGTGATGTTCACGATTATGAACAGCCTTCCACAAAGTTGGTGGCATCCAGAGCATTGTCAATCCTAATAGACTAACTAACTGACGCAACCGAGGGTTACTAATCGCAGAGCTATGTAATAGATCATGGGTGCTAAATAGCAACACAATGATGCTGTTTGCCATAACGATCGCAATTGGTAAATATAGCCAGAGATATTGCCAAGCCCACCGATCTAGATAAGATGCGATCGCCCACCCCACGATCAAGAGCATCAAATTAATTAATAAAATCCAAACTTTGTTGGAATCTGGGAGAAAAGCCTCTGCGGGAAGAAATGGACGCAATTTTTTGGCATAGTCAGCCTGTGTGATCAAGACTGGTTGATCGACAAGATTATTATTCATTATTCACTGTGTAAAGGTCTCACAGCTCGCTATGTTGAAAAATTTTGCCAAGCAAAATTTTTCAACATAGCGAGCTATAGGGTCTCAAAAATTCCCCTTTATAGACTTAACACATGATCTAGAGCTAAACTTAACGATATATTCCAGATTTCGCTTAAATATCTGTAATTTCTAGCTAAATTTACTAAGAACTTTTAAAAGAGTTTGAGTACGTGGCGTAAGCAAAGTTTTTCGATAGGCATCGGCAGCTTTTTTGATCGCATCAGCTTGGGTGGGGTAGGAATGGATCACACCAGAGAGAGTATTTAATCCCTGTTTAGAGGCGATCGCTAAAGTGATTTCGCTAATCATTTCCCCTGCATGACGCGCCACAATGGTTGCCCCAAGAATGCGATCGCTGCCGCGTTGATGCAAGATTTTGACAAAGCCTTCAGTCTCGCCATCATAAATTGCGCGATCGACGGAACTAAAAGGAATCTTAATTTCATCGGTTTCTAAGCCTTGCGCCTTAGCTTCCTTAGCATATAGACCCACATGGGCAATTTCAGGATCGGTATAGGTCACCCAAGGCATGACTAAATCACTGAGCTTACTTTTGCCCAAACCAAAGGGAGAAAAGAGCGTATTTTTAATCACAATCCGCGCCGCCGCATCAGCAGCATGGGTAAACTTCCAGTTCATACAAATGTCCCCTGCGGCGAAAATTCGGGGATTGGTTGTTTGCAGATAGTCATTGACGACCACACCAAGCTGTTTGCTGTATTCCACACCCGCAGTTTCTAGATTTAGTCCTTCCACATTTGGCGATCGCCCTGCACCGACGAGAATTTCATCGACTTCTATTTGATGGTTAACTCCATTTTGTTGATAATGGATGATTTTGCCATTGCTAGTTTTGGTGACTTGAGCGATCGCACAATCCAAAAGCAAATGCACACCTTCACGGAGAAATACCTGTTGCACAATTTCGGCAGCATCAGCATCTTCGCGATCGAGTAAGTGCGAATTTTTGTGCAGTAACGTCACTTCGCAACCTAAGCGCTGAAAAGCCTGTGCTAATTCACAACCAATTGCACCGCCACCAATGACGGCTAATCTTTTGGGTCGCTCAGTGAGGGAAAATACATTTTCATTGGTTAAATATCCTGCTTCGGCAAGTCCTGCTATTTGTGGATCAGATGCTCTTGCACCTGTGGCAATTACCGCTTTTTTAAAGTGCAATTTGATGGTTGATTTGATGTTTGATTTGGTGTTATTAACAGCGATCGCCTTGTGATCAATAAAACTTGCCGAGCCAAGAAACACATCTACACCGAGATTCCGAAATCTCTCCGCCGAATCATGGTGGCTAATGCCAGCACGGATTTTTCGCATCCTTTCCATTACGGCAGCAAAATCGATATCAATATTCTGAGGTGAATTAATGCCAAACCTCGCAGCATCGAGGATATCCGCGACTACTCGCGATGAACGAATCACGCATTTAGAAGGAACACAACCAACATTGAGACAATCACCGCCCATAAGATTCTTCTCAATTAGCGCCACTTTCAAACCTAAACCTAATCCTGCCGCCCCAGCCGCGACAACCAATCCCGCCGTTCCTGCACCAATCACGACCAAATCATAAAGCGCCGCAGGTTGAGGATTGACCCAATCGAGAGGATGCACATTCGCGATCAAATCACGATTATATTCATCCACTGGCTGAATGAATTCTGCATAGCGATCGCTGGAATATTCTGAGGATTGAGTCATGACTTGATATGAGTGAGCTAAAGATAAATGATTGTCGAGAGATGCGAAGCAATGCTTTTTAACTCTTTTTGGTATACCACCATGCCCAAGCAATTAGGACTACTTGCAGTGGCAACCGTCCCCATCGCAATAGGTCTGAGTCAGGGATTCCATCCATTTGAATGCGATTAACTGCCATATTGATATTGGCAGGAAATACGGCAATAAATAGCGCAATCAATCCCCATGCGGCGGCTTGACTAACCATAGGAACGAGTAAACCAACTCCTCCTAAAATCTCAAATATGCCACTGATATAGACCAACACTAAAGGAGCAGGTAAAAAAGAAGGAACGATCTTGACAAAGGGATCGGGTGTTACCCAGTGGAGTGTCCCTGCGGTGATCATAAATATCGCAAGCAATACCCGCAAGACTGATTTAATTGTGAGCATGTTAAAAGAGGGTTAATTGTTGTGGTGGCGGAGTGAGAGCGTCCCAAGGCAATGCTGGCACTGGAACATTCGCTTTTTCTAACATTTCCTGAAAGTACCTTGCATTATCGGGCGATCGCTCTTCGATCGGGCAGTGCATAAAGAAGTATATTTGCTTTCCCTGTGTGAGCCATGCTCGTAAATAAGTTTCCCATTCTTGCCAAAAGCGAATATTCAGATTGCGATCAGGGTGGCTAATAAACCGCACAATACTAAAAGGGGCTGTCACTACAGGTTGCAAAGGCAAATTGGGTTTGCGGCGTTCCTGTTGAACTGGGATCGATAAAGCTGGATCAATGTCATCACCAAAGGGCAAATCATATATGGGGCGCGAATCTAGCAATACCCGACCGATTCCTAAACTCTGTAATAACTGATTGAGGCGATCGCTATGATTCGGCTTAAACCAATCGGCATGACGCACTTCTAGAGCGATTTGATAATCCTGTGTTGGTAATGCTTTGAGGAAATTTTCGAGATCAGTAAAATTCGCAGGGCTATAGCTAGGCGGTAACTGGATAAAGGACACACCCAAGCGATCGCCAAAACCCGATATCAAATCTAAAAACTGGAAAGCCTGCTCGATAAATGGCATCAGCAAACCATTATGGGTGAAATGTTTCGGGAATTTTGAACAAAAGCGAAATTCTGTGGGTGTATCCTTTGCCCAACGCTCGATGGTTTGGCGATCGGGGATCACATAAAAAGTGGAATTTACCTCCACCGTCATCAGGCGATCGCTATAAAGTGGCAAAAATTCCGTTGAACGACTTCCCTTCGGATAAAAATCACCAACCCAACCCTTAAAAGCCCAAACCGCACAACCTAAATAAAATATGTTAGACATTATAAAAACTAATGAAATTATGATTGTGTTATAAATACAGCCTATGTTAATTTGAGTCCATGTTTTTTAGTGGATGAAATCTAGATATGCAACAGTTAAATAAACTCATTGATGCTCCTGTTGATGAACAAATCAATCCCAATCAAGACAAAAATACTTTACGTTATCGGATTGTCCACACTTTAGAGCTAGTCCAAGACGCGATCGCTATTTCTCTATGTATTGGGCTATTCTGCGTCATGGTGTTGCAACTTAAGGAGATTTTCTTATCATTAATTACAACCTTGCGATTTCATGAAATTACTGCCGATATTTTATTTATTCTCATCTTAGTAGAACTATTTCGGCTATTAATTATTTACCTTCAAGAACAACGAGTATCGATAGGGGTTTCTGTCGAAGTGACAATCGTATCGGTCTTGCGGGAAGTAATTGTTAAAGGTTTGCTAGAAGTTGAATGGAAACAGGTATTAGCAACTTGCGCCTTCTTAGTTGCCCTAGCATTACTCTTAATCGTCCGAGTTTGGCTTCCCCCCACATTTGAAGGCATCGATCCCGAACAAAAAGCATCACTACGTTTCAAAGGGCGGAAATAAAAAAGGGGGACTATGCCCCCCTTTTTTATTTCTATTTGACCTGACTAAGTAACTGCTTAATGGTTTTGATTAATTCAGGTGGGTGATAAGGCTTAGTTAAGTAAGCATCTGCCCCCTGCTTCATACCCCAGTACTTATCAAATTCCTCACTTTTGGTTGTACACATAATTACGGGTACATCCTTCGTAGAGGCATTATTTTTGATCCAACGGCATAACTCATAACCATTCATTTGAGGCATGACCACATCGGTAACAACGAGATCGGGAGTAAAAGCCTTAAGCTTTTCTACTGCCTCAGCACCGTTATTAGCTTCCGTAACTTCCATACCATGTTGTTTTAAATGTGCCGAGACCATCTCCAACACCATCGGACTGTCGTCCACTACGAGGACTTTTACCATGACTGCTTTCCTTCTTTTCCAGTTGTGCGTTAGCGTAAATCGTCATCAAAGCCCAACGCCCTTAAGAATTGAGGCAATTTAGAACGATTAATTGCTAAAGCAATCGTAAATTTTCTAAAACCCTAAAAATAAGATAAGGTTAAGAATATTGCCTAATCAACATTAGGTGTTTTTTGATTGTGTCTTTACAGAATTGCTGATCCAACTCTAAATCATCAATGAAAAACATCGATATTGTTGACAGTATATCAGAATGCATCTTGGTTAAAGTGCTATGGCGGCGGTTACAGTTGAAGGTTTGAGCAAAATTTACAATATTGCAGTCAAAGATACGGGACTAGTTGGCACACTCAAGCATTTTTGGCATCGTCAATATCGGCAAATTGCGGCCGTTAAAGATATTTCCTTTGCGATCGCCTCTGGTGAAATGGTGGGATTTTTAGGGCCAAATGGCGCAGGTAAAACTACAACTCTAAAAATGCTAACGGGTTTAATTCATCCATCATCGGGCAATGTCCAAGTCGCAGGGCATATCCCCTTTCGGCGTGATGCAGGCTTTCTCCAAAAAATTACCTTGGTGATGGGTCAAAAACAACAACTAATTTGGGACTTGCCAGCCCTAGACTCATTACGCATGAATGCGGCGGTATATGACATCCCTGACAAAGTATTTAAGCATCGTGTTGGCGAATTGACCGAGATGCTATCGCTTGAAGGGAAACTATCGCAACCAATGCGGAAACTCTCCCTCGGTGAGCGCATGAAGGCAGAGTTGCTAGCGGCGCTATTGCATCAACCGCAGGTTTTATTTTTAGATGAGCCGACCTTGGGGCTAGATGTCAATGCTCAGGCAAGTGTACGTGAATTTTTGCGGGAATATAATCAACGCTATCAGGCCACGATTTTGTTAACTAGTCACTATATGGCAGACATTACCGCTTTGTGTAAGCGCGTATTGCTGATCCATCAAGGGGGACTGATCTATGATGGCAGTCTGGATGGCTTGCATGATAACTTTGCACCCTACCGAGAAGTGCGGGTGGAGTTAGCTCAACCGATAGGCGATCGCAATGATTTACAGAAATATGGTCAGATCCTGAATATTGATGGTCAAGCGGTTTGCTTTTTAGTGCCACGCGAAAATTTGACAAAGGCGGTTTCTCAGATTCTTGCCGAGTTAGAAATCTTGGATTTATCGGTAAATGAACCTGCGATCGAGGAAGTCATTGGCAGCGTTTTTCGAGCTGGTACTGTCAATTAAAGAAATAGTGGACGCTTAGCGCCCACTATTTCTTTATTCTCAAGCATTGCTATAGATTTTTGTGAGGATATCGTGATGTTTAGGAGATTGTAACTTTTGTGTAACCAATAAGTAACTTTCAGGTCTATCCAAAACTTGTGAGCAGCATTAGTGTCTTACTCAGTAGTTAGATTTGCTGATCGATAATTGCATGAAAAAATTAGCTCTAACGAGTAAAGATACCAAATGAGTTCTATCTTTAGTATTACTTCCAGAAAGCCATGTTAAATGCTCCTCAAATATTTCCACGATCTCGCACCTATGGGGAATCTCAGACTGAAAACTTGATGTTTCATGAAATGTTGAAAGAGTTTTCTTTGCGGGTTAGCATTATCTATAATCTGCAAACTAGCGGTGACATCTCACAAAGTGAAGCTTTCTTGCAACTTGCAGAGCTATGGCAACAGCTAGAAAAATCTGCAAACTCCTCAATACCTAAACTCCACAACTAATTGAGGTACTTAGCAACCTCATCAACTGTGAGCGGTTCGTTGGATGTACTGGGGACATCGACAACGATCAAAAATCCTTCAACTTTGCCCTTACCAACGGTATTTAGAGCATCAAGAATCTTAGGCATATCTGCCTTGAGCAAGCTTCCGCGCTGATCATAAAGTTCTAGAGCCGAGAGACAGCCTAAAGTCGCATTCCAATCAAAATATTTTGCCTTGACCACTTTATCTTTATTACGGAAGAAGTCGATCGCTGCACCACTGCCATGAATGCGAAATAGCGATCGCCCGACATTACCTGCCCAATAGCTTTGGAGAATAGGTTGATAGTTGCGCCATGTGGGAGGGAGGAGTGCTTGATAGGATTGGAGATTACCTGTGAATTTTCCTTTTTGATTGGGTAAAAAAGCCTGAACGCCATCCTCAAAAGGCATAAATAGATTCACCAATGAAAATTGTCCATAGGCGTGAAACAATTCATCATCGGGTTGCAAGGAGACTCCTTCCATGCGATAAATTCCCTGTGGTGTGCGTCCATTGGTAAAGTACCAATCGAGATTTCGCAAGGATTGCAGTAATAGCGGAACTGACCAAAGTTGTTTACCGCGTTTTAGGAATTTCCCATTGCTATCCTTAACGATTGCCAAACATAAAACCTCACGATTGGGACGGCAAAGAACGTACATATGGGACTGTTGTGGTGCAATTTGCCATTTCAACAAATCCGCAAGATTGGGAATTGTGGAGCCTTGAGTAGAGTTATCATTACGAGCGGTTTGGATGGTTGCTCGTAAATGTAAGTCCTGCTGCCAACTGGGAAAACGTTGCTGAATTTTGAGAATGAGTTTGTCAAGCTGTGCTTTGCTAAGACTTTGAGCAGGATCGGTGGATTTAGCTAAAGCTGACAGCGATAGTGCTATCCATTGGGAATCGCTACTTTCATTGACTGTGCGGACAAAGTAGGGTTTGAGCTTGCCATATACCGCAGGTTTGAGGGTGTATAGCTGCATCCCTACCTGCATTGCTGTATCGATGATGCCCTTTTGCGGATCGGTGAGATTCGGAGCTGTTGTCATCTGCAAAACATTAGTTAAGGCTTGCACGGCATAGGTTTCTTCAGGTGCTAATACACCGATCGCCCATAGAGAATCTTGCCAATGCGCGGCATTACTGTCAGTAATCGGATATTTTTTGAGATCAAATCTACTAGGATGTGCCTTTTGCTGTTGGTCTTGAATTTGGGCGTTTCTGGCTGTCTCAGTGGCTTTGGGCTGATAGGAACGGATCGGCGGAGTCTGCGCCTTCGCCATTTGAGGTGAGGTAGAGGCGACAAAAAAGGCGATCGCTGCCAAAGCACTAGACATGAATTGATACATAGTTTCTCGAACCGCACAGTGTTCGTGTAATGTATCACAAACTTTTTTTCTCAAAAATAAAGAGATTCCTTAGTAGATGATTTGGTAGTGCTAAATAGGTAAGGATGGGCGGCGCGAAGCGCCGCCCATCCTTACCTCAATAAATCCTTTCCTTTTTAGGACTACCGATGATTTTACCTAAGGCAAAATCATCTACTAAGATTTGGCTTTAGAAATGAGTATCTACTGATTTCTAAAGCGCTATGTTGAATATGGAGCTAAGGGAACTCGAATCCCTGACCCCCTCAATGCCATTGAGGTGCGCTACCAACTGCGCTATAGCCCCGAAATTTGATTTAGGTGCTAATCAATTTATTAGCTTGTCTATAATCGCTCAAATTGGATTTTATGTCAAATGCGATCGCCTAAAAATTGCAAAAAATTTTACTCTAGCAATGTTAAGAGATAGCTAGGACAAATCAAAACCCAAATAAGTGAAGGCGGCACTTCGTGCCGCCTTCACTTATTTGGGTTTTATGTCCTCAGCAATCCTTACATTGCTAGAGCAGTCCTAAATCATTTGTAGATTTTTGGGTTTGTGGAAGCGCACCCCTTCGGGGTGCGCTTCCACAAACCATTTAGGATTGCTATATTGCCAAAGTGATTGGCATTGTTAAGGGACATAAAGGAAAATAAGGAACCTATTTATGTGGCGCGGCTTTGCCGCGCCACATAAATAGGTTCCTTGCGAACTAAACCTAAATAAAATACAAAAATAAACATATGTCAGATCCCGTAAGCAAACCTCTCACCACCTACGAGCGCTACCTTATTTTCGTTGAGCGGATAATTCTCAACATAAATAATGGCAAATTGCTATCTAAAGAACATGTCTATCGCATTCTCAGTGAAAGCTTAGAATCTGGCACAGGGGAAATTTTTGAGCGATCGCTTGCCGAACATAGCAATCTGTTGCAAGCAAATTTTGATGCTCAGACCGATACAGTCAAACAAGCTAAGGCAACCCAAAGCCTGCGTGCTATGAAAATCCTCAAAGATGCGTGGGAGCAGTGGCAAACCAACTATCAAGTTCAGGATACCTGTGCTAGAGGTTTACAGAGGATATTGGACGCTGAGGCGCAAGATCGCTTATTGACTTTAATCCAAGTTCTTGACCCCAATCACACACCTGTTTTTGAACGTCAGCATCTTCAAATCCTTACGGAATTGTTGCAAAAAACTGCGGAGACATTGGTTGATGATTCGGAAGCTTTTCAATTGCGTCAATTTGCGATCGGGCTAACTCGTGGCTTAGCATCCTTTGACCTATTGGAAGGATTTCTCGTCAGTTGGCTCTATGCGTCACAGCGACAGGTGGGCTTTGAACGAACAAAGGTAGCTGGTCCTTGGCAGATCTGGGCGCAGCAGATTGCGAGTCCTTTACCCAAGGAGCTATTTGCTGGACAGTCTCTCAATCAATCGGCAGCAGCGATCGCCCAATCGCAACGGAGCATCGATATTAGTGCTTGGGTAGAGTTATCAATTCTCTTGCGATATTTACAGAATGGGCTAGTGCGCTGGTTTGACCAGCAACCCTATGATGCGAAAGCAGGATTGCATGTGACGGGTATTACCTTTGTTGTCTTTGCGATGATTTGGGGGGAACTCAGCAGTGGCTTCCAAAATGCTCAGAATTTATCAGAACGCGATCGCCAATATTTTGCCAAAATTTGTTTCCGTCTGAGTCTCCAAACTTTGCGAACCTTTGCCCAACGCGAAAACTTTCCCCTCTATGGTGGTGTATTTGCCTCATTCTCAGGGGAAAGCTTCCGCGAAACGATTAACTATCTCGATCAACCTCTTAAGGAAGCAGAAAATACTCAAGAGAAAGCCCGTATCCTCACAGTATTAGGCTATTCCCAAGCTTGGATGGGGCAACATAATCAGGCGATCACACTGCATCAAGAGGCGTTAACCCTTGCCCGTGAAGTCGGTGATCAACGTTGCGAAATTGCTAATCTCAATCATCTGAGTCGGATTAGACTCATACAAAAGGATTTCAGCAATAGTGAATCTCAAGCTCAGAGAGCGGTGATTTTAGCGCGGCAAAATGGCGATCGCCAAGGAGAGGCTAATGCTCTGGCAAATTTAGGTTATAGCGAGGTGATGCTGGCGCGACAACAGGAATATGTGACTCCCGAAGAGATGGAAACGCCGATCAATCATTTAGAACGCGGACAAAAGCTATCTGAGAAATTGAATGATTTGCAAAATCAAGCTCTTTGTTGGGTAGGTTTGGGAACTGCCTATGTGGCGATCGAGCAACCCCAGCAAGCACAAATCCATTTAGAGCAAGGCTTAGCTATCACTCAACAAATTGGCGATCGCGATTTACAAGCTCTCAGTCATGCCTATCTCGGTGAGGCTTTCTATCAACTTAATCAACTAGAATCTGCGACTTATCATGCTTGTTTAGGAATGTATTTGCTAGAACAACGGCATAGCAAAGCATGGCAACAGTCCGCAGCTTTGGTCGTGATTTTGCAAGGGAAATTAGGCTCTGAGGCTTTCTCTAATATTCTGCAACAAATGCGATCGCAGTTTATTGCTCTCATTGGTATCGATGGATTTGATCATTTACCAAATTTAATTGAACGTTATCGCCAAGGAGATATAAAACCATCTTAAAATTTGGTGATGATATCGTGTTTGTGAAGCTAGAGGGCAAGCGTTATGGAATATCTCAGGTCTTGTCTCCTCTAGTTAATCAAAGCGATTTAGAGATGGCATGGCGAGTTTTACGCAAGATTGCAGAAATAGAAGTTTAATTTTTGGATGTTATTAAGCAGGTTGTTTTTCCTGAACAGTTACTGAGAGTTTTAGCCCTAATTGGTTTAGTAATTTAGCAATGGTCAGTAACTCACTGGACTGTTGTTTCGGAAGTAGCTGAGGGTTGATATCTAAGTTCAGATTATTGTTTTTTGAATTGTTTGTAATATCTTGTTGAGCTTCTGCAACATTTTTCAAAGCCAATAAAATATGCTCGAAGTTTCCATCTTCTAAGACTGCATCTAGGTAAGCAGCAGCTTCTAAGGGATCTTTTAAGGATTCAATTAGGTAGGAATGATAGCTTTTATAGGTTGGCATTTTCTCTCCTCTGAAAGTCTACCCAGTAATGCTTTGCTCTGATGATATCTTGATTTTGGGTGTTTTTGTCACCGCCACACAGCAAAAGAATTATGGTTGCTCCTGCTTGAGCAAAATATATGCGATAACCTTGTCCATAGTCAATTCTGAGTTCCATGACGGGTATGTGGATTTCTCCGAATGAAGGTGCGAAATTCTGGTTGTCAGTACTCACCGAAATTCACAACCGTGGGGTCAAAGATATTTTGATTGCCTGTGTCGATGGCTTGACTGGTTTCCCTAATGCGATTGAGACGGTATTTCCTAAAACTCAGGTGCAGTTATGCATTGTCCACATGGTCAGAAACTCGGTCGCTTTTGTACCTTGGCAACAACGCAAGCAAGTTTGTGCTGACCTCAAGGCTATTTATAGCGCGGCGACGGAATCGGAGGCTGAGTTTAATCTCGAACTCTTTGCTGAAAAGTGGGACAAGCAATATCCATCAATCTCCAAGTCTTGGCGCAGTCATTGGGCAAACATTATCCCCTTCTTTGCTTTCCCGACCGAGATTCGCAGGGCGATTTATACCACCAATGCGATTGAGTCGATGAACAGTAGTTTGCGGAAGGTGATTAAATCCCAACAGATTTTTCCCTCTGATGATGCTGCTTTCAAGCTCGTTTATTTAGCAATGCGGAATATCTCGAAGAAGTGGACGATGCCGATTCGTGATTGGAAACCTGCTCTTAATCGCTTTGCCATCCTCTTCGAGGATCGTCTCCACGTCTAGCTTCTAGACTTTACACATTTTACTTGACAATCTCAACGAGTATGATTTAGCTCTTGCTATCATCTCTGGTATCGAAGCTCGTAGTTCTGTAGGTGGTTATCCCATCGAACGTTTTATATTTAATTGTGCCTAGCTACTTATTCGGAATAATTCTCTGATTTAGAGTCTTTTCTTTCTCAACTATTGCAACCATAATTACTTGTCTCCAATTTTCAAATTCCTGCTTTCACAAAAAACTGTTCTGCTGTCACTGCTAAATCTGGGAATAACTCATCGGTTAATAGGCGATCGCCTTGATAAGTTTCAGGTGGACGATCGGGATAGAATACCGTGAAAGTTCTGCTCATCGGATCAATAACCCATACTCGTAATATTCCAGACTTCAAATAATCACCAGCCTTTGCCACAAATTCCTTAAAAGTCTGTCCTTCTGACATAATCTCAATTACTAACTCTGGCGGTACTGGACACATTTCATTACCGACATCACTAGGCAATCGTTCTATCGAAATGTAGGTCAAATCAGGTACGGGACACCAATCTTGATCGTTGCGTGTTAGCACTATTCCCCATTCAGGATAAACAAAACCTTTGCCTTGAAACAAAGTTCGTAAAAAAATCAATAATTCTGCTTGTAAAGATGCATGAAATCTTTTTGGTGACATTTTTCTGATAACTTGACCATCGATAAATTCATAATTCTGATCAGACTCAGGGCTTGCCAAAAATTCCGCCAATGTCATTCGCTGTGATGTTACTGTCTCTATCACTGACGATTGAATCGCTGTAGTCATTTTCGTACTCCTTTTTTGCAAAAAAAATCTGTCCCGATGTAACCACAGATTCGAGATTAAATTAGAGATTTGCGAAACTCTCTTAACATGGCGCTTGTACCGATCGCGATCGCTTGATTTACAAGCTGTGGAATTAGGGTATTGATTGGTATATCTGGAAAAAGCAAACTACTCTCTGACTCTAGATAATGTCCATCGGTCAGTAAAAATATCTGCAAACTATCATTACGATAAATCCAAACTTCAGGCACGGAGATCGCTTCGTAAGCAGATAATAAGGTCTTAGAAGTGACATCCGACTCGATCGCCAAATCAGGTGGCGGATAGATATCCACATCAATACGTTCTTGACAATCACGCACTAAAGGTGAATTGGTAATATACAGACAAGTATCAGGTTCCACACCAGCACTTCCTTTTCGATAAAAGGTAGTTGAGCCAAAATCTTCCCAATCTCTCCCTTGCGCATCTAAAATTGCCGTTACAATATATCTCGCGAGACGATGGGGACGCTCATGTTGGGATAATGGGGAGATAATCTCTAAAGTGCCTTGATAGTATGCAATGCGAGTATGGCGATCTTCACCTAGCTCATTAAGGATGTCTTCACAATCATGCCAACTCTGAGAATGAATGGCGATCGCACTACCATGTCGTAGGTCAATAGATTTGATGGGAATAGTGACGGTCATGCGCTTTCTTCTGCTGATATATAGGTTTTTAAGTTTGCCTATAGCTATCATCAGTCGTATTTTATCAGATATTTTTGATTGTACTTTTCAGGGAATCGCCTGTTCGAGCAAGTAACCAATCAACAAAAAAGCAGCCTGTTTGACGGGCTACTTTTTTATGAGGCGATCGCGTCCCCTAGCTGTTATACCAATTCACGAAAGTGTGACAACACTTTTTTGAATTGAAAACCAAGCCCAGTAATGATTTTAAAAACTAAAAATGGCGTAGCCATTTTTAGTTTTAGTATGAGTAGGGGGGAAGGAAGGCAATCTTGCCAAGTTTAGACCAGTTTTTTCCGCTCATCGACCACCTTCCACCCTAAAGCATCTTTCACCAAGGAAAGGTCTCGCAATCCATCCTCTAGTTCCACTGGGGATGTACTCTACATAATCCCAGTACACTGCTTCCCCGTCACTTTCACGCACGGCGGCTCCAATATCGTAACGCAGTCCGTTTACTCTTTGTCCCACTAAGACATAGCCAACGATATCAAATTCAACTCCGGGACCAGAGCGCATGTTAACCCGTGATCCTCTTTCTTGACCAACAACATCAAAATTGCAACGTCCTCGGACTATGGATTGGGCATTGGCGATCGGGGTGATTTGAGGCAGGAGAGTAATGAGAGGGGCAATGGTTGCTACCAGAATTTTAGTTAATTTCATAGATTTGGATTTAGCTTCAATTATTTATTACAAGCAAGATGGCTAAATAAAATCTTTGTTCCCAATTGATCGCGTCCTCTAAGCAATAGGGAAGCAGAACTATACTGGAGGCAGAGACAATTTAACGTGTTTGCAAATCGTATCCCCTAGCAAGTAAGGGAAACAGATTATAATTGTAGTCCATCTGAGGAGGATGAATAGTTTCTAATTGATCGCGTCCTGCAGCGAGTAGGAGACAGATCTACTACCTTGCTCTAATTGTGGCGATCACAAGTTTCTAATTGATCGCATTCCCTAATGAGCAGGGGAATCCCAAAATGTATTTTGGGCATAGTCAAATTTTACACGTCTCCGACGATTTGGTGCTCTGTTGATTTGATATTGAAGTAGAGATAGTACTGAGAGAGTAATAGATATTTAAACTTCAAACTTTCCCCTTTTTTGTTTGTATCAACTTTCCTCCCTTAATGATTACCAAGGTAGATATAGTAATTGCGACGATCGCTATCAAGATGGTAACAAAGAATTGAGGTATACAATTCCTTAGTGGACAAAATAGAACAATCGCGATCATCAGTTCAATTAGTGTCAATATTATGGCTATGGAACCAGTAATGCCTGCCAAAATCAGAATAAACCCAAGAATTTTTTTCATAGTCATAGATCTTACGGTATAGCAGTGGTTGCGATCGCTCAGAATTAATGCTCCCTGAAGCGATCGCTAACGAGTAGCGAATTTGAAGAAAAATCCTTGGAAATGGAAAAACATGGAAGTTCCCAATTGATCGCGTCCCCTAGCGAGTAGGAGAAGCACTCCAATTACAGATCCAAACAAAGCTAGTTTTGTTTCCAATCGATCGCGTCCCCTAGCGAGTAGGAGAAAAGCTGACTTAAAAGCTAAGCGCGATCGCATGATGTTTCCAATCGATCGCGTCCCCTAGCGAGTAGGAGAAAAGCTGACTTAAAAGCTAAGCGCGATCGCATGATGTTTCCAATCGATCGCGTCCCCTAGCGAGTAGGAGATCCCTACGCCACAATCCGATTCACGCGCGTTCGCTCGGGTTTCCAATCGATCGCATCCCCTAGCGAGTAGGAGACTCTCCAAGCGCGATTTTATTCAAGTGGTTTGGAAAGCAGAGAAATTTCCAATCGATCACGTCCCCTAGCGAGTAAGTACTGTAATACTCATACGCTATTATCTCCTGAGATATCATCAATTAAAAAAACTATGGCTTTATTTCTCGTAACCAGTCTGATCGATGAAGGCATCTATGACAGTAGATTTGAAGTAGTTGAAGCAAATTCCAAGTTAGAAATTGCTGCTCACATGATTAGCAATTCATGGCAATGGGAGCGTTTTTTGCGTAACTCTGTTCCTAGCGATTGGCGTGGCGGTGGCGTGAATTATGGCACTTTGTTAGATTGCGTCAGGCGATCGGACATCACTCCCGAAAGGCTTTTAGAACTAATCGACATGACCAGAGTTGATGGTGATTCTGATGCTCAGTTGGCGATTCATGAGATTACACCAATATCTTTACAGGCGGTGAATGTGAATAAATTTTGATTTTAATTGTTTTTATTGGTAGGGATCGCCTTAATCACCTCTTCTAAATTTTTATAAATCTGTGACAGTAAATTTAATTCTATTCCTGATTATATTTTTTGAAATTTTCGGCTTGTTCAAAAATCTCTTTAAATACTTCATCTTTAGGAACTGGTGGATAGTCGTTTTCGGCAAGGATGAGAATCAAATCTACTTTTAATTCGGCTTTGATATCGTCTCTTTGTGACCAGTCTGTATATTTGGCTTTGTCATCGACGATCGCTTTAACTTCACGGGCAAGCTTAATTAGTTTGTCTTCTGGATAGGGGAACTCGTATTTTTGAGCGACGGATTTTAAAATGTCATAAAAAGCTTTTTCTTCAAAATTGATACCTAGCTCGATAAAGGAATCACGCTCTCTTTGCAATTCTTTGAATAAGTCGGCAAATTGTTGAGCGACATCATCGAGGACATCGTTAGCAAAACCAATATATTCTTTACGCTCGTTATATCTATCTACTAAGGCTTTGAGCTTTTTGGAAAAGTCGATCGCTTTGATTTTGTTGACGCGCTTATATTTGGCAATCGCCTTTTTTAAGAGGTTTTGCAAAAGTTTGATTTTCGTATTTGGCAATTTGATTTTGTCGATTTTTGCCATGTACTCATCGCTAAAGATGTCGATATCAGCTTCTTGATCATCTTGACCGAGTTTAAAGATTTCTTCTACACCGTCACTAACTAGAGCTTCTTTGATCATTTCCCTGACGCGCTCATTCATTTGGGAGCTATCGGGAGCATCGCCTTTGTTGAGTTTAAAGACGATCGCTCTGACCGCAAAGTAAAAATGGATATAGTCGCGTTCTAGTTCTGAAATTTGTTGGCTAGAGCAGCAAAGTTTATAGGCTGAACGTAATTTTTTGACCATGCCCATAAAGCGCTGTTCTAACTCATTGGTTAGCTGCACAAATTCGGCGGCGCGGTTGAGACATTGTAATTTTTTTAAGGGAGTTCCATTAAAGAAGTCATCGCTATTAAATTGGATCAATAATTTGGCTAACAAATCTAGTTGATCTTTGACGATCGCAACGGCTTGATCGATATCTTCAAAGTCATTTTCGCCAACGCTCGAATATTTCTTGAGCGCGAGATTCATACTGGTTTTGATGCCGATGTAGTCCACGACTAAGCCGCATTCTTTGCCTTCGTAAACGCGATTTACTCTAGAGATAGTTTGGATTAGTGAATGTTGTTTAATCGCCTTGTCAATGTAGATGGTGTCTAAAAATGGCACATCAAAGCCTGTCATCCACATATCGACAACGATCGCAATTTTAAAGTTAGATTTAGCATTCTTAAATTGCCGATCGAGTTCCTTGCGATTTTCCTTAGCGCCGATCGCATCGTATAGTTCTTTCGGATCATCCTTATCGCGGGTCATCACCATCTTGATTTTGGCGATTGGTTTGATTTCTTGACGTTCTCTTTCGGTGAGTTCTACGCCTTCATCACATTCTCTGGGTTCTGCCCATTGGGGACGCAGGGCAATAATTTCTTTGTAGAGGTTGTAGGCAATGGGGCGACTTGATGCCACAAACATGGCTTTGCCTTTGATGGTTGCGCCTTCAGATACACGGGTTTCGTAATGTTCTACAAAGTCTTTGGCAACGGCTTTAAGGCGATCGGGATCGCCCAAGATTACTTCTAGATTTGTATTTGCCTGTTTGCTTTCTTCGATTTGATATTGATTAGTGCCTTCTTCAGCACATTTTTTATAATAGGCTTCTATCTCTTGGAGTTTGTCTTCTTTTAAGAGGACTTTGGCGGCTCTACCTTCATAGACAATGCGAACGGTGATTTCATCATCTACGGATTCTTTCATAGTGTAAGCATCGACTACACCGCCAAATACTGCTAATGTTCCGTCAACGGGTGTGCCTGTAAAGCCGACATAGGTGGCATTGGGTAAGGAGTCGCGGAGATATTTAGCAAAGCCATATTTTTTGTCAACGCCTTCTTTGGTTACTTTTGTTTTTTGATCGAGGTCGATTTGAGTGCGGTGGGCTTCGTCTGACATACAAATTACGTTGCTTCTGGTGGTCAGTAATTGCGTGTTTTCCGTAAATTTCTGCACGGTTGTGAGGAATACGCCGCCACTTTTGCGATTTTGAAGGTGTTTTTTGAGGTCTTCGCGGGATTCTACGCAGATGATGTCTTGATCGCCGATGAAGCCTTTGGCGTTGGTGAATTGTTCGGATAGTTGATCGTCTAGGTCGGTGCGATCGGTGATCAGGACGATGGTGGGGCTGGCGAAGTGGGTGCTTTTCATCAGCAAGCGCGTTAGATAGAGCATGGTGTAGCTTTTGCCGCAGCCTGTCGCGCCGAAGTATGTGCCGCCTTTACCGTCGCCGACTGGGTGCATATTGGTTTTGATGCTTTCAAATAGTTTGGTGGCGGCGTAGTATTGCGGATAGCGACAAACGACTTTTTCGTTTTTGGTGGAGGTGTCGGGAAAATGGATAAAGTCTTTGATGATGTCGAGTAGTCTTTGGCGGTTAAACATTCCCGCGATCATTGTATAGAGTGAGTCGATGCCATCGGCGGATTTGCTATTGATGTCGGTTTTGCGCCAAGCATAGAAGTCATCGTAATCGGCAAAGAGTGAGCCGCTTTTGTTATTTACGCCATCGCTGATTACACAAAAGGCATTGTATTTGAATAGTTCGGGAATGTCTCTTTGGTAGCGAACTGTGAGTTGGGTATAGGCATTTTTGATGGTGGTGTTTTCTTTGACTGCGCTTTTAAATTCGAGGACGACTAGAGGCAAGCCATTAATATAAACAATGGCATCGGGTATCCGTTTTTCATAGCCTTGGATTTCTAGTTGATTAACGATTTTGAAGTTATTGTTTTTAATAGTTTGGTAATCAATCAATTGAATAAATAGGTCTTTTTGGTTACGATCTTCGCGTTTAAATAAAAAACCATCGGCGATTAATCCCATAATCGCTTTGTTGCTATCGTAAAGTGTGGAGCTTGGATAGGTTTCTAGTTGGCGAATAATGGTGGCAATTTCGTTAAGGGTGATGTCTTCGTATTGATTGATTAGAAATGCTTTTAAGTCTTCTTTTAGTAAAACTTCGCTGATTTCTTTGTGGATATGCAAGCCGTTATGATGAGTTATTTGTTCGGTTTCAAATAATTCTAAGATGGCTAATTCTAGAGACTCTTCTGTGAATTTCATTTTTTAATTCTCCATTGTTGCCAGTTTTGAAAGTAATAAGTTTTTAAGAATGTTCAATTTTTGATTCTGCTCAATTTCACATTCAATTAACTTAATAACTTTGTTTAAATGACAATCATAGATTTTTAGAATATCCTTGGCAGGTTTAATAATGATCATATTATTTAAGTAAGCCGTTGTCATACTTGGCACAGCAGAACCGACATCTAAAGAATTGAAATTAATTGATTTTAAATAGTAGTAAACATAGCAACCACTATATAAATTTTTAACTATAGAATAAAACATTGTATCAACCGACCAAAAAGGCTTGTTTACAAATAAAATATTATTTAAAGAGCCTTTTCTTGGAATTAAAATTGTTTGCTTATCATATAAATATTTATCTACATATCCCATAATTCCGCCTGAACCATACAAGGGGATTTGTCCATTTTGTAAATGCTTATAGTCTTTGCCATATTTAACTTCAATTAAATTCTCTAGTTTTGTAACTTCCCAACCTTTCGGAATCTCTCCCAATTCACTCTCTACCATTTCACCGCCATTTGATTTATAAGGCTTTCCGTCTTCATCAGGAAACTCAAAATCAACAAACCATTGTTTATAAATCGCTTGAGCCGTTTCTTCTAACTTTTGATTCAGTACAGTCCATTGAGGGATTAAGTAGTACAGTAACAACACTTAGTAAACCAATTTTTGAAGAAATCTTTTTCTAACAAGTAAGGGAAAACGTTGATTAAATGCTGAAGTAGTTTTTGAGAATGAGGTCTAAGCAATCTAATAAAATATTTGAGAACCGACCACATCATCTCAATTGGATTAAAATCAGGAGAATAGGTGGGTAAGTACAAAATCTTAGCACCTGTCGCTGTAATTGCTTTTGCGACCCCCTCAACTTTATGGCAGTTGAGGTTATCCATGATGATCCTATGCTCAGGACGTAATTTAGGTACTAGGTCATCTTGGACAAAGGTGAGAAAATCTGCTCCTTTCATAGAACCCTGAATCGTTTTCAGGCAAACAATCCCATCAACTGAAATAGCGCCAATTATTGTGTATTTCTGACCTTTGTAAAAGGGACGAAGACTGAATACTCTTTTGCCACATTCACTTCTTGCCACAGAGCGTTCCATCCCCTGCCATACTCCCGTTTCATCAATACAAATCAGATCTTCAGCTTTCACTTCATTCAATGCTTCCCAAAATTCACATCTTTGCTGTTGTACTGCCTCACTTTTTACCTTTTCATGGCGATAGGTCTTTTTTTTAGAGTGATGTTATGCCTCTGGAAAAATCGGCACATGCTGCCTGTGGTCACTGATACTCCTGTTTGTTCTGCTACTTCTTCACAGTACTGCCATAGTGTCCAATCTGGATGCTCTGAGACAATTTCGAGGATTTTCTCCTGATGCGCTTCGAGGGGACTTTTGATTGGACTACCTAATGGTTTGTGGTTTAGTTCTCCTGTCTCTCGGTATTGATTCAGTAGTTTTTGCACTGTTTTCGTCGCGACTTGAAATTGCTTCGCTACTTCCCGAATCGATGTATTTCCTGCTTCGTAGTTTGCTACGATCTTTTCTCTGAGATCTAGTGAGTAAGGTGCCATTTTTTACTCTCTTTTGGGTTTTGCTATCCTAGCTTATCTTGTACTACTCTTTCCCTCAATAGGCTGTAAATTATTCAGCGCGATCCGATTTACCAATACATTGTATTCCTTGACAATTTCTCTCTGCTTCCCAATATCAGGAACAGGAAGCTCCATATTACACATCTCTTCCCAACTGAAAATTTCTCTGACACTTCCGTAAGACATAAATCTTGCATAGCGATCAAATTCTGGTCTTCTAAACCACATCATCAGATATTCGGGCAGCAATTTCTCTGTATTTACAATTTCAAAAACTGTATAAGCTTGCGAAACTAAGCCATGATCTTCATCTTCTAATAAAGCGATCGCTATTTTGTCGCCACGTCTTGAAGTATCAGGCACATAAGTAAATTGACGCTTTTTAACAATTTTGTAACTTCTAAAATCTGTGCCTACCGTATTAGCAATTGATTGTATAAATACCTTTTGAGTTGAAACACCAAGCAAATTATCTTTTTTATCTTCTGTATTTCTGATGTCAACTTCACGAATATAAGCACCCAATTTTTTATAATTTGATCTCATAACCCAACTCCTTAAATACAGCCAGTAAATTCTTCTTAGAATGTTCTTCAGCCTTCAATAACTCCGTAAACTCTACTTGCAAAGACAGCATCTTCTCATCAAAATCAATATTTTCATCTCGATTAATAAACTCAATATACTTACTCGGTACAAGCGAAAAATCTTTGTTTTTAACCTCATCAAATGAAGCACTATAACAAAACTCTGGAATATCTTGATAAGTTTTCTCATAATTAGTTGACTGCCAATTGTGGTAAGTCGTACTTATCTTTTGAATGTCTGAATCAGCAAATTGTGTATATTTTTTCTCAAATGGTTCACCCATTTGGCGCAAATCCATAAACAGAATCTCATTCTCTCGATTTCTGTATCTTTTTAACTGCCCATTAAGTTCAACAGTTCGCGCCTTTTTATTTCTATTTAAAATCCAAAGCGTCACACTAATATCGGTAGTGTAAAACAAATTTCGAGGCATCACTAAGATTGCTTCTACTAGATTATTCTCAATCAACTGCCTACGAATACTATACTCAGTCCCCCCACCCGACAAAGCCCCATTTGCCAAAATAAACCCCGCCACCCCATTCACCGACAGCTTAGACACAATATTCAAAATCCAAGCATAATTCGCATTCCCAGTCGGCGGCACATCATAACCCAACCATCGCGGATCATCAACTAACTCATTCGCCCCTCTCCATTCCTTCTGATTAAAAGGAGGATTCGCCATAATATAATCCGCCTTCAAATCCCGATGCTGATCCTTCCTAAAAGTATCTTCAGGCACATCACCCAAATTCGCCGAAATCCCCCTAATCGCCAGATTCATCTTCGCCAGCTTATAAGTAGTCGCCGTATATTCCTGACCATAAATCGAAATATCCTTTTGATTACCATGATGGCTCTCAATAAACTTAATCGACTGCACAAACATCCCCCCCGACCCACAAGCAGGATCGTAAATCTTCCCCTTGTAAGGCTCGATCATCTCCGCAATCAAATTAACGATACTCTTCGGCGTATAAAATTCCCCTTTGCCCTTCCCTTCCGCCAAAGCAAACTTACTCAAAAAGTACTCATATACCCGCCCCACAATATCCTGTTGCTTATCCTGAAGTGTATTAATGTTATTGATCGTATCCAACAAAGAAGCCAACTTACTAACATCCAGACTCAAACGCGAATAGTAATTGTCAGGCAAAGCCCCCTTTAGCGAAGGATTATTTTTCTCCACCGTAAACAAAGCCGTATCAATCTTTAGCGCAATATCAGCCTGTTTCGCGTTTTCCATCAAATAACCCCAACGCGACAACTCAGGCAGATAAAACACATTCTTCATGGTGTAAAACTCCACCATATCCAAATACTTATCCTTTCCCTCAGCGATCAACTCCTGCCGCCTCTCCTCAAACTTATCACTCGCAAACTTGAGAAAGATCAACCCCAAAACAACGTGCTTATATTCCGAAGACTCCACCGAACCCCGTAACTTATTCGCCGAATCCCATAGCTGAGAACTTGCACCATTCTGGAAAGGGGTTGCAAAGAGAGTAAAGATGTGAAAAAAAGGGCGTAGTAGTAAATTAAATAACGATTATGGAAAGCATCGTTAAGCACGCCCAAGGTTTAGTGTATAGCCTAATTTGTCTGATGCCAAGTGTGTATCAAAAAGCAAGTCTGAATGCAATATTAGGGCTATTTCTGGAAGCGCAAGGGCATCCCTATCCAGAACATACACAGGTAAAATCAGCGAGTGCATTAAGCCGATTTCTCAATCACTATAACTGGTCAACAAGAGGACTAATTCGAGCAACAAGGCTGTCAATTTTGGGGCAAATCGCCAAGCATCGCCCATCGAAGAGAGTGCCATTAAAGATACTGATAGACCTGACCACCTTAGAAAAAAGCGGCAAGTTTTTACATTTGAGCAATCCCACCCCAAACGAACCAGACCCATGGGTGAGAATCCTCAACGGAAAGCGAGGACTACATCTGGTTGTACTGTATCTGGTCTATGGAGAGTGGCGCGTACCATGGAGTTTTAGAGTATGGCGCGGCAAAGGATACTCCAGTCCCTCTGACTTAGCTTGTAAGTTATTGGGGACAGTACCCAAGCAACTAACCCAAGGCAAGACTGTGATTGTCCTTGCTGATACTGAGTTTAGTACGGTGAAGTTTTTCAATGCTGTCCGCGCCAAGTCTTGGCGCATCGTTGTCGGTGTCCGCAACAATCGTAAACTTCAAGATGGACGTACCGTCAAACAACTTTATCCCCATGGCAAACGTGGACAACTAATTTTACTGGAAGGGCTAAGTACGCCTTTGACGATCTCTTGGTTCTGGCTCAAAAGAGCCGATAGTAAACGGGAGTTACGCTTTGTGGTCTCTTCTCATCCTTATTCTGGCGCTTATCTGGTGATGTTAGGTCGTAAGCGTTGGGCGATTGAGGGATTCTTCAAAACCATCAAACATCGCTTTGGTTTGCATTGTTTTGGGCAATCTACAAAACTTGGCGTTTATCGTTGGCTTATCCTCTCTCTGCTTTCTTATCTTTTGGCTCATTGGATTGATCAATGGTCGTTTCCTCCCATCTTGGACTGGAAAGCTACCTGTGATTTAACCCTTTCTGTTTTATTCCCTTCTGTCCTTTGGTTGAAACTTCTCAGGTATCTTCAAATTAGTGCCGATATTGCTGCTCGTCATGGCTTTGAAATTATTCTCAAACCCATTCCCACTTGACTCTTTCACGAATGCTGCAAGATCTCAGATAGAGTTTCTTCAATGCTTTTTTGTTTAGTTTGCTTTGCCATATCAGTTTTTAAGCGATCGCGTCCCCTAGCGAATAACAATAATCTCTATTAAACCTCATATTTTGTTCATGGTCTAGATGAAATCTCTGAAGCTAGGAAGCTTATATGATACTTCTCAATAAATTCACTGTAGGAGAATCAGCGAATTTATAACAAGGCGATCGCGCATAAACTTAGCGCTTCTGTCCATTCAACGATCGCACCATAACTATCGCCAGTATGTCCACCGATGCAACGATTGAACCAAGCACCAATTAACCACGCAAAACTAAAACCAATTAAGGTTAAGCCAATTCCTAAATACATAGATTGGCAAATATAGCTGATTATCAAATTGCCCATTGTTAATAAAATCGCCACTAGCCACACTTGCCAATGATGCAAATCCTCTTGATGGAATTTGCCCTTACCGATCACTTTGAGATAGGGATAAACCATAATCGCCCTTAACTGTCCCCACCTTGCCCAAGCCCATACACTAGCTAAAATCCAAAAGCGCTGATCTCTGATTGCCGCAAGCGCAACTACTTTTAAGAATAAAATTGCGATCGCTGCCATTGCCCCAAATGCTCCCGTATTACTATCCGCCATCACCTCAAGGCGACGATTCGGATCGGTGACTGCTAACCCATCAGCCGTATCCATAGCCCCATCGAGATGCAATCCCCCCGTAATTAATAGAGCTAATAAAATCGTCAGTAGCGATCGCAGATAAACGAATTCAGGCGCAGGTTTAACGATTCCTAGCAGCAGATCTAAACAGGCGATCGCGCTACCAATCAAAATTCCAACCAATGGCGCATAGACAGCTATTCCCCGAAAATCTAATGCACCCTGTGGACTCAAAGGTAAACAGGTATAAAAAATTAAGGCTGCTTGAAATTTCCGCCAATACTGCATTTACTAAAAACTCTAAAAATCAAAAAAGACACTTCGTATCCTTTCTAATTTAGCGTCAGTTCGATAAATGCGGAAAATGGCTGCTCGAAATCATATTAATTTGAGGGAGGGGCGGCACGAAGCGCCGCCCCTCCTTACCACAATTTGTTAGGACTACCATTTAATTGACATTGAGGATAAACCCTAGGAGCGTTTTCGATCAAAGAAAGATTAGCTAGGATAGAGACAATAGTTTTTTTGCATCGAGAGTTTGCGTAGAGAGCATGATAAAACAGCGTCGTATTTGGTCTTGGCTTGTGATTGGTTTAATGGCGATCGCCGTCCAGTTTTTTTGGATCGGTGGCGCAAATGCTGCGGTTACAGACTATTTGCAGGAACAGAAATTTCTAACCAATGTTTGGCAAATCGTCAACCGATCCTATGTGGATGATGATTTTAATCATCAAAACTGGTACAAAGTGCGTCGTCAATTTATCAATCGCAAGTTTAATAGTCGCGAAGACACCTATGCGGCAATCCGTGAAATGCTTGCCACACTGGATGATCCCTTCACGCGCTTGCTAGAGCCAGATAAGTTTAGAAGTATGCAAACTAGCACCTCAGGAGAGTTAACAGGCGTAGGTCTGCAAATCGCAGTGGACGAACCTGATAATACCGTGACGGTAATTGCCCCGATTGAGGGTTCGCCTGCGGATGCAGCAGGTGTCAGATCTCGCGATCGCATTGTTGGCATTGATAATATTCCCACTAAGGGCTTAAGTCTTGATGAATGCGCCACCAGAATGCGCGGGGCAATTGGTTCAGAAGTAAAGCTCAGTCTGGAACGTCCGCTTGCGGATGCGAAAGGTTTCGAGAAGCTTGATGTGGTAATTAAACGCGATCGCATTGCCGTTACACCAATCATTGCCAAAATCAATCAAGAGGAAAATCATAAAGTCGGTTATATCCGTTTGAATCAATTCAATGGCAATGCGGCGGCAGACATGGAAAAGACTTTGAAGAAGTTCCAATCTCAAGGTGCAGATCGTTACGTTCTCGACCTACGAGGCAATCCTGGAGGACTATTTGACGCAGGTTTACAAATTGCGCGGATGTGGATTCCCGAAGGTACTGTCGTTTATACCGTAGATCGTCATGGCGTGCAGGAGAGTTTTGAAGCTAAAGGAGATGCGATTACCAATGCGCCGTTAGTGGTACTCACCGATGGCGGTACAGCTAGTGCTAGTGAAATCCTTGCTGGGGCTTTGCAAGAGAATAATCGCGCTCAGCTTGTGGGAACGACAACCTTTGGTAAGGGGTTAATTCAATCTTTATATGAATTGGAAGATGGTGCAGGTTTGGCGGTCACTATTGCTAAGTATGAAACCCCCCAACATCATAATATCCACAAGCGCGGCATCATTCCCGATATTGAAGTCGAGCTAACTCAACCTATTACTCGCAAACAACTCGGCACAAAGGAAGATCCTCAATATGTGGCGGCGCTATCAGTTTTAGATGGAACCTATAAAAACATGGTAGCAAAATCATAAATTAATCGCCCCCTAGCCCCCAATTCTGGGGGAACAATAATTTTCAAAGTCCCCCAGAATTGGGGGATTTAGGGGGCTTGATAAATCACAACAAAGATAGAGAGATTTGTGTGTATAAGATAGATTTTTATGTGGAGTATAAACTCTGTAGAGTTGGAATAAAGGAAGGATAGGAAATTGCGGCGGATTCGGCACGGTTGATTGAGGTTTTGCCTTTGGCAACTAGAGCCGCGATCGCTAAACTCATGGCTATACGATGATCGTCATAGCTATCGACCTCAGTACCCGTCAGCGCTTTACCGCCGACGATTTCCATGCCATCGGGTCGCTCAGTCACATTTGCACCGAGTTTGGTTAATTCCTTCACCATTGCCACAATTCGATCGCTTTCTTTGACCCGCAGTTCTTCGGCATCCTCAATAATGGTTGTTCCTTCTGCACAACTAGCGGCGATCGCTAAAATGGGAATCTCATCAATTAAACGAGGAATGACCGCACCACCGATGCGGCAAGCTTTGAGAGATGCCGAACGCACATGTAAATCGGCAACGGGTTCGCCTGTAACTTCGCGTTCATTTTCATAGGTAATGTCGGCTCCCATTTCCGCAAGAACTTCTAAAATCCCTGTACGAGTGGGATTAATTCCCACATTCTCAATTACTAAATCAGAATTGGGAACGATTGAGGCAGCGACTAGCCAAAAAGCAGCAGAACTAATATCTCCGGGGACGGTTACTTCTTGACCAACTAATTTTGCACCACCTTTAACGGAGACCGTATTGGTGTCAACATCGACACTGACATTCGCGCCAAAAGCTGCCAACATTCTTTCACTGTGATCACGCGATCGCTCTGGCTCGGTGATAATCGTTTCGCCATCGGTCATCAAACCTGCCAGCATGATGCAGGACTTGACCTGTGCCGAAGCGACGGGGGATTGATAGTGAATTGCTTTGAGATTTTGTCCTGAAATGGCGAGGGGTGCACGCGCTCCATTTTCTCTACCCCAAATACTAGCTCCCATTTGGCGCAAAGGATTGACGACGCGGGACATGGGACGCGATCGTAAGGAAGCATCACCTGTGACTGTAAAGAAGCGATCGGGATGGCTCGCTAAAATGCCTAACATTAACCGTAGCGTAGTGCCTGAATTACCTGCATTGAGCACATCTACGGGTTCCTTGAGATTCCCTAGCCCAATCCCCTTGACGATCACTAAATCTGAATTTAGCTCAGATATTTCCGCCCCCATCGCCGCAAAACAAGCTGCGGTACTACGAGGATCTTCCCCCAGTAGTAGCCCACGAATTCGTGTTTCTCCTTCGGCAAGGGAGCCAAGCATTAACGCCCGATGCGAAATGGATTTATCCCCCGGAATCGTAATTCTGCCCTGTAACCCCTGAGGCAACTGGCTAGAGTCAATAGTGAGGATATGGTTGGGGTGCGTAGTGGCAAGGTCAATCATGTTAAAGTCAGTTAGCAATTACTATTAGATTACAGTGCTTTGCGCTCTCCGTAAAACATAGAGTTTTGTTGAAAGTGTTGCCAAATAACCCTTTCAAGAATAGTTGCTCATAGGAAGAAACCATGAATGCCACGCCCAATCCTGAAGATATTAATGCGATCGCTCCTGATAGCAGCACCGATAGCAATACCAGTAGCAATGCTGAAAGTGTTACTCTTCCCGCACCACCACAAAATTTAGGGACATTTCTCGATCGCCTATATGGGACATTATTTTTGCCCCAAGTAACCTTTGAGCAACTCAAGGCACATCCGTCCTTTGTGCAAGCAGCGATCGTGATTGCTTTAGTCAATGCTTTGGAAGCCATTCGCCTTGATCATTTATCGATTGTGAGAATTATCGGCTCGGTGATTGGTGGGAGCATTGGCTGGGTATTTTTTACATTTTTATTGAAACAATTGGCTAATGTGTTTCAAAAGAATGTGGAGATGCTGGAGTTACTGACCCTCACGGGTTTTGCGAGCTTACCTTGGATATTCATGGCTCCTGCCCTCAGCTTGCCACCCCAATCCCGTTTTCTTGGCGCGATCGCGGTGATCATCTGGTTTATTGTCTGGCAGGTATGGAGCGCATCGGTAGCACTAGGTATTAAAAGCTGGAAAACTTTAGCGATCATTCCTTTAGCGATCGCTGGTGGTATCGTTGCCCTGATTTGGCTCGGTAACACCATCAAGTTGCTATTGAGCATTAGCTTTTAAGTAGCTAGGAGTAATTCCAAAATCTGTGGCGCACGCTGCGCGTGCGTCACAGATTTTGGGTTTTATATTTAATTGCACCCAGCTACTTAAAAGCTTTTAAACTAATGTTGGCTGAGAAGTTTTGATTGTTTGTTCGTAATATTTTTGTAACTGGCGCGTGGCAGCATCCCATCCCCATTTTTCTGCTTCGAGACGGGCTTCAATGCACATTGCTTCATGGCGATCGCGTAATAGATTTTGAGTAGCTGTCACCAAGCCATCGCGATCGCTTGGCTCAAATAAATAGCCATTAACGCCATTAGTGACAATATCAGGGATGCCACCTGAGTTTGCGGCGACAACAGGACAACCTGCTGCCATTGCTTCTAATAGCACTAAGCCGAGGGTTTCGGTACGGGATGGGAATAGAAAGGCATCGCTAGAGGCAAAGGCAGAAGCAAGATCATCACCACGCAGATAACCGACAAAATTAGTATTTGTCCCTGAAAAGATTTTCTCTAGCTCCTGACGGTAGGGCCCGTCACCGACGAGGGCAAGGCGACTATTGGGAATAGCCTGTAACACGGGCAGGATTTGCTGAATCTCTTTCTCCGCTGACAGTCTACCTACATATAAAAACAAAGTATCTTCGGGATGTCCTTGCGTAAGGCGCGATCGCATTTCGTCACTTTTAAACCTTGGATGAAACTGCACCGTATCCACACCACGCTGCCACAGGTCGAGCCTTTCTACACCATGCGATCGCAATTCATCGATCATCGCTGTGGACGTACAGAGATTTAACACAGCCTGATTATGCGTATTTTTTACCAAGTCCCACATCAGCCCTTCGAGAAAGCCTAAACCGTAATGCTGTAAATATTGGGGCAAATGCGTATGGTAAGAAGCCATCAAGGGGTAATTCATCTTTTTGGCATAATAAATCCCAGCCATTCCTAAAATTGCAGGATTGACGACATGGATCAAATCAGGTTTGAACTGTTCTAGGGCATGACCAATTGAAGGGCGCGGCAAGGCTAGTTTTAGTTCTGGATATAGGGGAAAGTCAAAGGCAGATACCCCGTAAATCTGAGCGCCGCAATATTCCGTAAGTCCCCCGTCGGGCGAAAATACGAGGACTTGATTACCGAGATTGACCAAATACTCAACGGTATATTTGAGGCGGGTGACGATGCCATCGATTTTTGGCAAAAATGTCTCGGTAAATATGGCGATACGCATAGTTATAACTGCACGGAATCGTTGTCTGTAAGTTGACAGCATCATAAAAGAAAAAGCACCCTATAGGGTGCTTTTTCTTGAAAAGCCTCAATTGAGGAGACTACTAAAGATTAGATAAAGCGCCTCGCGCCCCGTCACGGGAAACTTTGAGATATTCCGTATTAACCCCTGATTCACGGGTAAGCGAAACCTTGCCAGTACGCGCAATTTCGCGAATGCCAAACTTATTTAACATCTTCAAGATCGCCACCATCTTACCAGGGTCACCCACTACCTCGATAGTTAAGAAATCGTCAGCTACGTCAACGATCCGAGCACGGAAAATTTGCGAGATCTCGATAATTTCTGATCGCACATTTGGGGCAGCATTTACCTTAACAAGCATCAACTCACGCTCAACACAAGGAATATCGGTAAAGTCGAGAATAGTGATCGTATTAATTAGTTTTTGCAACTGCTTGGTGATTTGCTCAATCGTATGATCGTCGCCTGAGACAACCATCGTAATGCGCGTAAATCCATCTTGCTCAGCCGTCCCGACCGCAAGGCTCTCGATATTAAAACCTCGGCGGGCGAACAAGCTAGCAATGCGGGTCAGCACGCCTGCCTCATCTTGGACGACAACGGAGAGAGTATGTTTCATGGTGACAAATTCGGCAAATAAACAGCACAGTAGACTATATTAATGACTTTGGTTACTTTATTGCGACTATCAAGCTACATATTGCATAGCCAATTATCTTAGATTTCTAAATTACGCACCAGATTTTCAAAGTCATCACATAATTTATTGACTAAATCTTCTATTTCTTTGAAGAAGGAATCTCCAACTTTTTTACGGTATAAGACTTTGTACTTACGATAGATTTTAGAAAAATCGTCATAAATCTCTTCCTCTGAGACGTTAGATTTTATTTTGGTAATTAATCGTTTACCATCATCAGAGGAAAGAATATAGGCAAAAAATTCATATATCTTTGCCTTAAAGTCACGAATACGCTCTCCCTTTAATTCTTCTTGCTCATTCCGTGCTTCGAGGATGGCAAGAATATCAAATTGATGAACTGTATAGGGAGATTTACCTTCAGCTATTTTGATTGGAGGTTTTGGTTTGGTTTCTTTGGGCTGGGTTTGGACTTCGATAATGCCGATTTGATTGTCAAAATAGACCTCGATCGCATCTTTAATATCATCGGTGCGATGTATCTGATTGTAGATTTTGTTGAATAGGCGCAGAAAATTTAAAAAATGCGGTTCGCTGTATTTTGGCTCTAGAGCAATTACATATTCAATGCGATTGAGAATGGTGAAATATTGGGCGGTTTTGGCTTTGGTGTCGGCAGTGGGTTTGGGATTAGCCTCGATATACTTTTCGATGTTGCTTTCGAGATCTAGGTAGTTTTCGGGATTGTTGGGCTTTGTGTCATCGTGGGCGATCGCCACAAATATATTGAAAAACTCTGCGTAAACATCAGACTTTTTGAGCATTGTGAAGAGAATTTCTAATATGCGTTTATCGCTGAAGGGATCGAAGTCACTCACGACAACATCTGAGAAATGCTCGAAGGCTTCTTTGATATTTTGGACGTTGACATTGTTGTAGGAGAAGTCAACGATTTTGCATTCATTTTTATGTTTGGCGGTGCGATTGACTCTGGATATTGCTTGAATGGCGCTAATACCTTTGATTTCTTTGTCTAGAAATAGGGTGTGCAGTCTTTTTTCGTCGAATCCTGTTTGCAGTTTGGCAACCACGATAATTAAGCCATTTTTCTTGAGGGCAAAGTTTTCTAAGACTTTTTCTTCGGTGAGTCCGTCATTTAGTCCTGTGGCGCTTTGCTCGTCTTGGTTGCTGGAGTAGACGATGTGAATAGGTGCTTCGGCATATTTAGCGTATTTATTTTGTTTGACGATTTCTTGGAAATGTTTAGTGATGGCTTGTTTGTATGCGATCGCTGCCTTAATCGAGTACACGGCAAGCATGGCTTTTGCCGTGCCGCGAATTTTAGGATAGACATCTTTTACGAGTAGATCGGCGATGTATTTGGCGATCGCATTAATTCGTTCTCTTTCTTCATAGATTTGCTTTTTGTCAATATCTTTATAATTAGGTTGCTCAAAACCTTCCATTTTGTTTTGAGGAAGGTCAAATAACATTTTGGAAGCAACAGGGATAATATTTTCGATAGGATTATGAATAAAGCCGTCTTTGATTGCTTCATTCATGGTGTAGGAATCGAAGGGAACCCACAGCTTTTCGCTTTCGGCATAGCCGCTAAATTCACCAAAACGGGCGAGGGTATGGTCGTCAGGTGTGGCGGTGAAGCCGATAATTAAATTCTTTTTGGTACGGAATAGGCTGGTTTGAGTGTCAAAGGGTGTTTGCAGTTCATCGAAGATATTGACCATTTCTTCATGTTGCTCACCACTGTTGGAACGGTGGATTTCATCGATTAGGAAGACAATACGCAATTGCGAGAGTTTTTGCATGGTGTCAGGGGCAAGCATTTCTGCAACTGCACCAAATTTTTGCAAGTTGACGATCACTAGGCGGGTATCGGATTCGAGGGCTTTTTGGAAACTTGCCTTGTTATTTGCTTCCACATACATCCGATTGTCGATGTTCATATTTAGCATTTTTGAGTCGATCTGGCTGCGGAGTTGCAGGCGATCGACGACAATCATGATTTTGTCATAGACATATTCACCATTGCGGCGTAGGTCTTTGAGTTGCAGTGCTGTCCAGCCAATGATGTTGGATTTGCCAAATCCTGCGGCATATTGCAGGAGGAGCGAATAGATATTTTTGTTGTTGGCGTAGGCTTTACGCTTTTCGATGAGTTCGGCGCGTTTGCTAGGGGCGACATGGGCGAGTTGTCGCTCTAGTTGTTTGATGAAGTAATCATCTTCGGTTTCATGATCGAGAAATTCATCGATTTTGGCGAGAATTTTGTCTGTGCCAAATTTTTGTTTGGGACGGGGCGAGATGAGGTGTCCTTTTTCGTCTTTGAGTTCTTTTTTGCCATTAACAAAATAGACATCACGCTCGATGAAGTTGTAATAGAGAATTTCCTTTTCGATGAAGCTTTTGCCGTAATGGTATTTGAATATTTCTTTGAGTTTGTCTTTTTTGTCGGCGTTAGGATTTAGCAGGGGATAGGGTTTAAATACTTTGATGGCGTTTTTTTCGTATTCTTCGCGATCAAACTCTTTATCGCGGCAGGTGGTGAGAATCTCATCAAAAAAGTCAGAGATGGTGCGGATAACGTAGGTTTCGCCGAGGTCGGTGCTGGTGATATGGATTGCTTTTTCAAATATTTTTAAGAAGTCTTTGCGATGAGATTCTTTTTCTTTATCGCTGAGATAGAGATGGCGATCAAAGTTTTCGTAATAGACTCTGACGGCTTCAAAGTAGTCTTTGATGACTTTACCGCGTCCGTTCTTTTTGGCGGTTTGGTTGCTGAGGTTAGATTTTAGTTCGCTATAGCCGAGATAGATGCCATTCACAAATAGGCAAATATCAGGGCGAAAGGAGAAGATGATTTTGTTTTGATATTTGTATTTGTAGGGTAGTTCTTGGACTACGGAAAATATATTTTGATTGAAGAGATTACTATCATGAATTACGCTGTCATCGGTATAAAACAGATGTAGTTTTACACCTTGGAATGTAATGGATTTATTGGCATTAATAAACAGTGCCATGTTGCGACTACTGGCGATTCGTTCTTGGATTAATTCGATGAGTTCTGCTAATAGTTTTTTGCGATCGCCACTATATTTTTTGAGCAGGAGTTCGTAATTTTTTTGATTGAGTTCAGTTTCAGAAATGAAGGTTTGAAGGTCTTCTTCGATGATCAGGGAGTTGGTGACGGTGTTGGCTTTAACTTCTTGATAGCCTAGACTTTCACGAAAGAAGGGGATCAGGAATTTGTCTTGAAGGTGAGTTTCGTTCATGAGAAGCTTTAACCAGTAAGAATATGATAAAGTAAGGATTCCTTACACTGTATTTAATCGAGTTAGAAGGTTTGCGATGCTTGCTAAGTTAACTGCAAAAAATCAGCTTACTTTACCTAAAAGTATCACACGAGAAATTGGTGATTCTGAATATTTTGATGTAAAAGTCGTGGATGGACAAATAATTCTTACGCCTGTGAAAATTCAAAGGGCTGACGCTGTAAGGGCTAAACTGGCGGCTTTGGAGTTAAGCGATCGCGATATTGACGATGCGGTAAATTGGGCGCGGAAGTGATGACCGATCGCATCCGAGTTGTGATTGATACGAATTTATTGGTGTCGGCTTTGATATTTGGGGGGAATATGGCGAAGCTGCGTTTTGCATGGCAAGGCGATCGCTTTATTGCTTTGGCTTCTAAGGCAACGGTTACGGAGTTAATACGGGTGCTTGCTTATCCAAAATTTAAGCTGACGAGGACAGATCAAGAGGATTTATTAGCTGATTATTTACCATTTTGCGAAACGGTTTTGATGCCTGAGCAGTTGCCTGTTATTCCGCAATGTCGCGATCCTTTTGATGAACCTTTTCTAATTTTGGCGCTGGTGGGTTGTGCTGATTATTTGGTGACAGGCGATCGTGATTTGTTATGTCTTGCGGATAGTTTTGCTTGTCCGATTGTGACGTTTGAAGAGTTTTTTAAAGTTGTGAAAATTGTTTGAACACGGATTTTTGAGATTACACAGATTTCACTGATGTTTGAACACAGATTTTTAGGGATTACGCTGATTTCACAGATTTTTTTGGATGCTCGCAAGAAAGTTAAAATCTGTGTAATCCTTTAATCCATCTAATCTGTGATTCAGACTCTTATTAATTGTTGGAACACGGATTAGACAGATTACTCCGATTTCACGGATTTTTTAATTTGTGTAATCCTGTAATCAGTTTAATCTGTGTTCTAAGGTTGTGTGAGTGTATGGAGAATTTTAAGTATGCGGATATTACTCAGAAGATTATCGGGGCTAGTTTTGAGGTGCATAAGTTTTTGGGTAATGGGTTTCAGGAGGTGATCTATCAGAGGGCTTTGGCTTATGAGTTGGGTCAGGCGGGGTTGAGTTTTGCGCGGGAGATTGAGCAGCATATTTTTTATAAGGATTTGCCTGAGCCGATTGGGACTCGTCGGGCTGATTTTGTGGTGGAGGATAAGGTTTTGGTGGAGTTAAAGGCGGTTATTCAGCTTGAGGATGTGCATTTGGCTCAGGCTTTGAATTATCTGAAGGTGTATAAGTTGGAGGTTGGTTTGCTGATTAATTTTGGTAGCAAGAGTATGACGTTTAAGCGGTTGGTGAGGTGATGGTTTGAACATGGATTAGATTGGATTACGCCGATGTTTGAACACGGATTAGACGGATTAAAGGATTACACTGATTTTTGAACACGGATTTGATGGGATTACGCTGATTTCACGGATTTTTTTGGATACTCTCAAGAAAGTTAAAATCTGTGTAATCCTTTAATCCTTCTAATCTGTGATTCAGACTTTTATTTTGCCTGTGACGACATCGTTGATTAGGGTTTTACGCAATTCTTTGAGTTTTTCGATTTGGGTGTTGATGGTTTGGATGATTTGGTCTATTTGTGCGGTTTTCTTATCAAGATAATCTGCGATCGCCTTTTGTTCGGAGAGTGGAGGAACAACAATTGATATAGAACGAAAATTATCTTTATTGAGCTTGGGTTGTGCAGTAGCAGTCATTTGTACTCGAAATTGTTCAAAGCAGCAAATGCTACTAAGATGATAATTGATAAATCTTTTAAATAATCTATTGCTGAAAATTGCTAAGAACATATTAGGACCTAAAGTGGCTTTGAAATTAATTTCAGGAACCATCTTGACCAATCCTGTATAGGCTCCAACATTTGCAATCAATATTTCACCACCATTTATTTTGGTTTTTGCGAGGAATTCATAAGCATTTTTATCCACATACAAACCATCATTTGTTAAGTCATGACGCAAATCAGTCAACCTTACAAGTCGAGCATAGCCATTCTCTTGATAAGTAACGTTCTCAGCTAAACTCGCAAATGATCCATTAGCTGTGTAGTCTGTAAGTACTCGCAAAGAACGTTTTATCAATTCACAACTCCAATGCTCAGGAATTTCACCGATCCACTTAATGCCGCTATCTTTCATCGGCACAGACTTATCAAGCCCGCGAGTCACGGTTTCATTGATGAGAGACTGTTTGAGCTTGCCGTATTGTGTTGCTTTTTGGGTGAGCAGGTCAATTTTGCGATCGCATTGTGCTGTTTTGGTATCGAGGTAAGTAGCGATCGATTCTTGTTCAGAAATAGGGGGAACTAAAATATCAATATTTGATAGGCTATTAAGGTAAATACCTGGCTGAGCGGAATAACTGGTATTAGACCATAATACATTTTGGAAATAAGAAGAACTAACAAAATAGAAGAAAAATTTGCTGTTTAAAATTTTAATAATTGGTCTTAAAGTAGCAAGACTTCTTTGGGTAACAAATTCAGTCATACCTGAAGAGACTAATGCAACCTTCCCCAGAGAGTGTAAAGTGAAGTGTGTAAAGTCTGGGATATATACAGAGAGATGATCTAGACACACAATTACCAACACTAAAACTGATGAATATACGCAAAGAATTGCTCGACGAATTGCTGCAAGAATGTAAAACACCACCTGACCTATTCGGAGAAGGAGGCATTCTGAAACAACTGACAACCGCGTTGGTGGAGAGAGCCTTGGAAGCAGAACTATCAACCCATCTGGGATACGGTAAGCACGAACCAAGACCAGAAGGACAAACCAACAGTCGCAATGGCTATAGCCAGAAAAAAGTGCAAGGTGACTTTGGCGTAGCCGAAATCGCAGTCCCCCGAGATCGGCAAGGGGAGTTTGAACCGCAGATGGTGAAGAAAGGACAAAGTCGCTTGTCAGGACTAGATGAAAAGATCATTGCTCTCTACGCACGAGGTATGAGTGTCAGGGATATTCAAGCCCAGTTGCAAGAAATGTATGGTGTTGAAGTATCACCAACACTTATTTCCAATGTTACAGATGCAGTAATTGACGAGGTGAAGCAATGGCAAAACCGTCCCCTTGAAGCAGTCTATCCAATCGTCTTTCTGGACTGTCTAGTCATCAAAGTCCGAGACAATGGCAGAGTGATTAACAAATCCTTGTACTTTGCCTTGGGCGTGAATATGGACGGGTACAAGGAATTACTGGGTATGTGGATTTCTCCGAATGAAGGTGCGAAATTCTGGTTGTCAGTACTCACCGAAATTCACAACCGTGGGGTCAAAGATATTTTGATTGCCTGTGTCGATGGCTTGACTGGTTTCCCTAATGCGATTGAGACGGTATTTCCTAAAACTCAGGTGCAGTTATGCATTGTCCACATGGTCAGAAACTCGGTCGCTTTTGTACCTTGGCAACAACGCAAGCAAGTTTGTGCTGACCTCAAGGCTATTTATAGCGCGGCGACGGAATCGGAGGCTGAGTTTAATCTCGAACTCTTTGCTGAAAAGTGGGACAAGCAATATCCATCAATCTCCAAGTCTTGGCGCAGTCATTGGGCAAACATTATCCCCTTCTTTGCTTTCCCGACCGAGATTCGCAGGGCGATTTATACCACCAATGCGATTGAGTCGATGAACAGTAGTTTGCGGAAGGTGATTAAATCCCAACAGATTTTTCCCTCTGATGATGCTGCTTTCAAGCTCGTTTATTTAGCAATGCGGAATATCTCGAAGAAGTGGACGATGCCGATTCGTGATTGGAAACCTGCTCTTAATCGCTTTGCCATCCTCTTCGAGGATCGTCTCCACGTCTAGCTTCTAGACTTTACACATTTTACTTGACAGTCTCGGACGATGCCGATTCGTGATTGGAAACCTGCTCTTAATCGCTTTGCCATCCTCTTCGAGGATCGTCTCCACGTCTAGCTTCTAGACTTTACACATTTTACTTGACAATCTCCTTCCCCATAGTCGCTCCAACAACTGCTAATTGTAAATCACCTTCCTTAATCTTCAATGATTTTGATATCGTTTTATAATCTTCTTCTGAGATAAAGCTATCGTCATCTAAAAATATAAATTTTGAATTTACAATGTTTCTAACGCTTAGTAATGGATAACCAATATCTACCCTACTAAAAGATCCATGAGTTCCATCTCTTATATGTGAACATATAGTTTTCGCTTTTCTAACTTCCCAATGCTCAGGCACATCACCCAACCACTCAATCCCACTATCCTTATAAACTGGATACTTTTTAACCGACAATTGATAATTATTCATTAAATACTATATCCTCATAAACCTGTTCAATCTGGCAATTGAAATTAACACTTTTTAGCTCGATCGCATCCCCTTTTTGATAGTTAATAATTCGCCAGTCACCCGTTTCAGTTTTGCGGAATAATTCGATCTCGATCGCATCTACACTGACTAAAACATATTCTTGCAAACTAGGATTACGGCGGTACATTTTAAACTTGTTGCCGCGTTCGCATAGCGTCTCCGAAGGAGATTCATAGGCTTCTGTGCTGGGGGATAAGACCTCAATGATCAGACAAGGATAGGTAATGTATTGGTTTGTCGTCTTATCGCGATCGTCACAGGTCACACTGATATCTGGATAGACATACTTCGTCGCGCCGACAATACTTACTCGGCAATCAGAATTAAGAGTTTTACAGCCGCTTCCGCGCAGATGAGTTTTAAGTAGAGCCAGAAAGTTTCCCGCAATATCCCCATGATCGATCGTGCCGCCACTCATCGCATAAACTTCGCCATCGATGTACTCATGACGTTCTAATTGTTTTTCCTCCCATGCGAAATATTCTTCGGGAGTAAACTTCGGAAAATGTTCTTTTAATGCAATCATCTAAAAAACTTTAAATATTTACTCAAATTTTATTCTGCATGGCAATCTCTAGAAACACAAACATGACATTTAAACATTTAAATAAGCCTTATTTGCCTCAGCATAAATCTTTAAAGCCATAGCCATCTGACGCTCTGCCGAATCCCCCTGAGACTCAAACCACGCCAACACATCTTGATCAATCTTTAACGTTATCGTTGCCTGACTCTTAGGAGCGCGACGTACCACAGCCTTAGCAAACATCTCTGGTGTAACCTCTGGGCAATCAGAAAAATCAATATCCTCATCAGACATTGCATCCAATCTCGCCAAATCAGTTTCAGACTTGTTCAAAATAGACTTGTTGTTCATATTTAGTAGCCTTTCTCGCAGAAATAATACGGACTAAATCATCATTCTCAGTATGAACGACAGCAATTACCCGACCCTGAAACAACCCAAAAGTTACAAATCGCTGCTCACCATAATTATAGCGATCGTCCTCGACTGTTACAGTATCGCCATCAAAAACAGATGAAACATCCGCAAAGTCAAAACCATGCTTACGAATATTAGTTAAACGCTTATTTTCATCCCATTCAAATCTCATGATTAACTATCAATTATTAATTTTTCCAATTCTTGTAGCTCCTGATCGAGAGATGCAATTTCTCCCAAAATCTCCTCAACCGATCGCAACTTTTCAGGCTTATAAAACACCTTATTAAAATTAATCTCCACACCCACCACATTCTCCAAATACTCAAACGGTTTCGTAATATATTTCGCCATAAACGCCGCGATCGCCTCCCGATTTGTCACCTCATCGCGATGAAACGGAATAATCTCATAATCCTTTTGGTAGTCAGGAGTTAACTCCACCGTAATCTCAATGCGTTCTGCCTGAGTTTTAGACGCTTTTTTAAAAGCCGACTTCACCACAATCTTTCCGCAGCCTAACTCATCACGCTTCGAGCCAGATTGTTTGATAATTGTTTCGCGATCGCTATCAAAACTATAAACAGCCTTATCCGTCGTCACCACCAACGGCTGATCCTTATAGTCCAACGAGTCCACAAACGGCTTAATGTCCTGCTCATACAACTCAGCCAACGAGCCAAACTTAGCCGCGTCATAATCGGTGATTGTAAACTCAGTCAGCGATCGCACCCCGTTGTCTAACGCGATCGGCGCTAACTTGAGACTAGTCTTACCATCCTTGAGATGACTCGCAAAACTCCGACCCTGCTCATCCACATTCGTGAGCATAATCCCCTGCTTATTGAAATAGAAAAACTCCTTGTCAAACACCCGCGCATAGTCATTGTCCACAAACCGCGCCAAAGTTTCCGCAATTTCTAAACGGCTTGCCTCATCAATTTCCTTGCGCTTTGAACCCTTGTTTTTCTTGAGCGGCTTAAACTTTTCACTCGCATTAATCAGCATCACCTTATCCTTGCGATCGCTCGACTTGCGCTTATTCAACACCCACAGATAAGTATAAATACCCGTATTAAAAAACTCATCCGTCGGCAACTGGATCACCGCCTCCACAATATCGATATCCAACATCCACTTGCGAATATTGCTCTCCGCCGAACCCGCATCGCCACTAAACAGCGTCGAGCCATTGTGAACTACCACACCCATACCCTGCTCACTCAGCTTCGAGATCAAATGCTGCATAAACAACAACTGACCATCAGAAATTGACGGCACATACTGAAAGCGCTGTGTCTTATCGTCCTTAATTGCTTTTTCGTAACCCTTCCAACTCACCCCATAGGGCGGATTGGCAATCACCACCTCAAATTCATCATTGTAAAACTTGTCATCCGTGAGCGTATTGCCATGCTCGATCTTAGAATCCAACCGAAACCGACTCTCAATCTTTGCCAACGCATACAGCGCATCATTCCAGTCCTGCCCAAAAGTCTGAGTCAGCCGTTGCACCTTGGCATTAATCCGATCCTCCACCCCAAACAGCAAATTTCCGCCACCACAGGTGCAGTCATAAATTTTTAAAAGGCGATCGCTATCCTCAATCTTCGAGGCAATAATTTCCGCAATCAGCCCGATCACATCATCAGGCGTATACTGTTCCCCCGCAGTCTCCGCCGAAATATCCGCCCAACGCCGCTTAATATGCTCCTCTAAAGTCGTGATTGCCGAGTTATCAAAGGGCTTTAAGTCAATACCACTCCATTCTTTGGTGTAGCCCAGCAAAACTTTTTTCGCCTTTAGTTTCGCAATTACACCCTTGATATCCAGAAACTTTTCCCCATCCGTCGCCTCAACGCCTAATAAATCTCTAGTTTCTCCATCAAAACCATGCAAATAAGCCTCAAAGTCAATATCAAAGGATTTATCATTCTGGCAAATATCCTTCAAGGTCTGATTCTTCTCAAAAATAAACTTGTTATAGCCCTGACCGCGATCTTGAATTAGCGTCATCCGATCCTCTGCATCCAGATCCGCCAACTCAGCCTCCCCAATTTCGGCAGTCAGTTCATCCAGCATCCTGATCAAACGACTTTCGATCATCACCAAAGCAAAAAAAGGCATCATGTAAGACGGCCATTCTGACTCCTTAATCCCACAGCCGCGCAGTAGATCCGCCGTTGCCCAGATCCTTGATTCGTATTGAAGAATGTTATTGTTATCAGTCATGCAAAATTTTTTAGCTACAGCTTTTGAAAGTATAGTAGCTACAAGCCACCAAGAAAGATTCGCCCAAAAATTCGATTCAGCTAAACATCAAAAGTATGACTGCTCAGTTTCATCATGTCCCCGTCCTTGCCGAACCCACGATCGCAGGTTTAGAAATCGTTGCAGGTGGAATATATCTCGATTGCACCGTGGGTGGTGGTGGTCATAGCGCCTTGATTTTGCAAGCGGCGGAGAATGTGAGCTTAGTGGGAATCGATCGCGATGAAATGGCGATCGCTGCGGCTAGTGAAAATCTCAAAAACTATGCAGATAGAGTTAGTTTTTGGCGGGGCAACTTTTGTGAATATAAACCCGCACCAGATTTAAAGTTTGATGGCATTCTTGCAGATTTGGGGGTGAGTTCAACCCAGTTTGATGTTGCCGAGCGAGGCTTTAGCTTTCGAGAATCTGGCGATCTCGATATGCGAATGGATAATCGCCAAACCCTTACAGCCGCCGAAATTATCAATCACTATAAAGAAGCGGAACTTGCGGATATCTTTTTTAAACTTGGTGAAGAAAGATTATCGCGAAGGATTGCGCGTCAGATTGTGGAGAAGCGTCCTTTTAGAACTACTTTAGAATTGGCTAATGCCATCTCCGCTTGTGTTCCCGCCAGCTATCGTCATGGCAGGATTCACCCCGCCACCCGCACTTTTCAGGCTTTACGCATCGCCGTTAATCGCGAGTTAGAAAGTCTCGAAAAATGGCTAGCCGTTGCACCCAATTGGTTAAAAACTGGCGGCAAAATTGCGGTGATTACTTTCCATAGTTTAGAAGACCGCATTGTCAAACATACCTTTCGCGAAGACGATCGCCTTCAAGTAATCACCAAAAAAGTGATCATCGCCACCGATGAAGAAATTCGCGCCAATCCGCGATCGCGATCGGCGAAATTACGCATCGCACAGAAAAAGGAATAATCACAACGCAATGTGTTGTGATTACTTTGCCTCCATCCAATTTTTGCCAGTGTGAATATCTACTTCTAGCTTTACCGAAAGCTCTAAAGCTGTTTCCATTGCTAGCTTGATCTTCGGTTGCAATTCCGCAACTTCATCAGGAGGAACCTCGAACACTAATTCATCATGGACTTGCAAGAGCAATCGTGCTTGATAGTCTTTGAGAAGATCATGTACTCTGAGCATGGCAAGTTTCACAATGTCAGCACTGGTTCCCTGTATCGGTGCATTGACTGCCGATCGCAATAGAGCCGCTTTTTGATAGCCAGCCATATCTTTGAGATTGCGGAAATATCGTCTTCTACCTAGCACAGTCTGCACATAGCCATCCCGTTCCGCTTCTATTTCCACGCTTTGCATATAGGTAAAGATCCGTTCATAGCGTTGGTTGAATTTCTCAATGAATTGCTTGGCTTGTTTCACTGGCACACCAATATCACGGCTAAATTTTTGCGCTCCCATGCCATAGATCACCCCGTAGTTAATGATTTTGGCAAGGCGACGTTCTTCACTATTTACTTCTTCTTTTTCTAGAAGTAATTGCGCTGTGACTGTATGCACATCCTCACCAGCGTTAAAGGCTCGCATTAATTCAGGCTCTTGGCTTAAATGAGCAAGAATCCGCAATTCAATTTGAGAATAGTCGGCAGCTAGTAAAATCCAATCTTCTTTGGGTAAAAATCCTGCGCGAATCCGCTTACTGAAAGCAGTACGGATAGGAATATTTTGTAAGTTGGGATTGGAACTGCTTAAGCGACCTGTGGCGGTAACAGTTTGATTGAAATCGGTATGCACGCGCCCCGTTTTGGGTTGAATCAGCGAGGGCAAAGCATCGACATAGGTGGATTTGAGTTTGGCAAGGGTACGGTTTTCAAGGATTGTGTCAATGAGAGGATGATCTCCTTCCAATTTATTGAGAACCGCCACATCGGTGGAGTAGCCTGTTTTGCTTTTGCGAGATTTCTTCGTGAACTTTTCGCCAAGTAGTTCAACTAAAATTTCGCTTAATTGCTTCGGGGAGTTAAGGTTAAACTCTTGTCCTGCCTGTTGATAGGCAGCGATCGCTAAAGCATCTAGGTCTTTCTCTAATTCCTTAGAGAAAATACCCAAATAGTCTTTATCAATCCTAATCCCTCGCCATTCCATTTCTGCAAGAATCGGTTCTAGGGGAATTTCCAGATTTTGGAACAATTCCCACAATTCGGGAACAGATTTTAGTTTCTCTTCTAAAATTGGTCGAATGTGATAGGTGATATAAGTATCCATGCCGCAATATTGAGCGACAGAGGGAATATCTACTTCAGCGATCGATTTAAGTTTGCCAACAAGGGTTTTATAGCTCACGGTGCGGATTTGCAGGAAGTCCATCGCCAGATCGTCAAGCTTATGACTAGCTTCAGGATCGATGACATAGCTAGCGATCATCGTGTCGAATACCACACCTGCTAGTTCAATCCCTGCGGACTTAAACATCAAGCGATCAAACTTGGCATTCTGCAAGTATTTAGTATAGCTAGCATCTTCGAGAATGGGCTTGAGAATCGCGCTTACTTCTTCCCATCGCAGGTTTTGCCCTGAATTATGGCTTAAGGGAATATAGGCAACTTCACTAATAGAATTACCCCAACAGCAACCAATACCAACTAACTCCGCCTCAAAGGGATTTAGCGCCGAGGTTTCCGTATCCCATGCCGTCGGTTGCTTATTATTCAGGATTTTGCATAAATCCTCTAATTTAGAAATTGTGTCGATAATCTGTACATCTAATTTCAAAGAAGCAGTTGCGGCGATCGCTTGATTTTCCTCTTGCTTAGCAAAGTCAAACCACAACTCCTCATCCTCCCCATTCGGAGCCGATGTTTTGCTCCCCTCTCCCTGTGGGAGAGGGGCTGGGGGTGAGGGCTTCTTCTCATAATTCCCTGACAACTTAGCCTGAATTTGATCGACTCGCTTGATAAAATCCTTTAGCTCAAGTTCCTCTAATAGCGGAACTAACTGCTCCGTATCAAAACCTGTCAACTTACAATCAGCGATCGCGACAGGAAGCGGCACATCGGTTTTAATTGTCGCCATGAATTGTGAATGCTTAGCATCCTCAATTCCTTGCTCTAGCTTGGTTTTAACTGCTCCCTTCATACTAGGCAAAGCTGCCAACACATTCTCTAATGAACCATATTCCGTAATTAATTTAACCGCAGTTTTTTCGCCAATCCCTCGCACCCCTGGAATATTGTCGGAAGCATCACCGCAGAGAGCTTTATAGTCTACAACCTGCGTGGGCAATACTCCTAGCCTCTCTTTTACCTGATCGGCATGGTATTCCACAATCTTATCTTTTTGTCCTAAGTTCAGTACCGAAATCCGCTTTTCGGCATCAATTAACTGAAACAAATCGCGATCGCCACTTAAGATCTTGACGGTGTAACCCTCCGCACTCGCCGCCTGTGAGAGCGTTCCCAAGACATCATCCGCCTCAAAACCTGCTTGGGTAATTGCAGGCAAATTCATTGCTGCTAATACTTTTTGTAAGTTCTGAATATCAGGAATAAAGCTCTCAGGGGTTTCTGAGCGATTTGCCTTGTAGGTATCGTCAATTTCATGGCGAAAGGTGGGCTGAGCAAGGTCAAAGGCGATCGCTACAGCAGCAGGTTTTTCGCGATCGAGCATCTCAATTAATGCCTTCAAAAAGCCAAAACAAACACTGGTGGGGATTCCTGTCGAGGTACGCAAGCCGCCTTCGGGATGTTTGCCAAAGGCATAAAAGGCACGAAACGCGAGAGAATGTCCGTCAACTAGTAGAAATGTGGGATATGTTTGTTCGCTTGACATATTTGACATATTTTAAGATAGTTCTCCGATCGCATATTCGATTAGTTTTAACAAAGCCTTGCTCATTTGCTCAAAGCCTTGACGCTTCAGGGCAGATATGGCGATCGCATCGGGATATTTCTCTAAGAGTGCCTGAGGATCTGCAACCGCATCAATTTTATTAAACACTAATAAAGTCGGCCCAACTGCAATCGGCATATCTTTGAGGATTTTATCCACCGATTTAAGCTGATCTTCCCATGCAGAATGGGACGCATCAACGAGATGGACTAATACATCGGCTTCCGATACTTCTTCAAGGGTGGCACGAAACGCATCAACGAGGGATTTGGGAAGTTCGTGAATGAATCCCACGGTGTCGGTGAGTAGAACTGTATGCATTTTGTCCTCTTCACCTGTGAGCGTCAGGCGGCGCGTGGTGGGGTCAAGGGTCGCAAATAACTTATCGGCAGCATAAACATCAGCCTTAGTCATCGCATTCAATAAAGTTGATTTACCTGCATTGGTATAACCAACGATCGCTACCGTCGGCACTTCTTGATCAACCCGTTTTTGACGAATGCGCGATCGCTGAGCTTGTAAATGATTGACTTGCTGTTGAAGGAAGGTAATCCGCTTTTGGATCACACGGCGATCGGATTCTAACTTAGTTTCCCCAGGCCCGCGAGTACCGATACCACCACCGAGTCTGGATAGGGCTTGTCCATGTCCTGCGAGGCGTGGCAGACGATATTCTAGTTGGGCTAGCTCAACTTGTAACTTCCCTTCCGATGATTGAGCGCGTTGAGCAAAAATATCGAGAATAACTTCCGTGCGATCGCTAACTCGTAAGCCGATCATTCTTTCGATATTACGAGTTTGAGAAGCCGTAAGTTCGCGATCAAACACTACGAGATTTGCGCCTTTTGTTTGGGCAGCGATCGCTAATTCTAAAACTTTACCTTCACCCAGCACAGTTTGTGGATGGGGACGTTCTCGCTTTTGCCAAATAGCATCAAGAACTTTACCCCCTGCACTTTCCACCAATTGACCAAGCTCGATCATCGCAAAGGGCATGGAGTCCGATTTCTCTTTTTGGCGCATTAAGCCCACTAGCACCACCCGATCTTGGTTATCGTCGGTAGTACGTCCTGCAAAATTGCGGCTAAATTCTTCTTCTAGCCCTTCCACTAACTCTAAGAAATCTTGCTTCGATAGGGCATCTACCGTCATCAGTTTAGACACGCGCCAAGCTTCTTGCTGCTCAGGTAGTTCCGTATCCGTAGCTGGTAGTAAATGCGCCAAATAGCCACGCTCAGTATAGCCTTTGGGATTTACTGGCAAAATCACCAACGCATCAAGGCGCTGCATCAACATCGCCGTTAAGTCGGTAGGATTTGGATACTCAGCATCGGGGCTAGCACAAATACACCTAATCCCACTGAGGCGATCGCTACCATAGCGCGGTAACTCTAAGGGTGGAATTTTGGTTTGATTGGGCGAACCGATCGCCACGCGGATCACCTGTCCACGGCGATTAATATACAGACAGATCGACTCCTTTAGCTCAGCACTGACGGCGGCAAGGCGTTGAGCCAATTCGGGAGTGGTGAGGCTATCTTGAGGCAAACGCGATCGATAGAGCCGATCTAATTGCTTTAATTGATGAGCCTTGAGTCCTTGGGTTTTTCCGTAAATAGTTTCGATATGCGTTACTCGTTATAATTGTGACTAGTGCTGTGTAAGTAGGCATAATTAAATATAAACCCCTCAAACCTGCGCCGCAGGTTCGATATCTGGATTTTAATTATGCCGAGGTACTTAAAAGCAAATATTATAATTATACTCAAGAGTCTATGAACGCCACCGCGCTTTTTTTTGTAACGCATGGTAGTAGCGACCCCCGTTCGTGGTTAGGATTACAAGATCTAGTTGCCATAGCGCGATCGCAAAGCAATCTCTATATTAGCGGCGGATGTCTGGAAGGTCAGCCCCTTACCCTAGCTCAGCAATTAGAAAAATTTGCCTATGAGATGATTGCTCATGGCATTTCTACCATTGCTGTCTTGCCATTGTTACTGTTGGAAGGAGTGCATGTTAGCGAAGATATTCCCGCAGAGGTAGCGATCGCCCAAAGCAAATTTCAAGATCGCTTGAGTTTTCGGACAATTGCTCACTTAGGAACGCATTCTCAAATTCCTGATTTACTGTTACAGCAATTTGAGAAATATACGGATGCCCCAAGTCAAGAAAAGCCATCTCGCATTTTAATTTCCCACGGAAGTCGTCGAACTGGGGCAAATCATGTGGTTGAGAACTTAGCAAGATCTAGCCAAGCGATCGCTGCCTATTGGGGGATTGAACCCAAAATAGAGACCCAAATTGAGTATTTACTTGCCCAAAACATTTATAAAATTAACGTATTACCTTATTTTTTAACCGAGGGTGGTATTACTGAAGCGATCGCAAATAAACTAAAACCCTATAGTGATCGGGCGCAGATCCAACAGTTGCCAGTACCATTATCAAATGAGCAGCTTGTAAGTTTAGCTTTAAGCATGATCTAGTATATAAACAACTTTAACCGACAAGGGAAACACGTTGGCCGAAAGGTATAAGCATCTAAATCCAATCTATCAAGAGATTCTCAAACAAGAGCGTCTCAAGAATTTAATGCGTATTGCTAAATGTATTGAAAATAGTACGGTTGGAGTTTTTGAAACAGATTTAGATGATCACATTCGGGAAGTAAGTGTATCCTTCTGCGATCTTTTAGGATATAGAGCTTCACAAATCTGTCAACTCAAATACGAGGAAATCTGTCATCCCGATGACCTATCAGCCTACTACTTCCTTAAGGAAAGATTACTATCAGGAGAAATTGATCACTGCTATCTCAATGTACGCTACATCCGTGAAGATGGGCAAATTGTGCAGGTATTACAAAGCACAGATCTCTCTATTGATAACACCAAGGAGCCATACTTTGTCAATAGATTTGAAGATATAACGGATTGGGAACAGACTTCTAAAAACCTACAGGATACTGACAATCGCACACGCTATCTATTTGAGAACAATCCTAATCCGATGTGGATTTATGATCTCGAAACGTTGAGATTTTTAGCCGTCAATCAAGCTGCCATCAATCACTACGGTTATAGTAAAGAAGAATTTCTCTCTATGACTTTGCAAGATATTCGTCCTCCCGAAGATATTCCTAAACTTTTGGAGGCGATCGCTAATGCTAGGGTCTCAATCGGTTTAACGGAACCTGAATTATGGCGACACTGTAAAAAAGATGGTAGCCAGATTTTTGTATCTGTTTCATCGCACACTCTTATTTACAATAATCGTCAATGTAAAATCATTTTAATTAATGATATTACCCAAAAGATACAAGCTGAAGAAGCACTAAAGAAGGCTGAAGCTAAGTATCGCAGTATTTTTGAGAATGCTGTAGAAGGGATTTTTCAGTCTTCAGTGGATGGTAAATTCTTAATTGCTAATCCCATGCTTGCGAAGATCTATGGGTATGATACCCCTGAAGATTTGATTGCGAACCTTACAGATATTGGGCATCAGTTATATGTCAATCCTCAACGCCGACTGGAGTTAGTCAAGCTGTTGCTAGAACAAGAGGATGTCAAATTATTTGAATCTGAAGTCTATCGCAAAGATGGTTCGATTATTTGGACTTCAGAAAATGCCCATGCGGTTTATGATGTCGTGGGTAATCTACTCTATTTTGAAGGAACAGTGGAGGACATTACCGCTAGCAAAAGGGCTAAAGCGGAGATCGAACATCTTGCCTTTCATGATTCGCTCACCAATTTACCAAATCGAGTTCTATTTCGTGAGCGTCTATCCTCAGCTCTAGAACATGCTGCGGAAAAGCTGCAAATCTATCTTGATGAGGTTCAGGAGGTGGCAATTAAGTTGATCCCTCCTTTACTTGCTGTATTGTTTCTCGATCTTGATCGTTTTAAATTAGTCAATGACACAATGGGTCATGCCGCAGGCGATCGCCTGTTGATCGAAGTTTCTAAAAGGTTGAGTGAGTGCATGTTTGAAAGTACTTTCTTGGCAAGGATGGGGGGCGATGAATTTATGATCTTTGTTTCTGACTTGCAAAGTGTGGAGTCAATTCAGCAATTTGCCCAGTTAATTTTGCAATCCTTTGAAGTACCATTTTTTGTAGAAGAAATGGCACTTTATATCGGTACAAGTATCGGCATTAGCCTCTATCCCAGTGATGGCATGGATCACGAAACCTTGATGAAACATGCTGACACGGCAATGTTTCGCGCTAAGGAGCGGGGCAGAAATCATTATCAACTATATAATCATGCGATCGGCGCAAAGGTGATCGAATATGTAGCGATCGAGAATGGGATTCGTCAAGCCTTTGAGCGCTCTGAGTTTCAAGTGTTTTATCAACCCCAGATTAATCTAGCTACGGGGGAGATCGACGGTATGGAGGCTTTGGCAAGATGGCTACATCCTGAGCTAGGCTGGGTTCCGCCCAATCAGTTTATCCCTGCGGCGGAGGAGCATGGTTTGATCGTGAGGTTGGGTGAATTAATTTTACGAACTGCTTGCGCTCAAAATCGGTCTTGGCAACAACAGGGGCTACCCCCAATCAGAATCGCGGTAAATTTTTCTGTTAAACAGTTCCAATCACCAAATTTATGCGATCGCATTATGCAAATTCTTGATGAGACGAATTTAGAGCCGCAATATTTGGAATTAGAAATTACCGAAAGCTTAGTCATGCAAGACCAAACGACCATCATTAAAATGTTGCGACAATTGCAAGCCTTGGGCATGTGCGTATCCATCGATGACTTTGGGACTGGCTATTCTTCCCTCAGTTATTTACGATTATTACCCGTCAGCAAAGTCAAAATCGATGCTAGCTTTGTCCGCGAAACTCCTCATAATCGGGATGATGCCGCCATTACATCGGCAATTATTGCAATGGCGCATAATCTCAATCTCATTGCGATCGCTGAGGGAGTAGAGCGAAAGGAGCAGCTAGAGTTTTTACGCGCCCATCATTGTGACGCAGTACAGGGATATCTCTTCAGTCGTCCAGTTCCTGCCCACGAAGCCACATTATTACTCAAGGCTCAATTTAAATAACCATTTGCGCCGTGCAAAGCACGGCGCAAATGTGTGGGCTATGAGAGAGGATTTGCTACGCAAACCCTCTCTCATCAAATTATTCCGAACTCGCGTTAATTATTGGTGGAGAAGGAATACTTACCAAAGTACTGTAAAAATGGTAATAGGTTTTGTGCGAGTGTAACAGGATCGACACCCATAACCGTAAGCTGATGGGAAGTCCAGATCGCTGTTTTTGAATGCCAGACCGTGGCAGCGATCGCCACATCACTTGCTGTCATCCCTTGGGCTAGTAAACCCCCAATCATTCCTGCTAGCACATCACCACTACCACCTCTAGCTAGTGCAGGCGTACTTTCAGGATTAATCCATACTTGCGAATCAGTAGCATGGGGGAATGCGATCGCAGTTCTGGCTCCCTTAAGTAAAATTGTTGATTGGGTAAGATTTACGACTGTTTGTAAGGCTTCTATCCGTTCAACTTCGCGTAATTCTGGAAAGAGACGACAGAACTCTCCCCAATGCGGCGTGAGAATCGTTGTATTCTTTCTATTCTGTAATTGAGAAATTCTTTGATCTTGCTCCAATGCTGCTACGGTATTTAAGCCATCGGCATCTAGAACTAATGGGCGATCGCTATCTAAGAGCCTTTGGACAATTTGCCTTGCCTCAAGAGAGATCCCACAACCACAAGCAATTGTCTGATATTTCTGCAAATCAAGATCAGGTAATTCGGCGATCGCCCCAGACTCAGTTTCGGGACAGCCAATGACGAGGGCATCAGGAATCTGTGCCAAAATGAGCGATTTGAGGGAATGCGGAACGGCGATCGATAACATACCGATGCCCGTTGCCTTTGCCCCCATTGCTGCTAAAAGTGCGGCTCCTCCATATTTTTGAGAACCGACAACTAGGAGCAAATGCCCGATTTCATACTTATGGGTAGTCGGATGACGTTTAATGGGCAAGCGATCGCTAAGTATTTGCTGGGGATCGATGCGCCAGAGTGGATGTGCATTACCTAGTACTTGCCGAATAAATTGTTCGGGAATATTGAAGTCGATTCTTTCAAGTTCGCCGACATAGGGAGTTGCTAATTCTGTCAGTAAGCCCCGCTTCCATAATCCCAAACAGAAGGTATGCGTGGCTCTAATTGCAATGCCCATTACCTTCCCGTGATCAGTATGGATTCCTGATGGTAGGTCAATACTGACAATTGGGACTTGCCAATTATTGATTGTATTAATGGCGATCGCCACATCTCCAACTATATCCCGTTCTAATCCAAATCCAAAGATACCATCGACAATGAGATCACATTTCTGTAATGATTCTAAGGATACAAAGGGAATTCCTAAGCGCTTGGCATAACAACTATGTACCCTTGTTAAAGGCTTGGATTTCGTAAATGGCGTATAGATACGCACCTCTCGCCCTTGATGATGGAGTTCTCTCGCAACAACTAGCGCATCTCCGCCATTATGTCCCGGACCAACGAGAATACCCACATGCCCATAAACTTCAGCAGGATAGAGTTCCGTTAATCTCTGGGTAATCCGCAGTGCAACTTTCTCCATAAGAGCAGCAACGGGCATTCCTGCTTGGAAGATAAGCTGCTCGATCGCCTGCATCTGAGCAGCAGTAGCGATCGCTTGAGAGGAGAGACAATCGATCATTTAGGGATTTGGCGGTACAAATTTTTTGAGACTTGTTGGCACATGTTGACGCACCCAGTCCTTTACTTGAGGAAATTGCAGCGCCGCAAAACCGCTACCGAGCAATAGAGCAACTAAAATCAAAATGATCATAAATGCTTTATTGGTCTGTCTTGGGAGTCCCAGTTCTGTTTTTGCGGAGTCCATATCATCCATATCAAATCCAGCAGCATCTGTGCTAGATTCAGCAACATCTGCGGCAGTTTCCGAATTATCAGTAATAGGTTCTGTCGTCACTAAAGCTCCTGCTGCATCCACCGCATGATCAGGATTAGGCAAGATATCTTCAGTATCGGCATCATCTTCGTCATCGGAAGCGGTGATCTGCTCAACCATATCCTCATTAGGATCGGGCGGTGCAAAACGACAGCGCATCAGGGCGACGGTAATGTTGTCATGACCATTTAGCTCATTAGCCTGATCGATGAGATCTTGGCAGCTCCGATCAAGAGATTTATCTTCGGTCAAAATTGGCAGCAAATATCTTTCATAAAGCTGCTCAACCCGATCAAAGTCACTTAAGCCATCGGAGCAGAGAAGTAGCACGCAATCTTCATCAATAAAAAATCTTTGCACCCTTGGGACAAGCATATCGGAACCTCTAGTTCCTAAAGCCTGAATTAAGGCTCCACCATCAATGCGTTGTGAGGAGTAGGCGTAAAAGTTGTATCCCAATGTGGTTTCGCGAGTTGCCACATCATCATCGAGGGTGACTTGACGTAAATTATTTTTACTGACGCAATAGAGACGACTATCGCCCACATGCACCACATATACTTCATTACTAGGATGTCCGTGGGGATGGGGTATCACTGCCATTACCAAAGTTGTCCCCATCCGTTGTTGGGCATGACGTTGCTGTTGATCGTTGATGGCAACAATTTGATTGTTGACAACGCGAGCCACCATTTCTAATTGGGCAATAAACCCTTGGGCGGAAAAATCAGGATCATTCTCTGCTTGATGCAGCAGGGTTTTTAGTTGCTGCTCGAGGGTCTTGATTGCCAAGGAGCTTGCAACTTCTCCGCCATCATGTCCACCCAAACCGTCACAGACGATCGCTAGACGATCGCGCAGACTCTCAGCCTGTTCAGTCCGTTTTTGGCGCTTAATGTCAGGATAGCAAGCGTCCTCGTTATGGTCACGCTGTTGACCAACATCAGTAGCACTAGCAATGCGTACTGTGAGCGGTTGCTCCTGCATGATCTTTAATGACAACTGATCGAGATAGGCGATCGCTGTATTTACGTCATATTCCCCTCGTCCCAAACTATAGAAAAACTCAGCGATCGGCTCGGCAATTTCGGGCTTAGCCAGATCTAGCCACTGTACCCAAATGTCTCCTAATTGCGAGATATGTACCGCCGATACATCCGCTTGCAATTCCAACAGGCGCACCCACATCCCATCAACCCTGACCAATTTGGGTTCAATCAAAGTGCGCGTCATATTTTGTTCGGCGAGGGGTTCCCAGAGATTGAGGACTTGCCAGAGCAAATTAATTTGCCTTAACGCCGATGCTTTTCCCCAACTCTCAGCTAAGGTCGGACAAAGATTGCCTTGGCGATCGATGGGGACATTTTCTAATAAAAAGATTTCTGAAAGGTTTAGCTCTTCACCTAGCAACAGCAAACCATAGGGACGCGGTAAATGTAGGCTTAATCGTGATAGCTTCAGGTAAGACACTACATAAGTCTGAAATTCAAGGGGTAACTCAGGTAGTGTGAACGCATCTGTGTCAACGACAATTTGCGAGGACAGGACACGGTAGCGATCGCCAAGTAGAGATGCAGGGGGAAATGCTTCGGTATCTAGTCCGACAGCCCAAAGATATTGCTGCTCAACTGCCGTAGTTTGCTCTTGATTTTCCATGAAGATGTTAGTACTTACCAAACTCAATGGTGAATATATAGATGAAGCTAGGGTATGTCTAAGACATAACAGTATGGACTGATATTATCTGAGAAACTACAGTATTAAATGTTTGGTCTATTTCTTCAAGAGACATTTGGCTATTGTAGCGAAACAAAGTCACAAATTTAGTGGATTTTGCGATGTTTCATGTACTGCCAATCGACAAAGTATGAAGGTCAATCCAACTTACCACTGGATTTCTTGAGAATCTAGGTATGGTAATGGTTAAACTCTTAAGTTATAGAAGTTAAATTTAACAATAAAAACTTAATACTTACTTAATACTTGTTTAATACCTATTTTTATTCTGCTTATTTTTTAATTTATTTTTGCAATTTACATTCAATTTTTATCAAAAAACCTTTATTTATTACCTCTTAGTTAACTCTTAGTACTTTTCTAACATTATTTCTTTACCACAGACTATGAACCCTCAACTTACCCATCGTGAACAAAAAGTCCTTTGGGCAACCATCGATCACTATATTCAAACAGCAGAACCTGTTGGCTCCAAGGCGTTGGTATCTGAGTATGACTTTGATATTAGCCCTGCCACAATCCGCAATGTGATGAATATGCTCGATCGCATTGGTTTGTTATATCAACCCCATACTTCGGCAGGGCGTGTTCCCTCAGACTCTGGCTATCGTGTCTATGTAGATAAGCTGATCGATCCTGCTAGCGAACTCACCTATAGTACCCACCAATTTCTCGCCAGCAAAAGCGATCGCCTTGGCAAGTCCAGCCTTGATGGCGTAATGCGTGATGTTGCTCAAATTTTGGCGACCCTAAGCGGTTGTATTGCTGTAATTACTGCCCCAAATATGCAAAAAATGCGAATTAGGCATTTGCAATTAGTCATGGTCGATGAACGAAAGATCATGGCGATCGCTGTTAGTGACACTTACCACACTGCCTCGGTGACGATGGATTTACCTAGTGAAACAAAGCCAGAGGTATTAGAAGGGGAATTAAATATTCTCAATAATTTTTTAAATGAGCATTTACGGGATAAAAACTGGTCAGACTTAAATAACGCATTGCAATGGGACGATCTTGATCGCCAGTTTCAGCAATATGCAGTGTTATTGCAGCAGTCCTTACAGCAACTGATGAAATTATGTGATCGCACAGCTTTGGGACAAATGTTTATTAGTGGCTTAACGGAGTTATTACGTCAACCAGAGTTTTCTAATTTGCAACAGGTGCAAAATATTGTGCAGTTACTCGAAGCTGATCGCGCTTCGTTGATGGCTCTGATTGTCGATCAACCTAGCCCCTCTGCAAATTCAGTCAGTATCAGAATCGGTTCCGAAATCTCTATTGAGCCAATTCAGAACTGTACTTTTATCTCTAGTACCTATCTCTGTGATGATAAACCTGTAGGAACGGTTGGAGTTCTCGGCCCAACCCGTTTGGGTTATACAAGAGCGATCGCTTCAGTACAGGCCGCAGCATTGCATCTCACTGACGCGATTAGTAAATGGTAGAACTTTGGGTAGGGATGGGCGGCGCTTTGCGCCGCCCATCCCTACCTACCATACAAACCCTGAAATAGCAGGGCTTGTATTTTGAATTAGGCAGCGATCGCTACAGGACTATCGAGCTTTTTCAATTGCTGAACGAGGAGACTGAGGAAGAGCCCGACATCGGTGACTACGCCGACGGACTCTACGGAACCGCGATCGGAGAGTTTCGTCACAACGGCGGGATTGATATCAACGCAAACCATCTTTACACCTGCGGGAGTCATATTGCCTACACCGATGGAATGCAGCATTGATGACAGCATCAAGATCATATCGGCATTGCGAATTTGTTCGCTATAGAGGCGTTGGGCTTCTAGCAAATCCATCACCGTGTCAGGTAAAGGTCCATCATCACGAATGGAACCAGCTAGAACAAACGGAACATTATTCTTGACACATTCGTACATTACGCCAGTCTTCACAAAGCCTGCTTCCACTGCTTTGTGGATGCTGCCATAGCGACGGACGGAGTTAATCACTTTGAGGTGATGGCGATGTCCACCCTTGACACTGACACCACGCTTGAGGTCAACACCGAGGGAAGTTCCCATCGAGGACTGTTCCATATCATGGACAGCGATCGCATTACCACCGAGCATCGACTGCACATAACCTTCACGAATCAAGTAGGCAAGGTGAGGAGCGCCACCAGTGTGTACAACTACGGGACCACAGGAGACAACTAACTTGCCACCGCGATCGCGAATTTGGCGCAGTTCCCATGCGATCTGTTCGACGACAAGTTCGACACGACGTTCGCTAGATACACCTGCACCCATGAAGGAAAATTCTTCTTTCTTGGCATTGTCTCGTGCTTCAGGTTTACGAACTGTCCGTACGCCATCGTAACCAACTACGACGCGATCGCCTACGACTAAATCACGCAAGAGCTTACAGGTGGCAGTTTTGCCATCGGGACTAATCGCGATCGCCGCATCCATCCGTTGATTAGTGCAACGAATCCATTCACCATCGACACAGGCATCGGTGGGATAGATGGTGGTGACATAAAAGTCATCGGGGGCAACGCCATCTTGGAGGACTGGCTCAAGATTGGCATCGGAGGTATCGCGATCCTGTAGGACTGCACCAATTTCAATCAATTCGCCCATGATGGTTTCCATGAGGTCATGGGATGGGGCAGAAATGCGAATCCTTGCTAAGGATGTACTTTGTCTCTGTTCACCAAGATTAAATTCTAAAACTTGGAAGCTACCACCATTATCAGTAACTAGATCGAGCGCCCGATTGATAATTCCAGAATCCAGTAGATGTCCTGTTAATTCGACAATTCTTGCTTCAACACCACTAGGCTCAAGATCAGGCTGTTCACTAGTAATGGGAACTTCAACAGTTCTGAGGGTTAAGCATTTAGCGGCTCCACCTGCTTTGAGGAATTCCGTAAGCGGTGTTTCGATCACATTAAAGCCAGCCTTCGTAATGCGCTGTTTTAAGCCATCGCTAATTTTGTTCATGACAACATTGCGATCGACATTTACAGCATTACAAGCAAAGTTCACCGCATCGGCTTCCTCAATGGCAATCCGCTTTTCCGCAGGAACCCGCATCTCAATCAAACGATTAGAATAGGAATCAAAGGCAGGAGGATAGTAAAGTAAATAGCCATCGGTTAATGGGCAGAAGCAGGTATCTAAATGATAGAAGCGATTATCAATGAGGCGTAGAGATAGTACTTCTACATCTAACCATTTTGCGAGATAAGGATGAGCATCTAGTTCTGAACGGAAGCCATAACCAGCCCATAGCCAGCCACCTGCGCGATCGAATAGAGCGTCACCTGCGCCTTCAAAGGGTAAGTCCTTGGGCAGCTCATACACCGTAAAACCCTTCGACTCAAACCATGCTTTGAAATAGGGTTCTTCGCCCTGACGCTCTTTATGGAGAAAACGGCTTAATACTGCTTTGTCACCTAGTACCAATCCTGCATTTGCCGTAAATACCATGTCTGGCCATCCCTTAGCAGGGGGCACTAGCTCTACATTAACTAAACCCTTGAGGACTCCATATAGTTTTTGCCATTGCTCAACAGCGCGATCGCGGCTAGATTTGTGGACATTGCCTTCCATCCAAGGATTGATCACATAATCTACATCGTAGTGATCAGGGGCGCACATCAGATAATTCAGTGGGGAAGTCATAAATAACAAGTAAATACAAGTAAATATTTGAGGAGGGAATGGTTGAGGGGTAAATACGAAATTTATCTCAATTCTTAAGTGGCAGCTACCAGAAATTACCAAACAATGGTGAAGCTACCAGTCATTAATGATACCGAATACGCCAGACCGTAATCCCTTGTAAAAGTTATCATCTCTTGATAAATGACAAGAGCTATAAAGCGACTCTCTATCATCTATTAAATTTTTTTTGGACTAACTCTTGCAAATAAGTGCTAACTAATGTAGATTAATAGCAGGGCTATCCTATTCCCCCCCGTGTAGCCCTAGTATCCCCGAAATGGCAATTACTTCCGAAAGGGGTAAGCGCAAATCAGTAGACCTAGAGCTATCCGCTACACATACGGTATGGTGGCTACTGATGCCGAAGGGATATTTTGTACTCTTACAACTAAATAAACAAATAAGGCTCGCATAGCGAGCCTTATTTGTTTATTAGACTAAAAGAGAGTGGTAGTGCGAAGCACTACCACTCTCTTTTAGCCACCAATTTGGGACATGGTACGAAAATAACTTTTTTGCTCACCAATGCCGCGATCGCGTTCTTTAAAATTAATTTCCTCTTTTAAATTAAGTAAATCCCGCACTGCCATCCGTAATTCGGCAAAATTTTTGCCCTGACGCAATGCAGTTTTGAGATCAATCTGTCCTGACTCATTTAATAAACATGGTCGCAATAAGCCATCCGCCGAGAGCCGCATCCGATTGCAGCGATCGCAAAAACATTCCGACATTTGACTAATAAAGCCTAAAGTCCCCTTGGCATTGGGGATTTGAAACACATCGGCGGGACCATTGCCCTTGCAGTTGCCAGTATCTAAACCATAGCGATCGCTAATTTGTTGCCGCAAGGTTGCCGAATCCACCCAGCCCTTATGGGTAAACAGGTTGTCATTACCAATGGGCATAAACTCAATAAAGCGAATATGCCAACGGCGATCAATACTGAGGGCAGCTAAATCCAATATTTCGCGATCGTTCACATCTGGCACAACAACCACATTTAATTTTAGCGGATCGAACCCGACCTCATGAGCCGCCAAAATTCCCGCCCATACCTTTTCCCAGAGGTTACGTCCTGTAATTTGGCGAAATACATCGCGATCGAGGGAGTCCAGACTAATATTAATCCGTCTCAAACCTGCTTCGTATAAGGGTTTTGCTAAATCACTTAATAAAAAACCATTAGTGGTCATTGACAGATCTTCCACACCTTGGAGATCAGCGATCGCTTCTACTAACTGCACCAAATCGCGCCTCAATAAAGGCTCTCCCCCCGTCAGGCGAAATTTTTTAAACCCTAATGGAATAAATACCTCTCGCAACAAGTTAATTAATTCAGTATTGGTAAGGCTTTCCTGTGCTTGGATATAATCGACTTCCGAGCCTTCTGGCATACAGTAAGTGCAGCGAAAATTGCAGCGATCGATCAAACTGATGCGAAGGTAGTCAACATTGTTCACAGGGTTTTGTCCTCATGGCTTGCATTTAAGAAATTAATTTTGATACGAAGCATCAAAATTAATTTCTGGGTTTTAATTTGTCATAGCTATATGATAGAAAAATAATTGATCAAGATGTGTTAAACCATGACCTCACAGTACGCCTATATACGTGGAACGTTTGTCCCTCTCGAAGATGCCACAATCAGTGTCCGCACCCACGCTTTTCTATATGGCACGGCTGTTTTTGAAGGGATTAAGGCGTATTGGCTACCTGAAGAAAACCGCATGGCAGCATTTCGCCTAAAAGAGCATTATCAACGCTTAATCCAAAGCTGTCGCATTATCGGTTTGCAACATCCTCTTGATGTTGACACAATGATCAGCCTTACTACCGAGTTATTACATCGCAATCAATGTAACTCAGCGACATATATCCGCCCGATTATCTACAAAGCTGACCTTCGTATTGGACCAATTCTCAAAGTTCCCCATACCCATGATGATTTCTGTTTGTTCAGTGTCCCGATGGATGGCTACCTCGATACTAGCAACGGTATTAAAGTTGGTGTGTCCTCGTGGCGGCGTTTAGATGACAATGCCATTCCTGCAAGAGCAAAAGTTAATGGTGCTTATGTAAATACTGCCCTTGCTAAGACTGATGGCTATGCTTCTGGCTTTGATGACGTTGTCGTTTTGACTAATGAAGGTCATGTTGCAGAAGGAAGTGCGATGAATCTCTTTTTGGTAAGAGATGGAAAGCTGATTACTAGTTCTATTACCGATAATATTCTCGAAGGTATTACTCGCAGTTCGATCATTGAGTTAGCCGCAAAAGAATTAGGACTAGAAACGGTATCACGCACAATCGATCGCACTGAGTTGTATATTGCCGATGAAGCATTTTTTGTTGGTACTGCGACGGAGCTTGCTCCAATCACTAGTTTTGATCATCGTCCTGTTGGCGATGGAACCATTGGTGAAATCACTAAGAAACTCCGTGATTTGTACAGTAAAGCTGTTCAAGGTCTCCTGCCCGATTATCATCACTGGCTAACTAAAGTCTAGAGATCTCTAGTATCAGCAAGAAAATATAGCTATAGCTAAAAGTTAAGATAACCCAAGTTGCTACCTATTCATTCAATACTAAAGTTAAAATAAAAAATGCTAGATTTTTATATAAAAATAGCGTCATTTTGGACTTAGCGAGGCTGTTTTTAACTTGTTTTGAGCCGATTTTTAATAGGTAGCAACTTGGGTTAAGATATAAAAACGAAAAAAGGATTACGGCGCTTTGCGCCGTAATCCTTTTTTCGTTTTTGGTTTTGTCCTAGTGCTAAAAACCTAAAAATAAACAGAGATTAAACTTTTTCACAAAAATTGTGTGTGCGTTTATACCAATCAAGTGCGATCAAATCGGTATCTTTTTTATCTATTTGATAAATATATCTTGAGTATGATTAGAAAAACTTGACAATATCCCTGAAAACAACCATGAGCGGAAACGAGTCACGCATTCAAGCCATTTATCAGATCACCAATCGCGAGCCACAGCCCAAGAAAGCACCAAAGCGGTTGGAAGAATTGTGGGCGACCGATGTGTTTACTCTGAGCAAAATGCAGGAATGCCTGCCTAAGCCAGTCTTTAAATCAATTAAGAAAACCATTCAAACTGGTGAACCCCTTGATAGCTCAGTAGCCGATGCGATCGCACTAGCGATGAAAGATTGGGCAATCTCTAAGGGTGCTCTATACTATGCCCACGTCTTTTATCCTTTGACCAATGCTACAGCCGAAAAGCATGATGGCTTCATTTCAGTCCAAAGCGATGGTTCGGCAATCTCAGAATTTGCAGGAAAATTATTAGTCCAAGGTGAACCCGACGGTTCTTCATTCCCCAATGGCGGTATCCGCTCCACCTTTGAAGCCCGTGGTTACACTGCATGGGATGTCACCAGCCCTGCATACATCATGGAAACCGACAATGGTTCTACCCTGTGTATTCCTACAGTTTTCGTGTCTTGGACTGGTGAAGCTCTTGACAAGAAAACCCCTCTTCTCCGCTCCAATGCAGCAATGAACAAAGCTGCAACTAGAGTTTTAAAAATCTTGGGTGAAAAGGAAATTGCTCCTGTTAACTCTAGCTGCGGTGCTGAGCAAGAGTACTTCCTCGTTGATTCCAACTTTGCTAATGCGCGTCCTGACTTGTTACTTGCAGGTCGTACCTTGTTTGGTAAGCCTTCGGCTAAGGGTCAGCAGTTTGATGACCATTACTTTGGTGCAATCCCTGAGCGCGTGCAAGTTTTCATGCAAGACGTTGAAGAGCGTCTATATCGCCTCGGTATTCCTGCTAAGACTCGTCACAACGAAGTTGCCCCCGGTCAATTTGAAATTGCACCTGTATTTGAAGCCGCTAACGTAGCTACAGATCACCAACAAATGATCATGACCATGCTGCGCTTCACTGCTAAGAAGCATGGATTTGTTTGCTTGCTGCATGAAAAACCCTTTGCAGGTATTAACGGTTCTGGTAAGCACGTTAACTGGTCAGTTGGTAACGCTACTCAAGGCAACCTACTCGACCCTGGTGACACCCCTCACTCCAATGCTCAGTTCTTGGTGTTCTGTGGTGCGGTCATCCGTGGTATTCACAAGTATGGTCCTCTACTCCGTTCAGTAGTGGCAACTGCTAGCAACGACCACCGCTTAGGTGCTAACGAAGCTCCTCCTGCGATCATCTCGGTATACCTCGGTTCACAGCTTGAGGATGTATTTGAGCAAATCCGCCAAGGCGATCTCAAGAGTTCCACTGGCAAAGGTCAAATGCATATTGGTGTAGATACCTTGCCTGTTCTGCCTACTGACCCTGGCGATCGCAACCGTACTTCTCCCTTTGCATTTACTGGTAACCGCTTTGAGTTCCGTGCTGTTGGTTCTGGTCAATCGGTAGCTGGTCCTCTCGTTGCCATGAATACCATCTTGGCAGATTCCCTCAATTGGGTTGCCGATCAATTAGAGGCTGAAATCTCTAAGGGTAGTGATTTGAATACTGCTATTGGCACTGTGCTAAAACAGGTGATGGAACTGCATGGCGCAATTATCTTCAATGGCAATGGCTACTCTGAAGAATGGCACAAGGAAGCAGTTGAGAAGCGTGGTTTACGCAACCTCCGTACCACTGCTGATGCTTTGCCTGTACTCAAGGAACCTGAAATCATTGACTTGTTTGGCAAGTTGAATGTACTCTCTCCTGTAGAGATGGCTAGCCGCTTTGAAACTTATGCTGAGCAATACATTAACTCTATTGCGGTAGAAGCCAAGCTAGTTGTGAGCATTGTAAAGACTTTGATTTACCCTGCGGCAACTCGTTATTTGTCTGAATTGGCAAATACTGCTCTGAGCCTCAAGGAAGTTGGTGTTGATTTTGATAAGGAAACCCTTGACAAGGTTTCTTCACTCACCAAATTGGCGATTGATGGTGTTAGCAAGTTGAGTGATGCTTTGACTAAGCATGACTTTGCTTCTACTGAAGATCATATGCAGTTCACGGCTCAAACTGTGCGTCCTTTGATGGATACAATCCGTGGATATGTCGATGCCCTAGAAGCTGAAGTTGCTGATGATCTATGGCCATTGCCTACCTATCAAGAGATGTTGTTTATTAAGTAATCTCTCATAATTCCCAAAAAAAGCGACGCAAAGCGTCGCTTTTTTTGCGGCTATTTGCGCTGTGCAAAGCACAGTGCAAATAGTTATATTCATTAGTTATTGATTTCGGCGATCGCTTTACGCGCAAGGTTAGTCACATACAGCGTTACGACAATTGTGGCGAGAAAGCCGAGTATCCGAATTGCCCATTGCAAGGTGGTACTTGTAGATTGCTCACTACCAATACGGGCAAGATCGCTAGCTAGAGAGCCAATATAGACATACAAAACAGTTGCGGGAAGCATTCCAATGGAAGCGATCGCATAGTCCTTTAGCCTCACACCCGTAATGCCAAAGGCGTAATTTAATAAATTAAAGGGAAATACTGGAGACAATCGCGTTAGTAACACGATTTTAAATCCTGAATTGGCAACGGCTTGGTCGATCGCCACAAATTGTTGATTGCCCTCGATCCTTTTACCAATCCAATCGCGAGCTAAATAGCGTCCAATTAAAAAGGCTGCGATAGCGCCTAAGGTTGCTCCCACAAATACATAGAGCGAACCCCAAAGCACTCCAAACACAGCCCCTGCTCCTAAAGTCAACGCTGAACCGGGAATAAAGGCAATCGTCGCGATGATATAAATAAGAATAAAGGCTATCCCTCCGATATAGCCTAAGTCTTCAATCCATTGCAAGGTATCACGAAATAACGTCTGAAGATCGAAGGGGTGAACCGTCAAGCTATCTTGGGCAAAGGCAGGGCTGGTGGCGATCGCATTGATCAATAAAAAGGCGATCGCTGCACCAATTATCCATACAGAACTTTTTCTTTCTTTCCCTTTAAGAGAAGGACTAGGGCTAGAAGAATGACTATCCATTAGCAACAACCTCCACCGTTATAGTGCCAATTCGAATCAGTCACAATTATTTCCTGAGGGAACTTATGAGCTAGTTTTGCTGCGGTTTTATCACAGACAGAGAGAGGATTGCCTCGTTGCAAAATATGACCTGCGCGATCATCTAGACAATCCTCAGAACCGCTATAAATTGCAGTTTTACCTGTAAACACGCAAGCTCCATCACTAGGAACGGGAACCTTAAAGGAGACAGAATCTAAACTCTCTAATAGAAGTGGTGCATCTAAATCAAAGCTATGAGTATCAAGCAATCTATAGGGACGACGAGCGCGTACTTCGATTTGTCCAAAACCTGCATCAATGAGATGCTGAATGTAATCCGCATAGGTCATCGCACCCGATAGACACATAGCCCGTAAGCGCTCATCAGCTTGCAGATTGGCTGGAATAGGACGAGTGGCGATGGGATCACTCATAATCAATCTTCCCCTCGGTTTAAGAACGCGATAGACTTCCTTTAATGCTCGATTCAAATCCTGTGGCTCAAAGATATTAAATAGGCAGTTCTGAGCAACTACATCCACCGAGGCATCAGGTACAGGCAAGGCAAAAGCATTACCTTCGAGAATTTCCACAAATTCGCGATCGAACCAAGCATTCTCCTTTGCCGCTAGTTGTAGGTTCTGATCAGCTACTTCTCGCATGTCTACCACTGGATCAACAGCAATAATACTGCGTTTGCGACGGCAGAAGTAGGCAAATTGCAAAGCTTCTAAACCACCGCCAACACCGATATAGAGAACCGTAGGATTGTTGCGTAATTCTGTAGGATGAATAGTTGTACCGCAGCCATAATTCATCTGCTGCATGATTTTGGGAATCTTGAGGTCAGGATATTGCAGGGGTGGTGTGCTAATGCAACACAACCCTACTTGAGGATTTTTAGCAGCTTCTGAATAAAATTCGGCAGTAGTTTCGAGATAACTCATGGAGATTGATGCAATTAATTAGGATTGTCGGCTCTATGTAAATAGATGGGCATAAATAAAAACCCAGAGATTGTTCCGCCCGCTACGCGGGCGGAACAATCTTTTCGGTTTTCAGTTTATTTATGCCTAGCTACTTACCAACTATCCTATGTTAACGTGAGTTCGATAACGCCATTTGCGCGGCGCGAAACGCCGCGCAAATGGCGGAAAACGGTAAAAATCGCTTAGCGATTTTTACCGTTTTCTACCTTCGTCGAGCTGAAGTTATGTTAGAGCAATTCTGTAGAACGTTCTGCTAGTGCCGATCGCTCGCCTTTGCTAAGAGTAATATGACCTGCTAGCGGATCATTCTTGAACCGTTCCACCACATAGGTGAGTCCATTACTCGCAGCATCGATAAAAGGACTATCGATTTGTTCTGGATCACCTGTGAGGACTACCTTGGTTCCTTCTCCCGCACGGGTGAGAATAGTTTTCACTTCATGGGGAGTGAGATTTTGAGCCTCGTCAACGATCAGAAACTGCTGGGGAATCGTGCGCCCACGAATATAGGTCAAGGGCTCAATCTGAAGGAGTCCTCTTTCGATCAAGTCCTCATGGCCTCGGCGCACATGGGTATGCAAATTGCGCTTTTCCTTCGGATCTTTAGAAGACTGGGCACCAAAAATTAGGTCGAAGTTATCATAAATAGGCTGCATCCAAGGGGTGAGCTTTTCTTTGATGTCCCCTGGTAAGTAACCAATATCTTTGCCCATCGGAATGACAGGACGCGAAATGAGTAGTCGGGTATAGGTGCGTTCATCGGCGACTTTATGTAATCCCACAGCGATCGCTAATAAAGTTTTCCCTGTACCCGCCTTGCCAACAAGGGTTACTAAGGGAATGTCATCATTCAGTAAAAGATCAAGGGCAAATTTCTGTTCACGGTTGCGGGCATTGATTCCCAAAACGCCTGCATTGACAAGTTTATTAATGGCAACCAACTTACTGGAGCCTTGACCATTACTATCCTTGACGATCGCGAGAGCTGTATGGGAAGGATTAAATTCGTCAATCAGCATCACCGCTTGATTGGGACAGAAATCACCCTCAAGGGTAATCGCATTATTTTTAAAGAGTTGATCAATGTTGGCAGCCTTGACCATCACCTCTGCAACACCTGTATAAAGCTCGGAAATATCGACTTTATTGGTTTCATAGTCTTGTGCTTCCAATCCTAGGGCATCTGCCTTAATTCGGAGGTTGGTGTCTTTGCTGACCATGACCACACGGCATTGACAATTATGCTTGAGTTCAAGGGCTACAGCTAGAATGGCATTGTCATTATGATCGCCTTCTAGTTCAACGGGTAGAGTTTTTAAAGTTTCGCGATCGCACAGAGCAACTCGCAGCAATCCCCCATTTTCTAGATCAATACCTTGGATGATATTCCCCTGACTGCGCAATTCGTCTAGTTCACGAGAAACCTGTCGCGCATTACGTCCGATCATTTCAGGCTGTTTTTTGAAGCGATCAAGTTCCTCGATGATCGTCATCGGTAGGACAACTTCATTATCCTCAAAGCGCTTCATGGCGGTTGGATCGTACAACAGCACATTGGTATCAAGTACAAAAATCTTTTTCATAGCATCGAATTCCCTAGCTAAATTTCAATCTTGACACTTTTGTGATGATTATGATGATTATATGTAGCAATCGCTACAATGCTTAACTCAATGAAACCTAAACGCAAAAAAGGACGCAAAGCATCCTTTTTTGTATGTTATTCAGTAATCATGTGTCACGCTTTACAGCATTCCACTTAACATTAATTAGTTAGAAAAATGTAGAACTATTTGGACGCAAGTCTTTGAAATCAAGAATCTTACGGACAACATCAATAGTGGAGTTGCTGTTATCTACAGGAATCAGAGGCGATAGCTGCCCTGGTAAAACCTGCATCACAGGAGGCATATCTCTTGTAAATACATTGATGGCACGTTCAACTAGAGTTTGCTCACCCTTAAAGAAAGCATTGGTGTAGCTACCTTGGGTGGGAACGGAAGGTAAACCTGCCACATTAAATAGATTGGTAGAAATACCTTGAGAGGAGGTTAGGAATCTTGCTACTGTTTGAGTGATGGTAGTTGTCGTCTGAATTTGGGTGAAATAGTCATAGATTCTCACATTGTTGTCAATGCGACCAATGCGCTGAGAGTCAATACCTGAGACAGTCCTTAATATGCCGTAGGCAGAGGGATCGCTAGGCAAAATTAGACTGATCGTCGAAAAATCTTTGAGCAACTGTACTTCGGTGTAGCCCAAGGGACGATTTTGTAAATCAAACAACCGCACAACTAAGCGATCGCCAGGGTTCAGCCCACGAATAAAGGTGGCACGTTGATTAATTGTGAAGCGGTAATCGCCAACAAAGCGCTCCTGTAGGAATCCTTTGGGACGTTTAGATTTGATTGATACACGAGCAATCACTTGAGACAGACGATTGGGAGACTGTAAAACGGCAAGGCTAAAGTGGCCGCGATGAGGATTTTTCTTCGATAATTCAACACCTTCACGATACTTGCAGTTTTTGAGATCGCGGCGATAGTCATTATCACGCTTGTTGTCAGTACTGCGGTTGTCATAACGAATATTCCCGTCTTTATCATCGGTACGACGGTTATCATGACCATTGGAGCGATCCTTATCATCGGTGCGACGGTTGTCCCAATGGGCTTTACGATCCTTATCATCATCGCGATGACTATCCTTGGAAACCTTACACTCATAGTAATCATCTTCGTCGTCATCGTCATCATTTTGACGAACGAGGATTGGCTTCATTTGCTGGGTTTGCACCGTCGTGGTTTGTACCGTCGTTTGTGAAGTCGTAGTTTGCGAACTATTGGAAATACCTAAATCGCGATCAGAGATACTAGTATTGTTTGTAGATGAACTTGTGGCGATCGATGTGATGCGTCCAGCAATTATCTCAGAAGAATTAATAGTTGTGATTGATGAAAAAGATTTAATCTCTTCGATTTCAAATCTTGCGTCCTTAACACCATTGGGCAAGTCATAGCGGACACTGGTAATTGCCTTGAGATCACCATTGTAAATATCATCTAGGGAAATCTTCTCGCTTAGAGTACTCAGAGAAATAACTTCAACGGGAGTAAAGAATCTACCTGCCTGTTTAGAAAGTAGCCTTGCTCCAGAATTGGTATAAACTTCGCGCCATTCCCCAGCACGTCGTACATAAAGCTGATAAACCACATTGGCATAGTTTGTGCTTGGTTTATTCAAGACATCAAATAAAATACCAACACTTGAAAGGTTCCCCGAATTATCTAAAATTCTCAATAGTTTTACCCCTGTTTGCCAGTCTTGAGGAACTTGGGCAACGATTTGGGGAACAGATGGTGCAGCGATCGCTTCTAAAGTAGAAATAAAAGGTGCAGTGGCAAGGGTTGCGGCCAAAATAGATAATGAAGTCCGATGAAAAGTCCTACTCAGTTGCTTCCGAAAATTTTTCTGAAAAATATTCATTGTGATTTTATTCCTAGCGTAATTTACTGCATGATTTACTAGAGACAGCTTAGTCTGCTGATCTTAAGTTGACGCGGCTATACAAGCGCTCGATACGTCGCAACAATAAGTACAAAAGCCTCTAAAGCAAGCAGACGCACTAATTAGTTTTTTGTTTCAATATTTCTAAAAAATGCTAGTCCTCAAAAGAAAGGATTTATAAGTTAAGTAGGGGCAGCGCTTCGCGCCGCCCCTACTTAACTATTTGGCACTACCTCATTTTTGATGTTTTGATTTTATTTTTCTAGAGAAATCTTGATATTTGAATTTGCGCCCACAGGTTTTGGAGGCGATCGCTCAAACTAGCGATCGGAAATTTTGGTTGGGTTTGCCATTTATCTAGTAAAAAATGCCCCATCGGGGTGAGTCGAAAGCTATCGGTGATGCCTTGTCCATCAACTTCACGGCGTAACACCCCTACTTGAATCAGCCATAGTAAAGCATTTTCAGTAATAATTAAGTTACTGGCACGGGTCAGGTATTGATTTTTGAGACCTTCATTACCAGCGATCGCTCGTAGGTTTACCCCTTGAGTTGCCATATCTGCAAATAATTTCACGGTAAATGGCGCACAGCGTAAAGCAATTTCTGCTCTTTGCACTATATGTGCATCATAGTCAGCAAAATCTTTATTTTGATTTGATTGATTGAGGATTTCAGTAGACATTACAGTTTGATCGCAGCTTTTAATTTCTTAATTATCACTGATGTCATGGGGGAGATCGCTGATAAATTCCTTAAATTGCGATTGCTCTGGCATTGAAAGAATGAAAGACGGTGCTTTGCACCGTCTTTCATTCTTTCAATATCGGTAATTGGCATAACCTATCATTTTAGGATTAGTTATATCTATTAGGATCTTTCTTTTCCTTCTTTTCGGAAGGATCTTTTTTTGGCTTCTTCGTCTCTTTATTGCCCTTTTGTTCTTTTGACATGATTTTCTCCAGTGCAGATTAAAGAGGATGGGATAAGCAGCTTTTAAGCGTACTTATCATTTCCATTCTAACTCAGTCCTACTCAGTACTAAATAACGTGAGTTCGATAACGCCATTTGCGCCGTGCAAATGGCAGAAAAAGGTAAAAATCGCTTAGCGATTTTTACCTTTTTCTGCCTTCGTCGAACTGACGTTAAATAATTCGTGAGATTGTCTATAGGCAAAGCGATGGCTCCAATAGGGTGAAGCGAAATTTGGGGCGATCGCCTTATATTTAAATTAACTGCTACAACCAGCTAAATGTCCAGCTAGAGAGCGATTGTGATGATGTCCACTAACCCTAAAATCCACTCTCCTACACACAATGCCTTCGCAAGGGGAATAGCATTGAAGAAAATGTATGAGCTGGGACGTAAAGATTTTGATTCGGAGAATTTTTCAGGTTTGAAACTATCTTGCTGCAAGCTACCAGCGATTAATCTCACAAGTTCTGATCTGCGAGATGCTGATCTTGATCTAACTGATTTAAGTGGAGCCGATCTCAGGGGGGCAAATTTAGAACGATCCAGTCTCAGTTTTAGTAATCTCAGCAATGCCGATTTGAGTCATGCGAATTTACGGGGAGTGAATCTAGGGGGGGCAGATTTAAGTGGAGCAATTCTCAGGGGGGCGATTCTTAAAAATGCGAATTTACGGGGTGCAAATCTAAGTAATGCACATTTAGAATTTGCTGATATGCAGGACGCAGACTTAACGGGGGCAAACTGCTTTTCTTGCAATCTGAGCTATACCAATCTTACCAATGCCAACTTGACGGAAGCCAATCTGAACAATTCTAATCTGCTCAAGAGTGATTTTACTAATGCGGTACTAGAAGGAACAAGTTTGAATAATGCAAATTTAGTAGGGGTAAATTTGCCAAGTAATACAGAGCAATTTTAGTGGGGGCGGTCTTAATCCAAAAGATGAGAGGCGGCGCAAAGCGCCGCCTCTCATCTTTTGGATTTTAAAGAGTTTGCTCGTTGTTGGGGCGTGGGCGTACACGACTCGGCGTTGTATCTGGCTCAGGTAGAGGCGTATACTGATTACCAGTAAAATCTTTGCTGACTCTGAGACGCTGACTCGTGATTGTAATTCCTGATTCGCGTACTAGCACTACGGAGATCCAGCGATCGCCCGAAGCAAAAGGTGCTTGTCCAATCTTAAATAAACCACCAGCCCGCAAAGGTTTGAGATTGATCGTATTGTCATTAAGATAATTTTTAGCTTCGACGGGTTCTTCGATTGCTGCTCCTAACAATAGGCTTGTACCCAGTGGCTCAGTCACGATCGCATCAAGCACATACTGGCGACCAACACCAATGAGTTCAGGAGCTTTGAGCTTGACAGGAGGGGGAGCATCACCTGTACTCAGCGAAGATTGTTCTGAGAGAACTTGTTGCGATATGACCTGCAATTGACCATTGATCGTTTTATAGGTCTGGGTGGAGATTAATCTGGCATCTAATTTAAAATTGTCGTTCTCAGCCGCCTTTGCACCCTGCACCATCGTGACTGTTTCAGCCGTAATGAGATCGCCTTGTTTTTCCCATTTAGAGATTTCGGTACGATAGCTAATATTTTTGTAACGTTTCCAGAGTTCACTCAATACTTGCTTGTAGCGATCGCGATTTAGCCCATCGGCATGATTAAACGTTGGGGCATAGTATTTCATGACCGTTTCAATATCTTGGCTACTGGCCGCTTTGTCCAGTGCATACACGATATTTGATAACTCAGGTGGGGCTGGTTTCGATGATTGGGCAGCAAGTACGGGATTGGCGATCGGTGCTGCGATCGCGGAGACTGCGGCAGAAGCAAGTAACAGAGCAATTCGTTTGAACATGCGTAACTCTAATCAATGACCTGTGAAGATGGCTGGATGTTAAACAATTTGTCGTAGACAAGCTGTTCAATTTAGTATTTAAGAATGTGACAAAGCAAGAAATTGTTTCTCATTTATACGCCCTGATTGGAATAGTGTCTCATTTATTTCCGAGATTTTTAACACCGCATGGGGTGAATATCCACTTTCTTGGAGGCGATCGCATACTCCTGCCTCATGATCGATAAATACGACGATATCGCTTACCTTGAGACCACAGCTTTCAATTTTTTTCGCCCCCTCGATCGCGCTTTTACCAGAAATTAAAATATCATCAACCACGACAATGGTTTCACCCGCTTCATAATTGCCTTCGATCAAACGTCTTGCACCATAGGCTTTAACCTCCTTGCGTGGAAAGATAAGCGGGAAATTTAGCCTTAGGGCTAAACCTGAAGCCGTGGGTAATGAACCATAGGGAATGCCTGCAATGCGATCAAATTTAAGTTCTTGTAAAATCTCGGCATAGGTTCCAATCACCGCATCAAATACTTGGGGATTGGAGATGATTTTGCGTAAATCAATGTAATAGGGGAAAACTTGCCCAGAAGCTTGCACGGTTTCTTCAAAGGTGATGCAGCCAATATCAAATAATTGCAAAATTAAATTTGCATGGGGATGTCCTTGGCGATCTAATAAACAAACATCTGGCATCCATAGCTCGCAACTGGGTCGTTGATGGGCGGTTGCGGCGATCGCTTGATTGACCTCATCCCGTAGTGATCGCACAAATTGGGCGGGGTCACCGATTGCCAGAGCATCTTGATTCACAGGCAAAATCAGTCCGTCTCCATTGGCATCTAGTCCTGAATTGAGGATTGCTGCGAGGTTTTCGATCTTGTATTGATTGGCTTTACCTTCGCTATTTGCCCAAATACTTCGCGCCAAGATTAATCTTTCTGGCGCTAGCGATCGCACCTTTGCCAAAGCCTCAGGATTTGCTGCCCCCACTTCTAAAGCTAAATTTTCCATCCCTGCCCAAGCTTGGCAATTTTGCACCACATTTAGATATAGAGGATTGTCTAGATTTGGATATTCCTGAAAATCTTGGGCAGTGGTGTTCGATGAATAGCAGCTCACTAAAACTGCTTTATCGGGATACATCAAAAAACGTGCGGCTAAATCTTGACCGACATAGGGGCTGAGGGTAATTGCATCTACACCCCATTCCTCAAAGGCTGTCTTTGCCATGACCGAGCTGCTATTGAGGTCAGCATGTTTGGCATCGAGGATGATCGGGATTTCTGGAGGAATTGCCGCAAGAGTCTTTGACAGTAGATCTAAACCCGATGCCCCCAATGCCGTATAAAAACCCAAGGTCGGTTTATAAGCACAGACCAGATTTGCCGTGGACTGAATAATGAAATTCATCCATTCCCATAGAGAATCAACATCATATTTCGCTTTATATTTGGCAGGCATCACTTCAGGATTTGGGTCTAGCCCCAAACATAAAATGCTCTGATTAGTGGCGATCGCTGCCCTGAGTTTCGAGGCAAAGCCCATATATTTAGAAGTTATTTAGAAGTTATTTAGCGGCTTAGTTGGAGGCATAGATTTTTAGCTTGCAACAAATATACTGCTTCGGTCTTCATTATTTTGATGAAAGTAGAACATGGTAAGAATCTCCAAGCGATTCTTACCATGTTCTGCTATTTGCGATCGCTACAAAATGTGGTGATGACAAAAGCTGGCTATATCTAGATATGTTCTTGCAAGAAAAAATAATTTTTTAGCTGGTTAATGATCGCGAGTTGTCATATTTTCTCAAAATTGATGTAGAATCTCACTCGTTCTCGTTACGCAAATTTCCAGAGTATTTATCCCTAGTCTTCTACAAGTAATCTAGCGGCTATGACAGTTGGTAAAAAGCGCCTCTCTGCATAATCCTATCCACTTTTGTACTGCTTGTAGCTTGCTCTTAACCTTCCTTTAGTGCAACGTTCCAATGCAAAACTTTCTTTCCCGTTTCTTAAATCTGTCTAATCAATTGCCTAGCTCCCGACGAAGTATCAAGGCTAGATCTATGAATCTGCGTCTATTCTCTCTGACCCTTGGTGGATTGGTTAGTAGTTTAGCGATCGTGGCTCCCATCGCCCATGCCAATCGTCTTGAGACCTTTGTTTATGATTTGACCGATAGCAAGATTGAGTTTTCGCTGAAAAATGACATTGAACCTAAGGGCTCAGTAATTAGCAATCCCACCCGCATCGTCATTGATTTACCTGGAATTGTTTACCAAGGTCCAACGGTGCGCCGTAGAGTTGGACGGGGTGTGCAAGCGGTACGTGTTGGGCAAGTTGATGCCAATACCACAAGAATGGTGGTTGAATTTTCACCCGATGTCACCATCAATCCGCAGCAATTAAAACTCAAGTCCAGACAGCCTGGAAAATGGTCAATGCAATTGCCCCAAAATATTGCCGCGATCGATTTGAATAGTATTTCTAACTTTACATTGCCAATCTCAGGAGCAGTGATTAGCTCTGGATTTGGTTGGCGTGTACATCCCGTCACAGGGGAAAGAAAATTACATAAAGGCGTAGATTTTGCTGCTCCTACTGGCACACCGATTTTTGCGGCGGCAGATGGCGTAGTTACCGATGCAGGATGGACAGATGGTGGCTATGGCAATATTGTCGAATTGCGTCATGAAGATGGTTCGGTAACGCTCTATGCCCATACTAATAGGGTTTATGTATCTAAGGGGCAGGTAGTTAATAAAGGACAAGCGATCGCTGAAGTTGGTACAACAGGACGCAGCACAGGACCTCATTTACACTTTGAAGTCCAGCCCGACGGCAAAACTGCGGTCGATCCAATGGATTACTTGCAGATGCGCCAAGTAACTCTCGATCTAGCTTCTAATAGCTTTAAAGATTAATACCAAAACCCAAAAACCTGTAGCGCACGCGCAGCGTGCGCTACAGGTTTTTGGGTTTTATATTTAATTGCACCCAGCTACTTATGGCAAGTTTGGATATTGGCGAAAGTTGGGCTTGCGCTTTTCAAGAAATGCTTGCTTACCTTCCTGCGCTTCCTGTGTCATATAAAACAATAGCGTCGCATTGCCTGCTAGTTCCTGAATACCTGCCTGTCCATCACATTCAGCATTAAAGGCAGACTTGAGACAACGAATTGCTAAAGGACTCTTATCTAAAATTTCCTGCGCCCATTGAATGCCTTCTGCTTCCAATTGCTCTACGGGTACAACCTTATTCACTAAGCCCATTTCTAAAGCTTCCTGAGCATCATATTGACGGCAGAGATACCAAATCTCGCGTGCCTTCTTCTGTCCTACCAACCTTGCTAAATAGGAAGCTCCAAAACCACCATCAAAACTGCCGACCATTGGGCCAGTTTGTCCAAAAATGGCATTATCCGCCGCGATCGTCAGGTCGCAAACCACATGTAGTACATGACCACCACCGATCGCATAACCCGCTACTAAGGCAATCACAGGCTGAGGCATGGTGCGAATCAGTCGCTGCAAATCAAGCACATTTAATCGTGGTACGCCCGACTCTGAGATATAGCCACCATCGCCACGTACTTTCTGATCACCCCCTGCACAGAAGGCATATTTCCCATCGGGGGCAGGACCTGCACCTGTCAACAAAACTACGCCAATTTCGACATCTTCTCGCGCATCAGCAAAGGCGGCGATCATTTCCGTAATCGTTTTAGGGCGAAAAGCATTACGAACTTGAGGTCGATTGATCGTAATTTTTGCCATTCCATCGGCTTTGTGATAGAGAATGTCTTCAAATTCGGCGGCGAGTTGCCAGTCGGTCATGGGTTTGGATATGAACAGTACAGGGAAAGATCCTATCAAAATCAAGCCCTAAAAAGTAATTTGCTAAGCAAGAAAATGGGAGATGGCGCAATGCGCTATCTCCCGTTTTCTTGTTGAAGGTTGAAGTAGTAAAGAGAAATTCTGGAAAGCGCGGCTTCGCTGCGCTTTCCAAAATTTCTCTGTTTTTTAACTCAGCGTAACGCGCTGTATAGCTGTAAATAGTTGTTAATTTTTGTCTTGGATCATAACGGTGTTTTATAACGTACTAAGCTATATATATGTAGATACAGCTAGAAAAATGAGTTTGGGAGGAAGACAAAATGGTTATTGTATGGAACAGCTTTTTCTTAGGAGTTTTGTCTGCTTTTGCTTGCTCTAGTTTAGTTTTGGGGGTTTTAGTAGCGATCTCTTTAGGTAAATCCCCACTAGAATTCAAATAATCTTCAAATATTTTTCGTGTTTTTGTTCTATCAAAGAATTTACCATAACTTTGGCATAATGATTATAAGAAAGTAGAGTCAGTTTTGACAACTCCTCTACTTTCTAAGTTTTACTTACTAGCGATTGCTATAATTAAAATCTGAATTTTTTTAAGTTAAGGGCAAATAATGGCAACTCCTCACAGGACAAAACAGGTAAATCTTCGTTTTCCTCTGCCTTTATTGAGCCAAATTAAATCTCAAGCTGATGCAAAACAACAGGCGATCGCTGATTGGATTTTAGCGGTAGTTAGTCGCGAATTTGACCAAGATTCCGAAACCATCACCGAAAAAGCAACTGAACCTACTCCTTTTGTTCTACATCCTGATCTTGTGACCTATGTGGATAGTTGCTTGGCTCCATTGCTATCGCAAATTGGAGAACTGAGGACACAATTGGGGGAGTCCAGAGCCTGATTGACAAAGGGAAATCTAGTCAGGCGCATGAATCTGTCCCCAATGAGTCGAGCCGTAGCTCTGAGGCTAATGGCAATCATAAGACAACCAATAATGTTGATAATGCGGGTGTTTGGTCATCTAGCAACGCTAAACCTTTGTTTAATTCTTTAGCAGGATTTGCACTAGAGGTAGGCGATCGCCTATTAATCAATGGGGAGGAAGTCATTTTTAAAGGATGGGTCGATCAATCTCAAACAGCGATTGAGGTAAAGGCGATCGCCGATAATTCCTCTGAAGTCAGAAAAATTCGGGCTAAAGAGATCAAAAGTTTAGCGCGATCGCAAGATATTGCTAGCAACACACCTTCCTCAACAAAACAAGAACCTTCGCAGTCTGGTGATACCAAAGTTGATGCCGCCGCCAATACTGTAGTGAATGAACAAGTGCCTTCAGCCTCAGAGAATCAAAACAGTGGCGATCGCACAAATCTTGACGAAAAATCCTCAAATAATTCAGATCAGCCAGAAGAGACTCCACACATAGAGGAATCGCCTGAAATTCCTAAGGAACCAGAATACAATGCTTGGGAAGTTTGGACTTATCTCGAACGCCAACGAGTGAAGACGCTCAAGCTAATTAATACCTTCCATGCAGAATGGGAGGCAAATCGATTTGTGCGTGAAGCGGAACGTAGTACTCCCCCAAATTTAAGGGTGCATTACGAGATTCGTCCTGTTTTGCTAGATGAGTCTGAACTCAACGGTTCTTATCAAGATGTGGAGAATTCTCATAAATCTCAGGATAATTCACCTGAACGTGAAGAAGAAGATTATGCCGATGCGATCGATGTAGAGGTAATCATTTGATTTTGAGATGCCTATAGACTAGTCTCAAATCCTGAATCTAAAGCTTATATTTTTTGCAGTGCGGCAGCTACACCGCAAAAAATATAAGCTTTAGACCTGCTATATGTGAGCTATCTTTTACTGTAAAATTCCTAAAGCAATATTAAGCAATATTATTTATTTTAAAGAGAAAATTATGGGAGAAATGGTTAACGCAATGGTCTTGTGCATGGTACTGATTCCTGTCGGTATTGCATTTGGCTACTTTTTGCTAAAGCTACAAGGCGAAGAAAAAGAAGAAGCTTAAAAGTCTTTACAAATCAAAGAGGGGTGCTCTGCTTTGCAGCACACCCCTCTTTGTATGAAGAAATCTTTTTTTATGCTTTGGAATCTGACTTGAAGCTTAACTCAGTACCGTTGAGAATACGCTCGATATTAGAACGATGTAGCCAGATTACGAAGATACAGCCTACCGTGACAAAGCTGGAATAAATTACATTGCCCTGCAAAGACCACATGAAGATAGGGGCAGCCGTTGCTGCTGCAATTGAGCTAATGGAAACAGTGCGCCAAATTGCCATTGTTGCTAGCCACACAGAAAAAGCAGCGATCGCCACAATCCAATTCAACATGAATAGAATGCCGACACCTGTTGCTACTGACTTGCCACCCTTAAAACCAAGCCATACAGGGCGACTATGACCAATCAAAGCTAGCATCCCTGCACCAATTACAAACAGAGATAGATTGTCGATCGCTATATTTGCCGTCAAACCTAAACTGGTGCTTAACCAATTCGCTTGCTGCATTAAGTAAATGGCGATCGCCCCTTTTGCAAAATCAGTCGCAAATACACTAATTCCTGCCAACTTACCCACGTTGCGCCAGACATTCGTTGCTCCCGTCGAACCTGAGCCATGCTCACGAATATCAATTCCCGCCATCCTTCCCACCAGATAACCCGTAGGGAAAGATCCTAAAAGATAGGCGATCGCAAGCAAGAAATAAGGAAACCACATAAGTTGTAATTAAAAGCATGAAACTACATAAATTTTAAGGCTCGCTAAGCGAACCTTAAAATTTTATTTTTTATAAAAGGACTGCCCCGAAGGGTAGACTCTTCTAAACATTAGTCAATAGAAATTGATTGTGGACCATCATTTTTGCCACTATTGCTAGCAGAAGATGCTGTAGTCGGCGTTGCCCCTTGCTTTTCTAGCCAACCCTTTAAAGGATCTTGTTGGAGATCGAGCTTAAGAAAGCCCGAAACGAGTCCACCAAAAAATGCAACGGGTTGCCCTAAGAACTCATTGAGAATCGGTTTTAGCTCGTCCATAAGTGTAGAAATTGTAATTTGGGTTAGATAATAGAAATATTAGAAATACTAGTAACTATGCCAAGGGCTGTAAGAATTACTTACTACGATTGTATCTCAATCATCTAGAGATTCTCCATGATATGTAAGAGTGTGCAGCAATTCTCAGTATAAAAATCGGTTTTTTGAAAGCCTGCCGTAGGCAGGCTTTCAAAAAACCGATTTTGGTGCTGGAAACCCTAAAATCGGTTTCATTATGAGAATTGCTGAAGAGTGCGCCCCTACAAGGCAAAATCTTATAAGCCAAGTATCTATCTAAAACTAAAAATGGCGTAACCGTTTTTAGTTTTGAAAATCCCTACTGGGTTTGGTTTTTAATTCATAAAAGTGTGAACACACTTTTGTGAATTGGTACATAGCGCTTTTCAAGCAAGCGAGGTACAGAGGATTGTGTCCCCGCCAGCGGCGGGGACACAATCCTCTACTTCACTAGATTGGTATACGCTATAAGTATAAAGACCCAAGCATAGAACAGTCCCCAACCGTTCATAGATACTTTTTGACTAGTGATTGCTACAATTTCTAATCTTATCTAACAATTTCTAGCCATATCATAGTTAAATCGATCAATGCACTCTTACGAACTTCCGAAGAGTGGCTAATCTAGAGAAAATTTTCGATGACCACGCTAAACCGATCTACTCTTCGTCGCCTTAAAAAACTCAAGCAGTCATCTGCCGTTTGGGAAGGCGATCGCCGTGCTTTACCAGCCAAAATTCGCCAACCACAAGACTCTTCTAATATTATTCCGCTCCACGCCCATGATGAAGAGTCCAAACCCCACTGCATTTTGTGGGTAGATGGCTCGATGGGCATGGTACGGTCGATGGATGTAGTCGATTCGGTTGTGGGGCAAGAGGCTTTTGTCCGTGCCTTATTGCAAGCGATCGAACATCCCCAAAGTCCCGCTCAGCCATCTTTACCGCAAAAGATTTTAGTATGCGATCGCGAACTCCAGTTTTATCTGCGAGGTGTGTTGCAAGATCTCGAAATCTCCGTTGAATATATCGAACGACTGCCTTTAATTGATGAAATTTTTTCGCATATCTTAGAGAGCTTTTCTACAAGTCCTCCCGTTGTACCAGAAAGATTTGCGGCTGCTTTACATCAACAGTCGGAGCAGCTTTGGCATAACGCTCCTTGGAATTCCCTGTGGGATCATCAAGTAATCGCCATTAAGCTAAATAAATGGGATCTAGAAACCCTCTATGCGATCGTTATGGGCAAGATGGGTCTAGAACAGGGCGTAATTTTTTATCGGACAGAAGAGTCTCTAGTCCAGTTTCGACATCGGATCGTTTCAGGCAGTTCTGAAGATGAAATTGAAGAGACTTTTTTACATCAAGACTGTTTGTTTAATTTGTTTGAAACCCCTGACTTGGAAATAGAAGATGATTTCCCCCCATTTCCATTTCGGGGTAAGGTACGTGCCTTGGCTCTTGCTTCTACGCCGATGAAGCCGATCTACGGTGCGCTACATCCCCTTGAAGGTGGTAGACCCTACCTATACGATGAAGAAGCGATCGCTCTGACAGTTGCCCTAGAAGCATTAAATAACTTCTGGGAGCAGTACAGCAAACAGATCAAATCTAGCTTTGGTAATCTCACAGGCACTTACAAGATTTATGCTCCTAGTCTAGATAGTGATGTTGAAGAGAGTATTGAAGTCGTTGTCCAGACGATGCCTGAGCTATCTAACGATTTGCACAACTTGGTTGATGAAGATGATGACGACGATGATTCGCCATTAATTAATGAGGATCTCTGGCCAGAAAATGCCTTGATCCATATGATGACGATCCCTTGGGCGCAGGTAGAGTTTTTACGCAGTACCAATATCCATCGTCAGATCTATGACAAGCCTATAACCGCTACTGCGGCTCAGAAAAGTGAAGGCTTAGCAGGTCTAATGATTCAAACTTCTCGTCCTAAAGCCTTGGAATTGATTGACCAAATTAATAAATTGGGTGGGATTAGAGCTTTATGTTTCAATCCTGCGGAAGATATCCTCGGCAATGCTTGTCAATTGGGATTAATGGTGATGGGCAATGATGATCTGCATCTCTTTGGCGAATTTGATAAAAGAGCCCTCAATAGTGATCATCACAAACGCTGGAAGCAACGTGCCAAAAATACTAAAGGTAATATCTGCGTCATTATTGCGATGGGCATTACAGGTGGTTCGCGGGGCAATCCTGCACCCCAACATATTTTGGGTTATTACGAAATCAAGCTGATGGATGATAAAGAGTTAGGTTTAGGCAAATTACGCGCCGAACCTGCCTTTGACTTCGACTTTTAAACTAAGAGGAGCGTGTTTCGCACGCTCCTCTTAATTAGAAAAAAGAAAAAAATTTCCCTTTTTGCTACATGTCTCAACAAATTATTTATCGCATCCTTGATGCCAATCTCGATCGCGCCCGCGAGGCAATTCGCACCATCGAAGAATGGTGTCGCTTTGGCTTAGAAGATCTCGACCTTTGCGATCGCTGCAAACAGATGCGCCAAGAACTCGCCCAATGGCATCGTGAAGAATTCCGTCGCGCCCGTAATACTCCTGATGACCCTGCCACGGGATTAAGTCACGCGAATGAAGTAAGTCGTGCGGATGTACAGTCTGTATTGCGAGCAAATATGGGACGCTTGCAGGAAGCTCTCAGGGTTTTAGAGGAATATGGCAAAGTTGTTGATCCCAGTTTTGGGGCAGCAATGAAGCAATTGCGGTATCAGGTCTATACCTTAGAGAGCCAATTACTCAGGTATGAAGCAACCAATATTGGACAGATGCGCCGCCAAAAGTTACAAGCGGCAAGTTTATATCTGGTGACTATGCCTGTGGATAATATTGTCTCCGTGGTGGAGTCAGCGCTGCAAGGTGGGGTGCAGATCGTGCAGTATCGCCAAAAGGAAGGAGAAGATGGCACTCGTTTACAGCTTGCCCAGCAACTTTGTGACATTTGCCATAAATACGATGCGCTATTTCTGGTGAACGATCGCGTGGATATTGCGATCGCCGTTGGAGCCGATGGCATCCATGTGGGACAAACGGATTTACCAGTTGCCGCAGTACGTCAAATCCTCAATGCTAATGGTGGTGATGCTTCCCAATACATCATCGGGCAATCCACCACTAATCCTCAAGAATTGGCGATTGCTCTGAATAATCAAGTGGATTATGTCGGTGTTGGCCCCGTCCATGCCACACCCACTAAACCGAATAAGGCAGCCGCAGGTTATGAATATGTCAATTACGCGGCACAAAATATCCAGATACCTTGGTTTGCGATCGGTGGCATCGATGAACATAACTTAGAGGAAGCGATCGCCGCAGGGGCAAAGCGAGTTGCTGTAGTACGTGCCTTGATGAAGGCTGAACATCCTGATCGCGTAGCAAAACAAATGCGATCGCTATTAAAGTAGTCAAAATGTTTGAAAGCACCGCGAAGCGGTGTTTTCAAACATTTCTCTTGGTTTTGCAGCGCAAAGCATTACCTCGCAAGATCATTCCCTCGTAAGGAACATTGCATGATCATGTTTCAATATGTAGTATATATACTACATATTGAAACATCGTTAAAATTATGCCTTTTCAAAAATTAGATATTTCCACACCCAAGCCAGTCTTGTCTTGGGCAGATCATAACCTCGGTCATGCTGAAACTCAAATGGCAAAAAATGTTGCCTCCTTGCCCTTTGTATTCAAACATGTTGCCCTAATGCCCGATGTTCATCTCGGTAAAGGCGCACTCGTAGGTTCCGTCGTTGCTACAAAAGAAGCGATCGTGCCTGCGGCTGTGGGCGTGGACATTGGTTGCGGTATGGCTGCGATCAAAACTCCATTTCACTATGAACAGTTAGAAGGAAAACTCAAGCAAATTCGTTTAGAAATTGAAGCCGCGATTCCTGTCGGTTTTAATGACAATAAAGAAGTAGAAAAGCCTGTCCTCAACTGGCAAGGATGGCGCGAATTCCGCGATCTGCATAGTGGCGTTCAGCACCTAGAAAGCAAAGCGATGAAGCAAATGGGTTCCCTCGGTGGAGGAAATCACTTCATCGAAGTCTGCATAGATACCGATAATCAAATATGGCTAATGCTACATTCTGGTTCTCGGAATATCGGCAATATGCTAGCGCAAAGACATATTGAGACGGCAAAGGATTTAGCAAAACTAGCAGGAACTTCTCTACCCGACAAAGACCTCGCCTATTTTGTAGCAGGTACTTCCGAATTCACTGCTTACTGGCGTGATTTGCAATGGGCGCAAGCATATGCACATTTCAATCGTGATGTCATGATGGCGCGATTTAAGAAGATTATCGAGAAGTATGCTAGCGGTGGTAAACCCTGTAAGCCTTTGCTAACAGTCAATTGTCATCACAACTACGCAGAAAAAGAAACTCATTTTGGTGAAGATGTGTATGTCACGCGCAAAGGTGCAGTGAGAGCGAGAACAGAAGACTATGGCATTATCCCCGGTTCAATGGGAGCAAAATCTTTCATTGTTAAGGGGAAAGGCAATGCTGAAAGTTATTGTTCCTGTTCGCATGGCGCAGGACGGTTGCTATCTCGCAGTAAAGCGAAGGATCAGTTCACTTTAGATGATTTGATTCAGCAGACTAAAGGAATTGAATGTCGCAAGGACACAGGCATCATTGATGAGATTCCTGCGGCTTATAAACCGATTGAGCAAGTGATGAATCAACAATCCGATCTCGTAGAAGTAGTTGCGACTTTGAAGCAGATTATCTGTGTGAAAGGTTGAATAAATAAAAAAGGACTGCGATCGCAGTCCTTTTTTATTACGGAGAGAGGGAGATTCGAACTCCCGTTAGGTGTGACCCTAAATCTGATTTCGAGTCAGACGCATTCAACCACTCTGCCATCTCTCCAATATGCTGTTTTAGCGTCTTTGATTAGCAAAGCAGTTGACACTATATCACAGTATGTGTTCAAAACCAAGTAGGTAAAAACAGCACGTAGGGCAACCGCACACGTTTCTTAACAATTAACGAGATTTAGACAGCGACTATGTTTAAGGCACTTAGGACATCCTTAAGATAGTTATTGTTCCAGCCAGCTTTAAGACGTTTAGTCTTGACCCCGACCTTACTAGTTTTATCTCTTGACAACAAATTTAAACTGATATGACGTATAACAGCTAAGTTTTCGGCAATATAGCCTCGACAGGATTGAGAAGCATCCTCATTAAAGCCAACATCGAGAATCCAATGTAGTCGATTTTCAATACTCCAGTGATTTCTGACAGATTGGGAAAATCTGTGGACATCACTCTCAAGACTAAGCAGATAGTATCGCTGTTCAGTAGAAATAGTTCCATTTATAATTCGATCTGATTCAACCATACCAATACTTTTCAAACCTATCCATTTCTCCGCACCAATTAAGTATTCGGTATTACCCATTGTCCAATAGCGACGGGTTTCAATGCGCCCATGTCCTTTCTCAACCGTTTCATAGAACTGATGTTCAATATTTTTGAAGTTCTGTTCTCGTGCAGAGGTAAATAGTTCACGCACATCTTTATGGAGATTACCTTGATTGCCTTTCAGCGCTAACACATAATCTGCTCCCTCTTCGATGATTGTTTTCGCGATTTCGGTCTGACATCCCATTGCATCTATGCTCACCACTGAACCTCGTATCGCTAACATTTTTAGCAATGATGGAATCGCTGTTATTTCATTGGATTTCTCGTCTACTTTTTTCTGTCCCAATACCAAATGTTGTGATGCTGACCACACACTCACCATATGAATCAGACTACGTGAATTTCCTGATCCCTTTGCCCCTCTCAGAGTTTTGCCATCTATGTTAATCAATTCTCCATCGGTTGATTTATGGACTGCTTCCATCCAACTAATAAAGCTTTTTTGCAATTCTTCTGGCTTTAGTCTCGCAAATAATCTCTCGAATGTATCTACTGATGGTATGCCGTTGGCTAATTCCAAAAATGTCTTTAACCATTCTTCTTTCTCTTTGCCATATTCGGCGATTGCGATGAAATTATCAGCTCCACAGATCACTGCACAAATCGTGATTATCAATATGTCGAGCAGCTTATGCAGGATACCGTGTGCTGCTCTGGGATCTTGCAAGTTCCCAAAGTGGGTTTCGATTAATCCGATGGGGTTGACTGTATCTAGCATTTTGGGCTGCTCATTCTAAATATTCTCTATTCTCTCGTTTCTACCTTTTTCTCCTTGTTAAAAATGCTTACTAGTTTGTTAAGAAACGTGTGCGGTTGCCCTAAAACAGCACGAAGTGCTGTTTTTACCTACCTAAACCCCTTACCCTGTGATGACTCTGTCCAAAGCATTAGCTGACCGTCAGCATTGGCGGCAACTAGCTTTTTGCCCTGTGGTTGCCATTGCAAAGCTGTAATCTCGCCCATCGGAGTCTCAAGCGCCTGTACCCAGTCCTTCGCATTTTTCCAAATGGCGATTCTGCCATTTTCATCGGCGGATGCTAAGGTTTCGGTCTTAGGCTTAAAGGCAACAAAGCCCACAATGTTGTTATGTCCCTTAATGACCTCACCTTCCCAACCAACATTTAAGTCAGCGTGTTTTTCCCATACCACCACATCGGAACCACTTGAGGAAGCTAATAGGGGCGATGTTTTACTAGCTGTCCAGTCAAAGTAGCGAATCTTGCCCGGAAAACCCTGCATCCGCCAAGGAGAAGCATCAAAATCCTTTCCGAGCCACTGCATCACCACCACTAAGTTATCAAGGGTGCTTGCCACTAGATATTCCCCTGAGGGATTCCAAACTATCTTTGCCGCAGCAGTGGGCATTTCAAAGAGAATAGGGTCTTCATACCAATCTTGGGCTGCCCAAACCTTAATCCCTCCATCACCACCAACGGAGAGATACTCACCACTGGGATGCCATGCGATCGCTAAAACCGTTGATTGTTCAAAATGTAAAGTGGTCACAATATCCAGAGTTTCCGCACTCCAGACCTGCACATATTTCCCCAAGCCAAAGGCAAATTCGGAGCGGGTAGGATGCCAAACGAGATGCTCGATCCATGTTTTACCAAGATCGATCGTTGAGGCGATCGCAGGTTGTACTCCTGCCAAGTCCCAGACGCGCACTTTCCCATCCTGTCCCCCAGCCGCCAGCCAACGCCCATCGGCGGAAAATCCCAGACAATCCACAGAAATTTCCGTTGGTGCTTGTAATTCCGTTTGTTTTTGAGCAAGGTCATTCCCTGCCTTTGCCTCATCGATCAGGACGATCTCTCCTGAAGCAGTAGCCGCAGCTAGATATTTACTATTAGCTGACCATGCGATCGTGGTGATGTATTCGCTGAGGGTAAGTTGGGATTGGGGTTTGGAATTCAGGATGAGATTAGTTTTAGGCTTTGGCATAGTCGTTATTATTTTGGCTCACTAAGCATTTTATAGCCATAGCCACTTGTATTGAGTTAAATCAGAAAGCAATCCTAGCAGAGGTGTGCCAAGTACAATATGACTGTCATTTTGTGCCTTTGTATTATTTAGCGATCGCATAGACAGTGCGCCAAGATGTAATTGTGCTTGGGCTGACTTCCGCAACAATGGGACTGCTCAGGTTAAAATTGTTACCCATTGCGGTCATCGCGGATGACATATCTTGGGCTTCGGGATTGAGGGTAGCTCTCACATAGACTGAATTAGGCTGGGCTGCCCGCAGGGTCTGTGAAATTTCAGGAGATACCACAAATCCATCTTTGTTTTTTGTCAGCTTAAAAGCTTTAGAGCTAACTTTAAGTTCCAATTCTTGAGCAGGAATCCGAGACTCTGTAGTAGAAAATTTACAAGAGGGGGTAGCAGATTGTTCTGAGGGTAAAGCATTTCCTACAAGACCGCCAAACATATCCAATGCACCACCAATCATCCCAATGGATTCTGCTCCTGGAATCATTGAAGCCATAGAGGTGAGAGAAGTGAGCGAGCCAAGGGCATTAAGTGGTGAGCCACCATTACTATTGGGCATGGCGATCTGTGGTACACAGGTGCTGATAGAAACTACTATATAGGCTTTTACTAAGGTGGGAGACCATTCCGTAACTAGCGCATTTTCACTGCTGAACATCTGCGCTTCTTCGGCATTAGGACTCTTAGAAGTCGCTACAATTTGGCGATCAAAGACCTTGGTGATATCCCCGTCAAAGGGATCGCGAATAACTACTACTTTCCCCCAAGGAATTTGTGCCTTCTGATTTTGTAAATCAATAGTGGTAATGATGCTGGGCTTGGATGTAGAACTAGATGTAGGAATTCCTGTAGATTCGGTCTTTTCTACTTGGGTTTGAGAATGCGCTGGCTGCACAAATGAAACCATCAATCCCCCGATCGAAATGATAGCAACTAACTTAGTTAATTTAGATAGCATTGACTTCTTCATATTTACACTTAACTACGCTAAAAACGAATTAGCAATGAAATTTTAGTACAAAATTCTAGCGATCGCAAATCTTTCTGGACTTATTCCGACTTAATTTGCCTTATTGGTGGCGATGCGGTTGCGATTGACTGCCAGCTTTTTGCTCAAGAACGCTCCAGTGATCGCAATACCAATGAAAGCGCCACCAATCGGCACGGGGCGAGGCTGAAGCCCGACGAAGCGATTGTTTACAATTTGTCCATCTTTTGAGTTAACAGTCCAACCTTCGGGCAGATTGAATACATCGCCAGACTGAGCAAAGGAAAGCGTATTAAAAAATTTGGCAACACTAAAAGCAGGTGTATTGTTGCGTTCTATTGCTTGCCCTTGTAGTCCAAGACTCAAGCTCACTCTTTGGGTTTGACTGGGATCAAAGGAGAATGTAGGACTGGTGATGAGGTTGTAAATAGTAGGATCGTAGTTAGCCAGCAAGCCTTCACGATAAACCTCTCCATTGACTCGACTTATTCTGCCTTGAGCCGTTACTCCATCGTAACCACTGCCCCATTTAAAGCCTAAGCCAATCGATACAAAGTTAGAAGGGAATGGATTGCTAGGAGCGCCATCACTGTAGAAGTTGCCATCCATTGTTAAATTGAGGGAAGTGGTAATCGTGCGGAGAGTAGTCGTCCCTGAAAATACAAGATCATCTAAGGTGAAAGCTGCACCCGCAAAAGCTCTGGCATCAACCTGATTAGCAAGAGCCTTTGCTTCATACTCCGCTTTGATGATGCCATAACCAGCGTAGCTCCTCGCACTAGCACTTCCATTCTGGTTGCTAACATTTGCGGAAAAGAGGATAGGATTGCTGGCGGTGTCATTAAATGACTGACCTAGATTCACTCCATCTCTATTAAAGAGTGTGGTTTGGCTAATCGATGTAAAACTACTGGCTTCAACGGGTTTAGTCTGAGTGACTAGGGATGTAGCATTAATGCTAGCGAATGAGATCGCAGCGATCGCCACGTTGCGATTGAGAAATTTGGTAATCATGGAAAATCCTAATATTAAGCAGTAGCTTTAATTTCGTTAAGGAAGGCGGCATAAGTGCTAGAGCGCATAAACTGCAAATAGTTTGCTGCCATATCATCGGTAATCAGTTCAATCAGCAGGCTATTCTCTAGCCAAAACTCAATTAGCTGAAAAGGACCGCGATCGCAAAATCTCACCAACCAACCTTCACGAATCCCAATCTCTTCAATCCTTTCGCGACTAATGGGGACAGAAATAGCAGCATGGACAGAATGTAACGCTGGTGCTTGTTCTGTCTCTTTGACCTCAACCTCGGTCATACCTGCCACCCATACGGCTTTTTGGGGTAAAATCTCAATGGCTGTACCATAGGTATCGTCAGCGATCGCAATGTATGCGCCTTGATGGATGGGAAACTCAAAAAACTGTCCATTCATTAATTCGGCAAGTATTTTGGCAACACGAAAGGGGTTGGCGACGGCAATGGATAAATGATGAATCATGGTGATTTACTCCTGTAGTAATTAATGTTGTTTTCCAATTTGGGTTTAATTTGGGTCTAATTTGAGTTTGCTTAACTCCTCACGTTTTTAGTATTGCGGCGATCACTAAATAAGACTAGGGAAGATAAGGTAACTTAAGAGATAAAAATGGTAACTTAAGGTTATTTTGTGCCAATAGTGCTGTGCGAAGCACAGCACTATTGGCTATATCAAACCGATAACTAAGCAGCAGTAACTAATGCCAGAAAAGCGTAATTTGCGGAAAAGGGGTGTCATCTTGACTCCGCATGGTCAAATTAGATTGCAGCAAGCAAGACGGGAAAAGGAAATCGCGGAAAATTTTGCCGATCGCTTTACCCTTGAAGAAATTAGCGATCGCAAGGGGTTATCGATCAAAACTATTACTAAGGTATTGGAGGCAAAAGTCCCCGTAGATAAGCCTACGATTGAGGCGTTTTTTCATGGATTTGGCTTGCTTTTAGAGCGAGATGATTACCAACAGCCCGATCAGACTGAGCTAACGGGGACTTCAGCAACAGCCAATATTTTGTCTAATCAGGAATCAGAAACACAACTAGAACCCCAACCCGAACCGCAATTAGAACCGCGCCCAGAAAGACTATTGCAAATTGACTTTGGCGAATCTCCAGATGTGTCAATGTTCTACGGCAGGCAGCAAGAACTGAATCAATTAATGCAGTGATTAGATTTAGATGTAGATCAAATTGCTGCAACTCAAGAAATTGCGGAACCAGCAAAACGCTTAATTGGTATTTTCGGGATGGGATGCATGGGTAAGCCTTCCATTGTAACCAAACTCTTACATACTGGAGATCTCCCTCGAACTTCCTAAAATTTAGACAATTATCTCTGGCGGAGACTAAAATAAACCCATTAATTACCACTTCCTACAGATCGAGTGAATTTATGCCAAACTTAATGCAGATTCAGAGCAATGCTCAAATAGTTATCAATGCGGAAATTGCAACCGTTTTTGATGCATCAACAGATTGCAAAAATTTGCCAAAATTCTTTACTGGCTATCAAAGTATCCCTGCAATTGTGGGGGCAAAAACTATAGATGAACTGCCTCTTCATGAGGGAAGCATACGAATTGTTGACAATAGTGATGGCTCCTCAATTGAAGAAGTAATCGTCTTGTTGGAAAGACCAAGCACGCAAAAATACAAGTTGATTAAAGGATTTAAACCACCATTTTCTTGGCTAGTCAAAACTGCATCTGGGCAGTGGTCATACGAAGATCTAGATAGCAAAACAAAAGTGATCTGGAATTTTTATTTTGAGATGTCTAATATTTTTGCCTATGCCATTTTTCGCTTGGCAGTGCTGCGTCCATTTCAAAAAGCCCAAGACATCTGTCTGAGAAACTTAAAGGAGTATGTTGAGGGGAGTGACGGCAGATTATAGGTGGTCATTTGCCTGCAAGGACACTCTAACCTTCTCAGGTAATACCAAAACTAAAAATGTCTACGCCATTTTTAGTTTTTAAAATCCTTACTGGGTTTGGTTTTTAATTCACAAAAGTGTTGTCACACTTTCGTGAATTGGTATAAGCTCGAAAGAATCATTGCTTCTGATGCGATCGTTGGTACTCGTTATGATGAGGGGCAAATGCGACGATGGGATTGCTCAGGTTGAGACTGTTGCCCATTTAAGCAGTAAGTTAATGTTATTTTGCGCCTATGGTGCTAAGGTCTTTACAACTTAATAAAGAACCAGTTTTTGGGTGGCGCGGCGAAGCCGCGCCACCCAAAAACTGGGTTCTTATTTTATTGCGAAGCTCTAACACCATGCGCTATGTCAAACCCATAACTAAGCAGCAGTAACTAATGCCAGAAAAGCGTAATTTGCGGAAAAGGGGTGTCATCTTAACTCCGCATGGTCAAATTAGATTGCAGCAAGCAAGGAGGGAAAAGGAAGTCGCGGAAAACTTTGCCGATCGCTTTACCCTTGAGCAAATTAGCGATCGCACGGGGTTATCGATCAAAACTATTACTAAGGTCTTGGAGGCAAAAGTCCCTGTAGATAAGCCCACGATTGAGGCATTTTTTCATGGATTTGGTTTGCTTTTAGAGCGAGATGATTACCAACAGCCTGATCAAACTGAGCTAACGGGGACTTCAGCAACAGCCGATTTTTTGCCTAATCATGCATCAGAAACACAACTAGAGGCGCAAGCAGAAACGCGCCCAGAGAGAATACTGCAAATCGACTTTGGCGAATCTCCAGATGTGTCAATGTTCTACGGCAGGCAGCAAGAACTGAACCAATTAATGCAGTGGTTACATTTAGATCAAGATGCTCAAACTCAAGAGAGTCGGGAACCTGCAAAACGCTTGATTGGTATTTTCGGGATGGGAGGCATGGGCAAAACCTCCCTTGTAACCAAGCTCTTACATGAAGTGATTCAGCAGCAGCAGCAAAATGCCTCCGAACCATTTCGTTACATCATATGGCGATCGCTACGGAATGCCCCTAGTTTCGAGACGATTTTAGGGGATTGGCTAGGAATTTTGTCGGCACAGCAGGAAATTCAGCCCAACTTACAGAAGTTGCTCCAGTATCTCCAAAAGGAACGCTGTCTTTTGGTACTAGATAATTTTGAGACAATTTTGGATCGGGGAATTGTTGGCTTCTATCGTCAAGGCTATGAGGCTTATGGAGAACTGTTGCGGTTAATTGGCGAGACTTCGCATCGTAGTAGTTTGATCATCACCAGTCGCGAGAAAGCTAACGAATTTAATGTTTTGGAAGGAGAAGATTTGCCCGTATGGTCCTTAGCAATTCAGGGATCGGATCAGGCAAGTTTGGGATTGTTGCAATCTAAGGGGATTAAGGGAACTTCTGAACAGGCTAAAATTCTAGGCGATCGCTATGGGAATAGTCCTTTAGCGATCAAAATTATTGCCGCGACAATCCGCGATTTATTTGATGGCGAGATTGCGCTGTTTCTCAAAGAAGATGCAATTCTATTTAGTGGCATTCGCCGCCTATTAGACCAACAATTTATAAGACTTTCAGAACTAGAACAGGCGATTATGTTTTGGTTAGCGATTAATCGCGAATGGACAGATGTGGAAACTCTCTGCACAGATTTATTACCCAATGTTGCGCGTGCCAAAGTATTAGAAGCGATCGCTAGTTTGTATTGGCGGAATCTTATCGAAAAAAGCTTTGAGAATAGCTTGGGAATTTACACGCAGCAACCAATGCTGATGGAATATGTAGTTGAGCGCTTTACCGAACAGGCAAGTACAGAGTTGTTAGAGCGCCATACTCTAGGACTTTTGCATCATTACGCCTTCCTCAAAACCACCGTCAAGGAGCATATTCGCCATAGCCAAAGTCATCTGATCGTAGAGCCGATTGTCCGCCAACTGCAAGCGAGATTAGGTTCCTATCCAGCGATCGCGCAGCACTTAAAATCCATTCTCAATCAAATTCGTCCTCAAAATCTCACCCCAGATCATCAACCCACGCCCAGCTATGCCGCAGGCAATCTCATCAATCTGCTCTGTCATCTCAAACAAGATCTTACAGGTTGTAATTTTGCAGGTTTAGCGATTTGGCACGCCTACGCCCCCAATGTGCCGATGCCCAAAACCAGCTTCGCCCATGCTGAATTCCAACATACTCAGCTAACGGAAACCTTTGGCGCAGTCTTTGCCGTTGCCTATAGTCCCGATGGCAAATTGTTTGCGACAGGCGAGTTAAGCGGTTATTTGCGCCTATGGCGGATCAGCGATGGGCAGTTACTATGGGCAGTGCGTGGTTCGCTGAGTTGGATTCGTACAGTGGCTTTTGCCCCTGATGGTCAAACCTTGGCGATCGGTACAGGCGAACATCTAGTGGCTTTTTTTGAGGTTGCCACTGGTAGAGCCTTGCAAACCCTATCTGGACATACTGACCAAATCCACGCGATCGCCTTCCATCCACAGCAACCCCTCCTTGCTTCAGCCTGTGGCGATCAAACTCTACGGCTATGGGATGTGCAGAACGCCGAATGCTTGCATATTCTCACTGGACATACCGATCAGGTGCAGAGCGTATGTTGGAACTATGCAGGAGATTTGTTAATTAGTGGTAGTAGCGATCGCACAGTGCGAATTTGGCAGCTAGATCCTCAAGGGAATAAAGCCCCGATTTTAGTCCAAACTATTACCCAAGAAACCCATGCTGGACATAGCGATCAGGTCTTTGGTGTGCATTTCCATCCCAATGGGGAAATCTTTGCCAGTGGTAGCGCCGACAATACGGTGAAAATATGGCAATTGTCCCGTAACTTCACTCAAAATACTTCCATCAAACTTCTACATACCCTCAAAGGACATACAGCCCATCTTCTATTTGTGCAGTTTAGCCCCGATGGCGAAATGTTAGCCACAGCCAGCAGTGATATGACTATTCGGCTTTGGGATGCCGCGACAGGAGCGCTATGCAAAACCCTTAAAGCCCATGCCAACTGGGTGAGGGCTGTGCAGTTTAGCCCCGACGGGCGAACAATGCTATCGGGCTGTAGCGACTACACGATCCGTCTCTGGGATTGGCGATCGGGATTGGTTTTGCGAACTTGGATGGGTTATAGCAATTGGATTTGGGGTGCTAAGTTTAGCCATGATAGGAAGACGATCGCCTGTGCTGGGGGTGATCAAACTCTACGACTTTGGGATGTTGCTACGGGTAAATGCGTGCAAACCATTGGCGGTCATACCACTTGGATTTTAGCCGTAGTTTTGGATAGTCAACGCGACTTGGTGGCAACGGGTAGCGGTGATACTACGGTGCGCCTATGGCAAGCCAGCACTGGCAAGCAGCTAAAAATCCTTCAAGGGCATAAGAGTCAGGTGTTATCTGTGCAGTTTAGTCCCACCGATGCCATCCTTGCCAGTAGCAGCAGTGACTATGCTATTCATTTGTGGGAAATTCCAGAAGGAAAGTTATTACGAATTTTAGAGGGACACCAAGACTGGATTCGCTCCATTAGTTTTAGCAATGACGGTCTTTGGTTGGCGAGTGCTGGACAAGATGCCACTGTTAAGCTCTGGAATGTCTATACAGGTGAATGTGTTTACACTTTTAGCCAATTTGAAACTTGGGTTTGGGGTGTTGTCTTTCATCCCAATGGCGAACTATTAGCGATCGCTTCTGCGAATGGGATTACGATCTGGAGTCTAGAGACTAGAGAATTAATCAAAACCTACAGCGCCAGATCGAAATGGATTCGCAGTATAGATATTAGTGCTGATGGCAAATGGTTAGTCGCAGGCGATCAAGATCGACTCATCCATCTATGGAACCTCAAAACTGATGAATTAGTTCACTCTCTCCATGGTCATCAAGATCAAGTTCTATCCGTTCAATTCAGCCAAGATAGCCGCTATATCCTCAGTGGCAGTGCCGATGAAACCGCCAAAATTTGGGATGTGCATACTGGTAAATGTCTTAACACTTTTAAAGCGGAAGGCATTTACGAAGGCATGGATCTCACGGGTGTTAAGGGCTTAACCAATGAGGTGATCGCTATGCTGCAATCTCTCGGTGCTATGAAGTTATAGAGAACTACATACTAACTAGCACAACAGGGCTGGAATTTCTTCCACGTAACATCAGTAAATAAGTAAACCTAAAACCTGAATTGCTTACGAAATAGCAATTCAGGTTTTAGGTTTATAACTATGTTGAGTAACCTAGAGCATTACGATTTGATTAGTTGCTGCTGACTTCTCCGCCGCGTTTGCTACGGCTAGGGAATGCAAAATACTTTCGTGATTGGTGTAAAGCGGAGTACCTGTAAACAAATGAGAAAGGACATTCTCTGTATCTTTCTTAAACAATCCTCTCGTTGTCCCTGCATCCAATTCCATTTCGCCATCGGCAGTAATCAGCTTACCTTTATCAGCAGAGAAAATTAAAGCGCCTTGACTTCCCTGCAATTCCATAATTCGCTCTGGTTGCCAGAAGTTTTCACCCTTGCTGTAGCTAATATCTGCAAGTACTCCATTCTCAAACTGAAGTTGAGCATTGCATACACAGGAAGTAAAATGATGGGGCAGATTTGCGCCGCTGTAGCGCAATTGACAGGAAACTGCTTTAACTTTTCCAAATAAAACAATAATGCGATTGAGTCGAGAAACTGCTGCCGTTAAAGGGAAGCCAAACAGGTCAGGCTTATATGTCCATTTATCAGGCACAGGACGCTGTGGGCTTTTGGTGGAATATCGCGCATAGAAGGGAGTTCCCACTTTCGCTAGATGTTCCATTACTAATTGATGTACACCGCCTAATAGCTCAATATGCTCAACATGGAGCAATAAATTCTGCTGTTGAGCCAGCTTTACTAGTTCTTCTGCTTCAGCCAAATTGAAGGAAAGTGGATATTCGACAATTACGTGCTTGCCCGATCGCAGAGCTTGCCCGACTACGGCTCCATGATCGCGATTGACATTACATACCACCACCAAATCCACATCAGGACGCACCACCAACTCTGACCAATATTGATGCACCTTCGGAATATTAAACTCTTGGGCGATCGCCTGTGCTTTTTCGGGAGTACCAGCGATCGCTACTAGCTTAATCCTTGCATCTTGGCTCAAAATTTCGGCGCGGAGCTTAGCAACAAAGCCCGAACCAACGATGCCAACTCGCAAAGGTTGGTTTAATGATGCGTAGGTCATGGTGTGAGAATTCTCTTATTTATTTGGGGGGATTGCGGGTAATTTATTTCAGACGATTTAACTTAGAAGGAGGCAATAGTTTGCGCTCTTGGACGACTTTAGGACGAGGCGATCGCACATAGAAAATTTTGCGTCCTGTGGTTTCATTGACCCAACGGGCAAAGCGATTCCAGACTTTTTCTGATAAGTATTTTTGAGCCACGATCGCTAAACCAATGACAACTCCGATGGGAAATACTGTATCAAAGGGATTGCCATCACGACTACCCACAAATAACAGTACTACCGAGGAAATTAGCGCCGAGATTAGTAAAAATTGAAATTTAGACATAGGGTTTCCTGAAGTATTTTGTTTTTTGCTGTTAGCTGTTGGCTGTTAGCTGTTAGCTAACAGCTAACAGCTAATAGCTTAACTAGAGATTCTCTTAATTTTCATGGATTCTACGTTTGATAACCCTTAATAAGTGAACTACATCCAAAAGCCAATCGCTAACAGCTAAAAGCTAATCGCTAAAAGCCAATCGCCCTACCGAGTTTTGAATGTTGTACCATCTTTGGCGATCGCTAAACATTTTGTCACAGCATTAACACCAATTGCTTGCCATGCCTGACTCATTGCTTGGGCGACTGCCTCTATTGTACCCATTGGCGCTAAAGAAAGTAGGGTGGGTCCCGCGCCACTAATTACCAAGCCATAGGCTCCTGCGGCGATCGCGGCAGCTTGAACCTCTGCCATGCCTTTTATCAAACTTTGGCGATAGTTTTGATGCAGTCGATCCTGCAAGCCCGCCTTCACCCAATTCACATTTCCTGTCTGAATCCCATGACTTAGTAGCGCCAAGTGGGAGGCATTAAAGACCGCATCATGCATCGAAAATTGCTTAGGCAATACTTCCCTTGCCTTGGCTGTCGATAGCTCAAAGTCAGGAATTGCCACAACTAGCCCAATACTTTCATGCCAATTCAAATCGCAATATTCCCAACCACCCGCTTGATTGGATGCCATCAACTGACAACCGCCCAACATCGCAGGTGCGACGTTATCAGGATGCCCTTCCATTGCGATCGCTAAATCCAACAATTCCAAACGATCTAGCGGTGATCCTGCTAACAAGTTCGCGCCGACAACACCGCCTACAATCGCAGTTGCGGAACTGCCTAACCCACGCGATAGGGGAATCTTGGTATCTGTATGAAAGGCGATTGGCGGAACTGGGCGATCAATGTGCTGATAAAATTTAGCGATTGCCTGATATACCAAGTTTGTTTCGTCCCGTTCCACCTTATCTGCACCTTCACCCGATGCTGTGATTGTGAGGCGATCGGCGAGGGAAAATTCAAAATGGTTATAAAGTGTTAGGGCTGCGCCAAGGCAATCAAACCCTGGACCAATATTAGCAGTAGTAGCAGGAACGGAAACTTCAAAAATGGTCATGTTGAAAATCTAAAATACACTGGAGCCAAGAACTATTGGTTATCTCCGTCAACGTAGGACATTATATAGCTCATTGAATATCTTTTAAATTTGTGAAACTATATGCTTTAAAGATTGTCTATATTCTTATTGGATAACATGTGCTTCTTTAAGTCGTTCTCTTCAAGGAGTTTTTCAAAAACTAATGGTTCAAGTTTATTCTGTTTTCTCAAAGCAGAAATTACTGATGTAACAGAAAAACTATCTTTGATTTGATCGTTAGCCCCTATCCCTTTAACTATTTTTTTAATTTGATCTGAAGAGTAATCATCGGAATTTCTTATTATAAATTTACTCCAGTTATTAGAGTATTCGTATGAGTTGGAAGATAAGTAAATCTCTATACTTCTATCTGCAATTATTGGATGAAGAAAAAATACTACCGTAGCATCTAGTTCTTCTTGTTGATGTATTTTTCTAAGCCTTATTTTTGCGTGCGATTGTAAAGGTTCAAAATCCAGAAAATTATCTAAGATTACCAAATCTTTAATTGGAAGATTTTGCACATAGTTCTCTATTTTTTGTTTCACATCTCCATCTGCATAACTCCAAAGCTCAGGATAAAAAAGGATGATCCACATAATTTTATGTAAATTATAATCTTTTATTGATCTTAGTAATTCTGATAATTTTTTGTTTAATGTATCATCAAAGATTTCCTTGTGCATTAATTCTGTTGCTTTTAAAGCACTGATATATCTTTGTCTTTCTTTGTGTTCGTCAACATCATTTACTATCTTTTTTAGAATTACAGTTATAAAATTTCTGACAAGACTCTCTCTTGGTTTAAATAATGGGCTTTTTCTTAGAGAAATTTGAGCTTTTTGGGGAGTATCTGGAAAGTATTCAGAATCAACTTCGGATAAAAGTTTATCTAATGCATATTTACCTTGTGCAGGTGGATACTGTAATAAATATTCAACAGCATTTCTAATATGGACTCTAGACAACTCAGCAGGAGGATTAAATATTTCTCCTTCAGATGTCATTGAGGGATGAGCGCACCGATCTCGGTCTTGCTTTAAACGTTCTAAGTCTAAGCACTCAATATGTGAGATTAATTCAAGTTTATCTTTGGAAATTCCCAAAATCTCTCTTTCAAATTTTAATGCACTTGTAATATCATTCTGTCTTCTCGCTTTTTCAAAGATTTCGAGTTGGTTTTCGGCTTCTTTATCACCAGATAGAGCAAGCTCTTTAATTTTGTCGATTATATCAAAGGTTACTGCAATCCATGTTGAAACAATTGCCGATCTGAAAGCTCCTGCTTTGTAACAAGATACAGCCTCTCGAATATATTGCTTGGATTTTTCATCTCGACATTTCAAAACTAATTCATCTAAATCGGCTAACGGTGAAGCCATAATTTTTCCCTCCAATAATTTACGATGCTATACATTCTTCATAGTGATAAATAGTCAACGTTATCATGAGAAGAAACGCTCGTAATCATCATGACTCCCAATCCAAAACCAAGTCACCATATCGCCTTCTAATATTCCAAGCGCTCGATAATTCCTCGTCACCCTCACAGACCAGATAGCCTCATCGCTATTTATACACTTGAAATGCAAAGAAGGATGAAATGAATTTTCTGCCCACAATCTATAAGCTTTTCTAGCACTTTGTCTGACATCATCATCAAGTTTTCGATACTCAATCCAAAATGAAGGTAAGATAAACGATTTCATAGCTGTTCGTAGTCAAGAGCAACAGCTTTTCCCTCAGCGATTTCTTGCTTAGCACGCCTAGCTGCCATAACCAGTTTAGATTGCGTCTTTTCAAATGACTTGCTCCATTTAATCTCATCTTGCAAGTCATAAATATACTCTCTCAAATGTTCTGTAACCTTCTCCTGTAGACTGTCAGGCAAAGTCTCCATTATCTTGACTAGCGTTGTAATTTGAGGTGACGACATAGTTTTAATGGTCTAGAGAAATGTTCTGATTTTAAAGCTAGCACAAATTTACTTTTGCATGTCAGTCTAGGCGAGCTTATCGATATATTCGAGGCATTTACGCATTTGTTGTTGCATGGTGGCGCGATCACTATGAAATCTTCTACCGTGACCGGGAAGCACCCATTCAAAATTGTAAGTGGCTAATCTTGCCATTGACTTACCGAGTTCTGTCCACGAATACCAACAAGCATTCCGAAAAGCGTGAAGCTGCTGTAAACGATCTGACCATGCCAAATGATCGCCACTAAATAGAAACCTCTTCTGATAAAGTAAAACCGTGTGTCCTTTGGTATGACCAGCAACAGGAATAATCAGTAAATCATCATCCAATTGATAATTCTCCACACCTTGCAATTGAAGCTCTATGGATTTAGTTCCTGTGGAAATATCGTCAATATGGAGAATGCGATCGCACTGAAAATGTTGATGATACTTCTCATGATCGGCAACATCATCACGATGGGTGAGATACATATAGCGAACTCCACCCATATTCTCAATTTGCTTTACAAGCGGTGGTGCAAAGCGAGGAGAATCCACCAAAATATTTCCTTCGGGACGTTGAATCAAGTAACTTGCTGCACCATAGGAACTCTCAGAGTGATAACCACAGTGATAGACGTTTTCAGCAACTAGTAGAGGGAATTGCTCTTGGATAGCTTTAATATCGGTTGGTTTCTCGACAGTGCCAATTGATGCCGTAGGACAAGACAATAGCGCTTGCATTGCTTTGATTCTTTGCAAATCATCCTGTGGTTGTTGGTAAACTGCTGATTGGTCATCCTGCCAGTTAAAGACTTCTGGAGCCATCCAACGACAGGTATCGCAATCAATACAACTACTATCTACATAAAAATCACCAGCAATATTTTGCGATCGACGATGTTTGAGGTTAGCCATAGCAGCACAAGGATAGATATTTAGAATTGAGGATTAGCGGGAGGTGGAGAGATAAAAATCGCGATCGCATTGTGAACAGGTGCAATCTCAGTTATAGGACGATTGAGGATATTGCCACCGAGGAACAGAGTCGAAGAACTGCCTCCATCGAGATTTAGTGCATCAACTGCACCGATCTTTCTGAGAACTTCCGCAGTTTGTAAAAGATTGGGAGCAACGCCTTCGGGAGCCGCTTGAACTGTGGCGAGAAGTAGTTTGCCTTTTTCCTTGGTGGTAGCGATCGCACTGCGATCGGCAGCTTGCGTATCAAACCCTGCTTGGAAAGTTTCTAATTTGCCATCTAGGGATATATTGCCATTTTTTAGTAACAGGGGCCCCGCACCAATTAAGTTAGGGAAGTTAGAAAATTTTTCTGGAACGAAGGCTTGACGACCGCGCACAGTCATCCCTACAGGTAGTTGTTTTGCTGCTTCAGGAGATTGTCTTGCCACTAAAACATAACCATCGCTAGGAATAGCAACCTGTCCCACACCGACTGCACCACCTTGGTACTGAGCAACTACGCGATCGCCACGGACTACGATCAGCAATTCATTCTCAGTCAATGGCGTATAACCACTGCCCCAGTTGGGAGTATAACGAGCAATTCCGCGTTGGACATAACCACTATTGAGATTTGTGAGCGTGATTTTGGTTTGATTAGCAGTAGTAATTTCTTCATTAAAATTGAGGCGATCAATCAGGGTTTCTCCCTTCTCATTCCATGCGATCGCACCTCTGACTAAAGCCGTTCCCGCGATCCAGCGATTACCTTCACGGATTGCCCCAACAGGCAATTGACGAATCCGATTAAAGAAACCGCCATTAATTGCCCCTACAGCTTGAGCCTTTTCCACCATTTGCGGAACTGGTAATAAACCGAGGATGCCATTGGGTGAGCCATCGGGATTACTCCAAATCGGACGCAATTTTAAACGTGGTTGCTTGAGATCAACTTCCAAAGCTGTAACCGAGAACTTAATCGTTTTGGGATCTTTATCTGTTTTCGGTTTATTGGGGATTTCGACAATTTTTTCAATCCTTCTCAATCCATCTGCCCATTGCACCGTTAAGCTTGGTGGCACATAGTCACGGCGCAGATCAATGACCATGCGGGGCGTGGGACTACTCAGCAATTCGATCGCAGGATCAATTGATTCCTTAGTTTCAATCTGAATTTGGGTTAATTTGCCCTGTGGTTGCACCGTTACCGATTTTACGAGATTGCCTGCGGTGGTATTTGTGCCAATCGGTTGATCGGCAGCCATCTCTGCTGACACCACGACATTAATCACATTGCCTTGATGACTCACTCGCCAAGGAGTACGACGATTGAGATCAATCACAAGGCGATCGCCCCAAGCCTGTTTACTGCGACGTACCGCCTGTATTTTCGTGTCAGGAGTGTAGATATTTAGGGAATTGCCAATAATTTCTGTCCGCCATTGCTCGGCAAAGGGAGTGAGATCGAGATAGCGAAATCTACCTGTACCATCAAAAGCTACTCGCGAAAAAGTGGGGCTAGAAAACCAGCGCACCCTTTGGCGATCGGCTTTTTCGGAATCCATCATCTGTACACCTAAGCCACCCGTCAGCCAATCTTCCTGCACATACAGATTTTGCTGACCCTGTTCCACTCTCCTAATCCAACGACCTGACCAAGGCTGTCCATTGAGTTGGATTACATTGCCGCTCTCAGGTATGGGTGCGGAAGGAGCGCTATCCGCAATGAGGAATTGGCTAAAACTGACAGCAATAATGGAGATTAGCGTTTTACGGTATGTCATTTTCATGATGCTAAACGGTGACTAATTTGCATAATTTTGATGACCTCAAAATTATGCAGAAATAATTTAAGGAGCAGGATTAAAATAGCGGGCATGAACTTGATCGATTTCTGCCAAAATCTCAGTATTTAGCTGTACTTTAGCACTGTCGATATTTTCCTTGAGTTGTTCCATCGTGGTTGCGCCAATAATTGTACTAGTAACAAACCAACGACTTCGCACAAATGCTAGCGCCAATTGGGTCGGAGATAAATCATATTTTTGTGCGATCTCTGCATATTCCGCAGTCGCCGCCTGTACATTTACCTTCTTATAGCGCTGCCCAAATTGCGGGAATAGGGTAATGCGGGTATTGCTGGGCGAACCTTGGACATATTTGCCTGAAAGATGCCCAAAGCCCAAGGGACTATAGGCTAGTAGCCCCACTTGCTCACGATAACAAGCTTCGGTCAGCCCCATTTCAAAGGTGCGATTGATCAGGTTATAGGCATTTTGAATCGAGACAATTTTCGGTAAACCTAACTGCTTGGCAGCATGGCTAAATTCGCAAATGCCCCAAGGGGTTTCATTGCTGACTCCTAAATGACGAATTTTACCTGTTTGAATTAATTCTGCAAATGTGGCTAATTGGTCAGCGATCACTACCATTTCCCGCTCATTTTGAGGCTCAAATGTGACCTGCCCAAACATCGGTACATTGCGATCAGGCCAATGGATTTGATAAAGATCGATATAGTCAGTTTGCAATCTCTTGAGGCTATCATCGACCGCTTGCAAAATATTTTTACGACTTAAAGCCGCGATCGAGTCATCCCGCAACCAACTGTAATTGCGCCCCGTGCCAATAATTTTGGTGGCAATAATTAATTTATCTCTTTGTTGCTTAATGTGTGGTTGGGCTAGCCATTCTCCAATATATTGCTCAGTCCTACCCTGTGTTGCAGCATTTGGCGGTACTGGATACATTTCCGCAGTATCAATAAAATTAATCCCCTGCGCGATCGCATAGTCTAGTTGCTCATGGGCTTCTGCGATCATATTTTGCTGTCCATAGGTCATTGTCCCTAGACATATTTCGGACACCAACAGTTCACTTGTGCCAAGTCTCTTGTATTCCATGTTTGATGCACATATATTGCAAACATAACAATACTATGGAAGTCTATCTTCAGATTGGTCAAATCTCTACACGAGACAAGAAATAGACTTGTCGGGGAACAAAAGCAAGGTATAGAAGCAACTTCACATTTATTTCTGCACTTCAAACCCTACTTAAACAGACATACGCTCATCGAAATAAATTGAAGCATAACAGAGATTCAATTGCGGTTATCATCACCCTAAAACAATCGAAAAAAGATGCTCAAGCTAGAAAAGATTTTAAAACAAGATAGGCAAATACGAGCAACCACAGGGCTAAACCGTCAAGCATTCGAGGCGCTGTTACCAAACTTTGAAGAAGCGTACCAGCAAATGCTCATGAAGAAGCATACGATGGCGAACATTAGGAGGTGGTAGGAAAGCAACACTGAGAAGCAGTGCAGACAAATTATTTTTCATCCTGTTGTACTGCAAATGCTATCCCACCTTCGACTTAATGAGTGTGTTATTTGAGTTTGACCGTTCCTGCGCTCATGATTGGGTACATCGACTAATGCCAATACTGGAAACAGCGTTGGGACAGAAACAAGCACTACCAGAGAGAAAGATTCATAGCATTGAGGGATTTTTAGCAAAGTTTGCTGATGTCCAAGCAGTAATCATTGATGGGACAGAAAGACCAGTGCAACGTCCGCAAGATATTGCTTTTGTTTCCCAACAGGTCTAATTACGATAGTTTGGGTTAGCATCATCTTCGTTAGGAATTACTTGCTCTAACTGCGAAATTAGCAAGGGAAAATCTTCAACAATTGTTTGCCAAACCACATCTAAATCAATGCCAAAATAACCATGAGCAATGCGAATCCTCATGCCAATAATTTGTTGCCAATAAATGCCTGTTAGCTCAGCTTGCTTTTGCTTAGATACATTAGTTGCTGCCTCACAAACAATTTCTATCAATCTGACTAGAGTTAATGACAACAAGCGATCGCTATCCAAATCTTCTCTACTTTTTCCTTGGACAAATGCAACTGATTCCCTAGCCGCATCAAGCATATGATGTAATTGCGTTGCATCATCAATTTTTGACATATTGCACAACAGCCTCTTGTAAAACCTGCTGACGGAAGTAATGGCTTAATTCTTTTGGGGTGCGTAAATCAGCTTTGCGATTAATCATTTCCGATAGTTCTATCTCCATTCCTGTTAAGCGAAAATACCCCAGAATATGTTCTGGCTCAAATTCCACCAAAAAATCAACATCGCTAGAGTTACTGAAGTCATCACGCAAAATCGAGCCAAACAAAGACAGCTTACGAATATGATGACGCTGACAAAAACTAGCGATCGCTTCTTTAGGTATCAATATGGGTAATCGTTGAGCCATAACTCACTAAAAATTAAATTGACATAAAACCTAAGCCGATAACATCTTAGCACTAGCAAAACTTGCTAGGATTAGGCATACAAAATTGTCTTCGCAAAATATCGAAACGCAATGGCTCCAGAAACTCAAAACTCTCAAGGTTCAGCACTAGATACTCTGCAAGTAAGAGCCGTAGAACTGCGGAAGATTTTGCAACGGGCTAGTTATGAATACTATGCCCTTGATGCTCCCACGATGGAAGACTCAGTTTACGATGCGCTCTACCATGAATTACTGGATCTTGAAAAGCAATATCCACAGCTAATTACACCCGATAGCCCCACTCAGCGCGTCGGTGAAAAGCCTGTGAGCCAATTCGTCTCAGTTCAGCATCATGTTCCACTTTATAGCTTAGAAAATGCTTTCACTACCGATGATGTAAACTCATGGCAAGAGCGTTGTCAAAAAGGATTAAATCTTGAGAAACAAATTGCTTTGCAATCCGTTTCTCAAATGGAATATGTTTGTGAATTAAAGATTGATGGCTCAGCGATCGCTTTAACCTACGAGCAAGGCATACTCGTACGTGGCGCGACTAGAGGTGATGGTGCATCAGGGGAAGATATCACCACCAATATTAAAACCATTCGTTCCATTCCCTTAAAGCTTAATTTAGAAAATCCTCCCGATCGCTTAGAAATTCGGGGGGAAGCATTTCTGCCGATCGCAGTTTTTGATGAGATTAACCAAGAGCGATCGCAACAGGGAGAAGCCCTCTTCGCTAATCCTCGCAACGCCGCCGCAGGTACATTACGCCAACTCGATTCACGCATCGTCGCCAAACGCCGCCTCGATTTCTTTGCCTATACCGTCCACATTCCCGAATCTAAACTTTCTCCATCTAATTTTCCCTTATCAGATTTACCTTTATTTTTGCCCCCCTCGCCCTCTGGGAGAGGGGCTGGGGGTGAGGGTATTACTATTTTCTCTCAATGGCAAGCCCTAGAATTTCTGCAACAAATTGGATTTAGGGTCAATCCTAATAAAAAGCTCTGCAAATCCATTCAAGAACTACAGGACTATTACGACCATTGGGCAACCGCACGCCATGACCTGCCCTACATGACTGATGGCATGGTGATTAAGCTTAATTCCTTCCCACAACAGGAGCGTTTAGGATTCACGCAAAAAACACCACGTTGGGCGATCGCATGGAAATATCCCGCCGAAGAAATGCCTACGGTAATTGAATCCGTCACTGTCCAAGTGGGACGCACAGGTACTCTCACCCCCGTTGCCGAACTGCGTCCCGTTCTCCTTGCAGGTACGACAGTCTCTAGGGCAACTTTGCACAATAGCGATCGCCTCGCGGAACTAGATTTACATATCGGTGATACTGCGATCGTCCGCAAAGCTGGAGAAATCATCCCTGAAGTGGTGCGGATTTTGCCTGAACTGCGTCCCTATAGTGCCACCCGTTTTGTGATGCCCACCCATTGCCCAGAATGTGGTCAGACTGTTCTCAAACCTGAAGATGAAGCGGCAACCCGTTGTATTAATCTTGAATGTCCTGCGATCGTGCGGGGGGCGCTAGAGCATTGGGTGAGCCGTGAAGCTCTGGATATTAATGGCATTGGTGAGAAATTAGTTAAACAATTAGTTACGGAAAATCATGTTACTTCCGTTGCCGATTTATACACACTCACTAGCGAACAATTGCAAACCCTCGATCGCATGGGACAAAAATCTGCTGACAAAATTATTGCGGCGATCACCCAGTCCAAAACTAAACCTTGGGCGCGAGTCCTCTATGGCTTAGGCATCCGTCATGTGGGTAGCGTCAATGCCCAAACCATTGCCGACAATTTCCCCAATGTGGAACTATTAGCAAGTGCGAATAAAGAAGCGATCGCTTCTATCTTTGGCATCGGTGAAGAAATCGCCCAATCCATTTATGACTGGTTCCGTAAAGACATCAATCAGCATTTAGTAGAACGCCTTCAGGGTGCAGGTTTACGGTTTATGAGTGAGCCAAAAGAGGGCAAAGCGATCGCGCTCAATCCGAATATTGCAGGCAAAACCTTTGTGGTGACAGGTACATTACCAACCCTCAAACGTGATGAAGCTAAGGATTTGATCAAATCCGCAGGTGGTAAAGTCACGGATTCTATTAGTAAAAAGACAAATTATCTAGTAGTTGGTGCAGAGGCTGGTTCCAAGCTCGAAAAAGCTCAATCTCTAGGTGTGACCTGTATTTCAGAAGAGGAACTGCTACAATTATTAGGATAGGCGACGCTTTGCATCGCCTATCCTAAAGCAATTTTCTGACTAAACGAGCCAAGAAATTTTTTAAAAGTGTTGCTCAGCAACACTTTTAAAAAATTTCTTGGTTTAGTGTTGAGCGCAAAGCGCTTTAATATAATGGATGAGAACTGAGTAAATATGATTGAATTTGCTGTTAATGGTACTTTGATGCGAGGTTTGGAATTAAATGGGAACTTACAGAAAGTTGGTGCTACCTTTGTCAGAGAAGACATAACTGCTCCCATTTATCGGCTTTGGTCGATTAGCGATCGCCATCCTGCCATGCTCAGAGTTAGCGAAAACGGACAAGCGATCGCCTTAGAAATCTGGTCAATTACTCCTGCTGCCCTTGGGGAAATTCTCTTGTCAGAACCTGCGGGGTTATGTATTGGCAAAATTGTTCTTGCAAATGGTCAGGAGGTCTTAGGGGTTTTAGGAGAGCCATTCCTCTGTGAGGGACAAACGGAAATAACATCCTATGGTGGTTGGAGAGGTTATATCAATCGGGTATAATGCCACTATGTTAGGCAAGCTCCTCGACCGACGATATCGCATTATTAGAGAACTCGCAGAAGGTGGATTTTCACAAACTTACCTTGCTGAAGACACCCGTTTACCTAAAAATCCTAAATGTGTCGTCAAGCATCTCAACCCCACCATTGATGATCCTGTTTTTACGCAAAAGGCGCTTGAACTATTTAAAGCGGAAGCAGAAACCTTGCAGGAATTGGGAAGGCATGATCGTATTCCCCAACTTTATGCCTATTTCCAAGAGAATAAAGAATTTTATCTGGTTCAAGAATATATTGCAGGACATCCCCTCAGTACAGAAATGTCCCCTGGAAGCCAAATGGCAGAGGCGAGAGTAGCTCAAATTGTCAAAGAAGTTCTATTGATTTTGCAGTTTGTCCATCAATACAATGTCATTCATCGCGATATCAAGCCTAGCAACTTAATTCGTCGTCATAGTGATGGCAAGCTAGTTCTCATTGACTTTGGTACTGTCAAACAAGTACAGATGGAAGTTGCTAACGCCCATAATAAAGCGAGGGTGACATTGCCGATCGGCACTCCTGGATATATGTCCTACGAACAAGAACGTGGACAATCTGTATCCTGTAGCGATATTTATTCTTTAGGAATGGTAGCTCTGCAAGCATTGACAGGTAAGCATCCGAGCCAATTTCCTAGAGATCGTGACAATGAGATTATTTGGCGTAGCTATGCCAAGGTTAGCCGTGAATTTGCCTTGGTTTTAGATCGGATGATCCGTTGTAATCCTCGCGATCGCTATCAAACTGTCGAAGAAGTTCTCAAAGATATCACGAAACTTCCTAAGTTAAGTACTGCTTCCCCTAGAATTACTGATGATCGCGAAGTTAAGCCTGATCACCTATCGTCATTATTCTTGCCAGTGGCGATCGCATTGCTCTTATTAGCAACGGGAAGTTATTTGTTATCTAGGGTTTGGAATCCTTTTGGGAGCGATATTTCTCTTAATATTAATTCCACTTCTAGCCCTAGTCCCTCGCCGAGCATCTCTCCAGAAGCCACGAACCCTCAGACATTGCCGAGTCTATCTCCAGACCGAAAAACTAGTTATGATCAGCTTAGTAGCTATCTCGCGGCAAAGAATTGGAAAGCGGCGGACAATGAAACCTATCTCTTGCTTCTAAAAGCCGCAGGAAATCAATCCTATAATGATGGAACCTTTCATCCTGATGAATTTAATCGAATTACCTGTGCGGATTTGGTCTTAATTGATCAACTATGGACAAATGCAAGTAATGGTAAGCAGGGATTAACTGCACAGAAAAAAATCTATGATGGAACTGCGAAGGATATTCGCAGAACCTACGAAAATATTGGTTGGTTTAACTCATCGGACGAACTTCTAATCGAAACTGCCTACAATCGTCAAACCTCGCGTTGGGAATATATTGAAGGTCGCCAACCTAACTTCAAATCTCCACCTGTTGGTCATTTCCCATTTTTATTGCGAGATCCAACCAGCAAGAATTTAGAAAAAATAGTTACAACCTTCTATCGATGCTCGTCCTAAAAGCCATTTGTATCGTGTTTCGCACGGTGCAAATGGCGTTATCGAACTGACATTTTATTAAGGTCAGTTCGGCGAAGGCGGAAAACGGAAAAAATCGCTAAGCGATTTTTTCCGTTTTCCGCCATTTGTGCGGCGCTTTGCGCCGCACAAATGGCATTATCGAACTCACGTTTTATTAGCAGGAATATTGCTATAACAAACCTACGATCGCAGTTTGCACAGGATAGCCCAGATGCTTCCATGCGGCTGCCGTAGCCACCCGCCCGCGTGGGGTGCGATTGATATAGCCAATTTGCAATAGATATGGCTCATACACTTCTTCAATCGTATGAGCATCCTCACCCGTCGCCGCCGCTAAAGTATCCAAACCTGCGGGACCACCATTAAAGTTTTCGATTAATACCGTTAGCAACTTGCGATCGATCCAATCTAATCCTTTAGGATCGACATTAAATAATTCCAGTGCCGATTCCGCGATCGCACCTGTAATTTGTTCACCCTTTGCCTTGACCTCGGCATAGTCCCGCACTCGTTTTAAGAGACGATTGGCAATCCGAGGCGTACCCCTTGATCTGGCAGCGATCGCGATTGCGCCATCATCATGGATTGGGGTCTCTAGAATTTTGGCACTGCGAGAGACAATCTGGGTGAGTTCATCCTGCTCATAGAAACGGAAGTGTTGCACAAAGCCAAAGCGATCGCGTAATGGCGAAGATAAAGAACCAATTCTCGTAGTCGCGCCGATTAGTGTAAATTTATTTAACTGCACACTGCGAATTCTTGCCCCTTGCCCCTTCCCAATCGTAATATCTAGTCGATAATCTTCCATTGCTGGATAGAGAATCTCTTCGGTCACACTCGGTAAGCGATGGATTTCGTCAATAAAGAGAATGTCTCCCTGTTGTAGAGAAACTAGTAAACCAGCCACATCACGGGGACGTTCAAGGGCAGGCGCAGAAGTGATTTTGCATTGCACGCCCATTTCCTGAGCAATGATCAAAGCGAGGGAAGTTTTCCCTAATCCGGGGGGACCATAGAGTAGTAAATGATCGAGGGCAGACGATCGCGATTTTGCCGCCGCGATCGCAATATGGAGTAATTCCTTTAAATCTTTTTGCCCAATATAATCTTGCAGATTTTTAGGACGGATATTAATATCAGATCCGACTTGAGCAGCAGCTACCGTATTATCTTTCGCTAATTGATCCTCCAACTTCTCCTCTGGAGTAGCTTCCGCTTGCAATAAATCTAGCGCCTGTTGCATTTCGGGTGATGGTTGATCTTTCTTGGCATTGCGACGGGATGATTTTTTGCTAGGAGTTTTGTCCAGAGATTTTTCAGAGACTAATGCGGGATTTTGAGCAGTTTGATCGCCAACCTGATCACCATTGCGATCGCCATCGGGATTTGGATTTGGTTTAGAGGAGATGATTGCCATACGCCTTGGGTTGCTCAAACTTATAGATATCTTTGATCAATTCTGTCCAACCATCAACCAAAGAAGCCAAAATCTTTTCGCCTTTTTCCTTAGTTGCTACCCTAGCATCACCCAAAACTCCACTCTGAGTCAAATCTCGCGTTACCCATGCAAAGGGATTTGCCCCTTCCATACTCAGCATACTTTGTTCAGGTAAGCCATAAGGATACTCTGTTACGGCTTTGTCCATATCTACCTGTTCAGGCAAAAGTGCCAACATCAAGCTAGTTTCCGCATCCCCTCCATGAATTCCCAATTCTAATTCCTTTGTGGTTAATAAATCCTTCGCCACATTCGGAACGCGCCAAGTAAAGAGAGGAAAAATCATCAAATCTGGATATTTCTCATGCAGATCGCGAGCAACTATTTCGAGAATCTGCGGCTGTCCCCCGTGGGAATTCATCAACGCTAATTTCCGAAATCCTGCTCGATAAACGCTTTCGGCAATATCTGTTAATACTGCTAGCATCGTCTGCGTACTCATCGTAATCGTTCCCGCAAAGGTACTATGCTCATTGGATTTGCCATAGTACAGAGGTGGTAAAGCATAGGCAGGAATTGTAGAATCTAACTTTTCTAAAGCTTTTCCTAATACGCCAATACTAATTGCCGCATCAACAATCAATGGCAAATGTGCACCATGCTGCTCGATCGCGCCCATAGGTTGAATAATCACCACATTTTCCTTGTTGGGCATTGAGGCGATCGCAGGTGATGTTAAATAAGCAAAGTAACGATTTGCAGGAAAATAATTCAAGGGTAGTTTTACCAGTCGAGGTAATAGAAATTAATAAATTAATAAGTTTTTTGCTAGAACACGTACTTAGCTGAGACGAGACGATATTTGCCACTTTGAGGATTATCAATAGGCTTAAATTTATAGTCTTTAACTGTCTCTCTGACAATATTAACTAGTTCTTGATCAACGGTGTTCTTAAACTCTACAAATTTCTTTTCCACTTTGCCATCAGGAGCAACAAGCCAAGCATAAGTGACAGTACCACTCTTACCTGAAATATTTGCTGCTTTTGCTGGAATCCAATCTACACCTTTTTCTCTTCTTTCATCGGGATAGGGAATTAATACATCCTTGGCAGCAATTTGGGTCTCTTTGAGTAAACCTTGTTGCCTGAATTTGAGAATATCTGGATCAGTCAACATAAACGATGTAAAGTCAATAATTTTTTCGTCATTGCCAGTTTTAGGGGTTACAGCTCCTTGATTGTTTTGAGTCGTCGTCTTACCATTTTGGTTGCCACTAGGAGGTACATTTTTTACGCCATTACCTTGCAATTCAGGTTTTATATTGCTGCTGGCAGTTTTTTTAGAGGTAGTGTTATCAATCTGTCCAGATTCGGTAAATCGCGATGGGGGCGAAGGTTTAGGTTTTGTGATAGGAGCTTGGGTTTTACTAACTTCGGTGGGAGTGGTGGTAGGCTGTGGATTTAAAAATAAAGAATCGTCAAAGGTAGTATTGTTGTCTGCTAGAGGGAATTTATCTACACGATCTAAGATATTTGAGGAACTTGTGGATAGATCGATTTTATTATTTGCTGGTTTGACAAATAAATTGTCAAAAATCGATTTATTAACTTTTGGGGGATTACTTAGTTGTGCAGGTGGTAACTTTACGGTTGGGACTATAATTTCAGGAGGTATTTCTGTTTTTGGGATGGGATTTGGAGCAAGCATTACAAACGCTGTATGGACTCCAAGAGAACCAACTACCAGTACCCAAAAAGGATTCTTCACAACGAAATTGCCTACTTTTCTAGCAAACTGACGCATTGCTACCTTGTTCAAAGCTTTATGGGCGGCAGATGCCACAGGTTGCTCCGATGGACTTACAATTAGTTGGCTTTTAGGTTTGGTCGGCAACATTGTTTTCTAGTAAGTTTTTAACTTATTTTACAACTTGACTAAATTATGAAGATCTAGAGGTGGCGATCGCGACACGATTACCAGCAATTCCTCTTAGCTCGGCAAGACGATTGATTACTAGTTGATAGGAGACGTTAGTATTATCGGCGCTCAATACAACTACTCCCCGTGATGAAGCTGCCAAAAACTTACGAATATCTTGCTCTAGCTGTTGAGGTGCAATAGATTTGCCATTGGATAACATCTGCCCATTAGGATCAAGGGTAATTACAAAAACATCTTCAGGTTTGAGATCGCCTGAGTTTTGGTCAACATTGCTGTTGCGATCGCTAATTGGTAAATCAATACCAATACGGCTAGGCACGATTAGAGCTGATGATAGCAAAATGAAAAACGCCAAAATCGAAAACACCACATCCAACAAAGCTGTCAGATTTATTTCTGCGTTAGCCGATGATTGGTACTTCTTGCGAATTTTCATAAATTAACATCCAGACTATTGTGACGTATCAATCAATATTATTGTTCCTTGATGGTATGTCCTGATTTTTAGATTGCCAAGAAGCATAAGCACTGTGATCATCCTAGCGCAGTTTTCATTTTGTCTAAATCACAATGAAATCTAGCGAAGTACAGAGAGTTGTGTCACCGCCTTCAGCGGTGACACAACTCTCTGTACTTCAAGTAAGAAAAACTAATCAGTGATTGGTTTGGTGTAATTGACTTCTACCACTGTATGGACATTACCACGAGGGCTAAAATCACCTTTGACATTGATTCTGATGGGATCACCTGCTTTGACAAAATCATCCAAAATTTGGTTGACTGACTCCTCATGCGAAATAAAGCGATCGCGATAACTATTGATATAGAGCTTAATTGCTTTAAGTTCAACCAATACTTTATTGGGCGTATAGGTAATATAAATGGTCGCAAAGTCTGGATAACCTGAAAATGGACATTTGCAAGTAAATTCAGGAAGTGTGATTTGAACGCTATAGTCTCTGCCAATTCTAGGGTTAGGAAAAGTGGTGAGGGTTGATTCTGCGATCGCTTGTTCGCCGTACTTAACAGTCATGTCTGCTCTAAAGATAAAAAATAAAAGTGAAAAGATTAAACCCAAGATGGGGTCTAGTCTTCTATAGCTGTAGCCACTTGTAAGAAGCGAGTGGCGGCACTTTGTGCCGCCACTCGTATTCTGGGTTTGTGTACTAACAAGACTGGCTATAGCTATAGCGTAACAAATACAGACTAAAAAAGGGCAAGATTTGACCCATAAAAAAGAAGGGGCGCAAAGCGCCCCTTCTTTACAGATTAGGATTAATGTTTTTTATTGACATCATGGGGTTGAATTACACCATAGCCACCATGATTGCGTTCATAGACAACGTTGATTTCCCCTGTATCAGCATTGCGAAAAACGTAAAAATCATGATCGATTAACTCCAACCGCTCAAGAGCCTCATCCACAGACAGGGCAGGCATGGCGAAGTATTTGTTGCGTACCACCTGAGTCGGCAGTTCAACCACACGATTGCCGTTTGGTACTGGTACAGGAGGTTGCTCAACAACGGCAACACTGGTCTTAGCGGCAGCGCGATCGTTCTTGCGCTCCTTGAATTTCCGCAACTTGCGGGCAATTTTGTCAGCAACTAGGTCGATACTTGCATACAAATTCTCGCTCTTTTCCTCGGCGCGGATCACAGATCCATTCGCATACACAGTTACTTCAGCCGATTGACTAGAAGCGATGCGAGGATTTCGAGCCACCGATAGATGGACATCCACTTCGGTAGTTAATGCTTGGAAATGGCTCACCGCTTTGTCAATCTTTTGTTCGACATATTCGCGGATAGCTTCCGTGACTTCAATATTCTTGCCTTGAATTACAAGTTTCATCTCTATGACCTCGATTCTGAGTTCCAAATCAGTTAATTTAAAATTGACACGCGCAATCTTGTTTTTTATTACCCCATTGCGCCGAATAGCTGATTTGGCTATGAGATCACCATAACACTTTGCTGGTGTTATGAAGTAAGGTTTGATGCACTTCTTAACGTAGATTTACAGCGATTTAACCTAGATTTACAGCGATCGCTGTTTTTTAGGCGTTTTTAGCCTCAGAGGTAGAAAACATACAAGATGACCCTGCTACTTTTTGTATGAATAAGATCAAACAAGGTTGCTATTTATCGCTTACGATTGGCATTGTGCATCGTCTGTTTTAAGCATGTGAGGTTCGTATGAATTCGGCTGTGGAACTATGGCAACGTTACCAAGACTGGCTATATTACCATTCAGAGCTAGGTATATACTTGGATATCAGTCGGATCAGGTTTACGCCAGACTTCGTAACACAGATACAACCTAAGTTTACTAAGGCTTTTTCAGATATGAAAGCTTTAGAGTCTGGGGCGATCGCTAATCCTGATGAACAACGCATGGTTGGACATTATTGGCTACGATCACCAGAAATTGCCCCTACCGAAGAGTTACGTAAAGATATTACGGAAACCCTTGATCGCATTGAAGAATTCACTCAAAAAGTCCATACAGGGATCATTCATCCCCCTAATGCAGCAAGATTTACGGATATTTTGTCCATTGGCATTGGTGGATCGGCATTAGGTCCCCAGTTTGTCGCGCAGGCTTTGGCTAAAGCTGATGTCCCTCTCAAGATTAGCTTTATTGATAACTCTGATCCCGATGGTATCGACCTAGTCCTCGACCTATTAGGCGATCGCCTCAGCAGTACTTTAGTACTAGTGATTTCTAAATCTGGAGGCACACCTGAAGCTGCTAATGGCATGAAGGAAGCGGAATTTGCCTTTCAAAAAGCAGGTTTAGATTTTGCGAAACAAGCGATCGCGATTACGGGTGTTGGCAGTGCCTTAGAGAAATATGCGATCGGTAATGGCTGGCTTGACACTTTTCCGATGTATGACTGGATTGGTGGTCGAACCTCAGAACTATCGGCAGTTGGTTTAGTACCTGCGGCATTACAGGGAGTCAATATCCGCGAAATGCTACGGGGCGCGAACTTAATGGATGCCGCTACCCGTGTAGAAAATCTGCGTCAAAATCCTGCGGCACTGCTAGCGATGTCATGGTACTTTGCCTGCAATGGCAAGGGCGAAAAAGACATGGTGATCTTGCCATATAAAGATCGCCTCCTCCTCTTCAGCCGCTATTTGCAGCAGTTAGTAATGGAATCCTTAGGCAAAGAGCAGGATCTTGATGGTAATTTGGTTTATCAGGGAATTGCCGTCTATGGCAATAAAGGTTCTACTGACCAACATGCCTATGTGCAGCAACTTCGCGAAGGTGTGCCTAATTTCTTTGCTACTTTTATCGAAGTTCTCCAAGACTCTGCTAAACCACATCCTGAAGTAGAAGAAGGAGTTGTTACAGGTGACTATCTGCTAGGTTTTCTCCAAGGCACTCGCAGCGCTCTTTACGAAAATGGGCGAGACTCGATTACGGTGACAATTCCAGTTGTTTCTGAACTCACTATCGGGGCATTGATTGCTCTGTACGAACGAGCGGTTAGTTTCTATGCTTCGCTAGTAAATATTAATGCTTACCATCAGCCAGGGGTTGAAGCGGGTAAAAAGGCAGGAGCCAAAGTATTAGCGTTACAAAAGAAATTGGTTGCAGCCTTAAAGTCTTCCACAGTGTCCCTTTCTTTAGAAGAGATTGCTACAAAAATAGGTGCACTGGATGAAATTGAGTCCCTGTACCATATTGCCCGTCATCTTCATGCGAACTGTAAGGTTTTATTAGAAGGAGATCTCGCTAAACCGATAACCCTAAAACTGATGCTAATTGAGTAAATTGTATTTTTTAAAATCAAAGGTGAAGATTGATCTTTGTTTTTGATGGTTGCGTTAAATTAGTTATTATTGATGGCGTAATGTCTTTAAGTAACTAGGCTTAACTAAATATAGAATTCTAAAACCTGCGGTACATGCCTAACTTGCAACGTAGGTTTTAGATTTGAGTTCTAGTTATATGGATTTACTTAATAGAATACTGTTGAGCAATTCTTAAAGATGTGATGATGCAGATAAAAGCAACTAAAAAGTACGCCATATCAACGCATCCAAAATTATTCTGCATGATTTCTTTTGTGATACCAAATCTTGAAATCAAAATTTCTTAAATTTTTTAATTATCCTTGTCCTTTTTATAAAAGGATCTGCAAGAATATGGTTTCTTATATGTAATCCAGTTATAGAGGTTGAAAGTGAAGAAAATTTTACTTTTCTTTAGTGAACTTAACAATGGCGACCTTGACTGGTTTGTCCAAAAAGGTAAAAAGGAAACAATCCAGCCTAATCGTTTATTAATGCGAGAGGGGCAGGTGAGTGAGGCTTTATATATTGTTGTAAGCGGTTCATTTAGTGTCGTGATTGAGTCACAGGATCACAAAGAATTGGCAATGATCTCCGCAGGTGAAATTGTTGGTGAAGTTTCCTTTATTGATACTCGTCCACCGCTTGCTAGCGTGCGATCGCTAGAGGAAAGTGTTGTCTTATCAATCCCCAGAATGCAACTTTTATCTAAGCTTCAACAGGATCTTGGGTTTTCCTCACGATTTTATCGAGCTATCTGTCTTTGTCTTTCTGATCGTCTGCGTGGGACTGTCAACCGTCTTGGATATGGTTATGACGGTGATGATTTAGCGTTACATTTTGGAGAATTCGGGCAATCAATGATTAGTAATCTAGAACTAGCTGAAGCAAAATTTAATTGGTTAATTAAAAATGTACGTGGTTCTTAATCTGGCGAGGTACAGGCAAGGGGCTGAAGCCCCTTACGCCAAGGAATTGAGATGTACCTCATAGGATTTATGCACTGAATTTATTTAGGAAGTGTGAAAAATAATAACGCCCAGAATTGATTCAAGAACTGTAGCCACTAGTAAACCAGTCCAGAATCTTCCTGCGGCGCGACTAAAGCCTAGGGCATTGTCTTCACGGCTTGCAGTAAAAAATAAAGACCAAGCTTGGGTTTCACTCAACCGTGCAAATTGATTAAAGTCTTCACGAAAAGCGATCGGAGTGAATAGATCTTTGCCGCTAAAGTCAAATTTGGTTTCCATTGGTTTCCCCTGAATATGTGAATTTACTTGATGTTTGATGCACATATCTTAATAATTATTTACAATTAAAAGCAATCCTTCTGAGGGGATGTTTGATGCGATCGCGATGCATTCCCAAAGTGATAGCTGTTGCTAGACTTGCTATGACACAAAAACAGAAGATGGGTGGCGGCGCTTTGCGCCGCCACCCATCTTCTGTTAATAAAAAAGACAAGGGGTGTAAGTCCCTTGTCTTTAAATAAAAATTAGCGCTTTGAGCTACTTTTTTAGTTAGGTTCAACTCGCATTAAAACTTGACCATATTCAACTGGTTGAGTATTCTCAACCAAAATCTCTACGATTTTGCCACCAGACTCAGCTTCGATCTCATTCATTAGCTTCATTGCCTCGATGATACAAACAGTACTGCCCTTCTTGACGGTATCGCCAATTTCGACGAAGGGTGCTTCATCGGGTGCAGGTGATCGATAGAAAGTACCGACCATTGGCGATGTAATTTCGATTAGCTTCTTCGCAGGAATAGCATCAGCGATCGTGGTGGTATGCACTACAGGATTACTCTGTGTATTATCGATCGCTACAGAATGAACTGTGGACACAACAGCAGGTGCAGCATGTACCACAGGCGCAACTTTAGTTTCGCTTTTGCGGATGCTCAGACGTAAATCACCTGATTCTAGAGTGAGTTCGGTAATATCCGTCTTGTTTAGAATCGTGACTAGTTCACGTAATTGCTCTAAGCTAAATTCCACCTAATTTTCACGCCCCAAATACGTGTCTTCACGAGTATCAATTTTGATGCGATCGCCAATGTTCACAAAGAGAGGAACGTTGATCGATGCGCCTGTTTCCACCTTAGCGGCTTTACTGCCACCAGTTGCAGTGTCACCTTTTAAGCCTGGGTCGGTTTCGATGACTTCTAGCACGACGGTATTAGGCAATTCCACGTCAATTACTCTGTCACCCCAACGGACAACGTTGACTTCCATGCCTTCTTTGATGTACTTGACACGACTACCAATTTGGGAAGCGGTCAAATTAGCTTCTTCATAGCTCTGCATATCCATAAAGACATAATCTTCGCCATCTTTATAGGTATGCTGCATGGAGCTTTTTTCGAGCACAGCCTGAGGAACCATTTCCCCAGCCCTAAAGGTTCTTTCTAGGTTTTTACCTGTCATGGCGCTTTTTAGCGTGGTGCGTACAAAAGCCGAACCTTTACCAGGCTTTACGTGTAAGAATTCAACTACACGCCAGACTTCGCCATCGAGTTCAATTGTTACGCCGGGTCGAAAATCGTTACTAGAGATCATTGCGGATTGAGTAATAGCCAGAGCTTATTCTAGCCTAGAGGTGTAACCTTTGCGACAAAAAAATTTAAACCTACAGCAACGCAAGAGTACGCTGGCACAAATCAAAACCCAAAAGATGAGATGCGGCGCATTGCGCCGCATCTCATCTTTTGGGTTTTATGTCCATAGACAAACTCAACAACTGCTGAGAAGCGTCTTCCTACTTTTTTGGGAATTGCTATAGAATTGAATTTTTAAAGGAGCGATCGCCTCATGTCAGTAACAAAGCAGTTTGGTAGTTTTGACGAGTTGTTAGAAAGTTCAGAATTGCCTGTTCTTGTAGATTTTTATGCACCTTGGTGTGGTCCTTGCCAACTCATGACAGGAATTCTTGACAAGGTAAGTGAAACTATGAAGGATAAGGTACAGATTGTGAAAATCAATACAGATAACTATCCTGATCTTGCTTCTCAATATAAAGTCTACGCTTTACCAACTTTAGTTCTATTTAAAGACGGCTCACCCGTCGATCGCGTTGAGGGGGTCATCCAAGCCGATCAATTATGCGATCGCTTAGCGGTTCATGCTTAAAACCAAAGAAGCGGTGCATTGCGCCGCTTCTTTGGTGATTAGACGAGACAATCGGTAAGTTCAGCAAATAACTCTTCTCGGTGTAAATTGCGTCCGATAATCACTAGCTGATTATTTAAAGATTTGCCGCGATCATCATTTTTTAGCTCATAGCGTTTGCCACTCAGTTGAAATACATAGCGATTATCAATATTTGCAAAGTGCAAAATGCCTTTAGCTCGGAAGACATCTATTGGCAATTTTTTGTCTAAAAAGTTTTGAAATTTATCAAGATCAAAGGCGCGATCGCTTTGAAATGATATAGATATAAATCCGTCGTTTTCTAGGTGATCGGAATGATGATGATGCTCATGGTGGTGATGCTCATGGTTACATTCGGGATCGTGGCATTGTTCATGGGAGTCTGGGCTGCCATGATCGTGATGTTCATGTTCGTGGTGAGCATGATCTTTATCTCTTTGACTAGGCGCGATCGCTGATTGGTCGATCTTCACATCAAGAATTAGGGGTAATGGCACGATCCCCAAATGCGATCGCAAAATTCTCGCTTTAGTTTTGGTCTTATTAATGAAAGCTTCTAGCTCTTGGAGTTTTTCTTCAGTGACAAGATCGGTCTTGTTGAGAATAATAATGTCGCCATACATAATTTGGGCATAGGCAGCATCACTATTGAAATGCTCTGAGGTAAATGCTTCGGAATCAACTACAGTCAAAATCGAGTCGAGGCGGGTTAAATGCTGTAGCTCTGTACCTAAGAAAGTAAGGGCAATGGGTAGGGGATCAGCGACACCTGTAGTCTCGACGATCATGTAATCAATGCGATCGCTTCGTTCGAGAACATTGTAAACAGCATCAACCAAGCCATCATTGATCGTGCAGCAGATGCAACCGTTGCTCAGTTCCATCATGTTTTCATCCACTGCCACCAACAATTGGCTGTCAATATTGATATCGCCAAATTCATTTACTAAAACTGCAACTTTAAGATCCTGCTGGTTTTGTAAAATATGATTGAGTAGTGTAGTTTTACCACTGCCTAAAAATCCTGTGATGATGGTGACGGGCATCCCGCGTTTGGGTACATCCACATCAATAATGTCCTGTGTAAGATCTTCTGTAACATTGCGATCGGAAGTAAGCATGGACTTTATGCAAGAATAACTTTATTCTTCATCTTAACAGTCGCCATACGCTAGTAGAAATCGCCCAGTTGTGGGTTGAAAGTTTTTTAAAGTTTGTAGGAATTCCCCCTTCGAGGACGCTTCTACAAACAATTTAAGATGGATATATCTGCATAAATTACAACCTAGTACGGAGCATTATGTCAGTTTCCGAATCTTGTACTGTGCTTAGTCTTAACGATATCTTAGCCGCTTTAGAACTACAACTAGAAATAGAAGAGGTGATCACTAAATTACCTTTGACCCATGCTTTAGAAAAATGTTTATTATTTGCCCAAGCTCATAATTTGCACGACCTAGCTCAATTCGTAAAACAAGAGCTAGAGGGTTACAGTGGTCAATCACCGAGCGATCGCATTGTCCAACTAAATTATTTTGATCATGGGGGACAATTGATCAATGGCTTAAATCAATATCGGGTTTATCCTTTAAATACAGGGGTTCGTAAATTAGAACTACACCTCAAAAATGGCTTGACTTTAAGATTGCCTCAGCAAATTTTGAGGTTTCTATCAGAAGCTGCGGGACGTGAGGTTGATAGTGGACATGTTTCACCATCAGAGATTATTTATCTTTTAGATAATATTCGATTTCTCGTATCTAAAAGATTAAAAGCGATCGCAATAAACTAGATTCTCACTAAACCCATTCTAATTTTAATGCGGGCATTAAACGTTGCAAATTTTTAAGGGACTTTCCCTGCCAAGGTACAGTATCCGAACCTTGAACTGTAATACTAATTTTTTCTTTCTGGCGAACTTTAATTACAAATTTAGATAGTACATTAATGCCTGAACTATTTAAAAATTCTAATTGACAGAGATTTAAAATAATGCGTTGAGGTGATTGCTCAATTACATGCTCTAAAATTTGGACAATTGGAGCATACTCTTCTGTGCCTGCTAATCGTAAAGAGCCTTGACAATAAATACTTGAGTCTGATGCGTTATACCAGACTTTATAATCATCTCCTTTAACTTCCATTTTTAAAATTCTCCTGATAAAAGTTTGATCTGTTTATTTAATCTATTGATCTGCTAGATCATTTATTAAATATTTACTAAAGAGGTAACTGTACCATTGTCGTTACCATTGTTACATCCCTATTATTTTGAGACTGCTCAAACTTCCATCCTAAAACAGCATCATAGTCCATGATCATTGTAAAATAACCAAGTCCAGAGTTTACTTCTTCTTCATTAGTGACACTTTTTTCTACTTGATTGATATACATTTCACCAATATCACCAGTGGTAATTTCTTGGATATAAGCCTGAAAACTAGCGATCGCATCTTGATATACACTATTTTTAGAGAGAAATACGAGACGCTCGCTAAACAAATGTACCTCTAGATTAACTGGTTGACCTGCACTGTCATCACTATATTTCATTGCATTTTCTAATAACTCATTGGCAATGAAACTAACCGCAGCTCCTATTTCAGCCTGCTTAGTTATATCAGCATTTGTATCACCAGGAAAGAAGTTTCGGACATAGTCACCAAGGAAATCTGCTGATAGTCCATTTGTCTTCCAACGTAATTTAATTGGTAATGAAGAAGGCGAAAATCCTAAAACTAAAAATTCGCTTCGGTCTGAAAAATTTTCTGTGAATTCTCCAAAAATTTGCGCCATAATTAACGCCATTTCTTATATTAATTGTTGTGAGGACGGTTCAGGACTTTGCAATAAAGCAATAATTTAAGTCACAAATCTATGATTTCTTTTACTATGTTTAGGGACTCAACGCAACCTGCCATCAGGGTAGAACTTATAGAGCTTTATGATCGGAGTTGTTTCCTCGCCTTCGGCGAGGAAACAACCATTTGGACTTGAAAAGCACTATATTAAAATCCAGAGAAATTTTTAAAAGCCTTACGAGGTAGGGCTTTTAAAAATTTCTCTGGATTTTCTAGTTATGCAAGGTACTGTAAGTGACATCTGATAGTCTGAATAGTCCTAAAGATTCGCAAGAATCGATCACTGCTGAGCGCTGGTTTATAGGTAAACGTGCTGACACGGGTATCTGTGAAATTGTCAAAGGTAATAGCCCAGAAGATCTCACTGATTTTGTAGAAACTTGGGGTGCATTTAGCTCTCAGGGTGAGGCGATCGCTAAGCGTGTTGGTCTTATCCGTGCAGGCAAATGTCAACCACTATAGCGCGTTGCCGTGAACTCTAGCTTTTGCCATAGCTGTAACAAGTCACCGTGAAGCGCTACTATAATACGGGACTACTTTTTCTGGAAATTTTTAAGTCATGATATCCGTTTCCGCTCGATTTGAAGAACTGCGAGCTAGAGGGCAAGCTGCTCTGATTCCTTTTATTACGGCTGGTGATCCAAACTTGGCGACAACAGCAAAAGCTTTGCGGGTCTTAGATCAAAACGGCGCGGATTTGATCGAGTTAGGTGTACCCTATTCCGATCCCTTGGCAGATGGCCCCGTAATTCAGGCGGCGGCAACAAGGGCTTTGCAAAATGGGACGACATTGGACAAGGTGTTAGATATTGTCCGTGAAGTTGCGCCAGAATTGCGATCGCCAATTATCCTTTTCACCTATTACAACCCGATTTTAAATATTGGGGTCGAAAAGTTTCTCCAAAAAATCTATGACGCTGGGGCGCGTGGCTTAGTTGTACCTGATCTCCCCCTCGAAGAATCCCATGTGTTGCTAGAGCCTGCGGCAAAGGCAGGTATTGAAGTAATTTTATTAATTGCGCCCACTAGTCCACCTGAGCGGTTTGCCGCGATCGCCGAGAAATCACAGGGCTTTATTTATGTGGTTAGTGCGACGGGCGTAACGGGTGTGCGTACCGAAGTCGCAAAAGGCGTAAAGACGATGATCGAACAACTCAGAGAGATTACTGACAAACCGATCGCTGTTGGTTTTGGCATTTCGCAACCTGAACATGCGAAACAGGTAATTGACTGGAGTGCTGATGGTGCGATCGTCGGTAGTGCGATGGTGAAGAAATTAGCCGAGCCAGATGGTGGGCTGCACGCGATCGCCGAGCTTTGCAAAACTCTCAAACAATCTATTCGTAGAGACTAATACCAAAACTAAAAATGGCTGCGCCATTTTTAGTTTTAAAAAACCTGACTGGATTTGGCTTTTAATTCACAAAAGAGTTGTCACACTTTCGTGAATTGGTATAAAAAGTAGGAATTAAGAATTAAGGCTCATGAATATTTTGATTGGTTTGGCTATAGCGATCGCGATTTTTGGTGGCATAGTTTTATTACTATGGTTGCTATTTGAGTGGCAATATAAAACAAGACAAGGCAACTTACTAGAATTTGATAATGGGGCTTGGCAGTTTCTGACCTATGAGCCAGATCATTATCGACTGGAACTGCTGCTAACTGCGACGAACAAAACTCGTAAGCTTGATGTTTTTCTCGTCGAAGTCAATCCTGAACTATCACTTCTATCGAGCGATAGTCTTGATGGTATTCATACTCAAGTGCAATTGCGATCGCGCCATCCCAATGTGGCAAGTCGTAACGACAACTATTGGGAGTCCTATATTGTTACTCCAAATAAAAGCACGGGTGTAGAGATTCAAATTGATATCAGTGGAAAGAATCTCGAAGAACTTAAAACTGCTTGGGTGCGTGTCCATTACACGATCTATGGACCTGCGGGACGCGAAGAAAAGGTCAAGCATTGCATCATTCCTCTACAGTTCCCCGATGCCAATCAAAGGGAACGTTGGCGACCCACTCCTGATGCAGATGTATTACCCATTCGCACCCACATTCTCTCAGCGGGTGATACACCCGTGGATGTGATGCAGCGCTATGTAATGAGCCATGCTCAAGCAGGAGATATTGTCACGATCGCCGAAACTCCGATCGCAATTATGCAGGGTAACTTCTATCATCCCAGCGATATTCATCCCCAATGGTTAGCGAAACGACTCTGTTATTACTTCAAGAGTACTTCCAGTCTTGCCACAGCATGTGGTTTGCAATCCTTAATTAATGAGTCAGGAGCATGGCGCGTCGCTTTTGCCTTCATCATCGGTTCCCTTGCTAAGGCAATCTTCCGTGTTCCGGGAGTATTCTATATGTTGGCTGGTGAACAGGCGAGATTAATCGATGATGTGACTGGGACTTTGCCACCCTACGATCAATTCATTGTGCTAGGACCCAAAAATCCGCAAGCTGTAGTCGATGAGATCAAGGCTGGTACGGGACTCGAGGCGGCGATCGTGGATGTAAATGATTTACGTCGCGTGAAAGTTTTAGCGGCAACTTCTGGAGCTTCTGAGGAATTACTCAATCAAGCCTTAATTATGAATCCTGCGGGTAATGCCGCCGAGCAAACGCCGATTGTCTTAATTCGTCCGAATAGTGGAGCATAAAAATTTAGATTTTGTCTTGACCTATTGGGAACTTAAGACAAAACCAGTTTGTTATAACGCCCGCAATGTGGGCGTTATAACGTTGTTTATAAATTTGATCTATGTCGCTTTTGTTATATCGCCCGCTATGCGGGCGATATAAAGTTTATAAATTGCTTTTGTGTATATCGCCCGCGTAGCGGGCGATATAAAGTTTGTAACTTTGAGATACGTCGCTTTAATCCTTGTGATGGTGGCAACTCAGGAACTTATCCTAAAACTTGTAAAGCTAGATGCAATGCAGTGATTGATTTAGCATCGAGGCTAGTATCTGCACTTTGCGATCGCAATAAATTATCGATTTCTTCCCGACTGAGCATTACTACTTCTATCTCTTCATCTTCATCTTGAGCAGGAGGTTGTTCCAATTTGGTGAGATCCTGTGCGAGATAGGCATGGATAATCTCATCGGAATAACCGGGGCAAATGTAGAATCCGCCGAGATATTGCCATTTACTAGCACTGTAGCCTGTCTCTTCTTCGATTTCCCGCTTAATCGTCACATCATGGTTTTCGCCTACTTCTAAAGTTCCCGCAGGAAATTCTAATAAGTAGCGCTGAATTGCAAATCGATATTGCTTTACTAAGACAAACTTGCCATCGGCAGTGACAGGAACCGCCATTCCTGCCCCAGGGTGTTTGATATAGGAATATTCGCCGATAACGCCATTGGGTAACTTAATGCGATCGGTATGAAAAGAGAATTTACGACCTTGATAGCTGAGACGGTTTTGCAAAATTGTTGCAGGTACGAGATCAGACATAAATTTTGTGAATTGATTTCAGCCCATTGTGTCATATAGCGGTTTTCATTTTGCCTACGGCAAAATGAAAACCGCAAACCCTTACTGTGATTCTTTTTTGTTTTACAAATGAGTATGCACTCATTTGTAAAACGCTATATAGCAATCCTAAATGGTTTGTGGAAGCGCACCCCGAAGGGGTGCGCTTCCACATCTACAAATGGTTGACATCTATATGCAGCATTAGTACAGAGAAATTTTTGAAAGCACAGCTTTGCCGTGCTTTCAAAAGCGTAATTCAGCGCGTTGACTAAAAAATAAATTAGAGTTAAGGCACTTTGCTCCACAACTCTAATTTGTGGTTCTAATCCAAACTGAAACAGAGCCACCATTGCAACAAAATTCTGCCCAGCCATCATCATTCGTTGTGATTGGTTGCTCTACCTGCTTGGTGATATCGATATAGGTGCAATTAGGCTGACCAATTTCCATCCATTTTCTTCCTTCTTCAGCATTGCTTAATACCACTGCCATTCCTCCCTGATGCTCATCATCTCCTAGTCTTGTCCAGCCGATGGTATTGGGATGATCAAAGTAATCAAGCTGCTGACCATAGGCATAGTTTTGACGTACTGATAGAAACTGATCAAGTAGCCATTGATGACTATCAATCCAGATTTCATATTCATTTCCATCTTTGCCATAGTCTTGATAATGTGCGCCATAGTAATCGGCTGCAAAAATGCAAGGATATCCCTCTTGGCGCAACAAAATCAGTGCATAGGCAAGAGGTTTAAACCAAGACTCAACAATTGACTCTAAGGACTGCAATGGTTGGGAGTCATGATTATCGACAAAGGTGACTGCTAGAGATGGTTGATGCTGAACTAATGTATTTTCAAAGATTTGGCTAAGGTCGTAGTCTTCTCGTGATTGACTTGCCACATGAAAATTTTGATGCAAAGGCACATCAAATAGACTAACTGTGCCATTGGTAACATCGATGAAATTATGCAAAGCTTCCATTTCATAGGACCAATACTCACCCACGGCAAATAGATCTCGCTTGGCATAGTTACGCATATGTTCTAGCCATTCCTGAAAGAACTGTGCGGAAACATGTTTGACTGCATCAAAGCGAAAGCCATCAACATTGGTCAGATCATAGTTCCATTCTCCCCAATACTTGAGTTCGCCTTGTACTTCTGAGTTCTGGATGTCAAGGTCACAGCCCATCAAATAGTCAAAATTACCTTTCTCAAGATCAACATTTTTGTCAAAGGATTTGCCTTTGAGTAAATAGACTGCGTCTTCTCCTTCATTGTAAGCATTGTAATCGATCGCATCAAAATGCCACCAATGCCATTCCATTTCGGAATATTTGCCTTTACGCCCTTCAAACGTAAAGTGAGTCCAAGCTTGAATGGTTTGATAATCACCGATCGCCTGATTGCGATCGTCCATACTCATCGGTGTGGCTTCTACCTCTTCCGAGCGATCGGCTCCCATTTTGTGATTAAAAACCACATCAGCATAAATACTCAGCCCTGCTTGATGAGCCACTTTAATCGCCTGAATGTATTCATCTTTTGTGCCATATTTCGTTCTGATCGAGCCTTTTTGATCAAACTCACCCAGATCAAATAGATCATAAATGCCATAGCCCACATCCAGACCACCTGACTTCCCCTTGTAGGCTGGGGGCAACCATAGAGATGTAATACCAGCCTTGGCTAAGTCTTCAGCCTTCTCTGCTACTTGGTTCCACAGACTACCATCATCTGGCAGATACCAGTGAAAGTACTGCATCATGACACCGTTTTGATGAGACATTTTTAGTTCCTTAATAAGGGTTTTTGGCTTGACAAATTTCTCTTTGTTACATTTTGTGTCGTAATTCATCAATTCACTCAATAAATCAATCACCCCCCGATCAAGATAGTCAGGTGAATAAAAAATCAAAGAGATTAATTTTCGACAAAAAAATAATCTTGTATAAAAAACAAAATATAAAAATATAAATTTCGGTTTAGATTTTTATTTGAGCTTCAATTGCAATGAAGCCTATTTGAATAGATAGTTTTTTATTTTTTTTATTTATCAAATAATACATATCATACAAACAAACAAAATTACAACTTTGTTTGTTTGTCAATTAAGATCTTCGATGTATATTTATATCTTATGTCTTGAGATGGATGAATAAGTTAATCAAATAAACAATAATGAAGATGTTAGAAAAGAAGTTGTAAATTCGATTTTGTCTTTTATAGCATTTCGTTAAATATCAACACAAATAGAGGACATTTATTATGAGTTTACAAGAACGTGCTAAAGCTGCTGCTAAGGATCTTGAAGGTAAGGTCGAAGAGGCAGTAGGTAATGTCACAGGAGACACTGGTAAACAGGTTGAAGGTCAAGCTAAGCAAGCTGAAGCCCGTGTTCGCAATACTGCTGAAGATGTAAAAGACAAGGCTAAAGATGTGGCTAACGATATCAAGAAAAAAGCTAAAGATGCTATCGATTAAATAGTTAATTACTACATATCTAATTGATAAGTAGTCTTGAAAAATATTTGAGCGATTTGATTTTATTTAATTGGATTGCTCAAATATTTATTTTTTTTGATTTTATTTTGATTGTCCCTTAAAAAGAATTCTATTCTGTATATCTTTCTCTATAGATTCTTGATCATATCAAAATAAAATTTATGCTCGATAAACTTTAGGGCAGCTAAAATGATTTCACAAATTTACAGATCTTTATTAACTATCGGCTGCATTTTATTCTTATCGTCTGTCATTGTCTTTGGGCTACCTGTTAATAAAGGTTGGGCAGCAAATTCATTTACTCCGATCGCATCGATAGAGAGAGTAAAGGCAGGGGTAAAAGATCTTGAAGGTAAAACTCAAGAAGCGATCGGCAATGTCACTGGTAATGCTAAAAATCAAGTCATGGGCAAAGCTAAACAAGCGGAAGCAGATGTTCGCAATGCGGCTGAAGATGTTAAAGACAATGTGAAACTGCCAGAACGAGTAAAGGCTGGTGCGCGAGATCTTGAAGGCAATACTCAAGAAGCGATCGGTAAGGTGACAGGCGATCGCCAAGATCAAATTGTTGGCAAAGGTAAGCAAGTGGAATCTAAGACTCGCAACTTACTAGAAGATGCGAAAGATAAAGTCCAAGAATTGTTTAAATAATTTTCTAAATCAGGAAGGAAGTATATGAGTTTTATTTGGTTTATTTTGATTGGTTTAACTGCTGGCTGGCTAGCGGGTCAACTGGTTAAAGGTGGCGGCTTTGGGCTAATTGGAGACATCATTGTTGGCGTAATTGGCGCATTGCTTGGTGGATTTCTCTTTAGTGCTTTGGGTTTATCTAGTGGGGGTGGATTACTTGGCAGTTTGATTGTCGCCACCATTGGTGCAGTTGTGCTGTTATTTGGTTTACGCCTGATCAAGTCAGCTTAATAGACAGGACTTAAGCAAAATGACCAAGAACTCCAGTTCTTGGTTCAAAGCTAAAGCAGACTGAAGAACTTCTATGTTAAACCCGTTGAAACGGGTTTAAGCTTTCAGCCCGTAATTTATGACATTGCTATTGTGTAAGTCCGAAATTTCTTGAATATCAATTCCTATATGAAGGATTAATTATTATGTCCGATGAAATTGAAAGAGAAGTTACATCCAAAAAAGTAACATCACTTCCCAATAATTCTGTAAATGGAAGTAGAGTTTCTGAGCAGCGTACTACTAGAGTAACTAATGACAGTAGTATGGCTGGAGTAGTAATTATTGTTTTGCTAGGATTAGCACTTGGCGCTGGGGCGATCGCCTATTTCCTCAACACTCGTCCAGCTCCAACCCCCGTCTTAATTCCTAGCGCAACTGATACGGTGAAAGAGAATAAGTCAACGGTGATCGAAAGGAATAACACCACTATTAGAGAGGTTAGTCCTGCAACACCACAGCCTACTCCGACAGTGGAAATTAATCTTCCTCCTGTGACGATCACACAACCACCTGCGGTAGCTCCTGCACCTGCAGCAACTACACCACCACAGGCCGTGACTCCAGCCGCTACTCCAAAAGTAACAGCACAGCCACAGACTACAACACCATCACCAAAGGTTGGTAACTAAACGTCAGTTCGGGTTAAGCTGGCAAATTTTCAAAGCCCAAAAGTAAAAGCATTGCGTAGCAATGCTTTTACTTTTGGGCTTTGAGAGAGGGTTTGTGTAGCAAACCCTCTCTCAAAACCTGTTTCAAATCATCTCGAACTCGCGCTACCCATCTTTATGTTTTAACAACAAGAATAGTTTCTAGGCTTTCATCACTCGCACCATTGATGATGCCGCCTGATCGCAAAATACATTGCAACATCTCCACCACTTCGGCTGTAATTTCCTCGCCTATACAAATTAAGGGAATTCCCGGGGGATAGGGACAGAGAGATTCCGCACTAATGCGTCCGATCGCTTTCTCTAGGGGTAGGCGATCGCTTTTCGCAAAATAGGCTTCACGAGGACTTAGGTTAGATTGGTAATTGGTGATTGGTAATTGGTAATTAGTAATTGGACTTAATTTTTCTTGTTTCTTGTTTCTTTTGCCCTGAGTGTCCTGAGCGATTTGTTTAAACGCAAAAATTAAGCGATCAATATCTGCTTGAGTATTGCCAAGGCTAAGAATGAATACTAATTGATTAAGAGTGGGCATTTCTGCCATAACATCCAGTTGAGAATGTAACCAGATATCAGCTTCAAATCCTGTAATTCCCAATTGATCAACTAAAAGTGTTAAGCGAGTGGGATCGAGAGTGGGAACTTCTATGTGATCGAAGGTTCGTAGACCAGAAACTTGCAGCAGAAGCGATCGCGCTTCTTTGGCTAGGCGTAAGGTCTCACTTAATAACCCTTTGCCTTGAATCGCCATTTGTCGCCGTGCGACATCTAGAGAGATTAGTAATAACAGATTTGGACTGCTGGATCGCAGTACTTGTAAAGCACGATCAACCTGTTCGGGAGCAATGCGATCACCTTGTAAGTGCAAAATTGAAGATTGGGTGAGGCTACCTGCGACCTTATGAGTGGATTGCACCACCAGATCGGCTCCTGCCTGTAATGCGGAAATTGGTAAATCTGGATGAAAGCCTAAATGTGCGCCGTGGGCAGCATCGACTAATAGAGGCACGTTATAGGCATGGGCGATCGCTACAAGCTGCTCAATTTCGCCACAGACTCCAAAATAATTGGGGCTGACGACTAGTACGGCTTTAGCATCGGGATGTTGCTGTAAAAATGCTTCGAGGGTAGCAGGACTAACACCCAAGTCCAAATCGAATTCTGATAAATATTCAGTGGGTAAATAGATGGGAACTGCTCCCGTTAAGATCATGCCTGCAAAGGCTGATTTATGGCAATTACGGGCAATCAAGATTTTGTCACCTGCTTGGCAGTTAGCCAGTAACATTGCCTGTACCCCGCAGGTGGAGCCATTTGTTAAAAACCATGCGTGATCGCTACCATAGGCTGCTGCGGCTAATTCCTCAGCTTCAGCAACAGGCTCTTCGAGATCGGGCATTTCAGGTAAATCGAGTCGAAAAAAAGTTTCGCCAAGTAGATCTACAAATTCGCGATCGATGCCTTGACCACGCTTGTGACCGGGCATATAAAACGGCGCGTGATCGATATCAAGATATCGCCGCGCCGCTTCTAGTAATGGAACTGAATGCTGATTCATTAAAATTTTAGGCTTTAGGCGATCGCGTTTTGCTTTCACTTGCTATATTCAATGCTAAGTTTAGAGCTAAGTTACATAAATTAGCGATAATTAGCGATCGCCTTGCTATAAATCCCCGAAACCTATGACCACTTCATCTTATAAACGCTATATTTTAAATTGAGAAGCCTGACTAAACAAAGAGGTGCGCTCCATGCTAGTTCAAACCAAGCACTTTACGATCGCCGAATACCACCAGATGATCGAACTAGGGATATTACAGCCAAGCGATCGCATTGAATTAATTAGAGGAGAACTGCTATCGATGGCAGCAAAAGGCACTAAACACGTAGTCTGTTGCAGTAACTTAAATCGTTTGCTTAACAAATTAGTTGATCAGCAAGCGATCATCCGTTGCCAAGATCCCATTTTTTTGCCACCCGACAGTGAACCCGAACCAGACTTTGCAATTGTCCGCGATCGCGCCGATGATTACCTAACAGGACATCCATTACCCGAAGACATTCTATTAATCATTGAAATTGCCGACTCCACCCTCAAATATGATCGTGAGGTCAAAGGATTACTCTATGCCGAAGCAGGGATTCCCCATTACTGGATATTCAATTTAATCGACTATCATCTAGAAGTTTATCGAGAACCCTATCGTGATGCTAAAGGGCAAGGCAATTACGCTCAAAGGGAATATCTATTACCCCATCAAGCGATCGCCTTACCCAATATTGCTAATAGCATCATTGAATTAAACAAAGTTTTCCCTACCATTTCAAAGTTGTAGGGAGATTATTTCATAAGGCTTGGGCGTTTTCATTTTGCCTACGGTAAAATGAAAAACATTTAATTGCGGATAAGCTCCAACACCCAGCAGTTAAGCCAAATATTTCTCCAAAGCTGCTTCCACAATATCCTTCATCGATGAACCTTGTTCTTCGACTGCTTTCTTGAGAAGCTCAAAGGACTTAGCAGAAAGAGTGACGCGATGGCGAACATCTCGGCGCTTACCTTTAGCTTTTTCTTCGGGCAGTTCCGACACATAGGTTTCTGCAAACTGGCGAAGATCCTCGATGCCTTTGCGATCGCAAAAATCACCAAAGCTTTCGCCTTCTGCGCGATCCTTCTTGAAATAGAAAAATAGAGGTTCTAAACCTTTTTCCAAATTATTAATATGGAGGCGCTGCACAAAGGGCTGAGCTAAACGAGTGGAATTAAAACTACCACCTAACCAAACCTGATATTCATCAACAGCACTACCAACAAAGGCAAGTTCCGCCATATAGGGTCGGGCGCAACCATTGGGACAACCTGTGATGCGAGTAACAAAGGTTTCATCTTCCAAACCTAAACGCACCAACAATTTACGAATCCTTGCCAAAATATCAGGCAAAGCGCGTTCTGACTCCGCGATCGCTAACCCACAAGTTGGGAAAGCAGGGCAAGCCATCGAGTAACGCACCAAGGTATCGATCTGGTCAGGGGCTAAAATACCGCAGCGATCAAGAATTTTCTGGATTTCTTCTTTTTCATCGGCAGCAATTTCGGTAATCAGTAAATTCTGATTGGGGGTCAAGACAAAATCATGGTGAAATTTCTCGCTAATTTCGCGCAAGGCTGTTTTTAGTTGCAAACCTTCGCGATCGAGTACCCGACCACTCTCAATGGAGACACCAACAAAATACTTGCCATCTCCCTGCTCATGCCAGCCCAGATAATCTTGATATGTGAAAGGAGGCAGTTCACGGGCAGGAGCTAAAGCTGTGGGGTAATATTCCAACAAAACATGTTTAAACTTCTCCACGCCCCATTCTTCCAAAATATATTTGAAGCGGGAGTGACGACGGTTGTGGCGATCGCCATAGTCACGTTGCAAAGCAACAATCGCTTTCACCAGATCGTAAACCTTTGCCACAGGGACAAAACCAATGCTGTCAGCAATCCGCACAATCGTCGCATCATTATTATGGGCGCGACCTAAACCACCACCAACATAGACATTAAAGCCTTCTAACTCATTAGCCGCATTGGTAATTACCACCAACGACAAATCATTGGTATAGAGATCAACGGAGTTATCACCAGCGACAGCGATCGCAATTTTAAATTTGCGGGGTAAATACTGTGTGCCATAGATTGGCTCAATATCGCTGATATTAGTTTTTGCGGTTCCTGCACCTTGACGCTTTCTTGCTTCAGTTACCTCTGGCGCTTCCGATGCTGTTACCGCCACTTCACCATCAAGCCAAATATCGTAATAGGCTCCTGCCTGTGGTGCTAACAAATCGGCGAGCTTAACTGCATATTCCCGCGCATAATCATATTCAGGCTTATTTTTAAATGGGGCAGGTGGAGCCATTACGTTACGGTTAATGTCACCGCAAGCTCCTACGGTTGATCCCATATTCTTAGTGATATCAACGATCACCGCTTTGAGATCTTCCTTGAGAATTCCGTGAAGCTGGAAGCCCTGTCTAGTCGTGGCGCGTAAAGTGTGATTGCCATAGCGATCGCTTAATTTATCCAAAGCGACGTACAACTGCCAAGGAATAAATCCTCCAGGACTACGAGTCCGCAACATCATGCTGTATTGGGCTTCTTCCCCTTTTGCCTTTGCTTTCTCTAAATCCCGATCTTTTTGTTGATAAGAACCATGAAACTTTAAGATTTGAATCCCATCCTGACTGAAAAACGGGTTGCCATCATTTAATTCTGTATTGATTGGTCCCCGCAAAAAATCACTTTTTTGTTTAAGGACTTCAACCTTAGATACTTTTCCAGCATTGATCAGATTGTTTGTCATGGTTCAACTATCGAAACTGATAAATTTTTAATTTCTTTGCCCCACAATTATACCCCGATAATCCTATCGGAATTCGGATGAACTTTACAAAAAGCAATCCAAATATTTAAAAGCTAAAGGCGATCGCATTCGCGATCGCCTTTAGCTTTCTGCAATTTAATAAAGAACCAAGTTTTGATGGTGCGGCGAATCCGCAGTATCAAAACTTCGATATCTTAGAAAAAATTATTCGCTTTCTTTTACAAAACCAGAATAAGCTTCCATGCCATGTTCAGATATATCAAGTCCCTTGAATTCTTCTTCTGTTTCTACTCGAATACCGCCTGTAATCAAGGAAATTACATACCAAGCAATGAAACTAAATGCAACGGTAAAACCACCAACAGAGACAACTCCTAGTAGCTGATATAGAAGTTGATCAAAGCCACCACCGAAGAATAAGCCAGCTTTAGGCCCTGCTCCAGCTTGGAGAATGTAACCGCCACCAATGTCTGTTTTTTGACCAACTGCAAATAGACCAACCGAGATAGTCCCCCAGATACCGCAAACTAAGTGAACTGAAGTCGCACCTACAGGATCATCAATCTTGAGTTTATCGAAGAATCCAACTGCAAACACCACAATAGTTCCACCAATCGCGCCAATAATGATCGCACTAGGTAAAGTAATCCAAGCACAAGGAGCAGTTACAGAGACTAATCCAGCCAAAATACCGTTAACGATCATAGATAGGTCAGGCTTACCAAGATATAACCAAGCCACAATTGTTGCTGCGATCCCACCTGCGGAAGCACCCATATTGGTGGTCAAGGCAATATGGGCAATTAAGCGACCATCAGCCGTCATAGTTGAACCGGGGTTAAACCCAAACCACCCTAACCAAAGAATTAAACATCCTAGAGTTGCCAGACTCATACTATGTCCAGGGATAGCACGGTTTTTGCCATCTTCACCATATCTGCCAAAACGTGAGCCAAGTAATGCAGCACCAACAAGTGCTGCCCAGCCGCCCGAAGAATGAACTACTGTCGAACCAGCAAAATCATAAAAACCAACTTTGGATAGCCATCCTCCGCCCCAAATCCAATGTCCTGTGATGGGATAGGACACAGCAACTAAAATAAAGCTAAAGAGCATGAAGGCAAGGAACTTAATCCGCTCAGCTACTGCACCTGAGACAATGGTTGCGGCGGTTGCAGCAAACACCAACTGGAATAAAAACTTCGCTTCTAGTGGTACACCTGTCCAGTTAAGTCCGGGGAAATCACCTTTATAAGCATCAAGGGTTGCAGGACTATTGTCAGCACCACTTAAGAAAAATCCTTTCAGACCAATAAAGAGATTGCCACCACTGTCACCATACATAAAGCCAAAACCAACTGCCCAGTAAGCAATGGTAGCGATCGCAAATACAATTAAATTTTTGGTGAGAATGTTGACCGTATTTTTGCGACGACAAAATCCAGACTCAACCAAAGCAAACCCAGCATTCATAAAAAAGACGAGGAAAGCTGCAACTACTACCCAAAGAGTATCCAATCCAACTTTGAGAGCATCGACACTTTCCTTAACTTTCTCAGCAGTTAAAGGTTCAGGAGTAGGTGTAGCGGCAGTTTGAGCCGTAGCTGCATACACCCAAAAAACACCGATAATTGCTGCAAGGGGAATACAAGCAGTCCAATTGACTGAACTTTTAAGTCCCCTTCTTTGATTTGTTTTATAAACCAACACTCTAAAACTCTCCTCAGCGAAGTAATATACCGATGCAAATAAAAAGAATACAAAGCCTAATTACTTTCATAACACCAGATTCAAGTATGTACACTTTGTATAAACATATACATTTTGGACTCTAACAATTATTTCCAAGCCCAAAATAGCAACGAAAAAAGGCTATGAAAAGCATAGAAGAACTTGGATGTTATCCGATTGATGTTCTATGCTTTTGACATTAACGGGAAGCTCGTAGAACTTACTGTTAATATGTATGAGATTATTTTCAGGAAAAATCTTAGTCTTCAGAGGACTTTGAGCTAGCAAATACGCCAGAACCAAAGTCACTACCATAACCTTCTTCACCATGCACAGGTAAATCGATACCCTGCTCTTCGATCGAAGGTGCTACTCTTAATTCCATAAATAGTTTTAAGACTTGAAGAATAATAAATGTGGCGATCGCTGCAAATATATAGGTAACAGCAACACCTTCAAATTGCTTCCAAATTAAACCAGGATTGCCATCTAAAAGTCCAAGACCAGCTTCTCCGCCAAAAGCAGCTTTTGTTGCAAATACACCCGTTAACATAGCGCCAACAGTTCCACCAACACCATGCACAGAGAAAGTATCAAGCGAATCATCAAACTTGAATTTGGCACGTAAACTCACAGCAATAAAACAGCACACAGATGTAATCGAGCCAATTAGAATTGCACCAATGGGAGTTACAAAGCCTGCCGCAGGCGTAATTCCAACTAATCCAGCTAAAAATCCGCTAGCAATACCGACTGCCGTTGGCTTACCACGTAATATCCATTCAACTAATAGCCATGTGAGTCCACCAGATGAAGTGGAGACAGTAGTTGACACAAATGCAACAGCTGCGAGTGGTCCAGCCGCCAGAGCGCTACCAGCATTAAAACCAAACCATCCGAACCAAAGTAAGCCAATTCCTAAAAGTACATATGGCACATTGTGGGGAGTATGTGGTCTAGTTGCAAAGTCTTTACGAGAGCCAACTACTAAAACAGCTACTACAGCAGCAACACCAGAACTGATATGAACAACTGTTCCGCCAGCAAAGTCTAAAGCTCCAAGTTCTTGCAGAAAGCCACGTCCCCAGACCATATGGGCAAGAGGTGAGTAAACCAAAGTTGACCAGAGCAGAATAAACCAAAAATAAGCCTTGAAGCTCATCCGTTCAACGATCGCACCCGAAATTAATGCAGGTGTAATGATCGCAAACATCATTTGGTAAACCATGAACACAGCATGGGGGATCGTACCTGCATAACCAATAGGATCGGGAGCATCAAACTTAACCCCATTGAGAAATACCCAATCAATTCCACCAATAAACTTTTCTAGCCCTTGTCCAAAAGTACCCTTAGCCACTTCAGCAGTTACATCAAAGGCGAGGCTATATCCCCATAACACCCAAGTAACACCGACAACTGCCATGAGCAATAAACTCATCATCATCGTGTTCAGCACATTTCGGGTTCTGACTAAACCTCCATAGAAAAATGCTAACCCTGGAGTCATCAACAAAACCAGCGCAGCAGCTACCAGCATAAATGCAGTATCGCCAGCAACGATTGGTGAAGGTTTAAGCAACTTATCAAGTCCTTCTTTCTCCTCTTTAGTTAGAGTTACACCACTAGATGCTGGTACTGATGTAGGCGCAGGAGACACACTAGGTGAAGGAGAAGCTGAAGCGCTAGGCGAAGGGCTTGCCGAAGGAGAAGCCGTTTCTGTAGGGCTAGCTGTGGCAGAGGGGGAAATCGTTGCTTGCGCCCAAGTTTGACCTGTAAAAGGAAAACTCACTAACCACAAAACTAGCAACGCACTCAGTAGAAATTTTTTGATCACAGACTCTATCCTTTCGCAAAATTTTCTTGTTATCACAATAAGGCGACATGAGTTGGTTAAGCACCGTTTCTGAGAGCATTCCATGACTGAAAGCTAAAAACTTAATGGTACTCAATACTCATTTTTTATAGTTACCATAGAGAATTTATTCAAGAATGATTTCATCAACTTATAAGGCATCAATTTGTATTAGAAGTTACATTCACAACTTAGAAGCGACAAAAACTGGTAATTACTGCTCAAATACCCCAGAGGATAAAATCTCTAAAGACCAAAATGCAGTAATTCTTAATTCCTTTTGTGAATTTCATCACACGCTGAAAAACTCCTGTGCTAGAGTTGGTGTAATTTTAAAATCTCGCATTCCTCACTCACATAACTTTTCAGGAAGTTGACATGGCAAAAGGCGGACTTGTACTTGGTACAACAGCAGCATTAGCGGCGGCTGTCGCAGTTGTTGGTTTTCAGCTAGCAAATCCTAGCATCGCCGCATTTCGGGATAGCCCCAAAGAAATCGTTGACGAAGCTTGGCAGCTTATTAATCGGGAATATGTCGATGGCTCTTTTAATAAAGTAGACTGGCGGCAAGTTAGACGGCAGTATGTCGAAAATCGTGACTACTCATCCAAGGCTGAAGCCTATCGCTCAGTTAGGGAAATGCTCAAACTACTTGATGATCCATACACACGCTTTATGGATCCTGAACAATTTAAGAGTATGCAAATCGACACTTCGGGGGAACTTACAGGGGTCGGTATTCAACTTGGTATGGATGATGCAACTAAGCAACTAACAGTTGTTGCACCCATCGAAGATTCGCCCGCAGCTCGGGCTGGGGTTTTGACTAAGGACATCATTACTTCGATCGCCAATAAATCCACAGATGGCATGGATATTAATCAAGCCGTGGCACTAATTCGTGGACCTGCTGGCACAAAGGTTAAGTTGGGGATCAAACGTGGCGATCGCCAATTTGACATTGAGCTAGAAAGAGCTAAGATTGAAATTCACCCAGTCAAGGCGGAATTGCGCGATACCAATATTGGTAAAGTGGGCTATATCAGCCTGCGTCAGTTTAATGCAAATGCAGCAAGTGATATGCGTAAGGCAATCCAAGATCATATCAGTAAAGGTGCAGTGGGCTTTGTCCTAGATTTACGCTCTAATCCCGGAGGTTTGCTCTATTCCAGCGCAGAAATTGCCAGAATGTGGCTTGATAATGCCACCATTGTTTCGACCATTGATCGCAAGGGCGAAAATGAGCGTCTTACTGCTAATCGCCAATCTCTGACCAATAAGCCATTAGTTGTTTTGGTTGATGGCGGTTCCGCCAGTGCCAGCGAAATCTTGTCTGGGGCTTTGCAAGATAACAAACGGGCAGTCATTGTCGGTACGAAAACCTTTGGTAAAGGTTTAGTACAGTCGGTACATTCCTTGAGCGATGGCTCAGGCATGGCGGTAACGATCGCGAAATACTACACTCCTAGTGGTCGCGATATTAACCACATGGGCATTGTGCCTGATCGTATAGTTGAGTTGACTAAGGAAGATCTCGAAAAACTCAATAAAAATCGTGATCTTGTCGGAACGACTGCTGATCCACAATTTGCCAAGGCGATCGACATCCTCTCTAGCGAACTGAAAAATGTAAGCTCTCGTTAAGCTAGTTAACGTCAGTTCGGGTTAAGCTGGCAAATTTTTTTAAAATCCCAAAAGTAAAAGCCTTGCTTAGCAAGGCTTTTACTTTTGGGATTTGAGTTCGGGTTAAGCTGGCAAACTCTCTCTCAAATCCCGTTTCAAATTATCTCGAACTCGCGTTAGTTAGTAGTTTATTTGAGTGAAGCGCCCCCTAGATGGCGCTTCACTCATTTAGGATTCAACACGGGTTAGAACTGCTTCCATAGTGCTTTCGAGATTTTGTCCTGCAATAATGCCGCTAGCTAGAGAATAAATATTACTATCGCGACGATAAAGCGTTTGAAAGCCTGTACGCATTCTTTTGTCGCCCATGACCCAATAGCGCTGAATAATTGAATCTGGTCCAATTATACCTTCGCCTTCTACTTTGCCCAGAGAGCTATCATCAACTACATAGGTAAAACGGCGCTCATCGGAGTCAATGCGACCTTTATAAGCCATGGTCAACTCTTCGCGATCACTATTAGGAAAGGTCAGCTTCGTGACCATCGTAAACCAGAAATTATCCCTCGACCAACCTACTAAAGTTCTACCTTTGACCTCAATAGGCAGTGAGTCTCTCTCTATCCAGTTGCCTTCGAGAGTCCATTTCCCAGGTTGAACTAAAAAGGTATGCGCCACAGTGTTTATCAGCTTAATTTATTACCTATTATATCTCTCGGTAGCAACTGTCAGTACAAAAGCGAGAAAGTATGAGCAGTAAGAAAAATTCACTTTAACTGACGAGTCCTGAGCGTAAGGCAATAACGGCAGCCTGTACGCGATCATCTACAGAAAGCTTGTTCATAATGCCACGTACATGGGTCTTAATCGTATTAGGACTGAGGTAAAGCTGTTTGGCAATCTCAGGGTTACTTTTTCCTTCAACGATTAGTTTCAGTACTTCTAGTTCTCTTTGGGATAAATGGGAAGTGTTCTCAGCTTGGATGGGTGGCTTGAGATGATCCATGACTTTGCGAGCAATTTGAGGATCGAGGTAAGTTGCACCATCCTTTGCCGCCGCAAAAGCCGCTAAAAGGCTTTCTGTATTTGTACCTTTGACGCAATAGGCATCAGCACCACTTGAGAGGGCAGCAATGATTTCTGTGTCATCAGTATGTGAGCTGAGCATCACAACATGTACATTCGGTAGACTAGTCTTAATTTTTTGAGTTGCAGAAATTCCATCTAGTCTTGGTAATCCAATATCCATCACAATAATGTCAGGTATTAATTCCTGCGCCATTCTCACACCGATATAACCATCCTCTGCGATGCCGATCACTGTGATATTTGGTGCTTGAGAGAGGGATTGTTCTAATCCAAGTTGGATCAATGGATCATCTTCAACAATTAGAACTCTCAGAGGTTTCGAAGCTTCTGTCACAGTCATAATTCTAAATTTCTCTCAATTTAGTTTGTTTGTCTTAGATTATATATAGCTGTCGTCACTTTGGTTAAGTAAATTGAGAGGTGGTAAGCATTGCTACTTTTCAATTTGCTATAGTCCGTAAAACAAACGAATTGCTATACTAGCGATCGCTAGCCACTGAAGTATAGCGGTTTTCATTTTGACTACGGTAAAATGAAACTCCAAAGCCTTACTGTGATTTATTTTTGGTTTTTAAATGAGTATACACTCATTTAAAAACTCCTATAATCTAGAGGAAAGAGAATGAGTGCTATCGACTTGGAAAAAACTGATCAATTAGTTGCAGAAGGATATATCACCAAGCGTCCTCATCCTAGTGGTGAACTCTTTATCTATAACTACACGGCTAAAGCTCAGTATGATCGCCTATGGACACCTGAAACGATGCAATGTCGAGGTTTGATTTTAGACCGTGAGGGTGCGATCGCGGCTCGACCTTTACCAAAGTTTTTTAACCTTCAAGAATATAAGGAATCGCTACCAGCAGAGCCTTTTGATGTTTATGAAAAGCTAGATGGCTCCCTAGGGATTCTCTATTGGTATCAAGACCAGCCCTACATTGCTTCTAGGGGTAGTTTTAATTCTGACCAAGCAGATAAAGCAAATAAGATATTTCAGGAGCGTTATTCCGATGCAATTCCATTATTAGACAAATCGCTAACTTATTTGTTTGAAATTATCTATCCTGCTAATCGGATTGTGGTCGATTATGGTGCATATGAGGCGTTAGTACTATTAGCTGTCATTGAAACGGCATCGGGTCGGGAACATCCCATCGAAGCATTTACTCATTTGGGTTTTCCCATTGCTAAAAAATATGATGGCTTAAAAGATTTAGAGGCGATCGCTAATCTTAATGAACAGAATCAAGAGGGATTCGTGATTCGCTTTGGAAGTGGATTACGACTGAAGTTTAAGTTTGCTGATTATGTGAAGTTACACCGTGTCTTGACTCAAGTAACTAGCAAAGTGATTTGGGAAATGCTGCGCGATCAGACTCCCTTTGAAGATATTTTAGAGCGAGTTCCCGATGAGTTTTATAACTGGGTTAAGGAAACGAAAGCTTCTCTCCTTGCTCAATATCAGCAAATTGAGGAGAATGCCAAGGATGACTTTGAGAGGATTGTCGCAATTGTAGATCGGAGCGATCGCAAAGAAATGGCAAAACATATCCTAACTTGCCAAAATCACACAATTTTATTTTCTCTACTAGATGGTAAAGACTATAGTGACTATATTTGGCGCACGATCAAACCTGCCCATGAAAAGCCTTTCATGGATGATGAGAATTAAAGATAGGTGGCGCTTCGTGCCATCTATCTTTAATTTGTTCAATTTAGAGATTACAAAACAATGCTAACAGTCTATTTCACAATTGGTCTACCCGCTTCAGGCAAATCCACATGGGCAAAAAACAAAGTCGATAAGGCTCCTAATAGCATTAAACGAGTGAATAAAGACGAACTTCGCGCCATGCTGGATAATTCTTATTTTTCTAAAGGGAATGAAAAATTTGTCCTAGATATTCAAGACTCGATTATTAAAGCTGCTTTAGAAAATGGGAAGCATGTGATCGTTGATAATACCCATCTTGCACCTAAGCATGAAGCCAGAATTCGAGAGCTAATTAAGGGTTTAGCGGTACTAGAAATAGTAGACTTTCGCCATGTGCCACTAGAGATTTGCATCGAGAGGGACTTGAAGCGAATGAACTCCGTGGGCGAGAAAGTAATCCGTGACATGTATAACCAATTCATTGCTCCACCAAGAGCGCCGAAACCACCTTATAACCCTAATCTTGCTGATGCAATTATCTGTGATTTAGATGGAACACTGGCTTTGATTGGCGATCGCAGTCCCTACGATGCCGCTAATTGTGAGAGAGATATCGTCAATGAGCCAGTACGTTCTATTTTACAAACTTCAGGTAAGGCAATCCTATTTGTATCGGGACGAGAGGATAAATTTGAACCACAAACCTTAGCATGGTTAGAGAAGCATAATATCTCTTTTGATGGGATCTATATGCGAAAGTCTGGGGATTTGAGAAAAGACAGCATTGTGAAGAAGGAAATTTATGAAGAATTTATTCTTGATAAGTACAATGTGGCTTTTGTCCTAGATGATCGCGATCAAGTCGTTAAACTCTGGCGTGATTTGGGTTTAACTTGTCTCCAAGTTGACTATGGCGATTTTTAGGGTGCTGAACCTATAATTTAGATATTTGCGGCGTTAATCGACATAACTATCTAAATTGTGGGTAGCAAGATATTCTTACAGAGTATTGCGAGAAACATGTTTTTGGGAATTACGTGAGTATAATTCAAGGGCAAGCCAATCAAAACTCTCTACAGAGTCAATTAAAATGAGTGCAGAGCAAAATTCAGGTCTTGGTGGATTCGTTAGTGGTTTACAGCAAAAGGCTAGTGAACTTTCTGAAGGGCTGAAGGATCAAGTTGAGAAAGTTGTTGGTGAAGAAAATGTCAAAAAAGTCACTGATGTCTTAAATACTGATGTTGGTGCGATCGCTAAAGATTCTACTGGTAAAGCCATTGATGCTTTAGAAACTGCTACTGGTCGTGATATTGACGGCGATGGCGATATTGGTGGCAAACCCCAATCTTAATGTCTAGACAGGAGCGACACTTTGTGTCGCTCCTGTTTAATCTAGATAACGACGAATTGACTGAAGATCTAGATGTTCTTCTAGTAGATCTGCCATGCTGTTATAGAGATTTTGTTGATGACATTGCCAAGAGATAGCGGCAGGTTGATGTTGAGATATATTGGCTAATTGAGTCAAAGCCTGACGCGCATGGGCTGACTCAAAGAGACCATGTAAATAACTGCCCCAAACGCGATCGCCTTTGATCCCTTCATCGTAATATTCGCGATCGCCATCTGTTTGTAGCACTTGCAGTAAAGGCTGTACCTGATGAGATTCTATTCCATCAATTAATTTCGTTACGCCCATATGGATTTCGTAAGCCATCCATTGGTCAATAGATTGTGCTGATTTCCAGATCGCTTGTACTTGACGCACCTGTTTTGATGCGAGAAATTCTGTGCTAATTGGTAATAGCCCTAGCCCTGCTACTTCCCCTGATGTCCCAGCAACACCTTCGCGATCGCCTAGATATTTGCCTAACATCTGATAGCCTCCACAAATGCCGACTATCGGTATACCCTGTTGGTGCGCATTGAGAATTGCGCGATCTAAGCCCGTAGTTCGCAACCATTGCAAATCGCTTAGAGTGTTTTTGCTACCGGGGAGAATAATAATCCGCGCATTCTCTAGTTCTGCAACCGTTTTTACCCAAACAGTTTCAATTCCTGAATCCAATTGCCAAGGTTGACTGTCTTGTGAATTTGATAAATGAGGAAACCGAATCCATGCAATTTTCGCTCCTTTCCCTTTAGATTCCGCTTCACTGCATAAACTATCTTCGCTCTCAGGCTGAAGGTCTGTGGCATAGGGAAGTACACCCAAATAGGGAAAGTGTGGCATATGCTCACGAAAGTGTTTCTCGGCATCGCTAAAAAGGCGCAAATCTCCCCGAAATTTATTGACAATAAACCCTAATCCTAATTCCTTCGCAGATTGGGGAATCAAATGATGTGTACCAATAATCTGTGCGAATACACCTCCTTTTTCAATATCGCCAACTAATAACCATCTTCCCTGTAAATATACAATCGGTCGTAAGTTTACGAGATCGCGCTGCATGAGATTTAGCTCTACGGGACTACCTGCACCTTCTAGCAACAAAACATCACAGCGATCGCGCCAAAATTCGAGAGTGTCACGCACAGTTTCCCAAAGAGTTTCGATATGTCGATAATAATCAACGGCGGCGATATGTTGACGGGCTTCTCCTAATAAAACTAATTGCGAAGTTCCATTTCCTGATGGTTTTAAGAGAATCGGATTCATTTCGGCGATGGGACCCATCCCACAGGCGATCGCTTGAACTGCCTGTGCTCGACCGATTTCTCCTCCTTCCAATGTTACATAGGAATTATTCGACATATTTTGGGCTTTAAAGGGAGCAACTTTTACACCATTGCGTCGCAGCCATGCCCCTAATGCTGTCACCATCCAGCTTTTACCAGCATTCGATGAAGTTCCTAAAACAGAGATGGCTTTCATAAGATTATTACGATAAGTTAGGATAGGCAGCGCTTTGCATCGTCTACCCTAACTTATCATTGACTTTTAGTGCTAGAACTATCTCCTAATTTTCTGATTTTAATTTTTGCGGCAATTCTCGATCGCTTAATTGGTGATCCTGTTAATTGGTTACATCCTGTACAGGTCATGGGTTGGATGATCACTCAATTCACTAATTTGGTAATCATTCAAGATGCTGCTACTAATAAACGGATTCCTCGATTATCGTCATTGATGATGAGAATTGCAGGATTTGTCTTAGGTGTCAGTATGGTTTTAGGAAGTGGGGCAGTAACTTGGCTGATGCTCATCATTGTTTCCAAATTTCACCCATTATTTGCGATCGCCCTATCCAGTATTTTATTAGCCTCATGTTTTGCGGGGCGCAGTCTCCGAGATGCCGCAGAATCCGTTTTAAAAGTATTGCAAACAGGAAATCTTGAGCAAGCTCGCCAAGAACTCAGTCGTTATGTGGGGCGCGATACGGCAGACTTGTCAGAGATAGAGATTTTACGAGCAGTACTGGAAACTGTCACTGAAAATGCGATCGATGCTGTGACATCACCCTTGTTTTATGCCTTGATTGGTTCCTTCTTGTTTCCCTATGGTGGTGTTGCCCTTGCGATCGCTTACAAAGCATCTAGCACCCTTGACTCGATGGTGGGCTATCGCGAAGTTCCCTATAGTGATTTAGGGTGGTTTAGCGCCAAAACCGATGATGTATTGACTTGGATACCCTGTCGGTTAACAGTAATTACCTTAGCCCTAGTTTCAGGAAAATCTCTTGCTGTCTGGAAAATTTGCCAACGCGATGCCTATCAAGACCCTAGCCCCAATTCTGGCTGGAGTGAATGTGTGTATGCAGCAATCTTGCAAGTGCAATTAGGAGGCGAAAATCGTTATCGAGGCATCATCAAGTACAAGCCTTTATTAGGGGATGCGATCAATGCGATCGCTCCAGACAAAATTCAGCAGGCGCTTAACTTAACACGAATTTGTTTTTTGTTGTGGCTGAGTTTGGCGATCTTAATTGCAACTCTATTTACAGCCTATTTAGGGTTTGTGTAATACAGATAAATTTTGAAAAAGATTGCGAAGCAATCTTTTTCAAAATTTATCTGTGTTTCGAGAAAGCGCAAAGCGTTGTAATGATTTACTTACTAATTTGGCGACATTCTTCAGCAGATATGGATTTAGTTTTGCCATCAGGTAAAACCTTAACACAGGTAATATCTGCTTTTGGGGCAATAAAAGTATAGGCAATACCACCACCAGTAATTAATATCAAAGCTGTAGAAACTAAGACTTGCCATGATAGCCAAGCAGGACGTAGCTTCTTCTTAATATTGGCTAACTTCTTTTGAATGTTAATAATATTGGGATGGTCATTGGCAAGCGATCGCTTGTGAATTTTCAAGGCTTTCTCATAGAGGTTTTTGACTTCCTGATAGCGCTTTTGAGCGTAGTAAATAGCGGCAAGATCAAGCATATGGGCAGCTATTTCTGGATGATGATCGCCCAATAATTTCTGCTTAATTTCTAGAGCTTGTAAAAATATTGACTCAGCTTTTGTATGTAGATTTTGAGCATTATAAATTGCTGCCAAATCGAACATCACACTGGCAACATCCAGATGTTCTTCTCCAAGAACTTTTCGGCGCAAAGAGATTGCTTGTAAAAATAAAGGCTCAGCTTTCGTAAAGTTATTTTGTGAATAATAAAATATAGCTAGATCAATTAAGCAATTTGCCACGTTGGGATGATCTTTGCCATAAAATTGCTCTGTTAAAACTAAAATTTGTTGGAGTGTTCCTTCCGCCGCATTCGTATAATTTCTAGCTTTAATATAAGTCTTAGCTAGTTTTTTTAAACAATCTAAAAAAATGTCGATTTTGCCATTTACATAGGGTGGTTCTGGCTCAATTCGATAGTATGCCGAAGTATCACTACTAAATACAATTTCATCGCCGTGCATTAATACCCAATTATCACGACGTTCACCATTGATATGTAACCCATTGGTACTTTTTCCTGTTTCGAGATCGCCATCACTAAGTCGAAACATTTGAAATAAAGGAGGATCGGTTAATATACCCGTCAAAGTTGCATGTTCACGGGATACTAACTGAGATCGCAGCACAATATCGTTTTTAGGTGATCTACCAATCTTATAAAATCGATCATCTAACAAGATTCCTTGCATACCTTCAGGATCTTTAACCACCAGAGAATGCTCAAATTGACTACCTTCAACTACAGTCGAATCTTGTAAATACATCTCTTCTTGATCAATCATAGGAGCAGTCGATACATTCTAGAGTTTATAACACGCAAACTTTTTATGAAATAGCGCTTTTACGAATTTCACATTATCTATCCATAACAAAATTTCAATTACAACAGGCTAAGCTATTTTGCGGGATTTAAGCACTTTTGAAAAAACGAATAATTTCACGAACATGTTCTAAAAATTGACTGTCGGTGCTGAGTTGGGCGATCGCCTGTCGAGACTCCCGCACTAATCGCTCATGCTCACGATCATTGGTTGCCCGTAAGTCTTCAATATTTGCTCCTAATTTTGATAAGTCCTTGCGTGTCTCATCGGCAAACTGCTCATATTTTGATAGCCATGAATAGGGATTTTCTTTGCTGAGTAATTCATCGTTAATTTGGCGGACTGAGTTTTCTAAATTGGCAAACCTCTGACGCAATTCTGTAATATCTTCGCGCGGATACTCAATTTGCTGCGAAATTGACCTTAAACGTTGCGATATATAATCATAGGCACTAATCGCAGGACGCAAAACCGTTAGTAATAAAGCCGCAATCGCGCCGACATAACCCACTGTCCCCACGCCACTTGATGCTAAAGCATATAGAGTGATCGCGGAAATTACATGTAACCCAAGGGCTAAGCCAAGCGATCGCTGGGCTAGCGATCGGACATAGGGCAGTTGTTTTTCATCAATATTGATGCCACGCTCTTGAGAAATAGTAGCTTGGTTGAGAACGGCTTTGGATTGAAAGTAAAGATTCCAAGGCACTGTGACAATGATAATTAACCATACAAAGATACTTGCCCCAATTACCCAATCGATGAAATTTCCAAAGGGCAAATTTAGCCATTGAGTTAGTCCAAATCCTGCCAAAAATATCAATAGCAAAACACCAAGCCAACCAATGAACTTACTCATAGGAATGATCTCAATAAGTTATCAACTATTCTTATAGCTTTCCCAGTCTAGTGAAGTTTGAGTTTATTTCCTGCGAAATTTCTGCAACTCGCTTGCTTGAAAAGCTCTATATAGCAAGCATATGAATTATGGACTTAGGAACTCTACATGTAGTTGAAAATTAGACAGAAACTTTACATCTAATACCTTCGTCTAGTATATAGTCAAATTTCATAATTACTAAGAAGTCTTAGGGGCATAAAAAATCAAACATAGTTTAGGATGGGTTGCTGTGCATCACGCCGTTCGTACTATGCCATCTGTAGCTCTAATGTAAATATCTAAATTTAGGAGATTGCAAATGCCGCGAATCGAATTGATACGTTTCATATTCTGTAGCGCAACTGTATGCTTAGCTCTGTCTCTTGGGGAATCAGCACAGGCATGCCCCGAAATCAATTTCTGCCAATATCTCACCAATGGCTCTCCTTGGGGGAGAACAATGTCAAACGAAGGAGAAAGAATAAGACCTCCAGAGCGTCGCTATGACCCAATGCAAGGCAAGATCAATCAAGCAGTCGGCATCATGAAGCTTGTCGCCCTATCGGCTGAGAAAGTGGATAAGCTTACCAAAGATCCAAGATTTCATAGGTATCACAATGGTGGCTGGGATTTCTTTCAGAGTGCCAATAACGCAGCACCAGGAGAATATTGCACTGCCTTTTTTTGGAAGAAAGATGGGCTAGTTAGAATATCGGGACCAGGAGGAGATTACAAAGGTGCACTTCTGACATTTTGGGGGCAAGATATTCCACGTCCTGAGAATATGGAAACTATCAGGGCAACACTATCCCAATCTGATGGATCACCACAAACTGTGAAAGTATTTAATTACATACTACCTGGTGATACCTATGGGGCAATTTCATTTGCCGTGCCGACCATTGAAGCAGCTTTAGATGCGATGAAGGATGTTGAAAGATTTGATATCGAGATTGAGGGTAAGTCAGTTGCCAAGGTTGAATGGCATAGCGGGCTGATGGCACGTGACAAATTGCGTGAATGTGTAAACGCCAGAGCAAGTAGATAACCCAAGTTGCTACCTATGGTAACAAGAAAAAAATGCTGCTACAAAGGACAAAAGCCGAGTAACAGCAAGAAAAATGAATGATGAAATTGTAGCGATTTATTGCCTCTGTGACGATATTCTCCGAGCGATGAATCATCAAGGTGATATACAGCAACAGATGAGTGATGCCGAAGTAATGACTACAGCTATAGTTGCAGTTGTATATTTTTGTGGAAATTTCGAGAAGGCAAGAAAACAGCTGTCAGAGTCACAATACATGCCAAATATGCTGAGTCGGAGTCGGTTCAATCGCAGATTGTATAGGGTGGAACCGATGCTATTGATGTTGTTTGAAGCTTTGGGACAAGCATGGAAACAACTGAACACCGAATCGGTTTACAGCATTGATAGTTTTCCGATCCCCGTTTGTGACAATATTCGCATATCAAGGTCAAAAATCTATGATGGAAATGAAGAGTATCGAGGCTATCAAGCCAGCAAGAAACGGTACTTTTACGGTATTAAAATTCATTTGATGGCGACAGAGTCGGGAGAACCTGGAGAGTGTAAAGTGAAGTGTGTAAAGTCTGGGATATATACAGAGAGATGATCTAGACACACAATTACCAACACTAAAACTGATGAATATACGCAAAGAATTGCTCGACGAATTGCTGCAAGAATGTAAAACACCACCTGACCTATTCGGAGAAGGAGGCATTCTGAAACAACTGACAACCGCGTTGGTGGAGAGAGCCTTGGAAGCAGAACTATCAACCCATCTGGGATACGGTAAGCACGAACCAAGACCAGAAGGACAAACCAACAGTCGCAATGGCTATAGCCAGAAAAAAGTGCAAGGTGACTTTGGCGTAGCCGAAATCGCAGTCCCCCGAGATCGGCAAGGGGAGTTTGAACCGCAGATGGTGAAGAAAGGACAAAGTCGCTTGTCAGGACTAGATGAAAAGATCATTGCTCTCTACGCACGAGGTATGAGTGTCAGGGATATTCAAGCCCAGTTGCAAGAAATGTATGGTGTTGAAGTATCACCAACACTTATTTCCAATGTTACAGATGCAGTAATTGACGAGGTGAAGCAATGGCAAAACCGTCCCCTTGAAGCAGTCTATCCAATCGTCTTTCTGGACTGTCTAGTCATCAAAGTCCGAGACAATGGCAGAGTGATTAACAAATCCTTGTACTTTGCCTTGGGCGTGAATATGGACGGGTACAAGGAATTACTGGGTATGTGGATTTCTCCGAATGAAGGTGCGAAATTCTGGTTGTCAGTACTCACCGAAATTCACAACCGTGGGGTCAAAGATATTTTGATTGCCTGTGTCGATGGCTTGACTGGTTTCCCTAATGCGATTGAGACGGTATTTCCTAAAACTCAGGTGCAGTTATGCATTGTCCACATGGTCAGAAACTCGGTCGCTTTTGTACCTTGGCAACAACGCAAGCAAGTTTGTGCTGACCTCAAGGCTATTTATAGCGCGGCGACGGAATCGGAGGCTGAGTTTAATCTCGAACTCTTTGCTGAAAAGTGGGACAAGCAATATCCATCAATCTCCAAGTCTTGGCGCAGTCATTGGGCAAACATTATCCCCTTCTTTGCTTTCCCGACCGAGATTCGCAGGGCGATTTATACCACCAATGCGATTGAGTCGATGAACAGTAGTTTGCGGAAGGTGATTAAATCCCAACAGATTTTTCCCTCTGATGATGCTGCTTTCAAGCTCGTTTATTTAGCAATGCGGAATATCTCGAAGAAGTGGACGATGCCGATTCGTGATTGGAAACCTGCTCTTAATCGCTTTGCCATCCTCTTCGAGGATCGTCTCCACGTCTAGCTTCTAGACTTTACACATTTTACTTGACAGTCTCGGACGATGCCGATTCGTGATTGGAAACCTGCTCTTAATCGCTTTGCCATCCTCTTCGAGGATCGTCTCCACGTCTAGCTTCTAGACTTTACACATTTTACTTGACAATCTCAGAACCTGTGGAGTTTTTTCTAACTTCAGGCTCATTTGCTGATGTTAGAGGGTTGAAAGTATTTCCATTTGCTTTACCTGAAGGCTCTGTAGTCTATGCAGATAAAGCTTACAACGATTATGAAGTGGAAGATTTATTGCTGGAAGCCGAGAATATCCAGCTCTCAGCTATGCGAAAACGCAATTCAAAACGACCTGTACCTGCCTATGTTCAATTTCTCCAGCACCATAAGCGCAAAGTAATTGAAACCACTGGCAGTTTGATATCACAACTTTTACCTAAATCGATTCATGCTGTTACTGCCAAGGGATTTGAGCTTAAAGTCATGCTCTTTGTCCTTGCTCTTAGCGTTAATCTATGGGTAGCAACTTAGGTTAGATAGTAATTAAAAGAAAGCGGTGCTTTGCACCGCTTTCTTTTAATTAACGCGATTTCGGGATAATTTGAAACGATTTTTGAGAGAGGGTTTGCGTAGCAAACCCTCTCTCAAAAACTAAAAGTAAAAGCCTTGCTTAGCAAGGCTTTTACTTTTGGACTGTTAAAATTTGCCAGCTTAACCCAAACTGACGTTAATTAGGGAACTTTTGAGGGAATTGGGCGGTTTCTACATTTAAAGCTACGGTTTGACCATTCCGTTTAACTTCCATCCGAATTTTGTCGCCAACAGCCCGATCTTCTACTAGTTGTGTGACTTGATCCGCTGTCAAGATATCTTGATTATCAAACTTGATGATCACATCACCACGTTTCGCACCTGCTTTTGCCGCAGGAGAATCATCAACTACTCTAGTAATTAATACCCCTTTATCTTCAGCGATTTTAATACCTAGATCAGAGTCTTGATTGACTTGTTTCTTGACATTTGGATCAACCGTTACCATTTGGATACCCAGATAGGCTCGGCTCACCTTGCCACTTTGGATCAGTTGTTTAGCTATGCGTTGGGCTGTTTCAATAGGAATCGCGAAACCTAGTCCCTGTGCGCCTTGAATGATGGCAGTATTAACACCAATGACTTCGCCATTTTGGTTAAGTAAAGGACCACCAGAGTTTCCAGGGTTAATTGCGGCATCGGTTTGAATAAAACTAACGCGCTTATCTACACCAATTTGTCCACTCTTGCGCCCGATCGCACTGATAATGCCCGCCGTCACCGTATTGTCTAGACCGAGGGGATTTCCGATCGCGATCGCCCAATCTCCGGGTTGTAAACTTGCTGAACTACCAATGCTGACAGTGGGTAGATTGTCCGATTTAACTTGGATAACAGCAACATCAGTGAGTTCATCGCTACCAATCACCTTACCTTCAATTTGACGACCATCCTTGAGGATAACGGTTACTTTATCGGCTCCACTGACAACATGGGCGTTGGTGATAATATCGCCTTCTTTGTTGATGATGAAGCCTGAGCCAGTACCCCGTTCAACCCGTTCCTTCGGCATTCGTTGCAATTGATCACCAAAAAACTGACGAAACATAGGATCTTCTAAAAATGCGTCAGGAATTTGCTGATTGTTGGCTACGGTGCGGGATGCGTTAATTCTGACCACAGCGGGACCTGTCCGATTCACCGCATCAACAACATAATTACGAGGGACAGAGATGGATTTTGCCTTGTCGCTATCTTGGGCGATCGCAGGCGATATCGATGCCACTTGGGGTAAAGGGGTAATGGCTGTCGTATTTGGCGATCGCACTCCAGATACAACTGCCCATGCACCTAAAATCACACCTAGCAGCAGCATTGAAGCATAGATCAAAGGTTGCTTGTAACGAGATTTTTTATTCGAGTCTCTCATAGCTATTTCCGCGACCAATAATATTTAGATTCTACAAAATTTTTTTGATGATTTAACTCTTTGGGTTTAGACGGAAAACCGTCAATAAAAGATCAAAACAAAGATCAAAAAAGCGTGCTCAGCACGCTTTTTTGAATTACTTTGTATTCATTGACTTCGGTAACGGTACTAATGGCTCTTCCATAGCAATTAGCACAGGTTCCTCAGCAACTGAGGTAGGAGCCTTGACGCTATTGGCAACAGGGCTAAATTGTGGGGATGAATTGAAGGTAAATAATGAACCAAATACACCAACGACAGCCGCTACAGATATACCAATACCTGCAAGTTTCCATTTGCGGCGCTGTGATCGCTTGTCAATTTCTGCAAATACGCGATCGATCATGACCTCTGTTTCTTTCTTTGCAGAGGAATTAGCAACTACTGGTACAGGTAACTCGATTAGCGATTGTCTCAGTTTCATTTGTTGCTGGTAGAGGCGACGAAAATCAACATCGTCCGATAGCCATTGCTCGACAAGTTGCTCTTCTGTCTCGGTTACTTCACCATCTATATAAGCACTGAGCAACTCAAAGCGCTCATCTGGAGTAGTCATAGAATTATTAGAAATTTGGTTAGCACTCATAACTTAAATACACCCCCTTACATACTAGACAAATAGGGTTGTAATTGCGCTTGGAGCTTCAATCTTGCTCTAGCTATACGTGATTTTACTGTACCAAGCGATACACCCGTAAGTTCCGAAATCTCTTCATAAGATAAGCCTTGAATCTCCCTCAAAACTATGGTTTCTCGGAAGCTAGCAGGCAGGTCAGTAATAGCTTGGCGGAGTTGTTCGTAGAACTCCTGCGTGGACATATTATCTATCGGGCTAGGGGCTGAGCTAGGCAAGTCCCAAGACATTTCATCGCCATCACCAGACATAAACGGTGCATCAAGGGATACAGAGCTACCTACCCTTTTCCGTTTACGCAACTCGTCATAAAACAAGTTGGTGGCAATGCGACTGAGCCAACCACGAAATTTTTCGGGTTCTTGCAAACGCTTGATATTTTTATAGACACGCAACCATACCTCTTGAGCGAGGTCGGCGCGATCTTGCCAATCGGGAGCGAGCTTATACAAAACCTGATCGACGTAGGATTGATTACGTCGCATAAGTTCTGCGAACGCAGACCTTTTCGGCTGCGCTTCCTGCTGGCACAGTTGTACCAATTCAACGATGGGGAGCTTATCAACGGACACGGAGTTGGAGGGCGTGTACCCTCCGATGCTGGTTGACCAAGATAGGCTGTAACTCATCAATCAATCGCTCCTACTGGACTTTAATCAGCAGTAGATCTACCAGAATTAGATGATCTGTATCTCTATGCTCAAGTGTCAGGACGAAGTAAGAGAAAAGTTTGTTCCTATCAAAATAGAGCTTGTCTGCATTATTTAGAGATTAGGATAATTTCTGCTTAGCAGAAATTATCCTAATCTCTATAAATATAAACAGAAAGATATTTCAAGAGGGATAATAGCAGTTAGTTTGTGTGTTTTTGATAATTCATAGATTTTCTTAGATTTTTTACTTAATTCTTTTACTTAAATTTACGTATGCAGCGATCGCAGTGGATATCAGTACTAACAGGCGTTATCGCCGTGATTTTGGGATTAGGCTATTTGATTTTGGTTCAGATACTAGATTGGCGAGGTGGTGAGATGTTACCTGCCCCCGTTGATTTGTCTTTTCTTTTTTAAAGTTTGTCGATAGAGATGCTATTTAAGTTCGTGAATAAATTTAGCCAAGATTCACAAGGTGAATCTTGGCTAAATTAAGTGGGTTTTATGAAACTAACCAGAAAAGGTCATTACAGTGTGAAGGCGATGCTCGATCTGGTGGTTTGGGCAAAGCGTAAGCCTGCATCTGTAAAAGAAATTAGCGATCGCCAATCAATACCTGCTCCATATTTAGAAAAAATTTTAATAGCCTTGCGCCAAGCGGATTTAGTGGAGTCCGTGCGGGGCGTACAGGGGGGATATAAGCTGAAGCGATCGCCTAAAGATATCTCTCTCGGTGAAATATTATCTGCTGTTGGTGAAGATACCCATCCCTTACCCAGATTAAAGCCACAGGAAAAACTAGCCTCCGATTGGGTCACATTTGCGCTCTGGCAAAGACTTGATCGCAAGCTTAAGGATGCACTCTATGGAATTTGTTTAGAAGATTTATATTACGATGCCCGCAGTTGGCAAGCCTCCCAAGGACAAAGTGCTGGATTTATAGTTTAGAGAGGGCTGTCGCTTCGCGACACCCTCTCTAAACCTTTAAGCAGATTTACTGCGAATTTGGCGCATGAGGTTTGCCATTTCGATCGCACCCATGCCAAACTCCCAACCCTTATTGCTCTTGATGCCAGCGCGTTCGAGAGCTTGCTGCATCGTGTCAGTAGTCAATACCCCGAAAATGATTGGTACACCTGTTTGAAAAGACGCGGCAGCAACACCCTTAGAAACTTCATTGGATACATAGTCAAAGTGTGGTGTATCGCCACGAATCACCGCACCCAAGCAAATAATCGCATCATAACGTCCTGAAACGGCTAATTCCTTTGCCACCATGGATATTTCCAAACTACCCGGAACCCATGCGTAGTCAACTTGACTGCCATTTTCAGAAACATCAACGCCATGGCGCAATAGTGAGTCTTGACATCCTTGGAGGAGCTTACCAACGATCAGGTCATTAAACCGAGCAACCACGATTGCAAAACGCAAACTATCAGTATTGGTAAAGCTACCTTCAAAAACTGCCATAGAGTTAAATTAAGTCAAAAGTAAAGTCGAAAATGAAAATTTAAGTATTTGATGGAGCGCCAAGCGCTCCATCAAATATTGATTAAGCTACAAAAGAATTTAAGATGCCGATGACGATGACAAAAGCTACCCAAATTAGGGAGCCAAGAAACAAGAGGGGCTTGGTTTGATTCCAAGAGCTAGGAGATGCGTATGCGACGGGTACGCCAATCACCAAAACGAAGGAAAACAGCACAAATGCAGCTAATAAAAGCTGAAATAAAATAGTCATTTTTTTAACTCCAAGTACTAAAACAAAATACCAAAATAAATCCTTTACACCAAATTAGCAGAAAATGCGTCTCTCTTAAGGGCTGAAGCAAATAGGGCAAAGAGCCGACTTTTGTGGCGTGGCGAAGCCACGCCACAAAAATCACTGGTTGTTAATTACAAAGCTCCTGCGGCAGTGCGATCGAGAATACCTTCAGAAAGATGGGTGGTGATATTGCAAGACTGTAAAACGGGTTTACCCTGTGCGCCTTGAGGATAGTCAATGACACTCACGCCGCCATTACCTTGTTTAAAGATCCAAAATTGCTCTGGTGTAAAGCCAAATAATAAACAAAGAATTGCTTTGTTCACAGCATCATGGGCGACAACTAGAGCCGTTTCTCCTGCGGGAACTGACTCCACAATTTTTTGCCAAATTACCTCAACACGATCCCATACCTGCTGTAAATTCTCGCCTTCAGGCATTTGCACAGTTTCGGGTTGTGATTGCCAAAGGGCTAGCTGACCTGCAAATTCGGCTTCGATTTCATGCTCAAATTTACCTTCCCAGAGACCGTGGGAAATTTCTTTGAGTTCATCAAATAGCTCAAGTTTGATATTGGGATGCTTGCTTAAAATTTCTAGTGCTGTATCCTTGGGACGGAGCATGGGACTGCTGAAAGCCTTGTCGATTTTGACTTTGGCGAGAAACTCACTAGCGCGTCTTGCCTGAGCATGACCATTGTTATTGAGGGGAACATCAATTTGCCCTTGGAATCGTTTTTGGCGATTCCACTCGGTTTCACCGTGGCGTACTAGCAATAGACGGGGCCCATTGTGGTTTTTCTTGAGGGGGGGCAATGGTGATTCAGTAATGTCTTCAAGGTGACTCGCAAGGTTGAGAGACTCTAGTTGCACGCCATCACTAATACTTGTGCCTTGAAAATTGAGGACGCTAATGGCGCAATTCACTTGCTGGATATTGTGATACAGGCTAATGGGGATACCGATCGCTGAGCAAATTAGCGCCCGATTAATACCACTATGTCCCACTAGTAAAATAGTTTTGTCTTGATGCTTAGGCAAGATTTCTGCCCATAGAGCCTTAGCTTGCTCGAAAAGATCAAGAATTGGATAGCGATCGCCTAGTTGAAATTTTTCTGGCTCATTTTGCCAAAGATGATATTTTTCAGGAAATTGCTCTTTGACATCACTCGCGATCATCGACTCCCACTCAGTGAGGTCGATTTCGAGCAATCCCTCAGTAGTATTTAATGCTGGTGGTTGACAATTTTCGGACAAAATAATCTGAGCAGTATGCTGAGCGCGAACTAGAGGGCTAGCATAGGCGGCATCGATACCTAAGTTGGCTAAAGCTTTTCCTGCGAGTTTAGCTTGATGTTTACCTTTGTCAGTTAATACGGACTGCAATTCTGGGCGATCGTAATTGCCCCGTCCTTGGATTTTGCTCAGGATATTGAAATTACTTTCGCCGTGACGGACGATAACTACTCGCGTACTCAGAACCTTACCCTCATCTTCATTTAAAGTTGGATAGTTGGGACAACCAGCATATCCAACACAACTACCTAATATTAAAACACTATTAAGAAATAGTAACGCTCAATGCTGCGCTATAATACTACGATAGGCTTAAGATAGCTGCTAGCTAAAATGCATCTAGCTAAAGTGCATCTAGCTGTTAGTTAAGCGCTCAAGCTTACCTACCATAATCATAAACTTGAATCATCAAGTACGCTGTTTTACCTATAGGCTGAATGCTGTAGGCAAATGGTGTAAGCACCTTCTAGATAGTTTAATAAAAGTCAGTCTAAGAAATAACCTTAGCTTTTAACGAAATCCCACCAATCTTTCCAACAACTATATTCATACTGCATTGCCATAAGTATTGCCATGAGTATTGCTCGCTCAGGTTAATGATGATAAGCAAAGCTTAGAGTCGCTAATCTGTAAGATTTTTAAAATTTAGTTTTTACACAAAGTAGATAGTAAAACCTACCTATTTCGTATAGAAACTAATTTACTTAAAAACTAAGAGCGTCATAGTTTTTGGTATCTAAACCATTCCGAACAAATCAACATGTCTCAACTATCGTGATGTCAGAGCAGACAAATTGCCCAATTACTAGCTCGGTACATAGCTAAGTATTAGGTTTACGATAAGGGCTATTTGTAATCGAAATTTTTTTCTTACTTTCGTTATTGGTATGTTCTTTGTTAAAGCCCCCTATGAATCTTTGAGGTTTTTGAGCAGGGGTCTGAAAATATTTTTCTAAACATTTTTCTAAAGTTTGTGTAAAAAAGTATTTTTCAGATAAGTTCTTAGACTGGCTCTTTTGAATCGAAGAAATTCTGAGGAAATTGAATGCCAAAGCAAATAATTATTGCCGAGCAGTATCGAATTGCTGCCGTATTTAGTGAAGATCAAATTGAAGAAATTGTTGTTGCCGCAGGAACTCACCAAGTTGGGGATGTTTACTTGGGCGTTGTCGAAAATGTTTTAACGAGTATTGATGCTGCCTTTGTAAATATTGGTGATGGCGATCGCAATGGGTTTATTCACATTACTGACCTTGGTCCCTTAAAAATGCGGCGATCGTCTGGCTCGATCAGCGATCTGGTCGTACCGCAACAGCGTGTGTTGGTTCAGGTTATGAAAGAACCAACGGGTAATAAAGGTCCCCGTTTGACGGGAAATATTTCGCTACCAGGCCGTTATGTGGTGCTACTACCCTTTGGTCGTGGGGTGAACTTATCCCGACGCATTCGCAGTGAGGCTGAGCGTAATCGTCTGCGGGCGCTGGCGATTTTGGTTAAGCCTGCGGGTATGGGTATTTTGGTGCGGACTGAGGCGGATGGGATGCCTGAGGAGCAGATTATTGAGGATCTTGATAATTTGCAACGTCAGTGGGAAGGCATTCAGCAGGATGTGGCAACCACTCGCCAGCCAACCTTGCTTGATCGCGAAAGAGATTTTGTCCAACGCGTGCTGCGTGACCTCTATAGCACTGAGGTAAATCGGATTGTCACCGATTCTAGTGATGGTTTACGCCGCATTAAGCAGCATTTACTCAACTGGGGTGATGGCAAAATTCCTAGTGGACTGCTACTCGATCATCACCGTGAACGCACTCCGATTTTGGAATATTTCCGAGTCAATGCAGGTATCCGTGAAGCGTTGAAGCCTCGCGTCGATCTGCCTAGTGGTGGCTATATCATCATTGAGCCAACCGAAGCATTAACTGTCATTGACGTTAACTCTGGCTCCTTTACCAAGTCCCAAACCTCTCGCGAGACGGTGCTTTGGACAAACTGTGAAGCGGCTGTAGAGATTGCCCGTCAGATTCGCTTGCGAAATATTGCAGGCGTGATCGTGGTGGACTTCATTGATATGGATACGCGCCGCGACCAATTGCAGTTATTGGAATACTTTAATAAAGCTTTGCGATCGGATAAGTCACGTCCGCAAATCGCGCAGTTGACGGAGTTAGGACTGGTTGAGTTGACCCGTAAGCGCCAAGGTCAGAGTATTTATGAATTATTTGGTCGTCCCTGTTCGACCTGTGGTGGTCTAGGACATTTGATGCATTTACCTGGGGAAGCCGCAGGTCAGCCCGTAGACTCGACTTCACGGACTTGGGAATCGAAGCAGTCTAACCAACTCGACTTTACCTCTGAGTATGAGGATGGTGATTCGGAGTTAGGTGGTGGACTAGAGCCAAATTTGGTCAATCATCCGAGCTATCAAGAGCGGGGCAATTTACGCAGACGTAGCAAGCGTACATTACTCAATAAGGATTCTCGCGAGTTGCGTGAAGTGGAAAAGGTTGCACCTGTGGATGTGCGATCGCGGGTTGAGCCACGCTTTGAACCTCGGGTTGAGCCACGTTTTGAGCCACGTATCGAACGCGATCGCGAAATTATTGAGCGAGCAGTGCCTAGTAAGATCTCCTTACCAAGCATTACCCAAACCAAGCACATTGCTGAACCTGTCGAAGAATTAATTGAGGTGGTCGAGCCTGCACCGATCGCAACGGTGGAGAATGTACCTGAACGTCCTAATAAACGGGAATTACGCACTAAGGTTGTGGAGCCACCAGAGGTCGTTGTCGTAGAGATGACCGAGGAAGAGCAGGATGTATATTCCTTGCTCGGCGTTTCACCCTTAGTACTAGTTGAGCACGAAGTCAAAGATCCTCGTAATGTGATTGTCACTGTTGCTTTACCGGGGCAAGCTCCTAGAATTGCAAATGCCATCAAATCTAGTCCTATTGTTGAAGCTAATGAATTAGCCACCGAAAACTCGCTCGCTCTTGAGTCTGATGACGGGGCTGAGATAGATACTGTGGTAACAATCTCTGAGGTTGCGATTAGTGAATCACCGAGTGCAAATATTAGTAATGGCATTACTAATCCTAATGGTGTGATTTTGAAAGTCAATCGGGCGCAACCAGTTGGATCTATTGATACTGAATCAGATACCGATTTAAGAACTGATTTGTTAGATAACTCTAAAGAATTTGTGCCAATTCAATCGCCCGAAGCATCACGCCGTAAGCGTTCTTCCGCTTCACAAGCTTAAATAAAAATAACGTCAGTTCGGGTTAAGCTGGCAAATTTTAAAACCCAAAAATCTTGCTTAGCAAGGCTTTTGGGTTTTGAGAGAGGGTTTGCGTAGCAAACCCTCTCTCAAAACCCATATCTCGAACTCGCATTACAAATAAGAACAAAAGGGACGCAATGCGTCCCTTTTGTTTATGGATTGTTAAAAGACTAGATCTATAGCTAACTTTTTGAGATTAATTACATGGAGCTTATAACCTGAGATGTCATTAGTCGCGATCGCCACTAAATTAATATCAATTGGCGCGATCGCTGTAACTTCACCATCAATGATTAAGTTGCTAATATTATTGCCGCGTAAATCTAGCAACATTAAAATTGTTTGATAAGCGTTGTAATTCGCTGTAATCGTATAGCCCCAAGGCGTAGCTGCCATCAAGATGACTTCATACTCTAATGGTATTCGCACTAAACGATAGGGTTTGAGATCGAGCAAATAAAGATTTTGACTATTGCCTGCTTCTCGTAAAAGTACGCGATCGCTAGTAAAAGTGGCGATACCTGACTCGATCGGTATCGGCAAAGCCAGACGATACATAATATTGCAACGACGGGAAATGACGATCGCGCGACTTTCATTAGTTTCGGGTTTATTGGCGATCGCAACCAGATGATGCTGATCAAAGGCAATAATGCAGCTTAAATCTCTAGTCGCAAACTCTAAACGCATCGCCCTGCCATAGACAAGATTTCTAATTTCAAGTTGCTTGCCTGTGGATATTGCAAACCAATCTCCGTGAGGTGAAACCGTCCATTTAAATGGCTGGGTAGATTGATATAAAGATTTTGGTTTACCCTGTACAAACTGATAAAGCGATCGCTTCGTCAGAGCAAATAAAGACTTTTTCGTAAAGACAATCTCCTCAATTTGGTGTTCAGATTTCGCAATTAACTCTTCTTGATCAAGGTTGAGACTATGCCAACGTAAATGCAAACTTGATGTGCTATAAAAACGCGCTTTACCTGCCCCCGCTAAGCCCACAATTCTCTCAGACACATCTTTTTGGGCAAAATTATTTGTATGTTGAGAAAACAGAACTGTTGTACAACTTTCGATATCAGATCCTGATTTGAACTGACCAAAATTTATCTGACTAAAATCTTCAGAATTAATAGCTGCTAACAGATCTAAACGCATCTCTTGAGCTGATGTATAGCGGCGCTTAGGTAGTTTTTCCAGCGATCGCGCAATTACTGCTTGTAGCGATCGGGGCAAACTATCAGGAACAATTACCCTTTGATTTAAATGGGCGTTCATTAGTTCAGTAGGCATCCCTGAAAAAGGTCGCTTACCAACTAACAGCTCATACAAAATAATGCCCACCGCATAAAGATCTGACCCTTCTGAAAATTGACCATAAAATCGTTCAGGAGCCATATAACCAGGGGAACCTGTATTACTACCATCAGAGCCAATTTCTTGACTAAGACGGGCAATCCCAAAATCAGAGATCTTTGCCTTCCAACCCTTGGCAGTAATCTTTAATAGGACATTTTCAGGCTTGATATCACAATGAATAATATTGGCGGTATGGGCATGTTCTAAACCCAGCAAAATATCATTAACTAAATCAAAGCATTGCTGTACCGATAATGCCTTGGGATAGTTCATCAAATCTCGGAGAGTTCCACCCTCGCAATAGTCCATCACCAAATAACGGTAATTGAGGTGATGCACCAATGCCGTACAAGACACAATATTTTCATGTTGTAGGGTCAATAAAAATCGTAACTCTCTTAACAGTTTGCTCGTAGGAAACCGCTTGTTTTCCAGTTCCTTAAGGGCAACCAGATTTCCTGTATCTCGTACACGCGCACACAAAACTTTTCCGAATTGACCTCTGCCAACTAAGCCTAAAATCCGATATTTAGAGAACTGTGAGTTAGCTTTTGCATTCATACGAGCAACTTCAAGTCTCAAAAACTGCTTTCTTCGTGCGCTTGAACAAGGCAGTTATCTAACTCCTGTTAAATTTAATGATATTTCCTGAAATGATGGTACGACAATCACTAGGCTAAAAATAAAAAATAGTGAAGCAAACTGCCTCTATTCCATTACTTTTAGGGTTTTCGGATCATAGCGATCGCATTGCTTAACATTTCGTTGCAAAACATCTAGAGAGATGTCCAAAGATTGTCGATATCATGGTAAAGATTGATATATAAAACGTAATATTTCTCAGCTAAATCGTTCTTCAACGTTAATTCAAATTTATGAGTCAAGCTTCTGCATCCGCCGATGTTCCTAGCATTGGTCGTCGTCGATTTCTAAACCTAGTTTTAGGGGGGTCTGCTGCCGTAACCACCCTTGGTGCTGCCTACCCATTCTTGGCATATTTTGTACCTCCATCTCGTGGTGGCGCTGGCGGTGGTGTATCCGCTAAAGATGCCTTGGGTAAAGATATTATTGCTTCGGCTTTCTTGGCAAGTCATCAACCCGGTGAACGTGAGCTTGCTCAAGGACTTAAAGGCGACCCCACCTACATTGTTGTTACTGAAAATAGAGAAATTGCTTCCTACGGATTAAATGCAGTTTGTACTCACCTTGGTTGCGTTGTACCTTGGAATGCTGCCGAGAACAAGTTTATTTGCCCTTGTCATGGCTCTCAGTACAACAACGAAGGTAAAGTTGTCCGTGGTCCTGCGCCTCTGTCCCTTGCTCTTGCCCATGCCACAGTTGAGGATGACGTTGTACAATTTAGCACTTGGACGGAAACTGACTTCCGCACCAATGAAGCTCCTTGGTGGTCTTAGTAGTTTGCCAGAACTCTTTGCAATCGGTATTTAAATCACATTTGAACTCATACATGAAAAAAGCTTTATCCCGTGCTAAACGACTACTTGTCGGCGTTAGCCTATGCGTCCTCACCAGCTTGACTTTGTTATTTGGACTGAATAACCAGTCTGCCTTTGCTTATCCTTACTTTGCCCAAGAAGCTTACAAAACTCCTCGTGAAGCAACTGGCAAAATTGTCTGTGCTAACTGTCACTTAGCGAAAAAGGGGATTGAGCTAGAATTGCCTCAATCTGTTAAGCCCGATTCTGTATTTGAAGCAGTAGTAAAGGTTCCCTACGACCACACCAAACAGCAAGTAGCTGCTGATGGTAGCAAAACAGGTTTGAATATTGGTGCAGTTTTAGTATTGCCTGAAGGTTTCAAGATTGCTCCTGAAGAGCGCTTATCTGAAGAATTAAAGGAAAAAACTAAAGATATTTATTACCAACCCTACAGCGACGATCAAGAAAATATCGTTCTTGTTGGTCCTATCTCTGGTGATGAGTATTCCGAAATTGTATTCCCAGTCCTTTCTCCTGACCCTGCAACAGACAAGAATATCCACTTCTTGAAGTATTCTGTATACGCAGGTGGTAACCGTGGTCGCGGTCAAGTTTACCCCACTGGTGAAAAGAGCAATAACAACGAATATACTTCTTCTGTTTCTGGTCTAGTTACTCAAATTAGCCCGATCGCTCCTAATGAAGATGAAGGTATCTATGGCGGTTATGAAATCTCTATCCAAACTACCGATGGCAGCATTGCCGTAGAGAAGGTTCCTGCTGGTGCTGAGCTAGTTGTCGAGCCTGGTAGTGAGGTTAAGGTGGGTGCACCTCTAACTACTAATCCTAACGTTGGTGGTTTTGGTCAGCATGATGGCGAAATCGTTCTTCAAGACCCTCGCCGCATTCAAGGTTTACTAGCATTCTTCGCCGCAGTAATCGTTACTCAAATTCTGTTAGTACTGAAGAAGAAGCAAGTCGAAAAGGTTCAAGCTGTAGAAATGAACTTCTAAAAAACAAACACCCAATGGGTGCTTGTTTTGTAATTAAAGGCGGTGCATTGCACCGCCTTTAATTTTTGAATGTTAGATTGTGGAAATTTCTTTTTCTTTTTCGGCAGTTACCTTATCGATAGTTTTAACGAATTTTTCCGTTAACTTATCTACTTGCTCTTGTTGACTTTTAGAATCATCTTCAGAAATTTCTTTTGCTTTTTCTAGCTTGCGAATTGAATCGATCGCATCCCGACGCACATTCCGAATTGCAACTTTGCCTTCTTCGGCAAGCTTAGCGACCATCTTTACCAACTCTTTACGACGCTCAGTAGTTAAAGGTGGAATATTTAAGCGAATGCTCGTGCCGTCATTATTAGGGGTTAGCCCAATATCAGACTCAGAAATGGCTTTTTCGATCGCCCGCATGGTTGAACGATCAAAGGGTTGAATTTGCAAGGTGGTTGCATCAGGCGAAGAAATATTTGCCAAAGCCTTGAGATGCGTTTCTGCACCATAATATTCCACCGTAATCCGATCTAACAGCGAAGCATTAGCACGCCCCGTTCGCACACTATTAAAATTGTGCTGGGTCGCTTCTACAGCTTTCTGCATTCGCGCCTCAACATCAGTTAACTTCACAGGAACCTCCAACATAAGTACCAATCGATTCTCCCATGACGACGCGACGAATGTTACCTGTTACACCGAGATCAAACACAATAATTGGGATGCCATTTTCTTTGCAAAGTGCAAAAGCTGTAGCATCCATAACGCGCAGATCATTGATGAGAGCATGGTCAAAACTAACGGATTGAAACCGCTTTGCCTCAGGATTTTTCTTGGGGTCGCTGTCATAAATACCATCGACCTTGGTTGCCTTCAGGATGACATCGGCATTAATTTCGGCTCCCCGTAAAGCGGCAGTTGTGTCAGTGGTGAAATAAGGATTACCTGAGCCTGCGCCAAAAATAACCACCCGATTGTTTTCAAGGTGGCGAATGGCACGACGGCGGATATATGGCTCTGCGATTTCCTGCATGGCGATCGCTGACATTACTCGGGTGGGAATCGGATCGTCCAAATGCTCAAAGGCATCTTGTAAAGTCAGAGCATTCATCACGGTGGCGATCATACCAATGTAATCAGCCGTAGCGCGATCCATACCCTTGTCCGCACCATTAATACCCCGAAAGATATTACCTCCACCAACAACGATTGCTACCTCAATGCCATCACGAACAATTTCGGCAACCTGTAAAGCAATATTTTGAACAACTTCAGGATCAATACCAAAACTGCGAGCGCCCATGAGCGCCTCGCCACTGAGTTTTAATAAAATGCGTTTATATTTTGGGAGTTCTTGACTTGTAATGACTGCGTTCATGTTTCATTCCTACTAGTTATTTAAAAGACGGCAGGATCTTCGGTTTAGGAGCGGCGTACCTATCCTAATTTCTAGATCACCATCTATAGAGCGATCGCTGTTTATGGTTTTCTCTCTCTAGATCAGACGTATCTACATACCATTGCGGTTTCTACGACAAATGGCGTAACTTAACTAACTCTACATAATCTATTTAGTCCTTTGCATACTCTGGACGGTGATTGTTGTCACCATCAATGCCTTGCAGAGAAGCATTAGAAAAATCTGTGCAATTTAAATTTGTGCCATTGAGGTTAGTTCTTAGTAAAGATGCACCTTTAAAATCGGCTTTATAGCAATTGGATTTACTAAGATTTGCGCCATCGAGACGCGCTCTACCTAACTGAGCATCAATCAAAAAAGCTCCATTAAGGTCGGCTTCCTGTAGATTGGCATCATTAAGATTGGCACTACTTAGATTTGCCCCACTGAGATCAGTTTTGGACAATAAAGCATCACTGAGATTGGCAGCATACAAATTCGCATGGGAAAGATCAGATGCGGAAAGATTTGCCTGACTAAGATTAGCTTCACTGAAGCTTGCCCCACTCAAATTAGCGCCTTGAAAATTTGCACCGTTTAGTTTTGCCCCATCTAGATTTGCTCCTTTCAAAAATGCTTCGGTGAGATTTGCGCCTTCTAGGTTAGCTCCGACTAGAGATACACAACTTAAATTTGCTCCTGTTAAGTCCGAATTTACAAGACTCACAGCATTTAGATTAGCGCCAGTGAGGTCAGCATCTTTGAGATTAGTCCTTTCTAACCTAGCACCATGCAAATCAGCCTTAATCAGACTAGCACCATTTAGATCTGCCTCACAGAGATTTGCATCATTTAGACTTGCTCGATATAGAACTGCCGCATTTAGCTTTGCGCCATATAAATTTGCTTCATTTAAAGTGGTTGCCGATAGGTTAGTTTCACTGAGATCGGCGTTATTGAGGGCGATCGCTGTTAATCCTGCACCACTGAGATTTTCACCACTGAGATCGATTTCACTAAAATCTCGAAAGCCCTTGTTATAGCGATCGACAAGTTCTCTAGCTTTCATTACTCTTTCACACCATGTTTTTGTTGATTCAGCTTCTCGCAAGGATTTATTTATCTGTTGGCAAAATCGCGCCTGTCATGTTTGCTCCATCTAAATTTGTCCATAACATGAAAGCCCCTTTTAAATTTGTCCACAGCATAAATGCTCCCTTAAGATTTGCACCTGTCAAGCTGGCTCTGGTGAGATTGGCACGATTGAGATTCGCTCGGTTTAAGCTGGCTCCGTTTAATACTGCTTCATCGAGATTTGCACCCGTCAAATTCGCTTCATTCAAAATCGCATTATGCAAATTGGTGCGAATTAAATAAGCACCGCGCAGATCGACATTACTGAGATCCGCTCCGCTTAAATTTGCGCCCATCAAATTTGCACCACTCAAATTTGCACCACTGAGATTGGCATTAGAAAGATTTACCCCGTTCAAATTTGCACCACTGAGGTTTGCCTTCATCAAAAATGCCCCCGTGAGATTTGTCCAGCTCAAATCGGCTTCGATAAGATTGGTTTCGTTTAAATTTGCCCAGCTCAGGTCGGAACCAATGAGATTGGCTTTCTCTAAGTTTGTACCCTGCAAATTTGCCCAACCTAAATTTGCTCGACTCAAGGAGCCGCCACTCAAATTCGCATGAACTAGATCGACGGCATTGAGATTCGCTTCATTGAGAATTGCACCACTAAGATCGACTCCATGGAGTTCAGCACCCGTGAGATTCGCTTCTGTCAAATCAACATTCATCAAGCTGGCTTGACTCAGATTTGCGCCACTAAGATTTGCCTTAATCATTAATGCGCCTGTAAAGTCAGAGCTACTAAGATCGGCTCCTAGCAAATTCGATTCGATAAAAAATGTGCCATTGAGCTTAGCCTGACTGAGATTTGCTCCATTGAGGCAGGCTCCAGTTAAAGTGGCAAGACTAAGATCTGCATTGATTAAAGAAGCGCTCGTCAGATTGGCACTATTGAGATTTGCTGCCACTAAATAAGCATCATTCAGGCAAGCTCGTTGGAGGTCGGCACTGATTAACAGCGCAGAAGTGAGATTAGCTTCTGTGAGATTAGCTTCGACTAGATTAGCGCGACTAAGATCGGTTTCATGGAGAAATGCCCCTGTCAGATTTGCTTTTGCAAGCATTGAGTCTGCAAGTTTGGCGTTACTGAGATTCACGCGCTTAAGATCTGCCCCCTTGAGGTTGATTCCTTCTAGGCTAGATTTGGTAAGATTTGCTTTGGTAAAGTCGGTAAGAAGATTCACGCCTGCCTCATTTTGATTCGTTGTACTCGTTACATTTCAAGAAGATTTTTGAGCATATAAATGTTCCTTTAGGTTCCCTAATTTCTCCTTGATTGGGCTTAACAAGATGGCTGCGTCTCAACTTAATACAATTAGAATACATGAGGAAAATGGTGATGCGATCGCCTTGCAATATTTGGCTTAGATGCTGGCTGAGATACTAAGGTTTTCATAACGAATGACAAATATAGATGTAGATACAAATCAACAGGATTTACGAGAAGATTTGCACCAACCTGTTATGGGTAAGGTGTATTTGGTAGGTGCAGGTCCTGGAGATGCGGGCTTAATGACTCTTAAGGGTAAGGCACTATTAGAAACCTGCGATGTGGTGCTGTACGATGCCCTAGTCAGTGACGAAATTCTTGCCATGATTAATCCGATCGCTGAAAAAATCCACGCAGGTAAGCGTCGTGGTAATCATTCGCTTTTGCAGGAGGAAACCACCCAGCTATTGATCGAAAAGGCTCAAGAACATGCAATTGTTGTACGTTTGAAAGGGGGCGATCCGTTTATTTTTGGGCGTGGTGGTGAAGAATTGGCGGATTTGCGAGCCGCAGGGATAGCGGTAGAAGTTGTGCCAGGAATTACTTCAGGGATAGCAGCTCCAGCCTATGCAGGAATTCCCTTGACTCATCGCGATTTTAGCTCGTCGGTTATTTTTGTCACTGGGCATGAATCAGCAGGGAAATATCGCCCACAGGTGCAATGGACAGCGATCGCGCAGGCGGCGGAAACGATTGTGGTATACATGGGACTGCATAATTTGGGGGAAATCGTTACCAAATTAGAATTAGCAGGTTTGCCAGAATCAACACCTGTAGCCTTAATCAGACAGGGGACACGCGCCGATCAGTCAGAATTGATTGGCTGTTTGGGTAATATTGTCGGATTGGTGCAGGAGGCAATGTTTGCTCCACCTGCGATCGCCGTTATAGGCAATATTGTCAATTTTCGCAATTGCACCCAAATGTTAAACTAATCTTTTTAAGGGAAAAAAGCTAATGGGAACCAGTGAAGTGAGTATTCCTGCTGAAATAGATGACAATAACCATCGTCTTGAAGTTCAGATACACGATATTTTAGAAGCGCTTACTGCAACTGAGTCATTTGTAGCGGGGATAGATTTTTTAGAGTTTAGTCGCGATCAAAAGACAATCTTTGCAGTGGAACGAGCGATCAGTATTATCGGAGCAACGGCAAGACGGTTGCCGATTAGTTTTATGGATCGATATCCCCAAATTAATTGGCGGAGCTTAACTAGTGTCGGTGATAGCTTGATGTTTGGTTATTTAGAAGTTGATCTGAATACTTTATGGAAGTTAACTCAGCAGGATGTACCTTTTATTAAGGCACAGATGAAAAAAGCGATCGCAAATTTATAGAATTTGAGAGTGAGTCCTTTTGGGACTTACTTTCTTAAATCAGCTTTCCGCAAATCCATCCCTCGAGGCGATCGCAGGTTTCGGGAATTCCATAACTTGGTTGTTGCAATGTCCATGCGGTTTGAATTGCAGCAAATAAGGCATCTATGGTGTCGCCTGAAGCATCTTGAGTGCATTCGGAGGCGAGAGCATTGTTGATATTGACACCAAAGCTGTATGCCTCTTTGAAACTAGGCGATCGCACTTGATTAATCATCTCTTGACGTAAAAGTTGCATCTCTAGGGTTTGTTTGCGCTTTTCGTCAGATTTATAGCCGTGTTTACCAATGAGACTTCTGGCGATGATGGCAGGATAAACCTCAAGGATGATGCGTGGATCGTTGGTGGGATGACAGGGCAAAATGCTAAATCCTGCTGCTAGCATTCTTGGTGCGCCTTCAAAAAACATCTTGCCCACTGGCACACCATAGATTTTCATGGGACTAATTGCCCCTGTGAGTTTGTCCGTATGTCGCAAATGTTCGCGATCGCCGATCGCGCGATCTTGACGGTATTGATTTAAAGTTGCCACAAATTCAGTCTTAGACATTTGCCCGACGATCTGGACATATTCTGCCCAAGTCTTGCCCCATTGCAAATTTTCTATTAATTTACGCGGTTGTCCGAGGGGGAAGTCAACTCCTGCTATCCAAGTAGGCGATCGCCTTAGGAATTCCATAAAAGAGGAAAAGTCGATAAAGCGATAGAACTTCTCAATATGTAAAATATCTACTTCTATCCAAGCCTCTGCTAAGACGATTGCCTTCGTTTTACTAGGAGCGCTTGTAAAATCAATTCCATATACTTTCATATAGCTTTATGAAACAGAAAAGGCACTTTGTGCCTTTTCTGTTTTTATCTATTGGGACTTACACAATGCTAACGAATTTACTAGGTTTCGGATAGATGTGGTGCGGGCTTTGCCCGCACCACATCTATCCGATGCGTAAGTTTTATCTATTTCTAACTTTGATTTCAATTTGTGGTGGAGGCGGGGTTGGAGTTGGTGAGGGAGTAGTGGGTGTTCCTGTGCTTTGTGGAGTTGGCGGTGTGGGTGTTCCTGCGGTTGGCGTTGGTAGAACCGATGATGGAGTCGTTAAAGGTGTTGGTGCTGTAGAACTCGCAGTATCTTTTAGTCCAAGAGTTAGCTGATAGGGAACTTCTGCATTGCCTCCTAGCCCCTTTACTTGAACTGTATACTCACCATCTGTGGCGATCGGTACATTTGCACTCAAAACATTAGAGGCATCAGGCAGAATGATGCCTTGAGCATTAAAAACTGTGATTAATACTCCATTACCTGCAACTGTGCTGTTGAGAACCTGTCCAGCCTTAGCTTGAATCCTGTAGATGTGAACTGCATTACCAAATATGTTTTTGGGAATTGTCAGCTCCTTATTTACTTCCAGATTGATTGCTTGATTAATTGATTCACTAGAAGCTGTCTTGGGTATTTGCGTAGAAGTTGCGTCAGTTGTGATCGGTTTTACAGGCGATGGCTGATTATTGATAATTACTGATGACTGATTACTTCGCATCATCGCAGGCAGTGCAAAAGCTGCAATTACGGCTACCACTGCCAGCAGTCCTCCAAATAGAAATAGAACTCCTGAGTTAGAGCTAGACGAAGAAGATGCAGCTACCGATCTTCGGCTTGGTGGGCGATCTGTAGACTTAGCATTAGATTGAGAAGTTGTTAACCGACTTGACTCCGTTAAAATTGTTGATCTAACGAGCTTGCTTGTGGTGGCTTGGCGTTCAACTTCGGTCATCGTGGCAAAGGTGGTAATACCTTGTTTGACCTCTCGGACAGACTGATAGCGTTGAGTATAGTGATAGCGCACCATTCTGGTTAAAACCATAGCTAAGCCATTACTGACTCTAGCTTTGTCCCGCCACACTAATTCTCCTGTCGCAGGATCGGTGGGTAAGTCGGTAGGTGCATAACCTGTGAGCGCCTTGATTGCTACCATTCCTAACGCATAAATATCACTACTGTAATTTGGTCTACCTGCACATTGCTCACTGGGCATATAGCCGGGGGTTCCAATGGTTACGGTAAATCGAGATTCCCCTTTCTCATTAGCAACTAGTTGGGTATTAGCATCCTGCATGGCTCGTACTGCGCCAAAGTCAATGAGGACAATTTTTTGGTCTTTCTTGCGGCGAATTAAATTATCTGGCTTAATATCGCGGTGAATGACTCCTTCAGAATGCACAAACTCTAAAACTTCTAGGACATCTTTCAAGATTTTGAGTACTTCAACTTCGCCAAGTTGCTTGTCTCTAATCGGTGCATCAATATTTTGGAGTTCCTCTAGAATCTTTTCTTGGGTTTGATTATCAAGATCGGATACTTCAGGTAAGGGGGCTTTTAATTCTTCATGGAGCGATCGCCCTTCGACAAATTCTTGAACTAAGAAAAATTGCTTGTCTTCTTCAAAATAGGCGAGCAACTGGGGAATTTGATCATGCTTACCGAGTTTTTCGAGAGTTTCTGCCTCAGTGTTAAATAATCGTCTAGCCTCACGGATAAAAGTTGGATCATCACTTGCGGGTTTGAGTTGCTTGACTACACAAGGGGGTGAACCGGGACGACGCATATCCCTAGCGATGAAAGCCTGCCCGAATCCTCCTGCGCCGAGCTTTTTGATCAGTTTGTAACGTCCATCGAGTACTTTGGCTGGCATGGCGATCGTCTCTCTAGTTATGAGCTAATTATGGGCTAGTTATGGGCAAGGATTATTTCAGGAGGCATCTCATGTTTATAAATAGCTATATTAAGTCGTATCATGGGGATCTAGACAAAATATTTTCAAGTTTCAAAGTGAATGAATCTGATTGTGGAAACGGATGTACTTGCTCAACAAATCCATCAAATTGATGATGAATTATCTAAGCGATCGCTAGCTCTCGATCCCAGTGGCTACTTTATTATTTATGTTGATCGCCAACAAAACCTAATTTGTGCGAAACACTATAGTAATTTCATCAATGAACAAGGTTTAGCAGTTGATCCTGAAACTGGTAAACCAATTCCTGCTAAAGGCAAGGTAGACCGCCAAGCTATGCAATTGTTTACAGGTAGAACAGCCAAGGAACTCTGTGTAGAAATTTTTGAGAAAACCCAGCTTTGTCCTGTTACACTGTTCGACCATGCGGCTTATTTGGGACGAGAAGCGCAACGTGCAGAATTAGCGTTGTTGCAACAGCAAGAATATATCCAAGACTGATCAAGACTTGAGCAAGATAAATACTTACGATGAACGGCGCTTGCCGAGAGGCATCGTAATCCTATAGATATACTCATAGTCATAAAATAATCATAACTACATTAGTCATAAGCGCCAGATGTCACCTTCGAGCATCATCATCAATAACTGGTGGGAAATCCAAGTCCTCGCTGAACAGTCTTTAGAAGAGCAAATTTTTTGGCGACTACAAAATTTTGGTTGCCAAGGCATGGTAACTCATAAAAAAGATGGACAGATCCGAGTGAATAGTTACTTGCCAATGGAGAAGGGAACTGTTTTGGATTTAGCGGCTCTGGCTCTATGGCTCAAACAAGATGCGATCGCCTGCAATTACGAAGCTCCGATAACTCAGTGGACAGTCATTAATGATGAGGACTGGTCATCGAGTTGGAAGCAGCATTGGAGTCCGCAGGAAATTGGCGATATGTTGGTGATTTATCCTGCTTGGATTGACCCACCGACAGATAGCGATCGCAAGATCTTACGGCTTGACCCCGGTAGTGCCTTTGGTACGGGCGCTCATGCAACGACACAGTTATGTTTAGAAGCCTTAGAAATGCGTCTTTGGGGGGCAAAGCCTGAGGATAATATTGTGGTTGCCGATGTGGGTTGTGGTTCAGGGATTCTCAGTATCGGTGCTTTGTTAATTGGTGCTAGCCAAACCTATGCGATCGATAACGATATTTTGGCGATTAAGGCGACTAATCATAATCGTCAACTTAATAACATCCCTGAGGAAAAAATCTGGGTACAGGAAGGCAGTATTCAAGATTTAATTGCAAATATGCCTGCTCCTGCCAATGGTTTTACCTGTAATATCCTCGCTGACATTATTGTTGATATGGTTCCCTATTTCGATAAGCTAGTTGGTGGAAATGGCTGGGGGATTTTGAGTGGGATTTTGATCGAGCAAGTACCCAAGGTTGCCGATGCCCTTGATGCCCATAAGTGGGTGGTAGCAACTTTCTGGAAGCGTCAGGAATGGGCATGTTTAACGATTAGGCGATCGGAATATTAAAAAAAGGAACGTGCATAGCACGTTCCTTTTTTAAGCGCGCAAGAGGGTTTAAGGATTGATTGGGCGTACTACCATAATGCCGATCGCGTGATCGACACGCTCGACATAACGCTGTAAATCAGGAGCAATTTTTACCTTTCCTGATGGCGAGGCATGGATAAAACCTGTATCTTTGGCAGTGAGATAGACTAATCCTGTATGGGTGGTATCTAAACCTTTGAGATCTGTGACTACAGCAATAATATCGCCAGTTTTTAATGAGGGATAGATCGAATGGATTTTACGAGATGGAATATATCGCAATGGCTGCGATCGCATTTCTAGTTCCATTCGCTTTTCCATCGCCAAAATACATTGATAATTGGCTTCGCTATTCTTGAGACGAGGATATTTTTGCCAATGACTACTCATAAAGTTTAGGGTCTTGTTAAGTGGAATGCCCCCTAGTTCCTCAGTGCGATCACTCACAATACCTCGTTTCTGATTATCGCGTATCCATTCCGAGAAATAATGCAAACGACTGCAATAGCCATCTAGCTTACCGTCCGCATAACGCACTTCTTGAATATTCTGGACAAAGTTCTCATAGGAGGGATTCACTGCTAATAAATTCCGTGAGAATGCTAAAACTGTTTCCACAAATAGCACACAGTCAAATTCTGTAAGTGAGACAAATAGCTTTTCAGATTCCCCTTGATCTAATAATCCTTCACGATAGCTTGTCCCAATAAACTGTGCAGAAACGGTTTGAATAACTTCACTAAATGATAATTTTGATAATTGGTGATCGCTTAATACTTGCATCAATCGCTGATATTCTAGCTTTTCAGCAGAAGATTCTATAGACGAATTTTGGGAAGAGTTAGGAGATGAAGCTTTGTCCTCAATCTGTGTATTTTTTGCTGTGACAAGAATCTGATCTTTTTGATCAATATTTTTGACATTGGGAATGAAGTAATCGCTAAAAGATAGTCCTACTAAAATAATTAGTAAAAATGGTTTGATCGTTTGGGGCATGAATTCCTAATTTGTCGTTTAGGCGTTGTAAGTTGCTTGATGACTGATCCCAAAAAAGATGTAAGCATGAAGCCGCATCTCTCAGTATAAATCTTGTTAAGTAGCTCAGAAAACAAAGGCAAATTATTGGGCTGTCCGCTTAGCGGACAGCCCAATAATTTGCCTTTGCTGCGTAAGACCTAAGTGGGAACAAGTTCACCGGGGCGCAATTTAGTCCATTTTCCCATTTCGGAGACAAAGCTCTCACAACCAACAACATCCCATTCCATTTGAATATCGTCAGTAGATTTTGTACGGATATTAACGTTGATTGTGGGAGAAATTGCCTCAAAGTCTGGAAGATCGGTTAAATGAGGTTGCAGATGTAAAGCTTCGACTGAGTGGTAAGTTATGCAGCGATCGACATAGGTGCAATTGACGCAGATACACATGGCAGTTATACCTAATTCATGGGGCTATCCTAACAAAAAAATCCTTGAGGTGTTTACCAAAAGTCTGTACAGCAAACCTACAACGCTTTGCGCTCAAAACCAAACAAGAAAAATCTTGAAAACTTTGCAAGGCAAAGTTTTCAAGATTTTTCTTGTGATTCGTTTGGTCGTGCTGTAGGTACTGGTCAGTTAAACAGTGACACCGCGCAATGATCACAACTCCATTATGGAAATCAGTCGATGATATAGCCAAATCGCGAGACAGGCGCTAAGGTTTTGTATTTGCCAACCTATTATCCTGATTTTAATCCGATTGAGATACTGTGGTCGGTTTTCAAATATTTGATTAGGTTATTTAGATTTCATTCTCATAGAATGCTTCAGTATTTAATCAATGGTTTTCCTTTTTTGTTAGAAAAACTTTTCTTCAAAAATTGCTTTACTAAGTATTGTTATTATGATGCTTAATCTGTCAATAGACTGTAGTAGATTAAAAATATATCAATTACACAATGTAATATATTACATTGTGTAATTGATATATTTTATGTTGATTTTAAGCTAATTTTCTTAGTAGCTTGTGAAACCCTGATTAAATAAAATTGTGACTTTATCTTTAGATCAAATAACGCATCTCCTCAATGGTTTAAAAAGCTTGCCGCCTTTACGAAAGCAAGAACAGACATTTATGGAGATTGCGGGATATCCACACTTCGAGAATGTTTGTAGCAATATACTTCAGTTTTATCTTCAACCATCTAACGAACATGGATTTGGTTCACTTCTGTTAGATTCGCTGTTTACACTCATCAATGAAAAGAATGAAAAGGTAGTAACTAATGGTCAAAATATTGATGTGCGACGTGAAGAATCTACCTCTGAAGGTAAACGTATTGATCTAATAATCGAATCAGATGATTTTCTTTTGGGGATAGAAAACAAGATTTTTGCTGATGCTTATAATCGGTTCGATACAGCCTATTGAGGGAAAGAGTAGTACAAGATAAGCTAGGATAGCAAAACCCAAAAGAGAGTAAAAAATGGCACCTTACTCACTAGATCTCAGAGAAAAGATCGTAGCAAACTACGAAGCAGGAAATACATCGATTCGGGAAGTAGCGAAGCAATTTCAAGTCGCGACGAAAACAGTGCAAAAACTACTGAATCAATACCGAGAGACAGGAGAACTAAACCACAAACCATTAGGTAGTCCAATCAAAAGTCCCCTCGAAGCGCATCAGGAGAAAATCCTCGAAATTGTCTCAGAGCATCCAGATTGGACACTATGGCAGTACTGTGAAGAAGTAGCAGAACAAACAGGAGTATCAGTGACCACAGGCAGCATGTGCCGATTTTTCCAGAGGCATAACATCACTCTAAAAAAAAGACCTATCGCCATGAAAAGGTAAAAAGTGAGGCAGTACAACAGCAAAGATGTGAATTTTGGGAAGCATTGAATGAAGTGAAAGCTGAAGATCTGATTTGTATTGATGAAACGGGAGTATGGCAGGGGATGGAACGCTCTGTGGCAAGAAGTGAATGTGGCAAAAGAGTATTCAGTCTTCGTCCCTTTTACAAAGGTCAGAAATACACAATAATTGGCGCTATTTCAGTTGATGGGATTGTTTGCCTGAAAACGATTCAGGGTTCTATGAAAGGAGCAGATTTTCTCACCTTTGTCCAAGATGACCTAGTACCTAAATTACGTCCTGAGCATAGGATCATCATGGATAACCTCAACTGCCATAAAGTTGAGGGGGTCGCAAAAGCAATTACAGCGACAGGTGCTAAGATTTTGTACTTACCCACCTATTCTCCTGATTTTAATCCAATTGAGATGATGTGGTCGGTTCTCAAATATTTTATTAGATTGCTTAGACCTCATTCTCAAAAACTACTTCAGCATTTAATCAACGTTTTCCCTTACTTGTTAGAAAAAGATTTCTTCAAAAATTGGTTTACTAAGTGTTGTTACTGTACTACTTAATCCCTCAATGGACTGTAAGTATGCAGAACATCTTAATAAGTACTTGCGGAAAGATCGCCAAGTTTACAAGGTATTATTATCAGTCTTCCCTATAGATACATCAAAGGTTAAATTACATGGATTTAAGCCTATTACTTATCAATTGCTATTTGAGCAAGTGTTCGCGAATATTGGCTCTTATTTTCTGACTGGTCGTGAGCCACACACAATATTTTTGCGTGACTTTATCCAAACCATACAAAATTTACAAGAGGCAACTTCTATGGATGAACAATGATTACTATATTTTGCTGATAATCAGAAAAGTATTTCAAAACTACTTGCTGAAGTGATTGAGATGCAAAAGGATATGAGAAAAAAAGTAAAGCAATTAAATGAAGTTGTTCTTTCCGATGATGTCTTTTCCCAATCCCCTTACCCGATCAAATCTGGCTTCTGGTTGCCTTCGGCTTATTTGGTGGCTGTATCTTGGTACACAATTGTCATAAGTGATTCCTTGTCATTACAATTCAACGTAGTGCTAACTCCGAAAGGTTGGTATTTGGACTTCTTTGATCTTAAGCTTAAGAGGACTTCTAAACAAGTCGAAGATTGGGTTAATGATCGCAAAATAAAGTTTAAACTCAACAGTGAAAAAAATAGACTTATCTATATAGGTGAAAATGACAGTTTGCCATATAGTGCGAGTCCTGAAGATTCAGGGAAATGGGCACTTGATATGTTGAAAAGACTGACAGCCACTTTAGACTGATTGATTAGCCTCTTTATTTCATTACATTTTTAGATCGACAATGCTTTACCCCTAACCTATAAGTCAATACTGGCAAATATTACTGTGCTACTTACGCTCGAAACTGCTAAATTTAATTAATAATTAACATAAGGATGTAGTCAAAACTACACTTTTCTGCTGTTTTTTAGATCTTTGTAAAGCTAAGCCCCCCGTAAATCATATGCCTAAGAAGTCCACAGTTATTTCTCCCTCGATCCTTTCTGCTGACTTTAGCCGTTTGGGTGACGACATTCGTGCAGTTGATGCGGCGGGTGCGGATTGGATTCACGTTGATGTGATGGATGGTCGTTTCGTTCCAAATATCACCATTGGTCCATTGGTTGTGTCAGCAATCCGTCCTGTAACCACCAAAATTTTAGATGTGCATTTGATGATTGCTGAGCCAGAGAGATATGTACCTGATTTCGCTAAAGCTGGTGCAGATATCATTACTGTTCATGCAGAGCATACCGCTTGCCCTCATTTACATCGCAATCTTTGCCAAATCAAAGAACTTGGTAAATTAGCTGGTGTATCCCTCAATCCTTCCACACCTTTGAGCTTCATTGAGTATGTTCTCGACTTGTGTGACTTGGTTTTGATCATGAGCGTTAACCCCGGATTTGGTGGTCAGAGCTTTATTCCTAACGTTATTCCTAAGATTGTGAAGTTGCGTCAAATGTGTGACGATCGCGGACTTGATCCTTGGATTGAAGTTGATGGTGGTTTGAAGGCAAATAATACTTGGCAGGTTTTAGAAGCTGGTGCTAATGCGATCGTTGCGGGTTCGGCAGTATTTAATGCTCCTGACTATGCTAAAGCGATCGATGGTATTCGCAACAGTAAGCGCCCTGAGTTGGTAACAGCATAAATTACAGCTTTTTAAAAGTGTGGCGAAGCAACACTTTTAAAAAATTGATTGGTTCAAGATTAAAAAAGAAGCGGTGCAATACACCGCTTCTTTTTTATATGAGCAACTTGGGTGGAATCGATAAAAAGAGAATTCCGTTGGCAGTCCAAGGTTGAGATTCTGGTAGTACTAAACCAATAATGCCAGCTTTTTTCAATACTAATGCTCCCTTAGCCTCTCCCCAAAGCAAGGTTTCTGCCCATGTGGTCAGGTCAGGTTCATGACCAATTATCCCTAGAGATGCCCTAGCAGGTTGGGGATGTTGACTGAGCCATTCTGTAGCCCATTGGAGCCAAGCTTCAAAACTTCCTTCTGGAGCAAGTTCTGAGGATTGCTGCACAGGACTACTAAAGACATTAGTGAATATCTCGGCGGTTTGCTGAGCACGAACGAGAGGGCTAGTTTGCAATAGGTCAAAGCGCAAGCCTAAATCATAGAGACGCTTCGCAACTTGTTTCGTTTTCTTCCGCCCCTCATCGGTGAGAGGACGCAGAGTATCATCCTCATAGTTCTCGCGATTCTCAGCAATGCCATGACGGATTAAATAGAGGCTAGGCATTGACTAACAACCCTTCAAGAAGTCCTTCAAATAAAGCCTTGCCGTCAGTCCCGCCCAAAATGCCTTCAGCAGCACGTTCGGGATGGGGCATCATGCCCAAAACGTTACCTTGTTTGTTGCAAATCCCTGCAATGTTAGATATTGAGCCGTTAGGATTAGCATCATCGGTGATATTGCCGATCGCATCACTATAACGGAAAACAACTTGATGGTTATCTTCCAGTTCCTTGAGCGTATCCGCATCTGCAAAGTAGCACCCTTCACCATGGGCGATCGGTAAAGAGATTACCTGTTGCTTTTGATATTTCTTGGTGAAAGCTAAATCATTGCGCTCAACTCGCAAAGGTGCGCGATCGCAAATAAAGTGTAAGTCACGATTTCTAACTAATGCACCTTGCAATAAGCCTGATTCAGTCAAGATCTGAAATCCATTACAAATGCCAAGTACATACTTCCCTTTAGCGGCGTGTTCTTGCAAAGATTTCATTACAGGTGCAAATCTAGCGATCGCTCCACAGCGTAAGTAATCACCGTAGCTAAATCCCCCAGGGACAACGATGACATCACAATCGCTAATATCGGTGTCACTATGCCAGATCAATCTCGTGGGCTGTTGCAGAATTCCACTAGTAACCGTAGCAACGTCGCGATCGCAGTTGGAACCGGGGAATACGAGAATACCAAATTTCATATTGTCAATTCCTAAGCGATTGGGGTTAATTCAACGCGATAATTTTCGATAACAGGATTTGCCAGCAGCTTGTCCGCAGCTTCATCCAATTTCTGAGATGCTTCAGACTCATTATCAGCATCAAGAACAATTTCCACATACTTACCGATGCGAACCGAGTCAACGTGATAGTCCATTTGCTTGAGTGCCGACTGCACAGCCGTGCCTGCGGGGTCGAGAACCGATGGACGTAAGGTGACAAATATACGGGCTTGATACTTCATGCTGAGGAGTTAATGATCTGGCAATTGTTTAGAAGCGATCGCTATGTATAACTGAATATATAAGCAATCAATGCGATCGATCATATCGTAAATTGCAAAGCTCTACTTATTTCTCAGCTCAGTGATTTGTTCCAGACTAAGTCCTGTAGCTTGAATAATTGCCTCATCATCTAGAACTGCTAGTAATTGTTTAGCAATTTCTAGCTTTGCTTTAAGCTCACCTTGCTCTAAGCCTTGCTGTAGTCCTTGCTCTAATCCCTGTTCCAAACCTTGTTGCAGTCCCTGTTTTACAGCTTTCTTGATAGCATTGCGTTGATCATGGATAAATATTTCATGATGCTCAAGTTCATCCAACTCTTCACGGGTAAGGTTGGCTTGATTGGCAATTTCAAAGGCTTTTTGAATGGCTGGGACAGAACCCATCACGGGAGGCACGATCTCTAGCTTTTTGGCAGTTTTTAGGAAATATAGCCATTTATCCGTTAAAGTTTCTAACTCTTCTAACTGTTTACGAAAATTTGGCAGTTCAATAAATACCAATTCGATATCATAGATGGGATAGTCAGTGAGATAGGTCTTTTCCTTAAGAATAAAGCGAGAGATAAGCTGATTTAGTTCTGGGAACATCGGGAAATCAGTGATAGTAAGGGCAATCACTGGTTCAAGATCTATATAATCTTCACCAACTTCAAGCTGATTTGAATAGGTTTTAGCCGCATTATAGAGAATTCGTTTTTCAAAACCTTCTACATTTAAAACCTGCATTTCAATAATGACATTGGTAGTGTTATTAATCGTAGCTTTAACATCTAGATAGGTATCTTTGATCCCGCGAATACGTGGAGCAAGATAGGGATTCAGGATTTCGATCGCTGTAATCGTATCGTTGCCTTCGTAAAGCATGGCATTGAGAAAGCTAATCAGAATATCGTGGCTTTGTTCAGAACCAAATATTTTTTTGAAAGCAAAGTCAGTTTTAGGATTAATAAAACGCATATTTTTTAACGCATATTTGTACTAAGGGCTTTGCAACTTAATTTTGATGGTGCGGCGAAGCCGCACCATCAAAAAATTGTGTTCTTATATTGTTATAAAACATATCGCCTATAAAAGAGAGAGGAGCGCGATCGCGCTCCTCTCTCTTTAGTTAGTCTTCATCATCGAAATCATCGTCATCTTCTTCATCGTCATCATCATCGAATTCCACATCATCATCCACTAGCTCATCGTCAAAGCTGCGACGACTACGAGGCTTATCAATGACGCGGATTGGCTCGATGCGAGGCTCAATGATTTGATAATTACGGGCAGTATTGTCATCAATGATTACATCATCCGCTTCTTCGTCATAGCCGAGATCTGGCTCATAGCCAGTATCCACATCAACGATTGGCGTATCGTAAGCATTGAAGCCAGTACCCGCAGGAATCAGACGACCGATAATCACGTTTTCCTTCAGACCACGCAACCAGTCAGACTTACCTTCGATCGCTGCCTCGGTGAGAACACGAGTAGTTTCTTGGAAACTCGCTGCCGAGATAAAGCTGTCGGTATTCAAACTTGCCTTGGTAATACCCATCAACACAGGTGTGTAGTCCGCAGGTGCGCCACCCGTAATTTCCATTGCTTCGTTGATTTGCTCAACTTGATGGAGTTCTACAAGTTCCCCTGGTAAGCGAGTGGTGTCGCCACCATCCTCAATACGTACCTTAGAGGTCATCTGCTTGACGATTACTTCGATGTGCTTATCGGAAATATCCACACCCTGAGATTGGTATACCGATTGGACTTCGTTCATCAAGAACTCTTGTACCTTCTGTAAACCAAGGAGTGCTGCTTGACGAACGCCAAGGGATTCCTTATAAGCATGGAAGTAAATGTCGAGAATATCATGAGGATTCGCGGGACCATCGGTAATCGCTTCACCAGCCAAGACTTTTTGACCATCGGAGATAATCACACTCTGACCCGCATTGAAGGAATAGTCGTCATCCAATGTGCCATCATCGCCAAGAATCTTGACTTCAGGATTATCATCAGAGTCATAGGTAACTTGAGCAGTACCTGAGGTACGGGCAAGTACGCACATTTCCTTGGGCTTACGGGCTTCGAGCAATTCTTCAATCCGAGGTAGACCTTGGATAATGTCCCCTGTTTTTGCACGCTCAAATACCAGTAGCGCAATGTTGTCACCCCGTTGGACGAGGTCAGCATCATGGATTTGTAGCAGTGCGCCGGGGGACACGAGGTAAGGACGACCGATACGAAAGACAACCTTGCCATCTTCAACTTTGAGAACTTGACCCGATTCTTCAGTAATTACACCTGCGCCAATTTCGTCACCTGCTCTTAGCAAATCTCCAGGTTGAACGCTGGGGCTAGGACAATCGGTGGTGATGCAATCAGCTTCAGTGACTACGAGCAATCGACGTACTACTTCTGAGCCTTGGCGAATACCGCGAATTTGTCCCGCACGTTTGCAAAGAATTTCGGTACGAGCAACAACTGCTCCGGGGTCAATGCGATCGCCGTCATTTACGAGTAAACGAGTCCGCGAATTGCTATGGGCAGGATCGCCAGAGGTATCTTGACGAATCACGAGGGATTCGAGAATTACTAACTGTAAACGCAAGCTACCAGGGTCTTTGTCGTTAGGAATAAACTCGATATCGGCTGCCAATTGAGGCGCATCGGTATCAACTTCTAACAACAATTGGGTTTTGAGTAACTCAACGCTATCGATCGCCTTCACGCGATCGCCATCCTTATAAGGAATGCGTTGCACAGCTCGCAAACCGATGGAACGACCTTCTTGGTTTACCGACTCTTGGCTAGGAACCGTAGGAACATCAGGTACTTGGTACTCTTCCACAGGACGCAAAAGTAACGCAGGACCTTCTGTGGAATCCAAATACTCCACATAGCGCAATTCAGGGGAAACCAACCCGGGCATAATTTCTGTGCCAGGGTAAGCCAAAGAACCATTCTTTTGCATTGCCGTTTGAGGATCGTCAACCAAGTGTAAATCCCCTGGTTTGATCACGATTTCACGCAAAATATCGTTCTTTTGGAATACTTCGACAACGCCTGCGGTTTGGCTGAAGATATCCTTCACAACTTCAGTACCAGCTTCGATGAATTGGTTTTCTTCGACCATCAACAACGAAGCATCTTTGTTGACTTCATGGGTTTCTTCAGGAACCCAGAGCAATGTACCGCCCTTGACAACTTCGTAGCCCTGTTTGCCCTTGCTGCGCTTGGCAACTTCCACGCCTGCAAATTTGATAATACCGCCACTCTTCGTGTGGTAAGTATCATCAATCAGCTCTGCCACCACCTGATTATTAGTCAGCTTAGTTCCGGGGGAAGCCTTGAGGGAGAAGCTTTGACCGCCTTGGGTTTCGAGAATATAATGCTCACGACCTTGGTAGCTTTCTTCCTTAACGATCGCCTGATCAAGCACTACCGAAGCGGTAATAATTTCCACCTCACGATTATGGCGGCTGTCTTCTTCGCTCAGACGTACCACACCACCATGCTCAGTAATCAAGCGAGTTTCGGCTAAAACATCACCTTCAACAACTTGTTGTTCATTCTTGACAGTTGGTTCAGCACCGGGAGGAAGATTATAAACTTCCCCAGCCAAGACCCAAACCCGACCTTTTTCACCACGAGCTACATAACTAGTGTTGCCTTGACGGTCTTTCTTCTCTTCGATCGCCAGATCTGAGAAGAGAACTTCACCAGCTAAACCAGTATTCAGCGCTTTAGTTGCCTTTTCGGTCGTCTTACGAGAAGTCTTACCTGTTGCCGAAACCTCAGCCATTAATTGAGCTTGAGTAACTTTCTGTCCATCCCGTACTAGCAAGGTCGAACCTTGGGTAACAGCATAAACGCGCTTACCCTCAGCACTTTCGAGCGTGAAGTCGCCGTTAGATTCGACGATAAACGCATCTTCACCGTGACGAGTACGCATAGGGCGGACTTTCAGCTTCTTACTGTATTTGACTACACCATCATAGGGAGCGCGTTGTTGTTCAGCAACTTCCCCAGTAAATACACCACCAGTGTGGAAGGTACGCATGGTTAGCTGTGTACCAGGTTCACCGATGGACTGGGCGGCAATAATCCCCACAGCTTCACCGATATCTACTAATTCGGCATGAGCCAAGCTCCAGCCATAGCACATCTGACAAACCGATCGTGTCGATTCACAGGTAAATGCCGAGCGGACACAGACCTCTTCAACGCCTGCCTTTTGGACTGCCAAGGAGAGATCTTCAGAAATCTCTTGGTTCCGCATGACGATCACTTCGCCAGTATTAGGATCGACAATATCTTCAGCAGCGACACGACCAAATAGGCGATCGGACAGCTTAATTAAGGTCTTTTCCCCATCACGCATTGCTTTGAGCTTAATGCCGCGAGTAGTACCGCAATCATTTTCCCGAACGATCACATCCTGCGATACGTCTACCAGACGACGGGTGAGGTATCCAGAGTCGGCAGTCCGTAGCGCAGTGTCTACCAGACCTTTACGCGCACCATAGGAAGAAATGATGTACTCGGTAACAGTCAGCCCTTCACGGAAGTTGGTTTTAATCGGTAAATCGATGATTTCCCCTTGAGGATCTGCCATCAAACCGCGCATACCGACTAACTGACGTACCTGCGAGATATTACCCCGCGCCCCAGAGAACGCCATCATGTACACGGAGTTAAGAGGGTTATTACTCTTAAAGTTTTTTACCACCTCATCCTTGAGGTTCTCGTTAGTGACGTTCCATGTGTCAATTACCTTTTGGAAACGTTCTACTTCTGTGATTTCGCCTCGGACATAACGATTCGCAGTTTCTTCAATCTCTTGCTCTGCCGCCGCAAGTAGAGCCTTTTTACTGGCAGGTACTTGTAAGTCATCAATACTGATCGATACCCCAGCCTGAGTTGCGTAGCGAAAACCTAACGCCTTCAGTTGGTCAGCAACATTAGCAGCGCTAGTGGTTCCATAATGGGTAAAAGCCCAAGCAATCAGCTTTTTGAGTTGCCCTTTGTCAATGGTGCGGTTAATAAAGCGTTGAGGCTTCTTTTCTTCAGGCGAATCCGTGTTGCTAATCGTGAAATCTGCCATGGTATTAAGCTATTAAATAATCTTGTAATTAGTTCAAATTTTTATGCTGTAAGAGAAATAGTGCAAAGCACTGTTTCTCTTACCATTTAGCTAGCTAGTGATGCATAAATTGCCTGATTGAAAATCACCCGCCCAGGGGTAGTTTTGACATACTGCGAAATCAATCCACCTTCAGCATCTTCACGAATACGGCGGAATGGAAATTCCTTAACCTTAGTCCCATCCTCTAAAATCGTAACCTTAGGTTCTTCGCTGTCTTTCTCTTCACCCTGACCTTCGATAATGCCTTCAAAACGTACCCATACACTGGAATGAATATCGATTTCCTTCTGTTCGTATGCCATCACCACATCATTGAAATTGGCGAAGTAACGTCCTTCACCCCTCTGGGTATAGGGATTTTCGGTAGTGAGATAGTAACAGCCTAAAACCATATCTTGGCTAGGTGTGACGATCGGACGACCCGTTGCAGGCGAAAGGATGTTGTTAGAAGCCAGCATTAGTAACCGTGCTTCAGCCTGTGCCTCAATAGATAAAGGTACGTGAACCGCCATTTGGTCACCGTCAAAGTCGGCGTTAAAGGCGGGACATACAAGGGGATGCAATTGAATCGCACGACCACTAACTAGCAAGGGTTCAAAGGCTTGAATACCTAAACGGTGAAGCGTTGGAGCGCGGTTCAGCATTACGGGATGTTCGCGGATCACATCTTCGAGTACGTCCCACACGGCTGGATCATTACGTTGAATTAGCTTTTTCGCAGCCTTGATATTATTCACCAAGCCTGTTTTGATCAAGCGATGAATTACAAAGGGTTGGAATAGCTCGATCGCCATTTCCTTGGGCAGACCACATTGGTGAATCTTCAGGTTAGGACCAACGACGATAACCGAACGTCCAGAATAGTCAACCCGTTTACCAAGTAAGTTCTGACGGAAACGACCTTGCTTACCTTCGATAATGTCTGATAAAGACTTAAGGGGACGATTATTTGCACCCACTACCGTCCGACCACGACGACCGTTATCGATCAAGGCATCTACGGCTTCTTGCAGCATCCGCTTTTCGTTACGGACAATGATTTCAGGAGCGAGAATTTCCTGTAAACGCGCCAGACGATTGTTACGGTTGATCACACGACGATAGAGGTCGTTCAAGTCGCTAGTAGCGAAACGTCCACCGTCCAACTGCACCATTGGGCGCAGGTCGGGCGGAATTACAGGAATGACATCGAGTACCATCCAGTCAGGCTTCGAGCCAGTCGCCACAAAGTTATCAACCACACGCAGACGCTTGATTAATTTGGCGCGTTTTTGACCCTTGGAGTTTTCAATATCAGTACGCAGACGCTCAGCTTCTTTTTCCAGATTGATATTTTGCAATAATTGCTTAATTGCTTCAGCGCCAATACCAACTTCAATACCATCCAAGACAGGATCTTCAGCATAGATTTGATCCTCAAGATCGATCCATTGATCCTCAGAAAGTAATTGCTTGTAAGAGAGATTGTAGGCACTAGCGATCGCCTCACCCGCTTCAACCACCTGATTCTCATGCACCGTTGGTACATGCTTCGGATGTAACAAGTGAGCACGTTCTACACCATCAATACCCCGAATCCGAATCTCACGGCTATTGACGGATACAACAACCCCATCTACCTCAGTTTCAATACCAGGATTGAGGACAACGTAGGCGTTAAAGTAAACAATTTGCTCGACATCACGCAAAGGCATATCCAGCAGGGTTGCCATATAACTAGGAATACCCTTGAGATACCATACATGGGTAACTGAAGCGGCTAGCTTAATGAAGCCCATGCGGTGACGGCGTACTCGCGACTCCGTAACTTCTACACCGCAGCGTTCGCAAACAATACCACGGTGGCGCACACGCTTATATTTGCCACAATGACATTCCCAGTCCTTAGCAGGTCCAAAAATTCTTTCACAGAACAAGCCATCCATTTCTGGCTTGAGTGTGCGGTAGTTAATTGTTTCAGGTTTTGTGACTTCACCAACCAAACTGCCATTTGGTAGAACACGTTCGCCCCATTTACGAATGCGATCGGGTGATGCCAAGCCAATCTTGACATAGTCAAATCGCTGTTCCACTTTCGCCATACGTTACAACGTCCTTAGTAAATTGTTTAAGTAAATTACTTACTTTTATTGATGAATTTTTGGGCTATTAGCCATTAGCTATTAGCCATTAGCTTTTTTTCGCGATCAAATTCAATTAATTTTGGAACTATTAGCAATTAGCTATTAGCTTTAATTTTGGATATCCAAACAGCTAACAGCTAACAGCTAATTGCTAATAGCTAAAAACTAATCATCATCCTCATCAAAGTTAATGTCGCCTCGATAGATTGACTCGTAGGTTGGGCGACTAGGGGTGCGGCGAGAGCCAACATCCACCATTAGATCAACTTCGGTATCTTGGTTACTGCCATCTTCTGATAGTTTATGAACTGACACATCTAAGCAGAGAGACTGAAGTTCGCGTACCAATACCTTGAAGGATTCAGGTGTACCAGGACGAGGAATTGCATGACCTTTAACGATCGCATTGAGGGCTTCGTTACGTCCCGTCATATCGTCAGACTTGACCGTGAGCAATTCTTGGAGAATATAGGCAGCACCGAAGGCTTCCAACGCCCATACTTCCATTTCTCCGAAGCGCTGACCACCCTGCTGGGCTTTACCACCGAGAGGTTGTTGGGTAACTAGAGAGTAAGGACCAGTAGAACGCGCATGGATCTTGTCATCGACAAGGTGAACTAGTTTCAGCATATATGCTTTACCAACGGTCACAGGCTGATCGAAGGGTTCGCCAGTGCGTCCGTCATAGACGGTCAATTTACCGGGGAATCCATCATTAAAGATCCAGTCCTTGCCAGTGTGATTACGGGCATGTTCTAGCTGACCATGTACCAACTCACGGGATGCTTCTTCGCCATACATTTCATCGAAAGGTACGATCTTAAAACGAGCATTCAAGTTTTCCGCAGCCCAACCGAGCAAGCATTCAAACACTTGTCCAACGTTCATCCGTGAAGGCACACCCAGAGGGTTCAACACGATGTCGAGGGGAGTGCCATCGGGCAAGAAAGGCATATCTTCCTTCGGTAAAATGCGGGAAATAATGCCCTTGTTACCGTGACGACCTGCCATCTTGTCGCCGACTTGGATCTTGCGTTTTTGAGCGACATAAACACGGACGACCATGTTTGCTCCAGGGGGTAATTCATCGCCTTGTTCGCGAGTAAATACGCGCACATCAACGACCCGACCCTTTTCACCGTTTGGTACGCGCAAAGAGTTATCACGGACATCACGAGCTTTTTCACCGAAAATTGCTCTTAACAGTTTTTCTTCAGGAGGCTGATCGGATTCACCCTTCGGTGTGACTTTACCGACAAGGATTTCACCAGAACTTACCCAAGCACCAATGCGGATAATGCCCTGTTCATCAAGGTTACGCAGAGAGTCTTCCCCAACGTTTGGAATTTCGCGAGTGATTTCTTCAGGACCTAATTTAGTTTGACGCGCTTCAATTTCGTATTTTTCAACGTGAATTGAGGTGTAAACATCATCAATTACGAGACGCTCATTAATTAGGATTGCGTCTTCGTAGTTGTAGCCTTCCCAAGGCATATAGGCAACGAGGATGTTCTGACCAAGAGCAATTTCACCACCTTCGGTTGCCGAGCCATCAGCTAGCACTTGTCCAGCGACAACACTATCACCGACCCAAACGAGAGGACGCTGATTTAAGCAAGTGTCTTGGTTCGATCGCTGATACTTTTGCAGACGGTAGATGCTCTCGATACCCGTATCATCGGCTCTGACGCGAATTTCATCGGCAGAAACATAGGATACTTCACCTGTAACTCGCGAGACGATCACCATCCCTGAGTCACGGGCTGCCTGTGCTTCCAGACCAGTACCAACTAGGGGACGCTCAGGACGCAAGAGGGGAACTGCTTGGCGTTGCATGTTTGATCCCATCAGCGCACGGTTAGCATCATCATGTTCTAAGAAAGGAATCAGTGATGTTGCCACTGAGATGATCTGTACTGGCGAAACCGCCACATAATCAATTTCTTCAGGAGAAGCTGTACCCCATTCTTGACGATAGCGAATTGGGACAATTTCGTTAAAAATGTAACCTTCTTCGTTAGTTGCTACGTCACCGGGAGCTACTCGGAATTCATCTTCCTCATCGGCTGTCATGTAGATCGGTTCTTGGTTTTTCAGTACCTTGCCGTTCTCGACTGCATAGTAAGGAGTCTCGATGAACCCATACTGATTAACACGGGCGTGGGTAGCCAAGGAGCCGATCAGCCCTGCGTTAGGACCTTCAGGAGTTTCAATGGGGCAGATGCGACCATAGTGGCTAGGGTGAATATCCCGTACCGCAAAGCCTGCACGTTCACGGGTCAGACCACCTGGACCAAGGGCGCTGAGACGACGCTTGTGGGTAAGCTCAGCGAGAGGATTGGTTTGATCCATAAACTGCGAAAGTTGGCTGGAACCAAAGAATTCCTTGATTGCAGCAACTAGGGGCTTAGGGTTGACCAAGGATGCAGGCGTAAGGGCATCAACATCAGAAACAGTCATCCGTTCACGGATGATTCTTTCAAGACGATTTAAGCCTACACGAACTTGGTTTTGCAGCAATTCACCAACGGAACGCACGCGACGGTTGCCTAAGTGGTCAATGTCGTCGATTTCGCCGATATCAAACTTGAGGTTAATCAAGTAATTGATTGCGGTGAGAATATCCTTCTCAGTCAATACCCGCACTGAATCAGGGGTATTTAGGCGCAGTTTTTTGTTGAGTTTGTAACGTCCAACTTTGCCGAGGTCATAGCGCTTAGGATCGAAAAAACGCGATCGCAGTAGTTCACGACCACCAGACTCAGTAGGTGGCTCACCGGGACGCAGCTTGCGATAAAGCTCTTTGAGGGCTTCGTCTTCGTCAAACTGACCTTCTTTATCAATGGTCTTTTGGAAATACTCACGGTGAGTAAGCGCGTCAAGAATTTCGGCATCGCTTAAGCCGATTGCTTTGAGCAATACCTGAGCAGAAAGCTTACGGGTTTTGTCGATACGCACCCAGACAAGATCATTCTTGTCAGTTTCAAACTTCAGCCATGCGCCTCGGTTAGGGATGAGGCTGGCGTTGTAGGTACGGCGACCGTTTTTGTCGATTTCTTGTTTGTAATAAACCCCAGGGCTACGGACGATCTGATTGACGATGACTCGCTCAGCGCCGTTGATAATAAAGGTTCCACGATCTGTCATCAGGGGCAGATCGCCAATAAAAACTTCTTGCTCTTTTATTTCTCCTGTTTCTTTATTAATAAGCCTCGTGGGAACGTACATCTGTACGGCATAGGTGGCATCCCGACGTTTGGACTCATCAACACTATATTTTGGACGCTTGAGTTTATAATCTTTGGCAATAAAATGGAGTTCCATTTTGCCCGTATAATCTGTAATCGGTGAGAAACTCTCAAGCTCTTCAATAAGTCCTTCTTCTAGGAACCATCGAAAACTCTCCCGCTGGATTTCTACAAGATCTGGTAGAACGAAGGCAGGAGTAACAAGAGTAGGCTTATTCATGCACTAATGACTGCAGTTTTAGTGGGCGGAGTATATGTCTGATTTTGAGTCAAGACATAAGCACATTATCGTAACGTGGTTGCGATCCGATTGTCAAGCTATTTTGACGCTTTACTAAATGAGTCAACACAAAAAAAGAGGAAGTGCAGTGCGCTTCCTCTTTTAGTCTAAAAATAGTCTAAAAGATTTTAGTCAGAAGGAGGGCTGACTTGCTCTTTGAAAGACTTGCCAGCGGAGAATGCTGGGACTTTGGTAGCGGGGATTTCCATCTTTTCGCCTGTCTTAGGGTTGCGACCTTCACGGGCTTTGCGATCGCGAGCTTCAAAAGAACCGAAGCCAACCAAAGTTACTTTGTCTCCGCTAGCTACAGTATCGATGATTACTTCAAGCGTTGCTGAGAGAACTTCGTCGGCAGTCTTTTTGTTGACTGTTACGCCTTTCTCTGCTGCCTTTTTAGCAATAGCATCAACTAGTTCACCTTTGTTCATAGGTTTCCCCTTAATATATAGAAGATTTGTGAGTATGAGTTTAATGTCAAAGAAATATTTGTGCGATCGCTTTTAGTGAAAGCCGCACTGACTATGACTTCTGTTTGATCATTCTAATAGCAACTTGCCACTTGTGTATATACACAACGGTTAATTTATAGGGATTTGAGCAGTTTTTTTTGATTACTTATTGCCATAATTCTTGTTCGGAGCGCTCAAACCCTTTCAGACAAATGGTTTCAGGTCTTGGTGTTTATCGTCAATCAGTGTAACCCAGACAGGGTAAGCACTTCACAAAAGTTCAAATTTTTATGGCAAATTTCTAAATTGTGGCAACTTGCCCCACCGAAAGGAAAGGATTTATTGTGGTAAGGATGGGCGGCGCGAAGCGCCGCCCATCCTTACCTATTTAGCACTACTGAGATTCATGTGTTTGTGGAGGTGTGTTCCAAAGAGTTATTCTTTCATGAATCCTTTAGGATTGCTGCGTATATCTAAATTTGGAAGTAATTTGCGTTCCTTTCGGTAGATTGTCTTCGCTTTGTTGGCTATGATTCAAAATTCTGGGTTTTGATCGAGATAGTATTGTGAATACTTCTTATCATCTTCGCAATCAAACTTTGCATTCCATTCACTATTCTCGAAAATAAGTTTACAACTCTATAAATAAATATGCAGTCATCCACGCCAGCTAGTACCAATGAGCTAAACCGTCAGTCTCCCCTCATAATTGCGCCATTTTTTCTTTGGGGAACGGCGATGGTCGTGATGAAGGCTTTGTTGCCTCAAACTAGTCCCATGTTTATGGCAGCAGTAAGATTACTTCCTGCGGGGTTGTTACTGATTTTGGGTGGGGCTTATTTTGGCAGAAATCAGCCTAAAGGTTGGCAAGCGTGGTTATGGATTAGCTTATTTGCCTTGGTTGATGGCACTATGTTTCAAGGCTTTTTAGCGCAGGGTTTGGTACGTACCAATGCGGGACTTGGTTCATTATTAATTGACTCACAGCCTCTAGCGGTTGCAGTACTAGCGTCGGTTTTATATAAAGAGAAAATTGGTATTGGCGCAACCCTTGGTTTATTAGTGGGAGTAATTGGTATTGGCTTAATTGGTTTGCCGTCGGAGCTTATGACAGCATTGTTGGCTGGCGACTTTGCCACAATTTTAGAGGCGGGAGTGTTTACCCTTGGTGAGTGGTTTATGCTCGGTGCATCCTTGTCAATGGCGATCGGCACAATTTTAATTAGACCTGTAGTGCGCTATGCCGATCCAGTCATGGCGACAGGTTGGCACATGGTGATTGGTGGTTTACCTTTATTACTCATTTCTAACCAGATCGAGCAGAATCAATGGCAAGCTGTCACTTCTTGGGGATGGCTAGGCATGGCTTATATGGCGATTATGGGTAGTGCGATCGCCTATGGGTTATTTTTCTTTTTTGCCTCATCAGGAAGTTTGACTACCTTAAGCGCCCTGACATTCTCGACACCAGTATTTGCCCTGATGTTTAGCAGTCTCTTTCTTGGTGAAAACTTGACTTTAGTGCAATGGATCGGTGTGATTTTGACGCTAACGAGTATTTATCTTGTCAGTGTCCGTGGCTCAGAATCAGTTAGCAGTGAAGTAAATTCTGAATCGGAAACAATGACGGAAGCTAAAATTTTGACTGCGGCTGAGCAAGTGGCGGTTAGTTCTGCTGTGCCAATTTTGCAACAACCTGTTAATGAGTCCCTAATCAATGAACGTCAGTTTGATGAACGCGGAAAATGGTAATAAGTGCTTGCCATTTCTTACCATTTTTCGCCATTTGTGCCATATGAAATTCTCGCCGCAGTTAAGAATAACGCGAGTTCGGGATAGTTTGAAACAGGCTTTGAGAGAGGGTTTGCGTAGCAAACCCTCTCTCAAAGCCCCAAAATAAAAGCCTTGCTTAGCAAGGCTTTTATTTTGGGCTTTTAAAATTTGTCAGCTTAACCCAAACTGACGTTAAGAATAAGAAACTGGGCTTAATCACTATATTTTTGTTGAAAGTTTAGAAAAGCAGCATCTTCAACACAATATATTTTTTTATTTTAATTAAAGTATCTCATCTTGATATATTTGAGAATTTTAAGCAGTTGCTTAAACTGATACTTTGTGCGATTTCTATGGATCGAATCAAACCCAAATATCTGCAATCGCTTTACGATCTCAAGGCAGTTTTGATGAAGGTGTTTTTAACCTTTGCTGTTTTAGCGATCGCAGGAATATGGTGGATAGAAGGATTGGAATCACATATAAATCCGATAGATCACATTGCTTACCCAAGCATGATTGCAGTATTTGGTATCAGTGCCTTCTGGTTGCATCTAAAGCCCAAAAGCCTAAGAAAAGTTGAGTATATTACCTTTACTACTTTTGCTACCTACTGCTTTGTTAATTTTCAAGCAATGCTTTTTGGTCTACCTTTGTTTATTGTCGATCTATATAGCGTCGCCACGTTCTTACAATGGCTACCGATGGTCTATATATCAGCATTCATTATGCTGGAAATTCGCAATGCTATTATCGCTTCAGGATTGTTTTATTCATCCTTAGTCATCTCCATTATTTTGTACAGGAGCGTTCAGTATGTTCCTGATTTAGCATTAAATAAAATATATCTAACAGCAATGGTGGTCTGTTTTGCTCATCCAATTTATATCTTAATGCTTTTAGGAATAGCTCTTTTAAAAGAACAACTTGTGCAAATAAAGAATCAGGCTGAAAATATGTCAGTTGCTGCAACAACCGACTACCTCACAGGTCTTACAAATCGAAGATTTGCTGCTCAATCCCTCGATCACTTACTTGAACTAGCAAAAACAGAAAATTCTCATCTAACGTTATTTGTATTAGATATTGATCATTTTAAGGAAGTTAACGACTCTTTTGGTCATGATGTCGGCGATCGCGTACTGATCTGTCTTGCCAATTTTTTGCGTCATAATCTTCGTGATTCCGACATATTAGGAAGATGGGGCGGCGAAGAATTTATCATAATTTTACAGAAAACCGATTTGCAGACAGCTTGTCATCTAGCCGAGCGTCTATACGAACGAAATTCTGAATGGGTCTACGAAAAAGTTGGTCATGTGACGTTTAGTATTGGTATTGCCACACCAAGACCAGATGATACAACCGACTCATTGTTTAAACGTGCAGATGCTTCTCTTTATCAGGCTAAACAGAATGGGCGCAATCGCTTTGAGATCGCAGTTTAAGTAACGGTAAAAGATAATGTGCTGTGCTTAACATGACACATCATCACATTTAAATCATTAAAAATAATCAGCTCAATTAAATTCATGCCCACTTTATATACTGCAATTACCAATCATGGCTTTGGTCATGCGACGCGCACTGCGGCTGTCCTTGCTGATCTGCAACAGCGATCGCCTGATATTAAGTTAATTATTGCGACGACGGCTCCACGTTGGTTATTGGAGGAATATATCGCAGGTGATTTTATTTACCATCAACGAGTGTTTGATGTGGGTGTAATCCAGATTGATAGTTTGGTTACTGATCAAGAAGCAACCTTTGCGGCATGGCAAACAATTTATGAGCAACAGGCAGACTTGATCACTGAAGAAGTGAAATTTTTGCAAGAGAATAAGGTTGATTTGATTTTTGGAGATATCCCTCCCATGCTGACGGAAATTGCTAAAGCAGCGAAGATTCCTTGCTGGATGGCAGGCAACTTTGGCTGGGACTTTATCTATCGAGATTGGGGTGGTAAGTATGCAGAACTTGCCGATCGCCTATCGGAAACCTACAGCCATTGCGATCGCTTATTTCGCTTACCCTTTGCGGAACCCATGACTAGTTTCCCCAATATTCAAAATGTGGGACTAACTGGCGCAAAACCTAACCATTCCCCTAAATATTTACGTGAGAAATTTAATTTAGACAGCGATCGCCCCACGGCTCTACTCACCTTTGGAGGGTTGAGTTTGCAATCGATTCCCTATCAAAATCTCGCCAAGTTTCCCGAATGGCAATTTATCACCTTTGATCGAGGTGCTCCTGACCTACCAAATTTGACTAAAGCCAATTGCGATCGCCTTCGTCCTGTGGATCTAATGGTGGTATGCGATCGCGTCGTCACGAAACCGGGGTATGGCACATTAGCGGAAGCTCTGCGTGTTGGGGTTCCTGTTGTTTGTCTGACCCGTGAAGGATTTTTAGAGGCTGAGACTTTAATAGCTGGAGTAAAGAACTACTCAGAACATTTGATTATTTCTCCCCAAGAGTTTTATGAAGGTGATTGGTCATTTCTCAATGAGACCTGCCTCCCTCCAGATTTAGCAGAGGCAAAACAGCTAGATATGCACGGAGAAGAAACTATTAATCAGGCGATTTTGGACTATTTCGCCTAAACTAAGAACTACCCAAGTTGTATCTCTACCTAATGAATTAAATTTGCCGAGTCATTTATGACTTGCCTGTTTTGATACACTTGGGATCGATCGCCAGCGTAAAATCAAAATCTCTGTCGCTGTGGAATCGACAAACTATGGAAATCGATCAATGCTACCAACTCTTCGGTTTGACATCTAATGCGACCTTAGAAGATGTCAACAAGGCTTATAAAGCGCTGGCTATGCAATGGCATCCCGATCGCATCCCCAGAGAGAATGTGCAACTGCAACTACAAGCACAGGAAAAACTCAAAGAAATTAACCATGCAAGGGATAGCTTGCGAAAAGCTGCTGAGCAGAAAGCATCAGGTTCACAAAGATATTCGCATCAAAATAAACAAACTCATCAACATCAAACGAAATATCACAGTAAATACCAAAGTGCTTCTCAAGGCTATGCTCAACAAAAAGCAGCAGACCGTACTTCAGATCGCACTTCGGAACGCACTTCGGAACGTTATTACTCCTATCAATCGCGATCGCAATCTCAGTCCTATCAACCCTATCAGTCTTACCAAGCACGTCAGCAAACCAGTAAACATACCCCTGAGCCGTTCCAACATAATCCATCATCAGAGCCACAACAGCGTCCTAAAACAACGGATCTCACTGGGGCAGATTTTCGTGGGGCAAATTTACGCGAAAAATATCTTGAAGGGAGGAATCTCAGCTATGCCAATCTTAGTAATGCTGACTTAACCGATGCATTTCTCCACCGTGTCAACTTTCAAGGGGCAAATCTGCAAGGGGCAAATCTATTTAGAGCGAATCTATTTCAAGCTAATCTCCAAAATGCGGATCTACGCGGAGCTAACTTAATTGGTGCAGACCTAAGTGGCGCAGACTTAAGTGGTGCAAACCTGACTGGAGCAAAGGTAGGTTTTGGCGAAAAAATAATGGTCAAGCTGACCAATGTTAATCTCAAGGGAGCGACTATGCCCAATGGGTCTATCTATAGCTAAATTAAAAGCCTGTGGCACACACATATGCAGAGTGTGTGTGCCACAGGCTTTTAATTAACGCGAGTTCGATAACGCCATTTGCGCGGCGCGAAGCGCCGCGCAAATGGCAGAAAATGGTAAAAATCGCTTAGCGATTTTTACCATTTTCTGCCTTCGTCGAATTGACGTTTAATTATGCCCAACAAAATAAAAATAGCGGGCATCGCCAGTTTTTAGTTAGCAATCCACGCTATAGAGGAATTATCCGAGACATTAAATAATCGTAGCAACCAGCTAATTGACTCAACATCCGCAAAATTGCTGGACTTACTGGAAAAATCTCTCTAGATGGAGATCATCTGTCATATCAGTGGGCTTTTCGCGACTTGACCTGTATTTTCGCGATCGCCCACTGAAGATTACTCATATAGCGTATACCAATCTAGTGAAGTACAGAGCCTCTGTACTTCACTAGATTGAAAAGTGTCACATGACTCAATGGTTATAGAAATTTCCAAAATGGCAATGTCGTTTTGGAAATTTCTATAACCATACATAAAATCCTTTGAAATCCCTAAAATTTAAGATTGATTTAATATTGTGAACTCCATTTAAATTAGTGATTAATCGAGTAGTCACAAATCAGAAAGACTCAATTAGCGTAAACCTTGAATATATATAGATTGTAAGCAATATATATCAATAATTAAAAAGCGGTTGAATATGATAACGAAAGGTATGTTTAACAAGTTTTAACTGAAGTTTGAGACCAAATTGGACAAGGTTAATTTTATATCTTTCTAAAGGATGATTTATGATCCCCACTAATATCGTAGTTTAAAACAACAGCAATTATACTTAAATGCTTTTTAGCCTTATGTATAATTCCTGCCAAATAAAAATAGCTTGATTTAATCCTAAATTTTTATTTTAAATCATCCTATTTTTGGGCTTTAAAACAAATGTTTTCTCATCAGCTATATCTCATTTGTTACTTAACGAACATCTTTGTTTCATAATATATAAATACATGTCCAGAATATCTACACTATGGGCGATTTCTTTGATTTCGCTAATTTCTAGTGTCTCACCATCAATATTTGCGACTGAAATTGTTGATAACAAAATCAATTATGATCTCAATGAAATTTATCCAGACAACCCATCGATAAATTCCCACTTGATTCGTAACATATCCAAGGAAACACAACCTAAATATGTCATTGAGTTTCAAGCAAAGTCATCTAGTAAATGGATAATTAGCATAAATCGGCAATCTATATTTTGGGTTAAAGATTTGCCTAGTGCGGCGATCGCTACAACTAAACTTGCCATAATTCTCAACTCGCCAGATTTTGATCCCAACCAGATTGAGCCTTTGGTAGTAGGAGGAGAATATATTGGCAAATATAAAGATACGGTCTTATTTCGTATCCCTAAATCAGATGTTTTAAACCCTTCTCTAAACTTAACCCAATGGATTAATAACCTCAGGGTTGCGGTTGGGGCAGAGCCAATGACGCTAGTGGAAGCACAAAAGCAAATGTATCAATTGGCAGTTACTAACGAAAAAATTGATGGTATCGCTTCTTGGTATGGTCCCTATTTTCAAGGCAGACAGACCGCGTCGGGTGAGCAGTTTGAACAACAGGATTTCACAGCTGCCCATCCCAGTCTCCCCTTTGATACCTATCTCAAAGTTACTAACCAACAAAATGGGCGGTCAGTGGTAGTAAGAATTAATGATCGTGGTCCCTATGTTGGTGAGCGTAATCTTGACTTATCCCATGCTGCTGCGATCGCTTTGAACAGTGATGAAGTTGGCGTTGTACCGATTACCGCAACAGTACTTTCCCCATTGAGATAAAAGATAAAAGAGCGGCGCATTGCGCCGCTCTTTTATCTGAGATTTTCAGTGCGAGTCCCGATATCTAGAAACTGAATTAGTTTGACAGGATCGGCATTAAACATAAAAGCTCTTGCGTCGGGAGCTATCTTATAACCTTCTTTTTCGGCTGCTTTTTGAGCGGCATAGGGCAGAGGGCTTGATAGCTCAAACATTAAACGCGCATAGGGATCGCTCAATACTTCTACCGTATTAGGGAAAGACACTGGCTGGGTATATTCTGCGGAAAGATGGATGTTATAAAGTAAAACAGAACCGTCGGAAGTACACAACTTTTTGAGATTCATCGCTTCTTCCGTAGGATTGCCATCGGTAGATTCACCATCGGTAATATTGATAATCGTTGGTGGGTAGCTATTGGGATGTTTTTCAATCCAATCTTCTAAAAGGATACGTGCCATTGCAAACACGCTACACATTGCTGTACCACCACTTGCCACTGGCTTAAACCAAATTGGGAAGTCGTTATACACTTCGACCAAACCACCCATCCCATCGGGTAATTTTTGAGCACGTTTTTCTAGTTCGGTCGGATTTTCGTAGATCTTTCCAATCGGAGCAATCACTTGATCGCCAGTAACACCATTGAGGGCTGAGGCAACTTCGCTGTTGTATCCGATTACGCCCACATCAAAATAATCGTAAATCTCGTTCCCTTTAACACATCGTTGTCCAAGGGAGTCAAGCAAACGATTGACCGCATCGGCAACTGCCTGCGCCTTTTGAATAGATTCACTCGTTTTGTGCAAGCTTTCATTTGCTCCTTTGGCTGTCCCCTTGCTTGCACTTTCGCTAGAAAATGCGTCTGCCATCGATCCTGATTGATCGATTAAGAAGAGAAAACAACTAGGTTGGCGACGACTGATCTCTGCTGAGTAAGGCATATTAAACTTACCCGATTCCTTATTTGTAGTATGTCTCAAGAATTAAACTCAGTCTAGCAAAGGTAAGCTCAATAAACGTTTCCCCAACGAAAATTCAGCTATTTATCCTAAGCGATCGCTTCTATAGCTGTTGCCATTATTGTGAGGACATAAAGCCCAAATAGTGTAAGGTGTCGCTTCGCGCCACCTTACACTATTTGGGCTTTGATTTGTCCTGATACAGTTGACTACAGCTATATATAGCAGACTAATCCTAACTGCATCGCGAACATCTAAGGTTCATTACGAAGGGCTAAATACCTTGTTTTCCTATCAATGATTAAGTATTGCTATTTCTTTCTAAGCATTATGGCGATTGCTTCTATTTTGTTAGTTATTATGATTAGGATAGGCAGTGCGAAGCTATACCCATCTTAATGTTATAACTATACAATTCTTAACCTATGTCATCCGTCAGTCTCAACAAGATACTTCTAAAAGGAGAAGTATTGTCCTTATTGAGAGGATTAATTACTACAATGACTTCTCCCATAATGATTCAAGATCACAAAGGGAAAGTTTTAGTTTCAGACCTTGGCATAGACAAAGCTAATGAACAAACTCTTGAGTTTTCTAGTTCCACCAGTGATGACAGTAACAGGGAACAATCCCTAAAAGTTCCTGTTTTGCTGGAGGAAGAATTATTAGGTTGGGTAATTGGAACTAAACAGGTTGAGCAGGTTGCAAACTTTTTAAATTACATAGTCAAACGCGAATTTGAACGTAAGACCCTTGCTGCCGATGCCTTAGATAAATATCGTGAGATTAGTTTGCTCTATACGATCTCCAGTAAAATGTCTAGCTGTCTAGATGTGCAAGAGATTGGGACTCTGGTAATTGAAGAAGCTAGTCGGCTGATTAAAAGTACTAGCGCATCAGTGATGGTGCATAACCCACAAAATAATTCTCTTGAAATAGTCTCTGCCAAGGGAACAGCCGAAGAACTTAAATATAGTCCAATGGGTGCGAATGAAGGAATTGCTGGACATGTCTTTGCTACTGGTAAACCAGAGTTAGTCAATGATGCTACTCAAGATCCTCGCTATGCTGTCAATGAGACTGAATCCTACGCGATTATTTGTGTACCAATTCTGACGAAGGATCGCACCATAGGGGTTGTGAATATTAGTAATTCTGAGCCTATTAACTATACATCTCAAGATCTTAAGTTATTTACGGCGTTAGTCACTCAAGCCTCTGGAGCGATCGAGAATGCGCTTCTCCATGAAAATAAATTACGGGAAGAGAGAATCAAAAACAATTTAGAACGATATTTATCACCACAGGTTGCACAAGCTGTTATTAATCAAGCTGATCAGGTCTCTCTAACTACCAGCAAGCGTAGAATTGCGATGTTGTTTTCTGATATTCGTAATTTCACAACTAAGTGCGAAGAGTTAGAACCAGAAGATTTAGTTGCTTATCTTAATGAGTATTTTACCCAAATGGTGGATGTAATTTTTAATCATCAAGGAACGGTGAATAAATTTGTAGGTGACATGATTGTGGCGATGTTTGGCGCACCTTCAGCGATCTCTGATCGTGAATATTGGGCGATCGCGGCGGCAATTAATATGCAGAAACGTATCAGAGAAATACCAATTGCTTGGATTCGTGAGAACTTCATTACAGGGATTGGCATCAGCTCTGGGGATGTAATTGTCGGTAATATTGGTTCGCCTCAACATATGGATTACACGGCGATCGGTGATGAGATGAATATTGCTTCACGCTTGCAGGGATTGGCACAGGGAGGACAAATCCTAGTGACGCGAAGTGTGTATGAGGCAACCCAAGCTAACTTTCAATTTAGAGAGTTTGGAACTTTACCTGTAAAAGGCAAAAAGAATCTAGTGGAAATCTTTGAAGTGATCTACTGATTAGAGACAGACAGGAAAATAATGAGCCGACTTTTGGTGGCGTGGCGAAGCCACGCCACCAAAAGTCGGCTCATTATTAAATGCTAGAACCCTTACCTCACCACAAATCAAATTACCTCGTCCATAAACAGATGGGTTAACTAGTAAATGTGGTACTTCATGCCACTTTTACTAAGTAGCTAGGCGTAATTAAATATAAAACCCAAGAAACTGTGGCGCACGCGCAGCGTGCGCCACAGCTTTTGACTCTGGATTTTAATTATGCTCAGCTACTTAGTAGATTATTTTGGCGCAAAGCTCTGTAGGTGATACATTAGTTTTGAGAAACCTCAAAGTCTTTTAAAATGTCTAAAAAGCTATTAATCGTTGATGATGAGCCTCATATCCGTTTGCTATTAGAGCAGACCTTAGAAGAGTTAGAGGACTATGATGTAGAGCTATTAACTGCAACTAATGGGTTAGAAGCACTAGAAACGATTCAGCGTGAAAAGCCGAATTTGGTCTTCTTGGATGTGATGATGCCTAAAATGAATGGCTATGAAGTTTGCCAAACCGTTAAAGGCGACCCTAGTTTAAGTGATGTCTATATCATCATGTTGACTGCCAAGGGACAAGAATTTGATCGTGATCGTGGTAAGGATGTCGGGGCAGATATTTATATGACTAAGCCCTTTGATCCTGATGAAATATTGGAAAAATCCTGTGAAATTCTAGGAATAGAAGCTTAAATGAGCGTAAATCTGACCTGTAAGTTAAGTGATCGCCATCTCGATAGCAATCAAGGCAACAGTCAGCGCCAATTAGCGATCGCGGTGTCAGCTATTAGCGGCGTTGGCATCAATAATGCACCGCTAAATTTATGCCTTGTTTTAGATCATAGTGGCTCCATGGGGGGGCAGCCATTGGACACTGTAAAACGAGCAGCTCGCGACCTAGTTGATCAGATGTATCCCCAAGATCGGATTAGTGTCGTAGGTTTTGACCACAAAGCTAAGGTGGTCGTCGAGAATCAACCCGTCGAGCGTATCGAATCGATTAAAGAAAAAATTCAATCTCTCAAAGCATCAGGGGGAACCTGTATTGACGATGGTATTAAACTGGGCTTACAGGAAACTAGCAAGGGAAAAGATGGCACTATTAGCCAGATTTTTGTGCTAACTGATGGCGAAAATGAGCATGGTGATAATGAACGTTGTTTTCAGTTTTCGCGCTTAGCTACTGAATACAACATGACCCTACATAGCCTTGGTTTTGGGGATAGTTGGAATCAAGATGTACTAGAACGTATTGCTGATGCTGGTGGTGGTGCTATGGCATATATTCCATCACCTGAGGCGGCGGGGGCAGAATTTCAAAAGTTATTGAAGCGTGTCCAAGCGATCGGGCTAACCAATGCCCACTTAATCTTGCAGCTTGCCCCCCATGTTAGGCTTGCAGAATTAAAACCGATCGCTCAAGTTGCCCCTGATACAATCGAATTACCCTATCAAACTGAAGGAGATGCCATTATTGTCAGACTCGGTGATCTGATGACCGATGTGGAGCGAGTAGTACTGTTTAATCTCTACATCAGTCCTGCTAGTTACATTGCCAGTTATCCTGATCAATCCGAAATTCCACTCTTGACTGCTCAAGTCCGTTATGACATTCCCTCACTTGCTCAAATTAATTCACTATCACCATCAGTGGCGATCGCCGCCGAGCTAGTCAAAGACTTTACGCCACAGGTTGATCCCCAAGTCCAAAATCATGTATTAGCTTTAGCGAAATATCGGCAAACCCAACTTGCAGAGCAAAAACTGCAAGAAGGCGATCGGGCTGGTGCAGCAACAATGTTACAGTCTGCGGCAAAAACGGCTTTGCAAATGGGTGATCATAATGCTTCGACGATCTTGCAAAATAACGCTACCCGCCTACAAGAAGGCACATTTCTCAGTGAATCGGAGCGCAAGAAAACCCGCATCGCTTCCAAAACTGTTCTGCAAGCACCGACGAATCCTTAAATGCAGGAATTACGTCACTGTAATCTCGAAATGTCTATGTTTTCTATCTTAAGTTGCTCTTATGATTACCTGTCCTAATTGTGCTCATTCTAATCCTGAAGGAGCTGTCAACTGTGAAGCTTGCTTTACGCCATTACCGATTGTTAAAAGTATTCAATGTCCTAGTTGCCATGCAACGGTGTTATCCGATGCTAAATTTTGTGGTCATTGTGGGTTTAATCTGAGTGCGGCAACTGCTGGCAGTCTACACCAAGAAGCTCATGAAGAAGGAGGTGTAATTAGTCCATCCCCCGATCTGTCTACTGAAGTTTTCCCCATACTACCCATTTCAAGCGCTATGTCTAATTCTGTACCTAATGAGCCGACTGAAGGAAATGCTACGTCAAACTCGGCTGTGAATTTAAGCGCAGAGGTGCAAACTATTCCTAATGTGAATGAGGAAGAACTATTTGTTGGTGAACAACCTACTGCACCTGCGAGTAATCCGATCAATGTTGTTGCATCTGCATCGATTGGTGCCAAAACTCAGTTGCAACAATTTTCGGCATCTTTGCTCCATGTCCAAACCAATCTCAGTATCGAAATTCCTGCTCATCTCCCCGTTGTCCATATCGGTAAGCCCAATACGGTAATTCCACCTGATATTGATGTATCTGGATTTCCTGATTCAGATATTGTTTCGCGTATCCATGCTGATATTCGTGCTGAAGGTGGCGCTTTTTATTTTGAAGATACAGGTAGCTCGAATGGTACTTATATCAATAATTTACCTCTGCCTGCGGGCAATCGCCATAAGCTCAGAGCAGGCGATCGCATTTCTCTAGGCAAAGGAGATAAGGTGAGTTTTATCTTTCAATTAAATTCTTGACTTTTAACTGTGACAGTAGGCTGTCCTAAAAAAGAGAGGAGTGAAATTTGCTCCTCTCTTTTTTAATGTCAGTTCGGGATGATTTAAAATCCCAAAAGCAAAAGCCTTGAGTAGCAAGGCTTTTGCTTTTGGGATTTTAAATTTGCTATGGGGAATGGAAGTTATGAATGTCTTAGCTTAAAGAATTGAAACGAGCTTCTACCTATGTATAGCCTTTACTATAGCCGCGAAAGTTTTGCTGTAAAGCCCAGATAAACAAAAGCGTTGCGCCGCCTTTGTTTATCTGGATTTGTCCTAGCTATCTCTTTCATTGCTATAAAAAGTAAAAAACCTTATCTCTGTATATTGATTTGTTAAATAAAGAAACCTATTTAGTAAAAGTCTTTTATAGGCGCTATTATATATTTTAGTTCTATTCAATGTTTGCCTTATATCTGTATTCTCAATCACATTAGTTTTTTACAGAAGAGTACAGATTATCGTTAGAAAAATCATGATTTTAGGTGATGTCTAAATGTAGATTCATTACTTCCTAAAATACTAAAGTCATGAGCATTCTATTTAGTAGACAATTGAAAATTCACTAATCCCATCGTTGTTGGAGATGTTAATTATGGATACGCAATTACTCAAGCTAGAAATCGACATGCAGAATCACTATACAGTTTCAACTCTCTATCAAGCAATTCAAGATGAGTTGAAACAGCATGGACGACCTCTTAATTGGATTGTGTCTGGAGTTGATAAGGATAGTCAAAAGGTTTACGTTAATGCAATTTTTTTAGCGGTGGAATTGAATTGGCGTAATTGCTTAAACTAATTTTGATTGATTTGTAAAGATGTGATGATTTAACAGAACAAAGTGCATTACATCATCATTTTGATTGTTTAGTTTAGTGATTTTTAGCTTTTTAAAAAATCCCTTATAAAAGGTCAAATTGTATGGATGAGAATCAGTTTGATCGATCGCTATCAATTAGTGATTATGCCTATCGTATTATCCAGCAAAATTTTCAACGCTTTGTTGATCTAGAAGAATCTGTTTTTAAAGATCAGGATACAGAACCTTTACATCAGATGCGAGTTGGAATGCGTCGCTTGAGAACTTCCATTCAAGTGTTTGGTAATGCGATCATCCTACCTCAGGGAGTGAATAATTCATCGATTGGGAAAATCGCTAGGGTTTTAGGAGAGACAAGGGATTTAGATGTCCTAAAGCAGGATCTGATCACGCGCTATCAGCCTCTATTGCAGAAGTCAGAGCAAGCTAAGTTTGAGCAAGTAATTAATCATTTACATCAGAAACGAGGTCAGAGCTTTCTGAAATTAAAGAAAACCTTAAAAGGCGATCGCTACCAAAATCTCAAACAGTCTATTCAAGATTGGCTAGCACAACCCACCTATACAACAATGGGTAATTTACCAATCTTAGAAATCTTGCCAGATTTACTACTGCCTTTGGTTTGCCAGCTTTTTCTTCATTCGGGATGGTTGGTTGGCACAACAATGCAGACAGGTAAAGTCTCTTTAATCCCGATTGAGAATTCTGACGAACTACATCAACAATTAAGGAAGTTCAGTCATTTTTTGCATGACCTCCGCAAGCAAATCAAAGGAGTGCGGTATCAGACAGAGTTTTTTGCTGATTTCTATGTAGATTCCTATCGTGAACGAGTTGCAGAGTTTAAACAGATTCAAGAAATTTTGGGAACACTCCAAGATCATGTAGTTCTCCGTCATTTTTTAGAGAAGACATTGAAGACCGATGTTAGTAAGGTACTGCCCAGCATTGACCAAGCCATGCAGGAGGAGAGTCGTATTTTTTGGCAAAGTTGGCAGCCTTTACAAGCGCATTATCTCTCTTTGGAATTTCGCCAATCCTTGCGATCGCTACTTACAGAAACAATGTCATAGAGAAGGACTACACTTTATGCTACAAAAAATTTGCATGGCTATTACATCGCTTAGGTTTCTGAGATTTAATAAGGAACCAAATTTTTGTGGTGCGGCTTTGCCGCACCACAAAAATTTGGTTCCTTATTTTCCTGTATGTCCTTAAGGCTGTATTTGCAGAATTAAATTGACTTTTCCTGTCATCGAACTAGGCGATCGCCATTGGCGAAGGATATTTTCTAGTTCGGCGATCGCCCGATCATCTTTTAATGTCGAGTTTTTAATATCCGTTGATATATTGCTGATGCGATCGCCTGAGATCTCAAGGTCGAGAATGAGTGTTCCTGTCTCTATTAGAGTAATTCGTTGTTCTTGCACATAGCGCACTAGATTTGTAGTGATGTCACTGGGTAGTTCTGATTGAAGCTGTAAAACCTTGATATTAGTGGTTGAGCCAATATCTGCATTGGCAGCACGGGAAACTGTGGATGGAATCGATATCTTTTGAGAAGGGGCAGAAGGTGCAGGCTTAGCAGATTCTGCACTAATTGAGGAGGAGGAAATATCTTTGTTAGGTTGTTCTGAACGTCTTAATTGTGGGGACATTCTACCTGTGGTTACACCATCAGCAATAGAAGGAGAACTTGTGGGAGGGTTTTGGCGATAACTATATACATTCCCAGTGGGAGTATTGATTGCGACCTTATCAGTTCTCTCCCGAATTTTTGATTCAGAGGCTGTATCTTTTGGTTGAGAAATATTTGGAGATTTAGGTGCGATTGCTGCATTAGGAGTGGATGGATTTATCGTCTGTGGTGAAGTTGCAACTTTCAAATCACTTTCTACTTTGTTAGCTGATTTGTCTAACTTGTTATTTGAGCTAGCAACAGAAGGTGCGGCAGCCTGTTCAGGAGATGAAGCGTTAGGAGATGAAGCGACTTGGAAGGTGGGTTGTTCACCAAGGGGAGGATAAATTAAACGGATTGCACCAATACTAACTCCGACGATCGCGATCGCCCCTGCAATAACCTTAAGCCAGTTGAGATTGAGGCGGCGTACTTCTAGCACTACATTGGGCAAAATCACAAACTCATTGGCACAGAGTTCCAGACTTTCGTAAAGGTCAAATAATTGCAAAGTTGAAAGATGCAGTTTGGATAATTTCGGGATTTCAATGGCATGATCAAGGGTTTCAAAATCATCCTGAGCCAGCCAGCGATCGCAGTAACTAGTCACTGCTTCGATCAAATTGGCGATTTGCTGTTGATTGCCTTTAATTACTTTGCGGCTATTAGCCAATTGCAATTGAAATCGCATATTTTGCGCCACAATTTGGGACTGCCAGTCAGATAAAGGCGATCGCTCTGTCCAGACCTCTAATGAGCAGGTTGGTAATTCATAGCGACGGCTGAAGGTATTTGATTCTGACGATGAATAGCGCATATTTTTTATTTTTTAAATTTTGCCTCGCAAAATTTAAAATCTCTAAAATCTCATTGACTTCGTTCAAACAAGGCAACCCAAAGGCGACGAGAACCAATTTGGGAACTGTAAAAAAGCAGATCTATTAATAATTTTAACGCTAATTTTTGGATTGCGTCAGGTTTTGCTTGCTCCTCCTCTGCCATGCGTTCTTGGTAGAGCGTATTAAAGCGATCGAGATAGTCGCCGAGGATGGGTTCACGATAGGGGAGACGTTTGAGAGCAGTACATTTCTCTAACTGAGCAACCGCATTGCGAATGGCAAATTGTTGCTGGGCAGCGAGGGTGCAACTAATTAGGGTCATGGCTCTAGCTTCATCAACATCGAGTTTTTTGCGCCCTTTACCTTTTCGTAATGGACTCGCCTGCCGCAACCGCCAGAGCGTAATGCGATCGCTCAAAATTTCCTCTAAACCTAATTTCTCGGCAACCGCTAGCATTTCATCGGAACCAAGCCCCGTTAAGGACTCTAACGCCAACAATACTAAATCCAAATGCGCCTTGATTGCCTGCAACTGCGGCAAATCAGGATTATTATCAAAGGAAGTAGCAGAATTGGGAGTCATGAGTCTGAGCTAGATTTGATTTGCGGTAAGGGAGGTAATGGTAGAGGGCGATGCTTGCCATTGGCGCTGTCAACGGTCTTGCTGATGGACAAATCAATTGACTTCTCGATCGCCACTTTAGTTGCTTGTTTCAGCACACTAAGATCCTTTGCCTGATGGGAATTACTACTTGGTTTCGGATTCGGTTGCCCATTTGATTCCCCTCGCGAAGCACTTCTTGCTCTGCCTTGAGTTGCCCAAGCTTGCATGAAACTAATCTGTTCTCTGGCAGTACTAGCCAAGGGATAGGTTTCTTTAATTGCGCCGATAATATCTTCGGTACTCACATCCCTTTGTTCATGGAAAGCTCGATACATCCCTTCCACGATAGCCTGTTCGATTTCTGCCCCACTAAATTCCTTGGAAATTGCTGCCATCTTATCAACATCAAAGTTTCGCAATTCATTCGGGCGAAATCGATTCAAATGGAGTAGAAAAATTTCTTTGCGCTCTTCGTTCGTGGGCAAATTGATAAAGAACAATTCATCGAATCTCCCCTTACGTAGTAATTCTGGTGGTAAGGCATGGATATTATTGGCAGTGGCGACAACAAATACAGGACTAGACTTTTCCTGCATCCATGTTAAAAGTGTGCCTAGTACGCGCTGACTAGTTCCCGAATCCCCCATGCTACTGGAAATCCCCCCAAAAGCTTTATCGATTTCATCAATCCAGAGAATGCAAGGGGCAAGGGCTTCGGCTAGCTGAATTGTCTGACGGGTGCGGCTTTCAGACTGTCCGACTAAACTACCAAATAAGCGCCCCACATCCAATCGTAAAAGAGGTAAGCGCCAGAGATTAGCGATCGCCTTCGCGCAAAGACTTTTGCCTGTACCTTGAATTCCCAATAAGAGAACGCCCCTTGGGTTTGGTAAGCCATAGGCTCTGGCTTCATCGGAAAAGGCTAACTGACGCTGCATTAGCCAGAGCTTGAAATTATCTAAGCCGCCAATACTATCTAGGGTTTCATTGGGTGTAAAAAATTCTAAGAACTCCGTTTGGCGAATCCGTTTTTGCTTTTCGATCAGAACACGCTCAATATCCGATTCATTGAGGTAATGTTTCTGGACAATTGATTTAGAAAGGGTGTGACAGATGCGATCTCGAGTCATCCCCATACAGGCCTTCACTAGTTGTTCGAGGCTATTACCTGCCAAGCGCAACTGCTCTGCGGGAATCATCTGTTCGATAATATTGCGAATTTCTGAAGTTTCGGGTAATGGGAAATAGAGTACGGCAACTTGCTCTTCCAGCTCAGAAGGCATTTCTAGCAGAGGACTGAGTAAAATCAAAGTCTTACGTGAATTGCGAAAACTTCGATAGAGATTTCGCAGTTGCCGCACAAAAATCTCGTCAAGACGAGGTGAGGCTAAGCGCCGATGGAGATCGCGAAATACATAGATACTTGCCGTTTGGCGATCGCTATTTTCGACAATTTGCAAGGCTTGCAATAAATTATTTTTGCCTTCCTGATTATGCTCAAATCCCCGTACCAAATCGTAGTAGAGCATTTGACGGGCTGGACTGCATTCTTGGGCAACTTGGGCGATCGCCTTTTCCGCACGCTCTTCTTCCCATGTCACGACATAAATAATCGGACATTTGGCACGGATGAGTAAACTCAGTTCTTCTTGAAAATTAGGAGATTTCATTATTGCGGGCGGAATGTCTGGGATCTATCAAAAATACACTCAAAGCATCTTTTTGATCACTTTGATCAGTGAAATTGATCAATTTTGATCAATTAAATCAATTAAGTTTAGAAGAAATCGTCATTACTTGCCGATTGTTTATGGGGTGTTGGCAAGGATTTTAAATGACTGAGAAACTGTAATAACTCCTCATTGGTTAACTGTTGGCGAGATTTCTTATCAAAAGTTCGTACTAAATAATCACGTCCCTGCGTCTTTGTCCAGCTTAGACGATCCATCTCCACATCGATCTTAGAAATCGCATCGGACAGATCGATCGGTTCAGGCGCGATCGTGGGTGCGGATGCTTTGATCGGGGCAAACTGTGGCTCAGAATGATGTGACATTATGCCTAATTCCTCGCTGGACTTACTTGGCTGATCAACAGGCGGATAGTGCAAATTTTCTACAGGCGCATAGGTGTTGGCACTTTTATTGGTGCTATATTCACTGGTATAGTCGAGGGCAGGTTCTGACTGAATGGTATGTGTAGTATGATGTCCAGACCCTAACTCACCCAAGTTATTTAAGTTAGCCGATGGCAGTGAATTGACGGTTGATGGCTCGCGGGAAACCTGTGTCAAAATTGGCGATCGCCCTGCATATCCCCCATAGTTGTTGTCAAAGCCGTTATCAAAAGAAATGCCTGCGATCGTCAGGGCACGTTTGACTGCGCGATCTTCCGCTATTTCCAGATCGCTATCAACAGCCGTAGCTGTTCCCATGATCGCATCACCCTGAGCGACGATCGCTCTAAAGGCATGGAGACCATCAATTTTAGGTAGCATCTCAGTCTGGATGCGCCCCTGTGGATATTGAGAGCGAAACTGAGCAAACATAAGTAAGTACAAAATCAATTTTTAGTTGTGATAAATTTCAAGATCAAGCCTATCTTCGAGATCTTGGTATGCAGATGGTACTTTGCACTACTCCTATACACTTTAGCAAGCCCATCTTCGCAAGCTGTTTATGGAGATGGTTTTACAACAGCCCTGTGAGTCTGTTAGCTAGTGCTGAAAAAATAAGCAAAAGGTGGGGTATATCCGGGGATATTATTTTCATCGACTTCATCAATCTGATCGGGATCGAGATATTCATTGGCATAGCGTAAATAAACTTTTTCGCTAACAAATAGATCAAACAGATCAGGATCAATATGGTTATCTATCTTCATCTTACCGAGGATATGCAGGCATTCTGTCAAAGTTTTACCTTTTTTGTAGGGACGATCTTTGGCACTTAGAGCTTCAAAAATATCGGCAATTCCCATCATTCTGGCAGGTAGAGACATTTGCTCTCGGGTCAAGCCTTTGGGATAGCCTTTACCATCCATACGTTCGTGATGCCCGCCTGCATATTCTGGTACACGGCGGAGATTGCGCGGATAGGGCAATTGCTCCAGCATTTCGATGGTAACGACGATGTGATCATTAATAATTTTGCGTTCTTCCGCCGTCAGCGTTCCTCTAGAAATATTCAGATTGTAGACTTCATTATCAGTTAGGAAATTGGTTTCCACGCCTTGAGGATCGATCCAGCGATATTTAGCGATTTGCTGGAGCCGTTCCTTATGCTCAGCACTCATGAACTCACCACCGATATTACAGATACGCAGGAAATTCTGATCGCTGGAATATTGGGCAAGTTTTTGTTGTAGAGCATCTTCAAGATCTGGGATGACGCTGAGATTTCCAGATTCGATCGCTGCAATTTTTTGGTTGAGAAAACTAATCTCTGCATCCCGCTTCAGCACTTCAAAGCGCGTATTGACCAAATGAATGCGATCAAAAATGGTTTCTAGTTTTGTTGCTTTGTCGATCACATGTACAGGCGTAGTTACCTTACCGCAGTCGTGGAGCAGTCCTGCAATCTTGAGTTCATAGCGCTGATCTTCATCCAATTTAAAATCTTTGAAAATGCCATACTCCGCCTTGCAAGCTGCGTCGGCAATCATCATGGTCAAGGTCGGTACGCGGCGACAGTGAGCACCATTGTAGGGTGATTTTTTGTCGATCGCCTCAGACATGAGATTAATAAATGACTCAAATAGCTCACGAAACTGTCCGATCAGTTTGTTATTGGTCAAGGCGATCGCCGCTTGCGATGCCAAGGATTCGGCAATGCGCTGGGAGATTTGCGAGAACTCAATAATTTGATTGGTATGGGCATCTTTGGCATTAATTAACTGCAATACCCCAATCAGTTCATTTTCATGATTGAGCATTGGTAGTGTCAAAAATGACTGCGATCGATAGCCTGTTCTCGTATCAAAAGCTCTAGTCCCCGAAAAGTCAAAAGTTTCCGATGTGTAGGCATCAGGAATATTAATGGTTTGCTTGTATACAGCCGCACGGGCTGCCACCATTGTTTCATTCGCCTTTCCCTTGTCATCATAAAGTGGCAAGGGGGGGAAGGGGATGGGCTCATCTGGCTTAGAAACTAAAATCGTCCCTAATGAATCGTTCATCATGATTTCAAATTGAAGAAACCGTTTATCCTCAGTGGCAAGATAAAGCGTCCCTGCATCGGCATTTAAAATTGTTTTTGCTCCCCTCAAAATCATTTCTAATAACTTGGGCGTATTTTTTTCCGCCGACAGAGCAATACCAATTTCGTTTAATTTTTCAATTAGTGCAAATGATTCTGATTTGGTGTCGCCAATGTCCATAGTTTGCGTCCCTATTTGCCAACAGTGTCTTTTGTGAATTTCTTAGGAGGGAATCTATTCTTGAAGTTTTGTAAGATTGAATGGGTCAAGCAATATATTTTTAATAGTTTTCTGGTGATTTTTTGATGAAAAAAGTTGATTTTTGATCTAGAACTGTTGAAATCTTTGAGACTAAACCAGAAGCCATTCAAATAGTAAATAACTAGGATTGTATTAAATCTTGTATTACATCTATAGTATCGGTTTGATGAAAATATTGGCTAACTGTTTAGTTTAGTTTTACTTTTAACTGTTCAACAAATGACGATAATTGCTTGCCTTTAAATTTGGTGATCAATTTGATCAATATTGAAACTTAATTTTGCCTTACGACTTAGATTTTGGCTAGCCTTAATCCCTCAAAACTAGCGACCTCGAAACTGACCACTCGAGGTCGCTAGTTTTTATCTGTCTACTATTTTGGCAATCGTGAGCCTTGCCAATTACCAAAATTACTAGTGCTGTCCCCAGTTCCGTAGCTACCATAAAATTCTTTACAGCCTTCACCAAAAATCAGAATCCCCTTGCCCTGTTGTGGTGGTTGCTGATTGGGAGTCTCTTTCCAATCAAAATTAACAACATTGTTACTCAGCTTGCCTTTCAACTCACCAGAAATTTTGCCACGATCAAAGTTTGTGTATTCATATTTCCCTGAAACTAGATCCCCTTGATCTTCTTTCAAAGTGACTTTGCCGATGGGTGTTTGCCAATCGCCATTAATTTTCGATTTGCAGGTAAGGTTACTGTCTGGAGTTGATTCAGGGGCAGTGAGATACTGCAAGCCGAAGATGGTAACGATCGCAATTCCACCTAAACCTATTGCTAGTATTAACCATACAGGCGAAATTTGCCATTCTGAAGCTTGGGGGGATATTTGGGAAAGATATTTTAAAATCCCTGTTTTAGTAACTTGAAAATTACCAGTATCTCTGGCTACTGTTTCCGAGTCGCTAATCACAGGAGCAGTGGGTTCCTGTATAGAGTCTTCTTTTGCTGGAGAAGATGGGTTGATATCTTCTTCGGGTAGCAATGGTTGCGATCGCTTGCTTTTAAACCAAAGTTTTTGCATAGTTAGGCAAAATTTTGCTGCCGACAATGAACCTATTGATAAATATTGTCGCATGAGGATTCAGCTCTCGCCTATTAATTCGCTCAGCGATTGTGCTGATATCTCTGCAAGATATAGCTGTCGCCAGTCATGTTAGGACAAAATCAAACCCCAGAAGAGAGTTGCGGTGCTTTTACACCGCAACTCTCTTCTGGGGTTTATACCCAAGATAAAGGGCAGTGCAACGCACTGCCCTTTATCTTGGGTAGGAAGACACCCGCGCATTATGATGATTTCTGTAACTCTTCGGTAAAAGTTTTAGGTAAAACCATGTCTCAACCTTCGGAAACTGATGTCCAACAGATTTTCGATCGCATTGCGCCAGTTTACGATCGCTTCAATGATCTCCTTAGTTTAGGTCAACATCGCATCTGGAAAAAAATGGCATTGCGTTGGTGTGAGCCACAGCGAGGAGAAACATGGCTTGATCTCTGTTGTGGATCTGGAGATATGACCGCTCTGCTCGCTCAAAAAGTCGCACCGACGGGGCAAGTGATCGGTGTGGATTTTTCTAAAGAACTTTTAGCGATCGCGGCGGACAAAGCGCGTAATTATTTACCGAAAATTCAAAAAAGTCTGACATGGCAAGAGGGTAATGTGTTGAATTTGCCCTTTGCCGACAATAGCTTTGATGGGGCGACCTTGGCCTATGGGTTACGCAATGTGACTAATATCCCACAATGTCTATCGGAGTTACATCGAGTCTTAAAAACTGGAGCTAAGGCAGCAATTCTTGACTTTCATCGTCCTAGCGATCGCCTGATGCAAACTTTTCAAGACTTTTATCTGGATCGAGTAGTTGTGCCACTAGCTGATCGGTTCTCAATGACTGCCGAATATGCCTATATTGCGCCGAGTTTAGCGAGATTTCCAATTGGTTCTGAGCAGGTCAAACTCGCCAAATCCGCAGGTTTTTCTCTTGCTACCCACTATGCGATCGCCAATGGCATGATGGGAATATTAGTTTTGCAAAAGTAGAGTTGTGAGTCTACGCTCTGATGGCACAAACAGTTAGCAATCCCATAACCTTAGCTGAGTTTCTCCAACAACCAGAAACTAAGCCCGCTTGTGAATATATTGATGGTCAGATCTTACAGAAGCCAATGCCACAGGGAAAACACAGTATCTTGCAAGGTGAACTTGTACCTAAAATTAACGGCATCTTAAGAACAAAACAGATTGCTTGGGCTTTTCCTGAACTGCGTTGTACCTTTGGCGGGCGATCAACTGTACCAGATATCGCAATTTTTGAATGGGCGCGGATTCCTAGTGACGAATATGGTGAAGTGGCAAATATATTTGCGATCGCTCCAGATTGGGTAATTGAGATTTTATCGCCCGACCAAAGTCAAACCAGAGTTACCAAAAATATTTTGCATTGCTTGAAATATGCAACCCAAATGGGATGGTTAATTTATCCCAGAGAAAGAACTGTGTTTATATACCGCCCCAAGCAAGAGATTGAGGTATTTGACGATCCAGAATCGGTAATTCCTGTGCCATTATTTGCCAGCGAAATCCAGATCAAAGTTAAAGATTTGTTTAGTTGGTTACTAAAATAGATCATAGCTTCGCTATTTAGTGCTGAATTTATGATCGTAAAGGGTTTAGAACTACCAAGTTGGGAAAATATCAAACGGGAGTGGCGTGATGCGGATCCGTTATTGCTGTTATTCCCAATTTTATTGACAGTTTTAGGTGGTATTGCCATCTATAGTTCTGACTATAGTGCAAAGCGCACAGAATGGTGGCAGCATTGGGTAACGGGTGTGGTCGGCTTAACTGCGATGTTTGCGATCGCCCGTTTTCATTATGATCGCCTGTTGCGCTTGCATTGGGTTACCTATGCGATCACCAATATTTCTCTGATTTTAGTCCTAGCGATCGGGACAACGGCACTAGGTGCAGAGCGCTGGATTACCATTGGTGGGTTTAACATTCAGCCATCGGAATTCGCCAAAGTCGGGATCATTATTTCCCTCGCCGCCGTAATGCATGATCGACCGATCCAAAATCCCATTGATGCCTTTAAAGTGGCTTGGGTGACTTTGCCGCCTTGGATCTTGATTTTTTTACAACCGAACCTAGGTACGGCGCTAGTATTTGCGGCGATCACTATTGGAATGCTCTATTGGGCAGGGGCGAGTGGTGGCTGGCTAGCCTTGATCTTTTCGCCAATTGTTTCGGCGATCCTGTTTTCGATCTATTTACCTGCGTGGATTATCTGGGTAATTCTCATGGGTGTTGCCGCATGGATCTCTTTACCTTGGTTTCGAGTGGTTAGCACAGTCATTGCAGTAGTTGTCAATCTGGTCGCAGGTCAAGCAGGAATACTGCTCTGGAATGTTCTCCATGACTATCAAAAACGGCGACTTTTGCTCTTTATTGACCCGAACCAAGATCCTCTTGGAGCAGGCTATCACGTCATTCAATCACGCATTGCGATCGGTGCGGGTAAGCTTTGGGGGCAGGGTTGGCTTAAGGGTACGCAGACCCAATTAAACTTTATTCCTGAACAACATACCGATTTCATTTTTTCTGCGATCGGTGAGGAGTTTGGCTTTATCGGTTGCCTATGCGTCCTATTGCTGTTTGTAGGAATTTGCTGGCGGTTACTCGTAATTGCAGTGAATGCACGGGATAATTTCGGCTCACTATTGGCAATTGGCGTATTTTCCTTTGTGCTATTCCAAACCTTTGTCAATATCGGCATGAATATCAATGTTGCACCTGTTACAGGTATTCCTTTGCCGTGGCTCAGTTATGGACGATCAGCCTTAATTGCGAATTTTATGGCGATCGGTTTAGTTGAATCTGTAGCCGCCCATCGCCGCACGATCAAATTTTAAATATATAAATACATGGCAACACACATTCAAGACTATCGATCGCCTAAAGTGACGATCATCGGTGCTGGAAATGTGGGCGGAACCCTAGCCCATCGCATTGTCGAAAATGGATTAGCGGATGTGGTGTTGTATGACATTGTGCTGGGCAAGCCGCAGGGATTAGCTCTTGACCTGATGCAAACTCAGGCGATCGTCAATCACGATCGCCAAATTATTGGCACAAATAATTACAGTGATACTCAAAATTCTGACATCATTGTCCTAACCGCAGGTTTACCGCGCAAAGAGGGTATGAGTCGCAATGATCTATTACGGATTAATGCGTCCATTGTGAAGGATGCCATCTCTCAAGCGATCGCCCAATCCACTGAGGCAATCTTGATCGTGGTCACTAATCCTTTAGATGTGATGACGCATTACGCATGGCAGGTGAGTGGATTGCCAACCCATCGGGTTATGGGCATGGCAGGGATTTTGGATGCGGCAAGGTTTCAAACGTTTATCGGTATGGAGTTAGGCATCTCCAGTGCTGACATTAGGGCGACCGTTTTAGGTGGTCATGGCGATACGATGCTTCCATTACCACGCTTTTCCACAGTGAATGGTATACCAATTACGGAATTATTATCCCAAGACGCGATCACTAAACTTGTAAATAGAACCTGTAATGGTGGCGCAGAAATAGTCAAATTGATGCAAACTAGCGCCTACTTTGCACCATCAGCATCAGCTTATATGATGGTTGAATCAATTCTCTGCGATCGACAGCGTGTTGTCCCTGTGGCGGCACACCTCATGGGTGAATATGGGTTAACCGATATATTTATGGGTGTACCTGTGCAGTTAGGCAAACGGGGAATTGAAAAGGTGATTGAACTGCAACTAACATCCGATGAACTTGCTGCCTTACATGCTTCAGCTAAATCAATTCAAGAAAATATTAAGTTGCTTCCCTAAATCTTGACCTTTTCTAATTTTTTGTGGCACGGCGAAGCCGCGCCACAAAAAATTTGGTTGCTTTATCCCTAATTTTACATTTTAAAGAAAATTTGAATAATTAGCGATCGCGGTATCATTGAGAAAGCTACTAAATGAATTGTCAGTCCATCCTCCAACACCAACCATGACCAGTGCTGAAGCAATCCTTGCAGGGCGATATAAAATTGTAAAACCACTTGGTGGCGGCGGTTTTGGGCAGACATTTTTGGCTATAGATTTACAACTCCCCAATCAACCCAAATGTGTAGTTAAACAATTCAAGCCACAGTTTCAGAAACCACAGGAATTAGGGGTTGCGAAGCGACTATTTGATAATGAAGCTAAGACTTTGCATGATTTGGGAGTACATGATCAGATTCCGCGATTATTTGCTCACTTTGAGCAAAATGGTGAATTTTATTTAGTCCAAGAGTTTATCGAAGGTCAGACTTTAGATCGTGAAATTATTGCTGGGCAACAATGGTCTCAGCAAAAATTGATTTCTGGTTTGCGAGATATTTTGAGAGTGCTAGCTTTTGTGCATAGCTGCCAAGTAATTCATCGGGATATCAAACCAACTAACTTAATTCGTCGCCAAAGCGATCGCAAAATCGTACTGATTGACTTTGGTGCAGTCAAGGCTTTAGGTACAGATTCGTTTGAACACCTGATGGAAGACGACAATCAAACTCGCAGTGTTGTGGTTGGTTCCCTAGTTTATATGCCCAATGAACAACTAGCAGGACATCCAAGGTTTTGTAGTGATGTCTACGCCTTGGGGCTAATGTGCTTACAGGCTTTTACGGGTTTGACCTTTAAGGAACTCCCCAAAGATTCTCAAACTAATGAATATAGTTGTGCTTTAGCTGCTGCCAAAGCTAAAGTGAAAATCCATCCCAGTCTAGCCGCAATTATTGACAAAATGGTGCGTTATGACTATCGCCAACGCTTTATAGATGCAACTGAAACTTTACAAACTTTAGAGCGATTACTCAGCAATTCCAATGCTATTACTACGGTTTCTTCTCAGCCACCACCACAGCAGCAACAACTACAATTAGAAGAACCCGAAGGTCAAGTAGAATTAGGCTCCCGTTTTTATATTCAGCGCCCACCCATTGAAAAAGATAGTTGTGAAACGATTCTCAGACCTGGTTCTCTAATTCGGATTAAAGCTCCACGCCAGATGGGGAAATCATCTTTACTATTAAGAACTCTTGCTTATGCTAAATATAAAGGTAATCAAGTTGCCCATCTATATTTTCAGGAAGCAGATAGTGATGTGTTCAGTGAACTTGACTCTTTTTTGCAGTGGTTCTGTGCCAGTATCGCTTCTGAACTGAATCTAGAAGATAATTTAGAGCAATATTGGCAAGGGGTCTTAGGTAGCAAAAACAAATGTACTAAGTATTTTCAACGCTATTTGCTGACAGTTACCGAGGTGCCTTTAGTATTGGGTCTGGATGAAGTCGATTTGATTTTCCAATATCCCAAAATTGCCTCTGATTTTTTTGGATTGCTGCGAGCTTGGCATGAAAAGGCAAAAAATGAGGATATTTGGAAAAAACTAAGATTAGTAATTGTGCATTCTAAAGAAGTTTATATACCTTTAAATATTAATCAATCTCCATTTAATGTTGGTTTACCGATCGAATTACCTGAATTAACAGGTGGTCAAATTGCGGAATTGGTGACTCGCCACCAACTCAACTGGCAGCCCTCTGAGGTGGAGCAGTTGCTATCGCTCACAGGTGGACATCCCTATCTAGTCAGACAGGCTCTCTATCAAATTGCCCGTGGTCGGATTAGTTTAGAGAAGTTACTTCAATTAGCTCCTACCGAAGAAGGCATTTATAGTGATCATCTGCGTCGTCAATTAAGCTATTTAAAAGAAGATCTAGAAATGATGGAAGCTTTTAAAAATTTGGTATCTTGCGATCGCCCTTTACACTTGGAGAGTCATTTAGCATTTAAGCTCCGCAGCATTGGCTTGGTGAAATTTCAGGGAAATCTGGTCATGCCTATGTGCAGCCTCTATTATCAATATTTTCGAGAATGTATTTAGAAAAGTAAGTAGCTCAGCTAACCAAACCCATATTGTTGAGATGCCTACATAGCTAGCGGCACAACAATATAGGTTTTAGGTTTACTTATGCTTAACTACTTATATGAAATATATTTCTCTAAATAGATAGCTATAGTCAGTAATGTTAAGAAAAACACACAACCCAATCGAGAGTTGCGGTGCGAAGCACCGCAACTCTCGATTGGGTTTCATATCCTGACTTAAGTGGCTACAGCTATATTTGGAAATTTAAAAAATTGAGCATGTCTAGCGCAAACTGCTGTACATCATAAGCAATGATGAGCCTAGAAAGAAACACAACTTATCTCTATCAAGTTGGCGGTAGTCTATCTATAGATGCACCTACCTATGTGGAAAGACAGGCTGATAAAGATCTCTATGAAAGCTTGAAGGCAGGAGAATTTTGTTATGTCCTCAATTCTCGCCAGATGGGTAAGTCTAGTTTACGTGTTCGCACAATGCAGCGTTTGCAGAAGGAAAACTATACCTGTGCTGCGATCGATATTACAGCGATCGGCACATCAGACATTAATCCTGAACAATGGTATGCAGGTCTGATTGATAGTATCGTCAGTAGCCTCGATTTATACGATAGCTTTGATTTGGAAGAGTGGTGGGAGCGCAACCGATTACTATCTCCCGTGCAGCGTTTTGGTAAATTCCTTGATGAAGGTCTACTCAAAAAAATCGCTACCCCAATTATTCTGTTCGTTGACGAAATTGATAGTATTCTCAGTTTAAATTTTCCCGTTGATGATTTTTTTGCTTTAATTCGCGAAGCATTTAATCGACGCGCCGATCGCATTGCCTATAATCGGTTAACCTTTGCCCTATTTGGGGTAGCGACACCTGCGGATCTTATTCGTGATAAGCAACGTACTCCTTTCAATATTGGTCGAGCGATCGAACTAAAAGGCTTTCAGTTAAAGGAAACTAAGCCCCTAATGCGTGGCTTGCTATCGAAGTCCACTAACCCTGTGGCGCTCCTGAAAGCAATTATTGCCTATACAGGAGGGCAACCCTTTCTCACTCAAAAAATTTGCCAACTAATCATTAATTCTCCAGATCCGATTCCTGTGCAGCATGAACTCGTCTGGGTAAATAATTTGGTGCGATCGCAATTAGTCTCTAATTGGGAAATCCACGATCAGCCTGAACACTTCAAAACCATCCGCGATCGCATTCTTTGGAGTAGCGAAAATCGTCAAGGGAAATTGCTTGGTCTCTATCAACAGATTTTAACTTCTGAACCATCTTTAAAAAAAAATTTAGAGGGTGGCATTATTGCCGATGATAGTCCCGAACAAACAGAATTACGAATCACAGGATTAGTCGTCAAACGGGGTGGGAAATTAAGGGTTTACAATCCCATTTATGCAGCTATCTTTAATCAAACTTGGGTAAATCAAGCTCTCGCTAATTTGCGTCCCTACGGTGAATCATTCAAGGCTTGGATGGATTCTGATTACAAAGATGAATCTCGATTGCTACGTGGGCAAGCTCTACAGGATGCACTGGCATGGGCATCTGACAAAAATCTAAGCAACTATGACTATCATTTCTTTTCAGCTAGTCAAGATCTCGAAAAACGGGAAGTGGAAATAGCTCTTGTTGCCCAAGCTGAAGCTAATCAAATCCTGTCTGCGGCGAAATTAAGACTAGAGGAAACCTTAGTAGCAGAGAAAGAAGCCAAAATTCGATTAGTGGAAATGCAGCAACGATTGCAAGCGAGTTTAACCGAAGCAGAAGTCGTTCTCAAAAGTGCCTCGGCAAAAGCGACATTTATTCTCAATCAGCAATTTGAGTCTCTATTAGAGTCACTGGAAGCTGCTAAAAAATTACAAGAATTAGAAACTTCCATATCTCAACAAGTAAGCTTGCGAATGCACGGGATTGCCGCACTACATCAAGCAGTCTACAATGTGCAGGAGTATAACTATATTGCCGCCCATTTAGATATTGTCACCTGTATCGCTATTCAAGATAGCGATCGCTTGATTGCTTCAGGAAGTAGCGATCGCACGATCAAGATTTGGGACACTAAAGGAAATTTGCAACAAACCCTTGTTGGTCATACCAATTGGATTACGAGTCTTAGTTTCAGTAACGATGGTCAATATCTAGTTTCCGCTAGTCGTGATGGCACAATCAGACTTTGGAAACTTGACCGTTCCAAAAAATTCTATTTAGAACGCCCAGTTAAAGTTATTAAAGATCATCAAGCCCCTGTTTTAGCAGTCAAATTTAGCCCCACATCTTCCATTTTTGCATCCTGCGGCGAAGATGCAAAGGTTAGACTATGGCTGAATGATGGCAGACCTTTCAATACCTTTGGCAGTGGACATCACAAATGGATTACCTGTCTGTGTTTTAGTCCCGATGGTGAACGAATTATTACAGGCAGTGCTGATCGTACCTTAATTATCTGGAATATTGATGGAACTTTGATCAGAAATATTAAAGCCCATGATAGCTTCATCGAAGATGTTGCTATTTCTCCATCAGGTAGGATCATTGCTTCTGTAAGTCGTGGTCGTGATATCAAACTTTGGAATATGGAAGGAAATCTACTTGCAGTTTTAGAAGGGCATACCGATAAAGTTTTGGGAGTACGGTTTCATCCGAAGGGGCAAACTCTTGCTTCTATCAGCAGCGATCGCACTATTAAAGTTTGGGACATTAAAGGGAATTTACTCAAAACTCTATATGGGCATAAAGGTGGTATCTATAGCATTGTTTTTAATGTCAATGGCAGCAAGATGATTACAGGCAGCCAAGATACGACTATTAAGTTTTGGCATACTGAGGGCAACACGAATACTCAGTTAGTTGGGCATGTAGACGAGATTAATTGCATTGCTTTTAGTCCCGATGGTCGATTTATTGCCGCATCTAGTAGCGATTGCACCATCAAAATTTGGTTTGCTAATTCTGCAAAATTAATCACGTCCTTAGAAGGTTATAAAGAGAGCGTAAATAGTATTTGTTTTAGTCCAAACAATCGCTTCCTCTTGTCAGTTAGTAGCGATCGCGCCATTAAGGTTTGGAATTCTCAAGGGAGATTACTTAAAACGATTTATAACGAACATGAGGCTGCTATTTACAGTGTTGCCTACCGTATTGATGGAGAATTGTTTGCCTCCGCAAGTGGTGATTGCACAGTCAAATTATGGAATAAAAATGGGGAATGGGTTCATACATTAGTTGGTCATGCTAATGCTGTTTATCAGGTCTGTTTTAGTCGTGATGGTAATATGATCGCCACAGCCAGCCAAGACAAAACCGTAAAAATCTGGCATTGGGATGGCACTCTATTAGATACCTTTGTGGGGCATACGGGAGAAGTCTATAGTGTGTGTTTTAGTCCTGACAATAAAACCGTAGCTAGTAGTAGTAAAGATGGTAGCGTCAAGCTATGGAATCTCGAAGGTAAATTATTGAGAACACTCAATGAACATAGTGCGGAAGTAAGGAGTATTTGCTTTAGTCCTGATGGTAATACCCTAGCCTCAGGTGGTAGTGATGGCTTAGTTAAAATATGGAGTATAGATGGGAAGGAACTCTTGACTTTGCAAGGACATCAATCATCGGTCAAAACTGTTTGCTTTAGTCCCGATGGTAATACCCTTGCATCAGGTAGTGTTAATGGGCGCATCATATTATGGGATTTTAATTTAGAGCATCTTTTACAATTAGGAAATAATTGGATTCAGGAATATTTGGAAACCCATGAGGTTGCATAGCCATAGACCAAAAAAAATTAGCGGCGCGAAGCGCCGCTAATTTTTTTGGTCTATGGCTATATAGCGATTAGAGGATTGTGACCCCGCCCTCGGTGGGGTCACAATTATATATTTTCTAGGTATTATGATGTAATTAGCACTTGTAATGACTATGGTGCTGCGATCAAACTAAACTTACTTAAAATTGCTATGGTTAATTCTAGTTCTGAGCAATTACCTGACCATTCCAGCCAAATCATCACAGTTCGTCCTGACAGTGAAACCGCCACTCTACAAAAGCTGCCCTATTTTGTTGGTATATCTGGCACTACTGCGGGTGCAAAGGGAATTTCGATGAATCTGGTGATCATTCCCGCAGGAGGTAAAGCGGAGCCTCATTTTCATCGGGACTATGAAACTGCAATTTATCTAGTCAAGGGAAGGGTAGAAACTCGCTATGGAAAGGGTTTAAGCCAATCAGTAATTAATGAAGCTGGTGATTTTATCTTCATTCCCGCAGGTGTGCCGCATCAGCCCTATAACCTCAGTGATACCGAAGCAGCCCATGCGATCGTGTCCCGCAATGATCCCAATGAACAAGAAAATGTAGTTCTCTACGATCCAAGTGTTTATAGTTAATTGTAAGAGAAAGAATTACAGATTTCCTAAACCCCCATTTGTGTAACTGCAATTTTTCCAGAGAAGCAGACATCGACATCGGTATTGGGAGCGCGATCGCGGAGATTGTAACGACCCGCATAGGTTACGCGATCGCCATCGACTTTAAACCCTAATGGCAACGGCTGACTCGACTTTTCGCAAAATACAATTTCAGGAATGGGATCAAGCTCTGCCATCTCTAGATGGGGCAAATTCACATTCCAATAGGACTGCGGCGGAAGTTGAATTTCTAACAAGTGCTTAATTACCCTAGCGGAAGTCTCGGCTGCCCAAGTCCAGTCAAACTCTCTACGCCGATCGCGATAATGGGAAATAGCGATCGCAGGAATATTATGAAAAGCTGCCTCGCGTACCGCCGCCACTGTCCCCGACATATAGACATCTACGCCCATATTGCCACCATGATTTATGCCTGATAGCACCAATTTCACATCGCTATATAAATGTGCGATCGCTACACGCACACAGTCCGCAGGCGATCCATCAATGGCATAGGTATGTTCCCCCAGTTCTTCCCTTGGCTGAATTGCGATCGGGGCATGGGTAGTGACTTGATGACCACAGCCTGAATATTGACGTATCGGAGCAGCGATCGCCCCCTTAGTTCCAAATACTAATTCTGTAGCTTTTTGCAAAGACCAAATTCCCTCTGCATCGATACCATCATCATTAGTCAAAACAATGGTCATGAATTTATTAATCTCTATGATTTCATTCGCAATCAAAAAGCTCACCCTAATGGTGAGCTTTCTATAAACTATGCTGCTTGTTCTTCTAATTGATCCTTATGGAGCCAAATTACAGGGGTTGGTACTTTACCAAACTTGACTTGGACATAATCACCACGAAACTCCAATACTTCGCCCCATGTCTCAAAGATATAGGAAGACCAGCGCGTATCATTAGCCGTAGCTTCAATGCTATTTTCGAGCTTCTCGCGGATTGCGCGAACGAGTGTACCTTTCTTTAGTGCCATAGGATTTAATACAACAAATTATTAAGAAATTAAAACTGCTAATAGGTATTGTATAGCAATCTGATGGGAGAGGTATAGTTGCCGTCGCTTGTATCAATACAAAATAGAAGAGAATGGCGGCGCGAAAAGCCGCTATTCTCTTCTTGGGTTTTGGTGAGTGTCTTTGCAAGATGGACTGAATCACTAAGTATCTAGGCGTAAATGAATAACCTCGCCGCTTGCGGCGGGGTTATTCATTTACGCCTAGATACTTAGTGATTCCTAAATGTTAATCATAAATAAAAGTATTGTGTAGGTCAAAAATCCTAACAAGATACAGCTTGGTAAAGTTAACAGCCAAGCTAACAACAAATTTCTTAAAGTGTCGAACTGTAAACCAGAACGATTTGCAACCATCGAGCCAGCAATACCAGAAGAGAGAATATGTGTAGTACTCACAGGTAGTCCGAAATAATCAGCAACACTAATTGTCGTCATCGTGATTAGCTCGGCGGAAGCTCCTTGAGCGTAATTCAGATGCTCTTTACCTATTTTCTCGCCTACGGTAACGACAACTCGCTTCCAGCCAATCATTGTCCCTAAACCGAGAGCCAGAGCGATTGTGATTTTGATCCAATAGGGAATAAATTTGGTGAGATGATCCAATTGATTGCGATAGTTAGTAATTATTTCTGGATGTTCAAAATTAGCTAATAGTTGTTGTTTTTCTAGTTTGGTAATAGTACTAGCGACAAGATAAATATCATCTCTAACTTGGTGGCGATCGCTTGCAGCAATATCCATCAAATTATTATTAGCCGATAACTTCTCAGCAATGATTTGACTCTCAACAACCAGCGATCGCCAAATATTTTCATTCACCTGTCCCTGTGGTTTGAGAAACTGACTAAGTTCATCACGACTGTTAATCAAAGATATATCTTGATTAGTATTAGCAATAAATTGCGAAGATAAAATGGGAATTGCAGAATTTGATGAGGCGACTAATTGCGCGATCGCTTGAGGACTCGTATTTAAATTTAAAGAAAAAACGCTGGGTAAAATCGCAACCAAAATTAGCATCATTAAACCCATTCCTTTCTGCCCATCATTAGATCCGTGAGCAAAACTCACACCCGAACAGGTCAAAATCAACACAGCACGAATCCATAGCGAAGGAACATTCTCTTCTGGAGCCGTATAAAGTTCCTCTTGGCGGATTAAATGTTTGGCAAGTAGAAATAGAATTGCTGCGCCGCAAAATCCTAGCAATGGCGAAATTACCAGCGAAATCAAGATTTCCTGCATCTTCAGCCAATTAACGCCATCCCACCAATAACTATTTGTCGAAGAGAAAGAATTTATTACAGAATTAGCAATCCCAATTCCAGTAATTGAACCAATTAATGTATGGGTGCTGGATACAGGCAATCCCAAATACCAAGTTCCTAAATTCCAGATAATTGCCGAGAGGAGTAAAGCGATCGCCATTACTAAACTCTGTGATGACGAGCTATTCACCACCAGATCTACAGGCAACAGGGCAATAATCGCAAATGCAACTGTCCCGCTAGAAGTCAAGACTCCTAGCAAATTAAAAATTCCCGATAGAACAACTGCATATGTAGGCTTGAGCGTATTTGTATAAATAACGGTAGCCACAGCATTAGCTGTGTCATGAAATCCATTCACAAACTCAAAGCCAATGACTAAAGTGATCGCTAAACCAAAAAATAGATATTCCATCTGCCTATTTTAAAACCTGTGCTTTGCACAGATTTTAGTCTTCTGGTCTTGCCATTGAGCGCCACCAACGGCTAAGCGGGAAATAAATCACTGGCGACCATAAGCTACTTAAAATTGCGGAACTTAGGGCAATTCTTTGTTGCAAAATCCATACATTATCTATTTTTGCACCCATCATGGTTAGCTGAACGGCGTGCATTGTCTCCACAATTACCGCCATCCCAAACACAATTAAGGCGATCGAAATAAAATCTTCCTGTACATATCGCTGTTTTTGCAAGAGTGATGTGATCCCGCCAGCGATCGCTAGTCCTAAAACATGGGTCGGTGCAACGCGCACATCCGCAAAGGTCATCGCATCCTGTACCATACCCAGCGCAATACCAACCATCACCGATAAAAAAACAGGACGATTCACACTCCAAGCTACCAACCAGATCAATAACCAGTTAGGCGCAATTCCCATCAAAGTCATCCCCGGAAATCGGGTATACATCGCTAAGATACATGCCAATAGTGAACCAAGGGTTACCCCCCAGTTTAAGAGCTTTTTGGATAAGGAAGTATTGCGATCGAGCATTTAGCGCTTTTCTTGAAAAGGATAAACTTTTACATATTCCAAAAGACCAAGAGGAGTAGAAAACTCAACGATCGCTTCAGGGGAAGGTTGTTTATCGAGGTTAATAGATTTAATACGACCTACAGGCACATTCTCAGGAAATAGTGTACTAAATTGCGAAGTATGGACAATATCTCCAACCTTAACATCGGGATCTCGTTCAAAAAATTCTAAGATCGCCGTGTTTTGGCTTTGTCCCTTCAGCATTCCACTAAAACGACTACGGCTAACAATCACCCCAATTTGACTATTGGGATCGCTAACCAGCAAAATTTGACTACTATTTGGGGAAACATGGGTAACTCGCCCCACTAATCCGCCTGGAGCAACGACAACAGCACCTGCTTTAATGCCATCATTACTACCTTTAGCAATTAAGATTTGATTCCACCAAGAATCAGCTCCACGACCAATTACCGTCGCCCAAACCCCTACATCTGTGGAACTAGCTTTTACTTTGAGCAGTTCTTTCATGCGTTGGTTTTGTGACTCCAGTTCAGTCAATCGGTATTTCAACTCACGTACCTGAGCATCCTGTATTAACTCTTGCTTAGATACTGTTGACTGGAAAGGTTTGCTGAGAAACTGATAGGTTTCCATAATCGCCACACCCTGAGTTTGGCGAATTACCCAAGCTAAACCTATACCAGCAGCAACAATGGCGGTCTGAAAACTATAGCGCTCCCACCAACTCCGAATTGAATCCATGAAAAAGTTACCTATAAACTTTTCAAACGGCTGGTTAATACACGACCAAGGTTCTTATAATCTTCGAGTACACGACCAGCCCCAATGACGACACAGTTAAGTGGCGCTGGAGCAATATGCGTCACAATTCCAGTTTCGTGACTGATTAGTGTGTCAATGCCATTAAGCAATGCACCACCACCAGCTAGCATGATACCGCGATCGATAATATCGGCAGCAAGTTCAGGAGGTGTACGTTCGAGAGTGCGTTTAACTGCTTCGATAATGACCGAGAGTGGCTCACTCATGCTTTCACGGATTTCCGAAGACTTGACGGTGACGGTACGAGGCAAACCTGACAATAGGTGTAAACCTCTTACTTCCATCGAAGTTTCTTCTTTAATGGGATAAGCAGAGCCAATTTTGATTTTGATTTCTTCGGAAGTGCGTTCCCCGACAACGAGGTTATGTACAGTCTTCATGTACTTCATGATTGCTTCGCTGAGTTCATCCCCTGCAACCCTTACAGATTCACTCAAAACAATCCCTTGCAAACTCATGACAGCAACTTCAGTAGTACCACCACCGATATCGATGATCATGTTACCCGTGGCTTCAGTTACAGGCAGACCTGCACCGATCGCTGCGGCAATTGGTTCGTCAATGGGATAAACTTCACTAGCTCCAGCGCGACGGGCAGCATCCATGACGGCGCGCCATTCTACGCCTGTAACACCGCTAGGAATACCGATCGCAATGCGCGGATTAAAAACACCTTTTTTGACTTTTTGGATGAAGGCTCGCAACATCAATTCGGCTGAGTCAAAATCAGCAATTACACCGTCTTTAAGAGGACGCACGGCAATAATGTCACCAGGTGTGCGCCCGATCATTTTGTTTGCTTCATCTCCAACTGCGTAGGCAGTTTTGTCTCGTTGATCGATCGCAACAACTGATGGCTCTTGCAACACGATACCTTCACCAGACACATAAATAAGTGTGTTGGCAGTACCGAGGTCAATGCCGATATCTTTTGTAAAATGGCGTAATAAACCCACAGTAAACTCTTCCAGTGGTCAAACTAGCTATGTCGTCTTAACATTTTATTACGATTGTTGTCACTTAGTCTAGTCTTATGACTATTCCCTAAGCGGTACATTACTTTTATGGTTATCACCACGTTTACCTGAGAAGAATATGAATGACAGCGCGATTCGCGCTGTCATTCATATTCTTCTCAGGTTTTAAACCCCAGAAGAGGGGTGCGGCGCTTTGCGCCGTACCCCTCTTTAAAATTCAACCTTTTGGGTGCTTTCTTTCCTATACGAAATCTGGGATATGATTGGTATAGATAACAATTATTAACAATTAACTATTATCCAATGAGTGACTGGCTAGAACATACCGTCCAAACTGAAGTAACTATTCCCGTGGAATATGCGTGGTCGTTATGGTCAGACTTAAGCGCAATGCCCCGTTGGATGAAGTGGATCGACTCCGTAGTCATAACAGATGATCCTGAAATATCGGCTTGGAAACTTGGCACAAACGGTTTAACTTTTACTTGGAAATCTCGGATTCTTAAACAAATTCCCAACCAAATTATGCAATGGGAGTCAATTGGGGGATTACCTAATCGTGGAGCAGTGCGCTTTTACGGTCGCCCCAATAATATAACTATTGTAAAGCTAAGTATTGCTTATGCTATACCTGCGATCGGACAGTTGATGGATAATTTGTTTTTAGGACAACTCGTAGAATCCACCCTGCAAGAAGATCTAGAGAGATTCCGCGTTTATGCTCAAGCGGATTTTGCAAAAGAAAATCAATCAGCCGCTAGCTAGAAATCATTTAAAAAATCGAGCGTTGCCCTTCTGGGCTGACCCCAATAATTGTTAGTTGGCAATCTAGGACAGAGAAGCCATATTTGTCGGCAACTTTTTTGCTAATTGTGAGAATCTGGTCGTTTTTAAACTCAATTACGCGATTGGTTTTTACACAGACTAAATGGTGATGATGGTGTGGTTTAGGCTGATTAATTTCATAATGTTTGTGGTCTTCGGTGAGTTCTAGTTCACGCAAAATGCCCATGCGTGCCATCATTTTGACGGTACGGTATATAGTTGAAAGGCTGATATTTTCACCCTGTGCTTTTAGTCGTTCATATAGATCCTCGGCACTTAAGTGTTCACCTTCAGGAAGGGTCTGGAATGTACTTAAAATAACTTCGCGTTGGGGTGTCATGCGACAACCTTTGGAATTAAGTTCAGCCTTGAGGGCCTCAGGTGAATAGGTGGTCTCCACAGAAGTCATAGCATTATCAATAACGATAGCTTCTTGAGAATAGCATAATTAAAAGCAGCGCTTAGCATTGCTTTTAATTACTGAAAAGGCTCAAAAAATGTGGTGTACATACAGCGTGCGCCACATTTTTTGAGTGTAGCTACTTATGCTATGGTTAAAATCCTGTGTAAATTAAAGTAATTAGCTATGCCATCGTTGCCCCGTGCGATTATTCATCGTAAAAAAGTCGATGCGGTTCAGCGTTTTCATCCTTGGATCTTTTCAGGCGCGATCGCTAAACTCCAAGGTGACGTTCATGATGGCGATTTGGTCGAAGCCTATAGCGAGGATGGCAGATTTTTAGCGATCGGCTTGTGGGGCATGGGTAGCATTGCGATTAAGGTGCTATCGTTTCAGCCTGTGGAGTCGATGCAAAGTTTATTGCGCGATCGCCTGAAGCAAGCATTTATTTTGAGAAAACAATTAGGTTTAATTGATAATCCAGAAACCAATTGCTATCGGTTAATTAACTCGGAAGGCGATGGCTTAGCAGGATTAATTATTGATGTGTATGGTGATACGGCGGTTTTGCAATGCCATTCTTTGGGAACTTATCGCTATCGTCAGGATATTGCAGAAATCTTGAAGGATATCTATGGCGATCGCTTGCAGGCAGTTTATGACAAAAGCTCGGTAACGCTTTCGCGCAAATCACAAACCCAGTCTCAGGATGGTTTATTAATTGGCGAGAAATCTGCCGATAGCGCTGAGGTTTTGGAATATGGGCATCGCTTTATTGTCGATTGGGAAAAAGGTCAAAAAACAGGATTTTTCTTAGATCAAAGAGAAAATCGTCGGATGTTTGGTAAGTATGCATCGGGGAAAAAGGTTTTAAATACCTTCTGTTATTCGGGTGGTTTCTCGGTTTATGCAGTGGCGGCGGGGGCAAAGGAAGTCCATTCGATCGATAGTTCGGCAAAGGCGATGGAATGGACAGATCGCAATATTGCCGCAAATTTTGATCGCGATCGCCAAGCGATTCATCAATCCTTTACAGGCGATGTCTTTGATTTTCTAAAGCAATGCGACTCTGATTATGAGGCGATCGTGCTTGATCCTCCTGCTTTTGCTAAGAGTCTATCCGCAAGGCATTCGGCGATGCAGGCATACAAGCGCTTGAATTTACAGGCGATGTCGAAATTAAAGACTGGTGGATTGCTATTTACTTTTTCCTGTTCGCAAGTGGTGAATGTGGAGAATTTCACAGGAGCAGTTACTGCGGCGGCGATCGAGTCGGGTCGGTCAATTCGCATTTTGGATCATCTCAATCATCCCGCCGATCATCCCACAAGTATTTTTCATCCTGAAGGGGCATACCTGAAGGGTTTAGTTTTGAGCGTGACCTAATGAGTGGCAGCGCTTCGCGCCGCCACTCATTAGATTTAGGCTGTCATAATCTGCTCGACTGTGAGATTTAATTCTGGAAATGTTGCCAAAATTAGGCGATCACTATTTTGAAATCTAGTCATTTGATATTTCCCTTCTGCATCTAAGGTAAATATCAGCACAGAAGGAAGTTTAGGTTCTCCTAAATAGTTGCGCGAACCGATCGCTAAATAATCAACGATCCAATATTCAGAAATTCCTAAACGCTCATATTCTTCGAGCTTATCAATATAGTATAGTCATCTTCCCAATTTGGTGATACCACCTCAACCGTAAGCTGAATTGGTTCACGGATACCCCGATGATTAAGGTGATCGCTCCGCCAAACATCCCGATTAATTACGCTGACATCTGGATGTCTGCCCTGTTCTTTTCCTTTTTTATTGGTGGTTAAAACTGCGGCTACGTCATTAACCACGTAGTTTAAATTTAGGCGCTCAATCTCGTCACTCATTGAGTCCATGACTAAGCCAGCAACATCGTAATGAAATCTAGTTGCTGGTATTTTTAGCATTTTGCCATCCACTAATTCATAGCGACCATCCTCAGGACATTGTGCCAAGAACTGGTCAAAATTTAGCTCTAGATTCGTCTCTTGGGATGTTTCTGAATCAGATCTTGGTTGCGTGAGTGTAATCATAGATTTCCTCAAAATGCTTAGCCTAAATTATATCAAAGTGCTTTCCACAGAGTTGTGGCGCTTTGCGCCACAACTCTGTGGAAATAAATGTCAGAAAAAGTCAGAAAACTTCTAGAAAAAATTGCTTTTATGTCGCTACAATATGTCCACCTTATTGGTGAGGATGTAGGGATATGTATAGAAAGCGTCAGAAAATGTCGGTTGCTAACATTGGGGCGACGATTTTGGCAGCCTTTGTTGGAGCGATTGTAGTGCCAATGCCAATGCAGGCACAACAAGTAACGATCAATCCCGAAAATCGGGCGGTACGAGATGAAGCCGATCGCTTACTGGATGTTGGCTATACGCAACTGAAGGACGGCAAACCCCGTGAAGCAATTAAAACTTGGCTCTATGCGATCGGTTACTATCGGCGTGTCAATGACCAAGCAGCAATTTCCTATACTCTGGCGCGAGTGAGTGATGCCTACGAATTACTGGGGGCAAGCAATGCGGCTCAAGATACCAGTCGTCAGCGCATAGGCTATGCCAATACTTTGCAAGATAATGGGGCAAAGCTTGAAAGCTCGAACAACTTAGTAAGCTTTGAGATTGCGCAAGGTAAGCTAGAATCGGCTTCAAAACTCAACAAGGTAACCCTTGAGTTATCTACCAAAAACGAGCAAGGGCTGAATACAGCGATCGCTTTAAATAACAAAGGTTTAATTGCAGAGCGCTATGGCAATCATTTAGAGGCTCTCAAACAATATTACGCATCGATTAAAGTGCATCCCATCCGTGAAGCGATCGGGGAAGGCTATACATACATCAATAGTGGCGATAGTTTGATGGCTTTGGACAATTACAAAGCTGCAATCACCGACTATGGCATGGCGCTAACGATCGCTCGTCAACATCGCAATTACAAACTGATGTCGGTAGCTAGTGATCGCATTATTGCTGCTTATCTCGAAGTGCCTAATTTCTATCGCATTGAAGAGCTATTGCAAAACCGATCTAGCTTGGCTTTGGTAATGGGCGATCAAGAAACCGCCGCGATCGTGCAGCGATATCTAGGTGATTTGTACTTATCTTTTGGAAATCTGCCAAAAGCACGCGCTGCGTACCAAGAGTCCTATGATTTTGCTGCTATGCTAGGAGATAATACAAGCTTGCCCCTGCGAGAAGCTTATTACAAATTGCAGGAACTAGAAAGATTGTAAGTATCGAACGATTTTGCCTCGCAAATTCTGTCGATGTGTATTTTTTAATTCAGCTAACAAGAACTTGATTTGAGGAGATTATAACAACACCTCCCTAAATTGGTATAACCTTAAATTAGTATCAGGATGGGCGACACCTAGTGTCGCCCATCCTGATACTAAAACCCTGATATAAAAAACTTAATTTCGCTCGATTCTGCTTTTTATTTAAAAAATTTAGTAAAACCCTAATTTTGCCATGCCAGCGATCGTCGTTCCGCGTCGGTTAGATGTAGCTGTGACCGATCATGCACTCAATGATCTAGCTACTAGAGCGCAGCTATCTGCGCCTACTCAACATGTTCTACCCAATGGAATTAAGATTATTGCCGAACAGATTCCTGTAGATGCGGTCAACCTGAGTATTTGGGTTGATGTTGGCTCTGCCGTAGAGAGCGATGACATTAACGGGATGGCGCATTTCTTGGAACATATGGTTTTCAAGGGTAGCGATCGCCTTGCATTGGGAGAATTTGAACAGGCGATCGAGTTCCACGGTGGTAACACTAATGCGGCAACCAGTCAGGACTACACGCATTTTTATATTAATGTTGCACCTAAAGATTTCGCAAAACTCGCACCCTTGCAACTGGATGTAGTCCTAAAAGCTAGCATTCCCGATGAAGAGTTTCAGCGTGAACGTCATGTGGTGCTAGAGGAAATTCGCCGTAGCGAAGATAATCCTGATCGCCGCATTTATCGCCATATTTCCGAATTGGTATATGAGCAATTGCCCTATCGCCGTGCGGTATTAGGTCCCGTTGATGTCATTGAAAAAGTCACATCTGAGCAGATGAAGTCTTTTCATCGTCAGTGGTATGCACCGCAAAACATGACGATCGCTGTGGTTGGCAATTTGCCAGTGAGCGAGATGATCGGTGTAATTGCTAATTACTTTGAAGGAGATGCGATCGCGGATAAACCTCAGCCTAAGACTTTCACTCCCGAAAAGCCCTTTACCGAAATTGTGCGGCGCGAAGTAACCGATACCAGTCTCAAGCAAGCTCGATTGAGCATGACATGGCGCGTTTCTGGCTTGACCGAGCTATCAGAAACCTATCCTCTGAGTATTCTGGCAAATATTCTCGGTAGTGGACGTACTTCGCGGATGGTGCAGGACTTACGCGAAAATCGGCGCATCGTCGATCGCATTTCCGTTAGTAATTCAGCAATGCGTTGGCAAGGTAATTTCCAAGTATTTGCGAAGTTAAATGTGGAGGATGTAGCGATCGTTGAAGAAGCGATTCGTGAGCATATTCGCCAACTGCATGAAGTGCCTGTCACCGATGAGGAACTTGCCAAAATTCGCACTCAAGTCAGCAATCGCTTTATCTTCGGCAATGAGTCACCCAAGGAACGCGCAGGGATCTACGGCTATTACGATCGCATTGTCGGTTCGCTAGAGCCGGCCTTAAACTATCCCGATTTAATCAAATCCATCACTAAAGAGGATATCCAAGCCGCCGTTCGCAAATACCTCAATCCTGATGCCTACGGTATTTTGATTGTCAAACCTTAAGTGTGAAATTGTGCGATCGCTATGCTTAAACACATCAGCATCAAAGGCTTTAAATCAATTAAAGAATTAGAATTAGATTTATCTCCCATCAACGTTTTAATTGGCGCGAATGGTTCAGGTAAATCTAATTTTATTTCTTTTTTTAAGTTATTGAATCGGATGATGCAATCTCAAGGTGAATTGCAACTTTTTGTTGCACAATCAGGAGGTGCAAATTCTTTTCTGTTTGATGGAGCAGAAATTACTCTCCAAATTGAATCAGAACTTGAATTTGAAGTCAGTAAAGATAAATTTGACTATGCTTTTAAAAATGATAGATTTGACTATTCATTTAAACTTTCTTATGCAGCATCGGACACATTTGTATTTGCTGAAGAGAAGTGTCGTGATTTTAATATCATGTACAATGTTTGGTCAGATTGGATGACATTACTATCAGGTCATAGAGAATCAAAGCTGCTTGAATTCACAATGTTCGCACAAAAAAAAATCTATAGCCTGATACGAAATTTTATTGTGTATCAGTTTCATAACACTTCAACCACTTCAAGAATTAAACAAAAGTGGAATGCTGATGACAATCAATATCTTAAAGAAGATGCTGGTAATTTAGCACCATTTCTCTTAAGAATTAGATCAAAAGAACCTCGTTATTATCAAAGAATTATAGAAACAGTTTCACAAATCTCACCATTTTTTGCGGATTTTGTACTAAATCCTACGAGTAAAACAGTACTTTTACAATGGAGAGAAAAAGGAACTGATTTGATATTTAGTCCACATCAAGCATCGGATGGAACATTAAGAGTAATGGCTTTAGTAACGCTTTTATTACAACCTCCTGACAGTCTGCCTGATGTTTTAATTTTAGATGAGCCAGAGCTAGGATTACATCCCTACGCTATTAATATTATTGGTAGCTTAATTAATAGTGTTGCTAATCGCTGTCAAGTGATTTTAGCAACTCAATCACCATTATTAGTAGATTGTTTTGAACCAGAAGATATTATTGTTGTTGAAAGAAATGAGCGAGAATCTACTTTTAAAAGGTTAGTTGAAACAGATCTAGAAGACTGGCTAGAAGAATATTCATTGTCTGAGTTATGGAATAAAAATGTTATCGGTGGGAGACCTAGCCGATGATTCGTTTAAACATTATTGTTGAAGGGGAAACAGAAGAATTATTTGTAAACAACACTTTGGTCGATCATTTAGGACAATTTCAAATTTCTACATCTGCTTGCCGCGTAACAACTAGCAAAGCTAAAGGCAAAAAAGGTGGATTAGAAAATTATGCAAAAGTTGAAAATGATATTAATCGCTGGCTAAAGCAACAAAGTAAACAAGATGCAAGATTTACAACTATGTTCGATCTATATGCTTTACCAAATGAATTTCCATCATTTGAGCAAGCTAATAAATTATTAGATCCTTATCATAAAGTTGGATTGTTAGAAACTGCTTTTGCAAATAGTATTAATGATAATCGTTTCATTCCATATATTCAGTTGCATGAAATTGAATCTTTGATTTTTACAAATTTAGAGGAGATATATAAAAGCTTTCCTGAATATGATACATACCAAAATGAAATCAATCGATTGTCCACAGAATGCAGTAGTTATTCATCTCCTGAACTAATTAATCAAGGAATAACTACGGCTCCTTCTAAGCGACTTGCAAAAGTTATCCCCAGATACGACAAATTAAAAACCACTTTAGCTCCTCAAGTAATCCAGAAAATTGGGTTGGTAAAAATCAGAGAAAAATGTCCACATTTTGATCAATGGGTAACACGTTTAGAGAGATTGGAAATTTGATGTTGTAAGCGGAATGTAAATCTGAGAAATGCAATACCAATTAGCCGCCAATAACAAAGTTACGTCCGAACTCTAGAGGCTATAATTACACTAAATCTCTACCGATGAGTAAACTTTATGACGCAAACTTTGACTCTAGAGTTGAATGACCAGTTTTTTGCTGCTCTTCATCAGCAAGCCCAAAGTATTGGCATTCCGCCAGAAAATTTAGTTGTAAAGCTGCTTGAGCAAAACTTTGCCCAAATGTTTAAGCTCTTACCAAATGATGCAGAAAAAGAACGCAGAATATCGAAATTTGAGCGTCATTTTGGAGAAATTGATCTAGGTATTGCTATGAATTTAGACAACGAAAGTATTGATGCTGACTTAGCAAAAGAATATGCCAGTAACCACGGGGACGAATAATGCTTCTCGATACGTCAGGGTTACTTTGCCTCCATTACAAAACTGAACCTCTCCACACACAAGCTTGTAACGAATACAAAAAATCCTTAACTCGACTGACGCATAGCTATATCATTGTTGAATATGTAGCCTTAGCTAACCCAAGTTGCTACCTATTCATTTAAGACTAAAGTTAAAATAAAAAATGCTAGATTTTTATATAAAAATAGCGTCATTTTGGACTTAGCGAGGCTGTTTTTAACTTGTTTTGAGCCGATTTTTAATAGGTAGCAACTTGGGTTAGCTAATGCGAGAAGACTTCCGCGTGATTTCATGCTTGCTTTCATCGTTGATTTATTGGATAACCCAGATATAGAGACAGTTTGGATAAATGAACAGCTACATCGAGAAGCCATTGAGCTATTAACTTTAAGACTGGATAAAACTTACTCTTTATGCGATGCAGTCAGCTTTGTTTTGATGAAGCAAAGAGGAATTACTGAAGCATTAACAACTGATCGCCACTTTGAGCAAGAAGGTTTTACTCGATTGTTGCGCCCAGAAACTTAAACGCATCCCCTAGCGATCGCCTATATGCCAAAATGAGAACATTGAAGATATTGATTGAGCCATGCAGCAGTTACTTTACATCGAGATCCCTACGCCTCAAGTTGCAGCCGTGAAAACATGGCTCCAGACTGAGTACCAACCTCCCTTTGGGAAAAAATCCGTTGCTAAGCATGGCTTTATCCTCGATCGCCAAAATCGCTCAGGAGCGATCGCGCAATTATCAGTATTTATTTGGACATTGCAGCGCACGACTTACCTCAAAATATTCCGATGGTCGGATGAGGTCATGGATGGAGAAAAGGAATTTCTTGAGCATTTCACGAAAGCGGTGCGTCAAGCTTTTCCCTACGAGTTTAAACAGCCGCCTTCGATCGCCCCAAATCAATCAATTTTTGAAGCCTTAGCTGAAGAGTATCCGCTTACGGTTAAATTCTTTCAACGGATTCCCAATGGTGAATATGACCTTAATCGCGTCTATTGGTGGGAAAAGCGCTGGCGGGAGAGTGTTAAAAATCCCGAAACTCCCAAGCAAGTAATTTTTGAAGATTCACAAGCTAATTCTGCCAAATCAGATGTGATCTATGACATCGTGTATCTGGGCGGAGCATTGGGGGCGATTCATGCGGCGATGATGGCGAAGTTAGGCTATCGCGTTTGCTTAGTAGAGCGCATTCCCTTTGGACGGATGAATCGGGAATGGAATATCTCTCGTGCAGAATTTCAGAATCTCATCGATTTTGGACTCTTCACTAAAGAAGAATTTGAAGCGATGATTACGGCGGAATATGTGGATGGATTTAACAAATTCTTTGATAGCAATAATCCCCCACATCTGAAGGCGAAGGTGCTGCATACGCCAACGGTTTTAAATATTGCGATCGATACTAATCGTTTGTTAGAAATTTGTAGTAAAAAATTACATCAATATGGTGCAGTAATTTGCGATCGCACCGAGTTTCAGAAAGTAGTAATTAACGATCGTGGTGCAACCATCTTTGCTAAGAATCTAGAAACCAATACCGAGGTAATTCTTAATTCGCGCTTAGTGATTGATGCGATGGGATCGGCTTCAGCGATCGCGCAACAACTCAATGCTGGTCAAGCCTTTGATAGCGTTTGTCCAACCGTGGGCGCAGTTCTTGAAGGTTTTGATAAGCACGTTTGGGATTCCCAATATGGAGATGTTCTGTTTAGTCATGGTGATATTTCGCGAGGACGGCAATTAATTTGGGAACTCTTTCCAGCAGAAAAGGATGAACTAACGATTTATCTGTTTCATTATCACCAAGTCCATCCCGAAAATCCGGGATCGTTACTGGAAATGTATGAGGACTTCTTCACGATTTTGCCTGAATATCGTCGTTGTGACATGGAGAAACTGACTTGGAAGAAGGCAACCTTTGGCTATATCACAGGACATTACAGCCTCAATGAAGATTCTAAAAAATGCGCCTTTGACCGCATCTTAGCGATCGGTGATGCTGCCTCTTTACAATCGCCCCTAGTCTTTACAGGCTTTGGTTCCCTCGTCCGCAACTTGCCCCGTCTAGCGACTTTGCTGGATACGGCTCTCAAGCATGATTTGCTCAAAGCCGATGATCTCAGCCAGATTAATGCCTATCAAAGTAATATTGCCGTTACTTGGCTATTCTCAAAAGGAATGATGGTTCCAACGGGAATGTATTTACCTCCTGAGCGAGTGAACTCAATGCTCAATACTTTCTTTGGATTACTAGCCGATGAGCCGCAACCCGTCAGCGATCGCTTTATCAAAGATCGCCTCAATTGGTTAATGTTTAACCGACTTGCCCTGATTGCTGCTTTTAAAAATCCGAAATTAGTAATTTGGATTTTGGAAATGGCAGGGATACAGGACTTGCTGAAATGGCTATCTAGTTATGGAGCCTTTACTCGCAGTTCTTTAACTAATGCGCTTTTAGGAGGATGGTTGCCTCAGATTTTGCGAAGTTGTCAGACATGGTTGGAACCTGCTAATCCACGTTTATGGCTACGTCTACTAAGTTGGAGCTATGCTATTAACTATTCCGTTGGTAAACCAAAATGAATCCCACCGTCGCAGGCATGTGGATTTATTAAATTAAGAGGGTAAATAATCTACCACTCTTCGATACGATTCAATTATAGTAAAAAAAGACTTAATACCCCATCCATTTGCGGTGGGGTGATTTATTAATTGATACTAACTAACAATATTTCTTAAAGTGATCGTAAAGCCATCACCTAACTTAACAGCTATTACTTGATAGCAACTATTGTTTTCTGAAGAATAGGAGATTTTTGTATCCAAAGTCCGACCTGTTTCTACTACCTCAACTAATTGTTGAAATAGATCAGGCTTGACTCGTTCGAGAAACTTTCTTAGTACTAATTTGCCAATTAAATCTTCGCGACAGCGATCAAATAGTTTTGCAATGACATGATTTACCACAAGACAACGGAAATCTATGATGTCACCTGTGGTGGGATCACGGACAGCCTGCACTGCGGCAATGCCATCGGTTACGCTATTGATGACACTTGTGAGTAATGCTCTAGACTGATATAACATTTCTTCAGTTTCTTTGCGTCTAGAAATTTCATCGCGCAATGCTTGCTTTTGCCGTTGAATCGTTAACTGGTTTTCTAGTCTTACTACCACTTCTTCACTCTGAAAAGGCTTGGCAATATAATCAACTCCACCTGACCAAAAAGCTTTTACTTTATCGAAGACATCATCAAGCGCACTAATAAAAATTATGGGTATATCGCGTAAATCTTCGTCAGCTTTGAATGCTTGACAAACCTGATATCCATCCATGTCTGGCATTTTAATATCTAAAAGGATCAAGTCTGGGCGTTTTACCTTGGCTGTTTTTAGCGCCATGCGTCCACTCGTAACACTGCGAATACTATAACCAAGTGTGGTCAATAAATCACTTAATAGTTGTAAGTTTTCAGGAAGATCGTCTACTAAGAGAATATTGCCAGTGATTTCAAGTGAAGGATTGTAGCTCATGAATTAATAAGTTTAGGATAATAGTGGTTCAACTAAATCGATTAATTTCTCAAATTGGAAATTACGAGCAAGCTTGTTTAGAGATCTCACTAAAACAGTTTCATTTTCTGGAATTTCTCCAATTAGTTTCATTACTGAGCTTTTATCAGCTTCGAGAGCTGCGTTACATAGTTGGTTTAGCCATTTATTGGGCATAACTTTTAAATTATCAGATGTTAGTGGAGTTTCTACGCAAATATCTATGTCAGATGCATAATTAGGACTTTTCTCGTATATATATTTGACTCCAAGATGTTTGGCAAGTGTATCAAAAATACTTTGTTCATTAAATGGCTTACGCAGAAAGTCATCACATCCTGTTGAAAGGACAACGGCTTTTTCTTCTTCTAAAACGCTTGCGGTAAGGGCGATCACAGCGGTGGCATTACCTTTGGTTGTAGATTTAATATATTTAGTTGCTTCATAGCCATCCATCACAGGCATTCGCATGTCCATCCAGATGAGGTGTGGTTCCCACGTATCCCAAACTGCGATCGCCTCTTGCCCATTGCTAGCTTCTTTGACCTCAAAACCCATAGGAATTAGTAGTTTAAGCAATAGTTGACAATTAATTGGTTTATCATCAACTACTAAAATTCTGTAACTAGGCTGATTGGGGGCAATGGCTAATGCACGTTTTTTCTGAGTATCGCCATTGATTGCTTCTTTGCCCATTTGGACATGGATTTGAAATTGGAAAGTTGTGCCTTCACCAACTTTGCTAGCAACATTAATATCACCACCCATTAGCTGCACGAATTTGCGGCTGATTGCTAAACCTAAACCTGTGCCTTCTTGTTTTTCTCGACCTGCTTGAGCCTGCGAGAAGGAAATAAATAGCTCAGACAATTCTTCTTCTGCAATCCCTACCCCAGTATCACGAACACTAAAATTTAAAATGCTGTCTTTGCTTGAGTTACTACTTGCCTTAGTGATGTAGACAAAAACTCCGCCTACTTTAGTAAATTTAAGTGCATTACCAATCAAATTAATTAAGACTTGGCGAAGCTTAATTTCATCTGTATAAATGTATCGAGGTACGTCATAATCTCGTTCAAAACTTAGTTTTAATCCAGCATTAGTTGCACGTAACTGGAGCATATCTTCAATGTCATCCAATAAAAGGTATAAATCAAAATTTTGAGGATTAAGAGTTGCTTTACCTGCTTCAATTTTTGATAGATCCAGAATATTGTTGATTAATGTTAGTAAATAATCACCACTACGATAAATAATACTGGCATTTTCATACTGTTCTATTGGTAGATTACTAGTTCTTAACATTAACTGTGAAAAACCAATAACTGCATTTAGGGGTGATCGTAGTTCATGACTCATATTAGCAATAAAAGCACTTTTCGCGAGATTAGCAGCTTCAGCTTTCGCGGCTAAATCCAATGCTTTGGCTTCGCTTTCGCGTAAATCGCGAGTGCGGTCAAAAACTCGTTGCTCTAAATCCTCATTGGATCTTTGTAAGCGCAGATTTGCTTTGTTATTTTCTTCTACAATTGCAAGAGTAATGATTGTCGTCATCGCAATTACACTCATAAAAATTTGTAGCAATAATAGAGAATCGCCTTGGGCTACAGCCTTATAGAAAACTCCAAACTTATAGGCTGTTGACACAGAAGCAGCCATGCTCACAAGCACAATCAGAAAGGTGGTTAGCTTTGCCCCAAATCGAAAAGCCGACCATAGCAATGGTGGTAATAGTAGATATTCGAGGGGCTGACCTTCGTAAAAAGATAGATAGGCAACAAAAACTAAACTGCTTACAGCCGTTATGAATTCCCAATTAAATATAGATCTGAGATTTATCTTTGGGTGCGTTCGCAGCCATGTCAAAGTTAGGGAGGCGAACAATAAAATACCAACGGAATCACCAATCCACCATGGCAAGAAAAGATCTTGAAGAAGGTTATACCCAACGACATATCGATTGTTGATCACATAGAAACAAATTCCAGTTATGGTTTGGAAAATCGTACCGCTAAATATGGAGCAAAGGGCAAATATGACTACATGGCGGACTTTCGAGAAGGGGTTATTTGTACCTGTAAATTTCAAAATTAGCGAGACTATGATTAATGTACCGATAGTCGCACCAGTACTTGAGCCTAGGGCGGGAATTACAGCCTATTGAGGGAAAGAGTAGTACAAGATAAGCTAGGATAGCAAAACCCAAAAGAGAGTAAAAAATGGCACCTTACTCACTAGATCTCAGAGAAAAGATCGTAGCAAACTACGAAGCAGGAAATACATCGATTCGGGAAGTAGCGAAGCAATTTCAAGTCGCGACGAAAACAGTGCAAAAACTACTGAATCAATACCGAGAGACAGGAGAACTAAACCACAAACCATTAGGTAGTCCAATCAAAAGTCCCCTCGAAGCGCATCAGGAGAAAATCCTCGAAATTGTCTCAGAGCATCCAGATTGGACACTATGGCAGTACTGTGAAGAAGTAGCAGAACAAACAGGAGTATCAGTGACCACAGGCAGCATGTGCCGATTTTTCCAGAGGCATAACATCACTCTAAAAAAAAGACCTATCGCCATGAAAAGGTAAAAAGTGAGGCAGTACAACAGCAAAGATGTGAATTTTGGGAAGCATTGAATGAAGTGAAAGCTGAAGATCTGATTTGTATTGATGAAACGGGAGTATGGCAGGGGATGGAACGCTCTGTGGCAAGAAGTGAATGTGGCAAAAGAGTATTCAGTCTTCGTCCCTTTTACAAAGGTCAGAAATACACAATAATTGGCGCTATTTCAGTTGATGGGATTGTTTGCCTGAAAACGATTCAGGGTTCTATGAAAGGAGCAGATTTTCTCACCTTTGTCCAAGATGACCTAGTACCTAAATTACGTCCTGAGCATAGGATCATCATGGATAACCTCAACTGCCATAAAGTTGAGGGGGTCGCAAAAGCAATTACAGCGACAGGTGCTAAGATTTTGTACTTACCCACCTATTCTCCTGATTTTAATCCAATTGAGATGATGTGGTCGGTTCTCAAATATTTTATTAGATTGCTTAGACCTCATTCTCAAAAACTACTTCAGCATTTAATCAACGTTTTCCCTTACTTGTTAGAAAAAGATTTCTTCAAAAATTGGTTTACTAAGTGTTGTTACTGTACTACTTAATCCCTCAATGGACTGTAGTACTTTTAACCAGTTGCGATGCAGGTTGAAAACCAATACACCTAAAAAGACCCCAAGCCAACGCGATCGCCCCCAAGCTAACAGAAACCCGACATTAAATCCTGCCCCTGGCCAAACGGGGGAAGGTCCATAGATTCTAGGAATAGTAACGGACAGTACCCAAGAGGAGGCAAAATATATGCAAGCGATGCAGAGTATCTGCCCCCACCAATGGGGATCGTTAAGTTCTATCCCAAATTTGGCTAGTTTCCACTTTGAGTTATTAGATGCAGTTACGGTAGATAGTTGATTGATCTTCATTACTTTCTCTTGACTAACAACCAAAAAGCAAAGGTATCGGGCTGATGCCTTTGCTACCTTTGCTTTTACCTAAACTCGCTCAGCCAGTTCTAGCCAACGCTCAGTGGATTTATCGATCGCTTCAGTAAGTTCTGCTAAGCGATCAGATAGCTTCTGGAGTTCTATATGTCCACTGGGGGGATTGTGATAAAGTTTCTTCTCGATTTGTACTTTTTCAGCTTCCATTTGGGGAATTTTCACCTCAAGTTCTTCATACTCACGTTTCTCTTTGTAGGAAACTTTTGTTGGCTTGCGGGTTTCAGTTTTAGGCTTGGAGCTGTCAGGAGCAGATGTTTCTAGATTGGTGACTTTTTGATCCCTTGAAACTTTATTGCCTTGATCTTTGATGTTATTGCTTTCCTGCTCCGCTTCGTCTTTTTTATAATCTAAGTAAACAGAATAGTTGCCGGGGTATAGGCGGACTTCGCCATCAGCCTCGAAGGAGAACACCATATCAACTGTCCGATCTAGAAAATAGCGATCGTGGGAAACTACAATTACGCAACCGTTAAAGTCTTCGAGATATTCCTCTAAAACTGCGAGAGTTTGCACATCAAGATCATTAGTCGGTTCGTCAAGGATTAAGACATTGGGAGCTGCCATCAATACTTTTAGAAGGAATAAGCGTCGTTTTTCACCACCAGAGAGTTTATTGATCGGTGCATATTGCTGATTACCGGGGAAGAGAAATCGCTCTAGCATTTGCGAAGCTGTAATTATGCTGCCATCAGAGGTCTTGACGAGTTCTGAGACATCTTTGAGGTAGTCGATGACGCGCTGATTACCATGTTCGAGGAGATCATCGGAATGTTGATCGAAATAGCCAAAGTGGATCGTTGTACCGATTTCCACTGTTCCTGCATCGGGCTGTAACTTACCAGTGATCATATTCATCAGCGTGGATTTACCAGCACCGTTGCTGCCGATGATCCCAATGCGATCTTCAGGGGTGAAGTTATAGGAGAAGTCTTTAATTAGAGTGCGATCGCCATAGGACTTGCTAATGCGATCAAGTTCTACTACTTTTTTGCCAATGCGTCGCCCTGCGGTAGTGATATCAACCTTAGCATTGGCTTGTTTAAATTCCTGAGCTTGTAAAGCATGGGCGCGATCAATGCGAGCTTTTTGTTTGGTACTACGCGCCTTTGGTCCTTTTTTGAGCCATTCTAGTTCTCGTCGTAATAGCCCTGCATGTTTGCGCTGAGTGCTTAATGCTGATTCTTCCGCTTCGGCTTTTTTTTCTAGATAGTAGGAGTAATTCCCTGAATAGGAATATAAATCGCCACGATCAATTTCGATAATTCGATTAGTGACTTTATCGAGAAAATAGCGATCGTGGGTAATCAGCAGTAAGGCTCCGCGATAACGATTGAGATAGCTCTGTAACCATTCCACAGAAAGGGCATCAAGGTGGTTGGTTGGCTCATCCATCAGTAAGACATCGGGAGCAGAGAGCAAGGCGGAAGCGATCGCAATTCGTTTACGATATCCACCTGAAAGGCTGCCAATTTTTGCTTCTAAATCATCAATACCAAGTTTCGTGAGAACGATTTTGGCATTGGTTTCCAAATCCCATGCACCAGTTTGATCCATGCGTTCCGATACGCTCGATAACTGGGCTAGTAGCCGATCTTGATCCCCATGACCGTGGGATAACTTATCGGAAATTTCTTCATATTCTTTAACCAGAGCCATTTGTTCACCACTATCGGCAAACACCTGTTCTAAAACTGTATTTTCCTCATTTAGGTCAGGTTGCTGTGGTAAATAGATAATTTTGGCACTGGAATTTACCCATAGCTCCCCACCATCGCTATGTTCTAATCCTGCGATCATTTTTAGTAATGTGGATTTGCCTGACCCGTTTGTACCGATCAGCCCGACTTTGTCACCTTCATCAAGGCTAAAACTAGCATCTTTGAGAATTTCCTTAATGCCAAAATCTTTTCGGAGCGATCGCAATGTAAAAAGTGCCATGCCTTATAACTGATGAACTAAAAAATCAACTTGGAATCTAGTTTAGCGTGAGTTCGATAGATGCTGATAATTGCCATTTATATCGTTAGAACCAGAAATAGAGCGATGGCAGCGATATAACGTACAAATAACGCACAAATAGCACGTAAATTTATGCACAAGTATTGCTAATGGCATTCTGTAGAGAGGGTGGCACATCATCAGTAATTCAGTAATATCGACGTTCTCGCAAAATTAATAACAGGGCAAGTCCTGTGAGCAAGCCGTAAATTGTGCCGACAACCAATATCAATAAATATCCTAATGTGTTCATTAACAAACTGCCAATGAGGATGCTGATATACCAACTCACTGTCGAAGCGACAATCCACCAGTCTGCAAACTTACTGTATTTCCGTAAAACAAGCCATTGCGCTACTCCTGTTGAAAGTCCGCGCAGGCAGCCATAGATCGTTAAAAGATCCACAGCATCACCGTAGGTCACTGCGAGCTGAAAACTAGCCCAAGAACTAAACGCACCTCCTAAAGTTCCACCTATCAATGTTGTCCATAGCCAGCCTCTACCGATAATTTTGGTTCTGATCACTAGCCACTGGGCTAAGGCGAGCGCCATGCTGATCATGCCAAAGCTTAGGATAAGTCCCAATTGTCCGCCCACGGATCTGGCAATGATCCCACTAACGAACCCACCACCTGCATAACCGATTGCTGTGGCAACAATCCAAAGTGACAGAAAACTTAAATAGGAGTTTCTTGTGGTTTGCCCTTTTGCCCTAAACTGCTTTAACAAAGACTTAATCCTGATTATTTAACTAGCTGAATTAGCGCCCCCTATGAGAAGACTATACTTTTTACTGCCGGGAACCACCAATAAATTTGCCTGTGGGGGGCTATGGGCGGAGTTGAAAACCTTAAAACTAGCTCAGCAGGTTTGTACGGCGGAAGTTGTCACCTATCGTCAACGGGAGTCAGAGTATTTATGGTTGGATGATTTACTAAATGCTCATAGTTCACCACAGACCCTTGATGATGCCATTTTTGTTATAAGTTGGGGCTTTGATGCTGCGAAACTTGCCTCGAAATTAAAGAATTTTCATGCAATTTACCATGCCCATAGTGCAGGCTATGGCTTTAGTCTCCCTGCAACTGTGCCAATTATTACGGTCAGTCGCAATACTCTCGGTTATTGGGGACAGCGATCGCCACATTCCTTAATTTACTATTTACCTAATGAGATTTCTGATAAATTTACAAATTGGCATAGCGATCGCGATATTGATGTTTTAGTCCAAACCCGAAAATCCTCTAGATATTTGATGAATCAATTAGTGCCTGCTTTACAGCAAAAATGCCGAGTGGAAGTAGTTGATTATTATGTAGAAGATTTAGAAGGATTATTTAATCGCGCTAAGGTGTATCTTTACGACTCCGCAGAATATTGGGCAGTACAGGGAGTAACGGAAGGATTTGGACTACAACCAATGGAAGCGATGGCTTGTGGCTGTCAGGTTTTTTCGAGTGTTAATCATGGCTTATCTGATTATTTAGATCCTGCTTTCAATTGTCATAAAATCGCAGGATATTCTCAAGAATTTGACCTGCAAAGGATTCTCAACGTAATTCAAAAAAATCAAACAGCTTCTTTACCATCCTCAATATTAGAAGAATATCGTTCTGCTAATATTATTCATCGTTTACAAATAATTTTAGAAGAGGTAAATGAATTTTTTGACCACAAACAAAAACATCAAGGCGATATTCCTGACTTGAACTATTGGCAAATCACAAAACTGCGATCGCAAAGAATATTATCTAAGCTCAAAAAGAAATTGAGGCTTAAATGAATCTATATTCTTGTAATTGGGATCAGTGCTGTAAAATCATCACAGGGGTCAGGAATAAGCACCTATAAATAGATACTCAATATCAAGCTAGAGCATGGTTGAAGTAGATATCTTGCAGCTAAAGATTACGGAACTAGAAGCGAAAAATCTTTCGTTAAGGGAGCTTCTGGCGCAAATTTCTGCGGATCGACTTAAGAAGTATAAATCTGAGTTTTTAATTGCAAATTTATCTCAAAACCTAGTTGAAAATATTCAAACAGGTATCATTGTCCATGGCGCTGATACCAAGATTTTGTTTGCCAATCCTGCGGCGGCAAAATTCTTAGGGATGATGCAATCAGAACTAGCAGGCAAGGACAGTAGTGATCCTAATTGGAATTTTTATCACGGCGATGGTTGTCCAATGCCTCTAGAGGATTTTCCAGTTAATAAAATATTACGCGATAAACAAGTTCTCACTAATTATGAGATGGGCTTGTATCGTCACGAAACTAATGATTTTGTTTGGGCTTTGATTAATGCTTATCCTGAACTTGATAAGATAGGTATCATTACGCGCATCGTTGTTACATTTATCGATATTACTGATCTCAAGCAAACAGAGATTGCTTTGCGAGAAGGCGAAAAGCGTTATACCGCCCTAGCCTCAGAACTGGAAGCTACGCGCAATTTTTTGCAAAATGTGATCGATCACTTGCCCGTTGCCGTGTTTGTTAAAGATGGCAGAGACGCACATTTTGGGGAAATGTTACTGTGGAATCGCACCAGTGAGAATATGTTTGGGATCGCCGCCCAAGATGCGATCGGCAAGACCGTATACGATCATCTCCCTAAAGAACAGGCAGATTATGTCCGTCAAAAGGATTTAGAAGTTTTTGCCAGTGGATTGCTTGAAGATATTCCTGAAGAACTGATTGATAGCCATAGTTTAGGTTCCATAATTCTCCATACTGTAAAAATTCCTCTCTATGATTGCAACGATCATCCGCAATATTTACTCTGCTTTGCTGAAGATATCACTGAGCGCAAGAAAGCAGAAAAGGCTCTCAGAGAAAGTGAAGAGAGATTTCGACAAATGGCGGAAAATATCCATGAAATATTTTGGATGATTGATGCAGATTTTACAAAGTTTATCTACGTCAATCCTGCCTACGAAAAGATCTCAGGATGTTCCTGTGAGAGTCTCTATGAACATCCTCAATCATTTATCAATGCAATTCATGAAGAGGATCGCGCAAAGGTACTCACGATTTATCAGCAGTATCTACAAACAGGGTGGAGTCTCGAATATCGCCTAGTACAGCCTAATGGTGAAGTTAAATGGCTATTTGAAAGGGCAGTTCCTATTCGTGATCCATCAGGAGAGATTCAAAGTATTGTTGGTATTGGACAGGATATTACCGATCGTAAATCTAGTGAAGAGCAACTCATCTATCAAGCTTTTCACGATAGTTTAACGGGTTTACCCAATCGCACTCTCTTTACAGATCGCCTTGAAATGGTGCTAAAAAAATCTAAACGGATAGCAGAGCATCGCTTTGCCATTCTATTTATTGATTTAGATCGCTTTAAAGTCATCAATGATAGCCTTGGTCATCTTGTCGGCGATCGCCTCTTAATCAAAATCTCCCAAATTCTTGAAAAGTCAGTGCGTTCCTTTGATACGGTGGCAAGGTTAGGGGGCGACGAATTTACAATTCTCCTTGATGATATTGATAATTCCCATGAAGCGATTGAGGTTGCCGAACGCATTCATGCGCGACTCCAAAACGAAATTGAAATCGATGGGAATAAAATTTTGACTAGTGCCAGTATAGGTATTGTCTTTGGTTCCCATGACTATGAAAATGCCAGTGATCTGCTTAGAGATGCCGATATTGCCATGTATCGAGCGAAGGATCAAGGTCGAGCATGCTATGAAATCTTTGATCATACGATGTATGATTTACTGCTCAGTCGTCTTCAGCTTGAAAATGAATTACGAAAGGCGATTACTCATGGGGAGTTTTTGGTTTATTACGAACCAATCGTTTGCCTTAAAACGATGAATTTATGCGGATTTGAAGCCTTGATACGTTGGCAGCATCCTACTAGAGGTTTAGTTTCTGCGGGTGATTTTATTCCTACTTGCGAAGAAACAGGAATGGTTGTAGCTCTTGGGAAATGGGTATTGCAGACTGCTTGTGATCAAATTCAATTATGGTTATCAGAATATCCATCGCTCAAACTAACGATTAATGTTAATTTTTCAGGTAAGCAGTTAAAAGATCCCCAAATCATTTCTACAATTGATGAGATCTTACAAACAACAGGGATTTCCCCCACCTGTTTAAATTTGGAAATTACGGAAACTATTCTCATTGAGAATACAGAAATTGCGGTTAAAGTCTTTCAGCAGTTACGCGCACGCCATATTCAATTGAGCCTTGATGATTTCGGCACGGGCTTTTCATCCCTGAGTTATCTTCAAAGATTTCCTGTGAACATCATTAAGATCGATCGCTCTTTTATTAGTCAAATCCATTCAGGCGATCGCAATATCGAAATTGTGAAAGCTATCATTGCCCTTGCCCATGCCATGAATATTAAAGTTATTGCCGAAGGTATAGAGCTGCGAGAACAAATATCTCAACTGCAAGCATGGGATTGTGATTTTGCACAGGGCTATTATTTTGCGCGATCGCTAAGTGCTGAAGCCGCTTCAGCCTTGTTAGAAAGAGCGGCGCAAAGCGCCGTCTTTTCCTAGATTGAGTTTTGGTTTAATTTACAAGACCTGTTAATGGCGAACTGGCACTGGCATAGGACTTGATAGGAATTCGACCTGATAGATAGGCAGTACGTCCCGCTTCACAAGCCATCCCCATCGCTCTACCCATCGCCACAGGATTATTTGCACAGGCGATCGCGGTATTGATCAACAAGGCATCTGCACCTAGTTCCATTGCCGCTGCCGCTTCACTAGGTACACCGATTCCCGCATCGACAACTACAGGCACTTTCGCCTCTTCGATAATGATCCTGATATTTGCGGCATTGTTAATCCCTTGACCTGAACCAATGGGTGAACCAAGGGGCATCACTGTTACACAACCGATTTCTTCAAGGGTTTTCGCCAATCTGGGGTCAGCATTAATATAAGGTAGTACTGCAAAGCCTTCTTTCACTAATTGTTCAGCAGCTTTACAAGTGCCGAGGGGATCGGGCAGTAAATATTTCAGATCAGGAATAACTTCGAGCTTGACGAAATTATTATCTTCTTGTCCCAAAATCTTTGCCATCTCACGCCCCAGTCTGGCGACCCGCACAGCTTCCTCAGCAGTTTGACAGCCTGCGGTATTGGGCAGTAGCCAATATTTGCTCCAGTCGATCGCTTCTGCTAGACCTTCATGCCCCGCCGCATTGGTCTGGACACGTCGTACTGCCACGGTGACGATCTCGCAACCACTAGAAGCGATCGCCTGACGCATGATCTCAAAGTTGGCATATTTACCTGAGCCAGTCATTAAACGCGATTTGAATTTACGTCCCGCAATTTCGAGTAAATCGTCTGATAAATCAGCAGGATTAGATATTTGGTTATTTATTGTAAAAAAAGGCGAAGAAGCGACCATATCAAGGTGTTAAAAGATTATTTGTGGATTTGTGACATTTAGATACACTAACGTGCATCTAAATGTCACAGGAATCAATTTCAAGGATATACAACAGTTTGCAGTTTGAAGGTGCAATTTTTTATTAAGATAATCAAGATACTTTAGTGTCTTTTGTAATATCCCAAATTTTCCATAGTATTCCCATAGCAAGTAGCAATTTAGTTTCATGGCTAACCTCAAATCCATCCGCGATCGCATCGGCACTGTTAAGAATACTCGCAAGATCACTGAAGCAATGCGTCTTGTCGCCGCCGCAAAGGTCAGACGCGCTCAGCAGCAAGTTTTAGCAACCCGTCCCTTTGCCGATCGCTTAGCTCAAGTTCTATACCGTCTCCAGCAGCGCATCGCTTTCGAGGATGTCAGTCTGCCCCTACTCGATAAGCGTCCTGTAAAAACCGTTGGTCTACTGGTAATTTCAGGCGATCGCGGTCTTTGTGGTGGCTATAACTCAACGATTATTCGTCGTGCCGAAGCTCGCGCTAAGGAATTAAAAGAACAAGGTATTAATTACACCTTTATCTTAGTCGGTCGTAAGGCTGCCCAATACTTTGCCCGTCGCGATCAACCTATCGCCGCAAAGTTTACCAACTTAAACCAAATTCCTAATGCTGCTGAAGCCAATGCGATCGAAGATGAAATTACCTCAGCATTTTTGGCTGGTGTAATTGATCGTGTTGAGTTGATCTACACCCGCTTCGTATCTTTAATTAGCTCTCGTCCAGTAGTCCAAACCCTATTGCCTCTTGAGCCTCAAGGTCTAGAACCCCATGACGATGAAATTTTCCGTCTGATCACCCGCGGTGGTAAGTTCCAAGTCGAGCGTGAAAAGCGCGAAATTACTGTTAAGGAATTGCCCAAAGAATTACTTTTTGAGCAAAATCCTGAGCAAATCCTCGATGCTTTATTACCTCTCTACCTCAGTAACCAAATCCTCCGTGCATTACAAGAATCCGTAGCTAGCGAACTTGCGGCACGGATGACCGCAATGAATAATGCAAGTGATAACGCCGTTGACTTAATCAAGTCCCTCACCTTGCAGTACAACAAAGCTCGTCAAGCCGCAATTACTCAAGAAATTCTTGAAGTTGTCGGTGGTGCATCCGCCTTGACTTAAACAAAAAAGGCGGCGCGATGCGCCGCCTTTTTTATGTGGAGAAAATTAAAATGGCTTATAGTGACTTCAATCTATCCCGTGTTCGTGAGACTTTTGGGCTAGTTGTCGCAGAACCCAAAAGCCTTTTTGACAATATTAAGCCTACGATCGCTAGTGATTATTTACTAACATCACTGGATGAGAATCTCGCCCTAGCAACTGCAATCAATACCGAGAAAGCCCGCTCCGAATTAGTGATAGCTCCTGTGCTATTAGAAGTACGTCGCCAACTCCATTATGAAATTGGGTTTTTCTCTGGAACAGAATTTAATATTGATGCTTCTCAAGGTTTAACTGGTTACTGTGATTATATTCTTAGTGCAATTAAAGATTCCTATGAAGTGCGATCGCCTGTTTTGATGTTAGTGGAAGCAAAAAATGAAAATATCAAGTCAGGATTGGGGCAATGTGCCGCAGAAATGATCGCGGCGCAGATGTTAAATGCGAAATCAGGTTTAGGTGATCGCCCTGTATATGGTTGTGTAACAACGGGGACAGATTGGAAGTTTTTAGAATTGCGCAATCGCCTTCTCAAAATCGATCAACGAGATTATTTCATTAATGAGGTTTCCTTATTGCTCAGCATTCTCTTACTTCCCTTTCAGCAACTATCATAAAGATTTAATTGCTCTGCCTCGCAAAGCGAGGCAGAGCAATTAAATCTTTTCTGGAACATCAATCCATTTTTTTTGCTGATGAGACTCTTGGGTTAAATCCATGAGTAACTGTGACCATGCACCCTCATACAGGCTTGGTGTCATTGGCTGTCCAATTTGAATTGCCTTGACCCAGCGATCGCATATGGCAAGCACAGGCGCAAGCCTACCATCGGTATAGTTTTTCGTTAAGTCGTATTCGGGTGGTATCGGTACAATTTCCATTTCTGAGCGATCGAGTTTGCCTTGGCGCAAGCTGAAACCATGCACATAATCCGCTTGATTAGAACTTCCTAAAACTAGGGTTCCATTTTCGCCATAAACCGTCAGCCAATGTCCACGACCGCGATAGGTGACGGTGCTGAGAGAAATATTGCAAGGTGTGCCATCAGCAAGTTCCAAGAGAATATTGCAGGTATCATCGGCATCCACGGGGCGCAGAATCCCATCAGCATCGGGACGTTCAGTAATACCTGTACTGAGTTGTCCAGATAGACTTTTTATATCGCCAAATAACCAGCGCACATAGTCAAAGGCATGGGAACCGATCGCACCCAATGCGCCTCCACCATAAGCCTTTTGACTATACCAATTCCACACGCGCTTAGGATCGGCACGCCCCTGCACTAGCCAATCAATGGTAATCATCCGCTTTTTGCCCACATGATTGTGATCTAGCAAATGTTTAAAGTATTTCCATTGCGGTACACAACGAAACTCAAAATCTGTTGCTGTAATTACTTGTTTCTCTTGAGCAAGACGATATAAGGCGATCGCTTCTTGAAAGTTCATCGTTACAGGTTTTTCTAGCAAAATATGCTTGCCTGCTTCGATCGCCATTTTTGCCTGTTCATAGTGAAAGCTTGGCGGCGTAGAGATGGTTACGGCTTGGACTGACTGAAGCACAAGTAAATCTTCTAGGCGATCGCAAGCATGGGGAATTCCAAACTTATCCGCAATTTGCTGTGCTTTGATGCGATCGCGATGGTAGACCGCGACAACTTCTGTATCTGGATGAATTTGCAGAGCAGGAATATGGATAATCTGTCCAAACCCCGTGCCAATAATACCAACACCAATTTTTGACATATTTCTCACTACTTTAGCGACATGAAATTTTTTTAGAAATAATGCTTTGCATTATTTCTAAAATTCGATTCCTGCTTGAGCCTTGACACCTTGCTCTCTAAAGGGATGCTTGACTAGTTCCATTCTTGTGACCAAATCTGCAACTTCGATCAGTTTCGTAGGCGCGCCACGACCAGTCAGAATTACATGGGAATCCGCAGGTTTCTCCTTTAGCCCAGCAATCACTGTTTCCACGTCGAGATAGCCCAATTTGAGCGCAATATTTACTTCATCCAGCAAAACTAACTTATATTCAGGATTTTTGATATAGCCAAGTCCCACTTCCCATGCTTCCTTGGTTTTGGCAATATCGCGATCGCGGTCTTGAGTTTCCCAAGTAAAACCCTCACCCAGAGCCTTAAAAACCAGTTGATCTTGCCACATTTCAAAAACCTTCTTTTCCGCAGGCTCCCATGCCCCTTTAATAAACTGGACGATCGCCACTTTGTAACCATGACCAAGCGATCGCAACACCATTCCTAAAGCCGCAGTCGTTTTTCCCTTACCGTCACCTGTATTGACGATGATCAGCCCCTTTTCGAGTTTGCGCTCAGCAATCCTCTGATGCTGTACCTCTTGTCGGCGTTGCATCTTGACACGATGTTGTTCGGCGGTAAGTTCAGTCATAAGGATTTCTTGTAAGTCGCGATAAACCAACATTTTAAAGTGTAATACGCAAACTTGCGATGCTGCTTAGTGATTTTAAAATCAGCAAATCCTGATTTTAAAACGCCAAAATTAGTCATATAGCCACCGTCGCTTGTATTAGGACAAAATCAAAACCTAAAAAGAGAGGGACGGCGCGAAGCGCCGTCCCTCTCTTTTGGCTTTTACGTCTTAATACACTTGACGGTAGCGATATCAAGGGTTATGAGTTTTCATTTTACCTACGGCAAAATGAAAACTGCTATATCATTACGTTGGTACATTTACCCTTGACACTACAATGGCTGGTTATGTTTAAGAACATCTTCTCCTTTGGTTTACTTGTGTTTGTCCCGATTTCAATCATTGGTCATTTTCTCGGATGGGATTCTACGCTTATATTTGTCACTTCAGCGATCGCCATTTTGCCCCTAGCAGGTTGGCTGAGTACGGCAACTGAGGAGATTGCGGTAGTACTTGGTCCCTCGTGGGGCGGATTAATGAATGCTACTTTTGGTAATGCAACCGAGCTAATTATTGCGATCGTGGCGTTAAATGCAGGATTTACCAGCGTGGTAAAAGCAAGCATCACAGGTTCGATAATTGGAAACCTCTTGCTAGTCATGGGATTATCCATGTTTTTGGGTGGACTGCGCTACAAAGAGCAAGAATTTCAGCCAACTATGGCAAGATTAAATGCTTCAGTAATGAATTTAGCGGTAATTGCAATTTTATTGCCCACAGCAGCAAATTTTACAACTGTGGGAATTAGCGAAGAGATTTTGCAAAAATTATCTCTGTCTGTAGCGATCGTGCTGATCATTGTCTATTGTCTCACACTTCTATTTTCGATGAAGACCCATGCCTATCTCTATGATGTTGGTAAATCGGAAGCTGATGACGCTGAGGCAGAAGAAGGTCATCCTCAAAAAGTGAATCTACCACTATGGATTGCTGTTCTGTTTGGAGTAACGCTATTAGTTGCCTTTGAATCGGAACTGTTAGTAGGCACTTTAGAAGAAGCAACTGCTCAACTAGGTTTAACGGAACTATTTACTGGGGTAATCCTCTTGCCAATTATTGGTAATGCGGCGGAACATACAACGGCAATTACCGTAGCAATGAAGAACAAAATGGAACTATCAGTATCAGTCGCTGTTGGTTCCAGTATGCAAATTGCCCTCTTTGTCGCACCTGCGCTCGTAATTGTCGGTTGGTTCCTTGGTAAGCCCATGGATTTAAACTTCAATCCCTTTGAATTAGTAGCGGTAGCAGTAGCAGTTTTGATTGCCAACTCAATTAGCTCTGATGGGCGATCTAATTGGCTAGAAGGTTCTCTACTCGTAGCAACTTACGCAATTCTAGGCTTTGCTTTCTATTTCCAACCAGTTTAGTCAAACTCTGATTTAGCAAAAAAGGCGGCGCATTGCGCCGCCTTTTTATGTTAGTTAGCCACAAGATTTAGTGCGATCACATCTTTAATGCGTTGAATCACAAAATCTTTTTCTAAATAAGAAAGTAAACTACCTGCTTTTGGTCCTCGCTCCTTATTTAAGAAAGTGTAGTAAACCGCCGCAAATGCACTCTTTTGAGAAACTTCAACTTGCTTAGAAGTACTGAATAGTAAAGTTTGGAGTTCTTCCCCATCCCAATTAACATCACCTGCGAGGTTAGCTGCCAGTGCCTCAAGATACGTGATTTGCTCAGCAGTAAGGGTTTTGGCTTTTTCAGGAATAGAATCAAGATACAAAACTAGCTTCTCTTCTTCATCAGCATAGTCTTGCAGCCACTTTTTGCCCACACGGATGCGATCGCGTACCACTGCCCAATCGCGATCGCTAAGGGGATTGGCACTTCTCGCAGCAATTTCGGCTTCGAGATCGAGGTGAGGAATTTGCAGCAAAGAAATTAAAGTACTAAAGTCAAAGGCTTGATAACCTTCCACTTGTTCCTCTGTATTCAACTGTGAATAGACGAGGGGAACTAGTTCTTCTTGAGCCTTTTCATCTTTTGGTGCATCATCTTGATATTTGCCAATCAAAGTATCATAGTCACGGAAGAGGCGGGTGACGGTTTCATAGTTGGGCATGAAGTTAATCACACTGCGAGGCTGTGTCCGCAACATCAGGAATCGCAATAGTTCAGGGGGTAATAAATCCGCAATTTCCTTGGCACTAGAACCAACTCCCTTAGAAGAACTCATCTTCGTTCCATTTACCAAGATAAACTCATAGGGAGCATGGGTGGGAGGATTCTTCTTGAGGACTTTGCGACAGATGGAGTTAGCCACATCACGGGAGCCACCCTTTTGGGAGTGATCCTTACCAGCGAGTTCGATCGATACGCCGACGACTTCCCATTTGGCAACCCATTCTACTTTCCAAGGTAGCTTACCATTGCCATCAAAAGGTGATACCCAGCCTGTATGACCGCAACCCTTGACATATTCCATAGCGTTGGGCTGACAGGTATAAAATACTTTGCCATCTTGGTAGTCAGTGACAACAGTAGTCGCGATCTTGCCGCAGTTTTCGCAAATGGTCTGGAAGGGATACCAATTTGAGGGGCGATCAGCTTTGCTGACTTCTTTGTAGGCTTCACGGACGAGATGAGCATTATTTAAGAAGAGATCGATGTAGGGATTCATTTTGCCCGAACGATAGAGATCGCGCAGGTAATAGATTTCAGGACGCACGCCTAAATGCTCAAATACTTCCAAAAATTCGCCCATGAAGTACTTGGCATAGTCAGTCGCTGTCGCTTCAGGTGAAGGAACATTACAAAGGGGATAGCCAAGATAGGGCGAAAATTTCTCTTTGTCTAAATAATGGGGTACGGTGTCGAGAGCGTCATAGTCATCAACACCATAGGTAAAGGTGACGGGTTTGCCTGCGTGTTTAAGGGCGCGATAGATGGCATCGTGAATCACAACCCCGCGCAATGAGCCGACATGAACGCGCCCAGAGGGGGTTTTAGAATCGTTAACAATAATGCGATCGCCGCTTGCATCTGCTGCAAATTTATCCGCCCAGAACATAGTGGTAATTATCCGAAAATCTTTCAAAAGTTAAGTTTGTGACGCAAAGTTGACGGGTTACACAATTTCGCGCATTTACTAGTCTAACAGTAATCTCGCTGTCGCCACAAAAACAAAAAAGCGGCGCTTAGCGCCGCCTTGTGAAACTTGTCCCATTTAAAACCGATTCTCGTATTCAATGGAAATCCCTTTATTTCCGTCAGATCCGTAGTTACCGCGCAACAAAATGTTTGGATCAACACGATAACGAACCGAGAAATTAGTTGGTTGAGTGGAATCGTTGATAATCCGTTGTAGAGCCACTGAAAAACTATTACTGACATTGATGACAGCTTCAGCCGATAGACCAAGTGTTCCTGTTCTACTACTACCTGAGGTATTGGTCGTGACAGGACTAAGGTTAAACTCAGCAAGATTGAGTGCATCACCGATCGCATCTTGTAAAAAGTTTAATACGGTACTACCTGCAAAGTTAGCAAGGGCCGCAGCAGGATCGGAAGCTCCTTGTTTTTGTAATACGCCACCACCAATGAGCGCAATAATTTCCGCTTGACTACGAGGTGGACTACTAGATAGGCGAATATCGGGTGCGAGGGCAGTACCCGTCACACTGGCTTGGACTTGTAGGGTGCGCTGTGCGCCCAAATTGCTAACAGGGACTTCGTTAGGACTAAACAAATCATTGGGACGATTAGAGTTGATCGGGACACGTGTGACCTCGGCTACAGCTCCCGAAACTCGGACATTGAGGCTAGGGTTTAGACCTTGCGCGGGTTTAAAGTCTACAAAGTTTTCGTAGGAGCGATCGAGACGGAATCTTGCCGAAATCGCGTTGAACTGACCACGGGTGATTTTAACTCTGCCCTCTGGTTCTGGTCTTTGTAGGGTTCCATTGACAATCAGAGTGCCTTCACCAAGGAAGTTAAAGATAGGGAAGCGCGTTACCTGCATATTTTGTAATTTAACCGCAAGGCGCTCAAAGGCGACATCAGGCACATCACTGTTCGCACTAGCATTAGCGGCACTATTGGGGTCGGCATCATTGCCAATAACTACTCTGCCATCACCTAGCAGCACTTCGCCCGTGATTTTCGGTGTTAGTAGTGAGCCAAGGATGATCACCCGACTATTGAAGTTATCGGAGCTAATGTCACGAATATTTAATTTCAACTTATCGGCATTAATCGTTAGGGCTTGTTGATATTCAGGAGTATCGGGTTTGAGGAGATTGGGGTTGCTAATGGGCAGAATTCCCTTTAACGCTAATTTCCCTTCACTAAAGTTGCTGGTGATGTTGCTAATTAGGCGATCGCTAGTAAAAGCAATGTCCCCTTGCACTTCCGTAAAGTCCCCCGGTAAGCCTGCAATTTTGACTTTGGCATTATCGACGGTGATTTTTCCTGCAATCTTGGGATCTTTAAAGGTTCCACTTGCCGTGATGTTAATATTGCCCTGACCATCAACCCATCGTACAGGTTGATTAAAGATATTGATAAAGGCAATTCCTTCATTCTTGACATTCAATTTCACATTGAAGTTACCAAAAACACCAACATTACCCGAAGCGACGACGGCCTCTTTGCCTGAAGTCTTCATATTTGCGTTGAAGTTGACATTTAATTTGTCATAGTTAAATTGAACGGCAATAAATTCAATCGGTTGGCGATTAACCGTACCATCGGTCAAACTTAGTTTGCCAACAACTTTAGTATCAAAAAGATTTGTTCCCGTAATGGAGAGATTGCCGTTGATTTTACCTGTCAAATCAACGGGAATAGCACTAAAGAATGGCAATGGACGCAGAGACTCAATGGGGAAATCCTTCAGCTCAATTTCGCCACTTTGCTCACGGACACGCAGTAAGGGATTAGAGGCAGGAGCAAGTCTGAGCCGAGCTTTGGTGATTTTGCCATAGCTCTTGTCGGACTGGAAGTTGGCATTGGCGATCGAAAACACACCATTAAAATAACGTCCCACCACTTTGACATCATCAATGGCAAACTTCCCATATTCAAATTTTTTGCCAACGAGGTCAAAGCCTAAGCGAATGCCTCGGCGTTTATTAAAGCCAAAGGTAACTTTGCCTTTGATATCACCACGAAAATCGGTTAGGGGCGGTAAATTGAAGTTGCGAGATGAGTTGGCAGTTTCCTGCTGTTCTTGGCGAAGTTCAATTTGGGTGAGATATTGTAACTGCTTGTAGAGAGGTTCACCTAATAGTTTAATGGCTTCTAGAGGTTGTAAATCTGCGGCTCTGGTCTTCGTTAAACTAAATATCTGAGTGGCATCAACGACGTTTGCCCATTGCAGAGTCGCAAATACATCCTGCATTCTCCCTTGGGCAATTTCGACAACCCCAGCAAGCGGATCATCAAGAGCGGGATTGTAGGTCAAGCTGAACTTGTATTCATTAGTGGATTCACCTTGACGTACACTCAAATTGCCGTCACGCACCGCAAACACCCCATCGGCATAGGCTACTTTGGCTACGGCTCGTTCTGCGATAAAACGCCCGAATCTGGGACGTTCCACTATAACTTCGCCACTGGCACTGGGATTATTACTAAAATCTACGGTGAGATTGCTGGAAATCTTGCCACTAAGATCATTTTGTCCCGTAAAGGAGGCAATGAGGGGGAGGGGCAAATTGGCAACGGCTACTTGTAAGCGATTGGGATTGTTCTCTAAACGTCTACCACGGGCTGTGGCTTCACCCAAATTCACAGTGAAGTCAATGGGTCGAAAAGAGGAATCGAGTCTTGCGGCAATGCGATCGCGATTGCCACGCAGATCAACATTTACGCCTTGATTCGCATTAAAGTTCACTTTGCCTTCTAAACGCGGATCGAAGGCAAGTTTATCCACTCTCAAACCTGCTAAGAGGAGATCGCCAGTAGCTTGGGGAACCTGACTAATTCCATCGAGAACACCATTAAAGTTGAGGCTATCAAGTTCTACTTGATTGACCTTTAGAGCCGCTATGCGTAAATTGCCAACTAGTCGAGGATCGGACAAATAGCCATTAACGGAACCATTAAAATTGAGAGATCCTCTAGACGGTGCTACTAATCCTTGTTTGGCTAATCCTGAACCAAGAGAAGCCAGATTAACATCATCTAGTTGCAGGGAACCAGCAATTTTTAGCTGATCGATCGCCCCCGATAGATTGCCACGAAAGTTCAACAGTCCCGATGCCTGTGGAGATATGGCACTAGAGAGAGAGGCTAGGCGACTAATACTGACATTGCGCGAAATCATGTCAAGATTAATTCCTGCAATCCCCGTGGGTAGTTGATTGGGCGAATTATTGGGGAAAGCAAGATCGATCTTGCCATTTGCGGTTAAATAATTGCCAACTTGCAGGGAAGGGATTAGCAGATTTTTGCCATCCCATGTGAGATTAGCAGCGATCGCATCGGGAAGTTCAGTGAGTCCCTGTGGTAGCTGGATCGAGGCATCGCCAATGATATCAGCCAAGGAAAAACTACCGCGATCGCTTCGTAGATTAATTAAGCCTTGGAGAATCCCTTTTTGATTGGGGATGAAAGCGGCTAGGGGAATGCCATTACTATTTAGCTGTGTTTTCCATGCGCCACTGGCGATGTTATAAGTACCTGCTAGTCCTACCTCACCAATGGGAAACCGAACTCTGGCATTACGAATCGTCGCTAAGCCATCATCGACAAATACCTCGCCACGGGCGGGATAGGTCGCATTGGGAGCTTCAATCTGGGCGAGAACTTGAGGATTATTGAGATTGCCAGTAATTTGTAGAGAACTGGTTACTTGTCCGATTGTTACTGGCAGCTTTGCCCCATAGAGATTCGTAAATTCTTCGGCAACACCCACCAAACTAGAATTAAATAAAATTTCCGCAGGTTTATCTTTTTGTGGCAGTTTAATTTGTCCTTCGCCTGTCAAGGTTGCGCCTGTGGAAGCTGCTTGAACTTTCTTGATCAGTACTGTATTTATATCCTTCAGTTCAATCGTGGCAAGAAAGCGATCAACTTTTATGCGATCAAAGCTAACATTCTTAGGTGTAGTGATATTTAAGCTCAGGGAAGGCTTTTGGAGAGTTCCTGTCAGCTTCCCACCAACCTTAATCTCCCCTGCGATCGCTACAGGAGTTTTGACTCCGAAGCTCTCGATGCCTTTAGCTAAATCGAGCGCTGCCGTGGAAAAATCGAGATTAAAGCCCTTTTGTTGATTAAACGTGCCAGTAACGATTCCCTTTAGTAACCCATATTGAGCATAAAACTCCGTTAAAGTAGCCGTTGCGCCATCAAAGCTAACTTTGCCACCAATTTCGGTAATTGACTTGGCTAATTGTGGAACTTTAATTGCACCTTCACTGAGCTGGGCTGTTAGGGATATGTTAGGAGACTCTTTGCCTGCAAGTATGGCAACTTTTGCTTCAAAATCAAGTAAACCTTGCTGAATTTCAATGGGTGAATTTACGGCAAATCCTTGGACTGCGGCGACTTGTAGATTCGGAGATTGGATATCGACTGTACCTTGTCCTTTGGTCAAGTCCCAATCAACACCAAAAGAGACACTCCCTCTGCTGCCATCTTTTTCTGTGTTAGCAGTTTCGATCGCCTTTTTTAATTGCTCAGGATTTGGTGGCGTAGCGATCGCGGCAAGATTTGGTAAAGTCACATGTCCTTTACCGTTCATTTGTACACTTTGATTATTGAGATCGACGATTTTCCAATTGCTATCGATCTGGACTTGACTTAGGGAAATCAATTCACCCTTAGCGATCGACTGGATCGTGATCTGGGCATCGGTGAAGGTAATTGTCCGTAAATCGATAAAGCCCTCTTGGGTGGGGCGTTCGGGTGGTGTGATTTTTGGTAATTGCAGGAAACCTGTAACGTCCTGCTTCAGAAATACCTGTGGCTGTTCAACGATCGCATCTAATCCAATTTGGCGACGGGTGAGATAAGTCCAAGGATCAACCTTAACTTCAATGGCTTCAACGGCTAGAAAATTGGACTCCTTATCGGTTGGCGGCACTATCGACTTACCAAACCTGATGCTAGACATGCCCACTCGCTCGACTTTGCCAAGCTGTAAAGGGCGTTTGAGGGCTTTGGTTAACTCCACCTCTAACAAAGGTGATAGCCGCTCATTCAGAAAATAGCGTCCATACCAAAAAGCTCCTAAGCTGCTTGCCGTTAATGAGATCGCTAGTCCAACACCTACGCGCCCAAGGTTTCTGGCGAGTGTAGAGTTGGCTGGTTCCTGCGGTGGTAGTTGAGCCTGTCCCACAAATTTTCACTCCATTGATGCCCTCACGACACCATTTTTACACATGTACGCAATTTTCAGATTTTAAGTCTTTGCTTTGCAAAGACTTAAATGATTGTATTTAGTTTCATCTGTATCGCTAAACACAATCATCACTTAACCAAAACGATAGCCCTTACCATATACCGTATTAATCAGAGAGATTTGCCGATCGCGATCAATTTTGCGACGTAGTAACTTTATTTGGGCGGCGAGGGCATTACTAGTGGGCAAATCTTCACCTTCTTTCCATATATATTGCGAAATCTGCTCATGACTTAGCAACTGATTGGGATGGAGCAGGAAATATTCTAAAAGTTGATATTCTCTTTCGGTTAAAGCGATCGCCACCTGATCTCGATAGACTAATTGATTTTCGCGATCGAGTTCTAAATCCCCATAGCTCAACCGAGCAGTTTCACTGGTTGTAGCGATCGCAGTTGGGACGCGGCGCAACAAAGCTCTGACTCTAGCTAATAATTCTCGCAATTCAAAGGGTTTGACCAAATAGTCATCAGCTCCGCTATCTAAACCCGTCACGCGATCGTCGAGGGTATCTTTGGCGGTAAGCATCAGAACTGGGGTGCTATCTCCTTTTTGGCGCAAATCTCTACATATCTCAATACCTGATTTTTCTGGCATCATCCAGTCCAAAATCAGCAGATCGTATTCGCCAACCTGTGCCAACTCCCAACCGCGATCACCACTATTGGCACTATCCACCACATAGCCCTGATTGGTCAAAACCCTCTGCAAAGGTTCCGCCAATTCTTCCTCATCATCCACCAACAAGATTCGCATAGGTTTCCTTTAAAAATAAAGTCCTGCCTTTGGCAGAACTTTATTTTATATCTAAGCTTCGTAGGCTTCTATGGGTAGGCAAGAGCAAACAAAATTGCGATCGCCAAAAGCATTATCAATGCGTCCCACGCTTACCCAGAATTTATGCTCCTTCAGCCAAGGGGCAGGATAGGCGGCTTGATGGCGACTATAGGCATGATCCCAGTCATCGGCAAGCAAACTTTCGGCAGTGTGTGGTGCATTTTTAAGCGGATTGTCCAGCCTGTCGAGATCACCAGAGGCGATCGCATTTACCTCTTGCTTAATTGCAATCATCGCATCACAGAAGCGATCGAGTTCCGCTTTGGATTCACTTTCCGTAGGTTCGATCATCATCGTTCCTGCCACTGGCCAAGAAACCGTCGGCGCATGGAAACCATAGTCCATCAAACGCTTAGCAATATCATCCACCTCGATTCCTGCAATATTCTTACAATCATGGAGGTCAATAATACATTCATGGGCAACTAAGCCATTTTTGCCTGTATAGAGAATCGGATAGTGGGGCGCAAGGCGTTGAGCCATATAGTTGGCATTGAGAATCGCCACTTCGGTCGCCAGTTTCAATCCTTTCGCGCCCATCAAAGCAATATATACCCATGAGATCGTGAGAATACTCGCACTACCCCAAGGTGCTGCCGAGATTGCATTTGGTTCTGCAACTTCTGCCAAAGGATGCTTTGGTAAAAATGGAACTAACTGCGAAGCCACACAAATGGGGCCCATCCCCGGACCACCACCACCATGAGGAATGCAGAAAGTCTTGTGCAGATTCAAATGGCAGACATCCGCACCGATATCTCCTGGACGACAGAGACCGACTTGAGCATTCATATTCGCGCCATCCATATATACCTGTCCACCGTAATAGTGAACGATATCGCAAATATCCTTAATTGATTCCTCAAATACACCATGAGTAGAAGGATAAGTCACCATCAGAGCCGCGAGTTCATGCTGATACCTCTCCGCCTTTGCTTTGAGGTCAGCAACATCAATATTTCCTTCGCGATCGCAATTTACGGTTACCACCTTCATCCCTGCCATAACTGCACTTGCAGGATTAGTACCATGTGCCGAGGTGGGAATTAAGCAAATATGGCGATTGGTTTGTCCGCGATGTTGATGGTAGGCTCGAATTGTGAGTAACCCTGCATATTCCCCCTGAGACCCTGCGTTCGGTTGCAAAGATACACCCGCAAAGCCTGTGATTTCCGCAAGCCAAGCTTCCAATTGTTGAAACAGAATCTGATAGCCTTGGGTTTGCTCCAATGGCACAAAGGGATGAATATTGCCAAATTCTGCCCATGTCACAGGAAGCATCTCAGAAGTGGCATTGAGCTTCATCGTACAGGAACCAAGGGGAATCATCGATGTAGTCAGCGATAAATCTTTCGATTGGAGACGATAAATATAGCGTAGTAGTTCTGATTCAGAATGATAGGAATTGAATGTAGGATGGGTGAGATAGGGAGAATTACGAATTAGGGAATTGGGAATTACGAATTGAGAATCAGAAGCTCGTAATTCGTAATTCGTAATTCGTAATTGATCTTCAGAGAATATAGAAATCAGATCAAGCAAATCCTGTTTAGAGACGGTTTCATCGAGACTGATGGCGATCGCATTATCTGCTAAATACCGTAAATTAATTTGTTTAGCGGCGGCTCTAGCTTTAATCTCGTCGCTAGAAATGCCCTTTGGCTCAATGCGAATCGTATCGAAGAAAGCTTGATGCGTAACTGTATGACCAAGATCGGCGATCGCTTGGGCAAGACTTGCAGTTAAAAGATTAACTCGCTGAGCAATCCGTTTTAATCCCTCTGCACCGTGATAAACCGCATACATACTCGCCATGATCGCCAGCAATACTTGCGCCGTACAAATGTTACTGGTTGCCTTATCGCGACGGATATGTTGCTCGCGGGTTTGCAATGCTAAACGCAGTGCAGGACGACCATGCACATCCTTGGAAACTCCCACTAAGCGTCCGGGCATTTGTCGCTTGTAGGCTTCCTTAGTTGCCATATAAGCAGCGTGAGGACCACCATAACCAAAGGGAACGCCAAATCTCTGGGCGCTACCGATCGCAATATCTGCTCCCAACTCAGCAGGAGATTTAATCAATGTAAGCGCTAATAAATCAGCAGCAATAATCGCTAAACCGCCTTGAGTATGAATCTGAGCAATCACATCGGTGTAGTCATAAATTGCGCCATCGCTAGCAGGATATTGCAGCAATGCACCAAAATAATTCTTATCAAATTCCAATTTGTCATGCTTAGCAATCACTACTTCAATTCCCAAGGGAATCGCACGAGTTTTGACGACAGCGATCGTTTGGGGATGACAATCACTGGATACAAAGAACTTATTTCCCTTGTTCTTAGCAATCCCTGCCGCCATCGTCATCGCTTCTGCCGCCGCTGTTCCTTCATCTAAAAGTGAAGCATTGGCAATCTCTAAGCCTGTTAAATCAATAATCATGGTTTGGAAATTGAGCAAAGCTTCCAAGCGACCTTGAGCAATCTCGGCTTGATAAGGAGTATATTGCGTATACCACCCCGGATTTTCCAAAATATTGCGTTGAATAATCGGTGGTGTGATGCAGTTGTAATAGCCCGTACCGATATACGATCGCCAAACTTGGTTTTTCGAGGCGATCGCCTTCAATTCTTGTAATAGTTCATATTCCCCGCGCGCTTCCCCTAATTGCAATGGCTGCTTGATTCTGATCGCCGTAGGCACGGTCTTATCAATCATTTCATCGAGAGAGTCACAACCGATCGCTATGAGCATCTGCTGAATTTCTGTGGATGTTGCGCCAATGTGACGACGAACAAAGCTATCAGTGGGTGCTAGTACATCATCACTGAGGCAATCTGCTAGATAGTCATTATGCTGAGCATGATTTGAAAAGGCTGGAACCCTCAATTCTTTGGTTTCTGTGGTTTCTGCGATCGAAGAATCTGGGGTTGTCACGGTAAGCGAAGGTTCCAACATAGATTTTGTAACTTGTGTAGATATGTCTATGCTATTACAAAAATATTACAAAGTGTTAAGCATTACTTGGATTTGTTAATCCAAAAAAGTGTTCCTACTGAGGATAAGGCACTAGACGGTTAAAGCGTGATCGCCGTATTTGTGTCTTTTGATCGACAAGAAATGGACGTTTCAGCACCCATCCCCGCTTAGCTGATCAATCCCAAGATCAGGATTTACAGGTTTCTTTTGATGACCTACTTGGTCTTATTTAGACCCATTTTCATTAAAGTAGTTGGGTGCAATTAAATATAAAGCCCAAAAAGCTGTAGTGCACGCGGCGCGTGCGCTACAGCTTTTTAGTTCTGGTTTTTAATTATGCCAAGCTACTTATTCAGATTAATTAATTGTGCAAGGCGAGTTAATTCTTCCGATGGAACAGACGTATAAATCGGTAAGTAAAGAACGCTATTCATTAACTTAGTTGCAAATACTGCCTCTTTTGCTAGTGACTTTAAGCTGGTAGTTCCTGTAGTCGAGTCAAATCCTGCTTTCCTTAATTTCCGCATTAACATCTCTGGATTCTCCATCATCAAAGGAACTACCCAATAGGAATGTCGCATTGCATCTTTCCCAATACTTGCAACCGAATTCTCCAATAAATTAAGAAAGTCTCTAGCAACCTGCGATCGCTGTTCATAGTGGGAAGCATCAAGATGCTCTAACCGATGTTGTAAGAGCTTGAGCATTCCATTGGGAGGTCGATATCGTAACTGAGCCTGAATATCTCCTTGCTGAAACCCACGAGTTAGCGCACTAATAAAATTATTGGCATCTATTTTTAGCAAATCTAAACAAGCGATCAGCATTCCAAAGGCTAAAGGAGTCGAAAGTGCTTTAAGACAGAGATATTTGAGAAGTCTTTTAAAGAACCAAGAATCAGTTTTAACTGGATAGCTTTGCTCGATATCACGCATTTTCTGGACCAAACCTTGATCTTGGACTATGGTGATCGAACCACCTAAAGCTGTACAGGATTTGATCGAACCAAAACTAAAAAGACTAATATCTGCATCAGGATGTCCAAGATAATGGAGTCCATCAAAAGCTTGAGCGCAGTCTTCTACAAGCAAAATATTATGGCTCTTGCATATCTCTACATAGCTATCAAGTGATGCGATCGCACCAAATAGATGCGCCACAACAAATAATCGACTGCGCGGAGAAATGGATGACTCGAACAGTTCTAAGGATGGTGCAAGGGTCTCTAAGTCAATATCTATGGGAACAGGAATCAAATTATGCTTTTTGACAATTTCTTCCATATGAACGATATTCACAGCACTCATCATAACTTCTGAGCCAGCAGGCAAGCATAAAGCTTGAAGTAGTAGATCGAAAGAAGTTCTGACGCAAAGTGTGACCAAGACCTCTTTCGGTGTATGCCAATGAGATTGAATCTGAGCAATTATTTTCGCTCGATCAGACCATGTAAAGGAAGAAATTAGGCTTAAACTTAAATCCTTAATAGAGATATCTAAGTCAATGCGTGGATATACTTTCATGGCGATCGCTCTCAAGGAAACTAATTTTTTGCTCTTGACCATGCCATAGGCGATCGAGGTTGCTGCGATGTCGGTAAAGTATGAGCAGACTACCGACACAAACCATCAATTTATAGGCGAAGGGTGATTGACTTAAAAGCATTAGACTTGGAGCTGCGATCGCTGCCAACAAAGAACTGATCGATGTCGTTCGCCACATGATGACTGTCCCTAACCAGAGACCAAATGCTCCTAATGCTACGCTCCAATTCAAAGCCAATAGAATTCCCAAGCCTGTAGCGACGGATTTTCCACCTTTAAAATCAATCCAGCATGAGTAACTATGCCCCACAATTACCAATAATGCTGAACTTACTACAATCCATTCATTCTGGAGTTGAATATCCATCTCTAAACTGTTAGTAAGCAATGCATTTGTGATGGGTTTGAATTTACTAGCAGACTGGCTTAGTAAGATGGTTGTTAATCCTTTGAGCAAATCAACCGCAAATACAAAAATGCCTTTATTCTTGCCAATTGTGCGCCAGACATTGGCGGCTCCAGTCGAGCCAGACCCATGCTCTCTAATATCAATCCCTGCACTTCGTCCTACCAAGTAACCTGTCGGTATCGAGCCTATAAAATAAGCAAGAATCAATAAGCCAAGTTCCATAATTAATCTCGCCAAGAGAGTGGTTTAGCAGTTAAATTAAGACTCATTTCCGGTAAGGAATTGTTAGTGCAGGATCAAGTCTTGCATCACTAATTATTCACCTTATTATGCCTATTTTTGACTAAAAAGAGAGTAAATTAGGTAAAATAAATTAAATATTTAAGATAATCACAGCTCAAACTTTTGCTATGACTGAAACCTACTGTTAATTAAGCTTAATTGTGACTACCTCATAGCGTGATTGACAGACTGTTATGATTGTAGATTTTCCTTGCTTATTGTCTTGTCTATGGCAGTCCTCAATGGTTTGTAGAAGCGTATCTGCAATGGTTGCGCTTCCACAAACCCCAAAATCTACAAATGATTTAGGACTGCTATAGAATTATAACTAACCAGAACTTATCCCGAATAGATTATTTTCGTTAGAACAAAAATAAAGCGAATTAATGCAATGTAAGCCACCTTATAAGATTAGCGATCGCCTACTTTGCAAGGCGATCGCGCTATACGGCTAAGTTATTTTAGCTTTATTTTATGGAACTTTATGACTAGAACTGAGGTTAAGCCATGTTAATTACAGAAACTTCTACACAAATAAATGTTAGACAGGCGTTAATTCAAGAAATTGACCAGACTTCAGATTCTCTCTTAAGCGAAGTTCTAGACTTTCTTTTATTTATTAAAGACAAGCATTCATCAGCACAGTTGGTCGTTGTCAAATCTATCTTTTCAAGATAATCCTTCATTTGACTTAATTCTTGGCTATTGGAATTTTCTCCTTCAAACGATGGTTAATATTGGTAAGATTTTTGTAGATTAAAAGATTATAATTTTTCTCAATTTTTGAGTCTAGTAATATTATTTGCCTGACCATTTTAAATTATCCAAACCACACTAATCCCACTCCATATTTTAGATCTTCTATGCAGACCAATGTAAAACTAAAACGACAAAAACTAGGTAAGAAATTTTCTTGGACTCCATATTTATTTCTATTACCAGCGATCGCATTTCTATTTTTGACATCATTCTTACCAGTATTCCAAGCCATATATTTAAGTTTTACGAATTATGATTTTGTCGGTAGTCCAACTTTTATTGGTTGGAAAAACTATCTAACGCTTTGGAATGATCAAACCTTTTGGAAAACCTTAAGTAATACCTTAATCTATTTGATATTTGCAGTTCCTAGCCTTGTAATTTTGCCATTAGCTTTAGCAATCCTAGTCAATCAAAAATTACGCAGTATCAAGTTCTTTCGCGCTATTTACTATTTTCCTGTAATTGTCTCCGTTGTTGTTGCAGGGATAGCTTGGAAATGGGTTTATGCCCAAAATGGCATCTTAAATTATTTTCTATCAACGCTATCATTTCAAGACATTAAAATCCCTTGGTTAACTGATCCCAAGACTGCTATTTTTGCGATTATTGCCGTGGTGATTTGGCGTGGTGTTGGTTACTATATGGTCATCTATCTAGCAGGGCTACAGGCGATACCCGCAGATTTATATGAAGCGGCGGCGATCGATGGTTCTGACGGTTGGCAAAAGCATTTAGATATTACGATTCCATTAATGAAGCCTTACATTATTCTCGTAGCTGTAATTTCTTCAATCGGTGCAATGAAGGTCTTTGAAGAAGTTTATATCATGTCTCAAGGGGGGCCTGCTAATAGTACGAAAACTGTAGTTTATTATTTATACGATAAAGGCTTTACGAGTTTAGAAATGGGATATGCCTCAGCGATTGGAGTATTTCTATTCCTAATTATTTTTGTTATTTCGATTTTGACTTTTAAATTTATTAATCCAGCTAAAACTATTGGTGAAGGAAATTAGTTAATGAAGTTATCTATGATTAAAATTTTGCTGGCTTTAGTTGGTATTACTTGCGCGATCGCACAGCCTATTTACGCAGAAACCCTGTCTCCAAACACTGCTCCTAAATCTAATCTCATGTTTCAATCCCAGTTCTCGCGGAATATGGCTCAAAACCTCCAAGCAGCGAAATCTGAAGGTTGTTTTATTTTGTATGACTTAAAGCGCAATCGCTATATTCGCTATAACTCTCAACATTGCCAAAAACGCTTTATTCCTGCATCGACATTTAAGATATTTAACTCACTGGTTGCCCTCGAAACTAAAGCGATCGCTGATGAAAACACCATAATTCCTTGGAATGGCGCAGTTAACAATGAATTTACCGCATGGAATCAAGATCAAACTATGCGGACAGCCTTTACGCGATCGGTCGTTTGGTTTTATCAAGAGTTAGCTAGACGGGCTGGTAATGAAAGGATGAGTAAGTATATCCAAGCTGCTGGCTATGGCAATCAAGATATCGGTGACAAGATTGATTCTTTTTGGTTGAAAGGTAAACTGAGAATTTCGCCAGAGGAGCAAATTAAATTTTTAGTGAGGCTATACAAAGAAGATTTGCCCTTCTCGCCTGCGGTAATGCAAACAGTTAAGGACATTATGGTAATTGAGCGCCAAGATAATTACACGCTCAGAGGTAAGACTGGTTGGGGTAGAGATGTTGATGGGATGAAAAATATTGGCTGGTATGTTGGCTATTTAGAGCGAGATAATGATGTTTATTTTTATGCGCTGAATATTGTTAATCAAGATCCAAATTTTCCGATGATTCCTACTCGCAAGAAGATTTTATTTGATACTTTTAAGGATTTACAACTCATTGATTAACAAATAAATCCATCAATATCATTGCATCTAAATCATGAAAAATAAAAAGCTAAAATCATCATCAAATATCCTTAATAATATTCCTCAATTTATTGTTTTAATTGCGATCGCAACTTTAACGGTATTTCCTTTACTCTGGCTAGTAAGTACCGCCTTTAAGTCCCCCACCGAAAATATTTTTCAATCTGTCCCACAGCTATTACCATCACAACCCACCTTAGATAATTTCATCAAGGTCTGGAAAAATTCTCGTTTCGATCTTTATCTCTGGAATAGTTTTTTGGTTGCTAGCATCACCGTCATTTTAAATTTACTATTCTGCTCTCTCGCTGCCTTTCCCCTTGCAAGATTGGACTTTAAAGGACGCGATCCCATCTTTTGGGCGATCGTTGGCACGACGATGATTCCATTTCAAATCACGATGATTCCTCTATATATTCTTGCCGTGCAGCTCAATCTCAAAAACACCTATGCTGGTTTGATTTTCCCCTATGTCATTTCTGCCTTTGGCATATTTCTATTACGTCAAGCTTTTCAAAGTGTCCCTAAGGAAATGGAAGAAGCCGCACGAATGGATGGTTGCTCTAGTATGGGAATTTGGTGGCATGTGATGTTGCCTGCGGCGCGTCCTGCCCTGACGACCCTTGCAGTTTTTACCTTTGTGGCGATGTGGGGCGATTTTCTCTGGCCATTGGTGATTGTTGATAAGGCTGAACTTTATACATTGCCAAGGGGGATTGCCAGTCTTGCTAGTGCCTTTTCTGAGGATTGGCGCTTAATTGCCGCAGGTTCCGCCATTTCGATGTTGCCCGTATTTATTGTGTTTGTGTTTCTCCAGCGCTACATTATCCCGACCGAGGCAAGTATTGGTGTTAAAGGTTAGATAAAAGAGGGCAAAGCTAAGCTTTGCCCTCTTTTTTGTTTTAGACTTGCCACAATTTTGAACTTAGGGTAGTTTATGATTCTTAAGACTTGTCTTTTAAATTTAATCTAGATTTAATATTTTCAGTCGCCTCGACTCCTATCCTGTTCAGCAACTTCAGCAAATTTATGGGAAGCAATCCGTACATGAAAATAAGCATCCGTCAGACATCTCAAGGCTCTAGTTTTCAAGGTTTTTATTTGCTTCCTATCGTGATCCTGTCGCCGAGCTTAGCGATCGCCACACCAGTCATTGCTCAATCCCAAGTATCTCCAAGTTCGCAGAGTAGTCCTCAAGCTACCCAAAATATCATCTATGTAAATCCGCAAACGGGTAGCGATCGCCCAGATCAAGGCAGCAATATTGCCCCATTCAAAACGATTACCTATGCTATCAGCCGCGCTCAGGCTGGGCAAATTATCCAACTAGCCTATGGAACCTATAGTAATGCTACGGGTGAGAAGTTCCCAATTCGAGTACGCCCAAATGTGACTTTGCGGGGAAATGAAGCTGAGAAGGGAAAAGGGATTGCGATCGTCGGTGGTGGAACACTATTAACTGGTTCTGGATTTCCGCAAAATGTGGCGATCGCTCTCGCAGATCGTGCCGAACTGCGGGGCGTAACTGTAACAAATCCTAACTCTAGAGGTTATGGGCTATGGATTGAGAATGCTAGTCCTGCGATCGCTAATAATACCTTTATCGATAATCAGCAAGATGGCGCATTAATTACGGGTAAGTCAGCCGCCATTATTTCCACCAATCAATTTTTTCGGAATGGAACCAGTGGCTTAGCGATCGAGGGGGAATCAAGTCCAGATATTCGTGGCAATCTCTTTCAGCAAACTACTTTTGGGATGAGTATTCGCCAAGATGCGACTCCCCAAATTACCGAAAATACCTTTACTCAGAACCAAAATGGCATTTTAATTCAAGCTAATGCTAAGCCCGTTTTGCGGGGTAATGCGATCATTAACAATCGCAATTATGGACTCACAATTTCCGATATGGCGAGCCCTGATTTGGGAAAGGTGAATGATGATGGCAACAATACTTTTCAGGGAAATGGCACATTTGATGTGCAAAATGTCAGCCGTAATGCGGTTGCTCTGAGCGGGAATCAATTAGACAGTAAGAGAGTGAAGGGAAATTTGCAATTAGGGAATGTGCGTCAGCCATCCAATCTATTTGCCAATAGTCTTGCGACAAAGCCTACTGCGAGTAGTCCATTACCGAATATAACTGCCCCAAGTAGTCCTTTGATCAAAAGCGATCGCTTCGCCAATATCAATCAACAACTCGAACAACAGATTGCCAGCAGTCAGCCCATGAACTTTGCGCCGAACCTCGATACTCCGCCAGCATTAGTCAGAAATGCTTCATCAAGTCTCAGTAATAACTTTAATTCCACAACCCAAGCTAATAATCCTTTTTGGTATGAACCTGTAACTTCTGTAATCGTTAGAATCACTCCTAAGGGACTCAATTCCCCAATTCCCTCTAATACAGAAATTTCGTCAAACTTACCACCTGTATTAGCATCTCCTCCTAGCGGTGAACCTGTCAATCAACCGATTCAGATTGCGCCTCTTTCCAATACTAGCTTCACTCCACAAAATCCTCCCAAGTATCGTGTAGTTGTGCCTGTTTCTTCCAATAGCGGTGTGGCTCAAGTCCGTCAAATTGTGCCAAATGCTTTTGCATCGAGACTCAATGGTTATTTAGTTGTACAGATTGGAGCCTATAGCGATCGCCGCATTGCCGAAGTACAGGTATCGCGCCTCGCCCAACAAGGTCTATCCGCAAGAATTGAAACAATTAAACCATAACCTTACCTAGCTGATGCCATCGCTTATGAAGAGAAAGGCGGCGCAACGCGCCGCCTTTCTCTTCTTGGTGATACACTTGGCGACAGCTATAAAACTTATGGAATACGTGCAGCATGTTCCATAAGTTTTTTATATTTAATTGCGCCTAGCTACTTACAGAGCAAATCAGAGAAATCTTTGAAAGTGTTTCTTCACAACACTTTCAAAGATTCATTAGACTGGGAAATGCTATATAAAATCAGAATTATTAAGATTAATCCTTATACCCAAGTGTTGACCAATTGCTTTTCTTTAGAATATCTGAGCAGCTTAAAAGCCAAATCCTAGATAAAATTTGCGCTTATATGGGGAAGCAGGTGAAATGGCAAAATAGGGGGGAGTCATTTTCATGAATCGGTAAAGATGCGATGATCAAATTTCCCCTGACAAAATTATTAGATGAGCAAGCCAGCTATGAATGGTTATTAGAAATTCTACATCCGAAAGGATTGTATTGTCCCAATGGACACGCAATACCAGTGGGACAAGCACCGCATGATCGCCAACGCGAACCAATCGTCAAATATAAGTGTCGGGGATGTGGGAAAGTGTTCCATATTTTTACAGGAACAGACTTATCAGGAAGTCATTACACCTGTGGTCAGATCGTGCTGATATTGCGTGGATTCTTACAAGGACAAACGACCCAACACATAGCCGAGGAACTAGGACTCGACTATGGGACATTATTGTCTTGGCGGCATCGCATCCAACGACGAGGATTTGCCCATTTGATTAATGGTAATCTGCCCGATGCTGAAACCGAGATGGACGAGATGTTTCAGAATGCAGGAGAAAAGGGAGCCAAAAAAAAGATCCAATAGCAGACCCACCAAGACGACGAGGGAATCAACGCAAAGGCAAAGGAACAATGGCAAATGACCGTCCACCTGTTGTCGGCACGGTTGGACGCAACAGTGGTCAGATCCGCATGAAGGTCTGTGACAATACTCAACAAATCACGATTCAGCCGCAGGTAGAGGTAACAACTTTACCAAATACAACAGTCTATACCGATGAATCTGATGCTTACAATCGCATACCTGATTCTGGTCGTGAGCGTCAAACTGTTTGTCACTCTCAGCGCGAGTATGCTCGCGATGACGATCAAGATGGCTTTTGTGAGGTTCATTGCAATACTATGGAGGGGATTTGGGTTGGTTTACGCAATTTCCTGCGTCCCTTTCGCGGTATTCACAAAAAATATTTGTATCTGTATGTAGCCATGTTTGAGTGGTCATACAATCTGCGTTAGATTGATTTTGACTTTCTGCGTCGTCTTCTTTTTCCTCCTTCCACCTATTTCCCTACATGAGCGGATGTTTTACTTCGTTGTTAAATCCAGAGAAGATAATTAACGATCTCAAAGACAAATAATTATTAAGTGATCGCTGTATAATAGTTGACTGGAGCGGAGAAGCGCATAGTATTATTTAGATGAGAGTGAAATATCTTTTACCACTCAATTAAGTCGTTAGGCTGCAAGCGAATGATATGAGAAGAGTGTAAAAGCCTATAACCAATCTGGATTTATGCTGTATGAAAATATAACTTAGCTCTTAAATAGGAGGTTAGATGGGTATATATCGACAGGTCGTAAAAAGAATTGACCCTGAAACAATGCAGTATATTAGGAATCGTCTTGAAGAGGGCAAAGAACTAATTAGTACAGCAACTCCTCAACTAATTACTCCGCAACATATTGCATGGATTGATTCTTTCATCTCTCTCATTCAAACGCTCGATCCTTTAGGGGATGGCGTAAATGATGATGGACTTGCGAAGAGTTGGTGGGAGGCTAAATGGCACGATGGAGGCGACCCCTTCGACAAAAAAGGAATCGCATGGGTATTTGCCAAGAAGCTTGCTGTTATCAATTCCTTACTGCTTGGTCAAATAAGCGTCGCGGATCATCTTGCTATCCACGATATTGGAGTCAATCCAATTTTTGGTCGTCCCCAAAGTTCTGAAGAGATGCCTGAAGTTTTTGTGGTAATGCCATTCTCTAACGACTTGCTTCCTATCTATGAAGATCATATTAGACCTACAGTTTTAAATACCAACTTAACGGTTAAGCGTGGGGATGATTTTTTTGCCGCAGAGGCAATAATTTCGCAAGTGTGGTCGGCAATCTACAATGCCTCGATAGTAATTGCGGAATGTACACGTAGAAATGCGAACGTATTTTATGAAATTGGGATTGCTCATACTTTAGGTAAACCCACAATCCTAATATCCCAATTTCTGAGACTGTCAAGTAAAATGTGTAAAGTCTAGAAGCTAGACGTGGAGACGATCCTCGAAGAGGATGGCAAAGCGATTAAGAGCAGGTTTCCAATCACGAATCGGCATCGTCCACTTCTTCGAGATATTCCGCATTGCTAAATAAACGAGCTTGAAAGCAGCATCATCAGAGGGAAAAATCTGTTGGGATTTAATCACCTTCCGCAAACTACTGTTCATCGACTCAATCGCATTGGTGGTATAAATCGCCCTGCGAATCTCGGTCGGGAAAGCAAAGAAGGGGATAATGTTTGCCCAATGACTGCGCCAAGACTTGGAGATTGATGGATATTGCTTGTCCCACTTTTCAGCAAAGAGTTCGAGATTAAACTCAGCCTCCGATTCCGTCGCCGCGCTATAAATAGCCTTGAGGTCAGCACAAACTTGCTTGCGTTGTTGCCAAGGTACAAAAGCGACCGAGTTTCTGACCATGTGGACAATGCATAACTGCACCTGAGTTTTAGGAAATACCGTCTCAATCGCATTAGGGAAACCAGTCAAGCCATCGACACATGCAATCAAAATATCTTTGACCCCACGGTTGTGAATTTCGGTGAGTACTGACAACCAGAATTTCGCACCTTCATTCGGAGAAATCCACATACCCAGTAATTCCTTGTACCCGTCCATATTCACGCCCAAGGCAAAGTACAAGGATTTGTTAATCACTCTGCCATTGTCTCGGACTTTGATGACTAGACAGTCCAGAAAGACGATTGGATAGACTGCTTCAAGGGGACGGTTTTGCCATTGCTTCACCTCGTCAATTACTGCATCTGTAACATTGGAAATAAGTGTTGGTGATACTTCAACACCATACATTTCTTGCAACTGGGCTTGAATATCCCTGACACTCATACCTCGTGCGTAGAGAGCAATGATCTTTTCATCTAGTCCTGACAAGCGACTTTGTCCTTTCTTCACCATCTGCGGTTCAAACTCCCCTTGCCGATCTCGGGGGACTGCGATTTCGGCTACGCCAAAGTCACCTTGCACTTTTTTCTGGCTATAGCCATTGCGACTGTTGGTTTGTCCTTCTGGTCTTGGTTCGTGCTTACCGTATCCCAGATGGGTTGATAGTTCTGCTTCCAAGGCTCTCTCCACCAACGCGGTTGTCAGTTGTTTCAGAATGCCTCCTTCTCCGAATAGGTCAGGTGGTGTTTTACATTCTTGCAGCAATTCGTCGAGCAATTCTTTGCGTATATTCATCAGTTTTAGTGTTGGTAATTGTGTGTCTAGATCATCTCTCTGTATATATCCCAGACTTTACACACTTCACTTTACACTCTCCAATTTCTCGATGATGTACCATTTGATTTAAGGCATCTCCGCCACATAATCTACGAATATACGCCTCGTGGAATGAGTAAATTTAATGAGCATCTTTCTAATGCCTTAATAGCCGAAAAAGCTCATTTGAATAAGAACTATAGATAGCTGGACGTATGTGATGACAGACTAAAAGGCAATTATATCGGACTCCGCTACGCTCCACATCTGAACGTGAAAGTTTTACCAAACCGATACGCCTGTTAAAGTGCGATCGCCGATCTTGTAGCGTGCGTTAATGAAATGTAGCGCACATTTTTGATATTTGTTGTTAATATTCCACTAAACACATGCTAAAACTAGGCGATCACAAATTTGTTAACCACAAAGTAGAAGCTCTAGAAAGATGAAGTATGCCAGGGCAACCGCATAAAAAAATTGAGATCCTTAACTATCAAGCACCCCAGAAATCGATAAGTAAAAATACTTAGGAATGAAATCCTTACTGCGTAAGCCATCTATTTTTTATGCGGTAGCCCTGTGAAGTATGCGTCTCGAAACTTCACTTTCAGACTATGCGCTTTATAGTTAGACTAGACTGAATTTTTTAGTCTAATCCATAGTTTGGCTATCAAAATACGCTAATCGTCATTAAGAAGAAATAGGATAACTGCCCAAGTACAAGTCATGGTGGAAATGAGAGATATCGCGATAGTGACTGCTGATACACCCCGTACTCTAGGATGGTTGCGGTTAGTGATCGTTTCTGACACACATAATGTTGATCTACCTATCTCTCTTTTCCCTGAAGGGGATTTGTTGATTCATGCAGGAGACCACACAAAGAATGGACTTCTTACTGAGCTTACTGATGCGGCAACATGGCTACGTTCGCTAGCGACTCGTTTCACCTACGGCGTTGTGGCGATCGCAGGAAATCATGACAAGCCTCTAGACGTAGAAACATGGCTCCAAGTCGCCTCCCTTTCGCACCCAGAAGAACGATGGAGCAGTGAATTGATGACTACTGCACAGAACTTGTTCAAGGACAACGAAATTGATGGTCTCTCTGCGCCCATGCGTCTACTTCAGCATTCTGCCGAAGAGATAGCAGGGTTGAAATTCTTTGGTTCACCATACATAGGTTTGACACCTCGCCGACAGGCAATGCCCCAAGATAATCCTCTGCGCTACGAGGGTTTTGCTCGCGACCCTCAGCGTTTGATAGAACTTTACGCTGATATACCCTCTGGACTGGATGTGTTGATCACCCATAGCCCACCTCTGGGAATTCTCGACTCCAGCGTGCAATATGGTGGAGTTCTGAGGGAAAAGCCGATTGCAATTGGCAGTGTAGCTCTGCGGGAGCGCCTGCGGGGACTGCTCCCAGATGAGCGCCCCCGACTCCATATTTTTGGGCATGAGCATGACTCTAGAGGTGTATTTTGGGATGAGGAATTGGGAATTCTCTTTGTCAACGCAGCAGCAGTAAATGGCGATCAAAGCATCATTAAGCAGGGAGGGGATTATGTCATGAAGGAAGGCTTCCGTCCTTGGGTCATCGACATCAGGGTGAATCCCTAGTCCTATATTAAAACCTACATGGGTCTGTCTGCTTAACTATAAAGGTTCTTTCTCGTTTAGCCAGATGGCGCGGACGATCTTGATTTCATCATAGCTATATTCCTCTCGTAGATGATCAAAGAGATTGCGGAGCGAATCACCACCGATCGCTTCAAGGGCTTCATAAATGACATTTTGACGTTCGGGAGTGACAAGGCGATCGCAATTAACCGCATAGCCTGCTTCAATTAGTTGCACCAGATGTGTCCAGACTGTCGCAGGTTTCAATCCGCGATCGCGAGCGATTTCATCAATATCTAGACCATTCTCATACATCGCCAAGGTTTCACGCTGGGTACTTGCCTTAGATAGTTTTGATTTGGGTGTGACTGATTCTTGCTTAACCCTAGAATTTGTCGATTCTTCAGGTTCTGCAGGTGGATATTTGAGATGATGTTCGAGAATGATCGCAATAAAATCATCAGCATACTGCTCTAATTTTTTTGCACCAACACCCGATAATTTCGCAAATTCCTTGCGGCTTGTCGGTTGCTGCTCTGCCATTTGATTGAGCGTGGTATTACTAAAAATCACGTAGGGTGGAACTTCCTGCTCATCGGCAAGATTTTTGCGAAGTAGGCGCAATCTTTCAAAGAGAATTTCCACATCAACAGGTCGTTCGCTCGTTTCGCGTTCGGTGACTGTTACAGGCTCCGTATCCCGTTCAATCGGTAATAGCACATTACGCTGACCGCGCATCACTTCCCAACTACGATCATTGAGCTTGAGAATGGCGTAACCATCGGTAGTTTGGGTTAAATAACCCTGATGGATTAGCGATCGCGAAAGTTGTCGCCATTCATCGAGACTGCGATCTTTGCCGATACCGTGAGTAGAAAGGTTTTCATGCCCATGTTGCAAAATCTTTTTATTCAGCGAACCTCGCAAAATATCAATCACATGACCTGCGCCAAATCGCTCTTTTACTCTCGCCACACAGGATAAGAACTTCTGCGCTTCCACTGTCCAATCTTCCATTGGCTTCGGCGTTAGGCAGTTATCGCAATTGGCGCAATCTCCTTGAAAATGTTCGCCAAAATAGCGTAAGAGAATCGTGCGGCGACAGGCTAAACCTTCGGCATAGTCAACGACTTGTCGCAATTGCTGTTGAGCAATTCTCTGTTCTGCTTCCAACGGCTCATTGGTATGCGGATCGACCTTTTGAGCAATCAGATACTTGATCGTTTCTAAATCTCCATAACCCAAAAACAAAGTACAGTGCGAATCTTCCCCATCACGCCCAGCCCGACCCGACTCTTGATAATAGCCTTCAATATTTTTCGGCAAGTCGTAATGAATCACAAACCGTACATCAGGTTTATTGATTCCCATTCCAAAAGCGATCGTGGCTACCATTACCTGCACATCATCCCGAATCCATCGGGTCTGATTTTCTTCCCGTTCCTTAGCACTTAGCCCCGCATGATAGGGAATTGCGGCAATTCCATCCTCTCGTAAGCGTTCGGCGATTTCATTGACACGCTTACGACTGAGGCAATAGACAATCCCTGAGCCTTGCATTCTCTTGATTTGCCTTAGCAAATCCACATAGGATTGCTCCGTTCCTTGTTTCGGAACAACTTCATAATAAAGATTATTGCGATTGAAGCTAGCAACATGAACGTAGGGCTGTTGTAACTGCAATTGTTGAATGATGTCTTCCCTGACTCGCTCTGTCGCTGTAGCCGTCAAGCCAATGACGGGGACATCGGGATAGAACTGCCGCAAACGACTCAATTGACGATATTCAGGACGAAAATCATGTCCCCATTCTGAGACGCAATGGGCTTCATCGATCGCAAATCCTGCAATGCCAATCTTGTTTTTAACAATATTTAGAAATTCGATAAACTGCTCGGCAAACAAGCGTTCAGGTGCAACATAGATTAATTTAGTCGCTCCATTTAAAATTGCTTGCGATCGCTGATTAGTTTCTCGACCTGACAAAGTACTATTTAAAAAAGTAGCCCCAATCCCATTCTCTTTCAGCGCCGTAACCTGATCCTGCATTAAGGCGATCAAAGGCGACACCACAATCGTTACGCCAGTTTTTAATAAAGCTGGCAATTGAAAGCAAATGGACTTCCCGCCCCCTGTGGGCATAATCGCTAAGGTGTCTTGCCCCGCAAGATGGGCTTCGATAATCTCGCGCTGACCAGCACGAAAGGAGTCATAACCAAAGTATTGTTTGAGAGCTTGCTGTAAAGGATTGCTTGTCATAGATTAGGATTCAGTCGGAGATTTCGCGAAAGTCTGAAATATCCATTTGGTGATTTCACCGTCATTTTGAGCATAACTTAAATGTAATGCTTCTTCGACTTTAGATATGTCTAAACCTTTCAGAACTTGTGATTGCGTAATCCTTCCACTATGCCCATCAGCGATCGCAAAGGCAAATATCTCTGAAGTGCTAGCATTGACCGCCCAATATTCTTGAATTCCTAAACGTTCATAGAGCAGTCTTTTATAACCTAGATCCTCTTGAATTGTCGTTGCGGAAATTTCCACAACTAAAGTGGGTAAATCAAACTCATTTAAATCAACTGGTGCATTATTTCTAGGAGGAATTTTTAAGTCAGTCCCTATATAAAACACCATGTCAGGTTGAAATTCTGCATTACCTGTCTTTCTGAAACTACAGTTAAGGTACTCATAAATACAAATGCCAGCAAAAGCGGCAAATACACTAATTACTTTATAAACAACTCCATTCTCGTGAGCGTGAATTGGTCCAACGGGAGACATTTCAATCCTCATTAAATGCTGGTCATAATAAAATTTAGCCTTATCTAAGCTTGGTTCTTCAGCAAGAGCTAAAAATTCTTCCCAAGAGGCTCTTGCCCAAACATCAGAGACAATTTCTGGCTTGACTTCTCTAATCTCTTTAGGATCGTCTGTTTTTGCGCTAACCGTAATAGTCATAGTTAATCCAGTTAGTTGTGACTCTTAAACATTTTAACATAGCGTTTCTAGGTGAGTCGCAGCCGAAGGCTGCGACTCACTCAATTACTTCCCAATACAGAATCTACTGAAGATTTGATCGAGGACTGATTCTGTTACTTCTTCACCTGTGATTTCCCCGATCGCACTGATGGCAGCCCGTAAATCAATTGTCCAAAAATCAAGTGGCAATTGATCGGCGATCGCAATTTCGACATTCTCTAAAGATTGCACAACCCTTAATAGACAGGCTTTCTGGCGTTGATTAATTGCCACATCAAGATTTGCAGCAGCGATCGCATCTTGATGAATACATTTAAGAATAGCGGTTTCTAAATCCTCAATACCCTGATTTTGAGAAGCTGCGGTTTTTACGATGGGAATTCCCTCACCCCCAGCCCCTCTTCCAAAGGGCGAGGGGAGCAAATTCTGATTCCCCATCTCCTGTGGAAAAGGCGAGGTGAGAGCAAGATCTATCTTATTCATTACAAAAATCAAAGGGCGATCGCTAACAATCTCATAGATTTCTGTATCCTTCTCAGTCCAGCCCAGACTCGCATCAATTACCATTAGCACTAAATCAGCAGACTGAGCCGCTTGGCGCGATCGCTCTACACCGATCTTCTCTACAACATCTTCTGTTTCGCGAATGCCTGCTGTATCGAGAACTTGAATGGGAATTCCGCCAACTACCAATTGCGAATCGACCACATCGCGAGTTGTCCCTGGTAAATCTGTAACGATCGCGCGATCGCTCCGACTCCAAGCATTTAACAGGCTCGATTTGCCGACATTCGGACGACCGACAATCGCCACTTTTAAGCCTGTGCGTAGTAGTTCACCACGATCTGCCGTTGCTAAAATTTGTTGTGATTCCTGTGCTACAAACTTAATTTCTGACTTCACCCATTCCACATCAAGGGGTGGTAAATCATCTTCAAAATCAATTCTTGCTTCTATTTCCGTGAGCAGATTTAAGCATTTGCCGCGCAAATATTTAAGCGAATTAGCTAACTTACCACGCAAAGAAGCGATCGCTGATTGTGCCGCCTGTGCCGATTTTGCTCCTACTAAGTCATTAATACTTTCTGCCTGTGTGAGATCAATGCGACCATTGAGAAAAGCCCTTAAACTGAACTCACCAGCCTCCGCCAACCTTGCGCCATTCTCTAAACAGAGGTTTAGCACCTGTTGCACCGCCATAATTCCCCCATGACAGTGAAATTCCACCACATCCTCACGGGTAAAAGAACGGGGTGCTTTCATTAATAGCAACAGGCTTTCGTCAACTATTGCTTTAGTCGCAGGATTACGTACATAACCATAGAGAATCCGATGACTTTCCCAAACTTGTTTTCCCCCTGCATGGAATATTTGCTTGGCGATCGCCTCTGCACGATCGCCTGATAATCTCACAATACCCACACTGCCCTGTTGTGGAGAAATAGCCGTAGCGATCGCCGCGATCGTGTCAGATAGACTCATTCGTAATTTTTCTAAATTTGAAAAAATCTTAAGGTAATAACGTTAATTCTATAATAACTGCTCTAAGTAGTTAAGAAGCACAAGTAACCTTAAACTCCAGAAGTTGTGCTAGCCAGTGCAGATGGCATAAGAGTGTGTTTGAGAAGTTTTACCCCCTCCAACTCCCACTTATTAAAGTGGGAGGATTTGAGTTTCGAGGGAGAAACTCTAGCTCTTAAAAAATATAGGACTTACGCAAGTCCAACGAATTTACAGGTTTTTCATTAGATTAGATTAGATTTGATGCGAGCAAAGTCCACGCCAAATCTAATTATTGCGTAAGTCCTACAAGATATAAGCTTGTTAAAATCTAGTGTTCCATGAAATTTTTTATAGCCCTCATCCCTAGACCTTCTCCCGTCAGAGAAAAAAGAAATCAAGATAGGGTTTGTCCTCCTCCACCAGTAGCTAAAATTAAATCCTTACTGATATTAATCAAAGCAAACTTTCATTAATTTTTTGGCTAACCCTTGCTGCATAGGATTTAAAATATAACTAGAATAGTTAAAGAATGAGATTGTACATTTTAGAGCTAAAAACTTAGTTCTAACCTCATAGGGGGAGAATTTTAAAAGATTTAAACTCGTTAATTGATTATCGATTTACCAACAACTTTGGATTAATTTCGCATCTGGGTCTTACTGAAACTATGCTTATATCTACTAATGGTGATTTACCAACTTGCCCAGAAAAAAGTAAATTTGCTTCTAAGAAGGTAGCTACAAAAAAATCATCATCAAAAAAAAATACTCAAGAATCTCTAGGATTGCATCAGGCAATTTTGGATAGTGCAAACTATTCAATTATCGCGACAACAGTGGATGGGGTAATTAGTGTTTTCAACAAAACCGCAGAGAATTGGTTGGGGTACAAAGCGTCAGAACTTGTGGGAAAATTTACTCCCGAACGTTTTCATGATCCTGAAGAGGTTAAACAAAGAGCGATCGCTTTAACCGAGGAACTCGGTATTCCTGTTGAGGCAGGATTTGAGGTATTTGTCGCTAAGACAAAACTAGGTCAAATGGAAGAAAGTGAGTGGACATATATCCGCAAAGATGGCTCAAGATTTCCTGTTAAGCTTTCTATTTCTGCATTACGTAATGAGGCAAATGAAGTCTCAGGCTTTTTAGGTATTGCCAATGATGTCACCAAACAGAAACAATCTGAGCAAGAATTACAGACAATCTTGCGAGAGTTAGCGTTTCAGAAGTTTGCCCTTGATCAAGCAGCAATCGTAGCTGTAACTGATCTTCATGGCGATATTATCTATGCCAATAATAAATTTTGTGAGATTTCTGGATATAGTCAAGAGGAACTCTTAGGCAAAAACCATCGGATACTCAATTCGCAATATCATTCTCAAGAGTTCTTTACCAATTTGTGGGATACGATCGCTAGTGGAAAAGTATGGCGTGGTGAAATTCGGAATAAGGCTAAGTCTGGGAATTATTATTGGACAGATAGTACGATCACCCCTCTCCTCGATGATCATGGAAAACCCATGAAATACTTGGCAATTCGCTTTGACATTAGCGATCGCAAACAAGTTGAAGAAACTTTGCGACTCAGAGAAAGAGCGATCGCTGCTAGTCATAACGGAATTGTCATTACTGACTGTAAACTCCCGAATAATCCAATTGTCTATGTCAACGCTGCCTTTGAAAAAATTACTGGCTATTCTGCTGCTGATATCATGGGCAAGAATTGCCGTTTTTTACAAGGAGATGATGTATTCCAAGCAGAAAAGGAAGTAATCCGCGCAGCAGTATTAGCGGGAAATCCTTGTAATGTCGTAATCAGAAATTATCGAAAGGATGGCACATTATTTTGGAACGAGTTAAATATTTCACCAATATTTGATCATCATGGCAACGTGACTCACTTTGTGGGAATTCAAACTGATATTACAGAACGAAAAGAAGCCGAAAAGGATTTAAAAAGGCAAATGCGCCTCACCGTTTTACTCAATCGGATTACCGATGAAATTCGGCAGAGTCTTGATGTTGAAAGCATTTTTCAGACTGCGGCACACCAGATTCAATTAGCTTTTCATTCTAGCCGATGTCTGATCTATCGGCTAGAATATCCACCAGCTAGTAAAGAGCAACAAACATTGACTCAACCCCAAGTTTCGCTGATGTCAGAGCAATTAGCTGACAGGATCTTTTCGGTTAAAGATATTGAACTACCCCTTTTAAATAGTAGCTTCGGACAGAAAATAGCGAGTCAGGATCAAGCGATCGCCATTACCAACGTTTATACTGAACCTGAATTAGATGAATTTGGCGACCTATTCTATCGGATGCAGTTGCGATCGCTATTAGCTATTCGTACTTCATCCCATGGCATAACCAATGGAATTATTTTGTTACATCATTGCAACAGTTTTCACAAATGGACAATTGAGGAAAAACAACTCCTCGAATCCGTTGCCAATCAGGTCAGTATTGGTCTATCGCAAGCCCAATTACTGATTCAAGAAACAAGGCAAAGAGAACAACTAATTAAGCAAAATGCAGAATTAGAAGAAGCAAAAATAATTGCAGAGGCAGCAAACCGCTCTAAAAGTGAATTTTTGGCAACTATGAGCCATGAGATTCGGACTCCCATGAATGCTGTAATAGGAATGACAGGAGTTTTACTAGATACAAATCTCACTAAGGAACAACGTGAATTTATTGAAATCGTACGCAATGCTGGCGATACTTTACTAACTATTATTAATGATATTTTAGACTTTTCTAAAATTGAATCGGGACATCTGGAATTAGAAGAACAAACTTTTGATTTGCGAATTTGCCTAGAAGATACAATTGAACTGCTCTCAGCAAAAGCGGTTGAGAAAGGTATTGAACTCGGTTATTTGATCCATCCTGATGTGGAATTAATCGTCATTGGCGATATGACCCGACTACGTCAAGTTTTAGCAAATTTGATCGGGAATGCAATTAAATTTACGAATCGAGGTTCTGTAAATATTTCGATCACCCAATCGCCGATATTCCATTACGAACGATGCGATCTCCAAAGCCATAAAGAAGATTCCCAATTACTGCGGACATTACAGTTTGCAGTGAGAGATACTGGGATTGGTATCCCTAGCGATCGCCTTCATCGATTGTTTCAGCCTTTTAGCCAAGTGGATGCTTCCACCACCAGACAATATGGTGGCACTGGACTAGGCTTAGCCATTAGTAAACGTCTATGCGAACTCATGGGCGGCACGATGTGGGTGGAAAGTGATCTTCATCAAGGCTCCACTTTTCACTTTACGATTACAGCCCCTACAAACAACTGGGAACAATTTCCCCCAATTAGCATTGCTAATTCGCAAGCAATCTCCCCATCAACCAATGGGAAATCACTTACAGGTCAAGGGATTAGTCATATTAATGCTGAGCGTTATCGACGGAATTATAACTTTGATCCGAAGATGGCGAGAAATCATCCACTGCGCATTTTGATCGCAGAGGACAATGTGATTAATCAAAAAGTTGCTATTCATATCTTGCAGCAGATGGGCTATCGTGCTGATGTTGTCGCCAATGGATTAGAAGTTTTAGCTGCCCTCTCTCATCAGACCTATGATCTGATATTTATGGATATGCAGATGCCAGAAATGGACGGGCTAGAAGCTACTCGACAGATATATCAGAATTGGGAGCATAAAAAGCTCACTAATAGACCCCGTATTATTGCGATGACAGCAAATGCCATGCAGGGCGATCGCGAAATTTGTTTAGAAGCAGGTATGGATGACTATCTGAGTAAACCAATTCGTAACTCTGAACTGGTGCGCGTATTACTGGCATGTCAACCAGCGACAAATCCTCCCGCGCATTTATCATCAATTAATATGGGTACGCTTCACGAAACTGCTAATGATATTGGGGGGGAAGATCCATCTTTTTTAATTGAGCTAATCGATAGTTATTTAGATAATACGCGATCGCTCCTCCAAGAGTTATATACTAGCTTTGCACAGCAAAATTTTGATTTAATGCTACGAACTGCCCACACCTTAAAATCTAGTAGTGGTGTTATTGGTGCTGAAGAGCTATCAGAAATGTGTCGTGATCTGGAGATGGGTCTCCGTAGTAAAAATTATGAGGACTTAGATATCAAAATCAATAAAATAGCCGATGAGTATGCAAGCGTTAAATCTGAACTAGAGCAGGAAAAGTATAATTAACGCTATTGCCATCTCCTAGTTTTGTCCAATACTGTCCAGTTATGTAATGACCATCGAAGATCGCGATCACAATAAGCATCCGCCCCAAGAAGTAAATATTTCAGAAACAACCGCATCCGAACCCGCATTGATTTTAATTGTGGATGACGATCTGTTTATGCGAAAAATTTTGGTGCGTTATTTGGAACGCGAAAACTATCGAGTAGTTGAGGCGGCTGATGGGATGGAGGCATTACAGATCTATCAAGAGCGTCAACCAGATATGATTTTACTGGATGCGATGATGCCTGTCTTGGATGGATTTGAATGTTGCGCGAGGTTACAGCAACTTCCGCATGGAGATCATACACCTGTATTGATTATCACAGCACTGGAAGATCGCGAGTCTGTTGATCGCGCATATGAAGTGGGGGCTTCGGACTATGTAACTAAGCCAATTCATTGGGCCGTATTGCGCCAAAGGGTAAAGCGCTTACTCGAACAAGCAAATTTACGTCAGCAACTAGAAGCCGCAAATAAGCGTTTGGCAGTAGTAGTCAAGGAACTTCAGCGATTGGTATCTATTGATGGATTGACGCAAGTAGCCAATCGTCGCTGTTTAGATGAATATCTCGAACAAGAATTTAGGCGTTCTAGTAGAGAAAAAGTCCCTATTTCCTTGGTGTTATGTGACATTGATTTTTTTAAAAACTATAACGATAACTATGGACATCAAGAAGGGGATCTCTGTTTACAATCCGTTGCTCAAGCAATTAGTAAAGCGACAAATCGTCCTGCCGATTTAGTCGCTCGCTATGGTGGGGAGGAATTCGCAATTGTTTTACCGAATACAGATCGAGAAGGGGGAATGAATGTCGCGATGAGAGCGAACGAGATAGTGCGATCGCTACAATTGCCCCATGAGCATTCTGAAGTTGCTAACTATGTAACCATTAGCTGTGGTGTCGCTACCCTTTTTCCCCATCAGCATACTCAAGCTATAAATTTACTACTTAAATCTGCCGATCGCGCTTTATATGTAGCTAAGGCTGAAGGACGCAATTGTGTAAGGCAAAGTGATAGTAATCTAGAAGAAATCGCAAAAACATAAAAAAGAGATGCAGCGCTTGGCACTGCATCTCTTTTTTATGTTTTTGCTATAGTGTTCGCTATAATCACAAAGCAGCAAACTAATGGTTAGGGTATAAAGTACATATCCTTATCATTTAGATATTTAATTGAGACATTAAGCAAAATCTATGGAATGGCATATTACCGATGCACAAAGCTTAGCCATCATCGATCAAGAAATTGGTGAGCATTCCCTATCTCCATCCGAATATGAGATTGTGCGCCAAGTAATTTATGCAACCGCCGATTTTGAATATAAACACCTTGTCAGATTTTCTGAAAATGCTTTACAGGCAGGCGCATCGGCTTTAGCTACTCGTACTACAGTGGTTGTGGATGTCCCCACTGTACAAGCAGCTATCTTCCCTAAGATTTGTGACACATTTGCCAATCCAATTTACTGTGGTGTGGATGCAATTACTCGTCCCCAAAAGGGTAAAACGCAGGCAGCTTGGGGAATTGAGACTCTAGCTAAGCGCTATCCTGAAGCCATATTTGTGATTGGGGAGTCACAACCTGCTTTAGCAACTCTTGTAGATTTAATCGAAGTAGAAGAAGTAAAGCCTGCGCTGGTGATTGGCGCTCCTGCTGGTTTTATTGATACCGATGTGATTAAGTCTCGATTGCATGATTCGCAAATCCCCCATATTCGCGTGGATGGGCGAAAGGGCAATGCGATCGCTGCCGCCGCAATATTTAATGCTCTTGTAAGTTTGGCATGGCAGGCCTATGGAACCAAATAAGTAGGCAGAAACAATTAAAACTGACCCGCTTGCATATCAGTTACAGCAGTTTTTGAGCAAAAGAACCACAAGAAAATTTTTAAAAGCGTTGCAAAGCAACGCTTTTAAAAATTTTCTTGGTTTGGGTTTGAGCGCAAAGTGCTGTAGTTCAAAGTTTGATTGGGTACTTAGGTAGCTTGGCATAATTAAAAACCAGAACCAAAACCTGTAGCGCACGCGCAGCGTGCGCTACAGGTTTTGGGGTTTTATATTTAATTGCACCTAGCTACTTAGTGATGTTTTGATGTTGCCGTCGAAGTCGGGAACATCCACAAGAAAAGCTATAAAATGCAATGTGTTAGGACTTATGAGGATTGTATAGACCTATGAACTTTAGTCTGAACTTAAGTCTAAGTTTAGGTCGCGTTTGGGCGATCGCCACTAATGTCTTTCGCGAAACAGTGCGTGAGCAAGTGCTTTATCTTTCTTTGTTATATACATTGATTGTGGTGTCGGCAATGCTGATGCTACCAGAGTTTTCCTATGACTCTTCGGCAAAGATGATTGTGGATACTGGCATAGCTGCGATCGAGGTGGTGAGTTTAATTGTGGCGATATTGGTTGGTACTAATCTGATCAATAAAGAAATCGATAAGCGAACAATTTTTATTCTCATTGCTAAGCCAATGCACCGAGCTGAGTTTGTCCTTGGTAAGCATCTGGGCTTGACTGCTGTAGTTGGTGCGCTGGTATCAATTATGAGCATAATTTTTATTATCTTGATGGCGATCAAGCAAATTCCGATTCCCACTCCTGCGATTCTCACCGCCAATTTTTTTATATTTTGGCAAATCATGCTGCTAGGAGCGATCGCTATTTTCTTCGGCACATTTACAGGTTCACTAATTGCCTCTTTGCTCACCCTTGCTGCCTATGTGATCGGCAACTTCAGTCGCGATCTACTGTTACTGGGTGAAATTTCTAAAAATCCTAGTTTGCAGGCAGTTACACGCACTTTTTATATGATTTTGCCTGATTTATCACGGGCTAATCTCAAAAATGAGGCAGTTTATAATATTCTGCCAAGTCTGACCGATATGTTTAGTAATGGGATCTATATTTTGAGTTATGCGCTATTAACCTTAGCGATCGCCATTCTTATCTTTTCACGCCGCCAGTTCTAAACAACAAAAAAGCCTCGCAATGCGAGGCTTTTTTGTTGTTAACGTGAGTTCGGGTTAAGCTGACAAATTTTAAAAGCCCAAAAGTAAAAGCCTTGCATAGCAAGGCTTTTACTTTTGGGCTTTGAGAGAGGGTTTGCGTAGCAAACCCTCTCTCAAAGCCCGTTTCAAATTATCCTGAACTCGCGTTTGGTAGCAACTTACAAAGCTGCTTCTTTCTTGAGATTATCGCGATCGCTTACCTTGGTAGTAGGTGTCTGAAGCGCGAAGTAGAGTTTATTTAAAGCACTGAGATAGGCTCTTGCCGAGGCAACAATGACATCGGTATTCGCTGAATGTCCAGAGAGCGTACCAACATCAGGATGCTTTAGACGAATGGTAACTTCGCCGAGGGCATCAATACCTGCGGTCACAGACTGCACCGAGTACTCGATCAAATTATTGGGTACATTGACGATGCGATTGATGGCTTTATAAACTGCATCCACAGGACCAGTTCCCACAGAGACATCGGTAATTTCTTGACCATCGGGCATTACGACTGTAACCGTTGCTGTGGGAATTGCGCGATCGCCACAGCTTACCTGCACCTGCTCGAGTTTGAAGGCTTCAGGCGCATGACGAATTTCATCATTGACGATCGCTTCTAAGTCGCGATCGCTAATTTCGCGCTTCTTATCAGCCAACTCCTTAAAACGCACAAAGGCAGCATTAAGTTCTTGTTCAGAAAGTTCAAAACCAAGCTCCTTAAGGCGAGAACTCAAAGCATTGCGACCAGAGAGCTTACCAAGAACGATCAAGTTATCGGTCAAACCAATGGATTGAGCATCCATGATTTCGTAAGTGAGGCGATTTTTCAATACGCCGTCCTGATGGATACCTGACTCATGGGCAAAGGCATTTGCACCAACGATCGCCTTATTAGGCTGTACCAACATTCCCGTGAGATTAGACACAAGGCGCGAGGTTTTGTAAATCTGCTTAGTGTCAATGTTGCAGAGAGGGGCAGTCGATTCCGCAGGACGACCGAGATAGGCATTGAAATAAGCACGACGCACATGTAACGCCATTACCAATTCTTCGAGAGCGGCATTGCCTGCACGTTCACCAATACCATTGATTGTGCATTCCATTTGACGTGCGCCATTCTTAGCGGCTTCAAGGAAGTTTGCCACTGCCAAACCGAGATCATTGTGACCATGAACAGAAATAATCGCCTGATCAATATTGCGCACATTATCTTTGATCCCCTTGATCAAAGCTCCAAACTCCGATGGAGTCAAATATCCCACAGTGTCGGGAATATTCACTGTCGATGCACCCGCAGCGATCGCCGCCTCTAGCACTTGGTAGAGAAACTCAGGATCGGAACGTCCCGCATCTTCAGGAGAAAATTCAACATCGGCAACTTTTGATTTAGCATAGGCAACCATCTCTGGCACAATCGCTAAAACTTCAGCGCGAGTTTTTCGGAGTTTGTATTCCAAGTGAATATCGGAAGTTGCGAGGAAGGTATGAATTCTTCCTTTGGCAGCAGGTTTAACCGCTTCAGCTGCCGCATCAATATCACCTTTAGTAGCACGGGCTAATCCACAAATCGTTGGTCCATTCTCAGTACCAACGAGTTTTGCGATTTCTTGAACTGCATAAAAATCACCTTTACTAGCAAAGGGAAAACCTGCCTCAATGATGTCTACACCAAGTCGAGCCAGTTGCTGAGCGATTAGCAGTTTTTGCTCCACGTTAAGAGTTGCGCCGGGGGACTGTTCACCGTCGCGTAGGGTGGTATCAAAAAAGATAATGCGATCTTGAGCAACATTAGACTCTTGAGGTGTTACTGATGTAGACATAATGCGTTAATTCATGAATGGTTAATGTGAAAATGTAACTATGGAGATATTCTTAATTGTGATTGTAAACAGAACACAAACACATTAAGTTATTTTCAATCTTAGCCCTTTTCTTTAAAAATTGGTAAGTCAATTTCGTTTTGTCTTAACCAATTGTCCTAGGCAAACTGGCAAGTATCATCATCGCTGTTACGGAAGATTGCACTTGGCTGGGTAAAATCATCATTGTTATCTTGAGAGGATAGTAAACCACCCTCCGCAGGATGCTGCATTGATTTCGCTTCTAGTTGATCGTAGAGATTCTTAATAACTTGGAGAATATAATTAGCTGACTGTTCATAGGCGCTAGCTTCACTCAGCGATCGCGCAGTTTGCCAAATTCCATGCTCTACCCGATCAAAGGTGGGATAAGCATAGAATAGTTGTCGAAGTAGCCCATCTAGTTCATGGGTTCGTAAATCTTGCCAGCTATCGTGGTCAGGATTAAAAGGATAGTAAAGTGTAGAGAACAATAAAATTTTGGTTCGCATCGCATTAGTAAACCGCATCAGTTCTAAGCGTAAATCAAAAAGATCATTGGCAATTTGAGAGTCAAAGGGAATTTTGTTTTTTATCTGATTATCTAGATAAGCATTAGCTCCATTAGTGGGATAGACAGGCGGTGCGATCGCTTCGACATAATTATTAGAGTTATTAGAGCTATCAGAGGCGCTATCAGGATAAAGTTGTTCTAATTTTGTGAGCAACATGTTACCAATCACAGCATATTCCACAGGCTTAGAAACCCTTTGTACTGACTCTTGAATTAATGCTCGCAATTGAGGGAAAGTGGGCATAAAGGAAACTAATTCCTTGAGCAGTCCTGCCCAATCCACACTATTTAACTGACGGGGATCACTTTCCCAAATATCTTGATAGGTATATAACAAAAGCTTTTTGAGACGCATCTGTTGAGCATCCGTATCAATATCATGGGCTACCAAAGTATAGATATCAGCAATGTCCGCATCTCCGTAAGGATAGGGATCAAGAAGCGATAGTTCATCTTCAGTAAATCCCATTAATTCTTCATAGGAGGGAAGATCTGGATTGTTATCGTTAAAAACTTCCTTTTCTACCTTATTGGAATTCTGTTGCGAAGTGTCAAGTGGAGCAAGGATTTGCGCTGAGCCAGCATTAATTACTAAATTGCTAACTTGATATGATGTTGGTGTGCTAGCTGATGGTGGATGAGCAGATATTTGAGAAGAACTAATAGGCGTAGCGATCGCTGCTTTCTCGTAGAGCCTAGAAACCATCTGAAAAACCATTTTGGCAATAATCAAATATTGGCGCTGCTTCGGAACTGCGATCGTTTTTACTGATTTGACTAAGTTCTCTTTTAGGGATTCTATGGTCGGATATTGCTGATATAAATCTTGTAGCAATTCCCCAAAGGTAAAGTTATCCAAACGGTGCGAATCATTTTCCAAAATGCCAGTACAAACTAAGCATACTAACTTCTTGGCTCTGACAGGATCTTCACTCATCTCAAGATCATCGGAAATATCCTCAATTAGAATTTCCGTCGGAGTCTTAGCATTATTTTGGGGATTAGGACTATTATCAGAAGTTAATGACAACTCTTCTGGTAGAGATGGTGTAATAACACTAAAAACCGTTTGGGCAAGGGACTGGGAGAGTAGAGGTTGTAGAGCTTCTAATACTTCATTAGCTGATTGGTAACGCTGGCGAAAATCAAAGCGCACCATTTTATCAATAATATCTGCCAATGTGGGGGTTACTTTTGCATAGTCCCGCCAGCGAAACTCACTAGTGAGTGGATCTTCAGGAATTTGATTTGGTTGTAAGCCCGTCAATGCTTGAATTGCGATTATACCGATCGCATAGATATCACTGGCAAACATGGTTTTGCCACTATATTGCTCATTGGGCATATACCCTGGGGAGCCAATCACAAGGCTAGAGGTATTCCCAAATTGACTAATCGGTTGAGTACTAACTTCTTTAACTGCCCCAAAGTCAATTAAAACAATTTTGCGATCGCTAGCCCGACGAATTAAATTACTTGGTTTAATATCACGATGGATGACCTGCTGACGATGTACAAAATTAAGGGTTGATAAGATATCCGTCAAAAATTCAATTGTGTACTTTTCGCCTAAGCAGATGCCCCGTTTAATCTCTTGAGTCAAGACATCGCCTTCAATCAATTCCTGAGCCAGAAAGAACTCTTCATCCTCTTCAAAGTGCGCCAATAAACTAGGAATACACTCATGTTTGCCCAAGCGATAAAGTACCTTAGCCTCTTTATCAAATAGTTCTCGTGAAATTTCTAATACTTCTATTTGCGATGAAGCAGGTTTAAGCTGCTTGATCACACAGGAAGGTCGATCAGGCAAGTATCCATCTTCAGCAATAAATGTTTGGCTAAAGCCGCCACCGCCAAGCTGTTTGACGATCTTATAGCGCCCAGTCAGGGTTTTGCCGAGCATAATCATTTTAGCCAGTACCAACGGGGAATGTACTTAGGATGGGCGGCATAAAGCAGGATCTATCCTAGGTGGTAATATTTTGACATCTGATTAACCTGATAGCAAGTTAATTTTCGTTAGATCTTTAGGGGTAGAGTGATACCTTGCGCCGTGGCGTAAATCATCACCTTTGCTAGATTGAATTAACGCTAACGCGATCATCAAATACGAAGCACTCACCCTCCCAAACACTTTCTTCTGATGGCACTTCTTCTAAATATTTGAGAATGCCACCCTTAAGGTGATAAACCTCAGAAAATCCTTGAGATAACATATAGGCACTAGCCTTTTCGCAACGAATTCCACCAGTACAGAACATCGCAATTTTTTGATGTTTCTCAGGATTTAATTGCTCCTGCACATAGGTAGGAAATTCCCCAAATGTTTCGAGATTAGGGTTGATCGCACCTTGAAATGTACCGAACTCCACTTCATAGTTATTGCGCGTATCAATCACAATTACTTCAGGATCAGCGATCAAATCGTTCCAATCCTTGGGATCAACGTATTTACCAACGCGATGACGCGGATCAATATCTGGGACTCCTAAGGTAACGATCTCTTTTTTTAGTCGTACTTTCATGCGTTGGAATGGAATCCCTTGGCAATAGGATTCTTTATGTTCTAGGTTTTGGAGACGGGGATCACTCCGCAAATAGCTCAGCAAGGCATCGATCGCTGCACGGCTACCTGCGATCGTGGAGTTAATGCCCTCTTTGGCTAGTAGAATTGTGCCTTTGAGTTGATGAGTATCACAAAATTCCTTGAGAGGATTCCGCATAGTTTCATAATCGGGCAAGTCTGTAAAATGATAAAAAGCTGCCACTACACAAAGCTCAAGATCGTCTTGATTATTGGCTTGAGCCTTTGCTTTTGCTTCTATAACTTGTGCTTGCAGACGATTGATTTGCTTAATCCTACTCATTTGCCCATTCATTTTTAATATTCGCGATCGCCTTTTTATAAGTCCTAATACATCAAATATAGCGCTTTGCGTTCTAGTTGTCCCATTCCTGAGTAAGTAAACCACTATCGAGCTTGTCGCGAATGAGTTGCCGCACCAATGTCACTTCTTCGACTAAAACTTTACCATCAGCATGAATAGTCCGATCAATTACCTCCATTTCGTATTTAGAAATTCTACCGTCAGCGATCGCTCGATCAATTACTGCCTGAAGTTTTTGCAAACTTTGTAACTCATTAGGGGTTAATTCTTTGCGGTTAGGATGTTCAACTAACATTGTTCCAAATCCAAACTCATCTATTCCCACAATAGCGAAATTGATTAGGTTTTGGGATGCATCGATACAAGCTGTTACATTTGTAACCTTGTATCTAGATATAGCAATACTAAAAGGCTTGTGGAAGTGCACGCCTAAGGCGTGCACTTCCACAAGCCCCAAAATCCACAAATGATTTAACGTCAGTTCGGGTTAAGCTGGCAAATTTAAAAATACCAAAAGTAAAAGCCTTGCATAGCAAGGCTTTTACTTTTGGTATTTGAGAGAGGGTTTGCGTAGCAAACCCTCTCTCAAATACTGTTTCAAATTATCCCGAACTCGCATTGATTTAGGATTGCTGTATAAGTAAAGCTAACAATCAAGGTAACGCATTGCGTTACCTTGATTTATTTAATCTGGATTAGGAGGACACCAGAAGAGATTTTGACTGGATATACCTAGAGATTCCAAAATCTCTTTCATCTTTTGGGTACATTCCATCCAATAGTCGAGACTGTCATACATCCAGTCAGGACTAAAGTGTAAATCATAATGGAGTAAGTATGGGATATCCGTAAACTCATCGGATGTTTGCTTGGAAATGAGTAAGACTCGGAAGGGCTTGCCCTCACATTTAATTTTGAGCTTATCAATTAAATCGAGAACATAGTCGCGATTAGTGACACCAGTGCGAATGAAGAGAATTTCATCACTATGTTTGAGCGTATATAAAAACCTCTTGGCACGGGCAGAATAGCGCACGCGCATCCGTTCATAGATCGGCTGCATATTGTTAACTGGATCATCGGAATCTTCAACTTCATGACCAAAAGATAGTCCTGACCATTTGGAATGATAAACACGACGATCAGTAGGATTGTAATGTAGGTAGGCAGGATTCCACATATCCTGAAAGTCATTGACTACTAAATCAGTAACATCACCAAGATTTGTAGAACGCGCTAAGTCAAAAGGAAATGCGGGCCCATCATATTCCATTTTATACAGCAGCATTCTCGCCGCACAACGATCGCCTAGGGGCAAAATAGCAATTCGATGTAGCTCTGACAATTTGCACTTGTATTTAAGTAGCATCGTTGATTTGGCAGGGGCTTTGACCCGACTCTCCAAACCGCGATCGCCAATAATCATCGTCCGAAAAGGTATGTCAGGATGAATAGGATCGTTATATACCGCCGCAGGCATCGCGGCTAGAGCCGTGCGAATTTCTTTCCACATGGGATGGATATTATAGGCTTCGTTAGATTCGTTGATAATCCGAATTGTGCGATCGCCTTCTTTAAGAATCCCTAAATATCCATCATAGTAAAGAATCTCAGAGTTTTGAGGGGCAAAGAATTTCAAGGCGGAGCAGTATTGTAAATCCATATCAACAGGAATTGCTACCGTATTCTCTATTGAACCATTCACCCCAACTGTCAATAATGGCAAGGTTCCCAACTCGTCATTTTTGGAAATATAGGTTCCCGAAATCAGTTCCGCTTTACGTTTTAAAGCTGCTTGCAATTCATTCCAAGTAGGAGTGATATTATAGGGATGCTCAGATTTATTGATAATTCGTAGGGTTTGTGCTTCAGGACAGGCAAATACTTTAAAACCATACTTATCTTCGTAAATAGAAATCTCTTCTATTTTTTGACTCTGCAATAAGGATTTCTGATCCTGTAAACGATGCTCACGAGTGATTTTGAATAGATCAAGATTGATGGATTCAAACATCAGACGATGCCCTGCGGTATTAGGATGAGCCACATCTAAAGATATGTTATGCTTCCATCCACCATAGCCATTATCGATCGCATCTAACCAATTAAGAATGGGAACTTCCCAAGTTAACATCCGATGATGGGTATCACGCAACAGCCAGTTATGCTCTGGGTTGTAATCACCATTAGGATATAGACCCCCAATAATAGGAATTGCTCCCAAATCTTGAGTCATTTTCACTAGTTGCTGTAGCCCACTCTCAAAGCGTCGTTGAACTGCGCGGCGATCATGGGGACGGCAATAGGCTAGTCCTTCATTACCGAGGGAAAGCGCAATAATCACAATATCTGGTTGTTCTGGGACAACCACAGAAGCAAAGCGCTCGATAGTGTTACTGACAGTTGCACCTAATTGTGAGCGGTTGACCAGTTGATGACCATATTTTTCCTGTAACGCTTCGCCTAGCTGACTTGCCCAGCCCCTAAGTAACCAAGCACTACATCCCATCGCCACCGAACTGCCAAGAACTAAGACTTTAATCCCACTCGCTGGATTTTGAAGTTTAGGAACTGTAGCGATCGCATTCTCTAGATAGCCGTAGGGGAAAGCATGAATATAACTAAATGCACCATCATCAATAACAACTGTAGAGCTTGTCGAATTAATATATTCTTGTTCAATAGGAACCCATCGATTTTCACCACGTTCAGATTCCCATTGCACTTTTCCATTGGCAGCAATCCGCACATACTTATACTCAATCCGATCTAGTGGATTCGGTAAGCCTAAAGGGTCAATTGCGACTTCTACAGACCAAATAGGATAGCGATCGCTAGATGTGTTTAGAGATAGATATTTATTAACATCCCACAATCCTAATTGAGGAACTGAACCAACTATACCAATCATTTCCCCATCTTGGGTGGGAGCCTTTACCTGAAATCGATACATAGAGATGTCTTCTCTGGATAAGGAGGTAGTAATTATGCCTAATAGAACTTCCACAGTCACGATAGGCATGAACCATTTTTTAAGCTATCACCTATTGCGCTCTAAGTGTGTTTTAGAAATTACAGCATTATTGCTAAGTTGTTCTATGGCAAAAAATAGATAGACAGGGCAAATTAAAACCCCAAAGACAAGTGGCAGCGCAAAGCACTGCCACTTGTCTTTGGGGTTTTATGCCCTAAGCAGCTATTTTTTTGCTATCTCAAATAGTTTGTGGAAAATTAACCTTTTAGGGCGCTCTTCCACAAAACAGAAAATGATTTTTTACTACAAGACTCTCGTTAGCCGATCACCAAAATATCCGCTAAAATATCCACTAAGGGGCTGTCGAATCCACTTGGTAGGTAATCTGCACCAATCCTGTATTAAATACTTGCAAATCCTCTAATTTTAAATTTAGTGTAGGGAGAGGGGGCGGAAATAGAGCTATACCCTCGCCTAAAATTATGGGATGGATCGATAGGATCAATTTATTGACTAGATTATTTTCTAAACAAGTTTTGGCGATCGCAGCTCCACCAACTAGCCAAATATCCTTACCATCTTGATTTTTTAGATTATTAACAAAACTCACTAAATCACTAGATACAAAAGTCACATTATCATCGCGATCTTGCTGAATATTTCGTGAAAATACAAAACCTTGCTTGTCTGGGTAAGGATAATCGCCCCAAGACTTGATCTGCTCATAGGTAGTGCGCCCCATCAAAAGGCGATCGCAGGTCTCATAAAAAGCCTCATAGCCATAATCCTGATCAGTAAAAAGCCAGTCTACTGCACCAGAACTACGGGCAACATAGCCATCCAAGCTCGTTGCAATATACAAAATCAATTTACCCATAACAGAAAATCTAATCGTTTTCGGCAAACCAGCGATCTTTCGATCCCCATTAAATGATATTTTGAGAAGCGGTTAGCTTTATATGTGAGTGCAAACAATCAGACTATGAGTTTCAACCAAAAGTTAAACTTTTTATAGTTTGATATTTTGATGTATTGCATTTTCTTGCATATATCTGCTTGTACGTCATTTCATTGCAAATTTTTTAGATTCTGAGTTAAGAGGCTGGAGTAAACAGCAAGCATGGTAACAACCGCAGAGAAAGTATCAGTCGGGCGCATCACCAAGATCATCGGTCCTGTGGTCGATGCCGAATTCCCCAGTGGCAAAATCCCCGAAATTTATAATGCCGTCGTCGTCAAAGGCAAAAACTCCGCAGGACAAGACATCAACGTCACCTGTGAAGTACAACAATTATTAGGCGATAACCAAGTACGTGCAGTTGCAATGAGTACCACTGACGGCATCGTTAGAGGTATGGATGTAACCGATACAGGCGCACCGATTAGTGTTCCTGTTGGTCCTAACACCCTTGGTCGTATCTTCAATGTATTAGGCGAACCTATTGATGAATTAGGTCCTGTTACCACCGAAGAAAAATTCCCCATTCACCGTCCATCCCCTGCATTTACATCCCTCGAAACCAAACCTAGCACCTTTGAAACGGGCATTAAGGTAATTGACCTTCTTGCACCCTATCGTCGTGGTGGCAAAATTGGACTATTCGGTGGTGCTGGTGTAGGCAAAACCGTATTAATTCAAGAATTAATTAACAACATCGCGAAAAAGCACTCTGGTGTGTCGGTGTTTGGTGGTGTAGGCGAACGTACCCGCGAAGGTAATGACCTCTACAACGAAATGAAAGAATCGGGCGTACTTCAGTACCTCGCTCTCGTTTACGGTCAAATGAATGAGCCACCCGGAGCACGTATGCGTGTAGGCTTAACCGCTTTGACCATGGCGGAATATTTCCGTGATGTGTCCAAGCAAGACGTATTGTTGTTCATCGACAATATTTTCCGCTTTACTCAAGCTGGTTCTGAAGTATCGGCACTACTTGGTCGTATGCCTTCAGCTGTAGGTTATCAACCTACTCTTGCCACCGACATGGGTGCTTTACAAGAGCGCATTACCTCAACCACCGAAGGTTCGATCACCTCTGTACAAGCGGTGTATGTACCTGCGGATGACTTGACTGACCCCGCTCCTGCAACCACCTTTGCTCACTTGGATGCAACCACCGTATTGTCTCGTGGCTTGGCTTCTAAGGGGATTTATCCTGCGGTTGACCCCCTCGATTCTTCTTCGACCATGTTGCAGCCAGGGATTGTTAGCGATGAGCATTACCGTGTAGCTCGTGGCGTACAAGCAATTCTTCAGCGCTACAAAGAACTTCAAGATATCATCGCCATCTTGGGTCTAGATGAACTCTCTGAAGAAGATAAGTTGGCTGTAGCCCGTGCTCGTAAGATTGAGCGCTTCTTGTCTCAGCCCTTCTTCGTAGCAGAAGTATTTACTGGATCTCCTGGTAAGTATGTCACCCTCGAAGAAAGCATCAATGGTTTCGATCGCATCCTTAAGGGTGAACTCGATGATCTCCCTGAGCAAGCTTTCTACCTCGTTGGCAACATCGAAGAAGCGATCGCTAAGGCTGAAAAGCTCAAGGCTGGTAATTAGGCATTAGCTATTAGCGTTTAGCTGTTAGCGTTTAGCTCATGAAAGCTAACAGCTAACAGCTAACAGCTAATAGCCAGCAGCTATCAAGTTAAAACCTATTACCAAATATTTTAAAAATGACCCTAACTGTAAAAGTAATTTCCCCAGATCACACAATTCTGGATACTGTCGCAGAGGAAGTGATTTTACCTAGTTCCACGGGGCAACTTGGTATTTTAACTGGTCACGCTCCTCTGATTTCCGCACTAGAAACAGGTGTATTACGTTTTCGGAAAGATAAAGCTTGGGCAGCCGTCGCTCTTACAGGTGGTTTTGCTGAAGTTGAAGAAAATGAAGTAACCGTTTTGGTGCGTAATGGCGAACTTGGCAGTGAAATCAATCCTGAAGAAGCTCGTCAGGAGTTGGCAAAAGCTGAGCAAGATCTCGCAAATATTAAGCCTGAAGATAAGCAAGGCAAGATTCAAGCTGAGCAACATTTGCGTACTGCTCGCGCTAGAGTCCAAGCAACTACTCCTATCTAGTAATAGTTTTCGCTTAGCGAAAATTTTTACTGAATAAAAAAGTGATCGCCATAGGTGATCGCTTTTTTATTGTTTTAGTAGTAATTTTCACATTCAAGGAATCAATTTTTTAAAGGTGAAATAAAAAACTATAAAAAGGGTAAATTATATCTAAATAACTACAATACTTATTTAAACAGGCACTCTAAAATATGAATAAGCCTTTTTTTCTATTCCTTCTTATTTCTTGCTTTTTGGCGATTTTTCCAATCGATTCAGTTTTTGCTGACAATACGAAATGTAAGCTCACAATACAAGAAATAAGATCGTCTTTAGAAGAAAAGAAGATTTACATAAAATCAGTAACATTTAGACTTAATTCTTCTTCTCCCTATAGGAATGCCAATCAAGAGGTTATTTTTGTTTTAAGCGGTGGACGTTTTGAGAATCAGAAATCTTTAGATTTTTTAAACAGTAGAAAACTTCAGTTAGATATAGCAAGTCAAGTAGTAGAAGTATGTGATCCAGTTGTTAGGGTTGTATTCGGTTTAGATCACAGTGATTTTACTAATGGCTATTCCTACCATAAAGGTATGGGTGTGAGAAAAGACGAATGCAGTGAATATCAACCTAGGGGCAATAATTATCTTAATTGGGGGGAAGAGCGTTGTTTGTGAACAATCCTTTCTTATTGGAAATATTTAGATATTAGTCAATCTAAGTTATGTGGAATATCATAAAAAAATATCATTGATTATGTTGACGCAATTAAAATTATGACTAAATTACTTGAAAAAGCCTTTAAAGAAGCCCAGAAGCTCTCAAATAATCTTCAAGATGAAATTGCGCGGCAATTGCTGGAAGATATTCAGAATGAGTTGAATTGGCAAAAAACTTTATCTGATCCAGACATTGATCTAGGTATATTTCAACAAATGGCTCAAGCAGCTATAAAAGATGATGATGCGGGTGAAACCGAAGAGAAGGGCTTTGGGCAGGAATGATGAGATCTTCTCGAACCAAAGATTTTCAGAAATTATTTGTAAAGCTACCTCAACACGTCAAAGAAACTGCCAAAAAAAACTACGAACTCTGGAAAGATAATTCATCTCATCCGAGCCTAGAGTTTAAAGAAATTATCCATAATCAAAATATTTGGTCTGTTAGAGTGGGTATTGGCTGGAGGGCTTTAGGTGTTATCAAATCACAAGAAGAAAAAATCGTATGGTTTTGGATAGGTTCACACGCTGAATATGACAATATTTTAAAAAAGAAATGATGGTTATAGTGAGAGGTGGCGCGAAGTGTCGCCTCTCATAGGGTTATTCAATAGGTGTAGCCAAAATCTTTTTGAGGGCAGTTAAGCCTTTTTTGAGCTGTCGTGACACCGTAACTGCACTAATTCCTAAGGTGTCGGCAACTTCGCGATGGGTAAATTCTTTTAAAAACACAAATTCCACTACTTCACGGGTGCGATCTTCTAGAAGATCGAGAGCTTGCTGCAAACGAATATTATCTTCTTGGGCAAGTTGAAAACTTTGATATTTTTGATCAGTGACCAGATCGCCAATCGATGTAGTGCTATCTTCACTCTGATCAACGGGGGTATCGAGACTAATGGGTGATCGGTTTTGGCAAGCAAGTTTAATGTCATACCACTCGCTGACAGTAATACCTAGCTCTTTAGCAATTTCTTGGCTAGATGGTTCACGCCCAGTCTCAGTGCGCTTGTTGCGAATAATTTTGCAGCCTTGGTTGTAGGTGGCTAGCCAAGCACGGGGCATTCGCACCGTTGGGCTTTTATCCCGTAAGTAATGCTGAATTTCCCCCTTGATATATGGCACAGCAAAGGAGCTAAAGGCATGACCCTTGCTCACATCAAATCGTTCGATCGCATTGATTAAACCAATTGAGCCAACCTGCATCAGATCTTCAAAACTCTCTTGGCATTGATTTTTCCAGTGATAGGCTTCACGACGAACTAAGCCAATATTCAGATTTACCAGTTGATTACGGAGTTTTGTCGTGGGCTTAGCACGATAGGCTTGTAAAATTTCGAGAGTTTCCTGTTTACGATTAATCGTGGGGGTAATATCCACATCTTGCTCGCCCTGCGGCTCATTGCGGCTATCCAGATTTTGTCTTTGCAAAAAATTCTCTAGGTGTTGATAGATTTGTGATCGCGCAAATTCCGAAAAATTTGTATCTTGCTCAGGATTAAATTGAACTAGAGCTTTTTTAAATCCTATTTTGCCGATTTCGAGTAGCTCGCGATCGCTTTCTCGACGTTCCCCTGTTCTGCGATTGGACACACGACGCTCAGCTGCCACTGGACGATCTCTAGATCGGCGATCACCAATCCTCGTCTGATTAATTAGCGATATGGGTAGGTCAGAGATCGTTTCACGGATTAAACCCATATAAATCTCGACAATCTGCTCTTGCAAGTTTGCCGATGGAGAAACTCTATATGCCCTCAAGAGAGGCAATATATTCTCATTCGCTAATTGATTTGAATCTGATGGCATACGGCAGACATCCTCAAAGATGTAAGCGGCTAGAAGATATGCCCAACACATAAGATGAGAACTTTGCATACATGTGCTTTATACCGATAGTTTTCACTTGCACACAGAATCTAACAGAGAAGGCTGTATTGCCTCACTTTTTGCTAGCCCCAATTTAATTAGTGTAAGAACATTTTAAAGATATAAACAATATAAAAACATAAATCTTATATAGTTTACATTTTGCGCCCATGTCAATGCTCTAGATTATACATGTATAGCAACATGTAGAGAGAATTCAGAAGTTTTTTGACAATACTCCCTTAAATCATCATTATTTGCACTTCATCTCCTGCGGGTACATAGGTCTGATTTACACGCATTACAGCCATTGCATTTATGCCGATCGCACTAATCAAATTGCCAGAAATATCGTTCTGAGTTGGCTGAAAAATTGGACTTCCGTTCTGATAGGTGAGTTGTCCCCATAGGTAAGTTTCTCTCCTACCCTGTGCCTGTAAATCTTCAGTAGTCATAGCTTTGACGAATTGGGGATACCAGTAAGTGGGATTAGCTCCATTCAGTTTCGCGATCGCCCCCCGAATAAATCTCCAGAAACTCAGCATTGCCGAAACAGGATTTCCTGAAACTCCGAAATAGAGAACTTTATCCTCACTTCTGTTCACATTAGGATTCACATGAAGAGAGGGAGTGAGGGAAGCTACAGTAAGAGGTTTTCCGGGCTTAATCGCTACTGACCGTACATGAATATCAACTCCGATTTTTTCTAAAACTTCTTCGACATAATCATAATCACCAACAGAAACTCCTCCTGATGAAATGACAATATCGGCACTAGAGAGCGCTTGTCGCATGATAGTTTCTAGCTCTGCGCGATTATCACGAACTGCACCAAAGGGAAGAGCGATCGCCCCTGCTTGGGTAATTAGTGTTGACAGGGCATAGAGATTGGAATCAATAATTTGTCCTAATTGAAGTGGTTGAGAACTCCCAAGACTGACTAATTCGTTACCTGTGGAAATAATTGCGACTTTGGGCTGACGATAAATTTGCACCTGTTGACATCTTGAGGAAGCTAAAGCACCTATTTCTGTTGCTCCTAGTTTTATACCTGCACTGATGAGAACTGTACCTGCCTTAATAAATTCACCTTTTCGGCGCACATATTCTCCTGGGGTGGGCTTAACCTTGAGATATAAAAAATTGCCTATGCGTTCCGTATCTTCCTGCATAACTACGGTATCTGCGCCCTTTGGCAGCATCCCACCTGTAAAAATTCTGGTACATTCACCTTGTTTTAGGGATGTAGCAATGGTCGTACCTGCGGGAATTTCATGGGAGGCGATCGCTAATTTAAAATTTTGCCAATCAGTAACATCAGCAATATCAGCATAACGTAGCGCATAGCCATCCATCGCTGAGTTGTCCCAATGGGGAAAGTCTAATTTGCTTGTAATATCCTCTGCTAAAATTCGGTTACTAGCCTGCGACAAGGGCAAAATTTCACTATCAATTTCAGGTGCAAAAGGTTTTACCAAATTTAAAATTATTTTTTCGACTTCAGATACAGGCAACATAGCTACATTAAAGGTAGAGGGCAGCGCGTAGCGCTGCCCTCTACTATAGAATTTATTTATGCGTATAGATATTGTCACCCTATTTCCTGAATTTTTTACATCGCCTTTGCAGACCAGTTTGCTAGGAAAGGCGATCGCTAATCAAATTGCTGAGGTACATCTCACTAATCCTAGAGATTTCACCACAGACAAACACCATCGTGTTGATGATGAACCCTATGGGGGCGGTGTAGGCATGTTAATGAAGCCTGATCCTATTTTTGCGGCAGTAGAATCTTTGCCAATTTTGCCCAAGCGCGAAATTATCTACATGACTCCGCAGGGTGAGCCGATGAAGCAGGAGATGTTTAAAGAGTTGGCTAATTACGATCAGCTAGTTCTCATTTGTGGTAGCTATGAAGGTGTGGACGAACGGGTATGTGAACATTTAGTAACTCGCGAAGTTTCCCTCGGTGATTTTGTGCTGACCTGTGGTGAGATTCCTGCGCTAGCACTCATTAATGGAGTAGTGCGCTTGCGTCCGGGAACAGTGGGGAAAGAAGATTCTCTCAAGTTTGAGAGTTTTGAAGATGGATTGTTAGACTATCCACAATATACGCGCCCATCCATATTTCGGGGTTGGGAAGTTCCCGAAGTATTGCGATCGGGCAATCATAAATTGATTGCTGAATGGAGAAAGGAACAACAAATTTTAAGAACAAAGCAACGCCGTCCCGATTTGCTATAACCCAAAATACAAGTAGCGACGCGAAGCGTCACTACTTGTATTTTGGGCTAGTTCATGCTGTGCCGCCCGCCTAGCGGGCGGCACAGCATGTATTTATGCTGAGCTACTTAATATTTGCGTGGGGTATAAACCCTCAAGCGATCGCCTAATTCTAAAACCTTAGTCTTGCTCGATCCCACGATAATCACCGTTTGCATATCGGCAAGTTCAGGCTCTAATTCCGCAAGCGTAATCACCTTCACATTTTCGCCTTTACGTCCCATCTTATGACCGAGAACTACTGGTGTATTAGGCGATCGCCATTTTAATAACGTATCTTTGGCGGCTGGGAGTTGCCATTTGCGCTGTGTGGAAATGGGATTATAAATCGCAATCACAAAATCTGCTTGGGCAGCGGCGGATAATCTCTGCTCGATAACTTCCCAAGGTTTGAGAATATCTGATAGAGAAATAGTACAGAAATCATGTCCAATGGGTGCGCCAATGGCGGCGGCGGCGGCTTGGGCAGCAGATATGCCAGGGGCAACATGAATATCAATCTGGTTCCATTTGGGACTATCTTGATCAACTACTTCAAATACAGCAGAAGCCATGCCATAGATTCCCGCATCTCCCGATGAAACGATAACCACAGATTTCCCTTCGGTAGCTAATTCAAGGGCATGACGAGCGCGATCAAGTTCGACCCGATTATCGGAAGCATGGATCGTTTTTCCTTTGGTAAATTCTTTAACTAGATTCACATAGGTTTTATAACCGACAAAATCTGTAGCCGCTTCCAAAATTGCCTTGACTTCGGGCGACATCCATTTCGCTGCCCCCGGTCCTGTGCCAATAATCGATACTTTACCGATGCTGCTGGGATTTGGAGAGGATTCTGTTTGATATACCAAGTATTTAGAGCTTAGTTTAGAAGCGATCACCTCTAATTTCACTTCCTCAGAAATTACTTCGATTTGATGTGTAGCATCATCAGCAAAGGGAAGATTGCTATCGCTTAGCCAAGTTGCCTCACCGATGAGCTTAACCCTTGCTCCTGCTAATAAATCTGCCAAAAAGGTCTTTGCTTCTTCATCGGAATTTAACAACCGATAATTAGGAGGTGGGGCTAACAATGAAGTTTGAAAGCGTAAATCGCCTGTGGTTGTGATTGCTGGTTGGACTTGCAGTGATTTGGCGATCGCTCTTGCAAGGTCGTTAGCGCCATTTAATCCGCCCAATAGCGGCACAACTGCACTGCCATCTTCTGCGATCGCAATTACGGGTGGTTCGGCGCGTTTATCTGAGAGGAGAGGAGCTAGCGATCGGATGAGGATACCTGCGGCACAAATGCCAATGATTGCATGTCCTTGGCTAAATAGTTCATTGACAGTTTCGCTAAATTTGTCATAGGTATGATCGGCGGTTTGGGTGCGTGAGGCAAGCCCATAAATTGTGGCGTTAGGAATTACGGTTTGCACTTGTCTCGCGATCGCAATACTCTTTTCCCCTAAGACAATGATTACAGATGATTTCATTTGTTTTTTGCTGTTTGACTGCTATTTTTACTGTTTATTTATTAATTTGTTCCTAGATGAAATAGGGGCAATTAGTAATATTTTTGAGGAACAGATCGTCCTAACTTTAGTGTAGTTTTTTGTAGCTTTTCTTGACTTAGCTTTTTAATTTGGCTATATTTTAATCCATAGATTGTCAGCAAAATTTCCTCTAAAATTACTGTGTCTTAAAACTTGATGAGCCGCGTAAATCCCACCTTAGGTGAAATTAACCAGTGGTTAAATGAATTGCCAACGATTGAAGATCTTAAGCAAGTTCCGGGGTTTGAGATTGGCAAAGCATACTATTTTGTGCGAATTGGTGGCAAATGGCGCATTGGGAAAGAAAATCCATATGTTGATGTCAAAAATATTGCAGGTAAAACCGATAATATTCTTTGCTTTGCAGATGGTGATGAAATCAATAAAAGAATTGCGGGTAAAAGAGACTGTGAATCAGCGAGTCTGCATACCATTAGAATAAAAGCCGAAAAAAAAGATGCTAATAGCTTAGATAGGTTGTTGGTAGGTATAGGCTTACGCAAGGAGTTTTTAGAGTTTGTCTGGGATAAGAGTCCAAGGGAGCTTTATGAGAAGCAGATTGCAGACTATAAAAAATCACATAATATTAATAATGGCATAACAATCCTCGCTTTTCTGATTGTTGTTGTAATTATGATGTTCCCCTATGGTAATAAATTGATATCTTTTGATTTCACAGGTAATCTCCAAATTTCTAATGATAGCTTGATGGATGGACTAAGTTGGAAATATCAAAACCTATCACCAGATAAGAAAATCTTGTTTTTACAAAAAGCTGGTTTAGATAGGACACTAAGTGCAAAATGTACTCTTGAAAATAGTGATTTAAAGGAGCTAATTTCAAGATACTTAGATAGTAATAAAGAGCGATTTAATGACAATACGCAAAGGGATCTATTTTTGAAAAAGCTATCTAATGAAATTAGCCATATCCAATAAAAAGCCCTCATGCGATCGCATGGGGCTATGAGGGAGTTTTCAAACAGTTCGAGAAGCCTTAACTAACCTAAGTTGCTACCCATAGATTAACGCTAAGAGCAAGGACAAAGAGCATGACTTTAAGCTCAAATCCCTTGGCAGTAACAGCATGAATCGATTTAGGTAAAAATTGTGATATCAAACTGCCAGAGGTTTCAATTACTTTACGCTTATGGTGCTGGAGAAATTGAACATAGGCAGGTACAGGTCGTTTTGAATTGCGTTTTCGCATAGCTGAGAGCTGGATATTCGAGACTGTCAAGTAAAATGTGTAAAGTCTAGAAGCTAGACGTGGAGACGATCCTCGAAGAGGATGGCAAAGCGATTAAGAGCAGGTTTCCAATCACGAATCGGCATCGTCCACTTCTTCGAGATATTCCGCATTGCTAAATAAACGAGCTTGAAAGCAGCATCATCAGAGGGAAAAATCTGTTGGGATTTAATCACCTTCCGCAAACTACTGTTCATCGACTCAATCGCATTGGTGGTATAAATCGCCCTGCGAATCTCGGTCGGGAAAGCAAAGAAGGGGATAATGTTTGCCCAATGACTGCGCCAAGACTTGGAGATTGATGGATATTGCTTGTCCCACTTTTCAGCAAAGAGTTCGAGATTAAACTCAGCCTCCGATTCCGTCGCCGCGCTATAAATAGCCTTGAGGTCAGCACAAACTTGCTTGCGTTGTTGCCAAGGTACAAAAGCGACCGAGTTTCTGACCATGTGGACAATGCATAACTGCACCTGAGTTTTAGGAAATACCGTCTCAATCGCATTAGGGAAACCAGTCAAGCCATCGACACAGGCAATCAAAATATCTTTGACCCCACGGTTGTGAATTTCGGTGAGTACTGACAACCAGAATTTCGCACCTTCATTCGGAGAAATCCACATACCCAGTAATTCCTTGTACCCGTCCATATTCACGCCCAAGGCAAAGTACAAGGATTTGTTAATCACTCTGCCATTGTCTCGGACTTTGATGACTAGACAGTCCAGAAAGACGATTGGATAGACTGCTTCAAGGGGACGGTTTTGCCATTGCTTCACCTCGTCAATTACTGCATCTGTAACATTGGAAATAAGTGTTGGTGATACTTCAACACCATACATTTCTTGCAACTGGGCTTGAATATCCCTGACACTCATACCTCGTGCGTAGAGAGCAATGATCTTTTCATCTAGTCCTGACAAGCGACTTTGTCCTTTCTTCACCATCTGCGGTTCAAACTCCCCTTGCCGATCTCGGGGGACTGCGATTTCGGCTACGCCAAAGTCACCTTGCACTTTTTTCTGGCTATAACCGTTGCGACTGTTAGTTTGTCCTTCTGGTCTAGGTTCGTGCTTACCGTATCCCAGATGGGTTGATAGTTCTGCTTCCAATGCTCTCTCCACCAACGCGGTTGTCAGTTGTTTCAGGATTCCTCCTTCTCCGAATAGGTCAGGTGGTGTTTTACATTCTTGCAGCAATTCGTCGAGCAATTCTTTGCGTATATTCATCAGTTTTAGTGTTGGTAATTGTGTGTCTAGATCATCTCTCTGTATATATCCCAGACTTTACACACTTCACTTTACACTCTCGGATATTCTCGGCTTCCAGCAATAAATCTTCCACTTCATAATCGTTGTAAGCTTTATCTGCATAGACTAGAGAGCCTTCAGGTAAAGCAAATGGAAATACTTTCAACCCTCTAACATCAGCAAATGAGCCTGAAGTTAGAAAAAACTCCACAGGTTCTCCCGACTCTGTCGCTATCAAATGAATTTTAATACCGTAAAAGTACCGTTTCTTGCTGGCTTGATAGCCTCGATACTCTTCATTTCCATCATAGATTTTTGACCTTGGTATGCGGATATTGTCACAAACGGGTATCGGAAAACTATCAATGCTGTAAATCGATTTGGTGTTCAGTTGTTTCCATGCTTGTCCCAAAGCTTCAAACAACATCAATAGCATCGGTTCCACCCTATACAATCTGCGGTTGAACCGACTCCGACTAAGCATTTTGGGAATGTATTGTGGCTCTGACAAATGTTTTCTTGCCTTCTCGAAATTTCCACAAAAATACACAACTGCAACTATAACTGTAGTCATTACTTCAGCATCACTCATCTGTTGCTGGCTATCGTCCCGATGATTCATCGCTCGAAGAATGTCATCACACAGGCAATAAATCGCTACAATTTCATCATTCATTTTTCTTGCTGCTACTTGGCTTTTGTCCTTTGTAGCAGCATTTTTTTGTTATAGCTATTAGGTCGCAACTTGGGTTAATTTATCAATAATCATGACTGTAGATGTGCTTTTTCTTTTTCATCTACTTTAGGCAGTTTATATCTCTTTTACTCTGCCTTTTTTTCCTTTTTTAGTCTAGACTCCAGTTTTTGAGGGGTGTTTTTTAACGGTCGGATAGCGAATACGAGGAGGAAGGCGATCACCCTTGGAGCGCTCAGGGGTGATCGCGTAGTTTAGGAGGGATTGCAGGAGTACCAATCGCGGCAATAATTACCGCAAAGGATTGAGCGACCCGACCAGGAGAAAGATTATCCTGAGGAGACTGCCAAGGTAAAGGAGAATCAACACAATCGAGGTGAGCGAACCAAAGTTGCCAAGTCATTAAAGGCATCAAAGCACTCCAACGCTCAGTCGCCTGAGTGGAGGTAATCTGGGGCAGAGTCCAATGTAGACGTTGCTTAGCAAAACGATACCAATGCTCTAGGGCAAAGCGACGCAAGTATTTTAAAAACAGGGTCTCCAAAGCAGGTCTCGTTTTACCCAACCAAGCCAACCACATGGGCTGAAACTTACGGTTGCGTCCCAAGGGTTCAATCACCTCAACTCTAAAAATCTGCATTGGTCGTTCTGGAGAAGTACGGAAATGAAAGTCACGCCAATGAGTTACCTGTACCCGACCGATTTGGGGGTCTGTAATTTCGATGGTGGTGTCGGCAACAGACCAAGTTTCTGGGGCATTCAGTTTGAATTTATGACCATGCTTACATGGTGCGCCACGACCACTATAGGCTGGCGGAACTCCCCAAACACAGTGATTAGATGCCAAACGCAGCAATAGATCTGCCTCAATATTCGCTGTTGCTTTGACAAAACTAGCATTCCCATATCCTCGGTCATAGACAGCTAGTGGGCGTACGCTTAACTGCTCTGTGACTTGTTTGAGTTGGAAGGCTGCTTTACTCACAGGAGTCTCGAAACTGCTGATCCGCTCATGTTTTATCGGTAGTGCCCAACTCCCACTTGCTTCGGGAATCCACGCAAAGGTGCTGTAGCTTTGTCCTACGTCGATACTTTCGTCTTTGCCATGATGGAATCCTCTTTCCTTCAGTGTTTCTGCATCTGGTCGCAACCATACGCTATTATCTCCTGCTAACAAAGGTTGCTCTTCCGTGGGCAACTCTTGCACCATCAGTTTCATCAACTTTGCTCTGACTGGTCGACTATCCCGCAGTCCCTCATAAATACTTGACCATTTTCGCCGAAATAATGGATTCATTGATAGACTCACATACGAGCTAATGCTCGGACTTGTCAGGACGGCATCCATTATTTCAAATACTGCATCTTTTCCTGTCCCAAGGTATTCATATATCGACTTGCGAAATTCTTGTAGTTTTTGGAAAATCATAGTAGTCAATGTCAATTTGGTTTATTGATCATTGCTCTTTTGGCAGTTTGTGCCTAGCACTTCCTGCCTTTCTTTTCTTCTTTTTAGTCTAAAGTCCAGGGAGTAAGTCACAAACACTTTGAGCATTGATGTAAGAATCATTAGTCACAGTAATCAACTCATGAGTAACAGCATTAAGTGCACCGAGGACATTAAAACGCTGCCTTCCAGCCCCAGATTTGACAAACAAGCGTTCAAAACACCACAAAAAGCCTAAATAAGCACCGAGGACAAAATGTGCCGCATCGACAAAGAAAACGGCTCTTTGTCCAGATTTAGTTTCCTCTAAGCGTGGTTCTAGTTTTTTTTGAGAAATTCCTCTTGTGCTGCTGGGTCAGCCTTAGCAGGTATTAGACCCACTCGGTGACAACTCATTCCCATCGATTTCAGGAAATGACGCACCTGTTCTCGACTTCGGACAATCCCTGTCAACTCGCTAATTTTTGCTGCTGCATGAGCTAGTGTTTTGGGTGGATGTTCTCGAAAATATATCTCTATACTTTCTTGATGCTTTTTTAGTTCACTCTGGGGGCGATTAAAGGTTAGTTCTTTGAGTTTGCTTATCCCACCTTCTTTATAATCTCGTAAATAGCTCAACAGTGTCGGTTCACTGATTCTTAGCAGTTTTGTGATTTCTTTGTGTGGGTAGTTCTGACTTTTTAGGTATAGTGCTTCCATTTTTCTCTGTACTCGTGGATGCGGATGATGGAATCTTTCGTAATGTAGCGCATCTATTTCTTCTTTGGTAAATGTTAGTCGGATCATCTTGGAACAAAGTTAACGTTTCTTCCATTCTTCCCCTTTTGAAAAATAAAGTCTACTCCCAGTCAAAGTATACAAATATTTTTTGTGAATACCGCGAAAGGGACGCAGGAAATTGCGTAAACCAACCCAAATCCCCTCCATAGTATTGCAATGAACCTCACAAAAGCCATCTTGATCGTCATCGCGAGCATACTCGCGCTGAGAGTGACAAACAGTTTGACGCTCACGACCAGAATCAGGTATGCGATTGTAAGCATCAGATTCATCGGTATAGACTGTTGTATTTGGTAAAGTTGTTACCTCTACCTGCGGCTGAATCGTGATTTGTTGAGTATTGTCACAGACCTTCATGCGGATCTGACCACTGTTGCGTCCAACCGTGCCGACAACAGGTGGACGGTCATTTGCCATTGTTCCTTTGCCTTTGCGTTGATTCCCTCGTCGTCTTGGTGGGTCTGCTATTGGATCTTTTTTTTGGCTCCCTTTTCTCCTGCATTCTGAAACATCTCGTCCATCTCGGTTTCAGCATCGGGCAGATTACCATTAATCAAATGGGCAAATCCTCATCGTTGGATGCGATGCCGCCAAGACAATAATGTCCCATAGTCGAGTCCTAGTTCCTCGGCTATGTGTTGGGTCGTTTGTCCTTGTAAGAATCCACGCAATATCAGCACGATCTGACCACAGGTGTAATGACTTCCTGATAAGTCTGTTCCTGTAAAAATATGGAACACTTTCCCACATCCCCGACACTTATATTTGACGATTGGTTCGCGTTGGCGATCATGCGGTGCTTGTCCCACTGGTATTGCGTGTCCATTGGGACAATACAATCCTTTCGGATGTAGAATTTCTAATAACCATTCATAGCTGGCTTGCTCATCTAATAATTTTGTCAGGGGAAATTTGATCATCGCATCTTTATCGATTCATGAAGATGACTCCCCCCTATTTTGCCATTTCACCTGCTTCCCCATATGAGCGAAAACATCTTTACTCGCCTAATATTTACTAAAACAGAGATAAGTTTAAAAGATCGTGTTGGTTTGGCTTGTTATATATTTAAACAATGGCAAAAGCAAAAAGTCGATATGTTTGTAATAACTGTGGTGAAGACTTCCCGCAGATGTATGGGAAATGTCCTGCTTGCTCCAGTTGGGGAACATTGCAAGAGGAACTTATTCCTGTCATCTCCACAAATACCAATGCGATCGCTACATTCTCGCATCTCGGTACAACCAAATCCACAGGTAAAGCCAAACCTAGAGAATCCTTAACCCTCTCGCAAATTACCGATAACGACCAAGCGCGATCGCCTTCTGGTTATGAAGAACTCGATCGCGTATTAGGTGGAGGCATTGTCGCAGGTTCCCTTGTGCTGATTGGTGGTGAACCGGGGATTGGTAAAAGTACACTCTTATTGGGTATGGCGCAAAAATTGATGAGCCGCTATCCCACGCTCTATGTCTGTGCCGAGGAGTCAGCGCAACAGGTAAAACTGCGATCGCAACGATTGGGAATCTTAGAGGAGAATTCCGATGATCTCTATTTGTTAGCGGAAACAGATTTAGAAACGGTCTTGAGAGAATTGCAATCTCTTCGTCCCAAGGTTGCTGTAATCGATAGTATTCAAGCCCTCTACTTCTCCAACTTAAATGCTGCCCCCGGTTCCGTTTCGCAAGTGCGGGAATGTACGGCAGCTCTGATGCGGGTGGCGAAGCGCGAGAATATCTCGCTATTTATCGTTGGTCATGTGACTAAGGAAGGCTCGATCGCGGGGCCAAAAGTATTAGAACATATGGTCGATACAGTTCTTTATTTTGAAGGCGATCGCTTTGCTACTCACAGATTATTGAGATCGGTCAAAAATCGCTTTGGCGCAACGCAGGAAATCGGTGTATTTGAGATGATCGATCGCGGCTTGCGTGAAGTTTCCAATCCTTCCGAATTATTTCTCGGCAATCGCGATGAATCTGTTCCCGGAACCGCCACAATTGTCGCCTGTGAAGGTACGCGCCCAATTGTGGTGGAATTACAAGCCCTCGTCAGTCCCACCAGTTATTCTTCACCACGCCGCACCACTACTGGTATCGAGACTAATCGTTTCCTACAAATTCTCGCGGTTCTCGAAAAGCGGATTGGGATTCCTTTATCAAAACTTGATGCCTATGTAGCGGCGGCGGGTGGCTTAAACGTAGCGGAACCTGCGGTGGATCTAGGAGTAGCGATCGCAGTGGCAGCAAGTTTTCGCGATCGCACCGTCGATCCGCGTACAGTGATGATCGGTGAAGTGGGTTTAGGTGGACAGGTGCGCCCCGTATCGCAATTAGATATGCGATTAAAGGAAGCAGCAAAATTGGGCTTTAAACGGGCGATTATTCCGAGTATGCAGGTGATGCAAAATTACGGCATGGAAATAGTGCCTGTAACTAAGGTTTTAGATGCGATCGTGGCAGCTTTACCTCGCACCAAGTTTGAAGCTTCTAAGCCAAGTGATGACTCACTGGATGAATAAAAAGCCGAAATGTTGTGTCACATGCTTAGCATGTGGCACAACATTTCGGCTTTTTATCAACTCGATCGCAGTTCTAAGCCTAATACCTGAGTATGAGCGCCGCGTGCTTGAGTTACGCCGATGGTGCGCTCAGAGGCTTCGATCATGGGACGACGGAGACTTACTACGATGAATTGGGCAAGATTGGCTTGCTTGCGTACCATTTTCGAGAGGCGCTCTACATTTGCACCATCGAGGAACATATCCACCTCATCAAAGGCGTAGAAGGGAGAAGGACGATAGCGCTGGAGAGCAAAGATAAAACTAAGTGCCGTGAGGGATTTCTCGCCACCAGACATGGATGAAAGGTGTTGTACCTGTTTGCCTTTGGGGTGGGCAACGAGGGTTAAACCACCACTGAGAGGGGCATTGGGGTTTTCTAATTGCAGATAGCCATCACCATCGGAGAGTTCAGCAAAGATCTCTTTAAAATGTCCATTGACAGCATCAAAAGCCTGCATAAAGGCGCGTTGACGCAAAGTTGTGAAGTTCTCAATTCTAATTAGCAGTTCAGTCCTTTCTTGATTAAGGGTTTCCAGACGGCTACTGAGTTCATCGAGACGTTCGGATGTGGCTTCGTATTCAGCGATCGCCATCATATTGACAGGTTCCATTGACTGAATGCGTTTCAGCAAGCGACGTTGCTCTAGTTGTAACTGTTCTAGAGTCATCGTCTCAGGGACTTCAGGCAATGGATCAGGTAGTTCAATTTGCTCGAGTTGTTCTTTATACTGAGCGATTTGTTGTTCTAATTCAGCTTGACGCTCACGATTTTTCTGGAGTTGCCATTCCTGTTGCTGTTGCTGTTGCTGTTGGGCACGGAGCGATCGCTCGACCGCATCACGTTCTTGTTTTGCCGCACCGATGGTTTGTTCGAGAACTTCTAGGCGCGATTGGTAAGAGGCGATCGCATTTTCAGTTTGTTTAATTTGATTTTGGATTTGGGCAGTACTATTGATCAGTTCTGTTTGGGTGCTACGCAGTTCTTGGAGACGGGTCTGGCGCTGTGCCATTTTTTCTAGGGCAAGTTTATGTTGATTTTCTAATTCACCCAATTGTTGTTTCGCAGTCCGCAATTCAATTTCGGCACTATTGAGCAGAGCTTCTTGACCTTGCAAAGCTTCTTGACCTTGGAGCCAACGGGAATGCGTTCCCGACTTCTCTAATTCCGCAAGCTCGGCACGTTTAACCAGTAATTTTGCTTCTAGTTCGGCAATGTTGCCATCAAGGGTATTTAGTTGTGCTTGCCCGATTTCAATAGCAGCACGGGTTTGTTGAATTTGATCTTGGAGGCGAGAGCGATCTCGGCTGTTACGTTCGATTTGTTCGTAAATGCGATCGCGTTTGAGTTGTGCTTCACGGTGGGTGGTTCTGGCGGCTTGCAATTGCTCCTCATACTTAGCAATGCCTGTCAATGCACCACGTAACCGTTGATTTAGTCGCGCTAACATTTGATCGATTTCCAAAAGGCGATCGCGCAATTGCTTAGTTTCTGAAGATTCCGCAGGCTTGGCATTACCGAAATGAAGGCTGGTATGCAAAGGTGCGCTCCCGCCCGTCATCGCCCCTGAAGTTTCGAGGATTTCGCCTTCGAGTGTGACCATGCGATATTTGCCAATGTGGAATCTCGCTTGATCAAGATTCTCAAAGACGAGGGTATTGCCAAATACGAAGGAAAAGACATCTTGATAGCGATCTTCATAGGTGACAAGATTAAAGGCGTAATCAATTGCCCCTAATTTCTTCGCTTCTACCCGTGATGGAAATTTGGCAGGCTGTAATTTATTTAATGGTAGAAAAGTTGCCCTTCCTGCCCTTTCTTTTTTGAGTAAGGCGATCGCCTCAGCAGCTACCTCATCGCTCTCAACGACAAGGTTGCCTAAACGCCCACCTGCACAGATTTCTAGCGCCAATTGATAGCGAGGTTCCACTAGCCCTAATTGCGCGACCAGTCCATAAACCCCTGACATATCTGCTTCGATAATCACTTGTGAAGCTTTAGTTCCTTGAACCTCTCGACTTGCCTGTACCTGTGCCTCTAGTTTATCCAGTTGGCGGGTTTTGATGCGTTGTTCTTGATTAAGACGATCAATGGTTTCATTCTGAAGTTGTACTTCTAGTTGGGCTTCCGCAAGATTTTTAGCGAGGGTTTGGACAAGGGATTCAGCCCCACTAACTTCTGCTTCTTGTAAACGCAAAGCATCTTCTAAAGACTGATTAGAGAGCATATCCACGGCATAGCGACCTTCACCAGCCATGATTTCTTGCAGTTCCTTTTCCTGCGATTCTAATTGGAGCGATCGCTGATTGAGTACTTCACGAATTCTAGTTTGTTCCTGCTTTTGCGGATCGAGTTCAGCTTGAGCGCTATCTACATCTTGTCTGAGTTGTGTTTGTTGGCGCACCCATTCCGACGAAGCAGAGGCGATCGCTTGGACTTCCTTACGATATTGGGAAACAATCGCAGCCTGTTGATCGCGAGCCTTTTCCGCAGTAGCTACTGCTTCTTCTTTAAATTGTTTTTGCGATTCTAATTCTTCTGCTTCCCTTAGAAGTCGATCAATTTCCTCTTGGGTGTTAACAATGTGATTTTGATTGTTTTGATAGGAACTAGTTAGGGACTGTTGTTGCCTTTGTAAACCACGCAATTCTGCCTGTTGTGCCGATAGATTGCTGGAAACCGAGAGATATTCCTCTTCGCCAAGGGTATGTACGCGATCGCTAAGTTCATTAAGCTGAACCGTTCCCGTTTCAATTACCTGTGCGATTTCCGCTAAGGACTTAGCTAAATTACTACATTGCTCCTTATTATTGACCAGTTCGACATTGCGGATTGACTGCTGATAGGTAATTTCCCTTTGTTTGAGTACCGCTTCCGATGCTTCCATCTGTTCATATTCAGCTCGTAGCGCCTTATACTTCTCAGCCTTAACGCGATCGCCCTTTAGTTTTTCTTTATTGGCAACTAGTTCCTGTTCAACAATCCGAAATCTCTCTTCTTGAGTTTTGACATCATCTAATTTGTCCTTAGCTGTAGAAATCTTGCGATCGAACTCGCCGACACCTGCCAACTCATCAATAATCTCGCGACGTTCTCGCGAATTCATGGAAATAATTCCTGTAACATCCCCCTGTAATACCACATTATAGCCTTCAGGATAAATGCGGAATTTGGCTAATTGTTCGTGCAATTCACTTAAATTGCAAGGTGTGCCGTTGATGTAATAGGTGGAAGTATAAGTACCCTGACTGGTCACGCGCAGCTTCCGCATTACCGTCCATTCGCCAATAGTTTGTCCCTCAGCCTTAGGAATATCTACCCCTTCGCTCTGCAAAGCCGCCATTTCTTCTTCTTCGAGGGCAAAGGTCACGGTTACACTCGCCTCGACCATTCGCCCCTTTTTGCTATGGGCTTGGTTGACCAAATCTGGCAAGCGATCGGCGCGCATCCCCTTTGAGCCTGCTAGTCCTAGCGCAAATAGCAACGCATCAAGAATATTTGACTTGCCCGATCCGTTAGGACCCGAAACCACCGTAAACCCTTGCAACAGTGGTATTGATGTGGTCGAGCCAAAGGACTTAAATCTGGTGAGTTCTACATTTTTAATGTACATAATGGCGATCGCGGGCTGACCGAGGTATGACGAGCATTGGGGATAGGACTATGCGCGAGGTCAATTTTGACAGCACGAAAGTGCCAATACGTTATCACAACTTGGCGAAAATGGCGTATTGATCCTCAAGATTTTTGCATCTATAGCAAATGATATCCCTCACTCCAAGGCTACTTTGTACAGATTAAGTTGTGAGTTCGATAACGCCATTTGCGCGGCGCAAATGGCGAAAAATGGTAAAAACCGCTTAGCGGTTTTTACCATTTTTCGCCTTCGTCGAACTGACGTTAAGTTAGCAATATCATGAGTTACCAAAAATCTCCCTAAATCCCACTTTTTAACGGCATTTATACTTGATGTACCAAATCTTTACCCCCTCTAACTCACCCTTGCAAGGGTGAGGATTTAACTTTCCCTACCTTTCAAGGCGGGACTGAGGGGGTAAAGATTTGTACGGTGTGCCAAGTATATGAGTGCTGTTTTAAGGGAGACTTACGTAAGAAGCTCTAAAACTTAGATAGGCGACTTATGTAGCAATTGGAGGGGAATATCACTGCTTTTTTGTCAAATTTGTCAGAGTAGTTAAAGAATCGTCTGAATCTGGAGTTTAGCTGCTAGAACCAGAGCCAAAACGAATTGAGTATACTTCCTGCTCTTTGTCGGTGTAGATTTCGACATCGGACTTGGGATATGACACGCAGAGGAGAATATAGCCTTTAGCATCTAGTTCTTCACCCATGCCGCCAATACCCATGCCTTGGCTTTGGTCAACTTCACCCTTCACAATTTGAGCAGCACAAGTTGTACATACCCCTGCATAACATGAACAGGGTAAATCCACACCTGCGGCGATCGCTGCATCAAGAATTGCTTGATCTTCGGGGACAGGGACAGTAAAGGTTTGTCCTTGGTGGTGAAGGGTAGCTGTAAAGGTCTGAGTCATTTTTTATAAGTTACAGTGCGTAAAGTGAATGATAAGATATGCAATTGGCTTAATTTTATCTCCTCATATGCAACCCCGCCACATCGCCCGCGAACTCGCACTATTTAGTATCAACCAGTTACCTAGCCAATCCCAAAAGCTAGAGACTAAAACCCTTGATGACATCATTACCGCCGTTGTGCGATCGCTACATGATGAGACCAAGGAATTATTGCAAACTGCCAGCGCTGAGTTGCAACGTGGTCAAGAACGCATATCTTCTAGCGAGACTCGGACTGGTGACATCCGCCAAGATATTCAAGCTGTGGAAGGGATGGTGCGTGAGGCGATCAATCTCACTAAAAATGCGATCAACAATATTGGCTCGGCTCTAGAGTTTCCGATAACGCTAGTACTATCTCAACGTGCTGAAGTTCGTAACTATACGATCGATATTCTGAAAACTGTAAATACTAAACGATCGCAGATTGATGAAACTATCAGTAGTGCCTTAGTTAATTGGCAAATTGATCGCCTTGCCCAAGTTGATAAAGATATTTTGCGGATTGCCACTGCGGAAATGATGTTTTTGAATGTAGCGAGTAAAATCGCGATCGATGAAGCGGTGGAACTAGCTAAGCGTTATAGCAGTGAAGATGGCTATCGATTTATCAATGGTGTTTTACGCCGCATTGACGATCAACTTAAAGAATCCCGTAAAGCCAAATAACTGATATTACATGGAACCCTCATCCCCCAACCCCTTCTCCCGCAGGAGAAGGGGAGCAAGCCCATATTATTTCAATAAGTAAGTATGGGCGGCGCGAAGCGTTGCCCATACTAAAATACTTTTATAGAAAAGTATCATCTAAAGATGTCTTCACAAAAAATATACAGCCTGCGATCGCTGTTGGTGAATGAACAGATCCAGCCTTGGAATAAAGATAGTCCCCTGCTTTATAGGTAACACCGCGATCAATTAGCTCACCTTGGAGCATAAAAATTTCTTCCCCTGTTGCATGGTGATGGGATGGATACTCAACATCCTCATCCGCACGGATTAGGGCTGATATCTCGCGTTTTTTGGGATCAATTTTTAACACAGCCATCATTAAACCTTTGACAGGATGAGGTTTCCACTTCAGTTCCCCCGATCGCAAAGCCACATAATCTAAGACTTCTGTTTCCTGTTGAATGCGATTAAATAGTCTTTGTTTGAGACCAGCAGGAACATCTAAAGGAGTTTCAGTATAGGCGAGGGTTGCCACAGTATTCTGGAGTGATCGCAGTTCTTGCTCTATTTCTGGTGATGCGGCAGCAAGTTCTTCCACGGATTGGATTTCGTCAGGAGCGATCGCTGCAATGGCTGATAAGGCTAATAGATTTTGAAGTTCTTCTTGGTTCATGCAGTTTAGATCCTGATTTTTTTGCTATTGGCTTTTAGCTATTGGCTATTAGCTGTTAGCTTTGTTGATATTTGGTTTAGTGGTTATGGTTAGCTTTCCCTAAAAGTTAAACCACTCGTCGCCGATCGCTTCGCGTAATTTTTTTAGTCCCAGACGAATTCGGGTTTTCACCGTGCCAAGGGAAATACCTGTTTTCGCAGCAATTTCACTATGGCTGAGTCCACTAAAGTAGGCAAGTTCTAGAACTAGGCGCTGTTCTTGGGGGAGTTCGGCTAGACAAGTTTTAATGTAGGAACTACGCTCTTGCAGTAAAACATCTTCTTCGGGGCTATCGGTGTGTGAGTGGATCTTGAGAACATCTTCAGAAGCTGCTACTGCTTTGTCAAACCTTGCATGACTGCGTAGCCGATCTAGGGCGCGACTGCGTGTAAGCATAAATAGCCATGTGTCTACTCTGCCCTTTTGGAAATTGTAGTTTTTGGCAATCCTCCATACTTGAGTAAATACGTCTAAAACAATCTCTTCGGATTCCTCTGAAGAATTAAGAATTTTATAGGCAATCGTATAAATAACTTTGGCATAGCGATCGTAGAGTAACGATAGGGCGGATTGATCCTGCTCCGCAATGCGACTAATGAGGGTAAGTTCATCTCGCTTGCTTTCACTGTCTATTTTAAGAAATTTGCGATCGCATGAATCCAAGATCAGATCCTCTTCGTATTCTTATTTGAATCAGCGATTTCAACGATCTCTAGGAGCTTGTCTTTTGCACTAGGCAACAGACAAACTCAAAACCCTCGCTGACCAGCCACAACTGATTTTTTAACTATATATTATCTGGTGAAAACCATGTCTAGAACAGAAAGATCTTCTCGTTCCGCTTCGCGCCGCGAATTAATTAAAGCTGGGTTATTTGGAGCAATGGGGATTGCGGCTAGTACCGCAGTTGTTCCTGCGGTGATGGCAAAACCTAAGGGTGATGTGGCTAATGACATCAAGGTACTCAATAAAGCTCTATTTTATGAACATCAAGCGATTTGGGCCTATGGATTTGCCGCAGGTAAACTCACTGATAGCAATGTGGGCAAGGCAGTTTTGGCGATCGCTTTAGCGAACCAATCCGATCACAAAGCCCATCGAGATCTACTCGCGAGTGTCGTGAAGCAGCTAGGTGGTACACCTGTAACTGCGAAGATGGAATATCTGAAAACTGTTACTCCCTACATTGAGAAAGGTGAGGGGAATTTAGATTCTGATGTGAATATTGCGAAGCTTGCCCTTGCGCTGGAGGTCGATGCTGCGATCGCCTATGGTCGAGAAGTGGCTACTCTCAAGAATCCTGATCTCATCACCGCAGGTGCAAGTATTGGTTCCACTGAAGCTTCCCATGCCACGGTAATTCGTGCCGCATTCCAATCTCTAGGTGTTTCTTTGAATGTTGTTCCTGCTGCTTTTGTGAGCAAAGATACTCGCAATGATTGGATTCTTAAAGTTTAAATAAAATTTGGGAAGTATTGCAAAGTAATACTTCCCAAAGATTTTACTAATTATAAATATCGCGACTAATGCTGCAAACTACTGCTTTCCCAAGTCCTCCGACTAAAATTCTTTGGCGACAAGTCTGGGGACTCGCCGCCCTATTAGCTGCTATTACCTTTAGCTGGATTGCTTACGGATTTTATCAGCCGCGAATTTTGGCAAGGATTGGATTTGTAGATTTAGCTGCATGGCTAGGCATTTTTCAGGGATTGCTGGGAGCAGTTGTGGAACCAATTGTCGGCTGGTTTTCCGATCGCCTTCTCGGTCGATTTGGGAGTCGTTTGCCGCAGATTGTTGTGGGCGTGACTCTCGCAGGACTCATTTTTGTGATTGTTTCTTGGTTAGTCGAAGTGCAGCTTGCTGAGCAACTACGTTGGATTGTGCCAGTAATGATGACAATTTGGGTAATCGCCATGATTATCTTTCGCGGGCCCGCGATCGCCTTACTTCAAGGGTTTGCGCCAACGAGTCAACTACCTCAAGCTAATTCCATTTTAGCGCTTGTATTAGCAGTTACGAGCGCCACCAGTCCCATATTAGGACTCATCCTCAAACAGCTTGGTGCTTCTCTTACTTTTATTTTGGGAGCGATCGCACTTTTAATTGGTTCAGTGTTGCTATGGGCATCCATGCCCAGACATTTAGCAACGGCAACAAGCCCCGAACCTACCATCGCAAATTTAACGCCAAATTCGGCGATCGCCTACAGCTTGCCTTTTGTGGTTGGTCTAGGCTCTGGCTTAGAAATTAATTTACTACTCCATATCCTCCCCCATCATCTTTTTGCAGCAATTGCTCGTCTTCCAGTGGAATATTCTCAATCAGGAATACTGTTAATTGCTGGTTTGGCGACATTACCTTTGCGATCACTATTTGGTAGACAGAAAACAGCCTTTGGCATGGGCTGGGGATTAACCATAATTGCTGGTTGTCTTACGCTTTTATTACTGAGCGAAAATGGAATTTATTTAATATTGATAAGTGCGATCGCTTCTATCGCGCTAGGTTTAGTTTTAACTAATACGATTCCCTTAGCCTTAGCGATGGTTCCGCCACATCAAGCTGGCTTTGGGACAGGATTATATTTTGGCGGCAGTGGTTTAGCAACAGCAATTTTTGCAAGTGGTGTTATTGCACTAGGAGAAATTCCTGTCATTTATGGAGCATTTTTGAGCGTATTTGCCTTAGCTATTTCTTTAATCTGTTTAAAGAATTTCATAAACTCCACAGTGTAAACAACAAAATTAAACCCAACAAAGTTTTGAGGGTTTCAATTTGCCTATGGCAAATTGAAACCCTCAAAACTTTATGAAGCTACTTTTCTTGATTTCCCTCTAATTGCCTAACTGCGGCTAATTCTCTTTCTAATAAATTTACACGCTCTAATAATTGTTGGTTAGAAGCGAGTAATTCCTGCGTTCTTGAAGACAAATAGGGATCAGACTCCCACCAGTTAATCCCGATTTCTTTCGCTTTATCCACCGAGGCTACTAGCAATCGAATTCTGATACTCAACAACTCCACACTGCCCACGGACACTGTGATATCACCCGCAATGACAATGCCCTTGTCTAATACTCTTTCCAGAATATCGGCAAGGGAAGAGCCAGTTGTACTAGTGTTTATTGCTTGAGATTTAATCGCTTGAGACATTAAGGTATTTGATCCAATAATTTAGCGAGTCCAAGTTCCGACTCAGGCTCACCACTACCATAGCGAGAAATCAACACATCAAAGCACAGTGCGCGGAAGTCATCATCTTTGCCAGAGACAGGAATTTCATGCTCAACGCAAATCTTACCAATCAGCAAACAGGCTCTCAAACTCGATGCTTTGCTGCATTGCACTTGACGACGATAGCCACGAATCAAGTTGATCAATTTCAGGGCTTGAGTGCGATCTAAGCCTACGCGATTCACCAAAATTTGCTTTTCGGTTTCAACGTCCGCTTCGCCAATATTAATGGTGATCATGCGATCGAGTAGCGCGTCCTGTGTGGGATGTACCCCTGCATATTCCTCAGGATTGGAAGTAAAGATTGCCCGAAATAAGGGATGTACCCGCACATATTCCGATTGGGAACTGTCAGGAGGCAAGACGATGAGCTTCTCTTCGAGAGCGCTGAGCAATACGTTATTTACTTCAGGGCGCGATCGGTTGAACTCATCATAAATCAGTGTGAAGCCTTCCTTTGCTGCCAAAGTTAAACGCGAGTCTGTCCAATTTTGACGCAGATCATCTTCAACTTTCAAAACTGAATGGATATAGTTATCGACAACTTTTTTACGGGAATAGCCTGAGTTAGAACCAACCAATTGGGACGATCGCAAGTCTTCATCACCATAGATCAAAACCATTGGTCTACCGACTAAGCCTGCAAGATGCATCGCTAAAGTAGTTTTGCCCGTACCAGCAGGCCCGCGCAAATGAATTGCAAAGCCCGATTGTAAATAGCGTAGCGCCCGACGGACAATTTGCTTAGTAAAGTCCGTGCTGACAAATTGACGCGCATTGGCATGGAGAACTGTGGTCATGTTGATGAGCCTTCTGCCATTTGTAGTAAGGTGTTCAGGATATCAGAAGGATCGACTTTGAGCGTGTTTGCACCTTGAGCCAGTAAATCTCTAACGGTGTCGCGATCGTTGACAACTTCTAACAGGCTAGAGTTTGTCGATAATTGAGCCACATAGTCAACCACAAATTGCTCGATTTTGCTGGAGGCTTTGGGAGTCTCCTTAGGAGTTTCCTTAGGAGGCTCCACAGCAACAGGCTTGGCAATCTCTGGCTCTGGGGTTACAACCACACTTTCCGATTTAGAACCTTTCTTTTTCGGCTTAGGGCTAAGGCTAGCGGAGTTGTCATCGGCAGTGTTGGCTGATACCTTGGCAATAGGCTGAGATACAGCAACAGAGCGGGAGCCAGCCCAAACTGAAGCACTTAAGTTAGCACGGAAATTGTTTAGTTTGGTCGCCTGCGCTTGAGCTTCGGCAAGACGAGTGGATTCAAGTTGTTCTAAAGATGTTTTGACATTTGCTACGCGATCGCTAAATTCTTTAGCTCTTGATGCAGTATCTTGTTTTGCTTGGGCAAGTCTTTGCTCAGTCGTAGCTTGGATTTGGGCTGAGACTTCAGCCGTTCTTGCTTGTACCTCTTGAGATCTCTGATCTGCCGCAGCCTTCGCATTAGCTAAACGCGCCTTATTGAGATCTTCGATTTGCATTTGCGTAAAGGCAGCTCGCTCTTGAGTAAGTTGTTGACGTTGATCACGATCCGCTTTCCCCATGCGAATCCTTGCTTTGTGGATATGTTTTAACTGCGATCGCGTTTTGAAAGTGCGAGTTCTAACTTCTTGGGCACGTTCTTCGCTGTCTTCGGTAGCTTGCTGAGCACGATTTGAACTGAGATCTTGCAAATATTGCAATACCTGATTAGCACGATTTTGCAGTTCTTCCTGTCGAGATGCCAAAGCATTTTCAGCGATCGCCTGTCTACCTTGTTCCCATGCTAGACGAGTTTGCTCAGCATGAGCCAAATATGCAGCCGTAGCTTCCGACTGTGCTTGTAGAGCTTTTTCTCGCTCTTGTCGTGCCAACTGTTGCTCAGCTAAAAAATTTGCACGCTCCTGTAGTCGTTGTTGCCTTGCTTCTGCAAATTCTTGCATCAAAGAAGCCATAACGTTATCCTCAAATTCACTCTTTCAAATCAAATTTATCAAATCAACATAGATTCGACTCTATACCAACCACCCGTGCAAAATGATTGCTCAACTTTGCTCGCCCTAAACTGTTTCATCCATCAATAAACTGAGTCAAACCCAAAAATCAAACTTATGAGAACTTATATCCCTCCTCACTATACTAATACCCTGCTAACAAATTGGCGTTGCATTATTTTCATAATGAAACTGTTAGAGACAACCCCCCGCGGTTGTCCAAAAGCTCATAGGGTAGGTACGGGGACGCTACTCCACGGGATAAATCCAGTAAATCACTACTATGTTTTGCAACGCCCAAGATTTACTGTTTTGTCAATAAAAAATTAACAACAATAAACTACAAAATCAACAAGATATTTATTAGTGAGAAGGGAGCAAAGAAGAATTCGGTAGGCTAATAGATCTATTGTTTAGTAACTTATGACTAGCATTGCTAGATATACTTACTAAGCAGCAGGTACTGCCGCCGAGGCTGTGAGACCAACTGCTTCAGCATATTTGAGATATGTTTCCACAGAGGCAATGACGACGCGAGCTTCAATTGATAGCAGTTCGATTCCCACCAATGAGACTCGTACCCATGCATCAATGACAATGCCCTTATCCAAAATACGATCAATAACTTCCGCTAGACTAGAGGAAGAGTTGACTTTTTCGACTGCCATAGTAATGTTCTCCTTGAATTAACTATGTTCGGCATTTAAATTCTGCCTGTGCTTACTGTACTACACAACAGCAAAATTACTTATACTGATTTTGTACTAAATTATCCTGACTAGAAGATCAAGATATTGTATTAATTCTATAGGTTATAGCTAATGTTGATGATAAACTTTCTTTAAGGAAATATAAACAAGACAAGACTAATTTTTAACTAACATTCCTTAGTTATGAAGTTTGGCTTATAAAAATAGCAATCTAACTATGTATCTTAGGTTACCTATTGTCTAAAATACTTAACATTCATTTTTAACTCTAGATAAATTACTACAACTAAAATAATGAATAGCGATCTAAACACCGAATCGAATATCCCTAGCAACAATAGCAGTAATACCATTAGCAAACAATCGACTAGTCAACCGCAAGACAGTTTTGTCAAAATTGCTATGCGCAATATGGTCAAGAAAGGTAGTACTTCTTTATTCCATTTTTCTTTAACTATTTTTGGCGTGGTCGCTACCTTGCTAGTACTTGCGATTATTTTTCACTAACAATTCAAAAAGAGTCAAGAATATTCTATTCTTGTCAAGGAACACATAGCCTAACTCTAATCCAATTAGAAATTTTTATTTGAGAATAAAGTCGATAACTATCAACTAATTAAGTTTTGTTAAATCGACTTTTTGTGAATTTGTAGAGATGATTCGCAACAGGATTATGATTAATTAGATCCGTTTTTTACTTTTGTTTTTACTGATACCAGTTGTCCCTTTTCTTTATATTTATTGAGGTTCCCAATCATTGAGCTTTGATCTATATTGCGAAATCTATCCTGAAGTTGCCGATCGCCATCCTGTTAAAGAAGAACAATGGCAAGATTGGTTTGCTACTTGGGAGAAGTACCTTGCATCTGAGCAAGTGATCGTTGATGGAGAATATGAGCTATCCCTCGCGATTACTGATGATGCCACAATTCAACAATTGAATCTGCAATATCGTCAGCAGGATCGCCCGACGGATGTTTTATCTTTTGCGTCTTTGGAATCAGAGGTTCCCGAAATTCCTGTAGATGAAGATGATTATGTTGAACCAACTTATTTAGGCGATATCATCATCTCCCAAACAACAGCGATACGCCAAGCTCAAGAACGTGGTCATTCACTGACCTATGAATTAGCTTGGTTGGCAGCCCATGGATTGTTACATTTGCTTGGCTGGGATCATCCCGATGATGAAAGCCTAGAAGCTATGCTTAAACAGCAGGATCTCATGCTAAACCTGATTTTACTATAAATCAAGACGGAAGCAGTTGAAAATAGCTAGGATTGAGCGCATAATTTCGGTAAACTAATCTCCAGAATCTTGACAATTGCTTGGCAAAATCTAGTTGGAATTACATCCATGAATATCGATTTACCGCTTTCAAGACTACTTTTAATCAAATCGACTTCTTTATCCGAGCAAATGACACAGATCGACGAGTTTGAAGAATCTGAAGAAAAAGCGATTCAGCGTAGTGATTCTTTTCAAATTGCCACAAATTTATTCCTGAGTTTTAAATATGCTGGACAGGGTGTCAGCTATGCCTTTCGTACTCAGAGAAATTTTCGGATTCATTTGCTAATTGGGGCGATCGCTTTATCCCTCAGTCTTTATTTCAAGTTGTCTGCTGTCGCCTGCTCGATTATTAGCTTGACGATCGCCCTAGTTTTAGTACTGGAATTACTAAATACAGCTTTGGAAGCGGTAGTAGATTTGACGGTGGGTCGCGAGTTTCATCAGTTAGCCAAAATTGCTAAGGATTGCGCGGCTGGGGCAGTACTTATTGCGGCGATCGCTGCTCTACTCATTGCTGGAGCATTGTTATTGCCGCATATTGTGCTTGCAATTGCCTAAGCCCCAAAGAGAGTGGCGGAGCAAGGCTCCGCCACTCTCTTTGGCTTAAAAAGCCTAAAGGTTAGTCATAGCAACAAACAGAAATTTTGGTAAGGCTTATCTTAGAATATACTTGAGCTTATGATAGGTAATGCAATGTGCTGCCTATTATGGCTAGAACTAAAATATTTCAGCAGTCAGTGGCTAGATCTATTGCTTAACTCTTCATTCTTACATCTCAGCCATGCTGCTATCCATATCTGACTTTTTTATCAGACGACCTGTGTTTGCGACAGTCTGTTCTGTCATCATCACATTATTGGGAACGGCTTGTATCTTTATCTTACCTGTTGCTCAATATCCTGAAATTACGCCACCTAAGGTAACGGTTACGGCAAACTATGTCGGTGCAAATGCCGAAGTTGTGGAATCTACAGTTACTAATATTCTCGAAAGAGAATTGAATGGGATTGAAGGAGTTCGCTACATTACTTCCACTAGCGCCAATAACGGAACTAGTTCTGTCAACTTAGTTTTTGACCTAGGCAAAAATAAAGATATTGCCGCCGTGGATGTGCAAAATCGCGTCTCCAGTGTGCAATCACAGCTACCTGCCCCAGTTCAACAAACGGGAGTCAGAGTCAGTAAGGAATCATCAGGATTTCTCTTTGCGATCGGTGTTTATTCCGAGAAGGGAGAATATGACGATCTATATTTGAGTAATTACGCTGATCTCTATATTGTCGATGCGATTAAGAAAGTCAAAGGCGTTGGTAATGTGATCATCTTTGGTGAACGCAAGTATGCCATGCGGGTATGGCTTGATCCTAATCGGCTCTCTGCAAGAGGCTTAACGGCTCAGGATGTCGTAGCGGCGATTCAGCAACAAAACTTGCAAGTGGGTGTCGGACAAATTGGACAGCAACCCAATCTCCCAGATCAACAATATCAACTATCAATTTCTGCTACAGGGCGTTTAAAAAACACTGAAGAATTTTCGGATATTGTGATTAAAACTGCGAGTGATGGCTCACTGATCAAGCTCCGTGATGTCGGAAGGGTAGAGCTAGGTGCAGAAAACTATGGATCAGCTCTAAGGTTTAATGGTACTCGTGGGATTGGTTTAGGTGTATCTCAATTGCCTGATGCTAATGCCTTAGATGTGGCTCATGCTGTAAAACATGTTCTAGAAGATTTGAAGCCAACTTTTCCTCCTGGTCTAAACTATGAGATTGCCTTCGATACCACTAGTTTTATTGAGGCAGGAACTGAGGAAGTAATTATTTCGCTACTGATTGCGATCGCTCTCGTTATCGTCATTATTTATCTGTTCCTGCAAAATTGGCGCTCTACGTTAATTCCTGCGATCGCTATTCCTGTTTCTTTGATTGGGACATTCATTTTCATCAAGCTGCTGAATTTTAATATCAATACCCTGACGCTATTTGGCTTAACCCTTGCCACAGGGCTAGTGGTTGATGATGCGATCGTGGTTGTAGAGGACGTGACACGCCGCATTCAAGAAAAAGGAGAAACACCTGTTAAAGCTGCGATCGCGGCGATGAATGAATTGCAGGGGGCAGTCATTGCTAGCTCGATGGTGTTGATTGCGGTGTTCGTGCCTGTTGCTTTTTTCCCTGGAACAACAGGGCAATTGTATAAACAGTTTGCGCTAACGATTGCTTTTTCGATTACTGTTTCCACTTTCAATGCTTTGACTCTTTCGCCAACCTTAGCGGCTTTCTTATTAAAACAGGAGACACCACGTAGCAATTGGTTTTTTGATCGCGTGAATTGGGTGATTGATGGCACAAGAAATCACTACCAGAAGATTCTCAATAGGTCAACCCATTTAAAAGGCTTGGTAATGCTCCTATTTGTGCTCTCTCTGTTTGCTACCTATTGGGTATATACAGTTGTGCCAAGAGGCTTTTTACCTCAGGAAGATCAGGGCTATTTCATTACGATTGTCCAAGCTCCTGAAGGTGTATCGCTTAATTACACTGAAAAGGTGCTAGAAAATATCGAAGGTATTATGCTTCGTAAAGATGAAAAGGGAGAACCAGTTTATCCTGAAATCTCGAATATCTTTGCGATCGCAGGATTTAGCTTTAGTGGCAATACGCCCAACAATGGCATTGTATTCACCACACTGAAACCTTGGAAAGAAAGATCGCGATCGGCTTCGGAGATAATTGGTGGATTTACGCCCAAGCCCTTTGGTTTACTGCCTTCTCTCATTTCCATTAAAGATGCTTTTGTAGTTCCCTTCCCACCACCAGCAATTCAAGGCTTGAGTAACTACGGTGGTTTTGAATATCAGTTACAGGACAAAGCGAACCAAGGCTTCCCAATCATCGAGCAAACCATGGGAGCCTTATTAGGCAAGGCAAGTACCTATCCTGATCCCAATCGTCCGATGCTGGCAGGGCTACGCCCAAGTTTTAATGGCAATACGCCACAGTTGACCGTCGATGTTGATCGCGTTAAGGCAAATGCGCTGCAAGTATCTTTGCAAGATATTTACAACACCTTGCAGACATTGCTTGGTTCTCAGTATGTCAATGATTTCAACACCTTTGGGCGTACCTATCGCGTCTATGTCCAAGCCGATGCTCAATTCCGTGCTAATCCCGACGATATCAATAAGCTCTATGTGCGATCGCGGACAGGACAGTTAATTCCCCTCAGCAATTTAGTTAAAGTTACTCAAACCGTTGGTCCTTCGATTATTAATCACTATAATCTCTTCCGATCTGTGCAAATCACAGGTAATACTGCTCCGGGAGTCAGTTCAGGACAAGCGATCGATATTATGAACAAGATTTCTAAGGAAGTTCTGCCCAAGAGCTTTAGCTATGAATGGTCAGGCTTATCTTTAGAAGAAATTGGTTCGGGTAGTAGTGCTTTCTTCATCTTTGGTTTAGGAGTTGTATTTGTATTTTTAGTACTGGCGGCTCAATACGAAAACTACATCGATCCCACGATCATCATGCTCACTGTGCCCCTTGCTGTACTGGGCGCACTTTTAGCGGTAATGTTCCGTGGCTTATCGAGTCCCAATTTTGCTAATGATGTTTATACCCAAATTGGCTTGGTGATGTTAATTGGTATGGCAAGTAAAAACGCTATTCTGATTGTAGAGTTTGCCAATCAGCTACATGAAAGTGGGTTGAGTATTACAAAATCTGCAATTGAGGCTTCTCAACAGAGATTACGTCCCATTCTAATGACAGCTTTTTCGACTATTATCGGGATTTTTCCTTTGGTGATTGCCACAGGTGCAGGTGCGGCAGCTCGTCAATCAATTGGGACTGCAGTGATGGGTGGCATGTGTGTGGCGACATTCTTAAGTCTCTTCATCGTCCCCGTTCTATATATTGTCGTGAAGACTATTGAGAAACGGATGAAATTAGATGTCCATGATCCCAAAACTATAAACATTGTTGAGTCGGCTCTAGTTGCTGAGTATGGTGATAGTTACAGCAATCACTTTCATAGTGTTCATGGTAATTCAAGCAGATTGAATCAGGATCAATTGAATGGCAATCATGACAACCCCAATAGCAACTCACCTAGCAATCATAGTGACTCTTCAGAAAAGTCACAGGAAGACAACAAACCTGTATAAATAGCATTAGTTGGGGTTAAGCTGGCAAACTTTAAAAGTCCAAAAGTAAAAGCCTTGCTACGCAAGGCTTTTACTTTTGGACTTTTAGATAGGGTTTGGCAAGCAAACCCTATCTAAAAGTCCGTTTCAAATAAAGAAGAGGGTGCTTTAGCACCCTCTTCTTTTATGGATTTATAAGCTCTTTCATTTCCCGAATCGCTTTATCTAAACCTACTAACACGGCACGGCTAATAATGCTATGTCCAATGTTTAACTCCTCCATTCCCTTTATTTGTGCCACAGGACGAGTATTCCAATAGGTTAAGCCATGCCCTGAATTCAGTCTTAGTCCTAAGCTAATTGCTAATTCTCCACCTTTAGTCAATAGTTCTAGCTCACGGGTATGCTCTTCTTCATTTTTGGCGTTGGCATAAGTACCTGTATGTAATTCCACAAATTTTGCGCCAGTTCTTGCGGAAGCTTGCAATTGCTCTGGCTCAGCATCCACAAACAGGCTCACAGGTATACCTGCACCTTGCAATTGATGCACAAATTTACCCAAGCGATCGCATTGTGATTTTACATTTAACCCACCCTCTGTCGTGATTTCTTCGCGCCGTTCAGGTACGAGGGTAATATAGTCAGGCTTGACATCAAGGGCGATCGCGACCATTTCAGGGGTTGCTGCCATTTCGAGATTGAGCCTAGTACGGATAGTTTGTCTGAGTAATCGAACATCTCGCTCTTGAATATGACGACGATCTTCACGTAAATGAACGGTAATGCCATCAGCCCCTGCTAATTCGGCGATCACTGCGGCGGCGACGGGATCGGGTTCGACACCTCGACGCGCTTGGCGAATAGTCGCAATATGATCGATGTTTACTCCCAGAGTAGGCAAAACTTTATTCCTCAAAATTTTTCAAAATTTGTCATATATCTATACTTTACGATAGCAATCGTCATAATGCTTAGAACAAATCACATCGCTTTTTACAGCACTTTGCGCTCAAACCCGAACCAAGACAAGAAAATTTTTAAAAGTGTTGCAAAGCAACGCTTTTAAAAATTTTCTTGTGGTTCTTTTGATCAAAAACTGCTGTATGACCAAGTTTTGGAGAGGTAGTCCAATGCCCTACCTTTGCATTTGGATATCGACTAGACAAAATCAATCAAATTCGCGTAGGATCATAAGCCGCCAAAAAAATCCCATAGACTAATGACCTCTGACAAAATGAAACTGCTGGTTGCAGAAGCAGTTACAGCCCTTGCGCCTACTTTCACTAAAATCGATCTTCATGTAAAAACAAATCTCGAAAGAGTTTTGCAAGCTTTTCGCGATCGCCGTGTGGGCGCACATCATTTTGCCAGTGTGTCAGGCTATGGACATGGGGATATGGGACGCGATGTCTTGGATGAAGTTTTTGCACAGGTTATGGGCGCAGAGTCCGCCGCCGTGCGGGTGCAGTTTGTCTCAGGAACCCATGCGATCGCCTGTTGTCTATTCGGGATTTTGCGGCCCCTTGATGAGCTTTTATCTGTAGTCGGCGCACCCTACGACACCCTCGAAGAAGTCATTGGCTATCCCCTCACCTCCGATAGTACAGGTGCTAACTATGCAGGTTCGCTCAAGGATTTTGGAATTACCTATCGTCAAGTAGAACTCACCCCTGAAGGCGGCGTAAATTGGGAAGCTTTAGCAAAAGCAGTCAAACCCCAAACGCGGATGGTTTTAATCCAGCGTTCCTGCGGCTATGCGTGGCGGCAGAGTTTATCGATTGAAGATATCGAAAGAATTATTCAATTGGTTAAGCAACAAAATCCGAATACTGTCTGTTTTGTCGATAACTGCTATGGCGAATTTATTAGCGATCGCGAACCAACGGCAGTAGGTGCTGACCTCATGGCAGGTTCCCTGATCAAAAACCCAGGGGGAACGATCGCTACCGCAGGCGGCTATGTGGCAGGCAAAGCCGAATATGTCGAACTTGCTGCCCAAAGGCTCACTGCCCCCGGAATTGGACGAGAAGGCGGCGCAACCTTTGACCTTAATCGACTTCTATTTCAAGGTTTATTCCTTGCACCACAAATGGTTGGCGAAGCGATGAAGGGGAGTCACCTTGCAGCCTATGTCTTTGATAAATTGGGCTATCAAGTCAAACCCCTACCCTACGAGCCTCGACGCGATATTATTCAAGCGATTCAATTGGGCGATCCGAAAAAATTAATTGAATTCTGTCGTAATCTTCAGCGCTTTTCCCCCATTGATTCCTATGTCGATCCTGTCCCTGGGGAAATGCCAGGCTATGTTAGCCAGTTAGTCATGGCAGGGGGAACCTTCATTGATGGCAGTACCTTAGAGCTTTCCGCAGATGGTCCCCTGCGTGAACCCTATACTGTATTTCTCCAAGGCGGAACCCATTGGACGCATGTTGCGATCGCCCTTGAGAATTTCCAGATTGATGATTTACAGTAGTTTTTAGTTTTATAGCTGTCGCCAAGTGTATTAGCACATAAAAGCCAAGAAGAGAACGGCGACGCTTTGCGTTGCCGTTCTCTTCTTGGCTTTTGATTTTGTCTTAACACAAGCGACGATATAGGCGCAATTAAATATGAAACCCACAAAACTGTGGCGCACGCGCAGCGTGCGCCACAGTTTTCTACCTAACTATCAGTCATAAATACCTTATTGTTTTCCAGTACTTGGTAAGCAGATTCAGTATCGAGAGGCTTAGAAAATAAGTATCCTTGTCCATAACATTTCGTGAGAGAAGAAGAAAATAGAGTTTTGAGCATTTTTAATTGTGAAAGTGTTTCTATTCCCTCAACTACAACACTTTTTCCTAAAGTAAAAGCTAGAGAACCAATAGCTTTGACAATTATCCACTCTTCATTGTAGATAAAAGAACGATCAATCTTGAGAATATCAATGGGAAAATCCGTTAATCTCCGCAAAGATGAATAACCTGTACCAAAGTCATCAATGCAAAACTGAATATCTAAATCTTTAAGTTGATGAATAATTTGCAAAGTGCGATCGCGATCGCCCATGACCGTAATTTCCGTGATTTCTAACTTTAAGCAATTAGGATTAATTTGATAATTGTCTAAAATTTTTCTTATGTTTTCCACTAAATTAAACTCTGTTAGTTGTTTTGTGGATACATTGACACTCATGGTCAAATTGACATAATTAGGAAACTTTTGTTGCCAAGATTGGAGTTGCTTACAAGCAGTCTCTAAGACCCATAGACCAATCGGATATACTAAGTTGGTTGTTTCCATAAGTTCCACAAAGCTTACGGGTGAAAGAATACCATGTACGGGATGCTGCCACCGAATTAGGGCTTCAAATCCAGTAATTAGCTCTGTTCTTAAATTGACAATTGGTTGGTAAAATAATCGTAATTCTTCGCGCTCAATAGCACTTTTTAAATCTGCATATAAATCCCAATTAAATCCCGTTAAATTGGAAATTTCTGTTTTTAAAATCAGATTTTGATTCTCTAAAAGTTGAGTTTGCTCTAGAAGTTGAGCTTGCAGAGAACTAATTCGCAGGTGAGTTTCGATTCTTGCTAATACTTCAACTAAATGAAATGGTTTATTAATAAAGTCAATCCCACCGACAGCAAAAGCTTCGACTTTTTCTTCGATTCTATCAATAGCACTAATAAAAATAACTGGTATTTGCTGGGTTAATGGATCGCTTTTTAAGTTAATACAAACTTCATAACCATCCATATCTGGCATTTTAATATCCAGCAAAATTAAACTTGGTATATTCGTCTTAGCAAGATTAATCGCACTGATACCATCTGTTGCTTCTAAAACATCATAGCCTTGGTTAATAAGAATATTTGAGAGCGTTTGTATATTGTATTGTGTATCATCGACAACAAGAATGGTCGCTTTGTTTTTGATCATCAGAGATTAAGATGCCAAAGTAGTAATCAAAAATTATATAGCGTTTATAAAATTACTAATATTAACTGATGTTACGTGAAATTAAGATTTACATGCTTTGATCATGGCTAGTTTCAAGGGTTGGATAACAATGACTTTATTGACTTCCCATAAAACTAATAATATGCATATAGCAATCCTAACTCATCTGTAGATTTTGGGATTTGTGGAAGTGCACCTCATTGGAGTACGCTTCCACAAATAATTTGGGATTGCTAGATTCAGTAGCTAGGTACCATTAAACATAAAATCTCTAGAAACTTTGCTTACGAGCAGTGTGCGTATAATTGCCCAAATATTTATCTAGTCTTCATGCGTTAAATATTGTTTTTTATTTTATCTACGGTAAAGTAAAAATCTTCGTAGTATTTATGATCTTGGAATGTTGATTACAGTTAATGCAACGTCTTAGTTTGAGGTATAGGTTCTCAGCTAAGTAGTTGGGCATAATCAAAAAACAGAACCAAAACCCGTAGCGCACGCTGCGCCTGCACTACGGGTTTTGTTCTTTTATGTTTAATTGCACCCAGCTACTTAGCTGAGAACCTCCATGTTAAGAAATTAGTATAAAATGAGTAAGCCCGATGCGATGAGAACTTTATGGAGTCCGATCAATTTCCCGTAGAAGAAAATTTAAATCCATCTGACCAAGGAGAATCCCACGCAGAAATTACCTCATCAGTAAGTTTAGAAGAGCTTAGCGCTGAAAATATTGCTGATACGACCTTTCCGCATAGCGATGAAGTCATACCTGAAATTGCAGAGATCTCTAGTGAAGCCAATAAAGAAGCTCACTATGAAACTGGTGACGAAAGCAATAAAAATGATCATTCCGACTCTGTAGTCATTGCCGAAACTACAATAGAAGCAGAACCTGAAACCATAGAAACACCTGAAATATCTAAAATATCTGAGATATCAGAAAAATTGGCATATATTGACAAATTAAAACAAGAAGAAGCTGCCCTAAAGTTGGAACTAGAGCAACTTAAAACCACAAAGTCTAAGATTTTGCAAGATCAGATAGATGATCTCCAGTCAGGGATTATCCGTTTGGCTCAGGCGGATGTGGCAAGGCTCGAATATCAAAAGCAAGAGTTGCAAGCAGCGATCGCTGTTCTTGAGAAGCGCAAGGATCGCCTTGATAAAGAAATGACTAGTACCTATGCGGGAGCCAACAAGACATTGCGGTGCGGGTACAGGGCTTTAAGGATTATCTTGTCGGTAGTTTGCAAGATTTAGTTGCTAGTGCTGAGAAACTTAATCTGGTTGCGCCGCCAACTAAACCTGAAGCCGAAGTAGTAGTTACTGAGAAGAAACCCGCCAAGGAACCAGAGCCTCCCATCCTATCTGAACAGACCTTTGCTGAATATAAACAACGAGTGGAGCAGCTCTTAGATCGTTATCGAACTCTACCTGACTATTATGGTCCTGCATGGAAACTGCGGCGTACCTTTGAGCAAGTTCACGCCGATCGCGTATTCAAATGGTTTTTTGAGCAGTCAGGTCGTGGAGCTATCCGCACAATGGGAACTCGTCTGCAAAATATTCTGGTTACATCGGCGGCGATCTCTGTCCTCAAAGCCATTTATGGGGAAAAATTGCGAGTACTTGTTTTAGCAACTTCTCCTGAACGTCTTGGTGAATGGCGACGGGGTTTTCAAGATTGTTTAGGCTTGACCAGAGAACATTTTGGCTCCGATAAAGGTATTGCTTTGTTTGAAGATCCTGAGCCTCTAGCTACTAAAGGCGATCGCCTTGTCAAAGAAGGACTTAGCCCTTTAGTTGTCATTGATGAATCAGAAGAATTAATAGCCGTAGACTTGCTACGTTTCCCCTTGTTAATTGCCTTTGGTGGCGCACCTGATGTTAAACCTGCGGCTCCTTCAACTTACATAAATCGCGATACTAATCGTGATTCCTATCGAGACAATCAAAATAATCGTGATTACACCCGTGAACCCCAGCAAGACTATTCACGCAATGTCAATAGAGATGCAAATCGCGAACCAAATCGTGATTATGGTGTGAGAGAACGAGATAGTCGTGACTATGGCTCAAGAGACTATTCCAGCCGTAATTATGGTGATAATCGTGATACTGGATATGGTGGTGGTCGCGGTCGCAACAATCAAGATTCTGATTGGGACTGGTAAAAAAAAGCATTAACATACTTGACGCACCAAATCTCTAAAAACCCCCTCTAACTCCCCCTTGGAAGGGGGAGAACTTAGACTTCCCCCCTTGAAAGGGGGGACTGAGGGGGGTAAAAATCTGCGCAGTGTGTCAAGTATATTAACGCAAAAAAAAGAGGGCGCTTTGCGCCCTCTTTTTTACTATTTCTTAGGAGTTGCCTGAGGTGCTAGTTGGGGATTAGCAGATTGCTTGCTATTTTTGAGAATGTACTCAAAGGAAGTTCGTGACGGCACAAACTGGAAGCGATCAACTTCAGGATTGGGTTTGTTATCCTTAGAAACCATTGAGTCTAGGACTTGGAACAAAGATGCCACTTGGATCTTTGTTGCCTTGGTGATATCAGGTTGATCTTTGCTAGCGCGATCGAGCAAATTTTGCAGATCAGACTTATCAAGGAAGAAAGGAACTACTTGCTCCTTCTTGCCATTTTGATCAATGCTCATGGTTAACAAGCCTTGATTTTTATCTTGACCACCGATCGCAAAGAAAACAGGAACATTGGGAATTTTATCAGCCGCAACGCCTTGAGCTGTCAAGATGGTTCTCGCTGATTCGATGCTAGCTTTAGCAGGAATAAACTGGAACAGCACCTTTTTGTCCTTGTTTTGGCGGATCACTTGATAGGCATCATTCATTGATCTCACAATGATCTGTGCTTTTTTGCCCACTTCAGGATTAGATTTCTGAACCTGACTTAGCATTTGCTGCGCTTCATCGGGACCAAGGAAGAAGAATAATAGCTGACTATCATCAGCCTTAGCATTGGGTTGCTGAGGTACTGCACCCAATAGAGGCGAACCCTTATCATCGGTGATCGTAAAAACAGGAATACTTCCCAACCGTTCTAAAACTTGCGCCTCAGTTAGAGCTTCAGCCTTGAGAGTAAATATGGGACTAACAGCGATCGCACCTGCAACACTTGCGGTGGCTGCTAGTTTAACCAACGACTTGAATACGGACATATTTCTCCTAGCTACAATATGCTTATGGGGTTTGTTTGGGAAAGTTGAGTGAGACACAAGTAAAGGCAAAAGGTAAAAGCGAAAGAATTTAGTTACTTAAGAGTTACTTGGGCGCAACTCTAACAAGATCCTGCTTCAAAAGGCAACCTTTTTAGATCAGCTTTAGTGCAACTCGACATTGAGTTGTTACCCTTTACGACTCGAATATCATAATTATAGTTCCTGCAAAATAGTTACCACATAAGATTCCCAAAATCCTAAAAATCTTCATACAACTCCTAAAACTAAATCCTAAAACCATATTTATGCCTAGCGATGTTATGCCACAAGATGAAAATTTTCTCAGCTTTGACGAGATTTTTGAGGAACTAAATTATCGCCAAGCGCAACGGACATTGCGCGACATTGTGGCTAATTTGGACTTGTCCGAACGGGAACGGCGTGGGCTAGAGGAACCCCTCGAAGAACTTCAGCAAATGCTCGATAAACTAGAGCGTCAAGTCCTGCAAATAGCTGTATTTGGCATGGTCGGTCGTGGTAAATCGTCAGTGCTGAATGCCTTGATGGGAGGACAGTTTTTTGAGACTGGCCCCCTACATGGGGTGACAACGAGTCGGCAAGCGGCGGAATGGCAGATTTCCCGCGAGGCGATGCAGTCTAATGGCGATCGCACTATTCTCAAAGCCTCATTTCAGGGACGTGGCGAGGCACGGATTGAATTAATCGACACCCCCGGAATTGATGAGGTTGACGGCGAAGGTCGTGCGGAACTTGCCAAACGGATCGCGCAACAGGCGGATTTAATCTTGTTTGTCGTCGCAGGAGATATTACTAAAGTTGAGTATGATGCGCTTTCGGAACTACGAGGTGCTAGTAAACCGATTTTGTTAGTATTTAACAAAATCGACCAATATCCCCCTCAAGATCGGATGGCAATCTATGCCAAAATTCGCGATGAACGGGTGCGTGAACTATTAACTAAAGATGAAATCGTGATGACCGCAGCTTCGCCCCTTGTGGCTAAGGCGATCCGTCAGCCCGATGGCTCCTTTGAAGCAGAACTAGTCAATGGTAAGCCGCAAATTGAAGATTTAAAGCTGAAAATCCTTGAGGTACTTGATCGCGAAGGGAAATCGCTCATTGCCCTAAATACAATGATGTTTGCGGATATGGTGCAGGAGCGGGTAGTCCAACGCAAAATGTTTGTGCGCGATCGCCAAGCCAATCGCATTATTTGGAATTGTGTGATTACTCAAGCCGTAGCGATCGCGGTTAATCCCATCACTGTAGTTGATGTAATTACCAGTGCGATTATCGACGTGTCGATGATCGTGGCACTATCAAAGCTCTACGGCATTAATATGAGTAATCGTGGCGCAATTTCTCTGATGCAAAAAATTGCACTGGGTATGGGCGGCATCGGCGCAAGTGAATTTCTAGCTACCTTCGGCTTAAGTTCTCTCAAAAGTTTGCTCGGTATCGCTGCCCCTGTAACGGGTGGTCTCACGATGGGTGGTTATGTGTCAGTAGCGATCGCCCAAGCAGGCGTAGCAGGTTTCTCCACCTATGCGTTGGGACTAGTCACGAAGGAATATCTCGCCAATGGCGCATCATGGGGAGCCGATGGACCTAAAGCTGTGGTTAAAAGAATTTTGGAAACCATTGACGAAGATTCGATCTTGGCAAGAATCAAAGATGAACTCCGCGCCAAAATTGATTTGCGTAGGTTGAGAAAGATCTAGCGATATGCCCCTGCGATCGCTGTACTGCAATAGTCATTCGCTGCTAGACTAGCAAAAGAAAAATTTTTAAGATTAGCACCAGTACTGAATCGATGCCTCAAGATACCGTTGCAACTGTTTCGACTTCTGCACCTAACATAACTACAGAAGAAGCCCTAATTGTTTACGAAGACATGGTACTGGGGCGTACTTTTGAGGATAAGTGCGCGGAAATGTATTATCGCGGAAGAATGTTTGGGTTTGTGCATTTGTACAATGGTCAAGAAGCCGTTGCTACTGGCGTGATCAAGGCAATGCGCCCCGATGACTATGTATGTAGCACCTACCGCGATCACGTTCATGCCCTCAGTGCAGGTGTTACCGCCAATGAAGTCATGGCAGAACTTTTTGGTAAAGAAACAGGATGCAGTAAGGGGCGCGGCGGCTCCATGCACATCTTCTCCGCTAAGCATAATTTCTTAGGTGGCTATGCTTTCGTTTCTGAAGGTATTCCCGTAGCGGCAGGTGCAGCATTTCAGTCCAAATATCGCCGCGAAGTAATGGGCGATCCTAATGCCGACCAAGTGACTGCTTGTTTCTTTGGTGATGGTGCAAGTAATAATGGTCAATTCTTCGAGACGCTGAATATGGCGGCTTTGTGGAAGTTGCCAATTATTTTTGTAATCGAAAATAATGACTGGGCAATCGGCATGAAGCATGTTCGCGCAACTTCTGATGTCCGCATCCATAAGAAAGCAGAAGCTTTTGGGATGCCCGGATTTGAAGTTGATGGTATGGACGTAGTCGAAGTGCGGAAATATGCTCAAGAAGCAATCCGCCGCGCTCGTGCTGGTGAAGGACCTACGGTTTTAGAATGTATGACCTATCGCTTTAGAGGTCACTCCCTCGCTGACCCCGATGAGCTACGCAGCAAGGAAGATAAGGACAAGTGGTTTGGACGCGATCCGATTAAAATCTTCGCTAGCTATGCGCTTGAGCATGGTTTAGTCAATGAAGGTCAGTTAAAAGATATTGATAAGAAGATCCGCGATGTGGTTGAGGAATGTGTTCGCTTTGCCGAAACTTCTCCTGAACCCGATCCTAAGGATCTATTCCGTTATCAGTTCGCTGAAGACGAGTAAAAGACGATTTAAAAAAGAAGGGACGCAAAGCGTCCCTTCTTTTTTAAAGGGGCGATCGCTATAATTTGCATCGTGATATTTGGGCTTGTTCCCAATTAACGTCATCTGTAATCGCGTTAGTAAAATCACAACTAATTAAAGTGGCATTCTGAAATGAGGCTTTAGTGAGATCGGCATACTGAAATTGTGTGCCTATAGCTGTGCGTGAGGCATTGATAGCAATACGAAATAAGTAGAGACTGCCAAAAACTTGTAATGGCTCGATCGCTAAAAAAGTGAGTAAAGCCGTGAAGCTATTAAATTTAATCGAACCAGCGATCGCATTAAAAGCACCAGAAACTAAGATTTTCGTAAATGTTGAGCCAAAGTATCCTGACACAAAGGCAATAATCAGAGTAATAGGAATTGCGGTAAGAATTCCTTTGCTATGAGAGAAAGTGAAGTTGATGGTAAAAGCGATCGCAAAGCCTACGGCAAATACCACTATCGCGATAATCGCCACCCAATAGATCGTCTCGCGATTGACAATATTTGTACCAAAGATGAACGTGAGAATAAAAGTGATCAGTAGGATCGTCGCAATCAAGGCTGTTCCCGCAAACATCAATGCCATCACAAACGAGGTAAAGTTGGCGATCGCGATTTGCCTTGGGCTTTTGCCAGTTCGCACATTGGCAAAATTGGCAAACTTTAATTGAGAGCGATAAAAATTACATCCACGTAGATCCGCGCCGCTAAAGTCAGCCCCGATCAGGTTTCTACCTTGAAAGGAGCGATCGCGCAAATCTTGGTTTGCAAAGTTAAGACCTTGACTCATAGAGTCCTTGGATATGCTTTGAGTTTATTTGAGTGTATTTTATGTGAGAGCCATGTCTGGCATAGATCTCAAATAGTAGGTGATTTTAAGACCAATCAGCTGAAGTTGGCTTAGAAATATGTGGCAATCCCCACCCTAACTTTTCCCGTAAGACTTTAAAGAATTCACCTTTTTGAAGGCGAATAAACCTTGCAGGATATTGCGATCGCTCAACCTCAACCCGATAATCAGGATAAACATAGCAACCTGCATTACCATCGACCACTAACACCAAACGGTGACGATTGGCGGGAGTAACGATCGCTTTTTCGGTATTAGCAAATACTAAAGCCCGTGATGCCATGGAATGGGCGCAAATGGGAATTAGCTGAAATACAGGAATGCCGGGTTCAATGACGGGACCACCTGCCGATAGGGCATAGGCAGTTGAGCCAGTGGGGGTGGAAATGATGACACCATCTGCCGCAATATCTACAGGCATGTGGCGACCAATCTGCACCTCAAAATGACACATACTGGTCAATGGCTCACGATGCAATACCATTTCATTGAGCGATAGAGCCTCCCACAGTAGACCTTGGCTATCGTAGACCCGCACGGTCATCATCGATCGCTGTTCAACGACATATTGTCCCTCGACAATTTGGGAAATTGCTTCTTCCCAGTTCGTCAAGTAAGTTTCTGTTAAAAAACCCATATGCCCTGTATTTACATTGAGCAGGGATAAACCTAATGGGGCAATTTGGCGACAAGCTGATAAGACAGTACCATCTCCGCCTAAAGCCACCACAAACATAATGTCGCGATCGAAGCCTATGGGGACTAGGCTTTCGATTGGAGTGTGGCATACGGGAGCATCTGGCTTACCATAGCCCAAAATACCGCCATTTCCTGTCGCCAGCACAGTCTGAATATTGCGCTTTTCAAGCCACAACTTCATATCTAATGCGACCTGCTCAGCGACTGGTTTTGCGTCGTTATAGACAATACCGACTTTTGGCACGCTCAATGACTACCTAGACTATTCAAAAATTTTGTCTGTTGGGTAATTATAGCTTTTAGCAATTAGCTTTTAGCAATTAGCTCTTAGGCTTTTAGTAATTAGCTGTAGGCTTTTGGCGATTTGCTTAACGTGAGTTCGATAACGCTATTTGCGCGGCGCGAAGCGCCGCGCAAATAGCGTTATCGAATTGATGGTGATCAAGATCACTATCAATGTAGCAATTAATCACAAGATAGGAGGACAACAGGAGCAACAATAATATCGATTGAATCTGGATGTATGGAGTTTTTATGAACTGCCGATTCTGTAAAAATTATGCTCCACAAGGTCGAAACGGCGGATATTGTAGTTTGTTGTCAGTTCCAGTTCAAGGTAAATGGGAGTCTTGCCGCTTATATTTAGCGAGCTTTCCTGAAAAGTCTTCACCTATCGTAGTATCCAGTAATATCACCCCTCATCTAGTTTTGTTATAGCTATTAAAGAGTGGCGGAGCATTTCGCCACCACTCTTTACTTTGAGCCATGCTTTGCCCGTTTTAAAGTGTGACTAAATAGTAAAAACCTGTGGCGCACACTGTATATGCCCCACAGGTTTTTAAGTTTTATATTTAATTACGCTTAGTTAATCAACCCAAGTTGCTACCTATTAAAAATCGGCTCAAAACAAGTTAAAAACAGCCTCGCTAAGTCCAAAATGACGCTATTTTTATATAAAAATCTAGCATTTTTTATTTTAACTTTAGTCTTAAATGAATAGGTAGCAACTTGGGTTAATCAGTGGGAAGACAAGTTAGGGAAATTATCAACTTTTGTTTCTTTTGCTTCTTTAGTTTGATTCCAAAGCATCATTCCTAATACACCATCCAGCAAGCCGCCGCCGCGATCGCCACCATTAACTGCGACATCTGGCACGACTCGGACTTTACCTTCACCGATCGCTTGCATCATTTGTAGCGCCACATAGGAATTACCACCGAGGGCATTGACCCCAGCACGATAGGCATCAGCTTTAGCTTCACCAGTAACACGAATTGCTTCCGCCTCACCACTTGCCTCCTTGACTTTGGCATTAGCTTGTAGTTCGGCAATGCGAACACCCTGCTCTGCGGTAACAACTTCCCTCTGAATATCGGCAAGCGAAGTTTCCCGTACCAGTTCTTGACGCTGCGTTTGGGATATACGCTGGACTTCGTAGGTTTTACGCTGTTCTTCGGCAATTTTGCGATCGGTCAGCGTTTGCATTAGGGTTTCTGGTGGCGCGATCTGCCCTAATAGCGTATCAACGGCTTGGACATCATAGGATTGCAAAGCCGTATGAATAAAATCAGCGGCTTCCGCTTGGCGATCGCTACGAGCGATTAGGAAATCCAACACGGTATAAGCCTGTGCAGAATTACGGAAGTAATTGCCAACGGTCGGACGCAGTACATGATCGACAAGATTTTGCATGGAACCAACCCTTGAAATCACTCTAGGGGCATCTAAGGCTCCCACATGAATGATCTGGGCTACTTCCAAATTGAACGCAAAACCATCAATCGATCGCACATTCAAGGCTTTGAGCTTAGAGTCATAACCATGCTCTTCGTTACGATCGCTAAAGTTCAGCACAATATTGGTCGTGGGTACGAGTTCCACTTTCATGATGTGCGTATTGAGAGGATGTTTACCGGGGTAAAGCGGCTCAATCCATACACCTTTATCACCGACATTCACTAAATGCCCGTGGGTAAATAGAGCGCCACTGACATCATCTTGAGCGCCACCGACAAAGGAAATTACTACGCCCACATAACCAATGGGAATCTCGGTCATTTTCACCTGTTCCACTTTGGCAAACCAAGGATTGAGATTCCATGAACCCGATAGAATTACTTGCTCCTGTAAGCCCCGCCGACCGCCGCCATCGATGAATAACTGAGCATTTTGGAAGTTATCATGTTCAGGAATAATCGCCCCTGCGATTGCCCCTGATTCAATGGGAATGCCATCTAAAGTGGTGACAATACCTACTTTTTCGGTTTCCACAGAATAGAGTTTCAGGTCATTGGGTGACATTCCATTTTGACCAGCATTCACCGAAGTAATAATTGTAAATAGAGCCGTATTAATCCGATAGGTTCCTGCGGTTAAGATGCCAATCTGTCTACCCTTTTCACCACCAGCTAAGAGGAACTGTCTCGCATTTTGGAAGTTGTCACAGGGAACGGTTTTGCCGAGAATGCGATCGGGGGGAATGGATTTACCATCGTTAGCAATAATTAAGCCAATTTCGCCTTGGGGAATTACCACTACCGATTCTTTGCGAATTCCATATTGCCAAGGATAATAGCCAAAATACCAACCGGGGGCAAGGGTATCGGCTTGATAGCCTGCTTCGCCATTGATGGCAACTAATTGTCCGGGAGGTAAGTCACCACGGAAGGAGAATTTCTTAACGACGATGCCGACTTCGCGCTCACCAATTACAATTAAGCCTAAAATCCATCCCACCTGTGGCAAAAATACAAATACCAACACCACGCCACCAATTACCCATACCCAAATGGGAAAGTTAAAATCGCCTGCCTGCATTAACTGCATTTGCGGGGCTTGAGCAGAGTTCGATCGCTGCTGTGATTGATTTTGTTGAGCAATGAGTTGATTGTTTTGCTGAGCGATCGCTTGATCATTACCATTTACTACAGTCCATGTCACTGTCCCAAGCATGGCGATCGCTGCCCCTGAAACAAGCGATCGCGCCCAAAACTTTTTGCTAATTTTTTTGATCAAGTTTTGGTGAATATCCTGAATCTGCATTAGTTTTTTCACGGGAGGAACCCCACTTTCAGAACTGCTGCTAATCTAGCGCAATTGTCAGAAAATCCTCAAAACTAACTAAAAAAATTAATAACCCCAAACAAAAACTGGTCGCTTCGCGACCAGTTTTTGTTGTGCGGCAATTAACCCTTAAGTTCAAAAATTCGATTGATCACATCTTCGACAACGCGATCGGGGGTGGATGCGCCTGAAGTTACGCCAATCTTGATTTTGCCTGCGGGGAGCCAATTAGTGGCTTGCTCGATCGATTTTCCTAATGGCTTATGTTCAATTACTTCAGCCGAAATAATCCGATGCACATCATCAATGTGATAGGAAGGAAGATTGCGCTCGATCGCAATTTCTTGTAAATGGGTGGTATTAGAAGAGTTATAACCACCAATCACGATCATCAAATCGATCGGATCTTCGACAATCTCGAACATCGCATCTTGACGCTCTTGAGTAGCATCACAAATGGTGTTAAAAGCGAGAAAATGCTCATTGAGATGTTCGACACCATACTTCTGCATCATTGTGCGTTCAAACAGCTTGCCGATCGCTTCCGTTTCGCCCTTGAGCATCGTGGTTTGATTAGCGACACCGACTCTTTCTAAATCACGATCTGGGTCAAAACCGACGGACATGGCTTTGCTGAACTTCGCGATAAATTCTTCTCTGTCGCCGCCATTGAGCATGTAATTAGTCACATATTCGGCTTCCTTCATATTCAGTACTACTAAATAGCGATTGGCGTAGGAACTTGTGGCGATCGTCTCTTCGTGATTATATTTACCATGCACAATCGAGGTGAAATCTGATTTCTTATGCTTCTCGACCCGATTCCAAACCTTGGATACCCAAGGACAGGTGGTATCAACAATTTTCGTGCCAAGGCGATCGAATAATTGGGTTTCCTGAACGCTAGCGCCAAAGGCAGGCAAAATCACCACATCACCCTGCTCAATGCCTGAGAAATCCTTAGTTCCATCACTATTTACAGGAACAAATTGAACTTCCATTTCCTTCAATTTGGCATTAACGGAAGGATTGTGAATAATCTCATTGGTAATCCAGACTTTTTCTGTCGGAAACTGGGTACGGGTTTCATACGCCATGGCTACTGCTCTTTCGACACCCCAGCAAAAGCCAAAGGATTTCGCTAAATAAATCGTGACATCGCCTTGCGTGTAGATATAGTCATGCTCACGAATAGTTTGGATCAGGTCACTATGATATTGCGATCGCATGGTCGATTCGGCTGCTTCGCCATGCCCAAAGCCTTGACGGAAATAGTTGGGAGACTTTTGCAAAGATCTCCGTATTGCTTGTGTATCGAGCGTATTGTCCATGCGCTTAGATGATTCTAGGTAATTGTGCTGAAAGTATTATATAGCCCATCGTGGTTTGCAAATGAGTACGCCCTCATTTGCAAACACAAAATCCAAAACTCTTATTGTTTATACCAATCCTTGCGCCATTTCTTCATTTGATCAATTTCAGTTTGTTGAGAAGAGATAATTCCCTTTGCTAATTTCGTGATGTCTGCTCGCTTTGACTTAGCGATCGCATCCTCTGCCATCACCACTGCCCCCTCATGGTGAGGAATCATCGCATTGATAAATCTCAAGTCAAAATCTTGACCAGCCTTACCCAAATCCAAATCCATTCGCATGGTTGCTCTTTGTTCGGCAGTCATCGGCATCATGTGATTCATCTCCTTATGCCAAGCCATTGGCGTATCACTGACATTGGGATACCATGCTTTACGCCATTTCTTCATTTCTGCAATCTCTTTCTCTTGCGCCTGAATAATCTCATTGGCAAGTTTTTTCAATTCTGGACGTTGAGAATTTTGCAAGACTGCCTTTGCCATCACCACTGCCCCCTCATGGTGAGGAATCATCGCATCAATAAAGCGCAAATCATAATCAGAATCGGCTGCCCCTAAACTCATTTCTCCATGATTCATCCCACTATGGTTTGTGGTTTTAGCGGTAGTCGGACTGGTTGAGCTGACAGGCTGAGTTTGCGCTTTTGGAGCTTCAGTACTTGGAGAATTCGTCGCAGTGTCATTAGGGTTACTACAGGAAGTACTAAGTCCACCAATAGCGATCGCTACTAGCAGCGATCGCTTTAGCGACTTGGGAAACTGATCAAACCCTAAGGAATTGAGAATCTTCATTATTAAAATGCTAACTTACAGTAAAAAAGCTAAATTTTAAATTTAAACTTACAGAATATTATACTTTTCTTCACAAGCTTGATAGGTTCTCAACAGGAACAGTTTTATCGTTAAAAAATAGAGCCAATAGCGCACGATGTGAGTGCGCTATTGGCTTTGAGTTAGCTACTTAAGCCATTTTGCGAAAAGCTTGTCATTTATGACTGGTGTTACGTGGAAGGTTGTAAAGCCCTCACCCCTAGCCCCTCTCCCGCAGGAGAGGGGAACAAGAAAATAATATGGGTTTTGCTCCCCTTCTCCTGCGGGAGAAGGGGTTGGGGGATGAGGGTTCCACGTAACATCATTCATGAATTGCATTAAGTTTTATTGAATTAAGATTGCTAGATCTGGAGTTTCATTCCGAGTTCATTTTTTTGAACTAGGCTAGAGATATGAGTTCAGGAGAACAGTTATGAAATCAACAGAACCTAGAGACTCTAATCTAAAACGTCCACCAGTAAGCGATCGCAAACACTATCGATTATGGATCTTAGCGATCGCTGGTATTGTTGCTGGTGGTGCGATCGCCATGACAAGTGCAATGACAAACCTTGTCCAAGCACAAACAACGAATCCTCCCAAGAAGCCCCTTGATGCTGCTGCTTGTCCCAACGCCACAAATGCTGCCATAAGGACAAATCAAGGGATGCCCAATCACATGATGATGAGTGGCGAATTTGCTGATCGCCACTTCATTGAGATGATGATCCCACACCATGATGGAGCTGTGAAGATGGCGGATCTGGCGCTGAAGCGATCGAAAAATGCTGATGTGCTGAAACTAGCGGCAGCAATCAAACGTGACCAAGTTCTCGAAATTACTCAGATGCGAGATTGGTATAAGGAATGGTACAAAGCTGATGTCCCCGATATGCCTAGCCGTCCTATGAAATCCTCTAATTCCATGATGGGTATGAATCACGGCAAAATGGGCATGGGCAACATGATGGGTAAGCGTAATATGATGGCTACCGATCTCAAAACACTCGAAACCGCTAATGATCGTGATTTTGACAAGGAATTTTTAGCAGAGATGATTCCCCATCACAAGATGGCATTGATGATGAGCAATATGATCGTGGATAGCGATCGCCCTGAAATGCGTAAGCTTGCTCAAAACATTTTGCGATCGCAAAGCCAAGAAATTGACCAGATGCAAGGCTGGTACAGCACTCTTCGCTAAAATTCTGCCAGTGCCGCAAAGCGGCACTGGCAGAATTTTTTGTTTACCCCTTGACTCTCCATCTCACTGGAGAATGCATGATATATCCAGTCCAATCAAGAAGTGTTGCGAAAAACGCGACACTTCTTGATTCTATAAGAATTTCAAGAGGTAAACATGGAAACGACGACGCTGAAATTACGAGGGATGAGTTGTGCTTCCTGTGCCAGTAGCATTGAAAGAGTCGTTAGCAATGTCTCAGGTGTTGAAGTATGTAATGTCAACTTTGGCGCAGAACAAGCCACTGTCACCTATAACCCTAGAGCCGTTGACGTTAACAAAATTCAACAGGCGATCGCCGATGCAGGCTATTCTTCGCAATTACTAAAAGAAGAAAATCCCTTAGTTACTGATGACGAGGAGCAGGCAACTCGACGCAAAGAAGAACAGGATCTCAATCGGAAGGTGAGCGTTGGTGGTGCGATTAGTCTATTTCTAGTAATTGGCGGATTACCGATGATGACAGGACTGAGCTTGCCCTTCATTCCTGCATGGATGCATAATTCTTGGTTGCAACTAGTGTTGACGATTCCTGTGCAGTTTTGGTGTGGTGCAAGTTTCTATATTAATGCCGCCAAAGCTTTCAAACGTCACGCTGCCACGATGGATACTTTGGTTGCCACTGGCACAGGAGCCGCCTACGGATATTCCATTTTTGCTACGGTTAATCCAGCCTTTTTTACTTCGCAGGGTTTAACTGCCGATGTTTATTTTGAAGCATCCTCGGTGATTATTACTTTGATCTTGCTCGGCAAACTCTTTGAGAATCGCGCTAAGGGAAGCACCTCTGAGGCAATTCGCAAATTAATGGGTTTGCAAGCGAAAACGGCACGAGTGATTCGGCATGGTCGAGAAATGGATATTGCGATCACCGAAGTACAACTCGATGATGTGATCTTAGTACGTCCGGGGGAAAAGATTCCCGTCGATGGCGAGATTATTGAAGGCAGTTCCACCATTGACGAAGCGATGGTCACAGGCGAAAGTGTTGCCGTGAAGAAGCAAGTCGGTGATGAGGTGATTGGCGCAACCATCAATAAAACTGGTAGTTTCAAGTTTCGCGCTACCCGCATCGGCAAGGACACTTTCTTGGCGCAAATTGTGAAATTAGTGCAGCAAGCCCAAGGTTCTAAGGCTCCGATTCAACGCCTTGCTGATCGCGTCACAGGTTTCTTTGTGCCAATCGTGATTGCGATCGCCATTTCCACTTTTATCATCTGGTATAACTTCATGGGTAATGTCACCCTTGCGGTGATTACCACCGTCGGCGTGTTGATTATCGCCTGTCCCTGTGCCTTGGGCTTAGCCACCCCCACATCGATTATGGTGGGAACGGGCAAAGGTGCAGAGAATGGAATTCTGATCAAGGGTGCGGATAGTTTGGAACAGGCGCATAATTTGCAAACAATTGTTTTAGATAAAACAGGAACAATTACCGAAGGTAAGCCCAGTGTCACCCATTTCGTCACCACCGCAGGAATGCCCGATCGTAAGGTTTTAGAACTATTAAGCATGGTTGCCACCGTGGAACGCTATTCTGAACATCCCTTAGCCGAAGCGATTGTACGTTATGCCAAGGCGCTCAAAGTGGAATTAACTGATGCTCAAGATTTTGAAGCGATCGCAGGTAGCGGTGTACGTGCCTATATTGGCGAACATTTGGTACAAATTGGAACCTATCGCTGGATGCAAGAGTTGGGAATTACGACAGAATCGTTAGAACAAACTTGGGATACGCTAGAGAGAAAAGGTAATACCGCAATCTGGATTGCCGTCAATGGCAAAGTCCAAGGCGTGATGGGCATTGCCGATGCGGTCAAACCTTCATCAATCAGAGCGATCCGCACATTACAGCGCATGGGCTTAGAAGTGGTGATGCTCACAGGCGACAATCGTCGCACTGCCGAAGTAATTGCCCACGAAGTTGGAATTGATCGCGTGTTTGCGGAAGTTCGTCCCGATCAGAAGTCTGCTCAAATTCAGCTTTTACAAAATGAAGGTCGTCAAAAAGATAAAATTGTGGCAATGGTGGGCGATGGCATCAATGATGCGCCTGCCCTTGCTCAAGCAGATGTCGGCATTGCGATCGGTACGGGTACAGATGTAGCGATCGCCGCCAGTGACATCACGCTCATTTCGGGCGATTTACAAGGCATCGTCACCGCGATCCAACTATCTCGCGCCACCATCCAAAATATCCGCCAAAATCTCTTCTTCGCCTTCATCTACAACATCCTCGGCATTCCCATCGCCGCAGGGATTCTCTTCCCCTTCTTCGGTTGGTTGCTCAGTCCCGTGATTGCAGGCGGCGCAATGGCATTTAGTTCTGTTTCAGTGGTGACGAATGCTTTGCGATTGAAGAATTTTAAGGCTAGCGATTAGCGATTAGCTTTTAGCTTTTAGTGATTAGCTTTTAGCTTTCACACTACTAATTTTGCAGACCATAAACTGTTTATTTTTTCAACTCCATAGCTAACAGCTAACAGCTAACAGCTAATAACTAACAGCCCATTAATCAAGGAAAACTATCATGTTAAAAAAAGCTACATTCTTTGGAACTCTAGTTGGTATTGGCTTTCTGTTCGGAGCCATCTCTGGGGCGATCGCTTCTGAAAAAATGCCTGATGATCACAATATGCAAACTGAGACTGCTAAACCTACTCAATTTAAGGTGATCGATCAACCACTAGCAAACAAAATTATTGTTACTGTGGTTGGTGCTGGATTAATCGGTGCAGAGCTTTGGTGGTTTCTCCTCAGTAAGCCTAAGTCTAAAAAAGCCGAATCTGAATCTGGTATTCAAGAAGTAACCGTCGTCGTTGATGGTGGTTACGAACCTTCAAGAATTGTCGTCAATGCTGGTCAACTTGTGCGCCTCAACTTTCTCCGCCGCGATCCCAGCAGTTGCTTAGAAGAAGTCCGACTCGCTGATTTCCACATCGCCCAGTATCTAGAATTGAATAAAACTACAACCATCGAATTCACGCCGCCCAAGGCTGGAAACTATGAGTTTGCCTGTGGCATGAATATGTTTCGCGGTGCGATCGAGGCAAAATAATAGAAATAAGGTAAGTAGCTAAACCTGTGGCGCACGCTCAGCGTGCGCCACAGGTTTTTTGGTTTTATAACCCAAGTTGCTACCTATTAAAAATCGGCTCAAAACAAGTTAAAAACAGCCTCGCTAAGTCCAAAATGACGCTATTTTTATATAAAAATCTAGCATTTTTTATTTTAACTTTAGTCTTAAATGAATAGGTAGCAACTTGGGTTTTTATATTTAATTGCGCCCAGCTACTTAGCTTCAAAAAAATAGTCAATTTGTTTGAGATCAAAAATTACCTGTAATCTATAGAAATCTACTTATTTGTATTGGCGAAAATATGTCTAGCTCTGAAACCATCCTTGCAGGAAGATATCAGATCATTAGCCCGCTAAGAAGTGGTGGTTTCGGGCAGACTTTCTTAGCAAAAGACAATCATCTATTTGGTTCTTCCTTATGCGTTGTTAAACAACTCAATCCTAAATTTGATAACCCACAAGACTTAGAGATTGCTAAGCGCTTATTTGAACGCGAAGCAAAAACGCTGCATTATTTAGGTAGTCATGATCAGATTCCACGTCTGTTTGCCCATTTTGAGCAAGATGGTGAGTTTTATTTAGTACAGGAATTGATTGAAGGGCAATCCCTTGAGAGCGAAATTGTTGCTGATAAAACATGGACTCAATCTGAAGTAATTGCATTCCTTGAAGATATTCTTCAAGTTCTAGCTTTCGTTCATAACTCTCAGGTGATTCACCGTGATATCAAACCTGCTAATTTAATGCGCCGTAGTAGCGATCGCAAAATTGTTCTGATTGATTTTGGTGCAGTTAAGTTATTAGGGACAGGAGCTACTGCAAGATCAAGCAACGAACAAACCTCAAGTCAAACTGTAGTAGTTGGTTCTCCTGGCTATATGCCTAGTGAGCAACTTGCAGGTAATCCTCAACCTAGTAGCGATATCTATGCGATCGGGATGGTCTGTATCCAAATGCTGACGGGCATTAAAGATTGCCTCACAATTCCCAAAGACAACCGCAGCGAAATAAATTGGCAAAATCTTGTTGGATCTTCTATTAGTCCTCAACTTATTACGATTTTGGATAAGATGGTTTGCTATGACTATCGTCAACGCTTTGAGAATGCCACGATTGCTTTAAATGCACTATCAAACTTGCTAGCAAATAGCAACAGAACCACAGTAATGACTAATCTTGAGCGTCCTTATCCTTTAGAAGAGCCTGATGGACAAATTTCTTCAAATTCTCCCTTTTATATTGATCGTCCGCCCATAGAGCATGACTGCTTTGAAGCAATTGAGAAAACGGGAGCGCTTATCCGCATTAAAGCACCTCGACAGATGGGCAAATCTTCACTGATGGGCAAAATTTTGCACCATGCTTCCAGTCATGGATGTCAATCTGTTTCTCTCAACTTTCAAAGTGCTGATAGCTCTGTGTTTGCCGATCTAGATAAATTTTTACGATGGTTCTGCGCCAATGTAGGCAGACAACTCAAACTCAAAAGTAGAATTAGTGACTCTTGGGATGAGATTTTTGGCAGCAAAGATAATTGCACGGCATATTTTGAGGATTACATTTTCCCAGAGATTGGTGGAGCGATCGCTCTGTCACTGGATGAAGTGGATTTGATTTTTCAATATCGCGCGATCGCTGAAGATTTTTTCGGCTTACTGAGAGCATGGCATGAAGCCGCAAAAAGTGATGATTTATGGAAGCGCTTGCGGCTGATAGTTGTTCATTCTCAAGAAGTATACATTCCATTAAATATCAATCAATCTCCGTTTAATGTAGGACTTCCAATCGAATTGCGAGAATTTTCGCGTGAACAAGTGACAGATCTTGTGGGGCGGCACAGACTAAAATGGACAGATAGTGAGATAGAGCAACTTATGGCGATGGTGGGTGGTCATCCCTATTTAGTCCGTGTTGCTCTGTACTACATTGCGCGAAATAATATCAATCTTGTCGATGTGTTAAAAAATGCCCCTACTGAGGCAGGTATCTATAGCGATCATCTCCGTCGCCATTTATGGAATCTTGAACAAAATCCCAAACTGGCGGAAGCAATGAAAAAAGTTGTCAGTAGTAAAGGACCTGTGCGATTGCCATCAGAAGAGACTTTTAAACTGGATAGCATGGGCTTAACATTGCGTCAGGGAAATGATGCGATCCCGCGTTGCAATCTTTATCAACTTTATTTTAGCGATCGCCTTGAGGTGGTTAGCAATCTATGACCAGTCTGAATTACAGCTATCAAGCAGGAGGCTGTCTTCCTGCCAACGCTCCTACTTATGTTCGGCGACAAGCTGACGAAGATTTGTATGAAGGCATTCAGGCAGGAGAGTTTTGTTATGTGTTGAATTCAAGACAGATGGGTAAGTCTAGTTTGCGAGTGCAGACAATGAAACGTTTGCAAGCAGAAGGGTTTGCCTGCGTTGAGATTGATATGACTTCCATTGGTAGCCAAAATCTTACCGCCGATCAGTGGTATGCCAGCATCGTCCGCAATTTAGTAAGCGGCTTTAATTTGGGAGAGAAAGTTAATTTAAGAACTTGGTGGCGCGATCGCGATCTCATTACCTCGGTACAAAGGTTTAGTGAATTTATCGCAGAAGTTTTATTAGAGTACGTCCCGCAAAGAATTGTGATCTTTATCGATGAGATTGATAGTGTACTGAGTCTTCCCTTTAATGCTGATGATTTTTTTGCATCGATTCGGGCATTCTATAACAGCCGTGCTAATCGTCCAGACTTTTATCGACTGACTTTTGTTTTACTTGGTGTTGCAACTCCTTCTGATCTACTTAAAAGTAAACATATCAGTACGCCTTTTAATATTGGTCGGGCGATCGAGTTAAAGGGATTTGAAATTGATGAAGCTCAATCTCTTGCAGAGGGTTTATCAAGCAAAGCTGCAAGCCCTCGTGCGGTAATACGGCAAATTCTTTACTGGACAAAAGGACAACCTTTTCTTACTCAAAAGGTCTGTAGGCTGATTATTGCTTCTGAGGATTATATTGAGTCAAATACAGAAGCAAAATATGTTAAAAATCTGGTTTGGGAATCAATTATAGAAAATTGGGAAAGTCAAGATATTCCCGAACATTTACGGACGATTCGCGATCGCTTGTTGTGGCGTAGCGATCGGACAAGCCAGCTTTTGGGGCTTTATCGTAGTGTTTTGATGAAACAGGTAGTCATATTTGATGGCAATAGCCAAGATCAAATGGAATTGCGGCTATCTGGTTTAGTGATTAACTATCAAAATCGATTAATCTCTCATAATATTATTTATCAAAAGATATTCAACATTGCTTGGATAGATAGTATAGTGACAAATCTTTGTCCCTATACTGAAAAAATGTCTGCTTGGTTTGCTTCTAATAAACTTGATGACTCATTTTTACTTTATGAGGAAGAATTACAATTAGCTCTAGAGTGGGCAAGGGATAAATCTTTAAATGTCAATGATTTTCAGTTTCTTACCGCTAGCCAAAACCACGATAAAATATCACTTCGTCAGGAATTGGAGATTGCTAGAGAGCAATTTAAAAGATTTGAGCAAAAACATAATATCCAGAAAAAAGCAACACAGTCAGAAATTCAAACTTTAGATGCGGTGGCAAATAGGGCAGAAGTGGCAAATAGAGCATTAGACATGTTTGAATCTCAAGAGCTAGAATCTTTAGTTTTAGCAATGCAAGTAGTGCAAGATCTTAAACTACTAATTGATAAACAAACCTATCCTGAGAATTATCCTACATTTACTCCTAAGTATGTCTTACAAACTATTTTAAGTAATATTCACGAGCGAAATTGTTTGATAGCTCATCGACAGGGGGTTAATGTTGTAAGATTCAGCCCAGATGGCAAGATGATTGCAACAGGTGGTGGTGATGGAACTATAGCTCTATGGGAGCTATCGGGGCAAAATATTATTAAATGGAATTGTAATAAAACTCAAGTTAATGACTTATGTTTTAGTCCAGATGGTAAAACGATCGCTTCATCTGGTTTTATGACTGGAGATGTTCATTTATGGGATCTACAGAGCAATAAAATTGCTGTTTTTAGTGGTCATCAAGGATCGGTTTGGAACGTGGCATTTAACGCAGATGGTCAACAAATTGCCACAATGGGTGAAGATTCCACAGTCAGATTTTGGAGTATATCTGGTCAGCAAATAGAACAGAAGAATACTAATCATGGCGTAGGTAGAGGTATTAGCTTTAGTCCAGATGGAAGATATATCGCCTCTGTAAGAGAAAAGGGGGTAGTTTATCTTAAAAGCTTAATTCAGGGAAGAAAATTTGATCGATGGGTAACTCATCAAGACTGGGTTAAAAATGTAATTTTTAGCCCTGACAGTCAAAAATTTTTAACTATCAATCAGGATCTCAAGTTAAGAGTTTGGGACTTAGATGGTAAAGAATTAGCAAGATTTAAATGCTATCCCCACATGATAACAAGTGCTTGTTTCAGCCTAGACAGTCAGAAAGTTATTACTGGTGACACATCGGGAGCAATCATAATTTGGGAGATTTCAGGGAAAAACACGATTCATTTAAACGGACATGAAAAATCGGTTAGGAGTTTATCTTTTAGCCCTAAAGGGGATTTACTTATCTCTGGAGGTTCAGATAGTACACTTCGCTTTTGGGATTTATCAGAAAAGGGTTTAGTTCACGAGATTGAAGATCTTGAAAAGCTTTTGTCTGATAAAGATAAGCAAGAGAACTTTGTTGGTCTAAGTTTAAATCTCTTGCTTATAAAAGGTTATCAGTGGTTAGAAGATTATCTTGTAATTCATCCCGAAAAATTAGAAAAACTGGATATAAACAAAAACTTAATTACTAGAAGTGATTCCAGTAATGACAAGTTGATGAGTCAAGTTGAGCAAGCAGTTACTTATTATGACAAGACCGTAGAAACTGAATTAGACGATACAGGTAAAGAAGAGAATATGAATCTAACTTTACTTGATTTGCCTCCATTAATTGAGCGCGATCTCAGGAATAATGACTATAAACGATTAAGAGAGCTGCTATCAGCTAAGAGATGGGAAGCAGCAAATAGAGAAACCAACTTTCTCATATTAAAATTAGCTAATCGCTCAAAAGGAGGGTTTCTTAGAGAAGAAGACATCAAAAACATTTCTCCAATAGAGATTTGTACTATTGATAGACTATGGCTAATTTATAGTAATGGACATTTTGGTTTCAGTGTCCAGATGAGGATTTGGAATAGTAGTATCAAAGATGGGAACTATAAAAACTATGAATTTGCTGATCAAGTTGGATGGCGTATTCATTATTCATGGTCTCTGGGGAACCATATGAACTATTCCTTAAGCGCCCCTAGAGGACATCTACCAATTTTAGGGCTGCATAGATTAGGCTCGGAAGAATTTTTGTTTTTTCTGCAAAGTTTTTTTGCTTATTTTGAAGATAGTCTTCAGCTATATAAACATAATGCTTTGATTGTTTCAAATCAGGTATTACAACCATTCGCTAATGTTAGTGAGAGTGTAAATTTAGAGTTGCCTGATTTGTCTACACAATCTGATAATAAACTTATCTCCTTTGTGGTTAATACTAATAGTTCTGAAGATATAGTTTTGTTTCTCCCTAATGATGTCAAGCTAGAATTAGTTAATATTCCCGATGGCAACTTCATGATGGGAAGTGACGAAAATATAAATGAAAGCCCAATGCATAAAGTTAATATCAAAGGATTTAAAATGGGGAAATATCCGATTACTCAGAAACAATATCAGGCAGTAATGGGGAAAAATCCGTCGTATTTCCGAAATAATGATAACTTGCCAGTGGAATCTGTATCATGGGATGATGCAACTGCTTTCTGTAAGAAACTCTCATTAATGACTGGACAAAAAATACAACTTCCCAGTGAATCACAATGGGAATATGCTTGTCGTGCAGGTAGTTCTACCAAATATTATTTTGGTGATGATGTTAATAATTTAGAAGATTATGCATGGTTTGCAAATAACAGTGGAGATACATCAATTGATGATTTAGAGCTTTGGGAAAATGATCAGAAAAAGTCTTGGGAATTGCTCAACACCTATAACTGTAGAACTCATATGGTCGGAGAAAAGTTACCCAATGCTTGGGGACTATATGATATGGGTGGCAACGTCTATGAATGGTGTGAAGATATTTGGCATGATAATTATATAGGCTCACCAAATGACGGAAGTGCTTGGCTAATGAATGGTGAAGCATTTATGCGCTCGATTAGAGGGGCAGCTTGGTATAGTCTCAATCGATATTTTTATTCAGCATTCCGCAACAAATTTGATGAACATGGACGATTTTATGGAATCGGTTTCCGAATTGTAGTTTTAGATTTTGGGGAGGTACTTCGTGGTCACTGGACAGTTAAAGAGGGATAAATACTGAAACGCCCATTTCATGACGATGAAAAAGACGCAAATACGTCGATCACACTTTAGCTTTCCAGTGCCGCTTAGCAAAAACACCCTAGAGTGAAATTAGAAATGCTGAGTGCGATCGCAATAAAAACGAAAAAGATGTGGCGCAAAGCACCGCATCTTTTTCGTTTTATCCCCTTGACTCTCCAGTCGAATAGAGAATGTAGAGTTGTTTTTGGATAGAGAAGTCGGTGTTTAATTTCTCTTTTTAGTCCAAAAATAGAAGTTATCTAAAACTATGACTATTCAACTCACAGCCCCTAAAATTGCCTGTTCTAGCTGTGTCAATACAGTTACAGCCGCAATTAAAAACGTTGATGCTAACGCAGAAATTCAAGCTAATACCAAAACAAAACTGATTGTTGTTGAAACTCAAGCATCGGAGTTAGCAATTCGAGAAGCTCTTATCAATGCTGGCTATCCAGTCGCCTAATCATTTACAGAAATATGCGTTCAAATCTGAAAGCATATTTCTATCGCTCTTTAACCCGCAAAAGCATTATAAATCAAGGAATAACTACGATGAACAAACTAATTACCGCGATCGCACTGACCTCTGTTTTGGCATTGACTCAAGCTTGCTCCTCATTGTCCACCATATCTAATGCCGAAGAACCAAAACCTGTTGCTAAAGACAATCATGCTAATAAGCATGGAGAACATAGTGACCACCAAAAGACATCATCGGAAACAACAATTGCTGAGGCAAAGTTGACGACTCCCCTCAATATACTTCCTAATACTACTGTGCCATTATTGATCGATGTTCAAGACCTCAATGGCAAAGCTGTTGAAAAATTTGAGGTGTTTCAAGAGAAGCTGATGCATTTGATTGTTGTCAGTGATGATCTTCAGTTCTTTGATCATATTCATCCCAGCTACCAACACAATGGACGATTTAAAGTGTCGGTGAACTTTCCACAGGCGGGAAAATACACCTTGTTTAGCGACTACAAGCCTGCTCAGTCTCTAGAACAAATTTCCGTTCTTAAAACACAAGTTATTGGCGAAAGTCCATTGGATAAACCGATTAACTTCGATCGCACCAAGACCTTTGGCAAAACCCATATTAATTTGAGCAGTTCTCAAGATCACATTAAAGCTAGTGAGGAAGTGACCTTAACCTTTGACCTCAAAGATACTGATACTAATCAGCCGATTACTGATTTGCAACCCTACTTAGGCGAAAAAGGACACCTTGTGATCATCAAAAAATCAACCCCATTGACTGCCTCTGATTATATTCATGCCCATGCATTAGATAGTAGCTCTGAAGGGAAAGTTACTTTCATGACCAAGTTCGCAAAATCTGGAGAATATAAGCTCTGGGGGCAGTTTAACCGCAATGGCAAAATTGTCACGGCTGATTTTGGGATTCATGTGCGCGATTGATAGAATGGTTGTGGTAATTCTAAATGTAGGGGCAATTCATAAATTGCCCCTACATGAAATCAAGTTTTTAAGGTGCTTTTGCGTAATTCCTAAAAATACAAAAACAGAGAGAAAAGAGATATGCAAGCTCAAGAGGAACTCAAACAAATTGGTGCGATCGCCAAAGAAAGCGGTATTCCTATCAAAACAATTCGCTATTATGAGGAGCTAGGTCTATTAGAATCATCAGGAAGAACTGAAGGTGGATTTCGATTATTTGCCAATAATGTCATTAATCGCCTCAGTTTTATTAAACGTTCTCAAAGTCTAGGCTTGAGTTTATCGGAAATCAAAGAGTTTCTATCCATCCATGATCAAGGCGAGTTACCTTGTGTTCATGTCAAGGTCAAACTCCAAGATAAAATCGCTGAAGTCGATCGCCAAATTCAGCAGTTACTAACTCTGCGCTCTGATTTAGAGGCACTCCTTGTTGGTGAACCGCTAGTCTCAGAGAATGCTGAAACAATCTGCCCCATAATTGAACTTGCCGAAGTCAAAGAATTAGCAGGTCATAATGGTATGGGTTCCCTAAAAAAATATTAGCCCCAAAACAGATTACTATTTTTTACAGCAATACCCGATCACACAAAGCAAGAAATTTTTAAAAGTGTTGCAAAGCAACACTTTTAAAAATTTCTTGATTCGGATTTGAGCACAAAATGTTGTAGATACCCATCGCATTAGCTAATTCAAAGCTGTTCTCTAATTTTTCAATGAACTATCTTTATTTACATGGCTTTGCTTCTAGTCCCAATTCCTATAAAGCTAACTATATGCAGCAAAGGTTTGCGGAATTAGGACTAACCTTGCATGTGCCAGATCTGAATCTTACTGATTTCTCCAAAGTTACCCTTTCTGAGCAGCTAGCTTACCTCGATCTCACCTATCTCAAAACCCATGAACCGATCGCTGTAATTGGCTCGAGCCTCGGTGGATTTTTAGCGGTATTACTTGCAGCCCAAAATCCCTTAGTCCAGAAATTAGTACTATTTGCCCCAGCTTTTGGCTTTGGCGATCGCATTACCCAGAATATCGGTGCAGAGAATGTCGCGCAATGGGAGCAGGATGGCAGCCGTGAGTTCTACCACTACGGATTAAAACGTAATGTAAATTTACAATTTCAGTTTTTAGTTGATGCTCAAAAATATTCAGAAGCTCAACTCACGCGAGCACTACCAATTCTGATCTTTCATGGCATCCACGATGATGTTGTACCCGCATCCATGAGCGAAGAATTTGCCAAAAGGCGATCGCAAGTAATCTTAAAATTACTCAATGATGATCATGCCCTTGGTAGTGATTTAATAAATATTTGGCAAGATACCAAACAATTCTTGGAAATCAGCTAGAGTTTAAATACTCATTCCAAAGGGTAGTTTCCTTTGATACAAAATATCCGCTAGGATTTGAAATAAGCAGTTGCATTTAAGAAAAAGGTTTAAAAACCGTTGAAAAATATCATCAAAACGCTGCAAGCCGACTTCAAGATCATTTTTGAACGTGATCCTGCTGCCCGTAACTGGCTAGAAGTCTTGTTATGCTATCCCGGACTCCATGCCATTTGGCTCTATCGCTTTGCCCATTGGCTAAATATGCTCAAGCTACCTGTGATCCCTCGGATGATCTCACAGATGGCAAGATTCTTCACAGGCATTGAGATTCACCCTGGGGCAAGAATTGGTAAGGGTGCATTCATTGACCACGGTATGGGCGTAGTAATCGGCGAAACAGCGATCGTTGGTGAATATGTGTTGATCTACCAAGGTGTCACCCTCGGCGGCACAGGTAAAGAATCAGGTAAGCGTCACCCCACCCTTGGCGACAACGTGGTTATTGGCGCTGGAGCCAAAGTCCTTGGCAATATCGAAATTGGCAGCAATTCACGGATTGGTGCTGGCTCTGTCGTTGTCAAATCCGTTCCTCCCGATTGCACGGTAGTGGGTATCCCCGGGCGGATTGTGCATCGTCATGGTGTCAAGGTTTCGGCTCTCGATCATAGTCAAGTTCCCGATCCTGAAGGTGATGTCATTCGTTCTCTGATTGGTCGTGTGGAGCAACTAGAGAAAAATGCTGAGTTGCATAGTTTACATCCTGTCAACAACTACATTATTGATTCAGAACTGCTCAAAAATGTCCGCCCGCGCCATCTCGTACCTTCTGATCATTCTCCAAAACCATTTGACCGTCATCAAGAGTATGAAGGATTTTCCGAAGGCGGCGGTATTTAAAAAATATTGTCCAAAATTCATAATAAAAAGGCTCGCATTGCGAGCCTTTTTATTATGAATTTTGGACAAGCCGCTATAATGCACTCAAAAATGCATTACTAACAAATTCTATGGATCACCAGTTTCGATCGCGTCGTCAAGGTTTTCGGTACTTCTGGAAAAATCTCTGGCGCAGAATTTTGTCTAACAAAATGTCCAAGCAATTCTGGCAACGCCCGATCGCTTGGTTGATCACAGGATTATGTCTATTTTTGTGTTTATTTACTCTCGCCGCCTGTGAGCCAGTCCCAACGCCCGATCAAGTCAATGGAAACAGTGCTGGAAATCGCGACTACCTCAAAACTGTGTTGAAGCGGGGCAAATTAAATTGTGGAGTTAGTGGTGAGTTACCTGGATTTAGTTTTGTTAATAAAGAGGGCAAATATTCGGGGCTAGATGTTGATATTTGTCGGGCGATCGCTGCTGCATTATTTGATAATCCTGATGCCGTACAATTCCGTAATCTCAATGCGAAAGAACGCTTCACTGCTTTGCAGTCGGGGGAAGTGGATGTGCTGAGTCGCAATACCACATGGACATTGAGTCGTGATACGAGTTCGCGCCTATCGTTTATGCCCGTAGTTTTTTATGATGGACAGGGGCTAATGGTTCGCAAAGATAGCAATATTAAGGAGATCGGTGATCTTAAAGATGCTGATATTTGCGCTCAAACAGGGACAACTACTGAACAGAACCTCGCTGACCAGATGCGTAAGCGCAACATTCCCTATAAGCCTGTGGTATATGAAGAGGTCAATGCCACCTTTAATGCCTACCAATCAGGACGTTGCAAGGCAATTACCGCCGATCGCTCAGCCTTAGTAGTACGTCGTACTCGTCTTGCCGATCCTGAGAATCATGTAGTTTTAGATTTTGTAATTTCTAAGGAACCGCTTGCGCCAGCCGTTAGTGATGGCGACTCGAAATGGTCAGATATTGTGAAATGGATTATTTTTTCAGCGATCGAGGCAGAGGATTTAGATATTTCTTCAGCCAATTTAGCCACGCAATTACAAAGTAAAAATGCGGAAGTGCGCCGATTTTTAGGTGTGGACGGCAGCCTTGGCAAGGATATGGGTATTAGTAATGACTTTGCGGTAAAAGTGATCAAGCATGTAGGCAACTATGCCGAAATCTACGATCGCAATCTCGGTAAAGACAGTGCCTTTAAATTACCGCGAGGACAAAATGAACTCTGGCGAAATGGTGGGTTAATGTACGCTCCACCATTTCGCTAATCAATTAGCTCGGCATAGTTATAAACAAAACCCATATTATTGAAACGCTCGCTACGCGAGCGTTTCAATAATATGGGTTTTGAGTTTACTGATGCTTGACTAGTTACCAACCAAAAACCGAAGCGATCGCTGGTTGAGAATTATCACTTGCTACAGCCTCAACTTTATCTTCATTCATCAGTTGTTCAGTGCAGAAAGTCGCTTGACTAAATCCGCCGAAACGTTGCACCGTGCTAGCCCTTACCCTTACATTTGGTGCAGGGAACCAAAAACGCTCATAGGAACTCATCGATGGATAATCAGTGATGAGCACTAGAGCTTCTTCGTCATCAATTTCGTAACGACCAATTACAGGCATGACTTCCGCATAGCCCACTTCCCGTAACAACTTGCCTTTGCGACCTGTCTCATCATCTGGGACAAGGGCAAATACTGTTTCCCCTGAGTGGGTTTCCCCATCATCTTTATCCCATGCCATCGTGCCATCCCATTTCACATAGGCTCCACCGATCGCATTAGTGGGTTCAATTTCGTGCATTTGGCAAATTTCGATGACCTTAGGATCGTCGGCATTTAAGGGATTAACCAAAATTTCGGAGCCACCTCTCTCAGCACGACGGAAGGCAAGGTGATGGGTCGTACGTTGCGATCGCCATTTGCCTGCGCTCTTTTGAAAAAATTCTAATGCGTTCATGTTACTCAATCAAAAATAAATCAAAAATCTAATTATTCCTATGGTATAGCAATGAAAGCTTTGCTTAGGACATAAAACCCAAAAGATGAGTTGCGGCGCGAAGCGCCGCAACTCATCTTTTGGGTTTTGAAGTGTTATAAAGAGTTCCAACGTTCGGCAGCCGAGGCGATCGCTTTGTCGCTAGGCTTTTCCTTGAGCATCGCCAATTGCAACTCCTCATAGATAATCTTCCGCAATTTCTCAATATCCTTGGCTGGGGGAATCAAGACTTCAGATTGCGATAGTTGTGAGGCGCTAATGACTCTGGCGCGATCGAGTAATGGTGCATCTTTAGGAGCTTCCGTAAAATAGCGATCGCTCACACTCTTAATTGTTGATGGCAAAGAATTTTCAATTTTGGAAAAGGTAAGTTGATTTTCTGCATTAGTTAGATAGAGGGCAAACTTGACTGCAAGGGCTTGATTTGAGGATGTCGCTGGTACGGCAACATTCATCACCGCTGCACTCTTTTTGCCAGTTGAGCCAGTAATTTGTGCGCCCACATCGGTGACTTTGGCGACCTCTGGCGCATTCAGGGCTACTGTTTTTAAAAACTGGGGACCAGTCAATAAAATCGCTAACTCACCCGATTGATAAAGTTCGATCGCTTTACGATGGCTTTCCGTCAAAATTTCACGGGGAATCAATTGCTTCTCAAATAGATTTACCCAATAGTCAAAGGCTGCTTTCCCTGCCGCATCATTAAAGGCAGCCTTGCCATTGGCATCGAGCAACTTCATGCCCATTTGTACCATTGCTTCGAGAACTTGACCACCATCCATTGTTAAGAGGAAGGCATATTTACCAGTTTTCGCCTTGATCTGTTCCGAAACCTTAGTAAGTTCCTCAAAAGTTTTAGGAGGCTTTGCGGGATCTAAACCTGCCTTCTCAAAAAGAGAACGATTGTAAATGGTGATATCTGTGGCTACATACCAAGGCAAGCCAAAGGTAGCGGTATCCAATTGATTTGCTTTCCATATATTTGGGAAATAGCTCGATTTATCAGTTTCAGAAATGGTTGCCGCCATATCTACTAACGCCTTCTTCTCCGCTAGTTTTGATGCAAACTGAGGATTGAGATTTACCACGTCAGGAGCCGTTTTAGCCGCTACAGAACTCAAAATCTTAGTTTCCATTTCGCCCCAAGGTACATCCACCCATTCCACTTCCGCCGTTGGGTTCTCTTTGACAAAGGCAGCAATTAAGTCCGTCATGTATTTATCAAATTGCGGCTTTAATTGCATTGTCCAAAAGACAATTTTACTTTTACCTGAAGTGCTTGTAGATTGCGTAGTCTGCGCTCCACAGGCTCCAAGTAAAAATAGAGTAGAGAATCCAATAAACTTACGACGATTGAGATTTTGCATGGGAATTAGGTGATATATCAAAATAAGCAGACATATTTTAATCATTAATTGAGAAGCGCAAAACACCCCTCAATTAGTGATTAAGTTGATCTCATGGTAAGCGATCGCTTGAGATTTAGCGTCACATTATTATCTTTAGGAGGCACATCGCTAAAGGCTTCAAAATATTCCTGAGCCACTTTGGGGAAATGGGGAAAATGGAAATCAGCATCACCATCAGCGATATATGCCCAAAAGTAACGTAGGTCAGGGGTAAGCTTCTCAGCGACCTCTAGAGGCAAATTGAGAGGTGGATGCGTCAGTAGTCGCAACACAAAGGGATGCGAATGATTGCCCATCCATTCCCGCGAGAAATGCAAGAAATCAGCCTGTTCAGGAATTGATTTCACACGGAAGGATTCTACTTCTAAGCGATCGCCTAAATCATCGGAAATATAATTCAGGACACGATAGGGATGAGGATAGCTGACTAGGGAGCCAGTAGTAATGTCGTAGAGATCATAGCGATCGCTATAGGCAATATCCTGCACGTGGAGATGTCCTGTGAAAACCATCTTCACATTAGCTCGATGCAAAATTTCGCATAATTGCTGCGTATTACCCAGCATATAGCGCTTTCCGAGGGCATTGCGTGACTGATCATGCATATGTTCCAGCACATTATGATGAATCGTCACCAAGTTCAATTCGTAATCTTGGCGATCGAGAACAGTCTGCAACCACTCTAACTGTTCCTCATCAATCCAGCCAATCTGCTGACCTTCCTCATCAAAGCGATTAGAATTCAATCCAATTAGCCTTACATTAGGCAATACTTCACATTCGTAATAGAGTTTGTTGGGTTCGCTAATGCCTTCGTTGAATCCAAACTTTGTATAGTGCGGCGTAAACTGATCGAAGGTTTCGACCCTTGGTACATCATGGTTTCCTGCGATGACGTAGACAGGATAGGGAAGCTTTGCAAGGCGCTCCGCTAGCCATTGGTGGTTTTCAGGTTCGCCATGCTGAGTGAGATCCCCAGGTAATAGTAAAAAATCTAAGTCTAGGGTAGCCAGATGGGACAGCACCTCTTCAAATGCGGGAATGCTGTACTCAACAAGATGAAATCGCGCAGGATGTTGCCAAATCGTGTGGGGCAATGCAATGTGCAAATCCGAGGCGATCGCAAATTTAAACTTAAGTGCCACCTAGATCCAAACCATAAATAATTACTTTTTGATTATAGGCTATAGCTAGTATAGTGTGATCGGTTTTCTAGCGCCATAATTCTATTTCGCCCTACTATTTATTGAGTTGTACCATTTGTTGATTGAGGTTTGGACCTAAATAAATACTTAAAATACAATGCACTATGAAAGATGATGAAAAGCGCAAAATAGGTAAAGCAATCAAAATACTCAAACAATACAAACGGCTCACCAAAAAGTACCAAGCAAATATAAGTATCCAAAGACAAAAAGAGTTGGATGATATGATAGATTCAGGATCTATTAAATCTAGTAATTTACCAGCTAAATTATATAGAGAATTTCCCACAGAATATAAAGATCTGACTCTGAGTGAATTAGAGAATCTATTTAGAGAGCTATAACGCCATCTTTTCCAAACTATAGGGACTTAGAGATGATTATTACACTTGAAACCAATAATTTAACCAAGCTTACATCCCTATTTACATCAGAACCAACCGATGGAGAAGCCTATGCGGACGCTTACTATCAGGACATTGCTGATCGCTTGTTTCAACAGGGAAGTGAAGGCTGGTTATACTTAGAACAAGTACTTCCATTTTATGATCAACAATCTCGTGATAATCCTTTAGATTTATTGAATCAAGCAAGAGTTAGAGCTATTCTATTCGCCTTATCTCAAGTTAAGTCACCCCGTAAAAAGGCAGAGATTATCGGTTTATTAGAAGGGTATTTAGAAGATTTTCGTCCCAATATTGTCGCTGAAGTGATCGATGGGTTATGTTACCAAAAAGCGAAAAAATATAATATTCGTGTTTTATCGCTTCTAAATCATCCATCTCCTTTTGTACGTGGTAGTGTTTTAAGATATTTTGCTACGCTCTATCCAGAACAAGCTTTACCGATTCTATTAAGGTCTTTAAATGATAGTGATCCAATTGTGCGAGAAAATGCTGCTGATGAGTTAGGTGATTTAGGCTGTGATGATGCTATTCATCCATTACAAACACTTCTTAAAAAAGAGAAAAATCAAAATGTCCGTGAAGCTGTTTCAACTGCTTTAGAAAGCTTGCTACATTAACTCAATATAAGCCTAAATTCTATAGTGATCGCTTGAGTGTCACCGCAAAAGTGCTTCCCTTACCCACTTGACTGATCACATGGATACTACCTTCCATTTTTTGGACTAACTCATTAGCGATCGCTAGTCCTAATCCTGTACCTGCAATCTCACCTTCCGCTTGTCTACCACGGAAATTACGTTCAAATAAGCGCGGCAAATCTGCATCTGGAATGCCTACACCCGTATCTTGGACATAGATATAAACCGTGTCAGGCTTGACGTCTGCACCTAATAACACATAGCCACCCTTGGGAGTATATTTGAGAGCATTCTCAGCAAGATTTCCGATCGCTTCTCTGAGAGCAGACTCGTTACCTAAAACTTTGGGTAAATGGGAAGGGATATTTGATAGAAACTGAATATTCCGTTCTTGAGCGATCGCACTGGCAAAGTTTGTAATTCCATCCAAAATTTCACTCAGATCAATCTCGGTTAGCTCCATTGTTGCCGCAGGTAAGAGCGCTTTTTCATGTTCGGCTTCCGATAGTAAGAGGGGCGCAGGGCGATCAGCTTCACTGAGCAAGTCTTGAATATGCTGAGTTTCGCGCAAAATTCCCGTTACAAACTTTTGATTAGGATCATCAGCAACAATTCGCCGAGATAATAGCTGGGCAAAGGTGCGAATTGCGGTGAGAGGATTGCGGAGTTGATGCAGCAGTGAGGCTAAAAAGTTACTTTGTTCTTCGTAATTGCGCTGTTGATTAGCTGCTAACCATTGATTGCGGCGATCAAGCGCACAGGCGATCGCTAAAGTATTGGCGATTTGCTGAATTTGAGATTGTTCATAATCGAACCAGTCCCGATCTTCCCGTCCCGTCATCAAAAAACCTAAAATTGCCTCTTCATAAATTAAGGGCAAAATAAAGCGACGTTGTCTGACTAAACCACCAGTCCCCATCGATAAAGTTGGCAAAGCCTCAGTCGTAAAAGTCTCAGGTAAAGCGATCGCCCCCTCCTCAGGAAACACAGCAACTTCGATCAAATTGGGTGGCATACCATCGGCGACATTTTCAGTGATATACATAGCGCTAGCGACTGCCCCCAAACTTTGGGTCAGTAAAATAATTTGTGATCGGGCTAGGGCTATAAGGTCGGGACTCGCGGAGAGCATGGGAAAGTAAAAACTATGTAAATCTCAGTATAACTCTCTGATGAGTTGATGCTAGTATCTGTAGCAATTCATGAATGTGATCAGACATTCCTTTGCTCTATGAAAAAATCGTCCTTAGCTCTTTTAAGCAGCCCTGCTGTATTGGCAACATTTTTAGTGTCAGGGAATCCTGCCTTCGCAAATACCAATAGCATTAGCTCCAGTACAAACAAAGAGCCAGATACCTATGCAGAATCAGTTGTAATTACCAAAACAACTACTGAGTCAAACAATCAATCCCTTAGCGATCGCAATGATCGTACCAATATTCTAACCAGCGATCGCATAGGTGATCTTGCCATTAGTAAACTTGGCTGTGACTGTATGGGATGCCGCCAAGTGGTTTTGTCACTATTCTCAAAGTAATAAAAAATAATCAAAAAAGAGGTGCTTAGCACCTCTTTTTTATTACTAGGTTTTAAGAACTGCGATCGCGATGAACGTTTGTGGGGTGCGCTTCAGTTAAACTAAAGGAAGTTATTTTATAAAAATAAGTATATATGCGGTTAAGTGAAGTTACCCACCCTAACCAGTTACATGGTTTGACGATCTCGCAATTGGAATCTATCGCAAAGGAAATTCGGCAAAAACATTTAGAAACGATCGCCGCTACAGGCGGACACCTTGGTCCGGGGCTAGGCGTAGTCGAGCTAACCCTAGCTTTATACCAAACCCTTGATTTGGATCGCGACAAGGTGGTGTGGGATGTGGGGCATCAAGCCTATCCCCATAAATTGATCACAGGACGCTACAAAAATTTCCATACTTTGCGCCAAAAGGATGGGATTGCAGGTTATCTCAACCGTCGCGAAAGTGAATTTGATCACTTCGGGGCAGGCCACGCATCGACTAGTATTTCGGCGGCTTTGGGTATGGCGATCGCCCGTGATTTGCAAGGTGATAATTATAAAACTGTAGCGATTATCGGTGATGGCTCCTTGACAGGTGGCATGGCGCTAGAAGCCATCAACCATGCAGGACATCTTCCCAAAACGAATTTATTAGTTGTCCTCAATGACAATGAAATGTCGATTTCCCCCAATGTGGGCGCAATTCCTAAGTACCTGAATAAAATGCGCCTCAGCCCACCGATGAAATTCATCACCAACAATCTTGAAGGACAAATCCGCAATATTCCCTTTGTGGGCGAACAGATCAGCCCTGAGATTGAAAGAATTAAGGACAATCTCAAGATTGTGACAATGGTACAAAACAAAGTCGGAGCCGTATTTGAAGAACTTGGCTTTACTTACATTGGTCCCGTCGATGGTCACAATCTCAAGGAACTGATCGATACCTTCAAGATGGCGCATACGCTCACAGGTCCCGTGATGGTTCACGTTAGCACCACTAAGGGCAAGGGTTACAGCTATGCAGAAGCTGATCGCGTTGGCTACCATGCTCAAAATTCCTTTGACCTTGCTACAGGTAAAGCAAAACCCTCGGCTTCCAGTGGCAAACCCAAACCTCCCAGCTATTCCAAGGTTTTTGCGGATACGCTGATTAAACTTGCTGAGCATGACAAGCGTATCGTTGCCATTACCGCCGCCATGTCGACTGGTACAGGTTTAGACAAATTCCAAGCCGCATTGCCCAATCAGTTTATTGATGTTGGCATTGCGGAACAACATGCTGTTACTGTAGCCGCAGGTATGGCTTGCGAAGGAATGCGCCCCGTTGCCGCAATTTATTCCACCTTCCTCCAACGCGCCTACGATCAGATCATCCATGATGTCTGTATCCAGAATTTGCCCGTCTTCTTCTGCCTCGATCGCGCAGGTATTGTCGGAGCCGATGGACCTACGCACCAAGGAATGTATGACATTTCCTATCTGCGCTGCATTCCCAATATGGTGCTGATGGCTCCCAAGGACGAAGCCGAAATGCAAAGCATGATCGTTACGGGCTTAACTCACAATGGGGCGATCGCCATGCGTTATCCTCGCGGTAATGGCGTGGGCGCACCATTGCAAGATGAGGATATCGAGCCATTACCAATCGGCAAGGCGGAAGTTTTGCGTGAAGGTAAGGATGTACTGCTCCTCGCCTATGGCTCAATGGTTTATCCTTCCTTGCAAGTTGCGGAACTTCTCAATGAGCATGGAGTTAGCGCCACTGTGGTGAATGCCCGCTTTGCGAAGCCCCTAGATACTGAGCTAATTCTGCCCCTTGCTCAGAAAATCGGTAAGGTAGTCACCCTTGAAGAAGGTTGCTTGATGGGTGGATTTGGTAGTGCGGTTCTAGAAGCAATGAATGATGCGAATGTATTGGCTCCCGTTTACCGCATCGGGGTTCCCGATATTCTCGTGGAACATGCTTCTCCAGAGCAGTCCTTTAATTCTCTTGGTATGTCTAGCGGACAAATTTGCGATCGCATTCTCAATCAGTTTGCCTTTAACAAGCAAACTGCGGCAAGTGCTAGTTAAGTCTACAAAATTTGTCTAGCCAGACTTCGATTGTATAGACAAGGAGATTAATCTCCTTGTCTATAATTTTTTATATCAAGGAAAAGACAATTCATCATGGCTTACAGTGACTTTACATTAGCGCGAGTTAAAGAAGACCTAGGTTTATTGATCAAGGAAGGTGAAAGTTTATTTGCAGAAGTTGAGCCAGTAACACCATCTGATTATCTTCGCGAAACTTTGAAACGTGCAGAATCCTTTGTAACTTTAGTCAATACTGAGAAAGTACGCTCAGAATTTTTGATCGCGCCAGTTTTAGGAGAAGTGAGAGCGCAATTGCAACCATCGGTTAGCTTATTTTCTGGAACTGAGTTTAATGTTGATGTCTCGCTCGGATTGCAGGGCTTTTGTGATTTTATTTTGAGCAAGTCATCGGAACAGATAGACATTACGGCTCCTGTAATTGCGATCGCTGAAGCCAAAAATGAAAGTATTCGCAGTGGTTTAGGTCAATGTATAGCAGAAATGTTTGCTGCCCAAATCTTTAATCAACGTCATGGGCAACCATGCGATCGCATTTACGGTGCAGTTACCACAGGCAGTTTATGGCGCTTTCTGATACTCAAAGATAATATTGCGTATATTGACCAACCTGAATATTTTATCGGTAATGTTGATAAGATTCTTGGTATCTTAATGCTGCCATTTGCATAGACTTTTTCTAAAGAAGACCATTTTGAACTTTGCAAATTGCTTTTAAGACTTGCAATAGTTTTTCAGAAGACTCAGGTTCCATTAAATGCAACGATGGTAATGGCTGATAAGTGGAGTAGGAGTCTTGATCAACACTTTGTTGGATATACACAAACTCGTAGTACACACCATTGGTGGTTAAACCCCATACAGTTTTTTGATTTTCTAAACTTTTATAGGCATAGGTCAAGAGCTGAGGCAATCCTTCCGAAGCGCTGATACTCGTATTCTTCGATTCGATCGCTAAAACCCAAAAGGCAATGTCATTCATTTTTGGGCGATCTTTATTAACACAGATGAGATCTAATCGTCCCGTAATACTTATATCCTCATCTTCAATATTAATCCGATCTATTTCCTGCTCCATCTGCATCTTGATTGGCGCACGATAAAAGCCTGCTAATCTTAACAATGGCAAAATTGATAGTGCCTTGACCATGCCTTCTAAGACTTTTCCATCTGTCAAATAATTTTCAAAATCATTCCGAATTTGAGTAAGTTCAGCAATCTCAAATTCAGACAATGGTTCTAACTGAAGTAACGATTTAAAAGAGCTATAGGATAGCTTTTGAAATTTCAGGTAATGATAAACCTGATCTAAAGTCAAGGTGCTGGCGTTAAGGACAGTCATTATTTTTGCCAAAATACTTAATCTGAATTATATCAATTCAAAACTCAAAATAGAATTAGCAATGCTAATTCGGTAGTGCTAAATAGGTAAGGATGGACGGTGCTTCGTGCCGACCATCCTTACCACAATAAATTCTTTCCTTTTTAGGACTACCGCTAATTCTTCTAGCTACTGTAATGAATTAAGGACAACGTTAGATAATTTTTCAATCTGCATAAATCTCTGAAGGAACTTGACTAAAATCCCTAAATAATCAATTTCAATCTGCTTAACTTTTAGCCAAATCGCGGTGAGATTAACTGCTAAACAGATAATTCCTAAAAACATCAAAATAAACGTGGGAGCCATGACTACGCCGACGATGTACCAGCTAATTACATGGGCAATCATGAGTAATGCGTAAATAATCGCACTAGCGCTAATTGTGAAAATCTCAACAGGCGATCGCTTCAAGATCGTCAATAAAATTGTTTGTGAGGTGGCGATTAAGTTAGCGGGTACGAGGAATGCACAAATAGCTACACAATGCGATCGCGAAAAATCTCCCACAACACTACTTAAGCAATGCAAATCAAACATTCAATTAATCCTTATCTATTCCCTCAAGGATTTCTCAAAATATAGATGAGTGAATCCATTGTTAAAACTGCATATAGCACTGTTCAATCTAGTGAAGTATCGGGTTATGTCCCTGCCTTCGGTAGGGACATAACCCGATAACCTATATACCGTAGCATGGTGATCTCAGCCCATGAGTATTTGTAACTAATCGCAAACAAAAAGAGCGCAAAGCGCTCTTTTTGTTTGCGATTACTCAATGATTAGATTTGCGTAAGTCCTATTTGATTAGCTTTTAGGTCTGACAATACCAAAGACTGAGGTATAACCATGTAGAAATGTTGTGCCACTGACGGGACCAATTTCTCCTGAACAGAAAAAGCCACTAAAGGGAACTAATCCAATATGTTTTTGCAATAATTCTGAATCAAAATTGGGCTTGCCATAGAGACGCTCACCACGACCCATACAGGAAAACATTAGCGCGGCAGTGGGTGTTACATTAGGAGCCTCTAAACTTAACTGATTCATATAATTGGTCAGTGCTTCTTCTAGATCCTCTGCTGAGGCTTTCCCATCGCGTAAATGAAGCTGAATTCTCTGACCCGGACGCATCCGATCGCCAACTGCGATCGCTCCAGAACGTGGATCGACACCAATAATATTGCGGATTAAGAAATCTCCCTGTGATGGATTTGCCTTAAACTCATTCATTACTACGCCGATGAATAATGAATGCTGAGCCAATTCGCGATCGCTTTGGCTCAAATCACCAACGGTATCTTGTAGTAAAGATAAGGGTGGCTTACCCTCTAGTCCTAAAATCAAATTCCGCTCACACTCAGAAACTTGCATGATCTTGCCAATGGGACGACATCCCTGAGCAACTACGGGATCAATTGTCACATCACCCCATAGCGCTACACCAAGCAAGCCTGTGCGGTAAAGCTTATATTTGTGCTGCTCGTGGAAGCAGAACAAGGCATTAGCTCCCATGCCTCCACTGCTAGCCAAGCCACCGACTTTCACCGCATTGGGATAGGCAAAATCTAGCCCTTGGATTAAATCGTTAATGGGAAATGAAAAAGGGTCGCCAACTAAGACAAAACTAGGGGCAAGAGATGGTGAGACTTCGGTTAACTTTTCCCAACGATCAGGAGAGCTATCTAAGTCAGGTAAATCATTATCATTTAAGTGAAATACTTTAGCTTCAGTATTTGGTAAATGTCCCACTAGCAAGGCGATCGCAGGTTTATCTTCAAACTCGCGCCCATTACCGACAATGCCACCCCCCGAACAACCAACTAATTTTTTGATTGGTAATTTATCGGCAAGTAGCGGTAACAAACGTGGATAGTCACTGGCAAAGGCAGTGGATACAAATAAAAAACCTAAATCAAGCGATTTGTCTCCAAGCGCTATCAATACTTGCTGAGATAGGTCTTGCACCGCAGCTTCCAAAGATATTTTTGTCGAAAGACTAGTTACCCACTTCATACACCTAGCCCCAAATCAAGTTCATTTCCAGACATTTCCTTATAAATTGCTCGAAAAGGTTTCCGTAAAACCGTCTATATCTAGCTTAGTATCTAAGCTTACCTTGCAGTGAGAACATTCCTACATTTCCTACAGCATTGCTGCAATTCTTAGAATTTCGCCCCGAATCGACTTTCTGGTAATGTTGACTAATGTGGCGTTTGGTAAACCAAGATTTGGTGAGACGCTGAAACCACAGTAAAATAGCTTCGGTAATACCAAAACACAAAATGGCGTAGCTATTTTGCGGTTTTAAAACCCTTACTGGGTTTGATTTTAGTTCACGAAAGTGTGACTACACTTTTGTGAATTGGTATAACTGCCCAAAGGACAAGTTATTAAGTTTAAGTTATATATAGTTTACAAACTTTACAAATACATTTACAGATACATTTATTACAGCTAAATCAACGGAGAAAACTATATGCCACAGGATGCAATCACTAGCCTGATCAGTACATACGATGCTACTGGTAAATATTTTGATCGCGATGCCTTGGATACCCTCAAGTCTTACTTTGCTACAGGCAATGCTCGTCTATCTGCTTCTGCTGCGATCACCGCTAATGCTGCATCGATTGTCCGCAAGGCTGGCTCACAATTATTTGAAGAAGTCCCCGACCTCATTCGTCCCGGTGGCAACGCTTATACCACCCGCCGTTTTGCCGCTTGTTTGCGTGACTTGGACTATTACTTGCGCTATGCCTCCTATGCTCTAGTTGCTGGTAACAATGATGTTCTCGACGAAAGAGTATTACAAGGTTTACGTGATACCTACAGCTCTCTGGGCGTAGCCATTGGACCTACTGTCCGTGGTATCCAAATCCTAAAAGAGCTAGTTTTTGATTTAGTAGGTGAAAGTGCTGACTGGCTCGGCGCACCTTTTGAATATATGGCTAGTGAATTGGGCGAAAACAATCTATAGATTTCTCTAAAGTACCTCGGCGCAATTAAATATAAAACCCAAAAACCTACGGCGCACGCTGCGCGTGCGCCGTAGGTTTTGACTCTGGTTTTTAATTATGCTCAACTACTTATAGCGATCGCTAGATTAAAAAAGGGCTGTGCTTAGCACAGCCCTTTTTTTTGATTTATTTAATCTTCAAAATGATTTAAGATTGTTAATAATCGCATAAGCTCGATTTTGTCTAGGAGAGATTTTATATATGGCTTTAGTACCAATGCGCCTGCTGCTCGATCACGCGGCTGAAAATGGATATGGCATTCCTGCATTTAACGTCAACAACATGGAGCAGATCCAATCGATCATGCAGGCTGCTAATGAAACCAACAGCCCTGTAATCCTACAAGCATCTCGTGGCGCGCGCAATTATGCAGGCGAAAATTTCTTACGTCACTTAATTTTGGCTGCTGCCGAAACTTATCCCCATCTACCCATCGTGATGCACCAAGATCACGGTAATGCTCCTGCAACTTGCTACTCAGCAATCCAAAATGGCTTTACCAGTGTCATGATGGATGGCTCTTTGGAAGCTGACGCTAAGACTCCTGCTAGCTATGAGTACAACGTAGCTGTTACCTCTGAAGTTGTTAAAGTCGCCCATGCGTTTGGCGCAAGCGTCGAAGGCGAACTAGGATGTCTAGGCTCCCTCGAAACAGGTAAAGGTGAAGCTGAAGATGGACATGGTTTTGAAGGTGCTTTGGATCATTCTCAACTTTTAACCGATCCTGAAGAAGCTGCTGACTTCGTAGAGCGTACTCAAGTTGACGCTTTAGCAGTTGCGATCGGTACTAGCCACGGTGCTTATAAGTTTACTCGCAAGCCTACTGGCGAAATCTTGGCAATTAGCCGCATCGAAGAAATTCACCGTCTCTTGCCTAATACTCACCTCGTCATGCATGGTTCTTCTTCAGTTCCTGAAGATCTACTTGCGATGATCAATGAGTACGGTGGTGCTATTCCTGAAACCTATGGTGTACCTGTTGAAGAAATTCAAAAGGGTATTAAGTCTGGTGTTCGTAAGGTTAATATCGATACCGACTGCCGTCTTGCAATCACTGCTGCGGTTCGTGAAGCTTTGACAAAGAATCCTAAGGAATTCGATCCTCGTCATTTCTTGAAGCCATCGATCAAGTACATGCAAAAGGTATGTGCCGATCGCTATGTTCAGTTTGAAGCTGCTGGTCAAGCTAGCAAGATCAAGCAAGTTAGCATTTACGACTTCGTTCCTAAGTATGCTAAGGGCGAATTGAAGCAAGTTCGTCGTCAAGTTGTTGGCGCTTAATTCCTAAATATCAGCAATAGCTAAACTCTTGCTTGATAATTTATTGACACAAGGGGCGCATTGCGCCCCTTGTGTTTTAATGGCATTACGATGATTTGTGTTCAGGTTTCATTAAATTTTGCTCATGAGTACACCTTTATTTTCTGCTGCTAAGCTAAATAAGGCTAATCCCAACCAAAAGCCAAAGATTTTGGTAGTGGATGATGAGCAAGATAATCTTGATTTGCTATATCGGACTTTTCGTAAAGAATTTGTGGTTTTTCGTGCGGATAGCGGCTTTAAGGCGCTAGAAATTCTCGCCCAAGAGGGAGAAATGGCGGCGATTATTTCCGATCAACGAATGCCTGAAATGAAGGGTACAGAGTTTCTGCGGCTCACTGTTTCTGATTTCCCTGATACGATGCGGATTGTGTTGACTGGTTATACAGACATTACCGATCTCATTGATGCCATCAATTCGGGGCAAGTTCACAAATATATTACTAAGCCTTGGGAGCCAGACCAACTGAAGTCAGTAGTGGTAGAGGCAACCCAAAATTACGATCTGCTGAAGCAACGTTCTGAGGAGTTGAGCCGATCGCAGGCTCAGAATGCTCTGTTATCAACAATTGTCAAAATTGCCCAAGAATCTGAACAGCTAGCGGATTGCATGTTGCCCTTAGCAAATGCTTTCCTTCAGAATTTTGGTGCAGATGCAGTGATTTTGCAATTAGTGGAGCATGGCTCTTTGATCGACATGCAGGCTATATGCGGTGATTATTCCAGAGATTTGGTGGGCAGCCCTTTAGTCAAAGAGATACTCGCATCGGGAGAATCACAAGTCTGTCTTGATCAAGCTGAGACTGAACAGTCATGTAAAACTAAGATCGCGATCGCGATTAAGTTCCGTGGAGAGATTTTGGGCATATTATCTATGGGATGGTTGTGTTCAAATCCTATTAGCTCTAGTAATATTGCTGCAATTCAGCAATGTGTTGATGAAGTAGCGATCGCTCTTACCTGTATCCGTTTCTATGTCAAACTTTGAAGCAAATTTAAAAACTACGATTCATCCTGTAGATGAAAAACTTCTTGCTTTAGCGATCGCGATCGCTACTAAAGCCCATGATGGTCAATTTGATAAAGCAGGTAAGCCCTATATTTCGCATCCCTTAACGGTGATGGCGCAGATGGACACCCTCGAAAGTAAGATTGTGGCGGTTTTGCACGATGCGATCGAAGATTCTGATCTGAAGATTACAGACCTAGTACAGCAAGGATTTCCCGACTTTATCGTTAAAGCGATCGCTGCTATTACTAAGCTAGATGGTGACGCGTATGAAGATTACATTTTGCGGGTAAAGTCTAATGCGATCGCCCGTAAAGTCAAGATTGCTGATGTAACTCACAATATGGATATTAGTCGAATTGCTAATCCGACAGAAAAGGATTTTCAGCGTTTAGAGAAATATCAAAAAGTTCTTCAAGAATTAACTACTAACTAAAAAAAGATGCGCGAAGCGCATCTTTTTTTAGTACTTAAAAACTGCCCACGCTTAGGGGAACCCAATCGCCATTAGTGGTTAAACCTAAAAACATTGATTCTTGCGATCGGATTGCTTTACCAGTGAGAGCGCAAGATTCATCTCGCTGAGCCGTTGCGGTGACACTGGCGCGAATTTGTTCTAGGGAAATCCGCTTTTGTATTGGTGAGGGTTGCCTATTTTCAATGTAATCCCAGAGAACACCACGGATTAGAGCCTGATAGCCTTGCCCGCCCGCCAATTCTTTGAGCTTTTCCTTTAGTTCCCGCTCTAGGCGAATGCTGGTAACTTCCATGTCTGTGGTCGCAGGCATTTGGTGTAGTGTCTGCATAATTTTTCTCCTAGTTAGTTTACAAAGTTCGATATCTATGTTTATACTACAAGTGTAGTATGACTATCTAAGAAATTCCAAGTACATTCCCATGAAATTCTATTTGTCCATCGGTCAGCATCAGATCGGATATCACCAAGTTTGGCAGCGAGCCAATTTCTTGGCAATATCTGGCTTTGCAATGACCATTTCGGACAGAGATGCGATCGGGATTTGTGGCGATATTTTTGGCGATCGCGGGAACTTAGAATCCCCCGAACATTCAACCAAACAAGACTTGCGGAGAGATGCTCTCACGACCGTTAGCAGATTTATTAGTGCAATTAATCCAGAGACATACCCAAGCGGGAGGTATCGGCAGATCGCCGTACCCACATAACGATTAGACAATTAAGTCTTTCGCCCCCGCTTTCACACCTAAGAAAGCGGGGGCATTTTTTATAAGGGTTTTCCAATGAGTATGCACTCATTGGAAAACCCAAAAATCGATCCTAGTAAAAGTTTTGAGATTTCTTTTTGCCTATGGCAAAAAGAAATCAGCTAAATCGTGAGGAGAAGCCAATGCAGCTTATTAACCAGTATGAACCAGATGTATTGAGGCAATCGGTAGTCGTGTTTTCGCAAAACTATCTGCCTGTGAGCCGTATCAATATCAAACGGGCGATCGCTCTGTTAGTTACAGGTCGCGCCGAACCCTTGGAACTAATGAGCCAACAAACTTGGCAAGTTGTTTCCCCCAGACTCGTCCTGCAAGTGCCAGAACATATCCGTTTGACGCTAACGAAATCAGAACGATTTTGGCGAGTTCCACCCGTCGCCCGTAGAGAAATCCTGCGCCGTGACAATCACACTTGCCAATATTGCGGCAGTACCAAAAAACTGACGATCGATCACGTCATTCCTCGCTCTAAGGGTGGTCTGAATACTTGGGAAAACGTTGTAATTGCTTGCGAATCCTGCAATCAACGTAAGGGCAATCGCACTCCTCAGGAAGCAAATATGACTTTGAGGACTAAGCCGAAAGCACCCGTTCATCCCACCGTTGCTTTTGCGGAACAATTCTGGCGATCGCAACAAGAAATAAACAGCGGATAGCGATCCTCGCGATTTTCAAGTTACCTACGGCAGCTTGAAAATCGCCCCCCTAATTAGATTGATAGATTCTGGAGCATCAATCACCATGTTGAAACTCACTTATACCGAAGCTGGATTGCATTTGGAGAAATTAGATATCTCCTTAGAGGAATTCGTCACCAATCGGATGTTGCTCAGTTTGCGTTCTGGCTCATCGATCCATATCGAATCCAGTCGCGCTGCTTTTCTCTTGACTGCGGATGTCGTTGATTTGTTATTACTCAAGTCTGTTATGTCCGATCAGATCGCGACCAAGCTGAGTGTGGATAAGGTTGACGATCGCTATGTTGAGGTTTGTTTTAGTGGTACTTGGATCGCTAACGATCTCTCTGCTGAAGAAGGAACTCTCGTTACGGCTTTAGGCGATCGCGTCGAGTTCTATTTGCACAAGCTCTGGAAACTCAGCGAGTCCGCTTTAACATTCGCAAACTTCTAGAAAGGAAGCGCTAAGCGCTTCCTTTCTAGAGAATTAAAAACATTTTGAGAAACCTCTTGACAATCATGTAGTATATATAATACAAATATACTACAAAGCAATTACAAAAGCTTCTGCACCTTGAAAATTGAATATTTACATTAGATAAATCCGCAGCAAGTTTGATTTTTTCAAAGATAAATTGAACTTTGCTCAACCTTCCCTTGGTAGCTCAGTTGGTAGTAGCGCCTGTCTGAAGAACAGGAGGTCGTCAGTTCAATTCTGACCTGAGGGGTTTTTAGTTCAAAAAATTTGCTTAGCAAATTTTTTTGAACTATCAGAGTTGCCTTGTAGCTCAGTGGTAGTAGCGATCGCCTGTTAAGCGAGGAGTCGTAGGTTCAATCCCTACCAAGGCAGTTTAGCTCCTGTAGCCCAATGGAAGAGGCGTTCGGCTTAGAACCGAAGCGTTGGAGGTTCAAATCCTCTCAGGAGTATTGAATAAAAGCATTGCATACCAATGCTTTTATTATCTTTTCCAGGTGTGGCGCAGAGGTAGCGCGGCTGCTTTGGGAGCAGAAGGTCATAGGTTCAATCCCTATCACTTGGATACAGCGCTGAGCGCTGAGAGCAGTTCAAGCAAAACTTGCTTTGCAAGTTTTGCTTGAACTGGAAAAGCTATGCAGGGATGGAGCAAGGGAGGCTCTTGAGACTCATAACCTCAAAATCGGCAGGTTCAACTCCTGCCTCTGCAACCAAATATCACTGAGATTAAGCGTGCTTTGCACGCTTAATCTCAAAATACTTTTGCTGGTGTAGCTCAACTGGCAGAGCATCTGTCTTGTAAACAGAATGTTACAGGTTCAATTCCTGTCATCAGCTTAAAACTCGTAATGGAAGTTTCCTACGGCAACTTCCATTACTTAACTAATTTAAGGAGAACAATCATGTTGCATTTTTACTCACCAGATTTCTTGAAATTTTTTTACTTCATTATCAACTTTCAAAATTCCGTTATTAGATATTTGAGATTATGAGCGAACATCGCCTAGAAGAAATTGTGATCGAACGTCCGCGTGGTGGCATGAGACAAAGCTCTCGTAGATTAAAAGGTGTGCGAAAGAAACTCGAGCGTTTGACCCTTGTGGCTAGCGAAGATGGTTTACTCAGTCCCTACTTAATCAAAGTGAGACAGAAAACCAAATATTTCTCCGATCATCTGGCTCCATTACGGCGATTTTTGCGATCGCATGTTGGTCAATCTTGGGATTTGGTGTATAGCAAACTATGTGATCGCCTTGACCAAAGAACTGTGACTGGACAGCATGTGGTTACACATCTCTGGCAGTATGTGGAACGCTATGTCGAAATTGTCGATGGTAAGCCCTGTCGGAAGCCATATCAACCTCGCTACCTTGGCGATGGCTGTTTTGGCAAAAGACATGACGAATTTTATGTTCATCCTGAAACAGGACTGCTATGCGAAGCAAAGCGATCCAAATAAACAGAGTGAGTGCTTTGCACTCACTCTGTTTATTTGTTTGTAAAGGAGGATGGGTTTTCATTTTGCTGTAGGCAAAATGAAAACCGCTATATTTTGGGAATGTCGCCTAATGGAGGGGCATCGATCTTCTAAATCGATCTGTGTAGGTTCGAGTCCTACCATTCCTGTTTTGATAACTAAAAAACCAAAGAAGCTGATTTGTCCGCTTCGCGGACAAATCAGCTTCTTTGGTTTTATTAAACCGATGCACTTACAACTCACGCAAAACATGAGATTATTTAATGAAAGTTTGATTGGTGATAGCGATCGCATTATGATATTTGCACTGTAAATAGTATGCGTACTGAGAGCGAGGTTAATGACTGCCCAAGCAACACATCACAAGTCTGAGCATGAGCCAAGTAGCCCAAAGGACTGGTCGTGGAAATTTTGGCAGGTTGTGCCGCTTTATCCCTATGGTCAAAGACGCACTCTTCGCAAAGAAATTGTCAAGGATGCGATCTGGACTTTCGAGCAGATTCAGGGGATTTTTTATGTAGTTGTACCGATCAGAATGACGGTAGTGAAGTTGTCGGCTGGAGGACTGCTGGTATATGCGCCCGTTGCTCCGACTCCCGAATGTATTCGCCTCGTAAATGAACTGGTTGCCGAGCATGGCGAGATCAAATACATCATTTTGCCCACTGTGTCAGGAATTGAGCATAAGGTGTTTGTGGGACCTTTTGCACGGCAATTTCCCAAGGCTCACGTGTATGTCTCGCCTCACCAATGGAGTTTCCCATTCAATTTGCCGCTTAGTTGGCTAGGTTTACCTTGGGGACGCACATCGCTGTTGCCTGAAGATAGCTCAAAGGTTCCCTTTGCCGATCAGTTTGACTATGCGGTTCTAGGTTCGATCGAACTGGGCTTAGGAAAATTTGCAGAAGTAGCACTATTGGACAAGCGATCTCAAACTCTTTTAGTTACGGATACAATTGTTTCTGTTCCCGAAAAGCCACCAGAAATATTACAAATTGATCCCTATCCATTACTATTCCACGCTAGGGATGGCGCGGATGAACCAATTGTTGATACAGAAGTGAATCGGATTCGCGGTTGGCAAAGAACGGCTCTATTTCTTTTCTATTTCCGTCCTCAAGTTTTGGAAACCGTTTCCTTTTTTCAAGCTTTATTGGATATTACCAAAGCCCCAGAGCGATCGCGCAAAGCCTTTTTCGGGCTATTCCCGTTTCGCTGGAAATATAACTGGTATCAATCCTTTGAGGCTCTACGCGGCAATGGACGCATTTTCGTCGCGCCAATTTTGCAAACTCTCATTCTCAATCGCGATCCGCAAACTGTAATTGCATGGGCGGATAAGGTTGCTAGCTGGAATTTTGTGCGGATTGTTCCTTGCCACTTTGATAATGCGATCGCAGCAACACCTACTGATTTTCGCCGAGCCTTTAGCTTTTTAGAAAAGAATCCGCAACTATCATATAGTCCAAACCTACCTGAAGAAGATTTTGCCGTTCTCAATCAAATCAATAATATTTTGCAAAGCAATCGCATTACTACAGCAGCAAAGGAAAAAATCTAAATGTTTATAGATTCCCTCAATCGAAATCGTAGTGGCATACCATCTGAAGGATAAATCAGTAGGTTCTGTTGTAAATTTTCTAGGGATGCACGACCATTGACTAACTCCCAGTCAAAATTTCGTAACAGTTGCGCCAACATAATCGTTGCTTCTAACATTGCTAAATGTTCACCGAGACAGCGATGAGAACCTGATCCAAAATCAATCATCGGTAGTGAAAAACTCCCATGACCTTCTTCTAGCCAACGCTCTGGTAGAAATTTATCGGGTTGGGCATAGGTCTCAGCATCCCTGCCAGCAGCCAGCATCGACCAAAATATTTTCGTACCTACAGGAATAGTATTTCCCTCAATGGTGGTTGTTTTCACCGCTTGCAACGAGGTAGAACCAGATGCAACGGCATAAAGGCGAAGGGTTTCTTTAACAATGGCGCGGATATAGTTAAGTTCTTTTAGACTTTCGATAGAGATTGCTCCATGCTTTTGCCATGCCTGATCAGCGATCGCCTGTGCCTTCTGGAAAACCTCTGGATGAGCGGCTAATTCACCAACAGCAAAGGATAGAGTATGCGCTGTGGTATCAGTCCCAGCAATCATTAACTCAATTACCTCAGCAATCAGTGTCTCCCTTGTGTAACGAGGTTCCTTAGAGGCAATTTTGACCAACATTGACTCTTGGAATAGAGTAGAAATTGAACTGGAATCTTTAACCTGTTGATCTCTGAGTTGTAGAGCAAGGTCTACACGAGGAGTGAGAAATTGTTCAATATATCGTCGTGCTGCCCAATAATCACGGGACGATTGGGTAGGCAAATATTTCATCCAAGTCTTTTCACTGGTGGCAACACGTAGAAATCGATAGCCTAGCACTGACATTGCTTCGTAGACTTTGGGAACATCAAGGGGCGCTCCTTCAGGACTAACAACTCGGCTATCTACAGGAATGCCTAACAATAAGCTAGCAATTACCCGCATTGTCAATTCCACAAACAAGCGATCGACAGGAATTGCATCTGAAGAGACATCGGCTTTAATTTTGTTGGTGATTTGCGAACAGGCTTGCTCCACAACACCGATATATGCCGAAATTCCCACTGGACTAAATTCTGGATTCCAAGCCTTGCGTCGCCATTGCCATTCTGCTCCACTTTGTCCGAGTAAAATCTCGCCACTAATATCATTCCAAGCACGAGTTGCAGTTTGAGACCGAATTAAACTACAGTCTCTCATGCCGTTAATAACTGTGCTTTCAATGACTGAAGGCTTACTTAAAATGACAACAGGAGCGCCCGCCCAATAAACATAGATAGAACCATATTGCTTACTCCAATCAAACAGTAGTTGAAAAAATTGTTTTTTCTTTACTGCTGCCAATACTTGAGGAATATTGCCTAATAACCAGTGTCCTAAAGGAGAAGGTAATGCTTTAAGAGATTGATAACGTTTTCTTTTTGCCCAATATTTCCAGCTCAGTATTCCTGCAATAATGATGATTGTCGTAGGGAATAGATAAGGGAATACTGTAGATAAAGAAATCATTGCAGGACTCAATAATGTGGGCATGAATTCACCTTAATCTTTAAGTTAGGTGATTAAATTATATCTTGCAAAGTGATCGCCTTATTTTTAAAGCAAAAGACAAAATCTAAAAATTGAAACCAAGTTCAATATGTTTGAATTATGTCCTACAGAATTGGTGATCGCCTGTTTATAAAGTTTTACCGCGATCGCATGTCCGTCTAGCAGTTAAGATGAGAAGTTATTGAAACCAAGCTCAATAGATACAGCTTTCTCAATTTCCTTCCAATAAATGTCTTCTAACACGCCCTGTTTATTCTTGATTCTTCGAGCATCTACAGACCTCATTTGGCTTAAATTAATATGGCGATCGCCACTTAGTCCATTCTTCGGAGTCGGTACAACATTTACAACAAATGGATAAGTTTTTTTGTTAGGCAGTAATGGCGCGACTATGATGGTTAATCCATTTTGATTGCCAATGTCATTTTGCAAAATTAAGCAAGGACGTTCTTTGTCAGTCTCACTGCCGATAGTTGGGTTCAGATCAACCCACCATATTTCTCCTCGCTTATAGGTTAAGGTTCCATTAGGCATTTAAACCATCTTCCACTGTAATGTCCCAAACAGAAATCTCTTCTTGAAATATTGGATCATTTGCTTGTTCTTTATAAGCATCTTCCAGTTCTTTTATGAAAATTCTCTCCTTCTCTTTTAAGAGGATATCGTTGATAAAACTACTACGATTACTTGCTAACCGATCAACAAAGCTGAGAACTTCGTCATCCAAGGTGATGCTGACTTTTTTACTCATTGCTTAATTTGCCTACGACAGTTTAGTAGGATTATATTATCATACTACTCAATCCTATAGTAATTGTCAACGTATGAACATAACCTAGCAAAGCAGCGATCGCACTACAAAATTGGCGATCGCACTCAAGAAATTTGAAACTAATAACCAACCTCGTAGCGAGTGTTAGCGAAGCGTAACGCACCAATCAAAATCATCAGAAATGTGCGTTACATTGCATTAACGCCCCCTACTCGATCGCACTAAAGGTGATGTCAAATTATCGAAGACCAACAATTACAGGAGGAACTTATTTTATTACCCAAGTTACCTATCAGAGGACTCCTTGGCTGTGTAGTGATTTGGGACGTATAGGATTGCGAGAGGCGATCGCTAAAGTTCGGGAGAAATATCCATTTGAAATAAATGCTTTTGTTCTATTGCCTGATCATTTCCATTGTTTGTGGACTTTGCTAGAAGGAGATAAAGATTTTTCAGTGAGATTACGATTAATCAAAACTTATGTCACTAAGCACTATGGGGATAAATTAGGTATTAATGTAGAAGTTTCTCTGTCGCGACAAAAACGACAAGAAAAGAATCTATGGCAGCGTCGTTTTTGGGAGCATTTAATTCGAGATGAGCGAGATTATGCTCTCCATTGCGATTATATTCATTACAATCCAGTACGACATGGATTATGTTCAAAAGCTGAAGATTGTCAGTTTTCCAGCTTTCATCGTTTTATCGCACAGGGGCAATATCCACCCGATTGGGGGGGCACAGAAGTTCCAGAAAAGCCTCAAGATATTTGGGGTGAATAGCCCTCGGTATGGTGTGTTATCGTAGCGTAACGCACAAACATTTGTTATGGCAAAGGTTGTAAAAGGTTCATCTAATTGATATTAAAAGGGTGCGTTCATGAAATGTAACGAACCCTAAGCTATCATAGAACGCACTGATGAAGCCAGATTCTGCATATGACCAAATTAAACATCTTAGGTAATGGAGAATGTCTCATAAATTCTTTTTAAAGTGTTAAAGTCTTCAGAACTAGTAATTTGATAATTTGAATATGACTTATAAACTAGTTCCTTGTCACCTTTGTCATTTTTTGTAACTGTATCCAACACAAATATTTCACGACTAGAAAGAGACGAGTCAGGAACCCGAAAACTGATAAACGGATACAAAGAAAGAAAGTCTCCTGTCCAATTGCTCAAGTAAACCTTACCATCGATAAGTCTTTGTTGAGAAGAAAGCTTTTTGATATTTGAAGGTACAGCAGATCCCATCAGACTACCAACTTCATAAACATACCATGGATCTACACGCTCTTCTTGGCTATACATTCGCAGTAAGTCCATCTGTTCTTCATCATGTTGTGTTTTTTCTACAACAAATAAAGGATAACGAGAGAGAAAGTTCAACCGATCTTTAAATTGAAGAAATAACGGCTCTATTTCTTTAGCAATTTTTTCGCGTATTGCTGGCTCTGGACTATTTGTTGCGTGACCTATAAGGTCATTACGAATAATATTAAATTCTTTTAGAAAATCTTCCAATTCTACTTTGCTGCTGTTTGGATCTATAAATCCATGCAAAAAACCAAGAAACGGCAGTGGCATTACTAAGTTTGAATCAGTCATCAACAACGGCTCATCAAATATTTTTTTGATTTCAGGAACAAAATAAGCTTTCCCAGTTGAATTGTGACTAATCATAGTTTTCAGGTTTTTTAACCAACCTCCAAAACCAAAATTAGAAGCCCCTCCAAGATTTATTTTTTTTGAGAAAGTTCCTACGTTATTGTATGCAATATCTGCAATGAGGATTATAGTAAGATACTTAACAACAGCCTCAATAAAATCTTTGATTTTGAATAGCTTTTCATAATCAGGGGAAACATTAAAAGCTCTTATGCTCTGGGTTAATGTGTAAGGTAAAGGTCTATTTCTGATAAAGTCGATAATATTCTTATAAGTTTCTTCTATTTTAAAAGCGGTTACTGGCTTAGACTGAGAGTCAAAGTAATACCCTAACTCGCGTACTTTTGTAGCTAAGTTAGTAAATTTATCATCATCAAACCCTGATATTAAGGCAATAAAGAGATTGTCAAGATGTTTAGGTAGGCGATCAATGAGTTCATCACCATACCTCGTATCGCCATATTCAGGGTCGTTCTTTAGTTCAAAGTCTAGTAGGATAGCATCAATATGGGTATCGCTCAAAAGCTCTAGTGCAAAACCTATATTAGTAGCAGTTAAAACTTTTAAGCTATGTTTGTTATCTTGCGCGAGTCTATCCAATTTAGTTTTAATAGTAGATATAATTCTCTCTTCGTCTTCAACTATCAGAATAGTGACTGCCAAACTCATAAATTTATTCCTCGCTTTTTAAAAGTTAAAACTTGAACTGTTCCACTGTTTATACCACGGTAACGATTTTTCTCACGACATGTAGTGATTTTCCCTCCATTCGCTCTAAGATAGCTTTTGATTGTAATACCTCCATGTCCATGATCTTCTATCAATTTACCAGATCTAATAGAGCAACGTTCTTTATAGAGGATATCAATAATATCCGGATGGATACCAATACCGTTATCTTCAAGTTCAATTATTAGAGAATCAGAATGTTCTTTGATCAGATTAATCATTATTACGCCTAGGTAATTATTAATGCCAACTTTTTGCCTTTCTTCTCTAGCTTCTCTAATAGCTTTCACAGAGTTATCAAAAAGATTACGGAAAACTATCTGAATATCTTCGGGATTAGCATAAATTTTAATGTCCTTGAGATTTGGATCTAATTTGTACTCAATATTTGAAATCTTAGGACGATTATCCATCATATTTCTAATAAGAGAATATAACTCAATGTTTTCAGGGTAAGAACCCATAGTCAAATTTTTTATATTATTGATAGTCGCTATAATCTCTTGGTCATGCTTTTCAAGAGCATCTATTATAGAATTTAGTTCTTCCACCGAAGCTTGTTTTTCTTCTAAAGTCGGAAATTTACTACTCAAATCATGACGCAAACTTTTTAATCGTTCATTGTGGTTCATTCTTGGTTGAATGATGTTACGGAGACTAGCGATTGTGCTTGAAAGATTTGCATCTTCGATAAGAACTAAATCCTCAGTAAAACTCTTAAAAAATCTTAATTTTTCTTCCCAAGCAGGTAAACCACCTTCTAAAATTTCAAACATGTAATTTACTATTTCTGGATCATTTAACTTTCCAGAATGACGCTTACCACCATAGTCACTAGGACTTTCCATGACTATAAGGTTAGGTTTAGCAACTCCTAAACCCATAACTAAGCCAGAATTATGAGTTGCCAAACCCAAAACTTTCTGTTTGCAAACCTTTAGGAGAGTAGGAGTCAAAATTTTTGCTGTTGCATAGCTATCAAGATTGTCCTCTGGTTGATCAATCAAAACTATGTCAACATTAGTCATTGTTAATACAATTGTTAGTATAATACCACTCTTCTGACCATAAGAAAGCTTGTCAAAAGATCTATAAGTGTTGCCTTGTTTAAGTTCAACGTCTATTGGAAAATCAATAAAGTCGCTTCTAAGTAGCTTTAATTCATAATCATCTATAGTATTAAATTTATTAAATATATTTCTTAAATCTGAGATTGAGGAATTATAAGATTGAATAAATTCAATGCAGCTTCTTAAATCTTGATTTGGAGAAACCACATTCAAATCTTGAAGATTGGAACTAAGTAGTAATTGATAACGCTCTTCATTCTGTTTTAATGAATCTCCTAAACTTTGATTGTCAATTGAAGTAGTACAAAATCGAATTTTTTGTTCTTCTAAAAAAGATAAACATCTCTCTATCTTTTGGCTATAATTTTTTTGATTCCTAATTAATTCGGATTGACTGTAGAAAAAAGATGCTGCTTGATTACAGAAGCCTTTCAAATCATTATTCCACTCATAAAGATATTCCAAACTTGTCTGAATTTCAGAAAGTATTGAAAGTCTTTCCTCTAAAATGAAAAATATTTTACTGAAATCCTGTGAAAGACTTGGCTCAGATTCTTTTGCATTATATTTACTGTTTTTGAGTTGATTAATTTCTTCCTTGAGAAATCCAGCAATTATTCCTATATATAAACACCACAAACCAGCTTCCCCAGATTTAAATAACTTTAGACAAGATTTTTCTGGAAGTAGCCATTTTATTTGCTCGTATTTTTCAAAGTAAGATTCAATGCTATTCCATATAATTTTAGGGTTGTTACTTCCTTTATAGGCAATTTTAATCCGTTCTAAATCTCTCCTTTGATCCCTAAGAAAATCATCAATTAATTGATTGTCTAACCTAAATAATACCCAGCCTTTTTCTACCTCTTTTTTGTTTACTTCATTTTTTAGATCTAGATCATATTGAGAATTATTTGCTATGTTCTGATTATCTTGAGTGTTTTTTTCTATTAGCTTGTATTGTCTGACTAAACTATCAAAAGCTGTAAGCAGACTATATCTATCATCTCGAAGAGAATGATTTAGTCCTTCAAACAATTGATTGTAAATCAATCTATTTCTGCTTTCGGTAATACGAAAAATATCTCCTTGCCTTAAGATTAGTAATTCTGGGAACACTTCTATTGGACTATTATGGCTGATTAACCAACTGCCATTGTGTAAATATAAAAGGCACCATTTCTTAGTCTGTGTATTAGCATAAAAAGCATATAAATAACCATTGCAGTAAAAATAACACACATATTTTGTAACGCCATAGTCTTTCAATATCCTTGTAATTCTTCCATTTCCATAACTATCAAAAATTCTTCTATTTGGATTAATCCACTCTGTAATGTCATCTTCCTGACCACTTTTTCGAGAAGAATCTAATAGCAAAGACAACATATCAAGAACAGTTGATTTCCCCGAACCTCGATCACCAACAAAAATATTTATACCTGATTGCATTGAAATTATTAAAGGAGAATCTTCAAGTTTACTTTCTCCACGTAGAAACCCGCCAGAACAAGCAATTCCTAATAAAGGTGACTTTATAGAATCCTCAATAAATTCTTCTTCTAGTATCCTTAGATACCAATCTTGTACATTTTTAATTAATCCTAAAAGATCTGAATCTTCTAGATCATCAATCAGTTTATCGTCAAAGTATTCTTCGTTAGATACTCGATTTAGGGGGATATCTCTAAAATAGCTAGGAAAATATTTTATTTTACTTAGATTTAGCTCTTTACCTACAATAGTGTAAAAAATATTCTTAGCATCTTTTGTTGATATTACTGTTTCCCAAGAAGGATCAAAGATTTCTTTGCCACTTTTTTTTGACTTCAACAAACGTTGAATATCTTTGATATGACTGATTGGATAACCAGCATTTTGCAACTCTTCTTTTAGATCATCAAAACAGATAAATTTATTGGTTTGGTCTTCTTTTGTAAATTTACTAGTATTGTTACGTCGTTTGAAATTGCTTGACATATTTCATTCTCCTTGAATCAAACATTTGTTTTCTGTAAAATTTAAGTTAATCAAGGTTATTATAAATACAAATATTTTAGCAGTGTTGTTAAATACAATAACTTAGCTAAATCAGTACTTTATCTTGTTATCGTCTGACTCATAGATTTGGTAAAATGTCTATGTAACAAAGTATGACTAGATCATCTGACTGATTAGCTTATGTGGGAAGAGTTCTGAAACATCGATTTGACGACTACTTTAATCCCAACAATGAAAGCACTCAATACAACAATCCAGATTTAGCTGACTACTAACCTAATTGCCTACTCACTCCCACTCAAAACAAAAAGATACAAAAAGATATTTTTATTTACATATATAATAAATTTTAAAAGATGCCATCAGCAAAAACATCATACCCAACTTAAAAACTTGCCATGTCTCTAAGTACTCACAATGAAAGCGCACCCCATCATGTTGTTATTATTGGCGGTGGCTTTGGGGGATTATATGCCGCCCAAAAACTAGGCAAATCAAAGGTTCCCCTCAAAGTCACCCTCATCGACAAACGTAACTTTCACCTCTTCCAGCCCCTACTTTACCAAGTCGCCACAGGCAGCCTCTCCCCCGCCGATATCGCCTCACCATTGCGGGCAGTCCTCGCCGAAAACAAAAATACCAGCGTCGTCATGGGCGAAGTGCTAGATATTGATCCCCAAGAGCAGGTAGTTAAATTAAAAAATCACTTAGACATAAGCTATGACTCGCTGATCGTGGCAACAGGAGTTAGTCACCATTACTTTGGTAACGATCAATGGTCAGAGCAAGCCCCCGGCTTAAAAACCATTGAAGATGCGATTAATATGCGTCGCCGCATCCTGAGTGCTTTTGAAGCTGCCGAAAAGACTCATGATCCTCAGTTTAAAGAAGCATTGATGAACTTCGTGGTCATCGGTGGAGGACCTACAGGTGTAGAACTTGCAGGAACCTTAGCGGAACTTGCCCATCGTACCCTCAGTGATGAATTTACGAATATAGATACTAAAAAAGCGCGAATCATTTTGATTGAAGGAACCGATCGCGTATTGCCTCCATACCATGCGGATCTCTCTGAGGCTGCGAAACAATCCCTCCTGAAGTTAGGTGTGGAAGTCAAAACCAGTGCGATGGTGACGAATATTGAAGATCATGTCGTCACCTTCAAATGTGGTGAGCAAGTTGAGCAAATTCAAGCGCAAACAATTCTCTGGGCGGCAGGTGTCAAGGCTTCACCGATGGGCAAAGTATTAGGAGATCGCCTTAATGCAGAACTAGATCGCGTTGGTCGTGTGGTTGTTCAGCCTGATATGTCGATCGCCAATTTTCCTAATGTTTATGTGATTGGTGACTTAGCGAACTACCCACACCAAGGCGATCGCCCACTTCCGGGGGTTGCGCCTGTGGCGATGCAGCAGGGAGAATATGTCGCACATCATATCGAAGCGAAGGTACAAGAAAAGGAACCTGCAAAATTTAGGTATTGGGATTTTGGAAGTCTGGCTGTCATTGGTCGCCATGAAGCGGTTGTGGACTTCAAGTTCTTGCGTCTGAAGGGTTGGCTAGCATGGTTTATTTGGACATTTGTCCATGTTTACTATCTGATTGAATTTGATAATAAGCTAATCGTGATGATTCAATGGGGATGGAACTATTTCACCCATCGCCGTGGTGCGAGAATTATCACAGGTCGATACTTACAGGTATTAGAGGAAATGGAAGGAATCCGTGCAGGTGGGCTTTCATTAGAAACAAGGGAACCAGCCGAGGTTGCTTAATAAATCTGCCCTCATCCCCCAACCCCTTCTCCCGCAGGAGAAGGGGAGAAAATTTTTCTTTTTCCCCTCTCCTGCGGGAGAGGGGCTAGGGGTGAGGGCTTTACCAAACTCCAGCTACCTATAAAAAAGGAGTCGCAAAGCGACTCCTTTTTTATACTTCACCCATTGCTACCATTTGGATCGCACGGGGCATTGCGGGATCGAAACCTCCCATATCCCAAGAATTAGGATCTTTGGGATCGACTAGCGAAAGCTTGTAGGGAGCCAAGGTCACATAGATCGCCTTCGCATTAGCGTTCACCTTGCGACGATATTCTGCCAAGGCTTCACTAGGATGACGACGACCTGCCCAAGATTCGGAATCAGTCCAGAAGCAGAATACATCCGCATAGAACTTATTCTTGATCGCCCAATCGTATGCTACCGATGCATCTGTACCACCGAAGTTTTGGTTCGATGCTTTTTGCATTGCCGATGTGAAGGAATCCTTTTTAGTGATTCCCAAATCGCGGAAGTCGGTCGCAAATCCACGGATCGCGTAGTTGGTTTCCGCCTTCACCGTTGCCAAAGCCATCGTTGCCGCAATTTCGCAGCAGGTCAAGCCAATGGAACTTACAGTGTAGTAAGACATCGAACCCGACACATCGATCGCATGGAGGAAAGTCGCACCCGTAGGCGCGATCGCATCGAAGGACATTTCTAGAGCAGTTTCCAGAATATCGACAATGCGAGGAATTAGTTGCCAAGTCTTTTGGCTACGTCCGAGCGCACCACCAGACTGATAGGTCTTGAGAGCTTTCAAAACATCAATGGGGTGAATGCGTCCCTTCTTGAGGCGATCGCGATTGTTCAAGACATTGGCGACATGCTTCAAGTTATCCTTGTTTTTCGCAGTCAAGATACCAAGTTCGGTCAAGGAGCCAAGGTTCCGCAACAATGCACCGATGGGCATTTCGTTAAAGAGCAACTGCCATGCACGCACATCCATCTGTCCGATGGGAGCTGCCATTTCATGGGTGAGCTTACCCTTCGCGATCGCTTCATGGGTCTTGTCAGGGTGACGCTTTAGCCATTCATACCACCAGATTTGCGCCAGCGCATCCGATGGAATTCGCGAAGGAAGTTCATCCCAACCCTTGACCACCCATTGATAGAGCGCTTGTTGATCGTCGGTTTCAGGCTTGACGTGAAACAAACGCAACGCATCACGGTGCGAGAATCCTTGCCGTTGTTGGTATTTCAGCAATTGATAGGCTAACACCTTGGTGTCGGGATTGGAGAGCCATGCCTTACCACTTTCACGAATGACTTTACCGAAGCCACGCATGGACTTGGTGTAGTTCATCCATTCATAGAAGTGGCTACCCGTGCGGACAACTTGCGGAAAGATTTCCATGAAGTTCCGCTTCGCCGCTTGGCTGTCGCCCATCGATAGCAAGACTAGAGCCAGAATGGGAGCGCTGTTATTTACCGCCCGACCATCGCTAGCATAGAGAATTTCGCTTGCCATGCGATCGGGATTTTCGGCGACACATTTCTGCACCGTATCAATGAAATCGGCGGACAGTTCGTGCTTACCAGCGTAGTAGGTGCTTTGAGCCGTGCCAATCAGCAAGCAACGACGCAACATGCGCCGGATACCCGCATCAAAGGCAAAGCCACCCGATCGCCCTTGGATCATTTCAGCTTCACGACCTGCGATCGCTTGAGTTTGCGGTGTACCTTTGGGTTTCTGGAATAAAAATTTATAAGACATGACATTCTCCGTCCCGTAAGGGAAAGTTAAAGAGAACTTCCTTCGCCTCGACCAAAGAGAAGGATATTTTCAAAAATTTTAATTGCACTTGCAGTGCAATTAAAATTTTTGAAAACCTAAAAGCCATTAGCTTTTAGAAGGGGGTGGAATGGGACTCGAACCCACATCTCGCGACATAAAGGGGGGAATCGTTAAAAGCGATAACCTTAAAGTCTGCGTCCCTTGCGGGCAAAAGTGCGTTCTACCAGTTGAACTATCCACCCCAAGATTTGGGGTAGAGCTAAAGAAGTAGAGATTTTGAGTAATGAAGTGCCACACTACGCGCAACACTCCATTAATTCTTTAGGACTACCGATTTAGAATTTTGATTTTGTGCTTTGTTAAGGAAAGATGGCAACCCACAGGCAAAACATCTAGTTTAGGAAGGGATGGGAATTGAACCCAATCACCTCATGGAGGTGATGCAACCAAAGCGATAACCCTAGCCAATTCGTCCCTTGAATTAATGTGTTGTGCTTCGCACCACACATTTTTATCTTGGGCAAAGAGATGTTTCGATTGCGATTGCATAACTATCTCTCCAAAACATTACTCAAAATCAAACTCCCAATTGACGGAGAGGGACTCGAACCCTCGACACTTGGCGTTTCAGGCGATAACCCTAAATCTGCGACCTTTGCAGGTAAGTGACGAAAAAGGATGTTTTCAATGCTCTACCCACTGAGCTATCCGTCAATGTTTATCGAATTTGAATTTTGCCATAGGCAAAATTCAAAATGAGAGTTTTGGTTTGGGGATAGATGCCACTTGCGAACAAGCAGCACCTATCTGGGGCAATAACCCTGAATGCTTCAGCCCAAATAGGCAAGTCATTGCATAAAGGAATTCAGCAGTTCGCGAGGCTGCATCTCCTTTTCTAATTGCTTCACAAATACTGGAGTAGTACCTGTAATGGCAATTAGACTAGGCGTTCTACGCGCTTGAACTACGTTGCACTACATTTATACTACATGTACTACAAGAATGCAATAGCGATCGCAAAATATTTTTTTCGCCATCACATTTCTTTTTAACGTGAGTTCGATAAACTAAAAGCAAGCAGGAAGTAGATAAGCATTTGTGCATAATCTCCAAAGCAAGTTGAGTTCCACAATAGGTATAGGCAACTAATCATAAAGGAGGCTAACAATGTTCACAGTTACGAGACAAATCTGTTGGTGGTTTTGCCCACTCCTCTTATTGGATTGGGCGACCGATTTCGACAGCAACCATAAAGGTATTTTCTCTTCTCTATTGTTGCATTTGCGAAAAAAATAAAGCTTATTGTTAGGTATAAGTGTCTTTTTTTACTTAGTAGAAAAATAAAGCTTATTGTTAGGTATAAGCGGCAATAGATTTAATAAAAAAGATACATATTTGTAAAAATTGTTAAGGTTAGCAAATATTGCAACGACATTGTAGTTAGATAAGCGAATAACACAAAGGTTATTCAAAATTACCTTGATAACTATTTTCTAAAAATTGATATAACTAAGTTTAGACTTGTCTAAAACAGATTTAAACTTGCTAATTCTTATTTAGAATGACTTTAGATCTTCACATTTTTAGACCTTCACATTAGTTTCGACTTATGTGAAATCTTTATATATAAAACCTACTTTTTATGAAATTTTTTTCAAAGAAAACCTATGAAAAATCGGGCAAAAACATTAGATGATGTTGCCGCCGATCGCTGGCGAATTTCTATTTGGCTAACAGCGATCATGATGGTAATTTACTTCGGTTTTATCCTTCTAATTGCTTATAACAAACCACTACTAGCGACACTGGTAACTTCTGGACTCTCCCTAGGGATTTTGTTAGGAGCATTAACAATTGTGGCGGTTTGGGTACTGACTTACATTTATGTCCATTGGGCAAATACAACCTACGATCTCCATGTGGCAGAGTTACAAGCATCGCTACGCAACAGTGCGAATGGCAATGGGGATGGATATCTTCCCAATGAACAAACATTTACGGAAGACACAGGAATTAATGGAAACGAGCATGAAAGAGAAGGTGACGCATGAATGTAAACATTGAGCAAGTTAATCCACCTGCAATTTTATTAGCATTGGAGAATGTGCAATCGGCTTTATTGAATACCAATTTGGGACAATTCAATCCCCTCGCGATCGCCTTTTTTGTAGTGTTTGTGATTTTTTCCCTTGGTATTACCTACTGGGCAGCAGGCAAAACTAAAAACACATCCCACTTCTATACCGCAGGTCAAAGTATTAGTGGCTTCCAAAATGGTCTTGCCCTTGCGGGTGACTTCATGAGTGCGGCTAGTTTTCTCGGTATAGCAGGACTAGTTGCCCTCAAGGGTTTTGATGGATTAATTTATTCCATCGGGTTTCTCGTCGGCTGGCCATTGGTGATGTTCTTAATCGCTGAGCCACTGCGTAATTTAGGGAAATACACCTTTGCGGATGTAGTCGCCTTTCGATTTCGGCAAACACCTGTACGCATTGCTTCTGCGATCGGTACATTAGCAGTTGTCTCCTTCTATCTCATTGCTCAAATGGTGGGAGCAGGCAATCTTGTCAAACTTCTGTTTGGAATTGACTATGAACTTGCCGTACTACTGGTTGGGTGTGTCATGCTTGCCTATGTAATTTTTGGTGGCATGATTGCGACTACATGGGTGCAAATCATCAAAGCAGTACTACTTTTAGGCGGTACGATTTTACTATCACTTTTAGTTTTATCCAAATTTGGATTTAATCCCCTCGAACTGTTCGCGGCTGCTTCTACTAAATATGGTGCAGGTGTACTTGCCCCTGGAAAACAAATTTCCGATCCTTTAGATGCTATTTCCTTGGGACTAGCCCTGATGCTTGGTACAGCGGGTTTACCTCATATTCTGATGCGCTTTTACACTGTTCCCGATGCGAAAGCAGCGCGTAGTTCTGTAATGTATGCGACGGTATTCATTGGTTTCTTCTATCTACTCACTTTCATTCTTGGCTTTGGCGCAATGGTATTAGTGGGGCAAGACCTCATCACACAGATTGATAAAGGTGGGAATATGGCGGCTCCATTGTTAGCCGAAGCTTTGGGAGGCAATGCTTTTTTAGGATTCATTGCGGCGGTTTCCTTTGCAACGATTTTGGCAGTTGTAGCAGGGTTGACCCTTTCTGGGGCGGCGACTCTCTCCCATGATCTATGGGTGAATGTTGTTCGTGATGGTAATTCCGATGAAAATGAACAGTTAAAAGTTGCCAGAATTGCGACTATGGCTCTAGGTGTTGTCGCGATTATCTTAGGAATTATCTTTAAAGGTCAGAACGTTGCTTATATGGTGGGGCTTGCCTTTGCGATCGCGGCTAGTGCCAACTTCCCATCGCTATTGCTGTCAATGATCTGGCGCAAATTTACTACCAATGGTGCAGTGGCAAGTATTGTGGTAGGTACAGTATCAGCACTGGTACTCATCTATTTATCACCCACAATCCAAATCGATATTCTCAAGCAAACTACAGCATTCTTCCCACTCAAGAACCCCGGAATTGTGACTATTCCTTTATCCTTTGCAGTAGGAATTATCGTTTCTTTATTAGGTAGTGATCCTGCGGCAGATGCTAAGTTTGCGGAAGTCGAACATCGGATTCATACAGGTATGGGTCGGCAAGAGGTGGTACCTGATAGATTAAGGCGGCGCGAAGCGCCGCCTTAATCTATTTTGCTTAGTTATCTCTTGCATTGCTATAGCTGCCGTCGAAGAGAATGGCAGCTATATTTTCTCAACAAGATCAAAATACAAATTAGGGTTGTCAAAAAAATGACCTCTCGATGGAGGTCATTTTTTTATGCTTGTTTTGCTTCCGAACCATCAATGATACGTTGGAATAGATACCCTGTACCTCTTGCCGTCAGGATGAGTTCAGGGTTACTAGGATCTTCTTCGAGTTTTGCTCTCAGACGGGAAATGTGAACATCGACAACGCGAGTATCCACATGACGCTCAGGCGTATATCCCCAAACCTCTTGCAAGATTTCTGCTCTTGAGAAAGCTTCACCCGATCGCCCGACTAAAAGCTCCAATAAACTAAATTCCATACCCGTTAAGCGAATCCGCTCATCGGACTTATAGACTTGACGCTTATTAGTATCAATTCTGATCGTATTAATATGAATCACACCAGAACTGGGGATACCTGATGTGCCATTGCGATCAAAGCGGCGCAATACTGAACGAATCCGAGCTTCTAGCTCCTTAGGAGAAAATGGCTTAACGACGTAATCATCTGCACCTAATTCGAGCCCTGTGATACGGTCAGCAACATCGCCCAGTGCTGTCAACATAATGATCGGAATATCAGATTCTTTGCGGAGCTCTTGACATACCCCGTAGCCGTCGAGCTTTGGCATCATTACATCAAGAACCACTAAATCAGGGTTTTCTTTATGAAAAACTTCGATCGCCTCTTCGCCATCTGCGGCAGTAACGACCTCGTAACCGATCATTGACAGACGAGTCTCCAGAATCCGACGAATACTTGCTTCGTCGTCTACAACTAGAATTTTTTCCTTATGGTTTTCCAAGCCAGTTTACACTCCACTATGTTGCTAGCTGCAATTCAGTAAAATTTTATGATTTTACATATTTATTTAGCTAAGTTTACAAGAAATCGGTCGTTACAATCCGAAAACAAAACTTAAAGTTTCAGAATAAACTTAATCTGAATTTTTTAGATAGCGATCGCGAAAATAACATCAAAAAAGCCGCCAAAATCTAGGAAGGTTGGGAAACGTCGTCTCGACTCTATGGGTTAGAATTATATAAAGTTTTATGTGAAATAAGGATTTTTGCGATCATGACTGAACCAACTCAAGTACCACAGGCAACCGATCCTAAAATGGGATTTAACACCTATGCAGAGCGCTTAAATGGTCGTGCTGCCATGGTTGGTTTCATTCTTGCCGTAGTGATCGAGTTTGTCACTGGTAAAGGTTTATTGGCATGGCTCGGTCTCATTGACATTGGCTAACGCCCAAGGCTTCTTCGTTTTGCGAAGAAGCTGAATCTACGAAACTTGTTTAGTTACTTCCTATTACTTATCTATGGCATCTGGCAAAATCGAGAACTCTTTCTACTGGATTGCGGCAATTTTGGGATTAGTTCTCGATCAAGCCTCTAAATATTTAGTTGTGCATTACCTTAAGGGTGCTCGCTCATTCCCCGTAATTGATGGTGTATTTCATCTGACCTATGCTACCAATACAGGGGCAGCATTTAGCCTGTTTAGTGGTCAAATTGACTGGCTGAAATGGGTGTCAATGCTAGTGAGCTTGGGTTTGGTTGCCTTTGGCATATTTGCGAAAAATTTAAATCGATGGGAACAAGCGGGCTATGGTTTCATTTTGGCAGGAGCCGCAGGTAATGGGATTGATCGCTTTGTGGCGGGATATGTAGTGGACTTTATCGATATCAGGATTATTCGCTTTGCGATTTTCAATATTGCTGATGTTTCGATCAATGTTGGACTTGCCTGTTTAGCTATCGCTGTTTTATTTGCCACAAAACCTTCACGCAAAGCCCCTAAACTTTAAATAAGGGGATAGCGCTATTCCCTAACTCAAAAACTATTCAAAAAGTAACCACTATGGCAAATTCCCCAACCAATCCCCCCAAAATCGTGGTTGTTACCAATGGTAAAGGGGGTGTAGGCAAAACTACAACAGCGATCGCCTTAGCAGGAATTTTGGCGCAGGAGGCAAAAGTGCTGGTTGTGGATGCCGATGTACAGGGGAGCTTGTCTTGGTGGGTAGGGCGCAGCGACAAAAATATGGGTTTTGATATTGCTAAAGAAATCGATCCCACCCATTTAAAAAAACTACCGAAACTTAGCAGTTACGATCTAGTATTGGTAGATACCCCACCTGCACTACATTCCCATGCGCTTTCTACGGTTGTGGCGATCGCTGACTATTTAGTTTTGCCGACACCTCCTGCACCAATGGATCTCACCGCTCTCGTTGAAACGGTCAAAAGTACTGTGCGACCTGCCCAAGTCCCCCATCGAGTTTTACTCACCCGTGTTGATCCACGTTGTCTCAATGAAGCCCTCGAAGCGCAAAATACCCTACTGGAGGTCGGAGTACCTGTGTTCCATGCCTTTGTAAGAGCTTACAAAGCCCATGAACGGGCAGCCCTCGAAGGGAAGTTAGTAACTGAATGGAAAGGAAAAAATGCGCGAGAAGCGGAGGCAGACTATCGACGGGTAGTTGATGAGCTACGGCGAGATATTCTGAAGTAATAGAAAAATAAGCATTACTAGTTCTCAATAACTACATCTAAATATCACTGCTAAACAGCTAAGTTCAAAATCAAATAAATTCAAAATCAAATCATTCTCAAAAATATGTCAACTAAAAAAAAGGTCGGAATTTCAGATTTATTGCGTGATGAAGCTCAAAAGGTAGCCGATCCCAATATCATTGAAGTCCAAGCTGAAGATGTAACTGATACAGTCAGTCAGCCACCTAGTCGCAACACCCTAAGTGCAGGAAAATCACAGAATAGCGATCATGGCTCACAGGCAAAAATCATCTCTCTAGAGTCAGCCCTAGCGCAGTCTCAAAAACGTGAAACGGAACTTTCTCAAACAATTGCTGATTTGCAAAAAGATTTGAAATTTAGCCAAACTAATGTAGAACTTTTGCAGAAGTCATTGGCAGCGATCGAGCAGCTAAAGAATGAACTAGATCAACAACTTGTGGAAGTTAAGCGCGATAACTTACGCCTTGCTGAGGCAAATATTCAACTTTCAGAACAAGTCAAGACGATGGAAGCCGCCAAAGCCCCCGTTGTTGAAGAGCCTACCTCTTCGCAATTAGTTTCCCAAAATCCCCAAAATCAAAATAGAGCAACTCCTCGTAAGCAACCCGTCGAGCAGCCCTACCCCCATCGAGATCGCAATCCTTATGCCCGTCCTACTGGTTCTAATGAGCAATTGCAACGGATCAATAATCGTAATATTGGATGGATGGACTAAAACTCAATTAGATAACATGGGGTGTTTTGCACCGCATGTTATCTAGAAAAGATTATAAATTAGAGAGAAATATAAGCCGCTCTCTTGGAGAGTCTTACGACTATTTTGCACAGATACAATGGGAAACCCATAATCTAATCTACCTGTTAAGCGATTGCCCATTGTCCAGCGCAAACCTAATCCAGAACCAATTAGAGCATTAGGATTAGGATTTGCTTCACCTGAACTAGCCCAAACAAGCCCCGCATCGATAAATGGAGTCAGTTGTAGTAAGCCTTCGATTTCGGGTACACGCAATACAGGCACTCTGAACTCTACAGAGAGATTGGTACCATTATCTCCAAATAGAAAATCTTGGCGATAACCCCGTAAACTATCTTGCCCACCAAAGCCAATTTGTTCTAAAGGTAGCAATGCACGATCAGCTAATTGTAGATCACCACGTAAAAGTAATAGGGTTTCTGGAGCAAGTAAACTGACATACTGAGCTTGTCCACGCCATGACAGGAACCTGCTATCAGGAGCTTGCTCATTGATAGTTGCACCTAACACGCCAATACCTAAACTGAACTGCGATCGCATTGCAAAAACTGATTGTCCACTACGCTGCGTATATTCCTGAAAGAAACGCAAAGCTGTTAGTTTCGTTACGCCATTGTTATCTGCACCTGCGGAAAGTGGAAAAGGAATTTTTAAAATACTGGCTAAGCTTTCGCGATAGGATGTGGTTAGACCAATGCTAAATTCTTGACTAGGGGTTTGCACGATTGGTTGACGATAGGTCAAATCATAGGCAGTGGAATTGGAATAGATATCAAGGCTATTAAAGGGCTGTTCAATAACGTTACTATTACTATTGCTAAAGGATAGAGTAATTGCGCCATTATAGGGATTAATTGGGATGTTATAGCTGAGATCGTAAGCATTAGAACCATCCGTATTGCTATATCCCACTGTGATGCTATCACCAAGTCCTGTTAGGTTATTTTCGCTAAATTGCAATCTGCGGCGAAAGGTTCCCACACTGGGCGCACGGTTATTATCTAGATTTAATTGGAGGTTTGATGATTTTGCTTCCGTAAATTTGATATCTAAGATATTTTGTCCGGGGCGATCGCCTGCGGCTAACTCCGCCGATAAACTAGCAATCAGAGGGTTAAGCTGCAATACCTGTAATGCTTCAACTAAGCGATCTCGATTAAGTGGTTTTCCTGTCGCAATATTTAAACGCGATCGGATATAGTCTGGGCTAAGTCTCTCGTTCCCTGACACTCTGATTTCTTGAAGACCACCTTCAACAACTTGGATTTTGACCACACCTTCATTGAGGTTCTGAGGAGGAATAAAAGCCCCTGAGGTGATGTAACCTTTATTAATATAAAAATCGGAAATTGCAGAACGTGCTTGGAGGAGTTCCGCAAAAGTAATTGGACGCTTGGTATAGGGTTCTAGAACCTGATTGAAATCTTCCTTACTAAAAACTGTACTCCCAACAACCTCAAAACGTTGAACTACGATTTTTTCGGCTATATTTGAGTTTTCTGGAGGAGCCTGATTAGATGGACTAGAGGGCTTTAGTAATTCATTAGGAGATGGAAGTTGCGTTGGTGTTTGGGGTAGAGATGGTGACTGTGATGGTGAAATAATTTGTGGCTTGATCAGGATTTGATCTTGGGGTATGGGTAATGGTGCTTTATTTTGAGCGATCGCAGGAGATAAATCGCCAAAACTAATGCACAGACAGCCAACTTGCACAGCAGTTAGACGGAGCAAGACAATTTGTAGACTATTACACAATGTCATGGTTTTCATTATTTTTTATAACCAGTTACCAAGCAATACAAAGGGAGCCCAAAAATAGGGATGAGAATATTTTTGACTATTCAGTAAATTTAGCTGAGCTGTTCTTAGAGACTCAGATTTTGTAACTTGGGTAGTAGATAAACTTTTATAAAGGGCAATCATAAACTGTGAAGTTGCCTCATCATCCACTGACCATAGAGAAGCGATCGTACTTCTTGCTCCAGCTCTCACCGCCATACCCGCCATACCAAGCGCCGCTCTTTTATCCCCAACAGCAGTTTGACAGGCACTGAGAATTAAAAGTTCTACTGGTTCTGAATCTAATTGATTTTTAGCTAATAATAATTTGGTAAGACTCTCAATATTGAGCTTACCGTCATAGGTAAGGAGAAAAGTATTTTCTGCTTGAGAACTAAAGTTGCCGTGAGTTGCCAAATGAATAATGGGAGTAGAAGTACCCTCAAGCGCCTTTTCTAAGTTGTTCTTGGTGAAGTTCGCATTCAGTAATAATTTACTAGATGGAATTTGATTTTGGACTTCCTGAAGTTCCTTATTGACGCTAGGAAGAGCGGAAAACCCCTGACTAGCTTCCGTAAGTCCACCTGTAAGTGCCGCTATTTTTTGTCTAGCGATTGGTTTGGGATCGATTAGTTGTAAACCTGGGGTGAGGGCAAGACTGTATTTTTCTACCAGAAATTGTTTGCCATCATTGAGAACAGACATGGGAATATTCCTTAGAGAGCCATCTAAAACAAATACAATTGTTTTAACTTGAGATTGCTCCAACTCGCTTTCCGTAGGACGAATCAATAAGTTGTAAAGCTTTCGGGAATATTCGAGATAATCCTGTGATGAAGTATCTCGCAAATCACTTCTTAGCTCGGCAACAATATTATCAATCTCTTGGGGTAGGATCTTAGAGGAATAATGACGAAGTGGTTGTTTTGGCAGGCTAATAATTACCTCTAGCCTATCTTCCAGTAAAATTGGATAAATAACAGCAGCAGTGCGATCTAGTTGATTAATATCAACCTGAACCGCATTCAGACAATCAGAACGGAAAAAGTTAACCAATTCGGCTAGTTGTAAGGATTCAATGCCAGCCTGTGCTTTTAGGAGATTTTTTTGTTTATCCTCATCACTCTCCTGATTTGTGCTATCGGGTTGCAATAATAGACTGACAAGTTGTCGATAAACTGGCTCAACTCTCTCTCGAAAAGAAAACTGTACATCGGAGTTGATAAATGCTAAATCACTACGGAGTTGTCTTAAATTTTGGATAGCTTCAGTGTAGGATGCGATCGCCGATTTACGATCTCCCTTAGCTTTTAACAACCGCCCCAGTTGCCATTGCCAGCGATAGGCAATATCAGGGGCATTAATGCTTTGAGAGATCGCGATCGCTTGCTTGGTGAGTTCAATTGCTTCGTTTACTTGTTGAGCTTGCTCATAAACACTACCCAAACTACCTAGTGAATAAGCAAGTAGAGGCTGAGATTTAATAGATTGCGATTGCTTAACTGACTCTGCCAAAACTTTTGCGGCATCTGTCTGTAGAGCCAAATATTCAGCTTTAGGCAATAGTTGCGACAATTTAAGAATACTTTCTGCATAATTAATACGCGCTCGAATTCCAGCATCACTAACCGATAAATTTGCAATCTTAGGTGAAATTTGAGGAAGTATTTCTAAGACAGAATCTAATTTTTCCGATTCAATCGCTAAACTGAGCAGGTTAAGCTTACCTTGTAATTTAGTAATAGGCTGCTGCCCAACTTCTACCGATTGATTATAGAGATCCACCGCTACAGCTAGATTATCATCAACCCTTTCTAAATTACCAAGATTGAGTAAAACGATACTTTTCTGTTCATTAATTTCAAGGTTTGTACTATCAGGAAGACTTTGGAGGATCTGAAAACTCTCTTCTAGCTTCTGTCTCGCAAGACTAATATCACCAGTTAGAGATAGCATCTCACCATAATGACTAAGAGTGATCGCCTTCAGCAAAGAATCTGGCTGAGTTTGTAATTTAGGTAAGAGATCTTCCAGTGTTTGTAGCGATCGCCGATAAAACCCTTGACTTTTTAAAGCCTGCTCTTGATTTAGAGTATTACGGATTTGATTGGAAAAATCACCAAGTTGATTATGCAAAATTGCCGCTTGTTTCCACAAATCAAGGGCATTTTCTGGATTTCCAACTAAGAGTGCAAGACGACCTTTCGTATCCAAAGCTCTTGCAATTTCTTGTTGACTAGCATCTGTTGGTGGTGATATTGATTTAGCGATTTGCAAGCTACGATTAACACTTGTTTCCGCTAGCTGCCACTGCCCTAAAGCCTGATATGCTAACGATAAATTGCTCAAAGTCGTAGATAAAGATATTGCATCATCTTGCTGTTGGTAGAATTCGGAAGCTTGTTGCCAAGCTTGTACAGATTCATCAAATTTGCCAGTATTATAAAAAGATTGACCTTGATTAAATAAATCTGAAGGATGTTCCCTAGAATGACCAGAGATCTTCAGATTAATAGAATTAATAGAAATAGATTCTTGAGATGGATTAATGGATTGAGCGATCAAAGGATGAAGTGAGGAAGCGATCGCAAATATAAACAAAAGAATTATATTTTTTTTGATGTCAACTTTGAAGAATTTAAATTTTGATATTATTTTTATTACTAGATTGCAGGATATTTCTGAAACTTTCTTAGAAATACTATTGACTATTTCGTTATATTTTGAGCTAAATAATTGGCTTAATATATTGATGATTTTGATTTTCATAAAGTCTGTCTCTCCTCAAGAATAACTATGCAGAATACTCATAATAAAATCTCTTGATACAGCCAACGAATATAGTGGGAATCATTGCGTTACAAAATTTCTCGTACATTAGTATAACCTTACGAAAAAAGCAATAAAATCACCAGAAAATCTATATAATTGCAATCTCAAGATATTATAAAAAGCAAATAAGGGAATCAGCACTTTGTGCTGATTCCCTTATTTGCTTTTTATAATATTAAACTTGTAGTTCAGTGATTTCTGAAGAAGCTACTCTTTTCTTCTTTCTCGAAATGCCTAGTAGTCCTCCTGCTACAATTACCCCAATAACAGCACCTGGAACAGGTACAGGTGTAGGAACGGCTCTCAAAGACTCTAATCTCATTAGCTTAGTGCCGCTTTTAGCACTACATGTTGCCAATACAAAGGTCTCAACACCAGTAGGTACACAATCTGGTGGATCAAAAATATTGAAATCACCACCATAGTTAGCAGGTTTTAGATAAGAGGTTGAATAAGAAGTACCAGGTGGAGTAGAAACAATAGTTCCCCATGGAAGCCCCTGTGTTGGTTGACCAACTAGTTCTTTAGAGAAATCCAAGGATACACCGTTAGTATTCCAAATTACACCCCCATCAGGGTAATCATCTAGTGTATAGGTTCCATCTCCTAAGCCAGAACCTGTTACAGTAATTGTTAATGCTTTGATTAAAGAAGTAATAGGAGACTTTGCGTTAAAAACTGGATCAGTTGTGTTGTTGATAGAAATGTTAGGAACAGAAAAGTTAGATGGCTTATTACCAGGATTAGGTAATGCTGCTGAATCAATAGTAAAGTATCCTACCGCAGAAGCCGTATTAAAAAAGTAGGTTCCACTCCAAACCGCTTTAAAAGTAATATCAGCAGCTTGGGATGCTGATGGCATTAACAATCCAAAACCAACAGCAGAAAGTCCTAAAAAGCTGATTTTGCAAGCTAAATCTGATAAATGCTTAACTAACTGTTTCATTATTACCATTGCCTCAATTCTTTAAATTAATGACTAGCGCGTATCCGAGTAGAAAATATCAAGTAGAAAATATGAACAAGAGCAGGAATGTACGATAACTATCCTTTTAGAAGGTTTCTATCCATTTCATTATCTTGACTAATTGGTAGTGATCCAGCTAAGCTCGATACTATCTAGAATCTGATAAATTTTATCTCGAAACCTTCAATCTAGACCTTTATTTATTGACCTTGATTGTAAATTAAACTTGAATTTCATTGCTTTAGTATTTTGCGCGAAAATATAAGTATCTACAATCCTAGGAAGTTAGTCAAAAGATAGATGAAAGTTAGGAGAATGTTAGTTATATGTTACTTGAGAGGTTATTAAAAGGTTACTTGTTATAATTGATACAAATATCATAGCAATCCCTAATGGTTTATATAAGCGTACACTGAAGAAGTATATTTCCATAAATCCCAAGCTATATAAATAATTTAGAACTACTATAAGAGTATTTTTCTAGGAATGTTCTCAAACAATTCTAATGTTATCACCCAGTATTTTTAAATACATTTAGGTTGATTTGACCAAATCCAATTAGGAGCTAGTGACTTAGATACTAATGAAACCCTACCCGATTTATCTACTATCCATCCCTCTATCTCAACTATGCGATCAAGTGGGGAATCTTGAAAGTAATCTTGATTTTGTGTTGACGAAGTAATTTCAGAACTGTGGACATTTTGATTGCTTTGTGCAGATGATTGAGCATTACTAACTGAGCCAACATTAGCTAAAATTTGTGTGGTTCTATAAATTGTATCTGAAGGGCTAGGTGGTAGTCCACCACGACCTGTTATAAAAAATTTACTCCCTGTATTATCGGCAACACAACGTTGAGAGATTAACTTACTAGAATCAGTTACATCCACAGGTAATTTACCAAGTCCTTTGCTCGGATCTACACCAGGAGTATTGATTGTAACAGTTCCATTTATGCCAAACTGAGAACTTGCGGTAATGTCACTTAAAGGAGTTAGTTGAGGGCGGTATTCTAATCCAAAGATTCCTTGAGTGGTAATTGCAATATTTCCTCCTCTACCTTTGAATGCATTTGCTGTAATATCACTATTTTCTGTAGCAAAAGCTAGAACAAAGTTGGCGCTTAGATCAATGTTTCCACCATTACCATTATTACCTGCGGTAGCACTTACAAGACTGGCATTCCTAAGCCAAAATAAATCCTTTACTTGTAAAGTAATATTTCCTCCGTTCCCATTGGCAGTTTCGGCAGTAATTGAGCTACTGTTAAGAGATAAAAGCCCAGCAAGCACTGTAATATTGCCACCATCACCTGAACCTAGACTGCTCACAGAAATTTTTGCTCCATTTGTTAATGTTACAACTTCAGGATCGATGAAAATAGAACCACTTTTGCCAGTTGTATTAACACTTGTTGATGCCGATATTCTAGCTCCATTGCTAAGAGATAGATTTTTGCTAACATAGATATTAATATTTCCTCCATTGCCAATAGCACCTGTTCTAACGGAGCCAAAAATACCACTGGTACTATTTATACCCAATAGAGTTCCTATACCATCAATTGTTAATGTGTTAGAAGTGATAGAAATCTGCCCTCCATCACCTTGTCCAGCTACCGCAGAGCTGATCTGCGTGCCGTTCACCAGAAATACATCTTTAGCTGTAATCTCTACATTGCCAGCATTTCCCTTGCCATTTGTATTTACCGATGATGAAACTAAGCTCCGATCAAAATTAGCAGTATCTCTAACTTTAATTGTAATATTGCCAGCATTACCGACTCCACTAGTGCCAGCATTAATTTGAGATTCATTATTGAGCGAAAGTAACTGAGAAATGACTGTTATATCTCCACCCAAGCCTTTCCCACCAGAATTAATTAAAGAAGAAATTTTACCTAAAGAATCAAATAGCACTGTTCCCAAAGCATCTATAGTCAAGCTTCCTGCTTTGCCTTGTCCAGTCACCGATGTACTGATTTGTGACCCATTAAGTAGTGACAGATTATTAGTATAGATATAAATATTACTACCTTGACTGTTAATATTTGTGCCTAAGACTTCTGTGCTAATTTGTGCGCCATTGGTTAAGGATAGGTTAGTAGTTTGGAGCTTGATTTGGTTACCGTTACCAGTTGCACCTGCGAGGATTTGACTATTGATACTGCTCTTATTACCATCAAGGCTAACCGAGTTTGCTAAAATGCTAATCTCTCCAACTTTACCGCTTCCTTCCGTACTAGAGGTGATTTGAGCGCCATTCTTAATGGATAAAGAATCTACTTTCTTGGATTGATTTTCTCCATTGATGATTATATTTCCGCTATTCCCTTGTGCAGTGTTAGTAAATGCTTGACTCCGAATTTCGGTTGTAGCATTGCCTAGGCTACCATCCAAATTGATAGCACCAGAAATGTTAAGCTGAATATCACCTGCGTTCGCTTTCCCAGAAGTACTAGTAACAATTTGAGAAGCAAATGTATTAGAGGTGTTTAAATTAAGTGAAGTTGCAGCAATATGAATCTTTCCACTGTTCCCATTACTATTGGAGGCTGTACTAGTGCTAAAAAGCTGTAGTCCTTGAGTAGAAATCGTCCCACTACTAATAAGATTAATCTGCCCCCCTAAATTAGTTCCATCTGCTTTGATTTGTACATTTTGACCCAAATTAATTTGGTTCTTGGCAAGTAAATCAATATTTCCTGCGTTTGCATCTGCCAAGGTAGAGCTAGTCAAAATAAGTGTGTTAGGTTGCATTACAATATTTGAGCGGGAATCTATATATAATGAGCCTCCATTCACTATAGAATTAATACTGCCTGTAGGGACTAAACTTATACCGGCTATTGGAAGAGTAGCCGGACCAGTTCCCGTGATCGTAATATCACTATTGCCTGTAAGGCTGGTATTTGGCATGTAATTATTAGTTAGTAGAACGACTGCATCAGGTCTTTGAATATTAATCTTTCCAATTGTAATTCCACTTTCCGTCGGATTTGAAGATGAAGATGGTATGACAGGAATAACTCGTGTTGTGAAGGCACTATTGAAGTAGCAACTTATACTATTACCATTAGCACAGGTTGGCCTTGAGCCTGTAGTTGTTGCAACTGGTGTTATACCAGATGTACCAATAATTGTTGAATCGACACCTGCCCGAATATCTAGCGTCGGCTTTGCACTTCCATCAATAATTAGGGACTTGCCACTAGATAGGGTGACATTAGCTAGAGATTGGGTTTGTGGATTATTGGGATTGATTGAGTTGTTAGTTGTATCAGCGTTGGTGATTTGAGCAGCTCCAATTGTGACCTTGCCACCTGCAATAATATGTAAAGATCTGCCTAAATACACACCGAGGTCTACATTGCCGGAAGAGCGAATTATAGGATCGGTTGGGCTTTCGAGGTTGCCAATAGAGCCATCTAATTTTTCAACACGGAAGTTGCCATTAGCATAGTAATGGGCATCACCGATGATGGTATTAGCGGAACGAAATACCATATCACTACCTGAGTAGAGTCCACTGTCGGGATGGTTGAGTATAAAAAGATCAATCAGACGATCGCCTTGGACTGTAAGTTTCTCTCCTGCGGATGCAATAAATGGACGCTCAGCAGTATCTCTTGCAATAACAGAATCTTTAGCAAGGAGATTCAAGTCGTTGATTGTGCCAATTTGACTACTATTTAGGATTAGATTGCGATTGGCACTAAATGTGGCAGTATTGGCGATCGCATCTTTAATTTCTATATCGCCAGTAATAGACTCTACTCGCAAATTACCCTGTAGAGCAGATAGAGTGCCATTACTGATCACATTCCCAGAGGATAGAGTTAAGTCTTTATTGACACTTAAGTTTCCATCATTGCGAATAAATGAGTTATTCTCTTTGCCATATTGCAAGCCAATGGGAGCGCTAACCGTTAGCAGTGGTGTAGATTGGGGATTAGTAGCACTAAATTCTTTTCCATCGGCAAACTTAATACTATTGGCAGTAGATGCTGTAAAGGAACCACCAATCTGTAACTGAGCATTTTTTCCAAAAATGATGCCATTAGGATTAATTAAAAACAGATTTGCCTGTCCATTAGCCTTGATTAATCCATCAATGTTAGAAATAGAGCTACCTGTAACACGACTAATGATATTGGTGACATCATTACCGTTATTAAAATATGCGGTGTTACCTGTTGGGACTGAAAACTGTTGAAAACTATGAAATTGGTTACCTCCAACCTGTGTTCCACCTGTAATATTGAAAGTGGTTCCCTGATTATTAACGATCGTATTAATAGGTAATGTCTTGTCACCAATGACTTGAGCGTGAAGTGGTGCGGCTGAGATTAGGCTACAGGCGATCGCTACAGTACTAAATCTGATGCTAGTTTCTTTCATGGTGAGTTGAAGGTATTCACTATTAAGCATTACTACTATTATTCGCGATAACTTATACCAAGCTATAAACCTTCATTTTAAATAATAATTTAAAAAATGAGAATTAGAAGAAGACTATTTCAGCAATTATGCTTATAAAAACTGTTTTTAATAAGACCTATATCGCCTAGACGGATCAGTTTCTGTAAATTTAGGCAACAAAATTCTAGGGGGAAATGATCAACAGTGGTTATTATCGCGATAAGCCCCTACAAAAAGAAATAAAATGTAACATTGTCCCCAAATTTAATCTATATGCGTTAGACTAATCTCCGTAAGGTAAAAGTATTCATCGGTTGTAGCAATTGTTTTCTGTACTGGCAGTTTTTTTCTGTTTCATCGTGACAAGCTTCTCTCCGACATCTCTAACTCTACATACTCATTGAATTCTTGGAGAAAGCATAATGTCTATTTACGTTGGTAACTTGTCCTATGAAGTTACTCAAGACCATTTAAAGCCAGTGTTTGAAGACTACGGCAAGGTCACTCGTGTTCATTTCCCTACAGATCGTGAAACTGGTCGCGCTCGCGGCTTTGCTTTCGTTGAAATGAGCCAAGACACCGAAGAAGATGCTGCAATCACAGCATTGGACGGTGCTGAGTGGATGGGTCGCGTCCTCAAAGTTAACAAGGCTAAGCCTCGCGAGAATAATGACTCGTTTGGCGGTGGTAACAGAGGCGGCGGCGGCGGTCGTGGCGGCTATGGCAAGTCCGGCGGCGGTCGTTACTAAATCTAAAAAATAAATACTGTCGAAAATCAGCAATATTTATTTCTTTAAAATAGAGCCAAAAGCTTAGCTTTTGGCTCTATTTTGCTATGCTATGCAAAAGTATGACGCTTAACGTAGGTTTAGCATGGATTTGCAACCATTAGGCATTGTTGTTCAGGGTTCCTTAAGCGATGGCTTAGAAGTGAGGCTGAATGGTGAAATTTCAGTCGAAGATATGCGCGTCGGTAAGTTTTTGGTGGTGCATGGTCGCCATACGCGCTTTTTCTGTATTCTCACCGATGTCACCCTTGGCACTGCTAGTCCGCGCATTCTCATGAATCCGCCTGATCCTGAGAACACTTTCTTAACTGAGATTTTGGCAGGAACAGGAACCTTTGGCACAATCAATCTAACGCCAATGTTAATGTTTGTGCCGTCTAATCCTTTTGATCTGCTAACGCAAAGGGCAAGTAGCGATCGCGTTAAAAAGACAAAGCGCAAAAAATCACCAGTTTATGAATCTGTAGAAGAAATCAGTGATTTTCAACTCCTGCCAGTAAAAACGATCCCCAGCCATTTCTCACAGGTATTTGATGCGACAGAGCGTGATTTTCGGATTGTGTTTGGTTGGGAAGATGATCCGCATAAGAGAAATTTTGCGATCGGGCAGCCGATTGATATGCCTGTACCGATTTGTCTTGACCTCGATCGCTTTGTAGAGCGCAGTAATGGCGTATTTGGGAAATCTGGCACTGGTAAATCATTTTTAACTCGGCTATTACTATCAGGGATCATTCGTAAGCAAGCCGCAGTGAATCTGATTTTTGATATGCACTCGGAATATGGGTGGGAAGCGGCGACTGAAGGTAAAAGATTTAGTACGGTTAAAGGTTTACGACAGCTATTTCCCGCACAGGTACAAATTTATACCCTCGATCCTGACTCGACAAGGAGGCGCGGGGTGCGTGACGCTCAGGAACTTTACATTAGTTATGATCAAATTGATGTTGAAGATTTAATGCTGATTCGTGACGAGTTAAATCTGTCGGAAGCAAGTTTAGAAAACGCAATTATTCTAAGAAATGAGTTTGGTAAGACTTGGATTTCGCGATTGTTGGCTATGACTAATTCGGAAATTCAAGAATTTTGCGAACAGAAAATGGGGAGTAAGTCCTCAATCATGGCGTTACAGCGGAAACTCACACGCCTTGATGATCTTAAATATTTGCGTCAGACTTGCCCCGAAAATTATATTAAGCGGATTCTTGATGCGATCGCTGCGGGTAAACATATCGTGATCGAGTTCGGCTCACAGTCCAATTTGCTCTCTTATATGTTGGCGACAAATATTATTACACGGCGGATTCATCATTCCTATGTGCAGCAAGCTGAGCGATTTTTGCAGACTAAGAATATTAGCGATCGCCCCCAACAGTTAACCATCACCATTGAAGAAGCACATCGTTTTCTGGCTCCGAATACGGCTAGACAAACGATTTTCGGAACGATTGCCCGTGAGATGCGGAAATATTTTGTAACTTTGCTAATTGTCGATCAGCGTCCTTCAGGCATTGATAATGAGGTAATGTCACAGATTGGAACCAGAATTACGGCTTTGCTCAATGATGAGAAAGATATTGATGCAATTTTTACGGGTGTAGCTGGTAGTGGTAATTTGCGAACAATTTTATCGAAACTAGATTCTAAGCAGCAAGCGTTAGTATTAGGTCATGCCGTACCAATGCCTGTTGTAGTCCAAACTCGCCCCTATGATGAGACTTTCTATCGCGAGATCGGAGAAGTCCCTTGGGAAGAAATTTCGACTCCAGAAGTTTTGCGAGTTGCCGAAGCAGCTAAAGCAGATTTAGGATTTTAATCACGAGAGATGTGGCGCTAAGCGCCACATCTCTCGTCTAAGTAATCATGAGGTTAAAAGATGACTAGTGTTGTGATAGAAAAATCTCAAGAACAAGCTAATCCCAATGCACAGGTAATTCCCAAACTGACTCTAGATGAGTTTTTGAGTTTGCCAGAAAATGATGAAAGTTATGAACTAGTTGATGGAGAGGCAATTAAGAAAGTGTCACCAAAGTTTTTTCATTCTTCTTTGACAACGGTATTTTGGGTTGATCTTTCAGCGTGGAGTGATGGAATTGGGAGCGTAAGAGTGGAATGGTCAGTAGTTTTGAAACGACGTGGTCAAGACTGGGTTCCTGTACCTGATTTACTTTATGTTTCTTATGATCGCCTTGCCTCAGATTGGCGTGAGGATGCGCCATGTCCAGTCTTGCCTGAGTTGGTGATCGAGATTGTCTCACCTGATCAGACATTTAATCAATTAGCACAGAAAGCAACCGATTATTTAAGTGCAGGTGTGGATCGGGTGTGGGTAGTTTACCCACCCATGCGAAGTATTACCGTGTTTTTCGGCGATCGCCCACCTGAGACTTATCGAGGCGATCGCCTATTAACGGATGAGTTGTTCCCTGATCTAGCAGTCACATCAGAACAGTTCTTTGTCAAAGCAGGTATTTAGCGGGCGGTACTGGAATTACGATTAAGTCGAAATACTAGAAATTGAGTGAATTGGCGATCGCTAAAATTATCATCACTTACCAAAATCAGACTTTGTGAACCATCGGCTAAACGGGGACCGATCGCCATTCCTTTTAAATTGTCTAATTTAATGCCAAGGATTGCTAAGTCTAGAACTAGTTTTTTGCGGATTGATCGCACGTTGGGGCTAGAGCGAAAGCTTTTAATTGATGAGGTGTCATCAGCACTGCCCGTAGCAATTTGCCAGATTTTCGCACTCAGTCCTGCTGTGCCATTGGATCGCTCAAGGGTGAGGAAATGTCCACCGCGATCGAGTGCGACCAGATCATTTACGCTGATTTGGGTAACAGGTAGAGTCATCGCTTCGACAGGATAACGATGCTCTGCGACGATTAGCGGTGCAATATTGCCAACTAGATAATGCAAAAATCGACTTTCCGATGGTTGGCTTTCATCGGATTGAGTATCCTGAGCTAGAGCATTTTCGGTAATTGTAAAAACGCGATAGGGATCGCCGATTGAGTCACGAATTACTGTGAGGGATTCAAAGCCAAGATTATCTCTTACTCCCTGTGGCTCCGATTTAGAAATCTGATTTTGGTTGGAATTTGATTCCTTTTTTGGCTCGAACAAATAGCGCTGAGGAATTGGTAAACTGCGTAGCCATTTACCTGTCAATAGATCGAACTCATCGATAAATGGCGGAATGTCTTTGCTAGTTACACCTTCACTGGAAATTAGTACCGTGCGATCGCCTGTTAAGGCAATTCCTTCGGGATCAACTTCGCCCTTAGGATAGGTATTGCCTGTTTTATCTTTGAGGAAGTCCACACCGATTACTTCCACATCCTCGAGATTAGGATGCTCTGGTTCAGAACTGAACTTCAACTTGAGAGCATAAAATCTCGCAGGCGCAAATTCACTGCGATCATCAGAAATTGCGTAGAAAGTATTTTCAAATCGATCATAAGTGAGTCCTGATAGCCCACCGACGGGCGTATTCTCAAACTCTTGTTTTGGTAATTTATACTCATTAATGAAGTCTAGCGATACCTTCAGAAAGGTGCGATCGCTTGCTGCTATAGCTGGTAAATGAGCAATGCTAAAGACTGTCAAAAATACGAAGCAGCAGCCAATTAATAACTTCCAAAACTTTTTCAATGAGAACATATACTTATTCACAGGATTCACAACTAGGACGCGCTACTAGATTTTCGTATGGTTCGATCGCAAAGGGAAGTTCGGGATTTGTCAATAAATGGCGATCGCACAAATCAAAAAGCTCTTGCTTTGACTGTACTAAGCGCATTCCCGCTAAAAACTTGCCTTCGGGATCGATGCCAGTACCAATAAAGTTCAAGAACTTCTTCAAACTATTTACATGGGATTTCTCCCTGAGCGTATCTTGGCAAGTAATCGCAAATAGATGCTGTATATATTTATAGACATCAGCAAGGGTAACTACTTGAACAGGTTTACCTGCAAAGCGATCGCGAATTTGTTGAAAGATCCAAGGATTGCGAATCGCCGATCGCCCGATCATCACTCCTGCCGCCCCTGTTTCTTGAATAACCTGTTCGGCTTTGAGGTAAGAAGTCACATTGCCATTGGCTAACACAGGACAATTAACAGTTTGTACGGCACGACGGATCAAGTCATAATGCACTTCGCCACGATATAACTCCTTAACCGTGCGCCCATGCAAGCTCAGCATATCAATTTGATATTGATTGATTAATTGTAGAAGTGTTTCAAAATTATCGGTCGAGTCAAAGCCTACGCGCATTTTCACCGTAAAGAGTCCCGAAATTTGCGATCGCAAAGCATCAAAAATCCGTTCAATGGTTTCAGGTTCGCGCAATAGTCCACCCCCAACATTTTTGCGATAGACACGCGGCGCAGGACAGCCAAGGTTGAGATCGATTCCTGCGATCGGGTATTTGGTAAGTTGCTGAGCAATCCGCAACATATCAGGAATGCTTTCGCCAATTAGCTGTGCAAATACGGGTCTACCCGTCGTATTACAGGTGATTGACTTGAGAATCTTTTTGTCGAGATTAGAGTTGGCATATACCCGAAAATATTCAGTCACGTAATAATCGGGACAGCCATATTCACTGAGCATTTGCATGAAGGCAAGATCGGTTACGTCCTGCATCGGGGCAAGGGCAGTCAGTGGTTGTCCAGATAAAATTGGAGATGGTAGAGGTCGGGAAGGCACAATTTTAGAAAGTGATTGTAATTTGAGACTAATCGGGTAAAAAACTATCTAGCAAAACTTCCTCAGAAGTATAGGGAGCTATATCTGGAAATACATCCAACCCTGTTTCCCTTGCAGCACTAATAATTGCCAGTTGATAGGCATCTTCAAAAACATCAGGAATTGCCGCTTTTAGACTAGGATTTTGCTTGAGGTGCTTTTGTAAACGTAATCTTTGTTCTTTAATAGTTAATTGCCAACTGCGCGATCGCTTACTAGGTTGAAATTGCCACTTCAAGAGGTGCATTAATAAAATTTCTAAACGGCTTTCTAACTCACGCCTTTCAGCACGCCCCATGTCTTCTATTTCTTCAGCTAAATGTTGAATATCAATTAATTGCAGTTGTCCTGTTCTGAGCAAATGAGATTGCTCCTGTGTCCAAGCATAAAAATCGCGATCGTAACTGTTGGACTGATTAGGATCTGTAGGATTTTCTCCAATGGTAGATAACTGCTTGATTGCGATCGCCATAGGTCTACACTAGCTAAGTTATAAACAAATTAACATATTAGTCTTCAAGTCTATGAGCGATCGCCCCACCCCCTATAACAGTAAAAAAGATCAGACAAGTGATTTCAGCCATTTGTCTGATTCTCCATATAGTTATGAACAGGGATCGCTCTTTAGTGAAGGAATCCAGCGTAGTTCGCGAGTTTATGACAGTGGCGCTAGTTACGAAATGGGAAGCCAGTCATTGCAGGTGTGGAAACAGGCGATCGCAAAGTATCAAGATTCCATCACCACAATGATCCCCGCAGTGCAAACTTCTCTATTTGACATCCCGTCTAGTCATTGCGATCCTGATGTAATTAACCCTTTCGGATTACCGATCCAACCTGCGGAATTCTATCGCTTACCTAGTGCCGATGCTGGCGATGCTTGTGTGTATTTTGTTATCGATTTAGTCGCACCAGCCCAATTACCCATGCTACTGTATATAGGAGAGACCTGTCGTTCTCATAAACGTTGGAAAGGGCTTCATGACTGTAAGAGATATCTCCTAAATTACCGAGAACTACACAATACCCATAATCTAACAACCCAAATTGTGATGACATTCTGGTGGGATGCTCCGTCATCCACAGTTGCTCGACAACGACTAGAAAGAAATTTAATTGCCAAATGGCGCTCGCCATTTAACAAAGAAAACTGGAGCTTTTGGGGAACTCCTTTCGTAAACTAAATCGTCTGTAATACCAGCTACCTAACATTTCAAGCAAGACATATGGCTCCTCGTAATTTGAATTCTGATCAAGATATTAGTGAATTATGGTTTACCAAATTCTTTATCGGCAGCATGATCTCTATCGCTTTTTTGACAATCCTTCTATCGTTTTTGCCATCGCCATCAGGATTACGAAACCAACCACCGAATAAGGTCTCGACTATCCCCACGAATCTATTACAAGAGATGACTTTGCAAGTTAGTTAAACATCATTCTCAAATCTGGAATATATCTGGAATATATACTTATCGAGATTTGTCAAAGAAGTTATGATGCCCCGCGTAGAGAAGTGAAATACATCATAACTGCATTGATCATTCTGCTTAATGTCCTAGTACTTTGAGGAAAACTTCTTCAGTTTGGGCAGCAAGTCGATCCCATGCAAAGCGATCTCTTAGCTCTGATTGGGCATTATTAACTAGAGTTTGGGCATATTCCTGATTACGCAAAATCTCAATTATTCCCTCTGCCAAAGAATTAGCATCATTAACTTGGGTGACACAACCTGTGACCCGATGACGCACCACCTCCGACAAACCACCTGTATTGGAAACTACAAGGGGAATCTTTGCAGCAAAACTTTCTAAGGCAACAATCCCAAAGGGTTCGTACAAGCTTGGGAAAACGGCACAATTGGCGATCGTTTGAAATTTCCAAAAGTCCGCATCTGCCATAAAACCTGTAAATAAAACTTTATGGTAAATTCCTAAATCCCAAGCTTGACGTTGCAATAGGATGGAATACGCATCGCCAGTGCCAATAATCACAAGGCGGACTTGATCATTCATCGCCGCAATTACTTTAGGCATTGCATTAAGCAACACATAAATCCCTTTTTCAAAGGTAATCCGTCCAACATAGTAAATGATTGCTTCTTCGGGTTTAGCATATTTCTCCCGAAGCGCGAGACGATCAAATTCTAGTTGATGGGCATCAATGATATTTTGCCAACGTTCAATACTCAATCCGTTGTAAACCACATCAGTTTTGATCACAGGGCAATCTAGCGCTCTTTGTAGTTCACCACGCATATATTCCGAACAAACAATCACTCTCTTGGCTGCTTGCGTTAATCTAATTTCTCTCTGATGGATATACCTTTGCGTATCATTATGAATCCCATTACACCTTCCGTATTCCGTAGCATGAATGGTGGCAACGAGCGGAATCTGAAATTCTGTAGTTAGGGCGATCGCAGTTTCTTCGACTAACCAATCATGGGCATGAATGATATCAATAGACTGCTGATCCAAAAATTTCCTAGCAGTTAAGAAATCTCTGGCAAATTTCAGCATATTGCAGTTCATTTGCACTACCCATTCAAAAAAATCATGATTTTTTTCAACAGGAACACGATGAACATGAATTCCATTGATAATTGCTTCTAATGGCTCATTTTCAACCGCAACGGTGATTAAATGTACTTCATGTCCGCGCTTAACAACTTCAGGATATAGCTCTGCTACATGACGAGAAATTCCTCCAATGATGCGCGGGGGGAATTCCCAAGCTAGAGCAAGAATACGCATGATATTTTAAGTAATGTTTGATAGGAACTAAGTAGCTATGCTTAGTTAACTATAAAGCCAAAAGAGGTTGTACCAAACCTTGTAGTTGTTACTAAGTCTTTATATTTTTGCAATACAACAAAATCACGCAAGGTCGCATCTTGCCTAGTTCAGGACTTAATGATTAAGAAACTACTCAAGATATGTTATTCTCCCTGCATAATTTGTGATACTTTACATGGCAATCGTGTGAATTGTGACAGGAGGCAGATGTGTCAGACAACAAAACTAAAGAGGTAATCGATCGCGTTTCTCAGCAAGTGGGGCAAACTTGGACAAAGGTACAGCCGCAGTTGCAAGCGTTATTACTGAAGCTGATTAAAAGTTTGCTGCCTGCTCTGCGTAACCTGCAAACGAAACTAACGCCATCGGATGCCACGACAGAAACAAGTCCAGCTAACGAGCTTTCTAGCAACCCAGCAATCAACAATGCACTGAAGGCAGGAAAGACGCTCTCAGCTAAGGCGATCGCTACATTAATTGTAGCTTTGACAAAATTACAACAAAGCTTAGAAAGTCAAGAAGGTACGCTTGATACGACGGGTGAACCTGCCGCTTTGCTTAATGCCTCGACGGAAAGCTCAGAATTAGCCGCACAAGTTAAGCAAGAATTTGGCATTGCTTGGAAATTTGTCAAGGAGCAAGTCACACCCAAGGTTTTAGAGTTTTTACAGTTCTCCGTAGATAAGCTTGATCCGATCGCTACGAATATTTGGCAAAAGGTTTCGACTAAGGCAGCCGCAACCCCTTCTTTAGTGGAATCTTGGGAAAAGCTCCAAGAAAATGATGCTTGGAAAAAGACTGTAACTGCCACTGCCCCAATTTGGAGATCAATTACTGGAGTTGCGACACAGGTTCCCCTTTCCGATGATGTGAAGCGAATTCTCGATAAGCGTGCAGGAACTATTGCCCTAGTGACGCTTTTCTCACTCTTGATCATTCTCAAACCTTCCCATGCCCATAGTCAAAATATCAAGACTGCCGCTAAATCTCCAGCACCCGTTAGCACTGTCGCCCAAAAGCAACCTAACGCTGTAAAGACAGCTCCTGCGGCAAAACCCGCACCTTCAGTAAATGATTTGGTAAAGCCAGAACGTGGTGATGCGCCATTAACATCTGAACAGATTGCGATCGCCAAAATCCAAGCCCAAGTTTCAGAAGTCGCCAACCAGTATGGAGAATCTCTATTGGGTTCCGTGCAGACCAACTTTAAGCGTGGGCGTTTGATTGTGGCGCTTAATGATGGTTGGTATCAATTAGATCCCCAAAAGCAAACACAATTGGTGACAGATCTCCAAAATAGAACGCGATCGCTCAATTTCAAGAAGTTATTGGTTGCCGATGCCCAAAATCATCTGATTGCTCGCAGTCCTGTCACTGGCAATGAAGTAATCATTTTGAGAAATTAAATTAATCAAGTAGGTTGCATTGCGCCTTATTTGATTTTAAATTTATGGCAGAAGTCAAAGATCAAAGACATCCTCAATACACCAAAGATCGGCAAATACTAAATGAATTATTAACGCAAAATTCACCTAGTAATCGTGATTTTGCCGATCTTGCTCGTTTAATTATTCGTTACAAGGGCTTTGTAGGGGCGCGAGATATTCAGACCGATCTCCTCAAAGTTTTGCAAAACTGGCAGTTTACCGAAGAAGAGTTATTTGCTAAAACCAGAGCGATCCATGCGATCGGTAAGGTTTATATGGCTCAAGATGAAGGACAGGATGATTGGGCTTAGTCTACAAAAATAGAACCAAAAGCTGTGAGGCACGCTGCGCTTGCCTCACAGCTTTTGGTTCTATTTTTTAATTATGCCTAGCTACTTATGAAGTCCGAATCTGTGGAATCTACACAGCATCCGTCACAGGTTTTGAATTTAGGTTTTGATTAGGCGGATGTATTTAGTAACTATTATTTTCGCGATATAGCCAATTAGGGAAAACTATCTATAATGCACTAGTGGGGTATTTCATTTTTATAAACTGTCAATGTTTAATTCCTCAAATAGTCAGATCTTTAGCAATGACTCACAATCATTAAATCCCCACGTAGCAGTTTTGATTGTTGAGGATAGCGCAAGTCATCGGACTATTTATCGACGTTACCTACAATCCGATATCACCACTCGATACCATATTATCGAAAGCGTCTGTATTAAAGAAGCCCTAGAGTTTTGGCGATCGCATCAAGTAGATTTAGTTGTCCTTGATTTTAACCTACCCGACGGGACGGCACTAGATTTTTTAGAAGCCGTTAGCGAAGGAATTACTGATCCGAAATTGCCAGTAATTGTCTTGACTGGTCATAAAGACGGTCTAGCCGCAGCAAATGCTATTAAATTAGGAGCTACCGATTATTTAATTAAAGATGAAATTAATTTCGCTTTATTTTGCCGTAGTATCCATAGTCTGCTAGAGAAATTTACATTGCTTCGTAAGTTGCAGCGATCGCAGCAGCAAGAGGCTTTAATTTCAACAATTGCCCTCCATGTCAGACAGTCCTTAGATTTACAAAAAAACTATGATGCGATCGTTCAAGATGTCAAAAAATTTTTGAATGCCGATCGTACGGTAATTTATAAATTTAAGCCGAATATGAGTGGCACTATTGTCGCTGAAGCTGTTGATCCTCCTTGGAGCAATAGTTTACACGCAGATATTGTGGATACCTGTTTCCGTGATAATTTGGGTGGTGAGTATCGACATGGCAAGATCTTTGTAGCGAATGATATTTACAATGCAAATCTCAGTGCTTGCCATATTCAACTATTGGAAAGTTTTCAAGTCAAGGCAAATCTCGTTGTTCCTATTCTTTTACCCGAAAGTTCGACATATTTTAATAATTCTAGGGTTGAGACTCAAGATTCTCCCAGCGAGACTATTGATTCACCATCACTATGGGGACTCTTAGTTGTTCACCAATGTTCAACTATCCGCAATTGGGAAGAAGTAGATTTACGTTTACTTCAACAGTTATCAGTGCAACTAGCGATCGCGATTCAACAGGCAGAACTCTATCAAAATCTCCAAAAACTTAATTTATCCTTAGAAGAAAAAGTCCAACAACGGACTGCGGAATTACAAGATCGAGAACAAAAATTACGCCAAAGCGAGGACTTGTTAAAAACTTCCTTTAATAATGCTCCTGTAGGCATGGCAACTCTTAGTTTGGAAGGTAAATTCCTAACGGTGAATCAAGAAATTTGCAAAATATATGGATATTCTGCAAGAGAATTACTCCACATGAAGGCGATCGACATTACGCATCCAGACTATATAGACATAACTATAGATTCCTTGAACAAATTAATATCTGGGGAAACAGCAAATATCACCATAGAAAAACAATATATTCATAAAGATGGAAAACCTATTGATGCAGTTAGCCATGTGAGCCTAGTGCATGATATGGATAATAACCCTGTTCAGTTTGTGGTGAGTGTGGAAGATGTCACGGAACGGAAACTGAATGAAGCAAAATTGGCGGCTGCGAAAGTTGCGGAGGCTTCTAACAAAGCAAAGAGTGAATTTTTAGCAGCGATGAGTCATGAGCTTCGTACTCCGATGAATGCGGTAATTGGTATGACTGGGCTATTGAGTAATACCCAACTTTCCAGTCAACAGCAGCAATTTGTATCAGTTATTCGTCAGGGTGGCGAAGTATTACTGTCGGTAATCAATAAAATTTTAGACTTCTCTCAAATTGAATCGGGCAGTATCGAATTAGAAGAGAGTTCCTTTGATTTAAGGAACTGTATTGAAGAGATTCTCGATTTGATGGCATCTAATACTGCGGAAAAGGATTTAGATCTGTCTGTGTTGATTGATGTTGATGTACCCGAATATATTATTAGTGACTCTACCTGTCTACGTCAGATTTTAGTAAATCTGATTGGTAATGCGATTAAATTTACCCCAAGTGGTGAAATTGCTATTACGGTCAGTTCTACTTTGATAGAACAAACCACAGATATTTACCAACTAAATTTTACTGTCAGGGATACGGGAGTTGGCATTACCCCTGAGGCAATCTCACGACTGTTTAAACCTTTCATGCAGGCAGACAGTTCCATTACCCGACAATATGGAGGCACTGGTTTAGGCTTAGCAATCTGCAAAAAACTTTGTAATTTAATGGGGGGAGATATTCAGGTCGAGAGTGAAGTTGCTCAAGGTACGACTTTTTCCTTTTCGATCCGAGTTCAAGCGATCGCGACAGAATCCTTAGCGATCGCCTCTGAACTAAAAAACAAACATATTCTGGTTGTTAATACCAACCCTACTATTCAAAAAATTATTCTAGTTTATGCACAATCATGGGGAATGCTTGTGCAATCTGCCTACTCTGAAGTAGAAGCCCTAAAGCATTTAGAACTATTAGACTTTGATGCTGTGATTATTGACTGGAATTTACCATCCGTTGATATTCTCGAATTAGCTAGAAATATCCATGATATTTTCCCTTCTTTACCCCTGATTCTTCTATCATCAGTATCTAATAATAATTGTCCTAGCCCTCATTTATTTGCTGGATATTTGATCAAACCAATTACTACTTCCAAACTTTATCAATTATTCTTAAATTTATTTGCGATTAAGCAACCCCCAATTCAACTACAGCAAAATTTTACATTAGATAGTGATTTTGCCCATAAACATCCTTTAAGAACTTTAATCGTTGAGGATAACTCAGTAAATCAGCAGATTCTCCTACTCATGTTAGAACGATTAGGATATCAAGGAGATGCCGTTAGTAATGGATTAGAAGCTGTATATGCCTTAGAAAGACAAGCTTACGATTTAGTCTTTATGGATATTCAAATGCCAATTATGGATGGATTAGCAGCTTGCCAACGTATTCGCCAATTGCCAGAACGGAACCCTTGGATTATTGGAGTTTCAGCAAATGCTTTTCGAGAATCCCGCGAGGTAGCTTTAGCGGCTGGGATGAATGATTATCTAACTAAACCCTTAAAAATTGACGATTTAATCATTACTTTAAGCAATGTATCTGGACATTTAAGAATAAGTCAAAATATAAATGAACAGACTTTAGAGCAACCTAAATTACAATCACTAAACAATTTATATCAATCTGAACTAGCATCTCAAAATTTAGACATTAGTTTAGACTTGGAAGTTGATCCGTTAATAAATCAATTGCCATCTAAAGCTCTAGAAAAATCTGTAATACCCTTCGGTATTTATATTCAAAACGACTTTGCTATTTCTAATCTAGATGTGATTAATACTTCTACACTTAGTATGTTGGAGCAATCTGTAGGTAAAATATTTTTACCTGAAATTATAAGTTCTTATTTGTCAGAGGCAAACAGAGCGATCGCCTCTATGCAGGAAGCATTTAAACAACTAGATTTTGAGAAAGTTAGTTTTGAAAATCATTCCCTTAAGGGAGGCTGTGGCACTTTAGGCGCTGACAGAATGTTTGCGATCTGTAAAGATTTACAATCTTTATGCAAAGCTCAGGATCATCCCAGCAGGACTCATTTGATAGAGATAGCACTGCAAAAGCTAGAATTTGAGTATGACAAGGTCTATCAATTTTTTCATCAGTACTGATGTTATATGGAAGTTTGTAAAGACTTCACCCCTATCTCCTCTACTGTGGGGAAGTAGAAGAAGAAAATAATATAGATTTTACTCTTTTTTCCTGTGGGAGAAGAGTTTGGGAGATGAATGTTCCACTTAACGTCAGTCAGTAATCAAAGAAAATGGAGGAGTTAAATTAGCGTTATTCTCTTTTGTGTCTTATTTCTCAACTAAAGTAATTGTATAGAAAGACTAAATCATTTGTAGATTTTGGGATTTGTGGAAGCACACCCCTGCGGGGTGCTTCCACAAACTATTTAGGATTGCTATAGCTATATCCTAGTTATCGTGATTTCTTATCAAATTATTGGGTTTTCGTTTAGGGCGCAAAGCGCTATAGTTATGTTCAGTATCGTAATATTCGCAATATTATCAGGGGCCTCAGCTTATGTCAGCCGCAACCAAAAAATACCGATTAATTACCCGAAGTGATTTTGACGGTGTTGTTAGCGCAGTATTGCTAAAAGAACTGGATATGATCAACGAAATCCTATTTGTACATCCCAAAGATGTACAGGATGGGAAAGTAGAGGTTTGCGATCGCGATATTTTGACCAATTTACCCTATATAGAAGGTGCTTACTTAATTTTTGATCACCATATGAGTGAGACCATGCGGGTTTATGATACACCTGAGAACCATATTATCGAAGGTGAAGCCCCATCAGCCGCTAGAGTAGTTTATAACTACTATGGAGGAAAATTAAAGTTTCCCAATATCTCACAAGCGATGATGCAGGCGGTTGACAAGTGTGACTCGGCTCAGTTCGACATGGATGACATTCTGCATCCTCAAGGTTGGGTATTGTTAAGTTTCTTGATGGATTCACGCACAGGTTTAGGAAGATTTCGCGAGTTTAGTATTTCCAACTATGCGTTGATGATGGAGTTAGTGGAAGCCTGTCGGACGATGACAATTGAGGAAATCATGGAGCTTCCTAATGTCAAAGAGCGGGTAGAACTCTATTTTGTGCAGCAAGAAATCTTTAAGAAACAGATTCAGCATTGTGCCGAAGTTCACGATAAGCTAGTCGTTCTGAATTTACAAAATGAATCCACGATCTATGCTGGCAATCGGTTTATGGTGTATGCCCTCTATCCTGATTGTAATATCTCGATCCATCGGATGTGGGGCAGACAACACCAAAACACCGTATTTGCGGCAGGGAAGTCCGTTCTCAATCGTACCTGTCCAATCAATATCGGTGAGTTGATGTTGAGGTACGAAGGAGGGGGACATGCTAATGCAGGTACTTGTCAGATTGACAATGAGCGAGCGGATGAAGTTCAGCAAGAGCTAATTGACATCATTACGCGGAATAATGTGGTGCAATCAGTGACTCTAACTTAGAGCGCAGGATAGTGAGAGCATTTGCCCGATGGCTAATTTGCGATTTTACTTCAGGGGCGATTTCACCAAAGGTTTGCTGGAGATCTGGCACTAAGAAAATCGGATCATAGCCAAACCCACTATTTCCCCGTGGCATATCGGCGATGATGCCTTTACAAATACCAACGGCATCGGCAGTTATCTTGCCATCGGGTGAGGCGATCGCGATCGCGCAAACAAACTGGGCTTCGCGATTAGGATGATCGCCAAGTTCCTTTAAAACGCGATTGATGCGATCAAGATCAGTCTCTGCATATCTCGCCGAAAGTACTCCTGGAGCACCATTAAGGGCAATTACCTCTAGTCCTGAATCATCAGCGATCGCCCATTCGTTAGTAGCGATCGCAACTTGAGAGGCTTTGAGATGAGCATTCTCAATAAAAGTTTCTCCTGTTTCTTCAACATCGATACTGTCAGGCTTGGCAATTAGAGTTACGCCTAGATTAGCCAAATAAGCACGAAACTCTTCTATTTTTCCAGCATTTCCACTGGCAATTACTAACTTTTGCAATTGACTTGATAACTCGGACATTTTTAAACCATTGTTTTTTATAAATCTTAACGTCAGTTCAAAGGAACTGGAAAGTGTTAAGAATCGCTATAAAATTCTTACCACTTTCCGCAATTAGCGCCGTACAAAGCACGACACTAATTACTATGAACTCACGTACTTGTTAATAGCTTCCTAGTGCTTGATACCCAAGAAGAAATCAGACTGGAAGCGATCGCTAGTTTCAGAATAGACAAAAACAGCACCACCTAGTTTATTGATTGCTCTTTGAATAGGTTCAGGCAACTCAGATGGTTTGCTCGGATTGTCTGAATTAGGTGCATCAATATTAGGGAGGAACTCTGACGACAAAAACTTCGCTACTTGTTTGGCAATCGCATTGGCATTGAGATAAAAGTAACCAAAATTAGGTTGAGGCATATCGGCGATCGCATCGCGGAAATCCTCGGACTCCGCAAGGGCAGGCTTAGGGATGGGAATAAAAGCAGAGGCAGTACTTGCGCCCAAAGTTAGTAATAAAGTTTGGCGATCGCGCCATCCATAGGCAAAAATACTTTGAGTTTTACCAAGTTCGCGATTGTCAGGGAATTCAAAACTGGTCAATAAAGTAGTGCCAACTTGACGTTTTTTTACTTGGATGAAATTTTTCCCAACCTTGGTAAGATATTTCGTCAATTTATTGAGGGTAGCATTGGCAGCTTCAGGCTTTGATGTACGGATTAATGCTCCCACGGTAAGATCAACGCCAATCTCTTTAAATGGAGCGCGATCGCTAGGGAATAATACCAATGCATATTCGCCATCAATCCAAGAAATAACATCCTTCTCAAGGTCAATATCTAATCCAGAACCAACAATTAAAGGAGCAAGCATTCGGAATCCCTCAATCAGGATTTTGTAGCTTGGCTGGAGCTTTGACTCTTCCACAAACCACTGCCATTGACGATTGAGATTGCGGCTAGTAATGGCTCCGTAAACATTGGAAGGCAAAAATGAGAGGAGACGATCACGGGTTTGTGTATCCTTGGGTTGTGGCGATCTCACTTCCGAAAAATAGCTATTACTCTGACTCCGTATCCCCTTTGGCGTTATCCATGTAAATAGATCAACACTGTTATACTGGCTCAAGGTATATTTCAATCCCTGAATATATTCTTCACGGCTAAATCCAGGGATTTCGGTGGTTTCAGGGATCTCCGTAGCAAGCGCTTCCCATAGTTGACCGATATTTTTAAAATCTCCATACCCTGCAATCAGAGAACGATTCCATAGGGGATTATTCAGCGATCGCAAAAAGAGTTGATTATCTGCTAGTGATGGCAAAGCTTCCTCAGGTTTTGAGGCTAACTGCTCTGGGGAATTAGCAGTAGCGAGATCAATCATCTGCTGAATCGCCTGTTGATCCGAAGCAATTACTGCAACTCCACTGGGTAACTTGGCGATCGCCAAACGTTTAAATCCAATTTCTGGGAATTTCGGGATATTATCCGCACCTGTATCAGAATGATGAGGTTTTTCTTGGGGGTCTTGCGCTGAATGGTTAGCGATTGGAGCTTGTAAGCGCTTGAGATTTGGAGATTTTACGGCCTTAGATGGTAATGCTTGCGGAGATTCTTCTGGTTCTGAGATATCCGTATCTTGTAATTGCCATTCCCAAATCTTGACATTTCGGTATAGCCTTTCCGTGGGTTTTGGCAAATCCAACCCTTTTAACTTTTTGATAAAAGCTTCAAATTGTTGATGATCACTCACCGCAGATAGAGCCGCAAATGTTACTTCTACTTTCCGCTCAGGATTGTCCAAAAATGCGATCGCCAATTCTGTACCTAGCCAAGGCTGGACATCTTTAGCAAATGATAGTTGTGAAGATTGACCCAAAAAGCTAAGTAATTTATCTATCGCCGCAAGAGGATTTTGGGCAGGAATTTTAAATTGTTCAGTTGTTTGCCAAGAATCTTGATTTACATCAACAATTAACATGCCAAGGACGCTATTAGGAAGCTGTTTTGCCATATTTAAAGATCGTTGGGCAAACGTATATACCCTAAGCTCTCTAGACTCTATAAAATTATTCGTTGTCCGACCAGGCAAAACGCTCTGAACCTTCAGATCTTTTGATGTTTGACCTATGGGACTATTACTGAATGTCGATAGACTATTAACTGAGGTAGCGATCACGGGCAGAGCCGATGCACTTGCCGTAACCGCAAAAATCGTAGCAAACAAACTCCTCACTGAAAACCCTCTTGAGAATTTATTGAATACAGCGTCTAAATAATTTATGGCAAATTACAACTTGAAAGTTTCGCTAAAAATGTTAAATACTGAGCCTGAAACTCTTTTGCCTTCGCATCTTTAGATTGATGCCACGATGCCAACCACAATGGTGTGGGGAAATGCCCATCAGGAGGATTCTGTGAATGCACTGCATTGGATGGAATCCACGAACCATTTTGTCGCCAACCGACGCGATCGCTAAAGGATTGCCAACCCTTCATGGCTTTGTCTTCTTCGATAACTGCCCCAAAGATATTACTGACTTCATCGGCGGAAGTACTTGGAGCAGAACTAACGGGAACCTTAGCTGTCACAGTCTGCTTGTTGGCATCAGCAGGAATTAACTGCAACAACTGTTGGGAAACCTTAATTTCATTTGCCTTCTGCGCTAGAACCTGTTCTTGAGCCTGTTTTACTTCCTTAATCAGAATTGGAGCAAGATTGCGAAATTGATTGTTAGGATTGGTGACTGCCGAACGGACGGACTGAATCATCACTGACCAAGCGACAAGATTAAAGCGATCGCCCATTTCCTGTAACTGTGCACAAATGTTTTCAAGATTTTGGCGACTGCGAGGGCTATCTGGTTGCTTGAATAATTCCAGCATATTGCGTAGCTTAATTGGCACTTCCGACTGGAAGACTCCCAGCATCGCTCTAGTGTCCGTCTTCGGTGCTGATTTAGCAACGAGTACAGTTTGGGTGTCGATTTCTTGCCCTGAAATTAAATTTTGTAGGTGGGCTTTCAAGTTCGCAAAGATTTGATCGGAGCCAGACATAATTCCATCAACGGCATCTTTGGTTAGTCCATAGGGACTTTGAAGCAGTTCTACTAACTCTTGCAATTTATCAAAGGCTTGCAAAAACAGTGTTTGTAGATGCTGATCAACTTGAAAGTCGTTATTTTCACGCATAACTTTGAAATAGTCTTCAAAATTATGTGCAACATGTTGAATACTGCTAAAGCCCAACATTGCAGCTCCCCCCTTAATTGAATGGGCTGCACGAAATATCTCATTTACCGACTCCGCATTCCCCATGAGCGATTCTAAATTCAGCAGCCCCGATTCAATAGTTTGCAGATGCTCTTTGGCTTCCTCGATGAAGTACATCGTAATCTGCTTTTGCTTATCTTGATCCATGACACTGATCCCTTTAAATCTTTAAGTTTTTATTGCTAAAGGATTAGCGACGCATTGCGCCTTTTCTCCTAACTCAACCCAGAATGGACGACATATAGATTTGATTTTGAGAGCTAAATCCATAATGTCCTTGACTATGTTTCTGCCACAGTCCATCGATAGTTTGCAGGACTTCACAAGGAATTTGTTTAATATCCTCTGCCGAAAGTACTGAGCCAAGATTTTTGTTGGCAGCTTGGCACATCAGATTCCATGTTTCTTGATTTGCGTCCTGCCATTTGCTATTGGCTAGCAAATTTTGTAATTTATCGTAACTGATCCCTGTACTAGGGATTAATGCTGCGGGTGCAGAACCCGCACTTACCACAACTTTACTGGAACGACGAAATCTTAAAGTAATCGCACCATTGCTTTGTCCATCACCCAATAAAACAGCTTCACCCGTAGCTGTTAGTTTAATTGCTACTTCGACCTCATCTAGAGCTAGCCCATCAGATTGATTAGTAGTACTTTCAGTCGCCAGTTGTTGGACTAAGTTGGCAACTCGTTGAATACTTTCTTTAACCTTGTTGGTGCTGATTGACTTGATCGACTCACCGTGGGTGCGATCGCCATTTGCCACAAATTCAATTAGTATTTCTTCGCTATTCATGACATCCTTGTGTGGGCTAGTTACTAGATTAAGACAATTTCTACTAAAATTTTAGGAGGAAATCGTCTCAGAGCTATGAGTATCTAATTCTCTCTGTAAATTGTGATTGGAGGGGGTATGGAGAGCATTGGTTAAACTATTGTCTTGATCAAGGCTCTTATCATTACCATTATCGTTACCATTATTGCTAGAACTATTATTCCCAGCAGTTTCTTCATGTCGATGCTCATTATTATGGCGATTATTGCCATTAATAGCATTAGCATTAGTACTGGTATTAACTATATTTAGCGCATTGGTTGCGATAGTTGCATTATTAGAAATGCTTTGACTCGGTTTAGTCGCTGTAATTCTAGCAGCGATCGCTCGTTTTGTTAGCGCTGTGTTATAGGCTGTTGTAATTGCAAGCCGATCAACCATACCAATCACTCGTTTCGGTTGATTACGATCAACTACGGGCATTTGGCGTAAATCCCTTGTTGCCATACGCTTAAGAGCTTCAGCGAGAGATTCATCGGCAAAAGTGCAAAGAACCTCGGCTGTACAAATATTCTGCACGGTCATTTCTTCAAACGTATTATCGCTAGTGGGTGCAGATAGCACTCGCTTGAGGTCTTGAGTGGTGAGAATACCCTGTAAGTGGTTAACATCATCAAATACTAAAGCACTGTGATGATAGCCACTGGTGATAAACTGTGCAGCTTGAAGCAAAGGCATTGAGTATTTGACCGAGGCAGGGTTAAGAGTCATGACCTCCGCAATTTTAATTTTTTCGAGGACTTCGATATCGGCTGGCAAATTTGACCACTGCATGATCATGCGATCGGTTTTGGATGTATCGAGCTGATCGAGTACCCATGCACAGAGACCTACAGCAGCCATTAGGGGTAAAACGATGCGATAGTCACGAGTCATTTCAAACAGTAATAGTACTGATGTTAGGGGAGCGCGCACTGTACCTGCTAACACTGCTGCCATACCAACGAGGGCATAGGCAGGAGAAGCAGCGATCGGAATTGAGGCAGGCAATAAACTAGCGATCGCCTGTCCATATAAACTACCAAGTACTGCCCCTAGAAAAATTGAAGGCGCGAAGATTCCCCCCACAAAGCCACTGGCTGAACTAATTGCTGTCAGTAAAAGTTTAATAACTAATAAAATGCCTAACAACGGAATGGTGAAAGGTGTATCTTGCAGAATTGACTCTACGGTTTCATAGCCAATGCCGATCGCTTCAGGAAAAGTTAAAGCGATAATCCCCACACATAGACCACCAATCAGCAATTTAACTGGCATCGATAGCTTCTGCATAAATGGGGCGATTGCCCATTCTCCTGCAAAAAACTTTTTAGCCTGTTTAATGGCGCTAGTAAACATGAGCGCCACGACACTAGCCAAAATGCCCAAACCTAGATAGATCGGCAACTCCCAATAACTTCGCACTTCATACACAGGCAAGCTAAAGGCAGGACGCTCACCAAGGCTTATTTGCGAAACTAATGCAGAAATTACGGAGGCAATAACCACAACACTGACATCAGAATTGGGACTCGATTTATTGGTGCGATAGGAATCGCGCAGCAATACTTCAAGGGCAAAAAATACACCTGCGATCGGGGCATTAAATCCTGCGGCTAAACCTGCGGCTCCCCCTGCGCCAATCAACAGTCGAATACGTTCACTAGAAAACTGCAACATTTGCCCCAATATAGAGCCAATGCTGCTACCTAGCTCAACACTAGGACCCTCAGGACCAAGAGAAGCTCCCGAACCGAGGGAAAGTGCCGCCGCAACTGTTTTTAACGGAGCTTGAGAGTAGGGTAATTGCCCGATATCACGGACAACCTGTCCTTTACCCACCGCTTTAGCTTCTATTTGATCGAGCCTAAAACGTACAAGGCTAACAACTAATGCGCCTAGCATGGGAATAAACATAATTGCCCAATGCCATTGGGTACTAAGAACTACTGCGAGGCTATGCCAGTAGATTTCTTGAGCAATTAAAATCAGTTTGCGAAATAGGGTAACACCAGTGCCACTAATCACGCCAACAGCGATCGCAGAGATAAGCATAACCGTCTCCGCAGATGGCTGAAGACGGTTTAAGACAGTCACCAGTAGGCGAGAAAGCGACATGGTGGGAACTCGTGGGGATGAGGTAATGATGACTTGCGAAATTATTCGATATTTGCTGCCTCGATTTCTTCAGGAGTCTCCAAATCAGATTCTGAAATAGAACCTAAATTAGAAGAATCGCGATCGCCTTCAGAGGATGTTACAACTGCCACCAAATCAATTTGTTGGCGATAATAATCTACACCCTTAACCTGTACTTCAACGCGATCTCCCAAACAATATTGACGACCACTACGACGACCCACTAGTAAAGTCGAAGCTCTTGCTCTCCCCTTACCATTAATCAATGGGAACTCATACCAATCATCCTTAAGTGAACTGACATGTACTAGTCCTTCTACTAATAGAGATTCAATTTCAACAAAGAAGCCATAGGACTGAACACTAGTAATGATCCCGTAGAAGTTCCCACCTGTGTGAGATCGCATAAATTCGGCTTTGCGTAATCCATCAAGATCAGAAATTGAGCGATGGTATAAGGCATCGGCTTGATTGAGCTTTGGTAGGATTGCTTCTAAATCCTCAATCAACTGACGCTCTGTTTCAGGAGGTAAGACGCTCCAATTGACCTGTCCATGAGCGCTAGAACTCCGTAAATTCACACCATCCTTAATCCTGATGCTACGGCGATCACGTCCTTCTTCAAACACCGTGTGCAGAGTACGCTGAACCAGCAAATCTCCATAATGATGTTGGGGAAATACACCATGTACATAGGGCTGATCGATCAGTCCCAAACCAAAATGTAGAGAAGGTGTCAGGACATATTCATTAGGCTTAAACATTGACAGCAAAAGATACTTGAGAATATCGCGAGTTGCTTCTTGTTCCAGTTGATTGACCTGTTGCAAAATGCCATGTAAATCGGCAATCTGGATTTGCTCAGGAGTTTCCAACTGCGCAGAAATACTCATGCTTTCCAGTAGCTTTGTCCAATCATCCACTTTGCCTTGGTCAGGAGGCACTTGACGTAGATAGATTGCGGGAATTGCTAAGGATTGAAGATGCAAAGCGATCGCTTTATTTGCCAAGATCATCACTTCCGTCACAGTGCCAGAGATCGGCAGAGTTAAAGGAACCACCGTCACTCCCCTAACTCCCTCATCAGCCTCTTGAGAAGGAATCTGTGGCAGTACTAGCCTAATTGCATTGGAATGACCTTGTAGCAATGCACCTACCTTCGCAATTAGATGCACCAACTCTTCTACTTCTGTATCTATTTCTTGACTTGGAGCATCTTCATCAACAGCCACCTTACCATCGAGAATCTGTTGCGCTCTCTGATAGCTGAGGTTTGCACGTACCAAGATTGCTGAAGGCTGAATCTCAAAGGAAAGCACATTGCCATCATGATCCAGTTTAATCAGCACTGACATCGTTAGATATTCAGGCTGATTAAAAACATTCATCTCAGGCAACATCGGCAAAATCGTATCACCTAAGAAAAATGACCGCAGACGTTTGCGAGCTTCTAAGTCCAAAGGTGAACCTGCTGTTACATAGGTAGCAACATCAGGAATATGGACTCCTAAATCCCAGCCATTTTCACTCTGAACAATGGAAATTGCTGCCGCATTGCCAATTCTGACGGTCAGAGTTTTGCGGAGATCCAGACGATGTTTGAGATCAGCCTTTCTGACTCCCCTCGGCAAACTTGCTGCTGCCGTCAAAGCCTTAGCACTAAATCTTCTTGGCAAATTATGCTTGCAACAGACCAAATCAATGTCATTGGTAGATTCGGCATCGTCCCCTAAAATCTGTAGGATTCTTCCTAAAGGTAAATGATTGCCTAGGGAAAATCTCACCATCTCTAGATGAACTAGTTTGCCCACCGCCACGTCTAGATCGGGGGTTTCTTCGTCTGGGACTAGCTCAACTTCAAATAATAGGCGATCATCTAGAGGGACAGCTCGATAACTGCCATCGGTGAGTTTCACAGTCGAAAGTAAAGTGGGATTGGAACGCTCAAGGATTAACCGCACCTCACCCTCAGGCGATCGCCGTCTCACTCCATCTTTAGTAACTCGCACCAAAACGCGATCGCCATTCCAAGCATTGCTTAAGCGGCTCTCACGTACATAAATATCCTCTGCCCCCTCAACATCTTGGATGGCAAAGCAAAACCCTTTACTGGAACAGCGTAAGCGACCTTCCACCAAGCCTTCCTCATGAATGCGGCGGTAACGTCCTTTATCTTTTTCGAGAATACCAATTTTTTCGAGAGCATCAAGGGCTACTTGGAGCCTACGAACGCTTTTACTATCGTCGCTAATTCCAAGTTTCTTTTCGATCGCTTTGGGCGTAACTAGCTTGTCATCAGAGAAGTTATCTAACAGTTGAGTAATCGAGAATTCCATGAGGCGAGGGTCGAGCGATGGTTTAAGGTGAGCAAATTAAAGCAAACGAGGGGTTACAAAATAACAAACTACAAACACAATCTTTAGAAACACAAACTAGAAACACAACCTAACATCTCAAATCATCGCAAATTTCGATGCCTACCTATGGACTGTTAACTCCTAGAGATTCGACTTATCAAAACGAAACAATGGGAGCCGACATATCTTTGTAGAGATGTCCCTGATCGCTCAGAAGATATCATTTCAGACTCAAAGTACAGCTTATTAGGAAATATATGGATCGAAAAGCATATCTCTATAAGACATACTGAAGAGCTTTCTAAGATAAATGTCTATGAGCCGTATAGGGTGTCTAGCAATAGTTCCTTGTAATGTTTATGAGACTTAGATGGTTTACGAATTTGCAGAGTTAGCTTGTATAGTGTTCCCCTACTCGTAGTATTTTAGCCCAATTGCTCCAGCAAATATCCTTATATTGATCAATTTTCTAGAAACCCCAAAAACATTAGTTTGCGATAGTTGCCAACTTTGACTGGAATCGGCTCTCACGGTTTGTAACATGCTCCCAGCGTTTGAATCAAAGCTGGCAAATTTTAAAAGCCCAAAAGTAAAAGCCTTGCTTAGCAAGGCTTTTACTTTTGGGCTTTGAGAGAGGGGTTGCGTAGCAACCCCTCTCTCAAAGCCCGTATCAAATTATCCCGAACTCACGTTAAATACAACGCCCGAAGATAATTGGCAACAATTAAGAGCATTTTAAAGTGTTGCTCTTCTGCAAACTCTAAAAATCCCTAAATAATTTAGGTCTTCTATATCTGTCTTTGTGTATATGCTGTAACTGATATTTTGCTGGTTTACTGGTTTCTAGCGTAAATAGATGGCTAATGTATCTAGCAACACTTAACTTTTTGCTGCTAACATTGATACATTTAGGTAGGCTAGATGTACAATAGTCATATTGTGAGGAATGATAAATCAAATGTCTAAGTTTTCTAAGAAAAATCAAAGCCTAGTTACTCCAGTAGTAATTTCGGCTGCTGTTGCTGCATCTGCGCTCATTAGCGGTGCTGCCAATGCACAGTCACAAGTTTCCCCTTCTGAGCAAGTACAGTTGCGTCCTAGTGCTGTAGCTCAAAACGTTACCTCTGTTTCTCAGCTCAGTGATGTTCGCCCTACTGATTGGGCATTCACCGCATTGCAGTCCTTAGTAGAGCGCTATGGTTGCATCGCTGGCTACCCTGACCGTACTTTCCGTGGTAAACAAGCAACCAGCCGTTATGAATTTGCTGCTGGTTTGAATGCTTGCTTAGACAAGATCAATGAAATCATTTCGGCAGGTTTAGCCGACAAGGTTAGCAAGGAAGACCTCGCTACCTTACAAAAACTTCAAGAAGAATTTGCTGCTGAACTTGCAACTCTTCGTGGTCGCGTAGATGCTCTTGATGCTAAAGTCACCAAGCTCGAAGCACAACAATTCTCCACCACCACCAAGCTACGTGGCGAAGCAATCTTTGGTCTAGTTGCTGGTTCTGATGGTACTACCACAACAGGTGTTGATAAGACTAACGTTGTTTTCAACTATCGCGCTCGTCTTAACTTAGATACCAGCTTCACTGGTAAGGACTTGTTGAGAACTCGCTTGCAAGCTAGCAATACTGCTAACTTCAATGATTTAGTTGGTGGAACCGCAGGTAACAGTACTCGTCTTTCCTACGATGGATTCTCGACTGCTGCCAATACCTTTGAACTCAACCGTTTGTACTACAAGTTCCCAGTTGGCGACAACTTAACAGCTTACATCGCCCCAATTGGTCAAACTGAAGATATCATCAATCCTCTAAATCCTCTTGAAAGCGACAGCCAAGCGACAATCTCTCGCTTTGGTCGTTTTAACCCCTTGATCCGTATTGGTTCTAGTGGTAACCCAGCCGTTGCTGGTTTTGACTGGAAACTTTCTGACAAGGTAAACTTCCAAGCTGCTTACACTGCATCTAATGCTGCTGCTGCAACAGGTGCTGGTGGTGTAACTGGTGGTGATACTAAGATTGCTGCTCAGTTTGTCTTCAAGCCTGCTGATGCACTAACCCTTGGTGTTGGCTATGCAAATGCTTATACCAATAGCGCAGGTCTAACTGGCAATGGTCTTGGATCTGGTCTTAACAATGAATCTGTTGTAACTGGAATCTCTGGTGTTAAGAGTGATACCGTTGTTGGTAGCTTGATTTGGGACATCACCAAGAAGTTTACCTTCAATACTTGGGGTTCTTGGACTTTTGCTAACAACTCTGCTGGTTCTGCAACTCTTACAAGTTGGGTAGCTGCTCTCTCTGGTAAGGACTTGTTCACCGAAGGCGACCTAGCTGCGATTCTGTTTGGTCAACCTCTGTTCACAAGTAGCACTAGTGGTATTACTGCTAGCACTGATACTCCTTATCACCTCGAAGCTTTCTACCGCTTCCGTGTTTCTAAGAATATCAGCATCACTCCTGGTGTATTCTTCGTATTCAATCAAAACAGTGCAAGTACCAATGGTACAGCAACTGTTGGTGTAATCCGTACCACATTCTCCTTCTAAGATTTGGTAGTTACATTCTAAAAAAGAGAGGCGCTAAGCGCCTCTCTTTTTTTATTTTAAAAATGGGTTAGAAATTTATATCTTAAAATCCTGCAAATATTTTTTATTCTGCAATTGAGGATAAAAATGCTTTGGCTGTTTCTGAAACTTGAGGCATAGGATCATTAACGAGTTTTTCTAAAGCTTCTTTAGCATCGTTGCCACCCAGATGTGCTAATGACTGGGATACACGATGTCTTACTTGCCAATCAGAGTCGTCAATAAGGGCAATTAAGAGAGGGACAGCTTCACGGTTTCCTAAGTCACCAAGGGAACCGATCGCCGCAATTTTGACTAAGTCATTAGGGCTTTGTAAGGCTTTGACAAGAAAATCAAATCCTTGGGGTGCGCCTAGTTCACCTATTGCCGCGATGATACTAAATTGCAACATCCAGTCATTTGTAGATTCGTAGGCAGCTTTTAGTAAATCAAAAGCCTGAGTCAGTTGTAGAGAGCCAAGGGAGGCGGCGGCGGCGGCACGGACATCTAACTCAGAATCAACACGTAGGCGATCGCTTAAAATTTCAAAGGAATTTTCTAAGTCAACAGTACCAACAGTACCAATTTGACTTACCGCATCATAACGAATACGGGCATTGGAGTCGCTCGAAGCGATCGCTAGTAAAACAAAACGTTCAGACATGGGAAGAGAGCGACTAGCATGGATTGCCTTCATCCGTAGACCGATGTCATCCTTGGCTAGTTGCTCTCTTAAATTTTCAAAGGTTTCGCTCACAAGAAAATCTCGCAATTAATACGCTAACGTTTCTAGTGTCTCACGTAAGTAGCTACGCACGAGATCATCGAGAACGCCTTCTTGTGCTACCAAAATTTCTTTAGGTTCACCGTGACGGGAGCGCTGCCATTTATCAAATCCTGAACTTGTGGCGATCGCTTGTTTGAGATCGCTCCAGACCTTAGGATCTTTGGCAGCTTCGCGCAAAGGTAGAGCCAAGTCATTCACTGTTGAGGATAAGTTCATAGAGATTCCCTAAGCTTGTGTAGATATTACGAAGTCTTGACCAAAATACATTAAGTTAAAAATAAGTTAACTAAAATGGATTATTGGCTTACTAATATTGATTTTATCACTTCAATAAAGGAGCCATAGATTTAGAATTAAATGTATATCTATAGATAGAAATCAATTATTTAAATCATAATGACTACTTCAAATCCTTTTATTGATCCTAAGATTGCATCGCAGGCTACAGAACTAAATCCAAGCTATGCAATACCTGTTGTACTAGTATTGGCAAGCATACCGCTAATTTGGGTACAACCAATTGCTGCGGGGGTAGTTTCAATTTTTGGATTGTTTTTAGTTTATCAAGCAGCGACCATTCGTTTAGTATTTACGGCAACAGATTTAGAGGTTTATCGATCACAAGAAAAATTCCGTACTTTCCCCTATCAAGAGTGGCAAGACTGGAAAGTATTTTGGTTTGGATTTCCAGTTTTATTCTATTTTAAAGAGATAAAAAGCATTCATTTCTTGCCTATTTTATTTGATGTAAATGTGCTAAGAACTTGCTTGGAAAAATATATTTCCCTCAAGAAAGTCTAGTTATAAAAATTGTTTAAGCAGGCAAGGGGCTTTAGCCGCTTGTTCTCACTAATGAGACATTTACAGCGCTTTGCGCTGACTTGAAACTCAGAGAAATTTTTGAAAGCGCGGAAAAGCCGCGCTTTCAAAAATTTCTCTGTACTACTTCAAACTTCAACAGGCTGTAGTTGATGAATTATTTTTTAGGGATTGATTTTGGGACTTCAGGGGTACGAGCGATCGCGATTGACATAAATAGTGAAATCGTTGCTATTGCCCGCTCTGACTATGAGATACGGGATTGGGCATCATGGCAAAATGCGCTTTATGCAGTAATTAATAGATTGCCGCAGCATATCAAACAAAATATCCGTAAAATTGTCATTGATGGGACTTCGGCAACGGTTTTAATTTGCGATCGCAATGGCACAGTAATTACTTCGCCGATGATTTATAGTGATGCCTGTAAACCTGAGATTTTAGAGCAAGTAAAAAAAGTTGCACCAATCCATCATTCAGTTTGTAGTGCCACTTCGAGTTTTGCTAAATTAATTTCTTTACTTGTCAACGGAGATCAAAACTCTTCATTGATATATTTCCTACATCAAGCCGACTGGCTAAGTTATTTGCTTCATGGCAAATTAAGCGTAAGTGATTATCACAATGCTCTGAAGTTGGGGTACGATCCCGCAGCATTAAGCTATCCTGATTGGTTCAAGGCTTGGAGCTTAAAAAATTCTAATTTGGTCTTACCAGAAGTATTTTCACCTAGTACAACTGTGGGGCTGATTCAAGAAGGAATCGCTACGCAGTTAGGTTTGCCCCTAGATTGTGAAGTTGGCGTAGGAACAACAGATAGTAATGCCGCTTTTTTAGCTTGTGTGGGGACAACCGAGCCTGAGATCGGCATAGCCGTGACATCTCTTGGTTCAACTATGGTACTTAAGGTTTTAAGCGATCGCCCCGTTAATAATTCCATATATGGCATCTATAGCCATCGCTTTGATCATCCCAAGTTAGGATGTCTATGGCTTGTGGGTGGAGCATCAAATGTCGGTGGGGCAGTATTACGACAGTTTTTTAGTGATCAGGAATTGCAAGAGCTGAGCGATCGCATTAATCCCGATCTTCCTAGCCTGCTTGATTATTATCCTTTACCGAAAATAGGCGATCGCTTTCCGATTAATGATCCTAACCTCGCGCCACGTTTAGAACCGAGACCTGATGATCCCGTAGAATTTTTACATGGGTTACTGGAAAGTATGGCAAGAATAGAGGCGCAAGGCTATAAACTTTTGCAAGAGTTAGGTGCGTCACCCATTCAACAAATTTATACCGCAGGTGGTGGGGCGCAAAATCAAGTATGGACAAAAATTCGCGATCGCTATCTTCAGATCCCGATGCAAAAGTCTATACAAACCGAAGCGGCTTATGGTGCGGCGTTATTGGCTAAAATACCCCTATGATTACTCCACTCAAACGTAAAAATTTTGATGAACTGATCCCTGCTGTTCCTACTTCTGAGCAGTACCAATACTATTCGGGAAATGGACAGAATGTGTTTCGGCGGGTTGCCATTTCGATCGCTAGTGTGATTATTTTCACGATTCTCTACAACCGTGTTCATGAAAATAATCCCAGCAGTTTTGCCGCATTGGCGATGTTTGTCTGTGCTGCACTGGGAGGTTTATATTGGATGCTCGAACCCGTGGTCTTAGCAAGTATCCGTAATGCTAAGTTGCGGCGCTTTGCCTATTGTGGCTTTTGGCAAGCAGAGGTGCTGGATGTGTATGTCTCCCAAGAGGTCTTGGCAAGAGAAGAGAAGGTCGATTCGCGGGGAAGAATGGATGTTAGTTATGATGCTGAAAGCTTTTTGAATATTGAGCTTGGGGATGAAACGGATTTTGTGACGACTTTACGTTTACCAATGAGACGTGAACTCAAGCGGATTCAACCAGAACAGACTGTATATATGTTGCTGTTTTCTAATGATCGTCGCTTTGGTCGTGTTAGTCGCCAAACTTCGGATGCTTATATCCCGCAATACAATCTTTGGGTTGGCGATTATCCCTATTTACGTCGTGATGCCTTTGTTGATCTCACTAAATATATGGTTAAGCGATCGCAAAGGGTGGCTAGATAAAAGTACAAACTTCGTTTTGTACTTTTATCTGCATTTGGTCAAGCGATCGCAAAGAATAGCTAGATAAACGCAAAAAGAGGTTTTTGCCTTGTTTTTGCCTTTATCGCAAACAGCGATCCCAAAGCTTAAGAAACTTGGAATATGTGCGCTATATCACCGCTAGCCATGAGACGATCCCCTACTCTGGGATCATGAGTTGGCACAGATAGCGATTATTCACAGGTAAATACAATGTTAGATATTCAAGCATACAAAACTAATCCGAACAACCTACAAAATCAAGTCAAACAATTAACTTGTATTTATCGCAACGAAAGCGAAGTGATTCAGATTGTGCGGATATCTCAACCTAATAGTTCTTTTTTTGAAAGATCCGTTTTGCCGAATCAATATATTCATTTCTCTACGTCAGCAAATGCGCTATTAGAGATCTATGAAGGCATAATGTCTGGATTAGTTCATGCAGATACGATTCCTTGCTATCAACTGGCGATGCCCACGGACATAGACAAATCAGCAAATTTTCCCAATACCAAAGAACCTAGTAAAGAATCAACTAAAAATTTACAAGGCGTATTTGCTAAAGTTGCCTAGATTGTTGATATGTAAAAGAGAAAGAGAGCGCTTTGCGCTCTCTTTCTCTTTTATGGTCATGATTCATCACGTCCCGAAAAAAACTACAATGAAAACCAATAGCAATCGACGATAAATTACAAGAAATTAAGACTGTGACATATAAAGTTGGACTTCTCGGATTAGGAACCGTTGGTACTGGTGTTGCCAAAATCTTTCAAGACCCTGCGGGTCGTCATCCCTTACTCCCTGATATTGAAATTGCGCGTGTGGGTGTACGATCGCTAAATAAGCAGCGAGATGTGGCGATCAATCCCCATATAGTTACAGATGATTTGGAATCTATCGTTAATGATCCTGAGATCGATATCGTGGTTGAGGTAATTGGCGGGATCGAGCCAGCGAAAAGTTTAATTTTAAAGGCGATCGCAAATGGTAAGCATGTCGTTACAGCAAACAAAGCTGTCATCGCTAGACATGGTAATGAAATTTTCTCTGCTTCTAAACAAAAAGGTGTATATGTAATGTTAGAAGCGGCGGCTTGTGGCGGGATTCCCGTGATTCAAGCGCTGAAACAAAGTCTCGGTGGTAATCGCATTAGTGAGTTGACAGGTATTGTCAATGGCACAACCAATTACATTCTCAGCCGTATGTATTTTGAGGGTGCGGATTTTGAGGCAACTCTTGCTGAAGCACAAAAATTGGGCTATGCAGAGGCTGATCCCACTGCGGATGTGGATGGTTATGATGCTGCCGATAAAATGGCGATTTTGGCGAGTCTTGCCTTTGGCGATCGCGTCAATCTCGAAGATATTTACCGTGAAGGAATTCGCTCGATCACCAGTGCCGATATTGGCTATGCCAAAGAACTTGGCTTTACGATTAAGCTTTTAGGAATTGCGAGAAGAGTTACAGATCAGGATGATGGAAATCTCGAAATCCGTGTCCATCCCACTTTAATTCCGATTCAGCATCCTCTTGCCAATATTCATGGTGTAACTAATGCTGTGCGTATTGAGGGTGATCCCGTTGGTGAAGTTGTATTTTCAGGCCCTGGGGCAGGTGCGGGTGCAACGGCTAGTGCTGTAGTTGCCGACATTATCAATGTTGTCGCAGCTTTGAAGTCTGTCCCTAATAACATCAATCAACTGATGGGCTGTTCCCATGAACACTATGCCAAGATTGCGCCCATTGAAAATACGGTGACGCAGTTCTATGCCAGATTGCTCACCCACGATAAACCGGGGGTAATTGGAGATCTTGGTACTGCCTTTGGTAATCACCATGTTAGTTTGAATGCGATTTTGCAAAAAAATACGATTCACGATGGTCTAGCCGAAATTGTGGTGGTGACACAACAGGTGAGCGAGTTGAATTTCCAACAGGCGATCGCTGCCATTCGTGAGCTATCTACATTGCATAGTATTCCTACTGTATTACGGGTTTTGTAAACAGAAAAAACGGCACAAAATGCCGTTTTTTCTGTTTTTGTTAGCGCTTGAGTAGAGTTGTGACACTTTGGGATGGTGGACATAGTGGCGGTTGTCTAGTCTGAGCCGAGATATATGGTCTATATATTTGAGCCGCCTTACCAGCTCTAGCTCCACCGATCAGTCAAATCTTGTACATTAATCCGTAAAAACCTACCTAAGTTTTGCGCTATATTTTGGGCAACTGTTATAGAAACAAAAACCAAAGGAATAGGACTTTTTTTCCCAGCAATATAGATTTTTATGTAATATAAAATTCCACTTTTACTTCCTCTAACTTTTGTTAACTGAGATCTTGCAGCATTCGTGAAAGAGTCAAGTGGGAATGGGTTTGAGAATAATTTCAAAGCCATGACGAGCAGCAATATCGGCACTAATTTGAAGATACCTGAGAAGTTTCAACCAAAGGACAGAAGGGAATAAAACAGAAAGGGTTAAATCACAGGTAGCTTTCCAGTCCAAGATGGGAGGAAACGACCATTGATCAATCCAATGAGCCAAAAGATAAGAAAGCAGAGAGAGGATAAGCCAACGATAAACGCCAAGTTTTGTAGATTGCCCAAAACAATGCAAACCAAAGCGATGTTTGATGGTTTTGAAGAATCCCTCAATCGCCCAACGCTTACGACCTAACATCACCAGATAAGCGCCAGAATAAGGATGAGAAGAGACCACAAAGCGTAACTCCCGTTTACTATCGGCTCTTTTGAGCCAGAACCAAGAGATCGTCAAAGGCGTACTTAGCCCTTCCAGTAAAATTAGTTGTCCACGTTTGCCATGGGGATAAAGTTGTTTGACGGTACGTCCATCTTGAAGTTTACGATTGTTGCGGACACCGACAACGATGCGCCAAGACTTGGCGCGGACAGCATTGAAAAACTTCACCGTACTAAACTCAGTATCAGCAAGGACAATCACAGTCTTGCCTTGGGTTAGTTGCTTGGGTACTGTCCCCAATAACTTACAAGCTAAGTCAGAGGGACTGGAGTATCCTTTGCCGCGCCATACTCTAAAACTCCATGGTACGCGCCACTCTCCATAGACCAGGAGAGTGTAAAGTGAAGTGTGTAAAGTCTGGGATATATACAGAGAGATGATCTAGACACACAATTACCAACACTAAAACTGATGAATATACGCAAAGAATTGCTCGACGAATTGCTGCAAGAATGTAAAACACCACCTGACCTATTCGGAGAAGGAGGCATTCTGAAACAACTGACAACCGCGTTGGTGGAGAGAGCCTTGGAAGCAGAACTATCAACCCATCTGGGATACGGTAAGCACGAACCAAGACCAGAAGGACAAACCAACAGTCGCAATGGCTATAGCCAGAAAAAAGTGCAAGGTGACTTTGGCGTAGCCGAAATCGCAGTCCCCCGAGATCGGCAAGGGGAGTTTGAACCGCAGATGGTGAAGAAAGGACAAAGTCGCTTGTCAGGACTAGATGAAAAGATCATTGCTCTCTACGCACGAGGTATGAGTGTCAGGGATATTCAAGCCCAGTTGCAAGAAATGTATGGTGTTGAAGTATCACCAACACTTATTTCCAATGTTACAGATGCAGTAATTGACGAGGTGAAGCAATGGCAAAACCGTCCCCTTGAAGCAGTCTATCCAATCGTCTTTCTGGACTGTCTAGTCATCAAAGTCCGAGACAATGGCAGAGTGATTAACAAATCCTTGTACTTTGCCTTGGGCGTGAATATGGACGGGTACAAGGAATTACTGGGTATGTGGATTTCTCCGAATGAAGGTGCGAAATTCTGGTTGTCAGTACTCACCGAAATTCACAACCGTGGGGTCAAAGATATTTTGATTGCCTGTGTCGATGGCTTGACTGGTTTCCCTAATGCGATTGAGACGGTATTTCCTAAAACTCAGGTGCAGTTATGCATTGTCCACATGGTCAGAAACTCGGTCGCTTTTGTACCTTGGCAACAACGCAAGCAAGTTTGTGCTGACCTCAAGGCTATTTATAGCGCGGCGACGGAATCGGAGGCTGAGTTTAATCTCGAACTCTTTGCTGAAAAGTGGGACAAGCAATATCCATCAATCTCCAAGTCTTGGCGCAGTCATTGGGCAAACATTATCCCCTTCTTTGCTTTCCCGACCGAGATTCGCAGGGCGATTTATACCACCAATGCGATTGAGTCGATGAACAGTAGTTTGCGGAAGGTGATTAAATCCCAACAGATTTTTCCCTCTGATGATGCTGCTTTCAAGCTCGTTTATTTAGCAATGCGGAATATCTCGAAGAAGTGGACGATGCCGATTCGTGATTGGAAACCTGCTCTTAATCGCTTTGCCATCCTCTTCGAGGATCGTCTCCACGTCTAGCTTCTAGACTTTACACATTTTACTTGACAGTCTCTAGACCAGATACAGTACAACCAGATGTAGTCCTCGCTTTCCGTTGAGGATTCTCACCCATGGGTCTGGTTCGTTTGGGGTGGGATTGCTCAAATGTAAAAACTTGCCGCTTTTTTCTAAGGTGGTCAGGTCTATCAGTATCTTTAATGGCACTCTCTTCGATGGGCGATGCTTGGCGATTTGCCCCAAAATTGACAGCCTTGTTGCTCGAATTAGTCCTCTTGTTGACCAGTTATAGTGATTGAGAAATCGGCTTAATGCACTCGCTGATTTTACCTGTGTATGTTCTGGATAGGGATGCCCTTGCGCTTCCAGAAATAGCCCTAATATTGCATTCAGACTTGCTTTTTGATACACACTTGGCATCAGACAAATTAGGCTATACACTAAACCTTGGGCGTGCTTAACGATGCTTTCCATAATCGTTATTTAATTTACTACTACGCCCTTTTTTTCACATCTTTACTCTCTTTGCAACCCCTTTCCAGAATGGTGCAAGTTCTCAGTTAATGTAATTTCCCTAATATCCATTAATAAAAATTGATAGCTCTTGCGACCAAAAATTGTTTGCACATCCCAAACTAAAGATTGCTCATCGTGATCAAAAGTTAAGCAATGCCATTGCAATATAAGATAAGTTAGAAATAATCCAATTATAGGAAAGAGAATAATTAGACAGGGTAGAAAAGCTGCTGCCATCCACTGTTGGCTGACAGGATAAGTTAATTCTATTTTTCCCTCACTAGAATTAACGAATTGATTAAACCTTGCTACCCATGAGGTTAACTCCTCCGTTTCCATATTGAGATTGAGATAGCTACTACCATCACTAAATATAGGTATCTCTTTGTCCTTAGTTGTTAAAGTAATCCATTGTTCGTCACTACCTTTCTTACGTGGGACTAGATGGAAATTAGCTTTGGTAACGTTTTGCAATGTCGTCTCTTCAGGTTTTGCATATCCCAATAAATGCTCAGAGCTTTGTTTGCAAATGACTTTCTTCGATTGATTATGCTCGCAAATTAGAGTCCTTGTACCAAGGGAATAGAGACTACTATAGGCAATAAAGGGAAATGAGAATAATGGAGAGATGAAAGCAGAACCAAACACACCTAAAATGACAATCGCAAAGACTTCGGGTTTCCCTTTAATTGTCATTTTTTGGTGGTTTTCACTTTGGACTATGTTGTATTCCATGAGATTCTCAATCTTAAAGATTCAACAAAAAAGCACCCCATTGGAGTGCTTTCTGGATTTAGATATGTGCTGCGCGTTTGTAAGCTTCATCCAAGACTTCGCTGAGCGTTGGGTGCGCGTGAACAATCGTCGCTAACTTCTGTACCGTTTGGCGATCGCGTATTGCTGCCGATGCCTCATGAATCAAGTCTGAGGCATGGATACCAATGATATGCACGCCCAAAAGTTCGCCCGTATCTTCACGGTAAACAATCTTGGCTAAGCCTTCGGTTTCTCCCTCAGCGATCGCTTTAGAATTGCCCTTAAAGTAAGACTTGGCGGTAGCAACCTTGAAGCCTTCCGCTGCACCCTTTTCCTTAGCCTGTGGTTCGGTCAAGCCGACAAAGCTGACTTCAGGATGGGTGAATGCTGCCGCAGGGATACTTTGATAATCAACTGTAGTCGCACGACCGCACATATTTTCGACAGCAACAATGCCCTGAGCCGAAGCTGCATGAGCCAACATCATCTTGCCTGTCGCATCTCCGATCGCCCAAAGATGAGGAACGGAAGTCGCCATTGTGTCATCCACATCAATGAAGCCCCGCTGATTCGGCGCAATACCAACGCTTTCTAAACCAAGATCCTTAGTAAGCGGGATTCTTCCTGTGGCAACTAAGCAAGCATCCACTTCCAGAACTTCCACTACCTTCTTGGTCTTGGCATCAGTCAGTTCAATTTTGACAGGAGAACCTGCGGTGATCTTGGTGGCGAATACACCTGTTCTGGTTTCGATATCGCGAGGTTTGAGAAGTACACGCTCGGCAATCTTGGCAATATCAGGATCGAAGCCGGGCATCAAAATATCTAAGGCTTCGATCATCGTCACTTCAGAACCTAGTGCTGTGTAAACATCGGCAAATTCTAGCCCGATGTAACCACTACCAATAATTGCCACCCATTGGGGCAAGGTTTCTAGACGCACAGCCTGATCGCTGGTGTAGACAGTTTTGCCATCGATTTGAATACCACGAGGCACGAATGGCTCGGAACCTGTGGCGAGAATAATGTCTTTGGCGGTGTAAGTCTTATCGCCAACGCTAACTTTCTGCACGCCAGCCACACGACCACGACCTTCCAAAATATCTACGCCTAATCGTTTGAGGCTATTGGTCAAGTCGCCGCGCAATTTTAGTACTAAGTTATCGGCATGACTAGCGATCGCCCCGCGATCGAAATTCACTTCACCGACATCAATGCCTAATGCCTTTAGGTGAGACTTTGCCCGCATTTCGCGCACCCGTCCCGAAGCTGCTAGCAATGCCTTGGAGGGGATACAGCCACGATTAACGCAGGTTCCGCCCATTACGCCATCTTCGACGATCGCAGTTTTTAAGCCACAGGCGACGGCATGGAGGGCTGCGCCATGTCCACCAACGCCAGCGCCAATAATGATCAAATCGTAATCAAATTTGTCCGACACCTAATCTTTCTCCAGTAGAATCGATCTACTATTTTGACACCGTTTGCGCCTCCTGTTAGCTCTGGCAAGATGTAGCTGTTAAGGAAATTGCCATAGTTTGCTCATAAGATTCGTCAAAATATCTTAACTGCAATAATTACTTAGGCAGAAGTTTGTAATGATTGGTAAGGCTGAATCAGGATCTCTGCGGGAACTCCAAGTTCTTTATGTAGCTTTCTAATCATTTCTAGGGTTAGAGAAAACTTACGCGCTAATATCTCAGTCGAACTAACTCGACTACCAAGACAAGATTCCAAGTCATGGTGTGACCATCCACGCGCATCCATGTAGTAACTGATTGCTTCAATCGGATCGGGAAGTTCTATGGGAAAGTGTAATCTTTCATAGGATTCCGCTAAGGTGCTAAGAATATCTAGGCGATCGCATTCGGGGGTATTCGGTTCAGCATCAAATAATAATTCAATTTCTTGGAGGACTTGTTGATAATCTGCTTCAGTCCTAATGGGGCGCAGTTCCATAGGTTTACCTTCACTAGAGTAATCACTAAATTGTTGCTGCATCTACTCCGTCATATTCGGTATGAGTGCCAATAAACTTGATAAACACAGTGCCAATATCATAGCGAATTGCCACAATTAGCCGATAGCTGTTGCCTTTGATATTAAAAACCACGCGATTATTGGCAATGATGCTGGCGTTACGATGATTAGCTTTTATATCGGCGGGACTTTGCCAATTGGCATGAGAGGCTTCGTAATACCAAGTTTTCAGAGCTTCTTCGGCATCTGGATGAGATTCCCAAAAGTCTCGCAATGTATTGCGGGATAGGATACGCATTGTGTTTTTGAAATAGTTACCAGAATAGTCTGCAAATTTTTTTGATTATTTAATCATTGCAAGTTTTGTCATAAAGTCTCAGTTACAGCTAAAATTTGGTAAACTGAAAATACTAATTAGGGCTAGATGAGCTATGACCCTTGCGATCGCACAAGTACAGCATCAACCTGTCAGCCTAGATGAGTTTATTGCCCGTTATGGTGGTGATAATCGCTATGAGTTGATTGATGGAGAGATATTCGACTTGGAACCAACGGGGCAGCATGAAGAAGTTGCGGCTTTGATCACGGCAAAAATCTGTGTGCAGATTGATCGATTAGGTTTGCCTTGGTTTGTGTTGCAAAGGGGTTTGTTTCGTCCCTCAAGTGCAAGTATGACGGCTTTTCGTCCTGATGTGATGGCTGTAGATCGGACGGAAGTTGCAAAAGAATCTCTCTGGCAAGAACAATCGATCATCTCAAGGGGTAGCTCAATCAAGTTTGTTGCAGAAGTTGTAAGTAGTAATTGGCAAAATGATTATGCGCGTAAGGTTGAGGATTACGCAGCTTTAGGTATTCCTGAATATTGGATTGCCGATTATTTAGGTTTGGGTGGGATTCGACATATTGGTAAGCCTAAGCAACCTACTCTTTCTGTTTGTACGTTGGTAGATGGGGAGTATGAAATTAATTTGTTCCGCGATAATGATGCGATCTTTTCGCCCACATTTCCACATTTGAACTTAACTACTAAACAAGTTTTGAATGCAACTCCGTAAGCATAATATCTGAAACTTTGTATACTAGGGGCTGCAATTAAAAGTTGTCTAAATAACAAGAAATATGATTATTTAAATTAGTTAAGTATCGAAATTTATTGTGATTATAAACGATTATAGATGTTATAATCTGATATTGTCATCTATATTTCATCTTAATGTTTAATAATGAGCGATAAGTCCCCCCTATTTGTAAGTTCGATGGAATTGATCGCACATGCAGTTGAGCTTTATCTGGCAAACAAACCTCGTAAATTCAAATTTGTTATTCTACATCTTGCGAACTCTATCGAACTCATTCTAAAGGATTTGTTGCTTGACAAGGGTGAGAGTATTTATAAACATAAACAACAACAAACGCTTGGTATTTGGGAATCATTTGATAAATTAGCCGATTACAATGTAATCATTCCAGAACGTCCTATTATTGAATTGCTTGTTGATGACCGAAATACAATTCAACATAGATTTGGCTTTCCTGATGCAGAGAGTGTCTTCTATTACCTAGAATGTGTAATTACATTCTTCAAACGTCTATTAAAGGATGAATATGGTGTTGATTTGGCAGAAGTTCTAAAGTCTCATTTGTCACAAGATGATCTCGCATTTATTGGGCTTTCTCAGAAGCTTGCCGAAAATGAACATGCGCTAGATCCGTTGTTTCAGATTTCACCTGAGTCCGCTTTACTTCATGCTTATAATTTAGTCGAAGAACGTGTGTTGCGGCTGACATTGAAGGCAGATGCTCCAGTTGATCGTCAAACATTGATTGGATTGTCCCGTAAGCTTCCTTATCTTATCAAAAACCTTGAAATTAAAGGATATATTCCAAGGGAGACTGCACATGAATTCCAATTCTTTCGCGACCTACGAAATCGTGCTGCCCATTCGGCTCATTTCAGAGGTGAAGACCAAGATGTTGATTGGGCTAAGGGATTAGAATTAGCTAAGAAGCTTCTCGAAAGTCTTGATCGTGCTATAACAGATGACTTTGACCCATCAGAGCCACAAGATGTTGAATAACAAATCTTTTGGCTCTGAAGAGAGCCTTGCTTGGTTTAATGATATTTTAGTGTTTTATGTATAAAAACATTGATATTCTCACTGATGAGCAAGCAACACAACTTTATGAGCTTTATCAGCATGAGTGGTGGACGAAAGGAAGAACATTAGATGATGTTCATAAGATGTTAATTAACTCCGATTATATATTCGGAATTTGTGAATCTCATGCTCAGAAACTTGTAGCATTTGCGCGTGTTGTTAGCGATCGCACCTATAGAGCGATCGTCTATGATGTCATTGTGGCAGCAGATTATCGCCATCAAGGGTTAGGTTCATTACTTATTGAGCAAATTGTGTCACATCCCGAAATATCACAGCTTGAGTGTATTCAACTATTTTGCTTGCCAGAGATGATACCTTTTTATCAAAAATTTGGGTTTGCCAAACCTGAGACATCTTTGTTAGTGCGCCAAAGAGTAGAAAAAAGTTAACCTGTTTTTTTGATTACTTATCGCTTTTGCTCTTCCTAATAATCTCTTTTTAGATCGAGTTGAGTTTGCAAATTTAAATCTTTCTTCGTAACTTTAATCAAATTAAGAAAAGACAACTATGCTGCCCACAACAACTTTTCAAAATATAGAAAAAAGCTTAAAGCAACTACCTGATTATTTACAAATTGAGGTACTGCATTATATTGAATTTCTTAAGAGTAACTATGTAAAGCAAATTGATAGTAAAACTCAATCTCTTGATCAAGCCAGTATAGAAGCTCTGGAAGATAAAAAAGTTAAAAAGCGTGATGGATTTGGTATTTGGCAAGGTCAAATCACAATGTCAGAAGATTTTGATGTGTCAATGGAAGAACTTGAGGAGTATATGTAAATATGAATGTACTGTTAGATACACATACATTCATTTGGTATATTGAAGGCAATTTAAGCCTGACAGAAAAAGCTAAAGATACTATTGAATTTTCTGCGGATAATGTCTATTTGAGCATCATTAGCCTTTGGGAAATTGCAATTAAAACAGGCAAAAATAAGCTGACTATGCAAAATGAATATGATGATTTGTTAGACGTTCTAAATTCATTGAATATTGAGATTTTACCAATTATCTTTGCCGATACCCAAATCTATAAAAATTTACCTTTGCATCATGGCGATCCCTTTGATCGCATGATAATTTCTCAAGCAATAAATAACAACTTAACGATTATCGGCTGCGATCGCGCTTTTAATGATTATTCAGTACAAATGCTGTGGCAATGAATCAGTCTTTATTTGATGAAGATTATATACTTTGGGTTCAGGAAAATGTCGCCAAGCTTAAAGCCAAGGATTTTGAAAATCTGGACTTAGACAACCTGATTGAAGAATTTGAAAGCTTGATCTATATCCTCAAAAGAGATTTAGATGACGATCTGAAAAATCTGCTCGTAAATATGCTCAAACGGCTATATGTCCCCTTACCCAATCAATTTGAGAGATGGCTAAGCGACATTAGCTTTTATCGATGCGGTATTGAGCTTATTTTTAGAGATGCCCCTAGCTTAAAAGAAAATTGGGATGAAAGATTTGACTTTAACTACTCATCTGCACTCTACGCTCTAACTGCTGACTATCCAGATACGAATTTTCCTGAAACATGGGAATTTGAGAGATATTGAGACAATTTTGAATAAAAGATTTTGGCAATAGCGATCGCAAAATTATGTACCAGTTCTCCAATAAACGCAGATTAAAATTCCAGATTATTAGTAAACCAGCATTAATTCGTCTAGCTATATTCTTCGGGATTTTACTAATTCTCAGTGCATGGGGATGGTTCACCATGTTTGCGATGCCAGCACAAAGTTACAGAGGTCAATTTACAACTTTAAATAATGAAGAAATAGCATTGCAAGCTTTGCTAAAACAGGACATTCAAAAAATCGCCTCGGAAATTGGAGCTAGAAACTCTGGACAATATACAAAGCTAAATGCTACTAAAGCTTTTCTTGAAGAAGCTTTTACTAAAGCAGGTTATAAGCCAAAATTACTTGAGTACAAAATTCGGGGCAAATCATACTACAACTTAGAAGTTGAAAAAATAGGAACCGATAAGCCTCAAGAAATTGTGGTAGTGGGCGGTCATTATGACACCGCTTTTAGTAGTCATGGTGCTAATGACAATGCTACAGGCGCAGCAGCAACCCTAGAGCTAGCGAGAATATTTGCCACAAAACCCACAAAGAGAACTATTCGTTTTGTGGAATTTACTAATGAAGAACCACCCTATTTCTGGACAAAGGACATGGGAAGTTTAGTGTATGCCAAACAATCACACCAGCAAGGCGAAAATATTGTGGCAATGTTGAGCCTAGAGACGATGGGATACTTTTCAGATATTGAGAAAAGCCAGAAATATCCTTTTCCTATCGGCTTACTTTATCCAAACCAAGGGAATTTCATTGGTTTTATTGGCAATATCCAATCTGGAGATTTGGTGCGAAAAGCGATCGCCTCTTTTCGTAATCATGCCCAATTCCCCTCTGAAGGCGCTTCTTTACCCAATTGGATACCTGGAATTGGTTGGTCAGATCATTGGTCTTTTTGGCAACAGGGATATCCTGCAATCATGGTTACAGACACTGCTACTTACCGCTACCCGCATTACCATACAGAACAAGATACTTTTGACAAAATTAATTTTGATAAGTTTACAAGAGTTGTAACTGGCTTAACCGAAGTTATATCTGACCTAGCAAATTAGATTGTGGATGAACTCTATCCGCAATCACCTGTAACCACCTAGCATTAATTATTTATGACACTGACAAGTATTTCTAAAGAACTCTCAACTCTCGCGTCATGGATGTCAGGAGAATTTAGCAACCGTGAACAATCGCTAGATCAACCTGTTTGGTTTGTGAATTTAGTTTGGTGGCAGCGTCCCATCCGATTTAACGTTTTGGGCAGCATTGCTATCTTTGCTGAACAAGCCAATGCCCTGATCCTCGATCGCCCCTATCGTCAGCGTATTTTGCAATTTGTGGAAAATGACGGCAAAATTCAAGTGAAATATTGGGGATTTAAAGATCCTGTGGCATGGACTGGGGCTGGACGCGATCGTGATCGGCTTAATCAGATCACGATTAATGATATTGAACCCCTCGCTGGTTGTTTACTAGATATCTCATTTGCCAATGGTCGCTACAAAGCCGAAATGCCCAAGGAGGCAAAATGTTGTTTTCAATATTTAAACGAATCGCGTCAAGTTGTCTTAGGCTTTGAGGTTAGCGCTGATGAATTTTGGAGTGGCGATCGCGGAGTCGAGCCTGAAACAGGCACAGCCATCTGGGGCGCAATCATGGACTTTTATAAATTTAAAAAAATCCATGATTTTAGTCCTGAAATTACCCATCACTAATGCTATAGCAATGAAAGAGATAGCTAGAGAAGATATGAATGGCAGCGCTTCGCGCCGCCATTCATATCTAACTGGTTTTGGGGCATCATTAGCAATGACCGTACTTACCGAACCGCGACGATTAGTGACATAATATACGGGAAAACTTAGAACAAGACTGATACTGCTATGTCAGACGGAAAAGGATTTGGCTTTGGTTTAGGCAAAATGAAAGAAGCCTTCCAAAAAGCGCAACAAATTCAAGAAGGCGCTAAAAAACTACAAGAAGAATTAGATCAACTACGTCTAACTGGCGAATCGGGCGGCGGCTTAGTCAAAGTAACCCTAAGTGGCAACCAAGAACCCCAAAGTGTAGAAATTGCCCCTGAAGCCTTGAATGAAGGTGCAGAAGTTTTATCAGACTTGGTACTTGCAGCACTAAAGGATGCTTACCAGCTCTCTACTGGTACTATGAAGCAAAAAATGGAAGACCTCACTGGTGGCTTAGGTTTACCCGCAGGTTTCTAAATAATTTCCAAATAAGTATGCCAAATATGCTTATTTTAATTAGTCAATAATTTTCTCAAATGATCAAATAAGGGCGCTGTGCGCCCTTATTTTGATTACTAACAATAGGTGTTTTGAAATATGAATAACCCCGCATTACGTGTACAGCGACGTAACGAACCAGCAGCATTGATCCCCACAAGACAACAAGCATCAATTCTTGATTGGCTTGAGTCCACTGGTCGTCTCATTGCTAGAGAAGGTACAGAGTCCAGCTTGAAGTTTGATGATGAAGCTGAAGAACTAAGCGAATTAATGCTTGGTGATGATGCTAGCTACATCGATGATGATGATGATGATCTTGATGATGATGATGTTGACTAAAAAATTGCCCTAGGGCAATTTTTTGGTGAAGGTTTATGCCCAAGAAACAAAAATTTCCTCATTTAATTGGATCAAAATGGACTGCCATGCAGGAAACCTTCGGCTGGCGACATTTTGTCGTGGTCAATCGCAAAAACGAAGGGGATTTAGTTTTTGCAGAAATCAAAGCTGCCTGTGATGATTCGGTGAGATTTTGGCTCAATGCGAAATCACTAAAACGAGCATCACTATGGACACCTGGTTGGAAAACTTTAAATGAGATGTAAAAAAGCCTGCTCATGAGCAGGCTTTTTTAGCTTAGAGGGTGGCATAAGCCTTAATATTCATCAGTTTTAAGAAGCGATCAAAATTAAAGTGTTTAGCCATCATGTCGCAAATGCTTGTGACCTTCACTCCTTCATGGAGACGGACTTGACCTAGACAGCTCTCAATAATACTCACAGTGCTGAGGGTATCTTTATTCACAGCGAGAACAGGTACACCTAGTTCCATCGCTTTATGGGCAACATCATCACTAATATAGGGGCGACCTGTGAGAATTAAACAATTGGTGGAGGTTTCTAAAGCCGCAAACTGAAGGTCAATGCGACTGCTACCTGTAATTACAGCTTTGTTATAGGACTTGCGAAAATAGCTTTGGGCAGAGTTAACATCCATTGCCCCAATTTTCAACTCTTCGACCATCACTTTGCTTAAATCAATATTTTCGGGACAGCTAAGGATGGTTGCGCCAAGTTGATCGATGAGTTCGGAAACACTGACGCTTCGCAAAGTACGATTTTCAGGCATGAGCGCAAATACAGGAATGCCTTGCTCTTCGAGGTAAGGATGCAGAATTTCGATCGCCGTTTCATACTGGTCATCAGGAATATCATTGATTACCACACCCAAGAGGCGATCGCCAAAGCGATTTTTTGCCATCAAGATATGGTCAACAACTAGCAATGATCCAAACCGCATTACTAATAGAATTGGCGCATCTAAATTGTCTGCCATCTGTTCTAAGGACAACCCAAAAATCGTTCCTTCAGCAGTATTTGCAGGTGCTTCTAAAAGAACAAGATCGCCTTCAATAATTTTTTTGTATTCCTCCAGTTTGGTACTGTAATCAGCTTTATCTTCACCAGAGAGGCGACGCTGGAGGGCGGCGCGGTCAAGATTGAGGAGCGTGGGACGCAACAGTGACGATGGCAAATTTAGCGTTTGCTGAATGAAGTCCACATCAGCTTCGCCATGCTCTGCTGATTCGGGTAATTCTTTGGTCGTAAAGGTGCCAATTGGTTTACCGTAGCCAACTTTGTAACCCTTGGCTTGCAAATGATATGTTAAACCCAAAATAGTTGCTGATTTCCCACTACCTGCTCTGGTAGAACCAATCAACAAATGCTTAGCCTGTGGCACGTCTTGCCCTCTAAAAAATGATTACAAACTTTACAAGATTGTATTAAAGCCTACATCCTGTTTGGTTATTGTAACTGATGGACTGTAACTGATCCTTTTTGTTCTGTGCTAATTGTGCATAGAAATGATGCAATTTATGCGATTATCGCCAAATTGCATCACTCAAACGACAAGCATCCGCAATTTCTTTAGGATCGTGAACACGCAAAATATCAGCTCCACCTGCGATACAGGCCGTGCAAGCAGCGATTGTGCCATAGAGTCGATCGCTAGGCTCTGGGCGATCGCAAAGTTTACCAATAAAGGTTTTGCGAGATACCCCTAACAAAAGAGGTGCTTTAATCGTCTTAAAAACACTTAAATTTCGGATCAGTTCCAAATTATGTTCTAGGGTTTTCCCAAAGCCAATCCCAGGATCGATCGCGATGAGATGTGGTGGAATGCCCCAAGCCTTGGCTACGGAAATTGCATCAATGAGAAATTGCTTCACGTCCTGCACGACATCGCGATACTGGGGATTGACTTGCATGGTGCGAGGTTCCCCTTGCATATGCATCAAAAAAATTGGTACTTGCAACTTTCCTACTAAGGGCAGCATATCGAGATCAAATCTGCCTGCGGAGACATCATTGAGCATATCTGCGCCTGCGGCGATCGCTGACTTTGCCACACTTGCCTTGACGGTATCGACAGAAATCGGCAAATTCGGATATTCGGCACGGACTGCTTCGATAATCGGCAAAATGCGATCGCTTTCTTCGGCAGCACTAACGGGCTGAGCATTTGGTCTTGTCGATTCGCCGCCAATATCGAGGATGTCAATATAGGGCAACATTTGCGCCACCTGTTGTAGCGCTGCATCCCGTGAGTTAAATTGACCACCATCGCTAAAGCTATCGGGCGTAACATTCAAAATGCCCATGATGTAGGTGCGATCGCCCCAAATAAATTGGCGATCGCGAATTATCCAAGGTTCAGCAACGGGCTTAGTGATACTTGGTTCCAATTTAATAAACCTCAAACATCCTTTTAGATATCTGCTAAAACTTGGGCAGGATGTAACTCTGCTTTAACGCCAAGATAAATTTTTTCAATATTACCCTCTGCATCAATCACAAAGGTATTACGGAAGACACCCACATATTCTTTACCCATAAATTTTTTGAGTCCATAGCTCTCGTAGGCTGTGGCAACTTGACCATCGGCATCGGTGAGTAATGGAAAGGGTAGATCAAACTTTTGCGTGAATTTTTGATGAGACTTTGCATCATCGGTACTGATACCAAAAATCAAAGTATTTTTCGCTTGGAATTGAGCGTAATTATCGCGAAAACCGCAGGCTTCCTTGGTGCATCCAGGGGTATTGTCACGAGGATAGAAATATAAAACTACACGGCTACCTTTGAGACTAGAAAGAGTCACGATGTTGCCGTTAGTATCTGGCAAGCTAAACTCTGGAGCGCGATCGCCAACCTTTAAAGCCATAAATTTTCTTGATAAATAATCTTTACAATCGTTTACTCAAAGCATACAGCGCTTTGCGCTTACTGAAGCCCTAGAGAAATTGTTGAAAGTGCGGCTCCGCCGTGCTTTCAACAATTTCTCTGTATTACTCAAAACCTCAATAGGCTGTAACGCTTGGTGCAGAAAAAACATGAAGCAATGCTAGGCAATGCTTCATGTTTTTAGTCTTCAATGCCCATTGCCAATCTGGTATAAACCGTCGCTAGAGCATTTGCATCACCCACGTTTCCGGGAAACAAAACCACAGGTAAATCAGGGAAACGGGGATGATCGGCGGGAGTACGGACTACGGAGCAACCTGCCAAAATTTGACCTAATAGCCTTGCCGTGGGCAGATTTAAGCCTGTACTCAAGACATCGTTAGAAGTAATGCCACCTTTGCTAATCAAAAAGCCAATATCGGTAGGTAGTCCCTGCACGATCGCCATTAGTAATGCCGATACCGACTGACCAAAAGCGAGGCGAGTGGAGGTATCCGCAAATTCTAATTCTTTGCGACTGGTAAACACGACGGCGGTTTTCCCTGAGGCGTGAGCCTGTGTAACTTGGGCTAGGGCTTCCTGTTTGAGAATTGCCGATTGGGCTTCCGTATCGCTCAATAAACGCGCCACGTCAATCTCAACGGGAACGGTATTGGGAGCCTTGAGTAGATTCTCCAACTGCTCGGTGGTCTTTTTGACATGGGAGCCAACGATCGCAACACCAGCTTTGTGCGATCGCATATATTTAGACATTTCTTCCGCAGGAATGGGTTGCGGTGGGAGCTTAGCAAGGGCAGTCAACAAACTCGCTGCACTACGGAAGAGAAAGCGTTTACCAGTAGCGGCGATCGCTAAAACATCGGAGGCAAATTGATTGAGGTCAGCTTGATTTTCGGCATCAACCACACCACATTGATTGTTATGGAGTCTCGCTAAGCGTAACCGAATCCCTGAGCGAATATCCCCTAATAAAAATCGCTCCACCTGATCCGCAGGAATGCGTCCCTGAGTTTTTTCTTCAACATAATCGGGCAAGTAGCTATGCTTGTAGCCAAATACTGAATCCTTGGCAAATTCAGTCTCATGCACTGGCGTAGGCACACCATTAACTACTAAGTAATGCACACTTGATTTGGTAAAGCGCCCACCTTCAAAAAATGCTGGCACAAGAAAATGTGCATCAAAGTCACCCAATTCCTCAGCGATCGCATCGGTTTCAACTGGATAATGTCCCCGCAAAGTCGAGTCCGAACGACTGACGATCAAAAATTCATGGATGCCTTCTGCTTCCAGTGCAGGTTTGAGATTGCGGCAAACTTCGCGGGTGACTTTGGTTGCATCTTCGGGAGTCAGCGATCGCGTATTTGTCAACACAAACATAATTGGAGATTCATCGGCTAGCCCAATCCGTAGGGTTTCCACATCCCATTTCGTAAGCAATAGGCAGCTATGCACAGTCTGCGAACCCGTCGGATCGTCATCAAGAACAATAATTTTCGGCTTGGAGGAAGAATTAGCTGCCATTAAGTTTCATCTAAGTGGTTGATCTTCAGTCTACTAAAAAAGCGATCGCCAATACTCAGGAGGTTCTAGCGCTTTTCATAACAATTTTTGTGAGTTATGAATAAAAAATAAAGCACCCCATTTGGGCGCTTTATTTTCAGTCTTTATTTTTGATCTTCTAGTCTGGCTTGCAGCAAAGGCACATAATTGGTGTAAACGTGACCCTGTCTAAATTCCTCATCATCTAAAACCTTTTGATGGAAAGGAATTGTCGTCGGTACGCCTGTAATTGCACATTCACGCAAAGCTCGCTTCATCCGCAAAATTGCGGAAGGGCGATCGCTACCCCAGACAATTAACTTGGCAATCAGCGAATCGTAATAGGGGGGAATTACATAATCGGTATAAACGTGGGAATCCATACGGACACCCGGACCTCCAGGGGGCAAATAGCCACTAATCCGACCGGGGTTAGGACGGAAATTGTGATCGGGGTCTTCAGCATTGATCCGACATTCGATCGCATGACCACGGATTTCAATATCCTTTTGCTGGAAGCGAAGCTTATCACCTTGGGCAACGCGCAACTGTTCCGCAATCAAGTCAATTCCTGTGATCATTTCTGTTACAGGATGCTCAACTTGAATCCGAGTATTCATTTCCATAAAATAAAACTTGCCATATTTATCCAGCAAGAATTCCACAGTCCCTACGCCAACATAGTTAATTGCCTTAGCCGCTTTTACCGCCGCTTCCCCCATTTTTTCGCGCAATTTTGGATTAACAGCACTGCTAGGAGCTTCTTCTAATAATTTTTGGTGGCGACGCTGAATCGAGCAATCCCGTTCGCCCAAATGCACCACATGACCATGCATATCCGCCAAAATCTGAATTTCGATATGGCGAGGATCTTCGATCACCTTCTCGATATAAACCCCACCATTGCCAAAGGCAGCCTCTGCTTCACCTTGGGCAGCCCGAAGTAGACGCAATAAATCATCGGGATTGGTGACTAGACGCATCCCCCGCCCACCACCACCTGCGGTAGCCTTAATCATTACTGGAAAGCCAATATCATGGGCAATCTTAATTGCTTGTTCTTCCGACTCGATTAAGCCTTCACTCCCAGGAATAGTTGGCACGCCAGCCTTTTGCATGGTCTTCTTAGCTGTAGACTTATCACCCATCGAACGAATCGAATTAGGGCTAGGGCCAACAAACAATAAGTTGTGATCGGCGCAGATTTCTGCAAATCGGGCATTTTCTGACAGGAATCCATAGCCGGGGTGAATGGCTGTAGCGTTGTGGGTCAGAGCTGCCGAAATGATATTTGGGATATTCAGATAGCTTTTGCTGCTGGGTGAATCGCCAATGCAGACCGCTTCGTGGGCTAGCTGTACATGCAACGAGTTGCGATCGACATCGGAATAAACAGCAACTGTTGGGATTCCTAGTTCTTCGCAAGTCCGAATGATTCGGAGGGCAATTTCACCTCGATTGGCAATCAGTAGTTTGGCGATGGGAGCCATGTTTCGGTTTCTTAATGAACAGTGTCTATTTGGTGATTGGTAATCGGTTATCGGTAAATATTTGATTTGATTTGGTAAGCTTCAAATCCCGATCGCGCTTTGAGTTATCGATTAATGCTGTTGTTAGTAGCTGATGACTTAGAGCTTTTGAATTTTAACTTTTTTTGGTCTGCTTATTTCAGGAGAATCAGACTTTGAATTTGAAAAGACTTAGAAAATTAGAGACAGTGCATCGTGCTGCTTAATTATTACTACTACTAATCAAATTTTTGGCTCCCTTAGATCTGAGTGGCTGGTGCATCAGATCTAAGAGAGCCGTTTTCTATTTTAGGTAATCGCATCTATATTCAAATTTCCCCTTGTTGCAACTTAAACGCTTACAGTAGCAATATCTCTAGTTCGTGAGTTATTGCTTTGGCGTTGAGGTAGGGAAGCGAGACGAGTAGCTATTGGCTGGAGTGGTCGTGGTGATGGTAAGCCTGGTGCATAGGACTCTAGTACATGACCACTGCGAGTACACATGACTAATAAATAGTCACATTCTTCGCATTGGGTTTTGACTTGAGCAAGGTAGGCAAGATGGTGGCGCTCAGCGATCGAACCACAATTAGGGCAGCGAATAGATTCAATCATTTTGAGTAGCTCCTTTTTATAGGGTAAATTTAAATGTTTTATTTATAAAAAACTTGTAAATGTAGTTTTAGGGTGATTTTAGATGTTTTTTGAACGAACTAGCACTCTATGCACAATCTGATTCAGTTATTTAGCGATTGTCACGGGTTCACTACAGTAACAAGTTGGATTTCTTAGGAACTAGAAAGTTAGCAGGAATTAATTGAAGGTATTTATAAAGGAGTAGTTCCCAAAAATTAGATTTGTTTAAAAATTCAGTTTCAGATAATTAGGTATCTGATAAATTTTTAAATCCTGCATTAGCTATGTAATGATTATAAGCATAAAAAATGGGGATCATTACTAGATGAGCGATCCCCGTCTCAAAAAAGATAAGAATTAAATGCCAGATCTTGCGTAGCTGTAAGGAATCAATCGATGATTAAAAAATAGTTAAGCATCAATATTTATTGGAATTCCCTTATAAATCTTTACAGGTTTTTTATCCCCACACAAATATAAATATTTTTAAAGACAAATGTATATCTTTAAATATTTCTTCACAATGCTATTGTAACTGCTGAGCCTATTAATATTTATTCTCAAATCATATTAAAAGCTGTACCTTACTACAAGGTTGCCTCTCATAAACAACATTGCCACGAATATATATTTGTCGTTTTTGTGAAATTTGCAAATATAGCTATGCTCGTATGGTCGTTTTAGTTAAGATACAAAGCCCCAAAGAGATTTACTTTGCAAATCTCTTTGGGGCTGTAATTTTGTTTAAAGTCAGTGCAAATGGCTATATCAAACTCACTTTAATAAAAGTCAAAAGAGGGGTAGTACTTTGTACTACCCCTCTTTTGGTTCAAAATCTCTTATTGCAAAATTTGCCCACGTCCTAGCCATAACTCTAGCAACAGGATCAAGAATCCGAGCATTGCTAAGCGTCCATTCCATACTTCTGCGGAAGGAGTCATGCCCCATTCCCAACGTTCTTGAGGATAGAGTTTGGTGTTTTTCTGCGGTTGAATTGTTGCTGAGAATGGGATTGGGCGATCACCTAAAGCTTTAAGTACCACATCAGCTAAGGCTTGGATAAATGTGGGGTCAGTATCTGGGGCAGGGACTCGCGCAAAGGTCTCAATTCCCGCATGTTCAGCAATTTCTCGATATTCCATATCGATTTCTTCGAGGGTTTCGATATGCTCCGAGACAAAACTGATAGGTACTACTACTAACTCCTTAACCCCTTGTGCTGCTAATTCTTCGATCGCGACATCGGTGTAGGGTTGCAACCATTCAACGGGTCCAACACGACTTTGATAAGCCAACTTATAAGGATTTGGTCGATTTAGCTTTTGCATAATTAAAGCTGCACAAGCCTCGATTTCCTTTTGGTAAGGATCACCTGCTTCTTCGATGTAACTAACTGGCACACCGTGGGCGCTAAAAAAGACATGGGCTTTGCTAGGGTCTTTGACCTGATCAAGTTTAGTGGCGATCAGGTTTGCCATTGATTGTAAATACCATGAGTTGTCATACCAAGAAGGCACAACTGTATATTTGATCTTCTGTAATTCAGGATCGGTTTTCCAAATGCGATCTAGTAAGCGGAAGCTGGAACCTGTAGTGCTGATCGAAAACTGTGGATACAAAGGTAGAACTACTAATTCTTCAATTTTGTCCTTTTTGATCTGAGCGATCGCCTCTTCAGTGAAGGGATGCCAATAGCGCATTCCCACATAAACTTGAGCTTCATGTCCATTTTGGACGAGCTGTGTACGCAATGCCTGAGCTTGAGCCTCGGTAATGCGACGGAGAGGAGAGCCACCACCAATTTTTTTGTAGTTTTGCTGAGACTGTTTAGCACGGAGACTGGAAATGAGCCATGCGAGGGGTGCTTGCAACAATGGCGATGGCAAGCGAATAATTTCTGGGTCAGAAAATAAGTTATACAAAAATGGGCGGACATCCTCTAACTTGTCTGGTCCACCGAGGTTCAGCAGTAAAACTCCTAATCGCCCCATATCAATCGCTATATCCTTTTATACAATTTATATACTATGAGTTTGTTCTATGTAGCACTGATAAAAAGCTCTAAGAATCTTTGATCAATACTCTAAAATTTTGCCAGTAGTGCTGAACAGCATACTGAATCTTGTCAGTACTTAAACAATACATTTATTTGGCAGACGGCAAAACTAAATTATTGCCATTTATTTTCATTATGCCAATAAGTCTATCTCGTTAGCCTATGGAACTGTTAGCAATCCTAACGCATCGGTAAGATTTTGCTGGTTATAGGAAACACATGACTAAGTTATGCAGATTTCTGTACCCACTCGCATAGCGTGCGGGTACAGAAATCTCGGTTTTAATTTTACTTATGCTTGACTACTTACCTATCATAGGTTGCAGATTTCTCTACCATGGCTATTACCAACCACATCCCAGAAATGAGTGATGAAGCGAAGCGTCGCCACTCACTTCTGGGGTGTAGATTTCTCCTAATGTTAAGTGACGATAGCTATATATTTTTTAGGCTAGAGAATTTGTTTTAGTAGCCATTTTTACGGAATACTTATATAGACAGATTCTTTAGATAAATTATTTTGACGTGTGATCGTAAAAATGCGATCGCTAGGATGAGTTTGATATGAAAAGTGTAGATATTGATTCTGTAACTCCATCTGTGGATGATTACAGAAACCACCAAGTCCAAATTGAGTTTACAGGTGGCATTCAGCAAGGAAAAGTGCAAGGCAAGACTCAGATAGTCACTATTGCCTATAGCTCCCTTTCCAAAAGAATGCAAACAATTCGTCGGCTAGGTGGAAAGATTGTCAATGTCTCTATTCTTCGCTTTCAGGCTGATGATATATCAAGGATTGACGATGAGCATGTTGATGCTAATCCCGCGATCGCAACCAGTATTGACAATATTCATACGATCGCAGAATCCGCAGCATCTATCGAGCCATCCGATAAGGCGATCGATCAGCCTGCTGAGGTGAACACAGAAAGTACTTTTTTAGAAGAATCTCATACACCTATTGTTGAAGAGATTGCTACTGAGCCATCTCTTGCTCAAAATGAGCATCATAGCCATGATGTAGAAAACTTGGAGAGTAATGCAGATATTACTTCGCAAGATATTTCGGAAGATATTGTTGTAGTAGTGCCAGAAGCGATCGCCCTTGTCTCTGAAGTTACGACTGAAGAGACTTTAGAAATGATTGCTGAGCCTAGAGTTATTCCTGAGAATATTCTTGAGGAGCCTGTAAAAACTGTTGATGAACCAGAAACTATTTCTAAAAATGTTGCAGAGCCGACGGTAGAAACTGTTGCGAAAAAGGGGGATATCGCTGGAGAAAATATAGCAGCAGAAATATTACCAATAGCTGCTCCGAAAAAATCCAAGTCTAGCTTAGTAGCACCTAAGTCCAAAAAAACACGGACTTCCGCTAAACATGGGTTTAATAAACTTGATTCTAAGCTCAAAACCCACGAACCTATAACCAATACCCCTATAGCTCCTATAGCCAATATAGAGTTAGAGATCGCAATACCAGCGCCAGTGGTAGAACCAGAAATTTATACGCCAGTGGTAGAGTCAGTCCCAGAAATTGACGTGAAGATTACCGACCCCGTGATAGAGGCTTCAGAAACTGTTGTAGAAGAAGCAGTTGTAGAAGAAGCAGTTGTAGAAATTCATGGAGCAACTAATGTAGAAAGCATAGAAGAAGCAGTTGTAGAAACTAATCCAGAATCTGTAGGTGAATCTGTAGAGACTAATCTAGTAGAAGAAGCAGTTGTAAAAACTAATCTAGAAACTGTAGATGAATCTGTAGAAATTCATCAACCTGTTGTAGAGCCACAAAACCAGCATGTTGATGAGGTTATTCCAGAACCTGAGTTACAAACAAGTCTTGCTGATGTTGTAACGCCAGATCCAGAGACAGTTAACGCAGAGACTCCTGCGATCGCAGATGAACACACATCTATAGCTCTTCCGCAAACCGAAGTCATTGCCACATCAGCTAAATCTAAAAAATCAAAAACTGCTAGTAAATCGGGTCATGGTTTTAGTAAACCTAAATCTCGTAAGTAGCTGGGTGCAAATATAAAAAACCAAAACCTGTGGCGCACGCGCAGCGTGCGCCACAGGTTTTGGTTTTTTAATTATGCTTAGATACTTAAATGAGCCCTAACTTAGTGAGGTCTGAAAATCTGCAACTTTAATAACTTTGCCATTTGAGTAATTAGTACTAGAATCTTTTAGTGACTCAGAGGTTAGGATAGATTGCACAAAGCGCTCCTATCCTAGCGTCGTCATAAATACCAACTTAATTGTCAAAGTCTACATAGGGCAGTACATTTATAGATTTGGTATAAGCTAGGAAAAGCTTGAGATACTGTTCGTTAACAAATCAATGGATAGGGCAATGGATGAATTAAGCAATGTTCTGGCATTGGCAACCGATGAAGAGCTATATCAAATTGCGGATATACTGTTTCGGCGTAAATTCAACCCCATTGATTATGTGGCTACCCCGCCTGTGCAAGAGTTACAAAGCTGGGATCGAGATGAACTAATTGAGGCGATCTCAAAGCGTTTTCGATTTTTGGCTGCCGATGGCTTGACGGTGCTCCGCCGCAAAACTAGTGATGTTAGCTATCGAGAAGTCCTAGAGCGTGTCTGTCAGCACCTCAATATTAAATATTCCAAGAAGCAAAGTGTTGAAGATATCGAGTCTGAATTATTTCTCAATTTAATTAGCAATTCATGGAAAAAGCTCTCACCTCAGGAGCGTTCTAGTATTGATGATTCTGTCCAAACAGCTCTTACGGAGTCAAATCTTAAAAAATCCTTGCCCCTTGATGCTCAGCGTAACCCGATGAGTTTGCTAGTCAAAGGTGGTAGTGCGATCGCGGTGAGTACTGTCATTCGTTCGGCGGTATTAAATGCGATCGCCCGCCAAATGGCATGGCATTTTGCCTCTTACCAAGTGGGCTATGAAGTTTTGAAGGCAGGAGGCACAGCGATCGCGACAAGGTTAAATGCCTATGTCTCTACCTATTTAGCAAAACGTGGGATGGCAGTTGCAGCAACCCAATACACCGCCGCTAGAACCGTTTTTTCAGTAATTACGCCTGCGCTTTGGGGGTTATTTTTTGCGGATCTGGGTTGGCGGGCGATCGCTACTAACTACGGACGGATCATTCCTGCTATTTTCATCATTGCTCAAATCAGATTATTGAGAATGTCTTAGTATTTATCGCTGAGATGCAAATAAAAAAGAAACTCGCATAGCGAGTTTCTTTTTTATTTGAACTACAATAGAGAATATGTTACGGATTGTTAAGAGAAATCCTGTATGACCCTCACCTCAGCTCAAAGCATCCAAAGTACTACCGCTCGACCTTGGAATCGGATTGAAGAACCCATGTGGCAAGGCAGCGAAGATGATATTCGTAAAGGCTTGCCCTTTAATTTGCTATCTCCGACTTGGCAAATGTTTTTAATGGGCGATGGTGCGCCGACGCGACATTTACAGCTATTGACTCAATCAGATATTTCGGTTGAGGTGCTAGCAATGACTAATATTGGTGATGATGACGACAATGCCCCATCGGATATTTCCTTGATTGCTGCACCAAGAATTCGTCGCCAAATCTTTTTGCGATCGCAAAAGACAGGAGAGATTTTTTCCCATGCGACTTCATGGTGGTCAGAGGCAGCGATGCAAAAATATTTGAAAGATCCATCTTTGCCGATCTGGGTCAGTCTCAATCAAAAGTACACGGAGCTTTATCGCGATCTCAAAGGTATTTACAAGGGTGCTTGTCCTCAATTAGCACAGGCTTTTGGCTATCCAGAGGTTAAGGAGTACTGGGCAAGACATTATTTGCTATGGCATGGCGGCGAACCAATCACTATGCTCTATGAAATTTATTCGCCAGCGATCGGCAAATATCTCGGTTCAAGCAGCCTCTAACCCCAAAGCTAAAAATGGCTACGCCATTTTTAGCTTTGAAAAAACTTAAAAGAAGCACCACACTTTGTGTGGTGCTTCTTTTAGGCGCAGTAGCGCTATATAATCGCGTTGTAGCGAGTCGGTGACTGCATTGATTGCCATTTATCCAGGTAGTTTCGATCCAATTACCTTTGGGCATCTCGATATTATTAAGCGCGGCAGTCATCTTTTTGATCGTGTGATTGTTGCCGTATTACGCAATCCCAATAAAACGCCTCTCTTTACGATGGAGGAACGGATGACACAGATCCGTGAGGCAACACGACATTTAGATAATGTTGATGTCGATACGTTTACGGGCTTAACTGTCACCTATGCCCATCTCATGAAAGCGCAAGTTCTGATTCGAGGTTTACGCGCAGTTTCCGATTTTGAAATGGAATTGCAGATGGCGCATACCAATAAGACCTTAGCTAATGATATTGAAACAGTATTTCTCTCTACTTCCAATGAATATAGTTTCTTGAGTAGTAGTGTAGTTCGGGAGATTGCCAGATTTGGCGGCGAGATCGATCATCTGGTTACTCCCGAAGTAGCGATCGCCCTAAGACAAAAGTTTCTCTAATACCAAATCAAAAAAGTGTAACTACACTTTTTTGATTTGGAAAACAAACCCAGTATGGATTTTGAAATAAAGAAATGGCTACGCCATTTCTTTATTTGGTACAAAACAAAAGCCTCGCATCGCGAGGCTTTTAACTATAAAACGCTAGCTAGCAAAGCTTTTTGGGCATGGAGGCGATTTTCTGCTTCATCCCAAATACGTGACTGATCACCTTCCATCACTTCATCGGTAATCTCTTCGCCGCGATGGGCTGGCAAACAATGCAAAGCGATCACATCGCGATCGGCTAAAGCCATAAGTTCAGAATTCAGTTGATAGGGTTGGAAAATTGGAATGCGATCTTCTGCTTCCGACTCCTGCCCCATACTTGCCCAGACATCGGTATACAACACATGAGCCGCTTGGGAAGCGAGTTTAGGATCATCGGTGACAATGACTTCAGAATTAGTTGCTAAAGCCTTTGCCTGAGCTACAACTGCGGGATCTGGTGTAAAGTTTTTCGGAGAAGCAATCCGCACATTCATGCCAACGAGCGCACAGCCAATCATCAGGGAATGCGCCATATTATTACCATCACCGAGATAGGTCAGGGTCAGCCCTTTGAGTGTGCCGAAATTTTCTAATACGGTGAGCAAATCAGCTAATACTTGGCAAGGATGCTCTAAATCACTCAAAGCATTAATAATGGGAATCTTAGAAAATTTGGCAAAGGTCTCTAGCTCCGCTTGCTCAAAGGTGCGAATGGCGAGAACATCCAAGTAGCGATCGAGAACTCTGGCAGTATCTTGTATTGGTTCACCACGACTGACTTGGGTCACACTTGGATCAAGATCGATGACATGTCCTCCCAATTGATGCATGGCAACGGTGAAGCTCACACGAGTTCGGGTTGAGGCTTTGCGAAACAGCAAGCCAAGGGTTTTGCGCTGAAAGTCAAACTTTACTTCTCCTGCCTTGAGTTGTTGAGCAAGGGTGAGTAATTCTTGAATCTCGTTGGGTTGTAAGTCTGCCAGACTAAGAAGATCGCGTCCCTGAAGGTTTCCCATTGTTGTTATTAAATTAAATAAGCTTGTGATGAATTGATCTTGAGATTATAAGTTACCGAGCAATTAGACAAATAACTGTTCTACCAACACAAAATTTAAGGCAGTGCTTTGCGCTGCCTTAAATTTTTGTTGACTTCTAAATCTTGACCCCAGATTTGCGAGCGATCCAAATTTCCCAATTGCGGAGGAAGCTCGATCGCGCTTTAAAAATAGTTGCAATATTAGGTTTAAATACTAGCTCCTCACAAGGAGGCTGTACCAAAATCGTAAACAAGCCAAGACGATTGCCTACAATCGTATCGGTGAATAGGCGATCTCCCACCATCGCAACTTGGGCAGGTGGTATTTGCATTGCTTCGAGAACTTGACGCACGACGCGGCGGGATGGCTTACCTGCGCGACTACGATAGGGAAGATTGAGGCTTTCGGCGACCTTTTGAATGCGGCGATCGCTAAAGTTATTACTTGCTAACCAAATGGGATATTGCTGGCGCATTAGTTCTACCCATTGACGAATCTCATCTGAAACATCGGACTCATCATCACCGATGAGGGTATTGTCAACGTCCAAAATGAGACCACTTAACCCATGTTTTTGCATTAACTGTGGAGTAATCGTGTAAATCGGTGCTGACAAAACTAAGTCAGGAGCAATCAGTCGCCAAGGTTTCACAAGGATTTTAGTGTTTTAATTAAATAATTAAGAATATCTTAACTCAGAATTGCCCCAGTAGCATGAAGTGCTATAGCAAGCCACGATAGCGAATGAAGACTAAAACAACTGACCATGAGCCTAGCGCCACCTTAATCGCAACAAGCATATTCAGAATTGGGATGATGCCACCACTAATTAGCTCTCCCATTTGACCATGGGGTAGTTCTATGCCAGAAAGTGTGATTACTGATAAAACAATAAAAATTAGAACCGATATCTTTTCCCAAGTTGCGGCGTACCATCGCTTATACAGGTTCTGAAGTCTCTCTGGAGAAGAAGTAATCGCAATCAAGCCGATCGCCGTTCCACCTGCCACACCTGCGGCAAAGCCTCCTCCTGGACTGAGATGCCCACGAATTGCTAACTCGATCGCTACCAATGCCGCAATAGTAGCTCCCAATTGAGCAAGGACAATCGAAGTTTGATCGGTAAATTGGTAAATCCTTGTAAAGGGTTTCTCATTGGCAAGTAAAAAGTTTGCCCCCATAATTGCGATCGTAAAGACAATTACTTCAAAAATGGTGTCATAGAGGCGATTGCGAAAAATGATTCCTGATACGACATTACTCACACCACTATCTTGGGCGATCACCTCGACAATCGAGAAAGGCAAACTAGGCGCGGGGTTGGGCAGGAATAGCATTTTTATAAAAAAAGCAATCCCTGCGATTATATAAATCCATTTCATTGTTCTTGGGGGAGTAATTAAGATGGTAGGAGTTTAGAGTTATCGCAAAATTAACCGCTAGATGCGAATTAATTGGACATTAGCCAAATCTGGATTCGCTTGCATAATCTCATAAAGCCGACGCAAACGGATTTTGATTTGATAGAATCTGGCTTGATTAACTTCTTGAGTCTCAGCATCATGCAAAGTGGCATGAACAAGCTTATCAATTAATGCTTGTTCTAATTCTGCTTCGTTCTCATAGGGAACTAATTCAACTCTCATATAGTATTTACTGAAAGTATTTTTGAGGATATCGATCAGTTTCTCAAAATTAGATATAGAGGCATAATCTTGATCTATTCCATTATCTATAACCGAATGTTCGTCAAACTGCTCAGGTTGTTGTAATTCTTTTTGCTCTAATTGCTCAAAGGGAAGATCGATCTTATCTAATTCTTCTTCTAAATCGTGAGCGATCGCCATCTCCTCAACCACACCCAAACGCAATACTAAAGAGGATCGTACCGCAACCGCTTGGAGCATTGTCGCTAAAAAAGCTCCGACTAGAGCCTCGGTCAGCGCTACATCCGCCGCGCCTAAAATAGTATAGACTAGCGCTGATATTGCTCCTAAAATGCCACGAATAACTAGAGCTTTGTAGGGATTAGTTTGGAACACCAACATTGATGCTGATATTGGTAGCAGCACTGCGATCGCATAGACATAACCATCGTAATTACTAATCATTTACTGTTCTAATCTGGGGGAATGCTTAATTGTTTTTAGGACGTGTTAATGCAACGCAACGAATCTATTTCTTCTTAGTCGTACTGCTAGAACAGTACGCCAGCACATAGCACAGCATCGTATTCCATAGAGCTAAGGAAATAATTGCCAGAATCAGTAATGGCAACTCCTTGGGGCGAAGTAAAACTAAGCCGAATATAATCGCGATCGAGCCAAGGGTGTCCGATACCGAAAGGCTATGAAGTTTAAAAAGTACCGATCGCTTTGTTAGTAAAGCTGAGGTTCCCCAAAACCAGAATACTAATCCACTTAGAATACAGATATAGCTGAGGATATGGACTAACGTTGTCATGGTTATGGACATGGTTATAGCTCTCCTGTGCGTTGAATGATATGGGCTAGGAGCATAAATCCTGCATTACCCACACTCAAAATAATCACGCCGATTACGCCAATCATCCAATCGTCTCGCAACACTGCGATTACTAAAATCATCACTGCGGATTTGGCAGCAATACTAGAAAAAGCAAGCATAATTTCCCAAATATCGCCATCGTATTTCCAAGCCTGATAAAGGGGAATTAGTAAAGACAAAACCATTGCGCCGACGACAAAATTTAATACAAAATTGGGAGATAGATCGATATTCATGAATTACGCCTCCTCTGGATGCGCCGCACAACATGATGCACCACATACCAGTCATCTTCTTGATGTCTCAACACAACAGTTTTAGGTGTGAAAGTAATCAAGAAAATATCCAAGAAAACTAGGGCTGCTGATCGACGATTTTTAGCTTTTTCCATAATCACTTCTTCATGTTTATGGGGTTGACAGATCATCTCGATTGCTTCGATATAGGCTTGAGGAACTGCCACAATTATCTTTTTGATGCCATAAATAACATCCTTAAACTGAATCGCTTCCGATCGGTAATAGGGCATGAGCAGAGAGATGCTTACACCAATGATGATATTGGTAATACTTAAATTAGCGGTTAACAAAAACCAGATCACGATTCGCAAAATAAATTGTCCAATCATGCCAGCACCATCCAGAACAGTAGAATTAACGTCAGGCTCATAACACCAATCAGATTCTCAAAATCCTCGAACAACGTGGAAAATTTGACCACAGCGTGTTTAAAAATTAGCCAATATGCTATCCAACCGATCGCGATCGTTGCCAGAGGTTTGACGGCATTTTCCAGAGTATAGGCTTCATAGTAAACGGCATTTGCCACAAACAAGCCACCCAATAAAATGGCGATCGCTACCCAAAACTCACCCCGCAAGGGTGCTTTAATCCCTGATTGAGCTTGATGGTTATGGGGCAAGAAAATAAACTTAGCAAAGGAGATCGCAGTACCTAAAGCTGCAATGTTCATGCCGATCACCTGCCAAGGCTGAAGATTTTCCATAGTTAATACTTTTGCCCCAAATCCAGATAGTAAGGGAAACCCAGAAATGGAAAAGCTAGCAATCACCAAAGGTATCCAGAGTTGGGTAGGAATAGGCTGATGCTGCAATTCTTTGAGGTTACGGCTAGGCAAATTGCCCACAATTAGAAATAGAGACGATTTGACTAAGCCATGGGTGAGCGCATAGAAGCCGCCAACCTCTGGTGCAGCAAGGATAAAACCTAACTGCGAAATGGTATGAAAGGCTAACATCCGCTTGGCATCTTTCTCAAACACAGCAAAAAAAACGCCAAGTAGGGCTGTTAAAACCCCAAATATGCGTACGATTGGGTCAAGTTCTTCGATCAATAATGCACAACGCACTAATGGCAAAATTCCCGCCTTTACGACTACTCCCGACATCAGTGCCGAGACTGGTGACTCGGATTCGGCATGGGTTAATGGCAGCCATAGTCCTGATACAAAGATGCCGCCCTTGGCTAACAGCCCTAAAAAGATCAAGGCAATCGCTTCGGGAGGTGAGCCTCGCAGTCCGCTAAAAGTAAAGGAATGGTTGGCTTTATATACCAACACTGCGCCAATTAAATAAAATAACATGGCGACATTGCTGACAAATAAATAGCGCAAACCAATCCAAATGGAGCGATCGCTACGGGGATAGGCAATCAATAAAAAGCTGGCAATGCTAATTACTTCTAGAGCCACATATAAACTGATGAAGTCAGAGCAGGCAAAAGCCGCATTGATACTGCCATGCAGCAATATGACTTGAGCATAAAAAAAGGCGGTGCGATCGCTATTCCAGCAGTAAATAATCACGGCTGCCGTGACCAAAGCATTGGTCAAGATAAAAAATCCTGCCAAGGGATCAAGAACCAAGGTCACACCAAAGTTATCGAGCAATTGTAAGTTGATCGGTGTTTGCTGGACAAACAGAGGAATCACGTATAGTGCCGACGCAAATGTACCGACTAAAGCCAAAATGCGATCGCACTTTGGAAATATATAGATAATGAATCCCACCAAAAACGGCAAGACAATCCAGAGCAAAGTTAGAAAAGTCATAACAAATCACTCTTCTCAATCTCATGAATTTCCAATGTGGGATTATTGCGTGCGAGTTTGATCACCCCAACCAACATCAAGGCTTGAATTGAGAAGCCAATCACGATCGCTGTCAAAATTACAGCCTGAGGTACTGGATCAGCATAGTTAGTCCTTGGGATATCACCAAGGATGGGTGTAAATACTCCTTGTCGGGATGCAATTACTACAAAATAGGCGATTACGCCCGTACTCATCACATCCATAGAAATGATTTTCATAACAAGGTTCTTTTTAAGAATAATTCCTAAAAAGCCACAGAGTATAGTTGCAAGAACAAAGGCTTCTAACACATCAATTTTCTCTGACAGTATTACTAATAGAGTTTACTTTAGGCTTTTATGTAGCTTTTACACTCCGATTAAACCCAGAAAATTCTCTATATATAGCTGCTATAAAAAACTAAGAGAGAGTCGCAGCACAAAGCGCTGCGACTCTCTCTTAGTTTTTTTTGCTTATTGTTTTGGTGTTTTTTGTTGGATCTTTTTATCGATCGCCTGTAATGCTTTTTCGTGATCTTCTAAATTACGGCTAAAGACATGACTGCCATCATATTTAGCCACAAAGAACAGATAGTCAGTACTGGCAGGATCAAGCGTTGCCTTAAGGCTAGCTAATCCCACTGAAGCGATCGCCCCCGGAGGTAAACCTTCATTGAGATAAGTGTTATAGGGCGAAGATGTCCGCACCTGATCTAGTGTCAGTGGATTTTCGGGAGTCTGCTTAATATTTAAGCCATACTCCACGGTGGGATCTGACTCTAGGCGCATATTCTTTTTCAGGCGATTCCAGAAAACCCCCGATATAATGCGACGCTCTGAATCAATTACTGCTTCTTTTTCGACAATACTCGCCAGCGTTACCCAATCTTTGAGACTAACTTTAACCTTTGGTTTACCAGATTGATTGTCTTTGTAAACAGGTAAAGCTACTTGCTCAAAGCGATCAAGCATCAGATCAATAATTCGATCTGGAGTTGCTTCCGATGGCAGAATTTGATAGGTATCAGGAAATAGAAATCCTTCTAAACTGGGGATATCCTCAGGTAGCCAAGGACGACGCTTGGGGCTAGTGCGTTGAGCTGCTGCCACAAAGTCCTTTGCTGCAAAAAAACCTTGCTTCTCAAATAGATCTGCCATCTGAGCGATCGACCAACCCTCAGGAATTGTGAAGCGAACTTCTGTCAATTTCGCTGTTTGGATCTGGGCAACGACTTCTGGCAAAGATTGGTTAGTGGAGAAATCATAGGTTCCCGATCGCAAGGAGACTGCTTCACTACCTCGCAAAGATTGCCATTGTAGCCACAGGCGCAACGCTAAGCTAGAGCGAATTACGCCTGCGGCTTCTAGCTCTTGGGCGATCATTTGAGTTGGCATCCCGTCAGGTATAGTAAGTCTGACTTTTGCTCCAAAGGTGCTAGGAGCAGCACTTGCCCAAATCCACCAAGAGCTACTGACTAGGCCAGTAAATAAAATCGTTAGTGGGAAAGCAACACCATAAAACAGCCAATTAGAACTCTTCTTCGGCATCTTCTGTGCTGAGGACATGGTCTAGATATTGCTCCACATAAGGCTCAAGGGCTGCCATTTCCGCAGGGGTAAGAACTTCAGGTTGACCATCATCTCCCACCTTGGCAATAAACATTAGAGGGTCAAGGGCAGTAAATACAGAAAAAGCCTGCTCTTCATAGTAGAAGTGGGCTAGCTCTTGGAACTCGCCACAATTACCATCTTCTTCAGTATCAATTTCGATGATATCTTCTTCAGTTGGCTCAGGTAATTCACCTGAAACTGTTAATGTGTAAGCAGAGCGCCGTAACGTAAGGTTTTGTTCCGATAAAACAGCTTGAGCAGTTGAGAAAATTAAATCGATTTCTTCTTCGGTGACATCGACTAATTCAGTTTCTTCTTCGTCATCTGTTTCTTGCCATGCAAAGATTTGCACAGAAAAGTCAACTGGTTGCAGCAACAAGTATTCGGTGCTGTCCACTTTAAACTTGGTTTCGACAGTGCAAGGCAAGCTCTTACCTGTTTCATCCGTGAGTACAATCGTCGATCCTTCCATAGATTGCTTTTTTGTATCCTATAGCACTACTAGCTCAGAGAAACCCTCTTATATAAGGCTTTTGGCGCTCTTAAGCATTATGACAGCAAAGGGGACAAAAAATTAGAGACGCTAACAAGCTCTATAGGAATGCTTGATCAAAAAATGATGGCAGTGCGAAGCACTGCCATCATTTTTTGTGGAAATTTGCAGTAAAACAAAAACTGGAAGTAGAGTCATGGTGCGAAGCACCATGACTCTACTTAATTGATTGCTGTTTGATGGCTAACCATTGTTGCAAGATAATGGCGGCGGCTTTACGATCAATCATCGCTTTGTTTTCTCTAGTGGAAATACCTTGCGATCGCATTATTTCTTCAGCCTCATAGGAAGTAAGGCGTTCATCGACAAATTCTACGGTTATACCTAAATGTTTCGCTGCGCCATTGGCAAATTTTTGGACTTGCTTGGCTTGATAGCCTAACGATCCATCCATGTTATAAGGTAAGCCAATTACGAGGGTGTCAATATTGCGCTCAAGAATCAGTGATCGCAGTTCTGCCATGTCGTCTTGCCATGACTTACGGATAATTGTGGTAATGCCATGGACAGTGATGCCAAGGCGATCGCATCCAGCTATGCCGATACGTTTGCGACCTACATCTAGTCCTAGTGCTGCATACTGCATAAATCTTCTAGGGATAAGGGGCGTTTCATGGTACTTATCCCGCCTGAAATGGTTGAACTTTTTGAATTAAAGCTTGCGATCGCGAAATAATTGTTGTCCAGTCATCCTCAGCGATCACCTCTGGTGAAAATAAATGGCTAGAGATACCTACTGCGATCGCCCCTGCCGCTAGAAATTTATCGGCATTTTGGAGACTAACTCCACCTGTAGGAATGAGAGGGATATCACGTATTACTGGTTGTAAGCATTGGATATATTCCACACCACCAATAACTTTGATTGGAAAAACCTTGACAGCAGCAGCGCCTGCTTGCCAAGCCGTAATAATTTCTGTCGGGGTTAAAGCCCCTGCAATTACAGGAATATTATTTTCTAAACCCTTAGCAATGAGTTCAGGATTGGTATGGGGCGTAAATAGAAAGCTACATCCACAGGCGATCGCGCGTTCAGCATTCTCAAGATCTAAAACCGTGCCTGTACCAATTTTGCAATCTGGTAGTTCCTGTTGCAGCTTAGGAATCAATGATTCAGCGCGATCGGTATTCCATGCAATTTCAATCAGCTTAATTCCCCCTGCCGCTGCTGCAAGTGCCATTTCTCTAGCAATACTGACATTATCTGCCCGAATAACGGCAATAATGCGATGCTGCTGCAACAAACTGAGCCAAGGATTCACAGGATTTTGTAAAAAAGGACGATCCAATTAACTGCCACAGATCATGGCATAAGGACATGATTTTTGAAAGTGCTACAAAGCAGCACTTTCAAAAATTGGATTGATCTAGATAATGGTGTTATCAGGGATCACAGCATTTTTAACGACGACAACGATACCATTGCAAATGCAATAGCCTTGTTCTTCACGATTGACATCTTGGACGCGATCTTTATTGATAATCTGCACATTTTTACCAATTCGTGCATTTTTATCGATAATTGCGCGACGGATGATTGTATTTTCGCCGATTCCCATAGGCACTTTGTTAGTAGCAAGATCGGAAGCACGCTCTTCCTGTGGTTGATAAAAATCACAACCCATCAGTAGCGTATCTTCAATTGTGCAATTGGCTTCGATATGCATTCTGATACCAACTACTGAGTTAGTAATGGTTGCTTGGTTGAGAATACAGCCTTCACCAATGACCGAATCTTTAACTTTACAATCATGAACCTTGCTAGGTGGCAAATAACGAGCGCGAGTATAGATGGGCTTTTCGGTCTCGTAGAAATTAAAGGCAGTAGCAGGATGACGAGTTAAGTCAAGATTGGCTTGATAGAAAGATTCGATGGTTCCAATATCTTCCCAGTAGCCAGAATATAGGTATGCCTGTACATTCAAGTTTTGAATTGCCGCAGGGATAATTTCCTTACCAAAATCTGTATATTCTGGATTATCACTGAGCAATTTCATCATTGCTTGTTTGTTAAAGACATAGATACCCATCGACGCAATAAATGGATTAGCGATCGCTTCAGTAGCATCTAAGCCAAGCTTGGTGGTATCTACTCGCATTCCCTCTAGAGCTTCACCCTTAGGCTTCTCAAGGAATTTAATAACTTTGCCTTCGCTGTCAGTTTTCAATAAACCAAAGGCAGATGCTTTTTTCTGATCGACAGGTAATACAGATAGGGTGATGTCAGCGCCTGTTTCGCGGTGATGTCTGACAAATTTTTCATAGTCCATGTTGTACAGATGATCGCCAGAGAGGATCAAATATTCACTTACGTTCCATGATTCTAAAAGCCACGCATAGCGACGTACTGCATCGGCTGTACCTTGGAACCAATCTGGACTATCAGGGGTTTGTTGAGCCGCAAGAATTTCTACAAATCCGTCAGAATAGGACGCTGGACGATAGGCCTGATTGACATGGCGATTGAGAGAGGCGGAGTTAAACTGTGTCAGGATATAAATTTTTTCAATACCTGAGTTGATACAGTTGCTCACAGGAATGTCGATCAGTCGATATTTTCCTGCTACGGGGACTGCGGGTTTAGCCCGTGTTTTTGTGAGGGGATATAGTCGGCTTCCCTGTCCACCGCCCAGAATAATAGCCAGTACGTTTTTCATAAATTCTTCGGATTATCTTGGCTTTTTTATATGCTTACTTTTCTGAATGCAAACATTGTCTATCTTTGCGGGGATCGTTGCAAGTGATGTAAGAACACAATGCCCATAAATCAAAAAAGTTGAGACTCCTGAAAGTAATAGGCTAGAGAAGCGCAGCAAAATTAAAGAACCAATTTTTGGTGGCGTGGTTTTGCCACGTCACCAAAAATCTAAACCTCAAAACCTTTTATGGACGCAAGGCAATTCTTCGCATCTATAACAAAGGTTTATATAGCATGTAGATTTTGGGGTTTGTGGAAGTGCATCCCGAAGGGGTGCACTTCCACAAACCATTTAGGATTGTTATAGGAACAATATGAACAATAAATACGTCGAGCGGGGTAAAGTTACAATCATGCGATTAGGAAAATTCTGAAGATGCTTGTAAAGAAAATGTCGGCTAATTCATGGATGATTAGCATTGGCTTAGGGGCGATCGCTTTAACAAACATCGCTACACCGCAGGCTAGAGCTGAACAGCCCATTTTAGAAAACCTTGTCCAGCAAGCAGCATCCAAGGATCAAACCACATCGCAACAGGCGATCGCCAAATTACGGGAATTTAAAAATGCAGGGGTGGATGTATTTTGGACTGCCTACCAAAAAGATTTGCCCAATAATTCACAATTACGAGCTACTTTAGATGCCATTTGTCAGCAAAAGGACTGTGATGCCTCCCGCTTATATTGGTACAAGGATTTGGAAGCTGCAAAGACTGCTTCTAAAGAAACTGGCAAACCAATTTTGTCTCTGCGTTTACTTGGTAATCTCGCCGATGAATTGAGTTGTGCTAATAGTCGATTTTTCCGCACTGCTCTATATCCTAATGCGGAGGTATCGCAACTACTGCGCGATCGCTTTATTCTGCATTGGCAGTCAGAGCGCCCTGTCCCCAAAGTCACGATTGATTTTGGGGATGGTCGCAAGCTAGAGCAAACGATTACGGGTAATAGTATTCATTACATTCTTGATAGTGAAGGTCGTCCCATTGATGCGATTCCGGGGTTATATAGCCCACAGGCTTTTATAGACAATCTCAAGGATGCTGAAGGTGTCGCGCGATCGCTGCAAACTAATAATGTGAACCGGCGTGAAGTGGTAGTTAAATACCATCGCGATCGCTATGCCAAGTTAGAGAAAAAATGGCGAGCCGATTTAACACGCTTACGCTTGCCGCTACAGCCATTACTACCTCTAGCAGTGACAGATCCTAAAGCTAGTGCTGCTCTTGCTAGTCGGTTAACAGTGGGCAAAATGATGGTGGAATTGCCAACATTAAGCCGTACCGTTGGTGAACCCTTAACTGAACTCAATCCCACCTCTCCCTTTGACAAACTCAGTGATGCTAATTGGGCAAGATTAGCAAGTCTTTATCAAAATCGGGTCTATCTCGATCAAGGTAGTCTAAAAGTGATGGAACGTAAGCTCTCACCTACTGCCTCCATGCGTACCGTGGTGAATAGTTTTGAAAAGGCGATCGCGCAGGATACAGTTCGTAATGAATATGTATTTCATGCCCAAATCCATAACTGGTTTGCTAATGGTGAATTTATCACTGGTGATACCAACCTGTTAACAACACTCAATCGGCGCGTCTACGATCAACTGTTTTTGACACCTGCTAGTGATCCTTGGTTAGGATTAGTTAATGAGAATATCTATACAGGAATCAGTAAAGCCCAATAAAAATAAGCCCTGCTAGCAGGGCTTATTTTTAGGCATATATATTTTGGAGGGATTATTTATGAGTCGCAATATTCGCGATCGCATTCTGCAATTTAACGCTAGTAAATCGAGAGATCCCATTCCCAATCTGCTCGAAGCCAAATATGCCGCAATGCGGGAAGATAAAGAAAATCCCTTCGTTTTCTTTCGAGCAACTTGTCATCTTTTTTATGAAGATTTACCCATTGTTTCTTGTTTTAAAAATGCTCCATTAGCATGGATATGCGGCGATCTACATATTGAGAATTTCGGGAATTATAAAGCGGATAATCGTCACGTTTATTTTGATATCAATGACTTTGATGAAGCAGTACTAGCCCCATGTACTTGGGATATTACAAGACTATTGACAAGTATTCTTGTTGCCTGTCAAACGTTTTCCGTCAAGCAATCATTGGCGGAAGAGCTTTGTCAGAAATTTCTCCATGTCTATGCCCAAACGATTATTGAGGGGAAAGCCTATTGGATGGGAGCCGATACTGCTCCTAAGGTGATCGCTGATTTGTTATCTCGCAAAACAGAAGTCAAACGCAAAGAAATCCTTGAAGAACGCACGGATCTAAGTAAAGACAAAAAAAATCGAGCAATTAAGCTTGATGGATGTAAGGCACAAGAGATTTCTGAAAAGAAAAAACAGAAAGTAAAAGATGCGATGAAAGTGTTTGCGGCTAAGCAGTCTAATCCTGATTTCTTTAAGGTGTTAGATGTGGCACAACGGATTGCGGGCAAAGGAAGTTTAGGGCTTGAGCGTTATGTTGTGTTGGTGGAAGGTAAAGGTTCCCCCGATGAGAACTATCTCATCGATCTAAAAAAATCAATGCCTTCGTCCTTAGAACCCTATGTTATTTGGGAGCAACCAAAATGGAATAATGCATCCGATCGCATTGTGTCAATTCAAATGCGATCGCAAGCGATACCAAGCGCATGGCTAGAGACTGTAACCATTGGTAAAGACTCTTTTGTATTGCGAGAGTTGCAATCTACTCAAAGTCCAACGGATCACTTAAAAATCAAAAAATGGGATGATCAACTAGAACAGTCTGAAGAATTGATGCAGGCTTTGGGACAGGTAGTTGCTTGGTCACATTTGCGGAGTAGTGGTAGACAGGGTTCTGCTATATCTGATGAATTAATTGATTTTGCAAACCAATCTCAATGGAAAAATGAAGTCATGGAATATGCTAAGTCATATAGCCAGCAAGTTCATCAAGATTGGCAAGAGTTTTGTCATGACAAATAGAACATTGCCTCTAGCTCATTCTTGAGATCGGCGCGTGTTAGCATAAATTAATGCGTGTAAATGGGTGTTTTTGTTAATGCTAACCCAGCACCGCCTTAGACCGAATCATTCAGACAATCAGCACAGAAGCTCAGAAAAATGACCAATTTGTTTTCCCTCCTCGCCGCATCCGATCCTACTATCGCAGGCTTTATCGGTAAAGAAATCGAGAGACAGCGCAACAATATCGAACTCATTGCCAGCGAAAATTTTACCTCCCTTGCGGTGATGGCAGCGCAGGGATCAGTTTTGACCAATAAGTATGCCGAAGGTTTGCCCTCTAAACGCTATTACGGGGGGTGTGAATTTGTAGACGAGATCGAGTCGATCGCGATCGAGCGCATCAAAGAATTATTCGGTGCTGCCCATGCAAACGTCCAGCCCCACTCTGGCGCACAGGCAAACTTTGCCGTATTTCTCACCCTGCTTAAACCAGGGGATACTTTCTTGGGTATGGACTTGTCCCACGGTGGACATTTGACCCACGGCTCACCCGTGAATGTGTCAGGGCTGTGGTTTAACAAAGTCCATTACGGCTTAAATAAAGAAACTGAGCAGCTAGATTTTGATTTGATTCGTGATTTGGCGTTGCAGCACAAGCCCAAATTAATCATCTGTGGTTATTCCGCATATCCTCGGATTATTGATTTTGCGAAATTTAGAGCGATCGCTGATGAAGTCGGTGCATATCTGATGGCAGATATTGCCCATATTGCAGGGCTAGTTGCTTCTGGTCATCACCCTAATCCCATCCCCTACTGTGATGTCGTCACCACTACTACCCACAAAACCCTACGCGGGCCCCGTGGTGGTTTGATCATGACTCGCGATGCAGCCCTCGGCAAAAAGTTTGATAAGTCGGTTTTCCCTGGATCGCAAGGTGGTCCCCTCGAACATGTGATTGCCGCTAAAGCTGTTGCCTTTGGTGAAGCCTTGCGTCCTGAGTTCAAGACCTATTGCGGACAAGTAATTGCTAACTCCCAAGCCCTTGCTGCCCAATTACAAGAACGTGGTTTGAAATTAGTTTCTAATGGCACTGACAACCACTTGCTGCTAGTTGACCTACGTTCCATTGGTATGACTGGTAAGGTTGCTGACCTATTAGTAAGCGGTATCAATATCACGGCTAACAAAAATACAGTTCCCTTCGATCCTGAATCGCCTTTTGTCACCAGTGGTTTGCGTCTCGGCTCTCCTGCAATGACCTCTCGTGGTCTCAAGGAAGCTGACTTCCGCGAAATTGCGAATATCATTGCCGATCGCTTACTCAATCCTGAAAGTGATGCCGTCCAAGCGGATTGTATTGCAAGAGTTCAAGCTCTATGCGATCGCTTCCCTCTCTATCCTGAATTGGATTACCCCACGATTGCTGATAAAGAACCTGCCTTAGCAGTTTAAAGTCAAATAAAAAAAGCTAGGGGGCTTTGCCTCCTAGCTTTTTTATTTGTATCTAAAGGTGTAGGTTGCAACTCCAACTCGAAACATTCAATCCTGTATGATCTGATCGTTATTTTAAAAAACTTTACAAATCTTTCATACTCAGGAGTATCTAGTCATGGCTAAAGTCAAAATCGCTACCACTAAAGATGTCAGTGCTGACAAGGTCTTGAAAACCAGTGCTAATGGTCAATCAGTGATCGTGGCAAAAGTTGGAGACAAACATTGCGCGATCGCTAACAAATGTCCTCACCTTGGACTGCCTTTAGCTAAGGGTAAATTTGAAAATGGTGTCATTACTTGTCCTTTTCATGGTTCTAAGTTTGAGATCTGCACTGGTAAAAACGTCGAGTGGGTAGATTCTGTCGTAGGTATTCCCTTGCCCGATTTTGCCAAGAAGATTGTTTCGATGGGCAAATCTTCTACCGATGTTGCTAGCTTCACTGTTACCCAAGAAGGTGAAGATCTATTTATTGATGCTTAATCACAAGCTGTTTCCCCTTCTTTGGCAGGAAAACATCTTGCTGGAAAAATGCTACCTTGAATTAGCACTACAAGTATTTTGAATATGGGCGACGCTAAGCGTCGCCCATCATTGTCTCAAAGGCTTGCTAGGAAAGCTTTTGCCAAAATAAAGTAGTATGGATATATTATGGCGCGATCGCAATTTCAAAATCTTCAAAAGTATCTCCGTCCTTACTGGAGTGACTTAGCTATTGGCACAGTTGCCCTACTACTGGCAAATATTCTGGGTACATATATTCCTTCACTGATCAGGGGTGCAGTTGACGATCTTGGTAAGATTAAAACTGGGGATTTTCATCACCTGATGAATTACGTGTGGCTGATTGCGGGTTTGTCATCATTGATGTGGGGCATCCGCATGACATCCCGCGTCTGGATCTTTGGAATTGGGCGCAAAATCGAGTTTAGTCTCAAGCAGCAAATTTTCGAGCATTTACTCAAGCTCCCCCCAAGCTACTTTGCCAACAATTCCGCAGGGGAAACGATCAGTATTGTCACCAGCGATGTCGAGAATATTCGCCGCTTGATGGGGTTCGCACTACTCAGTATCATCAACTCAGTATTTGTCTATAGCCTGACATTGCCAGCAATGGTGGCAATTGACCCTTTATTAACTTTGCTATCAATTTCGGTGTATCCGATCATGTTAGCGATCGTGCAGCGCTTTAGTGGTCAGTTGCGCGATGAGCAGTTAGAAGTGCAGGAAGAGCTATCGCAGGTTAGTTCCTTGCTCCAAGAAGATCTCAATGGCATGGCACTGATTAAAACCTATGCACAGGAGCAGAATGAACGGGATGCGTTTGGTAAGCTAAATGATCGCTTGCTCGATGCCAATTTACGCATGGCGCGTAGTCGTAATATTTTATTTCCATTACTCGGTGGTATTGCCAGTATTAGCTTTTTAGTATTGATTTGGTTTGGTGGCGAAAAGCTCGCTAACCCCGCCAATACTACTTTTAAGATTGGTGATCTACTAACACTAATCATTTATGTAGAACGCTTGATCTTCCCAACAGCGATTTTGGGATTTGTGATGGTGACTTATCAACGGGGTATCGTCAGCATTGAGCGAATTCAGGGTATTCTCGATATCCCCCCTGCGATCATCGATCCACCCAATGCGATCGCCCTCAACAAAGAGCAAGTTACAGGCAAAATTGAGGCAAGAGATCTCTGTTTTACCTATCCTAATGCGAGTCAACCTGCCCTTGATCATGTCAGTTTTATGATTCATCAAGGAGAAACGGTCGCAATTTTAGGAACGGTAGGTTCTGGAAAATCCACGTTAGCTAGTGCCTTGATGCGCTTAGTGGAAGTTCCATCGGATCAAATTTTTATCGATGGGGTGGATATTACCAAAATGCGGATCGAAGACTTGCGATCAATCATTTCCTTTGTACCACAGGATAGTTTTCTATTCAGTGCCACCATGCGTGACAACATCCGCTATGGTAAACCCCAAGCCTACGATCATGAAGTAGAAAACTTCGCGAATCAAGCTCGTATTGAGCAGGAAATTTTAAAATTTCCTAAGCAATACGATACACTGGTGGGTGAACGTGGAATTACCTTATCTGGTGGGCAAAGACAGCGCACTGCCTTAGCTAGAGCCTTGCTAGTGGATACGCCGATTTTGGTACTAGATGATGCACTGTCTAGTGTTGACAATCAAACAGCAACGGGAATTTTAAGTAATTTGCCGCGCAACAAAACAGTTCTCTTTATTACGCATAATCTATCGGCTGCCTCAACTTGCGATCGCATTATTTTGATGGATGCAGGCAAAATTGTCCAAGTAGGCAATCACGCCGAATTACTCGCCGATTCGTCGCTCTATCAAAAACTCTGGAATCAACATAAACTTGAAGTTTCCCTTCGCTAATAGAGACTTAGGCTAAAGGATATGCATAAAATAAGGAGCCAGATTTTTGGTGATACGGCAAAGCTGCACCGCCAAAAATCTGGTTCCTTATTTATTAAATCGCAGAAACCTAAATGTTAACTTGGCAAGCGATAGTATCCCTAGCGACCTTCATAAGTGTCATCTTTTTACTGATTACTGAATGGATACATTTTGTAGTAGCCGCTTTTCTTGGCGCATTGCTTCTGATTATTACTAACGTAATAACTATGCCTGAGGCGATCGGCTATATCGGCAAAAGTCACGGTACGTTGGGGCTGTTCTTTGGTGTGATGGTGATGGTACGCGCCTTTGAACCTACAAAGGTCTTTGAGTACCTTGCCACCCAGATGGTGATTCTTGCCAAAGGAAGAGGCGATCGCTTGCTATTAGGAATAGTCGCAATCACCACACCGATCTGTGCCGTTTTACCTAATGCCACTACGGTGATGCTACTTGCACCATTAATTCCACCAATGGCACAGGAAATCGGCGTAGATTTTGTACCACTGTTGATTTTGATGGTATTTGTGGCGAATAGCTCAGGCTTGCTTACCATCGTTGGCGATCCCGCTACTTACATTGTTGGTGATGCCATCAATATGAGTTTTGTAGACTATCTCATGAAACTTAGTCTTGGGGGCGCGATCGCTGTTGGTGTGATTGTGGCAATTTTGCCTTTCCTATTTCGCAAAATCTGGAATAAGAAGTTAGAAAATCTTGAACGTCTTCCTCATCCCAAGATTAATCATCCCCGCACTCTGATTATTGGCGCAATTATTACTGCCTTTGTGCTGACATTTTTTGTGATTGGCGAAACCTTACCAGTTCCCGTATCACCCGCAACTGTTGCTTTGCTCGGAGCTGCTCTCGCTCTCATGCTAGCTCACCATAGCAAAATGGATACCGTACCGCATATTTTGCGAGATGTTGATTGGAGTACCCTGATTTTCTTCATGTGTATTTTTGTGCTGATTGGCAGCTTAGAGAAAACAGGTGTAATTGCCAGTATGTCTGGAGTTTTAGCAATCGTATTAGGAAAAAATATTGCCCTTGGTTCTATCTCTTTAATCTTTTTTGTAGGATTAATTTCCAGTGTAGTTCCGAATATTCCTCTTGTGGTGGCGATGGTTCCATTGCTTAAGCAATATGTCGTTAATGTCGGTTTAGCCAGCCCTGAAGTACTTGCGACCGATTTTGCAGGACAATTTCCCAGCGTAGTATTACCACTTTTCTATGCCATGATGTATGGCGCAACCTTGGGAGGCAATGGAACTTTAGTCGGGGCTTCCTCTAATATTGTCGCGGCTGGAGTTGCCGAGCAGCATGGCAAACGCATTTCCTTTAAGGTGTTTTTGCGCTATGGCATTCCCGTCATGATTTTGCAATTGATTGCCGCAACGATCTATGTCACGCTCAGATTTTTGATAGTTTAGAAATGCTTCCCCTCTCTCTGAGAAAGCATTTCTAAACTTAAGGTTGAGGCAGTTCCCAAATATCAATGCTCTTATCTTGACTACTACTAATCAATTTATGATTATCGGGAGTAATTATCAGAGAAGTTACCAAGTCCGTATGACCAATTAAATTCCAAATCGATGCTCTAGTTTGCAGATTCCATAGACGAATGGAGTTTCTACTATCTTTATCCCCACTTACTAAATATTTCCCATCACTAGTAATTGCGATCGCCCCAATCATTTCATCATGCCCCGTTAAAATAAATAGCTGCTTGCCTGAAGCAAAATCCCACACCCGAATTGATTTGTCATTACTACCACTGATGATCTTCTTGCCATCAGGCGTAATCAACACACAGGTAACATCCGATAGATGTCCTGAAAGAATTTTTAAGGTTTCTCCCGTTTTGACATCCCAAATCCTTAAGTGTTTATCCCGACTAGCACTGACGACGTATTTGCCATCGGGCGAAATGGCAACCCCCAAAACTTTATCAGTATGACCTTTGAGAGATCGCAACAGTTTGCCAGTAGAGATTTGCCAGAGATTGACCGTATTGTCATAACTACCACTGACCAACAGATCACTAGCGGTTGCGATCGCTAAACTATTCACCAGATTGGTATGACCAATTAAGGATTTGACGACTTTACCTGACGCAAGATCGATGATTTTGATGTTTTTATCTTGACCTGCGGTGGCAATCTGAAGATCAGAGATAAATACTACCGCACGTACCCAACCACCTTGATCTTTAATCTCGCGAATGGAATTGCTGTTGTCACCTTCCATCTCCCAAAACTTGACTGTACCATCGTCACTAGCACTAGCAATGGTTTTGCCATCAGGACTTAGGGCTAAATTCTGAATATTGTCCGTATGTCCCGATAAAGCCCTTTTGGGGGTTAAACGTTTTTGTTGAAAAATCGGCAGTTGAAAACTAATTTCTTCACCAATAGCTGAGACTTTAATAACAGTACCAATGCCCAATCCCAAGGCTGCCGCAATTATTACGGATATGGTTAGCAAAACTGGTGAAGTTGCTTTACGGGTGGACTCCTTGATCGCTTTCTTGATTGATTTTCGTTTAGCGTTAGTCTTACCACTAGGAGCTAATTTTTCAAGTTGTTCCATCTCTTTGAGAATCTTTAAGATGGCTTCACAGTTGATTGGGCGATCGCTAGGCTTATGAGCAATCAAAGCATCAATGAGATCGGCTAGTTCTTCAGAAATTTCAGGAGCGTGCGATCGCCATTCCAAGACATCGCGATCGGGATTATAGGTGTCAAGGGGATATTTACCTGTCACGAGATGGATCATCGTGCAGCCGAGGGAGTAGAAATCAGACTGCGGCACGGCAAAGCCTTTTTCCTGCTCAGGGGATGTATATCCCACTGAGCAAATACTGGTAACTCCTTGGATACCGCCAATTTTAGCAAGATAGGTGTGGGTTGCCTCACGAGCAGTCCCAAAGTCAATCAACACTAGTTGCCCCGATGGAGACAGCATCACATTCGCTGGTTTAATATCACGATGGAAATAGCCTTTGCTATGGACTAACGCCAGAATTTCTACCAATTGCCGTAGCCAGACGATCGCTCTTTTTTGAGCGATCGGTTGCCTGCCACGCTGATTGATCCATTGTTCAAGATTCACCCCCTCAATTTTTTGCATAACGATCCCATGCAGCATCTTGCCATTTTCCAAGGTGTGATGCACATAGGTTTCGATTTTTGGTATTCCCGCATGTTCGATTTGCCCCAAGACAAAAGCCTCCTGCTGAAACAGCGAGACTGCTTTGCTATCCTCATTCAAATCCTGTTTCAAGATTTTGAGGATCTTGGTTTGTCCTGCGGGATTCTCAGCTTCATATACGACTCCAAAGCCCCCAGAGTCGCTCAATAATTTAGTTACCGTATAGCAACCATCGATTAACAACTCCGAGCCACATCCTTGACAAGTTGGATAATTGTCATTGTCGGGATGGTCAGGAATTGGACATTTCGGATTAATACATAGACGCATGGTGTTTTAAAGCGTACCAGTCTAGACTTACTATAATCTCTAGCGCAGTCAAATTTATCGTAAGGGTTATGCGATTTAATAAAGAACCGATTTTTGTGGCGCGGCTTCGCCACGCCACAAAAATCGGGTTCTTTGTTGTACGGCATGTCCTTAAGCCTATAAAAAGCCCATAAAAGCAAAAAGATTGCTTAGCACCTTGTTACCGAATAATTCATGATCGAATACATCACAACACTTGTTATCAATGCAGCAATCTTTGCTCTATTTAGTCTTGGACTCAATCTGCAATGGGGTTTCGCAGGATTAGTCAATTTTGGGCATGTTGCCTTTATGACTGTCGGTGCATATACCACCGTTTTACTAAGCCTCAATGGTGTGCCTTGGTTCCTTGCTTTTTTAATAGCCGCCGCGATCGCAGGTTTACTCGGCATCCTCATTGGCAGCACAGCACTCAAACTGCGCGAGGATTATCTTGGTATCGTCACCATTGGTGTATCGGAAATGGTGCGCCTCTTTGTCAATAACGAAGAATGGCTGACCAAAGGTACAGGTGGCGTACAGGACTTTCCGCTTCCACTGGTCAATATTGTGGCTCGTCAGAACTATTCCTTTATTCTAGCTGCCCTATTAATAGTTGTCGTGGCGATCATTTATTGGCGCTTGGAATGGCTAGTGCGATCGCCTTGGGGAAGAGTCCTCAAAGCGATCCGTGAAGATGAGGAAGTGGTTAAGGCGCTGGGCAAAAATGTATTTTGGTATAAGTTACAAGCCTTTGCGATCGGTGGTGCGATCGGTGGTATGGCAGGTGCATTCTATGCTTGGCAATTAACCACGGTCTATCCCGATAACTTTATTCCCCTGATTACATTCCAAGCATGGACAATCGTGACCATTGGCGGTGCTGGCAATAACCTTGGCGTGATCCTTGGCGCAGCATTATTTCAGTTTTACAATGCTGTACCCAGATTTCTCCCTGAACAAATACGTGCCGATGGTGGCAGATTTGAAGCAATTCAGTTAATTTTAATTGGCTTGACCTTAATTATCCTGATGCTCTGGCGACCACAGGGAATTTTAGGCAATAAAGATGAATTAACTTTGAACAGATAAAAAAAGAGGTTGCTAAGCAACCTCTTTTTTTATCTGTTCAAACCCCAAATAAGTGAAGGCGGCACTTCGTGCCGCCTTCACTTATTTGGGGTTTATGTCCTAAGCAAAACTTACATTGCTATAGCAAAAGAAATGCGTTTTTAGTATTTGGGAACCGAAGGATCGATTTGATCGCTCCATGCGTTAATACCACCCTGTACATTGATCCCATCGATGCCAGCTTGCTTGAGAATGCCAAGAGCCTTCATCGATCGCCCACCCATTTTGCAATGCGCGATTAACTTATGCCCATTGAGCAAAGACTTGACCTTTTCTACACCATTACCATTTTCGATTTCTGGCAAAGGCACTAGCACGGTATTAGGGATTTTGCCAATTTCCCATTCATTAGGGTTACGCACATCAATGATTAGATAATCCGATGCACCAGCATCAATGATCTCTTTAAGTTCTTTGACGTTAATTTCGGCGATCGCCTTTTGTGCTTCCATTTCAGTTTCTTTTTGTTGGGGAATACCACAGAACTGCTGATAATCGATCAATTTCTCAATGACAGGACGTACTGGGTTAGGACGTAGCTTGAGTTCGCGGAAAGACATCTTCAAGGCATCGTAAAGTAACAAACGTCCACTCAGGGTATTGCCTTGTCCGAGAATAATTTTGACGGTTTCCGTGGCTTGGATCACACCAATGATCCCCGGCAAAATCCCTAGAACTCCACCTTCAGCGCAGGAAGGTACTAGTCCGGGTGGTGGTGGCTCTGGATAGAGATCGCGATAGTTAGGACCACCTTCATAATTGAAGACCGTTGCCTGTCCTTCAAAGCGAAAAATTGAGCCGTAGACGTTAGGCTTATTTAGCAATACACAGGCATCATTGACGAGATAGCGTGTGGGGAAGTTATCCGTACCATCAACCACAATATCGTAGGGAGCCATGATCTCCAAAGCATTAGCTGAAGATAGATGGGTATTGTACAGATCAATTTGGCAATAGGGGTTGATCTCCAAGATCCGCGCTTTTGCCGACTCGATCTTAGGTTTACCAACTGTACTAGTGCTATGAATGATTTGACGTTGAAGGTTAGAGGTATCCACCACATCAAAGTCTACGATGCCAATGCGTCCGATCCCTGCGGCAGCGAGGTATAACAACAAAGGTGAACCCAAGCCACCCGTACCGATACATAGTACGCTAGCAGCCTTGAGTCGTTTTTGTCCTTCTACCCCAACTTCAGGCAAGATTAGGTGACGCGAATAGCGTTCGTAGTCATCTTGAGTAAGTTGAATCGAATTTGGGTCTGGGTTGAGCATGATTAAATGAATCGCACTTTGTTTTGCATAGGAGATCAGGAGATCGCTTATGCTGATTTGGCGTATTTTTATATTCCTATTGTAGTTTCCTAGTTTACGCTTTAATGCAATGTTGTATGTTTGTTGCGGTTAGTTTAACTGCTATAACTACGATCTAAGATTTACAAAAATTTAGATTACCAATTATTGCTAAGTACCTAAACAAGCTTTTGCAGAGCTTATGGGGTTTTATACTCTATTTAGAGCGTTACTAAATCCACGCAGTACTATGGAGCTTATGGATACCCCTTACATCTACTACATTCCGATTTACCCTGACGATGATAGTTCCGAAACTCTCATGCACTTATTTACTGGTCAGCCCGGTTTAGATAACGAGATTATTAGTTTATTAGAAGCCCTTGACAGTCGTGAGCATGAGGGTGAAGCCGTTGATTATATTCACGAACTTGAAGAGAAAGTTGGTTTAAAGCGTCTTTCAGTCAGATATTTACCACGTAAACGCGATCGCGCTGTACCGATTATGACCTAAACAAAAAATCGCGCAAAAGAAATCGTGTTTTGCGCGATTTCTTTTGTAAGGGTGTGATATCCCCACTTCGGATAATTTCTGTAAAGTTGAGTCAGCTTGTAAAATTAGAATAGATGTAAATAAAAATAGATGTAAGTAAGACAGAGAGTTAAAATGGCATTTTTTGATTCTGAGATTGTCCAAGACGAAGCACGTAATCTATTCCAAGATTATCAAGCATTGACGCAGCTTGGTGGTAGTTATGGCAAGTTTGATCGCGAAGGCAAAATCCTCTTCATTGAAAAGATGGAAGAGATGATGGATCGCTATAAAATTTTTATGAAGCGTTTTGAACTGTCCGATGATTTTATGGCTCAAATGACCCTAAAACAACTGGAGACTCAGTTAGGTAATTTTGGGATTACCCCACAGCAAATGTTCGACCAGATGAATTTGACTTTAGAAAGAATGAAGTCTGAACTAGAACTCCACAGCTAGGCTATTCTTTTTTAGCTGTTGGCTTTTATCTGTCAAATTGGGGACGGGCAAGTACAACTACGCTCCGTACAGCGATGTTACTAGCCTTGAGAGTAGCGATCGCTTCGCGGATAGTTGCGCCACTCGTATAAATATCATCAAATAGAATTACCTCTTGCTGATCAGATGATTGAGTTGATGGAACTGCAAAGGCTCTAGATAGATTTTGTTCACGTTCTTGTTTACTCTTGGTCTGCATTTGCGCTTTGGTCTCCTTAACTCGTTGCAACAATTTTGGATTGCATCGGAGCATAGTGACATCGCAAAAGCGACGAGCAAGAATTTCAGCTTGGTTAAATCCGCGAACTTTTAGCTTACTGTCATGTAGAGGAATGGGAACCACAAAGAGTTTTTTATATTTTTTAGTCAGTGATAGAGTATGTGGCGATCGCTTCCATGTATCGGCAATTTTGACTGCGATCGCTTCCATAATTTCAGGATGATTTTCATATTTGCAAGCAGCGATCGCCCGTTTCAATGCGCCATCATAAATTCCCCAACTATAAAGCGGAATCTCTGGAGCAATGGGATTATCTTTCTGCAAAAATTCTGTTGCTTGATAAGCAGTAATTTGGCGATCGCAGTCTTTGCATAAAATGCGATCGGCAGGACGTTTACATAATGGACAATTGGCTTGCCAGAGAGAATCTTTAACAGTATTAGATAAATTTTTGAACCATTGCATGATTTTCACCCTATCTAAGGGTGGTGCAATGCACCACCCTTAGCAATTATTCAACTGTGACAGATTTGGCAAGATTTCTGGGCTGATCGACATCTAAGCCACGATGTGCTGCTACATGATAGGAAAGTAGCTGTAATGGAATTACAGTGAGAATTGGTGAGAAAATCTCATCAACTACAGGAATTGGCAAAATGTAATCAAATACCTCGTGAGCAGCAGGATCATCTAAAGGTGCAACCCCAATTAATTTTGCATCTCTAGCCTTCGCTTCTTGAGAATTTGAGAGAACCTTCTCATAGACACTACCGGGAGTAGCGATCGCAACTACAGGTACATCTTCATCAAGCAATGCGATTGGACCATGCTTCATCTCACCTGCGGGATAGCCCTCAGCGTGAATATAGCTAATTTCCTTGAGCTTGAGCGCACCTTCGAGAGCGATCGGGAAATTGATGCCACGACCTAAGAAGATGAAATCTTTCGTATGGGTAAACTGGCGCGAAAGTTCCTCGATATAACGCTCTTGACTTTCGAGAATTCGTTCCATGTAGGCAGGAAGTTGACGTAATCCTTCGATTAATTCTTGGGTTCTCGTTGCTGACAGATTACCCTTAGTAACCCCAAACTCGATTGCCAATAAATAGAACATTAATAATTGAGCAACAAAGGTTTTCGTTGCTGCTACACCGATCTCAATTCCTGCTTGGGTATCAATCACCGCATCGGCAATACGCCCAATGGAGCTTTCAGTACGGTTGGTAATACCTAGACAGCGATCGCCTCTTGATTTTGCCAATTCCAAAGCGGCTAAAGTATCAGCAGTTTCACCCGATTGAGTTACGCCAATAACAAGTGTATTCTTTAAAAAAGGTGGTGGTGAATAGCGATATTCCGAAGCATACTGCACACTGGTTGGGACACCTGCAATCTGCTCTAGGAGATATTTGCCCACCAAAGAAGCGTGCCAACTGGTTCCACAGGCAAGAATTTCTACCCGTTCAATGGAGTTGATAAAGCCTTCGGGAAGTCTCAACTGAATTTGATTGTTGTCGCTAATATAACTAGCGAGACCTTCGCGAAATACCCCCGGTTGCTCATAAATTTCCTTGAGCATGTAGTGCTTGAAGCCTTGCTTCTCCACCATTGTTGGATTCCAGTTGAGGGTCTGGGGCGCACGGCGGAGGCGATCGCCTTTAGCATTAAACACCTGCACTGAGTCTTTCGTAAGTCGGGCAATTTCCCCATTTTCTAAAGGAATGACTGTACGGGTATAGGCAACTAACGCAGGTGTATCCGAAGCACAGAAATTTTCATCTTTGCCAATACCAATAACGAGAGGAGCCTGTTGGCGCACCACGATCAGCTCGTCAGGATAATCGGCGTGAATAACCGCGATCGCATAGGCTCCTTGCAACTTGGCTACGGTTAGGCGCACTGCTTCAAATAGAATCGAAGGGGATTTTTCAGGAATAACATCGCCTAAATTCTTTAATTGCGAAAGAAATTCCGCAATCATGTGGGGAATTACTTCCGTATCCGTTTCACTGACAAAAACATGCCCAAGTGCTTTTAAATCAGTCCGCAGTAGGTGATAGTTTTCGACAATGCCATTCTGAACTACAGCAAGGTTTCCCATCGTATTGGTATGGGGGTGGGCATTATGCTCTTCAGGTTTGCCGTGGGTTGCCCAACGGGTATGCCCAATGCCAATGGGTGCTTGGGGAGCCGTATCCGCATTTAATTTTTCTTCAAGTTGAATCAGCTTGCCCTTAGCCCTGACTCGATGCAGACTGCGATCGCCTAGGGGAATTGTGGCAACGCCTGCGGAGTCATAGCCGCGATATTCCAGTTTGCGTAGCCCTGAGATTAAAACTTCATTTGCCGAGCGATGTCCGATGTAGCCAACAATTCCACACATAATGTCAAGTTGAAGTAGATACAGTAATAAATTTTGCGGACTTTGTACACAAAAATTTATTACTGTATTTAACCATGCAAAGCCGTGATTCCTAGTCTATCGCGATAATTTAGCGACAATTTATGGCTAATTACCTCGCACTAATAAATCACCCCGTCCATAAAACAGACAGGATAGTTCATTTATACCCACCTAATTACAGTCCTAATTACAGTACTTTGCACAGCCAATATAGCTATAGCATTTCTAATTTCAAAACTAAAAATGGCTACGCCATTTTTAGTTTTGAAAACCCTTACTGAGTTTGGTTTTTAATTCACAAAAGTGTTATCACACTTTCGTGAATTGGTATGATTTTTGGGATTGTGGAAGCGCCCCACAAGCCATTTAGGATTGCGATATAATCTTCTATTAATGTTTATGGTTTATGATTAAAACTTTAGTCAATTATTAAATTTTTAGATCATCAACTGTACATAAAGAATGCGATCGCTGGCTCTTCTGATCAAAAATTGCTTATTAGATGTAGGCATTAAAGTAAATGTTACAGTTCGACGCAAGCGGAAAGAATTGCATGTTTTGCTAGAGTCTACCTATTTTGGCGATCGCCAATTGCTAGTGGAAGAGATCACTAAATGCTTTACAGATATCGACGATAGTTTAGAAGCCGCTAGAATTTACACCTTTCTATTTGGTCAACCATTACCACAATGGGTAGAAAAAATTGATTTTTCTCATCCTCATAGAAATCCGCAAGATCATTTAGATAAAGAGAAGCAATCAGATCCAAATGTAGATATAAACTCAAAAGAAACAATTGTATGCGATCGCTTTATTGTCTGTGGATTAGGTAGCTTAGGGCAGCATATCGTATTTAATTTAAAAAAGTTTGCCTATAAGGAATATGAAGTCAAAGTCTGTGGAATCGACAAAGTACAACCCGAAATCACAGAGTTTGATCACTTTGCTGAACTTCTCGATGACTCAATTACTTTGGGAGATTGTCGCCGCACCGAAGTATTAATTAAGGCAGGAATTGATAACTGTCGGGCAATTGTTCTTGTTACTAGTAATGAGAATGTAAACATTGAGGCGGCGATTGCAGCCCGACGGCTAAATCCCAATGTCCATATTGTGGTGCGGTCTTCGCGACAAAACCTCAATCAATTACTTAAGGATCAACTCGGAAACTTTGTTGCCCTCGACCCTGTAGATCTTCCTGCGGCTGCCTTTGCGGTAGCAGGTTTAAGTGAAGGCACATTAGGTCTATTTCAAATTGGCGATCTCAAATTGCGAATAGTGGAATGCACTGTGACAGCAGATGACTATCGCTTTGTGAGAAATCCTGCCTATCTACTACACAAAAAACATTTACGACTATTGAGTATCGCCGATCTAAATAATGATCGCTTATTCTTTCAATGGCATCCTGAGCAATTTGTGCAGGTTGGTGATAGGGTTACATTTATTGAATATGTTGATCAAGATTTCATTACTAACCATCGTTATGTTGAGCTAGCTTATTATTCCCAACCTCCTCAAGCCTCGAATTGGCAAAGACTTGATCAACTATTACAGAAATATACAGGTTCAACCTTTTGGAAATTCCAATGGAAGCAGATGATTGCTTGGTTTCAGGCAGTGCGATCGCGCCGTCTCATTCTCTGGGGCATCATTACCGTGATTGTTCTATTAGGTCTTAGTTCCGTAATTTTGTTTTTCAATGTGCCGAATATTTCATGGCAAAAGGCAATCTCAACCAGCATGATCTTACTGTTAGGTGGTTATGGTGATGTCTTTGGAGGACTAGGGGAAGACCAAGTGCCTTTATGGGTAATGCTCTTTTGTCTAATGATTACTTTAATTAGCTTGCTATTTGTCTTAGGTGTTTTAGGACTCATTGCCGATCGCATTCTCAGTTCCAAATTTGAATTTTTTAAGCGATCGCTACCTTTGCCCACCCATGATCACATTGTTCTCATAGGATTTGGTAGACTTGGACAGAGAATTGCTGATCTCCTATTCAAGCTCCAACTTCCATTTGTCATCGTTAGTGAAAATCCTAATGATTGCGATCTGGCGGACAAAGTGCCTTGGTTTACTGGCAATATTATCGAAGAATTATCGAAAACCAACTTGGCAAGAGCCAAAAGTATTCTATCTGTTACCGATGATCAAATGCTGAATCTCGAAGCTGCCTTGCTAGCTCGTGATGCTGCGAAAAAGATTAACCGTGACATGAATCTTGCCATCCGCACTTACGATCGCTACTTCAGCGAAAACTTGGCGGAACTCTTGCCCAATTCCCAATCTTTTTGTGCCTATGCCCTCTCGGCAGAAGCATTTGCAGGGGCGGCATTTGGTGAAAATATGTTGAGTCTATTTCGGCTCAATCAGCGCACAGTCTTAGTCGCCGAATATATTATTTCTGAGCAGGACACTTTGATCGGCAAAAATCTCTCGCAAATCGCCTATGGCTATACGGTTGTACCGATCTATTTAAAAACCTGTGAGCCAAAAGCCAATGGTCATAGTGAGTTCTTTATGCCATCAGATGATGAGGTAATGAAAATAGGCGATCGCCTAACGATTTTGGCTTCGATCTCAGGACTACGACGAATTGAGTTAGGCAATCTCTATGCTCCCAAGCGTTGGCAGTTACGCGCTAAGCCTCCCCTCAATTCTAGTGTGCTACTTGATGCTGGCAATCAACTCAAAAATATTTCAGGTTGCGATCTAGAGCTTGCCCGTCGGTTTATGCAAAGTTTACCCGCCGCGATCGAGTTGCCGATGTATGACACTCAAGCCTATCGCTTAGGACAAGCCCTAATGAGACTGCTGCCAATTAAAATCTATCCGTTATAAAAGAAAGCATAGTAAGCCTTACAGTGCTTTCTTTTAACATCAGTTCGATAGGAGTGATCGCGTTTAATCCTAAATGGTTTGTGGAATCTCACCCTAAAAGGGTGAGATTCCACAAACCATTTAGAAATCACGTAGAAGAATTGGTGTGAAACAGTCGTGATGTGCTGCATTTGCCACACTCAGTAAAGAACTGTAAACCACTCTTCCGAATCTTTTCGCGATCGCCACAGCTTGAACAAATATTTTTAATTGCCGTATTTTTATCGCAGTCGTTACATTTAAAAAAGTAACTATGCACATACAAAATTGACAGATTTGAGCTTTGACAATGGGAGCAAATATTTTGAGAACTTGGATTGATTTTTACGACTGGTTTTACGACGGGTTTATGGTTAATATCTGCTTTTTGGGGCAATTCTGAGGTAGTAGAAATAATTTTCTTTTGAGATAAATCTGGTTTTACTTTAGTGATCGATTTCAAATTTGGGTCAGATCCAACACCTGTCGGAGGAACATTAGAAACTATGGGTGTGCTATCACCTTTCATTGAAATGACTTTAGCTTTTGCTGGTTTATGTTGTGTTAGTAAGAACTGACTAATTCTTAGGACTTCATCTTTAGCCAAATCATAGGGAATCTCTAAACTAAGATTGAATAAACTATCTTTTTTGCGATACTCTGTCACGATTGCCTGCACCCTTGTAGCTACTTGATCGGCTTTGCAAACAATATCAAGCTTGTCATTCTTCGGACGATTAATAATGCCAGAATCTGAAATCGCTACTAACACATTGATCGGCATTTTTGTAAAATGTGACTGTCTGCCGATAATTGTCTTATTGAGGAGATCTCCAACATGATCCTCCAAGTAGTCTTTGAGAAATTTCCCTTGTCGTTGCGCTTGCAAAATTGGTGATGGCATTCCTTGCCAAGAATTGTTAAACCACCGTTTCCATTCACCGAGTTCATTTACTTCTACACGAGTTGTAACGCTCTTACTTTCAATGATGACCATTCCATACCGATGTAATAGCAAATGATCGATCTGGCAAGCATCATCATCTTTTTCCAACCGTAAATTGTTGAAAACTAGTATTTGTGGATCGTCTTTAAATTCTCTTTTTAAATAAAAAGCTAGCTGAGATTCAGCATGATATCCAGCCTGTCCAAATTTATCGGTTGCTTCTATGTGATCTAGTTCTTTAATAATCATTGCTTTTATAAACCCCCAAACGCTTTTTAACTTTTATCCCAGCAGATATACAGCATTCCTAAATCATTTGTAGATTTTTGGGTTTGTAGAAGCGCATCCCTTTGGCATGCGCTTCTACAAACCCTTTAGGATTGCTATAGAAACCCTTAGTTATTCATTTTAGGCTAATTTTTAGTCATTAAAGTAATCGTTTAGATCGGGATTTTGTGAAATTATGCAAGGTTTTTCTAGCAATGGAATAGCTTGCATCGCAAAAAAGGATGATGCAAGGCGAAGATCTGTATCGGTTTCTTTGCCTCAGATTATCTTCACTTTTATTCTCTATATTGACTACAGAGTTACAACCCCATGATTACGAAGTAAAATTTTACTTCTAAACTAAATGACAATAGAATCTCAAAAGAATATTGTATTGATCGATGACGATGAACATATTTGCGAAGTTGTGCAGTTTTGTGTAGAAATATTCAGCAAATGGAAAGTGATAACTGCTAGAACAGGACAAGAGGGATTAGCCGTGATTTCCTCCGTCAGACCTGACGCGATTTTACTGGATATACAAATGCCAGAAATGGATGGTTTTGCTGTTCTCGAAGAACTAAAGGCTGATCCTCAGCTTGTGAATATCCCTGTTGTGTTATTGACTGCTCTCGTCGAACTAACCGAACCTCAAAATATTGCTCAGTTAAGAGTCAAAGGAGCGATCTCTAAACCTTGTCATACCACCCAAATTTCTTCTCAAATTGCTCAGATTCTCGGTTGGTAAAATAACGTCAGTTCGGGTTAAGCTGGCAAATTTTAAAAGTCAAAAAGTAAAAGCCTTGCTATGCAAGGCTTTTACTTTTTGACTTAGAGAGAGGTTGGCGTAGCACCTTCTCTCTAAGCATCTCTATCTCTTGAACTGTAACAAAAAAGAGGATGTGCAAAGCACATCCTCTTTTTTGTTAGTAGTTAGCTAAACTGCTTTGTTAGCAGCATCGACTTCAGCGAAAGTTTTATAGCATTTCTCAGAGTCGTAGATATGACAGCGATCGCCAATATCCTTCATCAGTTCCCATGAAAACTTAGTCTTATACATATACTGTCCCCAATTTTCATCTAGAGACTTGTGCGCTAGACGCAAGTTATAGGAAGGAATACCAGTAGAAACATGGTGAGGAACATGCACATTAATATCGTGACATAGCCATTCCACCCAAGCTGGATAGTCGCAATGCACAGTTCCAGTTAGCTGATCAGTTGCAGCTTGCCATTTGTCTGGACTCTTAAACTGAATATCTGGCATCGTGTGGTGAACGATGGTGAAGGTACTCATCCAGAAGTGATAAACTAACCAAGGCATCAAAAAGAAATTGATAAATCCTAAGAAACCTGTGGTGTAAATCAAAACAGGAATCGCGATCGCGCCAAACACGATCACTAAGCGATAGGAAAACTTCACTTGTTTTTGTTGACGCTCAGGATAGAGACTGGCATCGAAGTGTAAATTTGCCCAATGAATAATCGATCCAATCCACCAAAAACGGGTACGAATTAGACGATATACACCAGAAATCAGTCCCTTACCTTGTTCATACTCTTCGACAGTGAAGGGATACCAAGCATTATCTTCACCCATTTTATTGGTATGCAGGTGATGGTGATCATGCTTGAAACGCCAACCGTGGAAAGGATATAGGAGTGGCAAAAAGGCAATATGCCCAACGAGGTCATTTACCCAGCTCTTGTTAGAAAAGGAGCGATGTCCACAGTCATGACCGATTACGAACCAACCTGTTAGGGCTGTACCTGTAAAAATCCAAGCGAAAGGTAACAAATACCAAGGCGAGAAGGCAATGCTGGCATAACCAAGCGCGGCGGCTGTTACGGAAAACAATACACCCAACCAAGCTTTGAGAGGCTTTTTCTCAAAGTATTCGGAGGGGATAGTTTTAATGATGTCGCGGAGGGTGGTCTCAGGCGTAAGAGTGTGTGAGGAGTTTTGTATGGCAACCACTACTGAGCACTCCCTGCGGTGGTCAATCTTTGACGGCTCAAGCTTTGCAATTGCTGAAAAAGAACATCAATGTCGGATTGCAATTCCGCTAGTTCAGCTTGAACTTCTTCGGAATATAACTTTTTGGCGGTTACGTTCAATGTAGAAATCTCTTTTGTTGGGGCTTCAGTTTGTTTGCTCATACTTTCCTTTAAAACGCTTTTAAAACGTTGCGATCACACCACAAAAATATTTATGACTCAGATTCTAGCCTATGTTATGTGTATTTTTGTATACCCATAAACATATCTAATGAGTAATTATACGGATATGGATAATTTCCTCTGTCGCTTGCGCCACACTTATACCTAGAGATAAGTTGTAGCTAAACAGACAGGTTGTAGAAAACTATTGTTCCTCTAGTTGCGAGATGGTTGCAGCTTATGATCAAGCTTAGTATTTAGTGCCAAGAGGGGTATCAGCAAATAGAATTGGCGCGATCGCGGCAGCCGATCCCAAGCGATCATCAAGATATTCTTCGAGACTGTAGTACTGATCCATGCGATCGCATAATCCTTCTGGGCTAAGGCTTTGGATATTGTGACTGATGATATAGCTTTGGGCAGCCGAACCACGGAAGGCGGCAAAGGCTTCTTCGCAATAAGCCTGTTTAGAATCACGGGAAGCTGAGATCCAATCAGAGCCGTGCATATTACCACTGAGAATCGGTTGACCATTGGCTGGAATCACGGGACGACGTTCTGCGGCGATCGCTGGATTCGATGTCATGCAAAGGATCGCCACAAGAATTAAGCAGCAATTAATCAGGATACCTAAAATTTTGTTCATAATCCACTTGAAGTTAATCAAAAATTAATAAAAAGGCTTTGCGAAAAGACAGCTTCAATATTGATACAAGTCTTGTTCCTCAAGGGTTTGCCAAGGTTTAGCAATAGGGTTGTCAATCATAATCTTGAAAAATTTGAAAAATTTTTGGAGTTAACTGATCCCAGCGCACAAGGCATTAAGGTTTGATAACAATTACTGATTAATCGCACAAACCATATCAAAATGGTAATTGCAATGCTATCGAATAGGTTGTGCAATCAAATTTCTAGGGATTTTTAAAATTTTTCTTAAAAGCTCAGTTATGATGATTTCATTAAACTGGTGTTGTATACGATACAGAAAAAATTCATTTCTTCAAAAGGATTTTGTGCTTAGATAAAATCTTGTGCTTTTCCTCGGATAACTCTCCAAGAACATTAATTTATTACATTCCCAAGCCCGCCCAATGTCCGAACATTATCTAAATCATCCTACTTTTGGCTTGCTATCTCGCCTATGTAGGGTCGATGAGTTTCGTAGTTTATTTACTACGCTCTACGCACAAAGGTTATTCTTTCTGATTACCAATAGTCCTGAAGGTATTCAATTTGAGCCTGTCTCGCGAGCAGATGCTAAGCTCATGGTTGAAAATCAGATGCGATCGCTACGTCGCATTGGTTCTGATACGGATCAAAAAAATCTCCAACATATCTACAAACGCACTTTTTCCCAATGACCTCGCGTATTTCTCTCAAGGCTGCGGCAAAAATTAATCTTTACCTAGAGATTACGGGCAATCGACCTGATGGATATCACGATTTGGTGATGATCTTGCAGAGTATCGATCTATGCGATCGCGTCGATATTCGGAAAATTGGTATAGATGATATTCAAGTAACTTGTACTAATCCTGAAGTACCTTGTGATCGCAGTAACCTTGCTTATAAAGCTGCTGCCTTGATGCAGAGTAACTTTCCAGAAATTGGGGGAGTCGAGATTGCGATCGACAAACAAATTCCGATGGGAGCTGGTTTAGCTGGGGGATCGGCAAATGCGGCGGCGGTTTTAGTGGGAATTGATCGCCTGTGGAATTTAGGACTTACCCAGTCACAGATTTGCGAGCTTGCGGCGCAGTTAGGTTCTGACATTCCCTTTTGTGTAGTTGGTGGTACAGCTTTAGCGACAGGTCGTGGAGAGATTTTATCGCCATTACCTGATCTCAAGGATTTGGTTCTCGTAATTTGCAAACCTCGTCATATTTCGATCTCCACCGTCTGGGCATATCAAACCTTCCGATCACAGGGTTTGCTAGCGAACAATCCTGCTAAACATGAGGCGCTCTCTAGTCACATGGTGGCGGCGATCGCGGCGGCTGAAGAATCTACACCCACAAAAATCGGGCGGTTGCTGTATAACGATTTAGAACGGGCGGTATTGCCTGAGTATCCTGAACTTGTAGATCTAAAAAATAAATTGCTGGAACAGGAATGTCTCGGTGCAATGATGTCAGGTTCTGGCTCAACGATGTTTGCGATCGCCGCAGATTTAGATCGCGCCCATCAAATCGCTGAAGCCGTCAGAACCGATGATATTGATGTATGGGTCGTGAAGAGTTTAGTTAGATCGATTTTTGATGCTTGATTTTTACCTTAGACAAGGGGCTTAAGCCCCTTGTCTAGAATTAATCGCTAGTTTCTTGTAAGCGATCACGATCTAGTAACTCTATCTGTGAGCCATTGATAGCGATTAAGCCTTCACTATTGAGCCGATACAAAGCCCTTGATAGAGTTGCGGGAATTGTTCCTAATCTTGCGGCTAGTTGAGTTTTCGTGACATCTAAAGTGATGATATTCGATTGATGGTGGCGATCGCTTAAATCTAATAGGTAAGAAGCTAATCTTTGCGGTACATCTTTGCATGACAATTCCTCGACCATATGCGCCAGTTTGCGCGAATGTGTAGCCAGACTCATCAGCATATTAATGGTGATCGCAGGATATTGATGGAGCAATGCTAGAAAAGCTAATCGAGGGAAAAAGATTAACTCTGTATATTCCAAAGCGATTGCGGATGCGGGGAAACATTTTCCATCGAGGGCAGGGACTTCGGCAAAGTAATCGCGCACACCTAGCAAATGCATGATTTGTTCTTTACCGTTAGATGCCATTTTAAATACCTTGACTCTCCCCTCTTGCACCACAAAAAATCCCGTTGCTTCACTGTCTTGGATAAAGATCATTTCTCCCTTTTGAAACTTTTGCAGTTGCGAAATTTGGACTAGTGGCTCAAGCTGCTCTAGAGATAATCCTTGAAAAATTAGAGTTGTTTGTAACCAGTTACTTAATTCGGATTTATGCACTATCTGCCTCAATGTGATCGCCAGCGATTTTTACAGGTGATTGACATCTATTCTCTCAAAAATCACAAGATATAGCAGTCCTAAATCATTTGTGGATTTCTAGGTTTGTGGAAGCGCACCCCTTTGGGGTGCGCTTCCACAAACCATTTTAGGATTGCTATATCTGCGGGGCAACTTTATTTGCAGTTTTGACTTAAATCAAAGGATTTTAGTGGATATTCTCCTATGCTGTCCTCACAAGACAAAAGGAAATTCCATGACAACATTGTTTGAAAAACTTGGCGGTGCTGAGGCTGTTGACCTAGCAGTAGATCGATTCTATGAAAGAGTATTGCAAGACGATCGCATCAAACACTTTTTTGCGGATACCGATATGGCAAAACAGCGATCGCACCAAAAAGCCTTTCTCACCTACGCCTTCGGTGGTACGGATAAATACGATGGTCGCTATATGCGCGAAGCTCACAAGGAGCTAGTGGAAAAGCAGGGCTTAAACAGCAGTCACTTTGATGCGGTTGCCGAAGACTTAATGATTACGCTCAAGGAGATGGGAGTTTCCGATGAACTCTTGGCAGAAGTGGCAGCAGTAGCGGCGGCTCCACAACATAAGAAAGATGTTTTGAATGGCTAAATATTTGCCAAGATTTCGGCGGAGCCGAAATCTTGGCACAGATAAAAAGGAGATAAAAGATATGACCACTTTTCAAATTAGTGACACCGTAGGTGACATCGTTCGAGATCGCCCTTCCCTTTCACGGTTGTTTGAGCAAGCCAAGGTTGACTATTGCTGTGGTGGCAAGAAAACACTTGATGAAGCATGTCGTAAACAAGGGATTGATCCTCAAGTATTTCTCACACAGTTAGAAGCGATCGCTACTGTAAGTCAGGAACCAGAGCTAAACATCACAACTTTATCTCTAACGGAACTAGCTGATCACATCGAGCAAACCCACCATGCTTACCTCCACACAGAACTTCCTCGTTTAGAACGAATGGTCACAAAAGTTGCGGCGGTACATGGCGATCGGGAACCACGTCTACATCAAATAAAGGATATCTTTTTAGCGGTATCCCAAGAACTAGCAACACATTTGCAGAAAGAAGAACGGATTTTATTCCCAATGATTCGTCAGTTAGAAGCTAGTGCCACAACTCCACAATTCCACTGTGGCACGATCGCTAATCCTGTGCGTCAAATGGAATTTGAACATGATGATACAGGCGTTGCGCTGGGTCAACTGCGTCAACTCACTGAAAATTACACTCCCCCTGACTGGGCTTGCAATACCTATCGAGCCATGCTGGATGGATTGTTGAATTTTGAGCAGGATATGCACCAACATATTCACAAGGAAAACAATGTGCTGTTTCCTAAGGCGATCGCTCAGGAGCAATCCAAAGCTAATTAGAGACTAAGCGATTAAGGCAGGTCTCGCCTGTAAATCACAAAACATTAAATCACAAGCTTGTAATTTTAGGCGTGACACAATTCGCAATTCGTGAGGATAACGAGGACGCGGATCACCTACTAACCAGATTGGCGGAACCATCGTTGCCTCATACCAATCAATCTCGTATAAAACATCTGGTTTCGCTTTGAGTTCTACTATGGTTCTAGGTAGATATTCAAATACTTCATCCCAATCAATCCCTGTATTCATAGTTTGCGCCCCTTGATGAAAGTTTTTTAAATTAATTGTTAGTTGTCAAAGCCCAAAGCAACTGCATAAAAATATAATTATTTTTGTATTTATTTTTACTAAATTTTAGGGTGATCACCAATGCTGCGTCCATAAGTCAACAAATCTTGATATAAGGTATTCCAATGTTATTTAAAATTTTAGTTGTTTTGCATATTTTGGGAGCCACTGTCTGGACAGGCGGGCATCTGGTGCTAGCGGCAACTGTTCTACCTCAAGCACTCAAACACCAAGATCCCGATCGCATTCATCAATTTGAAGAACATTTTGAAGGATTTGGACTGACGGCTCTGTTGTTGCAGGTGACTACAGGGCTATGGCTGACATGGACTTATTTCCCGAACTTCCAAAACTTTTTTGCCTTTGATTCCTATCTATCTACTTACATCGGTATTAAGTTACTTCTATTATTAGGAACGATCGCATTAGCAATTCATGCGCGTTTTTTCATTATTCCCAATCTTACGAAAGAAACTTTGAATTCCTTGGCTTATCACATTATCGGAGTTACTACCTTAGCTGTTTTATTCGTGATTTTAGGCGCAGGTATTCGTGTTGGTGGTTTTTAGATGGGCATGATTAAAAGACTAATTCTCAATTTTCCTGATTGATTATGGAGTTTGCCCTATGACAATTTCTCCTACTAACTCTAATTCCGCCGATGCTGTCTCTCTAAGCGAACCAACTCACAATTCCCATTCTCATTGGTATCGTCTCACCTTTTCCCCTGAGCATGGAGTTTATATTGTTCTATTTGGCTCATTTCTCACAGGAGCAGCATTAGCGCAACAATGGACGCTTAACACTACGCTTGCTCTAATTTGTACCTTTGCGGGATTTCAGGCAGAACATCCACTGGTATTGCAAATTAGACAGAGACGGAGTTGGAAGCCACGCTTTTTAGTGTGGGGTGGCATTTATGGTGGCATCTCATTAGGGATTGCAATTTATCTGTATCTGCAAACGCCTGTGTTGCTATGGCTATATTTGGGCGCGATCGCTACCCTCGTGATTGATGCGATCGCTGTTTTCTATCGTCAGCAAAAAGCGATCGCTAATGAAATCCTCACCTTTGCTGCCGTTTGTCTTGCTGCACCCTTTGCTAATGCTGTCGCTAGCGACACGATCACTATTTCTGTATTGGGATTGTGGCTATTAAATACGCTCTTTTTTAGCAGTGCGATTTTTACGGTAAAGCTGCGTAAACCGAAAACTGCTTCCTTGATGCCGAGTTTGATTTATCATGCGATCGCGAGTTTCGTTATTGCAGGACTTTGGTATTACGATTGGCTGAACGCATTCTCAGCTTTAGCTTTTGGAGTAGCACTACTTAAGTTTGGATTGATTTTAGGACTGCGCGAATGGTATCAGACCACGCGAATTCAAAATGTGGCGATCGTTGAAACCATTTCGGCAATAATCTTCGTGGTGATTGTATCGATTTCTCTCCTACCTGCTCATCTTTAAAGAATTGCGTTGTACCAACAAGGCTCTCTATTTTCGTTTAGATTTACCAAGCCCCCTAAATCCCCCAATTCTGGGGGACTTTGAAAAAAATTATTTTCTTGTTCCCCCAGAATTGGGGATTAGGGGGCAACTAATTAGAGAAGTTCTTTCAACTTCGCTTGATATTCATCAGGGGTAATGTTACCTGCCTTTAGTTCCTCATTGAGCAATTGCACTTGAGGCTCGATCGCTTGTTTCTTCTCGGCAATTTCTTCGGCTTTAGTTTTGTAAATTGCTTCACCCTCTTTTTTAGCTTGCTTGAAGGCTTGGCGGAGGCTAAAGGCATCCATTTCACCACCTGAGGCAAAATATTCGTTAGCAACTTTACCGAGTGCCCATGTACTGGCATAGGCAGTGGTTGCGCCGACGACCATGCCAAAGACGGGAACAAGCTTGGCTAGATTGCTAACGGCGATGCGGGTTCCTGTGATCCCCAAGCTGCCAAAGAGTGCCTTGCGAAGGTTTTCATTGTCGCGATCGTAGCCCCAGCTTTGACCGATGGTTTGAGCGAGGTCGAGTTGGTTCCAATAGATCAACATATCGAAGGCGATCGCGATCCCCGGTAAGGGAAATGCGCCTAGCACGGCATTGAGGAAACAGGTATCGGTAATGGCGTTCTCCACTTCGATCGCGCGTTTGTCGGGATCATCAATTTGGCGCACTTGCTCAGAGATTGATGATCGCGTGGAGCGACGTTCTAGGGTTTCCAGCCATTCTTGTTTCCCCCATAGTTTAGAACTGGTAAAGGTTGTACCAATTTTGTCTAAAAGTTCTTGTTCTTCAGAACTACAGTCTCCATCGATATTTGCCATTGCGTAGGCTGACTGGTAGACCATTTCCTGTGCGATTTCGCTGGTGATTTGCGAAAGTAATGTGTCGATGGGTTCGTCTTCTTCGTTCAATAGGCGATCGACGGTAACTCCTTCAGGGAGATGAATTTCTTCAAAAGTGTCGGCGAGACTGGCGAACTCTTCTTCGAGCAGTTTGCCGTCGGCTTTTGCCATGCTTACCAATACCTTAAAGCTTGCTAAAACTTCTTGCTGATTGACTGCGGACATCGAATGCTTACTCCTTTCCAGAAATTATCACTGATGATAACCGCGATCGCGATCTAAGTTTGTATAAAGCTAGTCTTCAGGTGCGATTTACTTGTTGATTTCTGGCGGTTTAAGCGATCGCTATCCAATAATTTAAGAAAGAATTAATGTAATGTTTATTTCTGCGTGCTGACGGACAGCTTTAATTTTGTTCATAATCTCAGGGGCTGTTATTAAATTCTTGAGATCTAATTTTAGTTCCATTTATAGTTCCATTTAGATGGGAGCTTTAGCTACTTTTGCGCGATTGCTAGGATGTAGTTTTTGTAATGTTGTAATCAGTTGTTCTAGGGTTGTCGGTAATTGAATAATAGGTCTAATCATCCAAATCTACCGAATTTTATTCTACATCTCTAAACTCAACTTCAAGAGACCAAATCACCTTTTACCTTTTTACTTGGCATCAGCAGACTTCCCTTAATCTCTTGTATTGTCTCACAACGCACATAACAGTAAGTCTTCAGACATTCCACTTCATGTAAGTTTTGATTCGTAGAACAAGGTAAAACTTACATTGCAATACTTATAAAATCAGTTTTTATTGTTAATTAAATATAATCATTCATATGATACAATAAACCTGTATTAACTTAAGCCCAAATAGAAAAAAATTAATATGGGTGACCTAACCAGTTTTGAGAACTTATTTGAAACACCAGAAGGGGAGATGATTCTAAAGAAACGTATGGCTGAGCTTTTAAAGGCTTTAACGCTAGACTTCCCAACTCAGGGTGGACAGACCGCCTTGGCAGATGAAATTGGAATTAAACAGTCGGCGCTTTCTGGATACTTGAATCCTGAAAAAAAAGATTCTAGGATGACAAGCAAGGACACTGACGCTTTAATCGTCAAGTACCTAAAAAAAACTAAAAGTTCAAAATGGAGCCTTCAAGAACTTTACAACTTTTTAGAATCTGGAGATTCATTTGAGACGTTTTCGGCTAAGTTAGAGCGTCAAAATTTATCAAAGGAGAACCTTACCGCAAAAAACCTTGTTGATTTTTTGAGTCCAGAAGAACAGGTTGAAGCGGTTCAATATATCTTCAATAGACTTAAAGAGACGGTTTCCAATGTAAGAAAAGTGGTCGGTAATGCTTGATCTCGATATTAATCTACCTTTGTTTTTATAATTACTGTTTCTTATAATAATGTATGTGATATGGTAATCCCATGTCAACTTAAATCCAAATACAAAAGTAATTAATTATGAGTGACCTAACCAGTTTTGAGAAATTTATTTGTCCCCCTGAGGGGAAGATAATTCTAAAGAAGCGTATGGCTTAGCTTTTAAAGGCTTGCATCAAAGCCTTTAAAAGCTAAATGGGGGCAAACCGCCTTGGCAGATGCAATTGCGATCAAACAGTCATCGCTTTGATAACACTGAGAAAAAGGATTCTATGAGCCTTTGATACATAAGAGTATAATTTATTTATTGATTATTTTTAAAGTTTGTTATATTGTAAATAAATGATAGTACTTAAAACGTGAACACCACAAGAGGATTAAGTATGGAACCCCTAACAGTGATCGTAACGCCTAAGGTTATCGAACTATTCTTTAACGAATTTGTTAAATCTGGTGCTGGAGAACTTGGGAAGAAAACAGTCGGTGGAGCGATCAGCATAGTAAAAAATATGAGTGACAAAATTAAAGCCAAATCTCAAGGAACCGAACGGGCAGAAAAAGCCTTAACGGAAGTTGACCAACAGGGTAATTCAAAGACACTAGACAAAGTTACTAAACATCTAGACCTTATCAACCGAGATTAAATCGTTCAAGCTATCTCTTTCGTTGCTACACATAACCCTTACATCATACTGTGGACTTGATTTGTGATGGTTAATGTCAATCTAAAAATGTACCCAATCAAACAAACACATGGAAACGCAACAAGTCACCAGCCAACCTGCTAACCTCTCTAATCAATCAACTACAATGGTTAGCCTATTAAGCCCAATCAGCTACTCTCTAGCTGCGGTAATCGTCCTTGCTGGTTTAGGTGCTTTTCTCCGTCAACTATTTCATCTTGGTAAATAGCCATGAGTGCCATTGCGATCTCCTATTGGTTAAGCGCATAGGCGATCGCAATTAGCTATATAGCAGTCCTAAAATGATTTGTGAGAAAGTAGAAGTTAGAAAAAAATTTTTAGAGAAGAAGGTAATATCAAAAGAACTGCAAGAATTTATCGAGGTAAATTGAGATGCAAGAGAATTCAAGAGAAGTGTATCGGTACAAATGGATCTCGAAGTAAGCATCGAGATACCAAAGATGTTTTGGGATTGGATTCGGGATATATCAGATCTCAACTCATTTAGGATTTCTATAGACGATAAAACAATCAAAAAATTAGCAAAAAAAAGGGGCGCTTAGCGCCCCTTTTTTTATTGTGCAGTTGTTGGTAAGACTGCTACTGATTTTGCATTTGGTGCTTTAGCTTGAAGAAACTGGGTTTCTTTTACGGCTTGATTTGAGAGGGAGAAGAGAGGGTTAGAAGCAATACCAGCGATCGCTGTGAAGATCAGCGTAAAGACGATCGCAGCTTGGAGAGGCTTCATACCTACTTGAGTCCATGTAATTGCTGGATAGTTCTTGACAGAAGCAGACATTTCTTGAGGCTCCTTAACTACCATCATCTTAACGACGCGGATATAGTAGTAGAGAGAAACCACACTCATGACTAGAGCCAGTAAGACCAATCCGTAGGCTTGAGCTTGCCAACCTGCCCAGAAAATGTAGAGCTTACCAAAGAAACCAGCGAGGGGAGGAATACCACCGAGGGAGAGGAGACATACACTCAAAGCGAGGGTCAGCAAAGGATCTTTTTGGTATAAGCCACTGTATTCACTGATTTGATCAGTTCCTGTGCGGGAAGCAAACAGAATCATGCAAGCGAATGCTCCCATGTTCATGAACAGATACAGGATCAAGTAAAACACCATGCTGGCGTAACCTGCTTCGGAATCGATCGCCATGCCGAGCATCACAAAACCTGCTTGACCGATAGAGGAGTAAGCCAACATCCGCTTCATGCTGGTTTGGGCGATCGCTACCACGTTGCCCAAGACCATACTCAAAACGGTCAATACGACAAAGACGTAATGCCATTGGAGAGAAGCCAGAGGAAACGCAGTAATCAAAAATCTGAGCGCTAGACCAAACCCAGCGACTTTAGAGCCAATCGATAAAAAGGCAACTACAGGCGTTGGTGAACCTTCGTAAACGTCAGGAGTCCATTGGTGGAAAGGTACTGCGGAGAGCTTAAAGGAAACGCCCGCAATCACAAATACCATTGAGATGATTAGAGCCGTGTTGCTAACGGTAATCTTTGAGGCGATCGCGGATAAAGAGGTTTCGCCGCCCGAAAGTCCGTAGAGCAAGGACATCCCGTAAAGGAAAATCGCCGAGCTTGCCGCACCGACTAATAAATATTTGAGTGCCGCTTCATTGGAGCGTGGATCGCGTTTGGTGTAACCCGACAGCAAGTAAGACGAAATACTCAGGGTTTCAAGGGAGACAAATACCATCACCATTTCGTCGGAGCCAGTGAGGAACATGCCGCCGAGGGTAGCACTGAGCAAAATGACTAGATACTCGCCAACTACTACGCCTGACTGCTCTAGATAACGGATCGAAACGAGGATCGTAAATAGAGCCGATAGGGCAATAATGGCGCGAAAAATAATGCTGAGTTTGTCACTATTAAAACTGCCCAAAAAGGCGATCGGATTTTCTAAGCCCGTCCATTGCCACACAAGGGCGGCTGTGGATGCGACTAAACCAGCGATCGCAATATTAGGAAGAACATTTGCCGACTTGCGCCCTGATGCAATCAGATCGACGACTAGCACGAGTACCAATGTCCCAATGACAATGAGTTCTGGCAAGATCGCGCCACTATTGAGTAGAGCATTGAGACTTGCTGTATCCATACTTAATTTATGTGTTGTTTCTATGGCAATTGTATAGCAAAACTTGAAGCCCCTCTAATTTCTTGTTTTCTCTCTCTATAGCAAAGAAATCGAACTAGAATCAGGGTTTTACAGCTTCTAAGAAGCTCTCAATGAGCTATTGAGTTTGTTATTAGTTTATACAAGCCATATTATAGATTGAATACTATGATTTTTTTAAAAATAATAGTCATTACACTATAAAAACTGATTGTGATGGCGCACCGTAGCTGCACCATCACAACCAGTTTTTAGGAAACAGTTAGCGATGTCGCAATACCTGAATTTCTAGGCAACCTTCCTCAAACTCTATCAGGCTAGTGTTTGGTTTTACCGCCTTTGGCGGTAAAACCAAACTATGCTTGGCGATCGCGTTGAGACTTTGCGGAGCCTTTCGCTGAGGTGTTAGCTGAACTATTTGCTGAATTTGCAAAGGGTTGCAAATTCCAACCAAACACCATAAAGCTTTTGTGCTTGCGTTGCATCTGACGCAGGATCTTGACCACTTCCATCAAATCTTCGCGGTTGTCTGGAGGTTTCTTGGTGCGTAGCCTTGCAAAGGGCAACAGCACGCCAAATTGAGCAGCAGCATTGCAAAAGGAATTAAGCATTGCGCGTTCGGGGGCATGGACTCCGATGGTTGCCTCGCCTACCTGAATCAAACAGCCTTTATCACTGCCTGTCGCCTCACGGGTAACGCGATCAATCGTCAGCGAACAACGCATCGTGATGTAGTCCGACACCGCCACAGGATCGGAGAAACTCACATTCCAATCGTGGCTCAGTGCATCAAGCCTTGAGCAGAGCATCAACCAAACTGTAAAAAATTCGGAATAATTTTGGCGATCTCCTTCACTGCAAGAACTACTCTGGGTGGCAATACCAAACGAGCGAGCCTTAGATGCTGACAGCAACAAAATGGGAGCGGAAGCATCAGAAACATGAGTCATAGTCAAAACCAAAAAACTCTTTGAATAATGTACATTTATCAAAGAGATCTGTCACCTGTCATTTATGACTAGAAATAGGCAAAATCCAGCAAAAAATTGTTTTCTTTGATTTAGGCTAGCTTTCTGATGGAATTACTTGCAAAACTGACTTTGGTAACAGCTTGTCTTTGAACCAAACTGTTAATGCTGGAGTATCGCTTACCTTCACACCCGCTTTTTCGAGATTTAGCCGCTCGGAAATTGCCAAAATCAAATTTTCACAATTAGCCTGTCGTACTTGCGAAAACTTTTTACGTAAATATTCAGGTCGCCAATAGCCAACAATCTCTAATAAATAACTGCGTCCGTCAGGATGCACTAACCGAAAATCAGGAATCATCACGCTTCCAGGAATCGGAATTAAATCCACTTCTCTTTCTAATTTCCACTCCGTTTTTAAATCTGCCCATTTCTCCGCAAAGGATGCCTCAAGCGCACTATCATACATTTTCCCCGCAGGATAATGGCTAACTAACCCACATTCCGAATCAAGGGTAAATAAACCTTTACGCTTTTGTTTAGAATAGGTATCTTTTTCAACGAGCGTGGCTTGCAGACTCCATTTTGTGACATGGAGTAAAGCAGGGAGAAGCTTAGCGATCGCTAGTCCATAGCGTGTACTTGTGCCAAATAAACTGGTCGCACCATCCACAGTAATCGTAAAGCCATAATCCACATCCCCTTCGATATAGGACATTAATTGAAATAGCTTGAGATAGCGAAAGAGCAGCTTATATTCCCCAGGGTCATTGCGATGCACATTCAGCGTCATGTGACTAGCGCGATAAAAAATACCTTGTACTTGCGAGAGATTATAGCGATGGATGAGGTCTTCAGTAGTTGGCGTATCAAATTGCGTTAGAATCCGATTCTCCATGAGATCTGCATAAAGTCCTTGGGTGATTTGAGAAGGTAGCACTTCGCGATTAAGTTCTTGAGTGAGCTTATCTGCAAGCTTTGCTAACATTTCGCTAGTAGCTTGTTGACTAGGAATGACTTGAGCCGAAAGTTCAAAGACGCGGCGGCGCAATTCCTGCGGTTCTAATGGACTAATAATTTCAAAGGTGCTAAAGCTGGATTTGAGAATATGCGCTAATCCCCTCTTCACGCGATAATCGGGCGTGTCACCTTCTAGTTCTTGCAATTGGCGATCGAGTTCACTCTGAGGCTGCCCCTTGCAACTTTCAAAAATAGCAATTAATTCCGTAGCGATCGCCTGATGCTGATCATCCAATTTCAATCTTTTGGGAATGACAGTTTCGCCATTCATTCGGTGCATCAAGAGATCGCTAGGGAGCATAGATATTTTATGGAAACTCTAATGTGAAAGCAGCATATTTATAATCATGAATTCAGATTCTATATTAAATATCTTCTAAAGCTACCAAATCTAGAAACTCTAGAAACCTAAGCCAATAAGTTAGAGGTGTGCGACTTCGCGGCACTGGTCAGTAAAGGAGTGAGGGTTAAAATAAAGGGTGTGACCAAAATTTGATGTAGCAATTAGAGAGAGAAACCATAACGATTGATTTTAGACCAGAATTGCTGCCAACGCCCCTTGGTATAAGACAAAGATCTAAGGCTCAAAACTACAGAAGCACCCCAATCTTTCCATTTCATGCCAGAACAGCCCAGTCGAGCCTTGATAATAACTTTGCAAGCAGCTTCGGTGATCCCCGAGCCGATGGGTAGATTGGAGGAAATGGCTTCAATATAGAGCATCTGGTGATGATGATTGCGAAAATAAGTAATAGCATCTTGAAGCCCTTGAAGAATCGATTGAGAAACACGCTTGGGTTGAATAGTTTGCATTTCTGTGAGTATCCTTGATGCTGCACCAACTTCATGTTTAAGGCTGTGACAACGATTATCCATCCAAGCTTTTTGAGCCTGTTCATCGCGTGGATAAATCGCCTTAGCTGCTTTGTCTAAGTACTGGGTGGCATGGTAAAAGTCCAATGTTTGGGTATCGGTTACAGTATTCAGAAAAGCCCAGTTTTCGGGAGCACCATCGGCTAAACCTTGATAATGCGCGTTGGGATACAATTGTTTGACAGTCTCAACTTCCCGTCGCAGTCGTCCTAAAAAGGGGTAAGACCTCATGCGGGCTTAGGCAAGAATAAGACTCCAGCTATGGCGATTGGTCTATATCATCGTCCGCTTTCCATGTTGGAGTTGCTCTCATTACGAGGCTTTACTTCTCTCACGGGTTAACTGACCAGTGCCCGACTTCGCCGCACACCTCTAACTTATTGGCTCCATAACATCTAAGTAGCTGGTCATAATTAAAACCCAAAAAGCTGTGGTGCACGCGCAGCATGCGCCACAGCTTTTTGGGTTTTATATTTAATTGCGCCCAAGTACTTAATCTTTAGGTAAAAAGGGATTATGTATTGAGATTTGTCAAAAAAAGAATGACCCTACTTAACTTGATTAAATAGCGGTCATTCTTTTTTATGCTGACAGTACTTTAGTTCTTTTAGCTAGCCTTAGCAGCTTTTTTCTTGAAAGCACGTTTCCCTAAAACACCTGAGGCTACAAACATACCAATCAGCATTCCGGGGACAGGTGCTGGCTTAGAATCAATAGGAGGATTGACAATAACTTCTGGAGGCATTTTAGAGCCTCTTAATCCAGTCATATCATTGAGACACTCCAAAATTAAAGTAGCAACATAATTACCATCTGGAACTAAATTTCGATCAAATTTAAATCCAAATGTATTACTTCCGGAAAATCCGAAATTACTTCCTTCAAAACCTGCATTTGCTAATTCTGAAGCATTGAGTAGATTGATATCACCAATTTTATTGCCCGAAGCAATCACATTCGGATAAAAGAAACTACTGGATGGATAGCTATAGTAAGGGTCATTCCAAGCAAATTCACCAGTTGTTGGATCAAGACCTGTTCTAGCTTTTACTGTGTTACGGTTAGAATCTGGATTCCAGTAACCCGCATTTGAGCCTACGACACTTTTTGCTCGAACATTAGCATAGATGCCTAGCGCGGCAGCAGCAGAGTCATTGTTTGCTGCAAACTTAATCGCAAATAGACTTGATGAATTGCTAGCGTTCACAAAGTTGCTATTACCAAAATCAAAGAAAAAATCACCATATCCAATGTTTTGATTAGAAACTTGATAACCTCCATAATATGGCCCTGTAAATAAGCCATTGATGGGAAGATTTCCATTGATGGCAACCCAAACATAGCTGTTATCTACTTTGACTGCTGTTCCACCGAGATTAAATATACTAGAATTCCCAACAGCGAGACTGTCATAGCTTGGGTCAGATGCATAGTTCCAATTGTTGTAAAGATTCCCAGCGTTGACACTATCTGATTTTAAAAGAGTAAACCCTACATTTAGAGTTCCTAGTAAAATGAGCGGCTTAATTAGCCATTTGCCCATTGTATATAAACTTGTAAATCTTCTCATTTTTATTTACTCAGTAAATATTGAGAATATACGATCTAAAAATCCCTTAAGTCACTAGAAAACCATCCTGATTTGTACGTTATTTGTGCGGTTGATTGCACGCTTAACAGCTAGTCATTTATGATTTGCTTAGTTACATCAATTTGTGCTGAAATATACAGCTAAGTGAAAATAGTCGGTTAATAGGTATAGACGAGTGACGGTAAGAAACAGGCAAAAGCTTTTTAGACTAACAAAAATCGGACATCAGCTAGTTAAAGAAGCATTAAAAGACTACGATTCAATTAATTGGTTTTGCGAAATACATAGAAAATGTATTCGTCGCCAGACTTTTACCAATTTCTACAATGGTGACGGGGTAAAGCGAGAGACTGCTGAGACTTACTGTGATGTGTTAAAGATCCCGAACTGGCGTGAAAAGTGGGACACAATTTTTGAGCTTTTACCTGTAGCGATTGCCGATTGGAGTGTTTATGATGATCGCTGGGTGGGGCGCAAAAAATTAGTGAGCGACTTAACCAAGAAAATTCGTAATAACTGTCGATTACTTCTATTACTAGGGATTACGGGGATTGGGAAGACGGCTTTAGCTGAAAAAATTGCTGATGACATTCAATCACGATTTGGCAAAATTTTGCGGGTGAATTTTGATAGCGATGATCATCCAAGGGACTTTGTGGGAGTAGCAAGTCGTTGGTTAGAAGAATTAGGTGAGAGTCTATTACTCGAAGATAAACAACCAATGGCAATATTAAAGAGATTGATGAATCAGTTGCGAGAGGAGCGTATTCTAGTTTTAGTTGACTCTCTAGAAGCACTATTAACCGAAAATGAAGATGGCTGGGGGGATTTTGAGGATGAATGGTGGACAAAATTTTTTGCATATTTTTTAGCGATCGCCTCTTCTCAAAGCACATTGATTATCACTTCTCAAGATCTTCCAACTAAAATCCAAAGTTTAGCTTCGCGCTATCCTAATATCTATCATCGTGAGATTTTGCATGGGTTACTTGATGATGAACAAGTTGCTCTATTTGAGAAAGTTGGTTTGGACATGAGTTTGACATCAGCAGATAGACCAATCTTGATGCGAATCGGAAAAATATATCATGGACATCCATTGATGCTCAGAGTATTGAGTGGCGAAATCGTTGAGTCTTTTGCTAGTAATGCTCGTGCTTTTTGGGGAAATGTAGGAGAGGAAATCGAGTTAGTTGAAAAGCATTTGGCTGAAGCTGAGGCGGGGGCTAAATTAGAAAGTGCGAATGATGATTGGAAATTACATAAATTGACACGTAGAATTTGGATGAAGGTTTATCGGCGTAGGCTCGATGAGGTTTTTAAACGGTTGAAACGACAAAATGCAGATGCCTATCTCTTGATTTGTGTAGCAGCAATCTATCGTCGTCCTGTGCAGGAGAGTGGTTGGTTATTGCAGCTAGATAGCTATATCCAACGCTTAAGGAATGAGGTTTATAGTAAAGAGCGACAACTACAAGTATTAGAGGATTTGTTTGGACGTTTTTTAGTGGAGACATCCATTAACCATAATGATCGCCGCCTTCTAGGAATGCACAACTTGATTCGGAGTGTGGCTCTAGAACATCGTCAAGAGTTATTTGCCGAATTTGGATAGAGGCTCATTATGAATTTGACCGCAGGACAGAAACTTTATGCTGCTTTAGAAATTGATACAAGGCTTGTTCCTCTCGATCGCCTTAATGCTTATAATGCGATCGCCTATTTCTTGACCGTTGAGGATGAGCCACCAGAGCAAGCAAAAAATCTCGAAAGAGTGGATCGCTATTTACAAGCTTTTCATCATCTTTGCGAAATGTCAGAATGGCAAAAGGCAGGACAGATTCTATCATTTTGCCCAATATCAAAGGAATTACACGATCAGTTAAGAATTTGGGGATACTATCGAGAACAGATTGGGCTATATCAAGATCTTTTGGGAAAGGTAAGTCCAGAGCAAGATTTGGTCTGTCTGAATGGATTGGGACGAGCTTTTTATAATCTCAGTGATTTTGATAAATCTTGGGGTTATTATCAACAGCAACTACAACTCTCTCGTCAAGTCAATAACCGCAAAACAGAAGCACAAGCGATCGGTGGTTTGGGTGATATCCAACATATGAGACAGAATTATTCTGAGGCGATCGCCTTGTTTCAGCAACAGTTAGATATTGCTCGTAAAATAGGCGATCGAAAACAAGAAGGTTATGCTTTGACTAGTTTGGGATGTGCTCTATATAATTTTGGGCTGACTCGAAACAAACAAAATTATCATCAAAACGGATTGAATTATCTGCAAGAATCGTTAGGGATTGCTCAAGAACTTCAAGATCCAGAAATGGAAAGCTTCTGTCTTACCAATGTTAGAAGAGCATATTTTGATCGTGGTCAATACGATCAAGTATTGATATTTATCCAACAGCAACTGGATATTTGCGACAAAACCAATGATAAGCGTGGTAGATACTTTGCCTTAGAAGATTTGGGTCAATGCTACAGTATGCTCAGAAAATATGATCAAGCTCTTTGCTATGCTAAAGAAGCTTTGAGTATTGTCCGTGAATTTGGTGATAAGTTTTACGAGAGCTGCACTCTCAATAACTTGGGTGTAATTTATTGTTATAAATTGCATCGCTATCAGGAAGCTCTTTCATACTTTGAGAAATCATTGGAGATATTACAGAAAACTGATAGTCAAGAACGAATTGCCTTAATTGTAGTGAATATATTCAATTGTCATTGTTTTCTAAAAAATAAAGAGCAATCAGATTTCTATCTCAATAGGGCTAAGTTGTTTATGGCAAAATCCGATTCTTTAGAAGATAAGGGACTAGTGACAATGGCGATCGCCAATGCCTATTGGGGACGTAATGAGTTTTGGTACAAGGCATGGGGAATTGTTTTAGTGATCAAAGGTCTTCTCATGATGCCCCCTTGGCGTAGTGTTAATGGAAGGCTTGCAATGGAAGTAACAATTAAACAAATATTTGGCTTAGCAAATTAGATAATCCTAAAAAAGAAAGGATTTATTGTGGTGAGGATGGGCGGCGCGAAGCGCCGCCCATCCTCACCTATTAAGTGAAATTAAAACTACTAATTTTGCAAAATATTGATGGAATATATCTATGGTTTAAGTGATTTCCTTCACGATCGCTTTACCAATTTCTAAGGAAGAAGTAGCTGCGGGAGATGGGGCATTACAAATATGGACAGAATTTCGATCTTTAATGATTAAAAAATCATCAACTAATTGTCCATTCGGTTTGAGGGCTTGGGCACGTACACCTGAATGCGTTGGGACTAAATCCTCTGCTTTTACTTCAGGAATTAGTTGCTGAAGACTATGGACAAATGCAGCTTTACTAAAAGAACGAATGATTTCTTGAATACCATCTCTCGAATACTTTGATGCTAGCTTCCAAAATCCAGAATAGGAAAAAATTTCGGCAGCATCTTGAAAATCAAAATCCATTTTTTGATATCCCTCACGTTTGAGGCTAAGGACGGCATTTGGTCCAGCATGGACAGTACCATCAATCATTTTGGTAAAATGAACACCTAAAAAAGGAAAATTAGGATTAGGAACAGGATAAATAAGAGTTTTTACTAAGTAGCGCTTTTCTGGCTTTAACTCGTAATATTCGCCACGAAAAGGAATAATTTGTGCCTGTGGATCAACATGATCTAATTTGGCTAGGCGATCGCTTTGTAGTCCACCACAATTGATCAGCATTCGAGTTACAAAAGTTCCTGCATTTGTAACAATCTCTTTGCCTCCAGAAATATCTCTGATCTGTGTAACTTGAGCATTGAGTAAGATTTCAGCCCCTTTATCCTGAATTAGTTCGACTAGCTTGGTACATACTTGGCGGTAGTTGACAATCCCTGTAGAAAATACACGTAGCCCCGCAACACAATTTACATAGGGTTCAATTTCTCTAACTTCTTCAGCACTGATTTTTGTTACTTTAAGTCCATTGGCAAGACCCCGTTGATACAGATTTTCAAGTAACTGCAACTCTTGGGGATGGGTCGCGACAATTACCTTGCCACATATTTCGTGAGCAATATCATATTTCTGGCAAAACGCCGTCATAGAGGTATTACCATCACGACAGAATTTAGCTTTAAAACTATCTGGTTTATAGTAAATACCAGAATGAATCACCCCGCTATTATTGCCTGTTTGGTGTAGCGACCATTGGTTTTCTTTTTCTAAAATCAACAGTTTGGCATGAGGATGTTGCTGACTCAAAGTCATTGCCGTTGCAAGACCAACAATTCCACCACCTATAATAATGAAGTCATACATGATACATTCCTCTTTGCTTAGTCTTGTGTTGCCTTAGCCATTTAAGTAGCTAAAAGCTGTGACGTACGCTGCGCGTGCGCCACAGCTTTTGATTCTGCTACTTAAATGCTATTAAACGATTAACTACAGGCTAATTTCTTTCAAATTAATGTCTTTCAAAACTTTACCTTTAAGCGTTACCAACAAACTCAGCATTATGACAGAGTGATCCATTTTAGGTTTTTAGGAGTTGATTAGGAGTAACAATGATTCGATATTTGCCCCTTGTTGTGGGGATAGTGGGTGGATTGGCGCTATTAGCTAATCGGATGGTGACGGCAAATCTTACCTCTAGTCAGTCACGGGCTGATGCCTTGGGAATTTTATTAAGCGCAGTTTTGATTTTGATTGGTTTGCTATGGCAGCAAGTACAACCAAAACCACCCGATGCCGTAACTTTAGTAGGGGAAGAAGGTTTTGAAATTGAAGAAAAGTTGTCAGAGGCAGTTAAGACAGAATTAGCTTGGGCTTCGCATATTTTGCTAACTAACACAGTTACCAAAGTGGTCACTGTTTATTACGATCGCCAAACTATCCTCCGTAGAGGGATTTTAGGCAAAAGCAAACAAGTCAATATTGGCACGATCGCGCAAAGGGTGATGAAAACCCAAAAGCCTGTATATCTGGTCAAATTAGAGCTTTATCCTGGACGAGTGGAGTTTGACTATTTACCCGAAAATACTCAGGGCGTAATCGTGCAACCTCTGGGCGAAAAAGGAGTCATGGTATTAGGCGCTAATGCCCCCCGTAGTTATACAAAACAGGATGAAAATTGGGTAACAGCGATCGCCGATAAACTTGCTTACAATCTCGACAAATCTCAGTAGTTGGGTTAGTTTGCAACAATCCAACATAAACACCATCTACTTACTACAACCATGCTAAATCGTATTTTTGCAACCATTACCATTTCTGCATTACTGACAACTGCGGCACTACTGCCATCATTAAGCTTAAATAAGGCGATCGCTCAAGTTCCGCAAGAGAGTAGTGAAACAAAGAAGCCAACCGAATCAGTCTCACCTGTAATTTCATCAGAAAAGCGTGAATTGATTAAAGAACTGTTGGAAATTACTGAATCAAGTAAAAATGCCAACCAAATTATGGACGCGATGGTACGGGCAGAATTACCAAAGCTAGTATCAACAATTTTGAAAACCGTACCTGCTCTAGGTAATGATCGCCCCGAAGTACAGAAACAATTTAATGACATCGTGTCGCGGATGGCGATCAAATATCGCGATCGCGTACTGAAAAAGATTGATCTCAATCAGTTGGTGGAGCAAGTTTCCTATCCTATCTATGACAAGTATTTTACGGAGTCAGAACTGCGCGATATCATTGGTTTTTACAAATCCTCAACAGGTAAAAAAGCAATTAGTGTCTTGCCACAGATTGCAGTTGATTCGATGAGCCGCACTAACGATATCCTGTTGCCCAAACTATCAAGCATCATGACCGAAATCATTACTGAAGAGCTATTGAACGCTTTACCAAAGGCAAAGTGAACTTTGTAAACCTACTTTGTATGTCTGAACCAATTCAATTTACGCTTATACTGTAATGCTGACGGCGTTTACTCGCCTTCGCAATTTTTTAACCTTTAAACCTATTTCAACCGTTACATTCAGCAAATACGCATGGCAATTTTAGATCGGCAAGGTCGTTTATTTGGCAAATTTAGCATTTTGGACATCGGCGCGATCGCCACAATCCTGATCGTCCTCATCGGCTTATTCGTTGTCCCCGGTAATAGCGGCAGTTCGATCGCCCAAATGTTATCTGCCGAAAACAAAACTGTCCAAGTAGACATGAATGTACGTGGTTTGAGTGCAACTAATCCCCAAAATCTGATCAAGATTGGCGACAAAGTAAATATCATCATTCGTAACCAGCCACGGGGCGAAGTCACCATTAAAAAAGTCAGCATCTCCACCCCTCAAGTTGTTGCCGCCAAAGCCGATGGTTCTCCAGTTTTATTTGATGATCCCCGTGCGGTGTCCACATCCCAGTCTGACCTAGCCCTCACCCTTGAAGCTACCGCTAGAGTCACCAATGATGGTGTTGTATTTGGTAATGAAAAGGTCAAGGTTGGCACATCCATTGATATTGAAGGCCCCAAATATTTGATTCGTGGTAGCGCAATGGCAGTAAGGTATTGATTTTTTAATTACGAATTACGAATTACCGATTACTAATTACATAACAATGCAACCCCCATTCCCCCAAGGTTTTGTTCTTAAAGGTCGCTATGCTATCCGCTCAACGATTGGACAGGGTGGTATGGGGCGCACTTATCTAGCGCAAGACCTAGAGCGCTTTAACGAAACCTGTGTTCTCAAAGAATTTATTCCTCCCCAAGATTCCCTAGAGGTATCCGAAAAAGCGAAGGAATTGTTTCGGCGTGAAGCTACGGTACTATATCAAATTCGCCATCCCCAAGTACCAGAGTTTCGCGCTACCTTTGAGTCAGAGGGAAGGCTACTCCTAGTTCAAGACTATGTAGAAGGTAAAAATTATCGCAATTTGCTCCTTGAGCGATTAAAAGCAGGTCAAACCTTTTCCGAAAATGAAATTTTTGCCTTGATGCAGCAGCTTTTGCCAGTGTTGAGCTATCTGCATAGTCACAACATCATTCACCGCGATATTTCTCCTGAAAACCTGATGTTGCGATCGCAGGACAATTTACCTGTGCTAATTGATTTTGGCGTTGTCCAAGAAACTAATGCCAAACTCAATTCCCAAATGGGTATACCTGCATCAACAGTGGCAGGTAAAGCAGGCTATGCACCACCAGAACAATTACAGTCGGGCAATGCCTATGCCAATAGCGATCTCTATGCCCTTGCGGTAACTTCCATCGTGTTAATGACGGGAAGGGAACCCTCAGAACTATTTGATAGCATCAATCTGGCGTGGAATTGGCAACAGTTTACCAATGTTAACCCTGCCTTTGCGAGAGTAATCAATCAAATGCTGAGCTACAAACCCACCAACCGCTATCGATCGGCAGATGAGGTGATGCAGGCTCTACAGGTTGCCCAAGCTTCTTTCTCAGGGGCAAAGACCTATGCAGTCGGGCGGGCAGTACCATCGAATGTTGCAGCGACAATTCCGCAAAGAACTGTAGTGGCGGGAGCAAATAACCGCAATCCTGCCAATTATGGAGCTAGCAACCCCAATCGCGTTAATGAATCTAGTAATGGTGGTGGTGTGAACTGGTTTGTCGGAGTTCTGATCATTTTAGTTGCAGGGATTGGCTCATGGGCAGTTACTTCCTTCTTTTTTAGTCGCAATCGTCTTACACCCAATCCGACGGAAACAGCAATTACTTCGCCAACTAGCGCCGCAAGCGATCCAACTGTTACTAATATCAAGCTTGATCTCAATGATAACGAAGGCATAAATCGCAAATCTATTAGCGATAAGATTGTGGCAGGTAAAATTGTGAATGTTCGCCTTACTGGAGAAAGAGACGACTTTTTGACCGTATCTCTTACCAATGGCGACAATTTGCAAATGACCATTGAAAGTGCAGATCAGGTCAGCTTAGATAATGCAGCTAAAGATAATAAAACAGGGTATTGGGAAGGTAAATTGCCCAAATCTGGAACTTACTACATCAAGATCAAAACTACTAGCTCTCAAGAAACTACCTACAATCTAGAGGTAACTCGCAAAGTTACCCCTAAACCACAACCAACACCAACCAAAACGCCCACATCAACACCTACAGTCAAACCTAGCGCCACAGCTACACCTACAGAATCACCCACAATTAGCCCATCAGCTGATCCTTCCAATAGTCCTAGAGCTACGGAATCCCCAAGATTCCCTCCTTCACCCACTCCTAGTTCTACTGAACCAACGCGATCGCCATCGCCAGTTCCTAATCCTATCGAACCCGCACCCGAACCACGGCAACCCATCTCTACCCCTAAAAATCCCAATACTTTTTAGTTCTACCCCCTTCCCAGTGAAAGATTAGACATTGCGGCGCTTCGCGCCGCAATGTCTAATCTTTCACTGGGCTAATCATTTAGCACTACCTTAAATTCATGCAAACCGTAGAAATTAAATTCCAAAAGCTACATCCTGATGCACAGGTTCCCAGCTATGCCCATATTGGCGATGCTGGGGCTGATGTCTATTCCGTCGTTGAAGTCACTCTGCAACAAGGCGATCGCGCCGCTATTCCCACGGGTTTAGCCGTAGATATTCCCCTTGGTTATGAGATCCAAGTGCGCCCTAAAAGTGGATTAGCGCTCAAACATGGTATTGCCGTTCTTAATTCCCCTGGTACTGTTGATGCGGGCTATCGTGGCGAAATTCAAGTAATTGTGATTAATTTGGGTAAGAAAGCCTATACCTTTGCTAAGGGACAAAAAATCGCTCAGTTGGTCTTGAAACCAGTAATTCAAGCTCAATATATCGAGGGAGAATTAGGAACAAGCGATCGCGGATCTGGTGGATTTGGTAGTACAGGTCTAACTTAAGTTTTTGCTAATTTTTACATGGTTCCCCCAGAATCAGGTAATTTAAGGGTCTATGCTTCTGGATTTTTAAACGCAATTCTATGGCACAAATGAAGACAAGGGGCTTTAGCCCCTTGTCTTCATTTGTGCGCTAAACCGATCGCTTGTTGAATGTTATCTAAACCATGAGCATCTAGGTTAGCTACTAAGCCTTGCAAAATCTGCTTAACGACTAAAGGTCCTTCATAAATTAAACCTGTGTAAACCTGCACGATCGCCGCACCAGCCGTAATCTTTTGCCAAGCATCCTCTGCTGTAAAAATGCCGCCTACACCAATGATCGGCAAATTACCATTTGTGGTTTTCCAGATGAGATTAATGACTGCCAAAGAGCGATCACGTACAGGCTGACCACTGATGCCGCCTGCCTCTTCAGTCACAGGTTTACCTGTCATTGACAGATGTGTAGTTGTGAGATTTTGGCGAGAAATCGTTGTATTCGTGGCGATGATTCCAGCCACACCATAGGACTGACTAGCTTTAACAACTTCGATAATGTCCGCGTCATTCAAGTCAGGGGCAATTTTTACGAGAATGGGTTTATTCGCACTATTAATTGGTTGTAATTCCGCCAGAATTCCGCATAACTGCTCAGTAGCTTGTAGATCCCGTAAATTGGGCGTATTGGGTGAACTCACATTAACCACAAAGTAATCGCCGAACTCATAGAGCGATCGCAAACTTTCGGCATAGTCAAATTTCGCATCGGCAAGTTCGGTAACTTTGGACTTACCGAGATTAATACCGAGGGGAATGCTAAGTTTATGATTTGCTAAATAATTTTGGAGGTCGATCGCTGTAGCGGCTGCACCACGATTATTGAAGCCCATGCGATTTAGTACGGCGCGATCGCTCGGTAAGCGAAATAATCTTGGTTGGGGGTTGCCTGACTGTCCCTTTGCAGTAATTGTCCCTACTTCTGCAAAACCAAAGCCTAGATTTTCCCATGCCCCGATCGCTTCAGCATTTTTATCAAAACCTGCGGCTAAACCTACAGGATTATCAAATTTTAAGTTCCATAGGGTTTGTGATAGCCGTGCATCGCTATAGTAAAAGGTGGACTTGGCGATCGCTTGGAGTATTGAGGATTCACTAATGCGACGACAAGAGGCGATCGCTAGATGATGGGCAGCTTCAGGATTGAGCGAAAATAGAAGGGGACGTACCCCATATTGATAAGCAAGGTTTAGCATAGATTACGAGTTTCATCATTAGTATGTTCTGATTGACAAGACATACTAAATTTCACAATTAAATTTCATAGCAGAGAGTACATTTTCCTATGGTATGGCAACTACTGACAGCACCGCTTGATGGTTTACTCTGGATTGCAGAACAAATCGAAGAACGGGCAACTACAGAATTAGAAAAAACTGAAAATCTTCAAAAACGGCTTACCACTTTACAGCTTCGCTTCGATCTTGGTGATATTAGTGAAGAAGATTTTATGGCGCAGGAACAAGAGATTTTAGAAGCAATGGAAGCAGAAATGGATGAGAAAGAACAAGAGCAATAACATATAGCGTATACCAATCTAGTGAAGTAGATGGTTGTGTTCCCGCCGAAGGCGGGAACACAACTAATTGCTCCCAGCTACCTATTACATGTGTTATTACTTAACGAAACGTTAGTTCGGCGAAAGCGAAAAATGGTAAAAATCGCTAAGCGGTTTTTACCATTTTTCGCCATTTGCGCGGCGCTTCGCGCCGCGCAAATGGCGTTATATAACTCACGTCAACGCAATTTATCTCTTGAAAAACTTATGGAAGTCAGTGAACTAATCAACAGCTACCATTCAGGTCGCCGCAACTTTGCGGGAGTCAATCTTAGCAAAACTGATATGAATGGAATTGATTTAAGCCATGCCGATCTCAGTGGAGCGAATCTCAGTGAATCCAGTCTCTATGGCGCAAACTTAAGCAATGCTAAACTCAATGGGGCAGACCTCAATGGGGCAAAGCTTTATCGCGCTACGCTCATTAGTGCAAATTTTAGTGGTGCTGATTTAGGGGAAGCTGACCTCAGTGAAGCAAATCTCAGTGAGGCAAAGCTATATGGTGTGAATTTATATAAAGCTATTTTGAGTAAGGCAAAACTACCCCGTGCCAAGCTGATTGGAGCAAATATGGGCAAAACCAAGCTAAATCGTGCAGATCTCAGTGAGGCTATGCTCAGGGATGCCCGTTTGTTTGGCGCTAACCTCATTGAGGCAATATTACAACGGGCGGATATGAGTCGCTGTAGTCTCAATGGTGCAAATTTGAATAAGGCAACTATTTCAGAAGTGGATTTAACTTTTGCCAGTCTATATGGGGCAAGCCTCTGTGATGCTGATTTGAGCGAATCTGACTTAACTAGCGCGAATTTACAAGGTTCTGATCTCACCCGTGTCAATTTTTACAAGGCGAATTTAAGTAAGGCTAAACTTGCCGATGCTGTCACCGATGCAATGCAAACCCAAGAGGCAAATTTATCAGGTATTATCTGGACTTAAACATCTTAAAGACATGCGGTGTATATCTTTAAAGATGAACCTAATCATAAAAATCAATAATGAATAACTTGCCATCAATTCTTCCCTTTATCCAAGAACTAACTCAACAAGTAGGCGATCGCTTGCTTGCCGATTTTGAACAGGCGCGAGTGGCGATCGCTAAGGATGACGGTAGCCTTGTCACCAAAAGCGATCGCTGGGCGGATGCCTATATCAAATCAGCATTAGAAAAAGAATTTCCTGAATTTGGTGTTTTAACAGAAGAATCAACGCAAATTTTGCCCGATTGCGAATGGGCTTGGGTAGTCGATCCTCTCGATGGTACAACTAACTTTGCACGCGGAATTCCAATTTGGGGAATTTCTCTAGGCTTATTGCATTATGGTACGCCTGTATTTGGCTATGTTGCCATACCGCCATTACATCAAAATATTTACGGTTGGTCAGATGAAAATGGTTCAGCCGCTTTTTTCAACGACCAGCCGATTCACTTACCTGAAACTTCACCCGATCCTGATGCCCTCAGTAATTACTTCTTTAGCGCCTGTTCCCGCAGTCTCGAAAAAATGGGCAGATCGAAGTTCCCTTTCAAATTACGGATGTTAGGTGTCGCGAGCTATAACATTTTAACTGTTGCGATCGGTTCCACTATTGGTGCAGTGGAAGCTACTCCAAAGATTTGGGATATCGCGGCTGTATGGGTGATATTGAAAGCGATCGGTGCAATCTGGGTTCCCCTAGAAGCTTCTCAAAATATCTTTCCATTAGAACTTGGAAAAGACTATAGTAGCCGCAATTTTCCAACTTTAGTAGTGAGCCATGCTGAACTCTTGCCAATGGCTCAGGAAATAGTAGGCAGTAGAGTGGGCATTGCCCACCCTACTGCCTAGATATTGTGCAATCTGTTAGAATTGCGATAACTTAATACCGCGCTTGTACAAGCTATGGTTAACCTCACTTATCCAACTAATCGGATTCTTCCTACTGCTGAAGAATTGCCATCATCTGACGAAACGCCTGTGGATAACCAGTTACAGAATGACATCCCCAATTTACTGCTAAGTTTATTAGCCTCTATTTGGGCAGATCGTGATGATTGGTACTTTGGCGTAGATATGGGTATTTACTATAATCCTGATGAACCTGCGATCGTGCCTGATGGGTTTTTGGCAATTGGAGTAAAGCATGATACGGGGGAAAGAGGAAGGCTTAGTTATGTGCTGTGGGAAGAGCAGAACATTATGCCGATCTTTGCCCTAGAGGTTGTCTCTGAACGCTATAACAGTGAATATGAGGACAAGTTAGTCGATTACCAAGCATTAGGTATTCCCTACTATGCGATTTACAATCCCTTAAGTGGACGTAGAGGAAGATTTAAAAATAGGCAGAGATTGGAAGTTTATCGACTAATTTCTGGTAAATATGAACTTTTACCCATTGAGAATAATCGCGTTTGGCTACCAGAAATTGATTTAGCTCTCGGTTATGAACAGGGAGAACATATTGCTTGGCAGCGTGAATGGCTCTATTGGTATAACGCTTCAGGCGATCGCTACTTGACTGCTAATGAGAGAGCAGTTAATGCTGAAATCATGGCTGCTAAAGAACGGCAACAAAAGGAAAAATTAGCAGCTTATTTACGGTCAATAGGCGTAGATCCTGATGCAATTTAATTTAGTGGGGCGGCTTAGCCGCACCACTAAATTAAATTGCAGAACCTTTAGTCGCAATGCGATCGTCAAAGACAAAGCATTCACCTTGCCACAGACTCTCTTCGGGAGGAACTTCCGCTAAATATTTGAGAATTCCTCCTTTAAGATGGTAAACCTGATCAAAACCTTGAGCCAACATATAGGCACTTGCTTTCTCGCAACGGATGCCACCTGTGCAGAACATGGCGATTTTTTGCTGCTTATTAGCACTTAAATTTTCCTCGACATATTTGGGGAATTCATGAAAGAAGTCGATATTGGGATCGATCGCTCCTTTAAAAGTGCCAAACTCTACTTCGTAAATATTGCGCGTATCAATGACAATCACATCGGGATCGGCAATTAACGTATTCCAATCCTTAGGATCGACATAGGTTCCCACCTCTTTACTAGGATCGATGCCTGATACACCAAACTTTACTAGTTCCTTTTTGAGCCTTACTCGCAACTTGTTATAGGGCATAACATTGCAGTAAGTTTCCTTATGTTCCAAATTATGCAAACGCGAATCGGCGCGTAAATAGCTTAATAAAGCATCAATGCCTTCTCGACTACCTGCGATGGTAGAGTTAATTCCCTCTGATGCTAATAAAATTACTCCCTTCAGTTCATGGCGATCGCAAAAAGCGGTAATGGGCGATCGCATTTCCTTGTAATCCTCTAACTCCGCGAAATGATAGAAAGTTGCTACTACAAATTGATTTTTCTCTAGGTAGTTGCCTAGATACTTTTCCATCACAAAGTTAGTCAATTTTTCGCCTCGGCAGGATACTTGCTGCTCCTTTACTACTGCAAATCCGCGACTCTTAAAAAATGCTCTTGCTGTAATGCTCACTTCCACAAATAGGCGTTCTATCTTTAATTCTAAAGCCTTTGCCTCGATCGCGCGATATAGCCGCGTTCCCACACCACAGCGCTGATAGTCCTTATGACAAAAGAAACAGTCAATGTGCCCATTGGGTTCTAGTTGGGCAAAGCCGATAATTTCTCCTGCTTCTTCGGCAACATAGGTGAAGCTATTCGTGCAGTCTTCTGTCCAGTTGGTGAAATAGAGATCATCGGGAGCCCATGCCTTTACCTGCTCAGGTGAGTAATCACGAATATTCACCTCGCGCACAGTATCATGAAATAGCTGGGCGATGCGATCGCTATCTTGGCTTTGGAACAATCGAATTAACATAGTCTTTTTATTATCGTTTGCAATTACAACAATTTACGTTCTCACTGGTGTTACGTGGAAGCTCACACCCTCACCCCTAGCCCCTCTCCCAAAAGGGGAGAGGGGAACAAGAAACTAGTCTTACTCCCCTTCTCCCTTAATGGGAGAAGGGGCTGGGGGATGAGGGCGATATTTGTTCACGTAACATCAGTTCTCACTAGATTTGCTGTTTCTGGATCATAGCGAAATTGGTCGAGGTTCCCTTCTTTGATTTTTGTAATCACACTTTCTACTACTTCTAAAGGCACAAGAAACCATTCTCTCGGCTTTACGGGTATCCCAAAGCGATCTTGCAATTGGACATCTAGCCTAACGTGATCAAAGAACTTGTGAAGTAGAGCTTCCAATTTTTTGGGGTTAATATTGGCTAATTTAAAGGTGGTAATAATTTCCACATCTGCGAGCAAATAAGTAGGATCTTTAGGTGCATTAGCAACACGCTTTTTCACATCACCACTGGTGACACCAATTTTATGAATGATCGAGTGATTTGCGACGATAAAAGGATCATCTGATTTACTCCGCAGTACATAAATATAACCAGTTACCAAATCATCTTTTGCTGGTGTATCCGAAAATAGGGGACCTAAATCGGGTGTGGTAATACGGCGACTGGTTTTGTCCTTATTTAAGGCTCGTTGGAGCGATCGCAATAATAAATCGCTCTCTGTACCATTGTCATAAACAACCCGTAAGCGAGAGTTAGGCAGACCGTAATCGCTGGTAAACCACTTTCCCATTTCCGCGACGATCACTTTCTGACCATCGAGAATAAAGAGATCCCCTTGATTGATGGCAGCATTGTCCTGATATTTGATGGTTTGGCGTTGACCACTTTTTAAGTCTTGTTGGACTTGATCAAAGATGGGCTTAAATTCGGCAAAGTCTGCACATTGGTTTCTTTGGGCAATTTCTTCGGCAGTTTTGATTTCTTGACGCGATCGCACATGGGTCAGATGGGTAATATCTTGTGCTGGGTCAGTTTCCGCTCCAAGAGCTGCCAATAGCTCAGCATCAGTAATCTCAGCAATATCTGATTCCGAAGATTGATTAATATTATTTGCATCTAATAAGCCTCCCGCATCTAGCCCCTTCAACACTTCACGACATTCTGACGATTCGCGGAGACGATCGAGACGCACTGCATAAAGGCGTTCAAAAATATCGCGATCGCTACCATGTTGAGGCATTCTGCCTTGCTCTTCCACAAATCGCTGGATTTCCTCAAAACCAGCAATAATGCGTTCTTCTCTGGCGGAGAGTTGGTCAGTCTGATCGGTAGTAATCTCTAAGCCCAATTCTTCTAATAGGGCGAGATCATCATCAGTGGTGTATTTAGGCATCTTTTTCTCTTTCTTACTAATGTTAACCCTCACCCCCCCAGCCCCCTCTCCCATGAAGGGAGAGGGAGTAAAACTAATTTCTTGTTCCCCTCTCCCAAAGAGGGAGAGCAGGGTGGTTTCATTTTCGGGAGGCTTGTATCTCCGCCCTACAGCCTGTCTCAGAAACGAGAAAGTTAAAAAAATCTAAAATCAACCAAGATCTTACATTTTTTGCTTGTATTTCGTTCAGAGTAATGTGGCTAGAACATAGCCCCGTAGAACGTTTCCGAAAATGAAACCACCCTGCTCTCCCAAAGAGGGAGAGGGGCTAGGGGTGAGGGCTAAAGATTATGATCTTCCTTGACTTTGCGTTGCAAAAAGGCGACTCCTTCCGCCATGCGTTTTTCCCAAGGATCGGAAGCGGTGAGGGAGGGTGGTCTGCCTCTTTCCTGTTTAAACCTTAGCGCCCGTTTCGCTAAATCTCTTGCTTCTTCTAAGGTGAGGCTAATGCCTTTTGCAGCAATCACTTCGGCGATCTGCTTGAGCCTTTCTTCGGTCATGGACTTGGCGAGAATGGCGTAGGCTTCGCCAAAGGGATTGATGCGATCGATCAGATCCATGTTCAACTCGGTGACGGAGAAGGCAAACTGGCGCACACCATCAATAAGAGCCGTATTTGGGGTTGGCTCACTTTCTAGCCGATCGCTAGTTGGAGTATCTGGCTGATTTGTCGGATCAGGAAGATTGAGCAGACTGGGAGTATAGCTTCCACCTGTTTCATTGAGGGTTTTCTTGGCTTGCTGAATCATATTTAGAGCCGCGATCGCGTGTTGGCGGACGGCTTCTTGATCTTGTTCTTCGAGGATGGGAAATTTCTCTTTCACAATTTTACCCATACGGACTTGGGTTAATTCTTCGGGGACTAACTCCTCATCAAATAGACCACGCTCGATCGCCTGTTTATCTTGGACAAAAGCTGTCACTAGTTCCGTGAGATCTTCGCGACAAATCCGTTTTGCTTCCTTGCTTTTGGGTTCCGCTAATCCTTTAATTTCTAATTGTATCTGACCAGTCTCTGGGTTGAAGCCCACATTACATTTATTGGGATCGTAACCATTTTCACCATAGTCAAAGCCTTCTGTGGGTTGGTTATTGGGATTTTTAGGTTTGAAATCAAAGCGAGGCGCGAGGACTTGTTCCATTAACAAACTGGCGGCGATCGCCTTGAGGGTATCATTGACTGCTTCAGTGACGGCTTCCTCAGAGGCATCGGGTTCGGCGATGAGATTAGTAAAGCGGGCGCAGGTTTTGTTGGGTGCGTCACGGGTGGCGCGTCCGATGATCTGCACAATTTCGGTCAAGCTAGAGCGATAGCCAATCGTCAAAGCGTGTTCGCACCAAATCCAGTCAAAGCCTTCCTTTGCCATGCCGAGGGCAATAATCAGATCGACGCGATCGCGATTATTTTTATGATTAGGATCTTTGAGGGCGGCACTGACGCGATCGCGTTTACTAGGGTCATCATCGACGAGATCGGCAATTTTGAGGATCGTGCCGTCAGTGGTTTTGACTAACTGAAATCCTGTTTGCGGATCGGCTCCTTGCCATTCGCCTAGTGCTTCAATAATATGTTCTACTTCTTTTATTTTATCTTTGGTGCTTTCGCGGGAATTGACGTTAGGAATATGCAGAATTGTTTTTTCTTTGGGATTTAAGATTTGCATAATTTCATCGGTATAACTCCCAGAGTAGAAGTAATAACCGATGTCGAGTTGTTTGAGATATTGATAGCCATTAAGTTGTTCGTAGTAGGTGTAGGTAACAGTTTCAAATTTGGCTTCGTCTTGGGGATGCAGCACAGCGATCGCATCGCCACGAAAGTAAGAACCAGTCATGGCGATAATATGGGTTTTGTCTCGCGCCATCAGTTGACCGACATATTCACCCAGTTTGTTATTGGGATTTGCGGAAACATGGTGAAATTCATCAATGGCGATCAGGCGTTGATCGAAGGCTTCAATCCCAAATTTATCGACGGCAAAGCGGAAGGTGGCATGGGTACAAATTAGGACTTTGGCGGTGCTATCGAGAAATTTCTGAACAGCATTGACCTTGCCGCTATCGGTTCCCGATGCGTCGCAAAGGTTCCATTTCGGTTCGACGATCCAATCTGCCCAAAATCCAAACTGGGTGAGGGGTTCATTATGGAAGCTGGAGCCGATCGATTTTTCGGGAACGACGACGATCGCTTGTTTGAGTCCTTGATTTTCCAGCTTGTCGAGGGCGATAAACATGAGGGCGCGACTTTTGCCAGAGGCGGGGGGAGATTTGATCAGCAAATATTGTTCGCCGCGTTTTTGGTAGGCGCGTTCTTGCATGGGGCGCATACCGAGGGCATTGGGCTGGGTGGATGTGCCGTTGTGGGCGTAGGTGACGGATACGGAGGGGATGGCTTTGGGTTTACTCATTGTTTAGTTGATGGTTTCGCTGGAGTTTTCTGGCTGGTCATTTTTCTAATCCTGTACCTGATAGTTCGCGATCGCGCATATCAAAAGTAAAAAATGATATAACTTAGTTAAACTTACTACTAACTTTTCCTCTATAACAAGGTTATGAAAGGTATTGAATATATCATAGACGACCAAGGAGAGAAGACTTCTGTTGTCATTAATTTGAAGCAATGGGGTAATGAATGGGAAGTATTTTATAATCTTCTACTAAAGCGGTCGTTCCCTTCTGAAAGCTGGGTACATGAAGATTCTTTCTCAGAAAAACTGGATCAGGCTTTGCAGTGGAATCATAATCACTCTTCTCAAATATTAGAAATATAATTAATTTGGTAGGGGCAGAGCATTCCTGCGACTATTTATTTGGATCGCTAAGTTTTATATACAGGAATGCTCTGCCCTAAACTTAGGGCGATCGCTGGTTAATTCTCAACTGCGGAAATGGTAATAATCCCCACGATCATCTACAAGACCCTCACCTCTAGCCCCTCTCCCAAAAGGGGAGAGGGGAACAAGAAATTAGTCTTGCTCCCCCTCTCCCCTTTTGGGAGAGGGGGCTGGGGGGTGAGGGCGATATTTATGACTTGGTTTTTCGTTTGCTAGCTGGTTTCCCTGTCTCTTGTTTACTGGTCATTTTGCTGTACATCTCAAACAACTTCTCTAATCGCTCGGTGTCGTTTTTAAACCGCCGCCCGATGTAAATCCGTTCAATGATTTCGTCATTTCTCTCGTGGGCTTGTCTGACTAATGGAAATTCGCTGTCCATTCTGTCGCGATCGTACATATCGGCGATGGTGGCAGGAAAGTAATGCTCTCTAGCTAACAGTATGTCTTCGGCGCAACGGGTGAGGTCGGTTTTGTTTTGTTCGGTGAGGGTGGGGACGGGGAAGGTGTTCCAGCCGAGGGTGTTGGAGTAAGAGAATCGCATTTCTAGCCGCACGCAAACTGTACCGATCCAGACCCAATGGAGGCGTGAGGCGATGAGTGCCATGTTCCAGAGCGGGGCATCGTAGAGAGCATAAAGTTTGTTTGTAATTGTTTCCCATGAATTTAATAAGCCACAAGGAAGAAACTCGCGATTTTCAGATGAAATAGCTGCAACTGTAACGGTTTGCTTTGTTCCAATATTCATCTCACGCATTTGATGATAACGATCAGCTAGAGCATTAGCATCTTTGGCTCGACTATTTAAACGCATTTTACGAACTCCTTCAATCCGTTGTCTAACAGGTTCAATTTTCAAAGCTTCATCTAAGTCTTCATCTTCAATCCATAAGCAATAACGAGATAATCCCCGAATAAATTCTGCTGATCCATAAATTCGTTTGATAAACTTATTTTTTTGCTCTTGGTTCAGCCCTATTCTATTTACTTCATCATAAGAAAGGAGCAAATTACCGCCATCCACAGGTTTATTACCAAAATTCATGGCAGGAATATCGCACAATGGCTTTGCTGCTTTTTCAATAATTACAGTTGCACCCGAAACCAAGTAAGCATTAATATTTTCAGCTTCCTTTACAATAGTTTGATTTTTCTCATCAATAGAAAATAGATATTTAAACTTTCTGGAATGATTAGAAATTCCCACAATAACCACTGTCACCCCAGCATTATGACTCGCTAGATTTGCCCATTTAAAAGAAGTATGAGCAAAAGCAATTTCATGACCAGTTGCAAAAATTAGTGACCAGAGAATTGGTACTTGTTGCCCCTGACAAATGGAATTAGTCGAAACAAATGCCGCCGCCGCTTGGGTTTGGGTTCCATAATCAGCAGCCTTCATAAACCAACCCGCCACATAATCTAGCGACTTCCATAACTTAGTACGTCCATCAAAAATTTGTTTTAAATCATCCTTCTGTTCCTTCGATTGCCAAGTAGAACCCAAATAAGGCGGATTTCCACAAATATAAGTTTCTCCTCCCTCATTTTTAAAATCAATCTCAGCCTCATCCCGCGTCTCTTGCCACAAATCCAAATCCTCACGCTGCACCCTTACCCCCGTTCCCGTTGGCGGACACAGACTCAACCAATCCAACCGCAACGCATTCCCACAAGTAATCCAATTATCACTCTTTAACGGCAAAAACTCCGCCAGCGCCAACATTTGCCCCCGATACAACACATCACACTGATACTCCGCAATAATCAACGCCAACCGCGCCACCTCCACCGCAAAATGCCGAATCTCAATCCCCCGAAAATTGGTTAACGGAATCTCAGACTTGCGATCGCCCTCACCCCGCCGCCGATTGATTTCCGCCTCAATGCCGCGCATCTCCTTATAAGCAATCACCAAAAAATTCCCCGACCCACAAGCAGGATCAAACACGCGAATCTTCGCCATCCGTTGCCGCAAATTCAACAACTTCCGCCCATTGTCCCCCGCCGCCTCCAACTGAGCGCGAAGATCATCAAGAAAAAGCGGATTAAGAACCTTCAAGATATTCGGCACACTCGTATAGTGCATCCCCAAAGTGCCGCGCTCCTCATCATCAGCGATCGCCTGAATCATCGACCCAAAAATATCAGGATTAATCCGCTTCCAGTCCAGATTGCCAATATGCAGCAAATACGATCGCGCAATCTTGCTAAAACGAGGAACTCCCTCACCCCCAGCCCCTCTCCCAGAGCGGGAGAGGGGAGTAAGAGGAGATTCTTGTCCCCCCTCTCCCTCCTTGGGAGAAGGGGTTAGGGGATGAGGGCGATCTACCAATTGAAGACCCTCACCCCCAGCCCCTCTCCCATTAGGGGAGAGGGGAGTAAGAGTCTTTTGTCCCCCTTCTCCCTCCTTGGGAGAAGGGGTTAGGGGATGAGGGCGATCTACCAATTGAAGACCCTCACCCCCAGCCCCTCTCCCAGTAGGGGAGAGGGGAGTAAGAGATTCTTGTCCCCCCTCTCCCGTCTTGGGAGAAGGGGCTAGGGGATGAGGGTTAAACCCCTGCCGTACAATAGCCAACGCCTCATCTAGCCTCGTTTCAACTAGCTCACTGGATACACGAACCACTCTCAAACCCAAGGATTCAAGTAGCTCTTGTCGTTGGCGATCTGCTTCTTGTTGTGAGTCATGCACACCGCCATCCACTTCAACAATTAGCCGTTCTGCCCCACAGAAAAAATCAACAATGAACGCTCCAATTGGCTGTTGTCGCCTGAATTTGCGCCCTTCTAGTTTGCGTCCACGTAGAGCTTGCCAGAGAATGCTTTCACTGGGAGAAGGTTCTTTGCGAAATTGACGCGCCACCTCAATCATTTTTTCTTTAAGAGCAGAAGAAATTTCCCAGTATTCGCCTGAATTAATTCCCTCACCCCCAGCCCCTCTCCCAGTAGGGGAGAGGGGAGTAAGAAATCCTTCTTGTCCCCCTTCTCCCTCCTTGGGAGAAGGGGCTAGGGGATGAGGGCTAAATAGCCCTCCATTCACATAGGGAAACACATTCGCCCAATTACGAATCCCTAACGCCTCGCGTTCCTGTAATGGTGTCGCCATCGCCCGAAACAACTCCGCCAAAACCTCATGGGTATTTTCACCGTCACTCATCTGCGCGATCGTCTGCGTAAACAGCCCATCCCCATGAAAAATATTCGTATCCTCCGCAAAAAAGCAGAAAATCAACCGCGCCATAAAATGATTAAAATCTTCACGGCGATCGCCCTGATCCCAATCAGGATTGTCCTTTAGCAACTCCACATAAAGCCGATTTAGCCGCCCCGTCGCCTTAATATCAAAGGCATTCTCCCGAATCTGCTTAACCGTCGTAATCCCTGCCAACGGCAAGAAAAAGCCAAAATGATCGGCAAATTGAGGATATGCACAGGCGATCGTCTCCCCATCGCCCATACTTTCTGCCTCAAAGTCTTGCCCATCCGTCGCCAGAACAAACTTGACCTTATGCTTGGTCGTGGCTGGACTTGTCCGCAAAGCCGTGAGCGTTGCCCCCACCTCTCCCACATTACAAACCTTAATATGAATGTTATTGCGCTGAAGCACACCACCTAGATCTGACAGATTTGATTCCGCACTTTTGAGTCGCTTGATCGTCGTCGCCTTGTTCCCAAATGCCTCTAAAAAGGCAAAAGGAAACTCGCTAGCATCAAAAGGTGTCTCAGCTAAATTAGAAACTGCTTCTTCAATTTCAACGGCATTCATGGACAGATATCAGTTAAAGGTGATAGGTTACGCGATCGCTCAACCATCCTACATTTAATTCCCACAACCTAGGGCTTCACAGTAGAATAAGAACCCAGTTTTTTGATGGTGCGGCTTTGCCGCACCATCAAAAAACTGGTTCTTTAATGAAAATGAGCTTTCTGGTTTCTGATTTTGGACATGGACATGACAGAGATGTATGATGCCAATGGGCTGACACCTGTCATTATCAAAAAATGTCAAGGATGGCAATTCCCTTTGGGCATGAGTAAGCACAGATTAAATTTTGACTAGAATTTTAGGCAGTATATATAAATCGCCCAAATCCCCATCCGCACTATCAATTTTAGGAAAATATGTTGCAACAAGGACAAAAAATTACGCTCACCATTGATGACCTCGCCGATAGTGGCGATGGAGTGGGTCGTTACGAAAATATTGCCATCTTTGTGCCGAATACTGTCCCTAGCGATCGCATTGTTGCCAAGCTAGAGTTTGTGAAAAAGAATTTTGCTAAGGCAAGCATTGAAAAAATTTTAACGCCATCAAGCGATCGCGTCCGTCCTAATTGCATTGTTGCTGACAAGTGCGGTGGTTGTCAGTGGCAAGCCGTCAGCTATCCTGCCCAACTGCGAACCAAGCAAAACATTGTTCTTCAAGCATTACAAAGAATCGGTGGCTTTGATGCTGATCTTTTAGAAGAACTCATTTCCCCGATTGTCGGTGCGAAAGATAGCTTGCACTACCGCAACAAAGTTACCTATCCCCTAGCTACTGGCAAAGATGGCAATCTTAAAGCAGGCTACTACCAGAAAGGAAGCCATAAGATCGTCAATCTCAATCAATGCCCTGCTCAAGATGAACGCCTCGATCCGATGCTTGCTGAACTTAAAATGGATATCCATAACCAATGTTGGGAAATCTATGATGAGAATGCTCATACAGGCTTACTACGGCATTTAGGACTGCGTATCGGCAGACATACAGGCGAGATTCTGATTACTATTGTCACCCGTGATTGGGATGTACCGAACTTAGGAGTATTTGCCCAGACATGGCTAGAGCGCTATGACAAGGTGGTGGGTGTAATTCTCAATTGCAATCCTGATAAAACCAATGCCATTTTTGGACGTGAGAGCCGTTGCATTGCGGGTAAAGACTATCTTTTAGAAAAATTTGCGGGTCTTACCTTCCGTCTGCGTGGAGATACTTTCTTTCAGGTTTATACAGAGCAAGCAGAGAAGATGTTCAACATTATCGAATCAGAGTTGCAACTAGAAGGAACAGAAGTTCTCTTAGATGCCTATGCTGGTATTGGCACGATCGCTTTACCCCTAGCCGAACAGGTCAAGCAGGCGATCGCGATCGAAATTCAGCCACAGGCTACTGCTCAAGGTAAGCTCAATGCGGAACTCAACGGTATTGATAACGTGGTTTTCCACACTGGTAAAGTCGAAGAATTGATCAGCACTCTCAATGTACAGCCTGATATCGTGATCCTCGATCCTCCCCGCAAAGGTTGTGAACCTGAAGTAATTACCTTTCTCCGCGAAAATGCTCCTGAACGTATTGTCTATGTCAGTTGCAATCCCGCCACCCAAGCGAGAGATCTCAAGTTGCTATGTGAAGGTAATCTCTATCAACTCACTCGCATTCAACCGATTGACTTTTTCCCGCAAACCTCTCACGTCGAAGCGATCGCTTTTTTGGCTAAGGCATAAATCAAAAAAGTCTTGCTGCGTTAAAATACACCAATGACTACTAGGGCACTGGTCAGTAAAGGAGTGAGGGTTAAAATAAAGAGGTAGAGACAAGGAAGCAAAGATGAAATGTCCGCACTGCCAAAGTGAACAGGTGGTCAAAAATGGCAGAGATTACCACCAAGACGGCAAAGCAATCCAAAATTATTTATGCAAAGGATGTGGCAAAAGATTCAACGAACGGACAGGAACAGCGATGTCAAGGCTAAGAACCCCAGCAAGTATCGTGTCCTATGCCCTGAAAATGAGGACAGAGGGGATGGGAATCAGAGCGAGTGGGAGAGTCCTAGAAAAATCGCACACCAGCATCATGAGATGGGAGCAAAAATTAGCACATCAAGCACAGCAATGGAGTCCAGATGCGCCAGCAGGAGGAGAAGTGACTATTGAAGGAGATGAAATTTATACTCGCGTAGGCGAGAACCTTCCCCCCCAGTGAATCAAAAGGGTGGACAGTAGTATTTATCGAACGTAACAGTCGCTATTGGATTGAAGCAAAGGCAGGACAGAAAACCACTGAACTATTTGCAAAAGCAACGAAAACAGCATGGCAGTGGGCACTGGTCAGCTAAATCGTGAGAGACATATTTGAGTCTTTTTTATCGACATGAAATGGACGTTTCAGAACTCATCCCACATTAGCTGACCAGTGCCTTTTTGCTCCCATCTCATGATGCTGGTGTGCGATTTTTCTAGTACTCTCCCACTCGCTCTGATTCCCATCCCCTCTGTCCTCATTTTCAGGGCATAGGACACGATACTTGCTGGGGTTCTTAGCCTTGACATGGCTGTTCCTGTCCGTTCGTTGAATCTTTTGCCACATCCTTTGCATAAGTAATTCTGGATTGCTTTGCCATCTTGGTGGTAATTTTTGCCATTCTTGACTACTTTTTCGCTTTGGCAGTGCGGATATTCCATGTTTTCTTCCAACTCTACCTCATTTATTTTACTCCTCACCCCTTTACTGACCAGTGCCGAGGCATATCAACATAGATCCGCTTGATTAGATGTTCTAGCAAAGTTTTGAGCCGATTTCTAACCTCCTTTTTTTCAGAACGCCCCAATGATTCGATCTCCTCTATCAAGTTTTCCAAGTCTACATGGTCAAAATCCCTAGCCTTGAGCTTGGCTGCAGTTTCCTCAGTCCATAGCAAAAAGTCTGTCTCATATTAGAGAGGCATTGAGAGATTTACGAGTTATCGCCTGTGTCATTTTGATTTAGCTCCTTTGCCATAAAGTCCCAAAAAATTTTTGAAAGCGTCGCTTTCAAAAATTTCTTGGGACTTTGCTTCAGCGCAAAGCACTGTAATTGTAATTATAAAGGCATAGAATATAACTCTGTGTCTTCATCACGAATCAAGCAATCACAATGGACTTCGAGCCAGCCTACAGTCGCTATCCCCTTGCCACGGTCAATCAACGCCTCGGAGCGCTCATCGTAGACTTTTTAAGTTGTTGGTTTATTTCCGAATTAACCGTCTCAATATTATCGATTGACCCTGCTAATCCCCTGCATCTATTTATATTTATCTCGACATGGTTTGTCTTTCGTGTATTTATCGCCGCACGCGCACAGGGACAGAGCTTTGGCAGATGGCTGATCAGCATTCGCGTGATTGATGCGGAATATGGCAAAACGGCTGGACTTGGCGCATTTATGAAGCGAGAGATTTTTGTCTTTGTTTGCTCCATTTTTCTGATTAAAACCATCACCTCGACCCTGATCGTCTTTGCATGGATTCCCTTTGTTGCCGATGCTGCCTTTGCGATCGTTGATAACGAAAAGCGTCAAGCCTTCCACGATCGCATTAGTGGCACGATTTCCATCCAGACCCGCAAAGGCTTTGCGATCGATGAAAAGCTAGGCAAACTCTTTAACCAAGCAGGACAACAAGCAACTAAGCTCTACCAAAGTCGTCAAGAGCGTGATTTATATGAAGATGAATATAGCGCTCCTCGTCCCAAACCTAAGCGCCGCCCTCGCACCAAATCACGCCCACCCCAAGATTTTAATTTTGATCGAGAAAGCGAATTTGATCGGTCTTATCAAGATAGTTACAAAGATCCCTATGCTGAGCCTTTAGATCCGCCCAGAAATGTCTACAAAGGCGATGTGGATGGCTTCGATGATTGGGATAAGGATGATTTTCGTGATGACTATCGTGATGATCTGCGCGATCGCCCTAAGTCCTACGGCAATACTTACGAAAAACCTTACGAAGATGAACCACCAATTAAGCGATCGGCACGTCGTCCCAGACGCAGATAGTTATTAACATATGCGATTCAAACAGAGTTTGCTACCACGATTAATGCAAATTTGAGATAAAGCGTATTGCCAGAGTTTTCTCAGAACTACGTTGTACTTTTTGGGGGTATGTCTATTGTTCCAGATATATACCGTATACGGTATATCGGTTTTTCGGTAATAGGAGGCTATATATAGCAGCCCTAAATCATTTGTAGATTTTTAGGTTTGTAGAAGCGCACCCCACAAGAGTGCGCTTCCACAAACCATTTAGGATTGCTATAAGTGAAGCAACGATTTTGCTAAAAACAATCTTGACTCCTTGATGGTAGGCATCGAAAAGAATCATGCTTAAAACTTTGTAAAGTTTAGTACAATGCTTAACATTCCCTTGGTAAGTATTTATTCTCATTGACATGACATTAGACCAATTTCCTTGGCTTACCGCGATTGTCCTGCTCCCCCTCATAGCTTCCTTGCTAATCCCCATATTGCCAGACAAAGAAGGCAAAACTGTGCGTTGGTATGCATTAGGTGTAGGCATCGCTGATTTTATTTTGATGTGCTACGCCTTCTGGAAAAACTATGATCCGAGCAGTGCAACCTTTCAACTCGCGGAAAAGTACACATGGATACCCCAGTTAGGTCTCAGTTGGGCGGTCTCGGTCGATGGCATCTCTGCACCCTTAGTACTACTTGCAGGACTTGTTACCACGCTATCCATCTTCGCTGCGTGGCAAGTTAATATCAAACCCCGCTTGTTCTACTTCCTCATGTTGGTGCTGTATTCTGCACAGATCGGCGTATTTGTTGCCCAAGATCTCCTGATGTTTTTCATCATGTGGGAAGTAGAACTAATTCCTGTGTATTTGCTCGTTTCCATCTGGGGCGGTCAAAAGCGCCAGTATGCAGCCACAAAGTTTTTGCTTTACACCGCCGCCGCTTCCATTTTTATCTTGGTGGCAGGCTTAGCAATGGCTCTCTATGGCAATAACCTTACCTTTGACATGGCGGAGCTAGCGCTCAAAGAATTTCCTCTGTTCCTAGAGCTTCCCCTCTATGCAGGTTTGTTAATTGCTTTTGGTGTCAAACTCGCAATTTTCCCTCTCCATACTTGGTTGCCCGACGCTCATGGCGAAGCATCTTCACCTGTATCAATGATTTTGGCTGGTGTCCTGCTAAAAATGGGTGGATATGGTTTGATTCGTCTAAATATGGGATTGCTTGAACATGCTCATGTTTACTTCGCACCCGTATTAGCGATGCTAGGCGTAGTCAATATTGTCTACGGGGCAGTAAATTCCTTTGCCCAAACCAATATGAAGCGCCGCCTTGCTTTCTCCTCAGTTTCGCACATGGGCTTTGTCCTGATTGGGATTGCCTCCTTCACTGACTTGGGAATCAGTGGGGCAATGTTGCAAATGCTTTCCCATGGATTGATTGCCTCAGTCTTGTTCTTCCTTGCTGGTGTTACCTACGATCGCACCCACACAATGTTATTGAACGAGATGGGCTACATCGGTAAGGTCATGCCTAAGGTATTCGCTCTCTTTACGGTTGGCGCATTGGCATCTTTGGCTCTTCCTGGAATGAGTGGGTTTGCTAGTGAAATTGCTGTATTTGTAGGCATGACCTCTAGCGATGTCTATAGCTCTACTTTCCGCACAGTTACAGTATTCCTCGCCGCAGTGGGCGTAATTCTCACTCCGATTTATTTGCTGTCAATGTTGCGTCAGATTTTCTACGCCTGTGAGGGTAATCCTACCTGTGATATCAATCCTTCCTGCGATATCTCAGACATTAGTCTTAGATCACAAGGTAACCAAGAAGTAGTTTGTTTCGGTACAAGTTGTGCCTTGCCTAGTGAATCTGACTTTAGTGATGCGAGACCTCGTGAAGTATTTATTGCGGTTTGCTTCTTAGTACCAATTATTGCGATCGGTGCTTATCCCAAGATGGCAACCAATATTTACGATGCGACTACGGTGGTAATTAATTCGCAAATGCGTCAAGCCCATGCTGATGTAGCATCGTCGAAAAAGTCTCCCATCTTAGCTCATCCATCTTCTTTCCCTACACTTTCAGAAGTTAAGGTAAATGCAGTTTTAGCTAACAAGTAACACCAATCTCAAAATGGCAATGCCATTTTTGAGATTAAAATTTTTGTCAAATAATATAAATAGAGAAAGCCTCGCATTGCGAGGCTTTCTCTATTTATATTATTTGAGGCTTTGCGACAGCTATAGATACACTTGATTATAGAGTTTAAGAGTTTTAGGTTTAGTAGTGATTCTTGAATGCAACCAGTTAATGCCAACAAAACGAGTCCTATTTATCAGTAATGGTCATGGTGAGGATTTAAATGCTTGTGAAGTCCTGAAAGCTTTACGACACAAGTATCCCCATGTAGAGACGATCGCTTTACCACTGGTGGGAGATGGTAATGCCTATCGTCGGGCAGGGGTAGAAATCGCGACACCGACTAAAGCGTTACCATCGGGGGGATTTGGCTATATGAGTTTGCGTAAGCAAATTGAGGATTTTCAGTCGGGTTTGCTTAGCTTGACTTGGCAACAAATTAGAGCCGCGAAAGCCTGTGGTCAAACCTGTGATTTTGTATTTGCGACTGGTGATGTGCTACCTGCCATTTTTGCCTACTTGACAGGGTTGCCCTACGCAATATTTTTGGTATCCTCATCAGGTTTTTATGAAAACCGCTTTATTCCGCGTTGGGAATTAGCGCTGATCATGCGATCGCCGCGTTGTCGCCAAATTTTGACCCGTGATGCCTATAGTGCGAAGCTGCTGCAACAAGGGGGATATCAAAATGCTAGTTTTGCGGGCTATCCGATCATGGATGTTTTGGAACCAACGGGAAAGCATTTGCATTTAATTCCAAATGTGCCAACGATCGCTTTGTTGTCGGGGAGTCGTTTGCCTGAAGCTGCGGAAAACTTGGCATTACAATTGCGCCTATGTGTCGTGATCGCCAAAGAGTTTTCACCTAATCCTGTTCAGTTTCGTGCAGCTCTCGTACCCAGCCTGATACCGCAATTGCCTGAACTTGCCACCAAGTCAGGTTGGGAATATATCGATGGCAAATTCTATCAAAGGGATTCTGATATCAGCGTCCTTTGCTTTAGTGATGCCTTTCCTGATATTTTGCAGCAATGCGATCTAGCGATCGGCATGGCAGGAACCGCCGTTGAGCAGGCTGTGGGATTGGGAAAACCTGTAGTTCAAATTATGGGAAATGGTCCTCAATTTTCCTATCGATTTGCCGAAGCACAGGAAAGGTTGCTGGGTCTATCAGTCCAAACCATTGGCAAAAAATCCGCTACACCTGAAATTTTGCGAGAAGCAGCAAAGTGTGTCAAACGGACTTTAGGCGATCGCAATTATTTAGAACGCTGCAAACAAAATGGTTTAGAGAGGGTTGGTACTAAAGGTGGTTCCGAAGGCTTAGCCGATGCGATCGCTAGTCAAATATTTCATGATAGTGCGATGCAGCATTAGTCCTGCAATAGCTTGAGGTACTTGACACCGCAATTTTCATAAATACATCTCGTACAGTTCTGCGGTTTTATTGAGCATAATTTCGCTGGAAAACATTTGTTGATAACGGCTATAGGCATTTTGGGCAAAGAGATCGCGTAGGTTTTGATCGGCAATTAATTCTGTCAGTTTTGCCGCAAGATGATCAGGATCGCGGGGCATGACAATAAAACCTGTTTGGCGATCGCTAACCTGTTCAGCAATACCACCCACACAAGTGCCAACTACGGGCTTACTTTGAGACATTGCCTCAGCACAGGCAAGGCTACAAGCTTCTTGCAAAGATGGCAGTACGAAAATGTCAAACAATTGCATTAGATTTGGTAAGTCATTGAGATAGCCTGTAAAAATTACGCGATCGCTGATACCTAAATCTTGAGCTTCTTGCTTGAGGCTAGCTTCCAAATCACCATTACCTGCAATGACTAGACGGAGATTAGTTTGTCTCGCAGCAAGAGATTGATAGCCACTACCTGTCCCTTGTCCTACTAGAGCAGGAGTTGGCACTGATAGACGGGTGAGCTTGGCAAAGGCTTGGAGTAAGTAAGTTAAGCCTTTCGCCTCCTCAAGACGAGCGGCTGTACCAAGAATGAGTTGCGTCGATGGATCAAGCTGGTATTGGCGGGCAAGACTTGCTGATTTAGCAAGATCCAGAATTGGCTCTTTAACACCGTTATAAATTAAATGGAGCTTTTTCTCATTTAGCCCAAATTCGCGCAAGAGGTTATATTCCGATTCACATACACTAATTACGCGATCGGCAAACCAATTGCTAAACCAGCAAGAACTTTGATAGCTAAGCTGCATATTTGGCTCATGGTAGCCATGCACTGTAAAAATAATTGGCACTCGCCCCAATACCAAACGCACAGGTAGCATCAATTCATGGGCTCCATGAATATGTACAAGATCGATCGCCTGTTCCTGCTGAAGTTCTCTAATACCCGCAATCAGTTCGGGCAAACCTTTAAAAAAATTATGATCCCATTGAGTAAATGCTCTTTGGGCAATTGGTAACGCTCGAAATGCCGCAGCACCGTTACCATCGGGAGCTAATAGGGAGATTTTGTAGCGATCGCGCAATCCTTCAATCAGACTAAGAGCTTGTTTTTCCGTACCACCTTGGTTGAGATAGGGCAAGATAAAAAGAATATGTTTCATTGGTTAAGACTGAGGGGCATTTCGAGAGAATGGGCTAGCAGAAATTCGCGATCGCTTAATATCTGTTTGGTGTTGCCGTCATAGACGATTTTGCCTTCACTCAACACAATCGTGCGATCGCATAATTCTAGAACTAAGTCCAGATCGTGCGTAGCAATTAACTGAGTTTCAGGCAAAGTTTGCAAAAGCTGAATTAATTGACGACGGGATCGTGGATCGAGTTGGGCAGATGGTTCATCAAATACTAAGACCTGTGGCTGCATCGCTAATACTCCTGCGATCGCCACACGTTTCTTTTCACCACCAGATAGGTTATAGGATTGGCGATGTGCGTATTTGGTAACATCGAGACCAACGGCAACTAAAGCTTCTGACACAAGAGTTTTCAAGTCAGTTCCCTTAAATCCTTGATTCATCGGGCCAAAGGCAACATCTTCCCAAACCGTAGGCATAAATAGTTGATCGTCAGGATTTTGAAACACCAAACCGACAAAGTTCCTAATTGCTAACAAATTATTTGGTATTAATAGCATCTCGCCGATCACTATGTCGCCTTGCTGCGGCATGAGAATCCCATTGAGATGCAGTAATAATGTTGATTTGCCAGAACCATTTGCCCCCACGATCGCAACTCGTTCCGTTGCCCCAATCTGGAGACTAATCCCTTTCAAAGCCTGAATACCATCAGGATAGACATAACTGAGGTTTTCAATAAAGATAGGGTTATGGTGCATATATATTCTATTTAGAGTGCGATGCGCTCTAAATAATAAAAACTTGAAAAACTTGACCGACTAAAATAACGATCATAACGCATCCAATCGCAAGGCGATCGCGCCAGTCGCTAGAGCTTGTTTCATTGACTACAGGAATGCCTTGATATCCCCGTGCCAACATTGCTTGGTAAATGCGATCGCCGCGATCGTAGGTACGAATAAATAATACTCCGAGCATATTACCTAACACCTGCCGCTGCCATGCGTGATCTTGTCTGTAGCGATCATAGAGATTTCTTGGGGCAAAGTTTCGGGCAGTTGCCGCACGCCGCATCGCCTTAAATTCATTGGTTAAAACACCAATATAGCGATACATAGAAGCGAGAATACTCACTAATAGTGGAGGTGTTTTGAGGGTAACGAGTGCTTGTAACAATAGAGAAACGGAAGTACTCAGGGTGAGGATATTTAATAATAGTAGAGATAGAAATGACTTAATACTGACACTTACTAATACAGTTAAACCGTAAGTGGTAATCTGCATCCATCGCCATTGCCAGATTACTTCCCCACCACCCCGAAAGAGCGTACCTAAGAGAATAACACTGACAAACGCTAGTTCAATTGCCATCCGCTTTGTCAGTATTCCCCAATCAAATCTGCTCCAATAGATAATCGGCACAATCGCGATCGCATAGATTAACCAAGTCCACCATCTGCCCATTGGTGTTAAGGCGATCGCAAATACTAGTAGGAATACACATAACATACGGGTATGTACTGCCAAACTCGTCCATATATTCAAGCGATCGCTAGGCTGTAGAGATTGGCGATCATTGGTTTCGACAAGGTTAATATGTAGCAGCATAGATTTCACAAAATATAGAAGATTATGCTGACCTCTACGCGATCAGCATAATCTTCTGGGTCTTATCACTGTGATTCAGATTTGCGAGTTGCAAGTTTGCCAATGCCCCATGCTAAGCCAAAGACAACCATAGTACCTGTCACACCTGCAATTGCTGTGGATACTTTTTGATTAGGAATAAATTTAATCGAATATTCTTCAAAAATCTGAGCAAATGGAAGTTGCTTAGTTGGTGGTTCCGCAGCAGCTTTTGATTCAAATTTTAAATCCTGAGAGACCCGATCTAGTCCATCGGGAGACTTACTAGCAAAGGGAGAGAGAAATGCAGCAATACCTAGAGCGCAAGCTAGACCTGAGATTATCCATATACTATTTTTATTCATCTTTATTGATCGTAACCCTTGAAGATTTGTAATTTGGAGAATCGTAAATTAGTTCAGGACGAGTACGCCAGAGAAAGCTTATGACAGCTAGGGTAATGAATGCTTCGCCAATACCAATCATACAGTGCCAAGATAACATTGCAGTTAGCCCTAATACTAAGGGAACAGTATCAGAGATAGCTAGGAGAACTGCACAGACTGCTGAGGCTACAACTAAACTTGACCATGAAGCGATCGCCGTTGCCACACTCATCCCAAGCCAAGTATTTCTGCCCACGAGCGATCGCAAAAGTCGATAGAGATAATAGCCACCAAAGGTTCCAATCAATCCCATAATCGCGATATTTGCACCTAAAGCCGTTAGTCCACCATCCTGAAACATAACTGACTGGACAATAAAAACTACTGACATCACCAGCGAACCAGCCCAAGGACCTAGCAAAATCCCCGCCAGAGTGCCACCTAGCAAATGCCCCGATGTTCCGCCAATAATTGGAAAATTCACCATTTGGGCAGCAAAAATAAAAGCAGCACTAACTCCCATCAAGGGAACAGTACGTTCTTTATATTCTGATTGCACATGACTGAGGGAGAGAGAAATAAGAGCGATCGCTATACCTCCTGTCACTAAACTCACTGGCAAACTGAGATAGCCATCGGGAATATGCATGGCTAAATGAATGGGTAATGAAAACATCTATAATTCTCAAGGTTCTTGAAAATTATAGTAATGATGATGTGTAGGTTTCGCATCGAAAACAACAAAAAAATTAATGGATAGGATGTTCTCACGGCAATTAAATAACGCGAGTTCGGGATAATTTGAAACGTTCTTTGAGAGAGGGTTTGCGTAGCAAACCCTCTCTCAAACCCCAAAAGTAAAAGCCTTGCTTAGCAAGGCTTTTACTTTTGGGGTTTTAAGATTTGGCAGCTTAACCCCAACTGACGTTAAATATATTCGGGCTAATTCTGAATTGACAAATATTCTCCTGTAATTGTCCTGACGGGTTGTGTGATGGGCGGCGATCTCGAGAGATATTTAGAAGCAGGCGCGAATGAATACCTAACTACGCCTGTCAAACTCAAGAACTTAACCAATAGAATCCAGTAATTTTTATATTTTATAGTTGTGCCACGCGGAGCGTGGCACAACTATAAAAATTGCCAGAGATTGCTAGACCTATTGATAACGCTGAAGTAATTCCTCAAGTTTAGTCACAGGCGATCGCGGTGGAAATCTTGGTAATTCCTGCTCCTGTTGGCGATCGTTCAGTACACACAAGACAGGAATTTCGTACTGGTAGCGATCGAACCAGTCTGAGCTAGTGGTGATATCCCTAATCTCTAACTCAAAGACAACCTTTTTGACCGCTTGTAATTTTGTCAGCAAACCCTCACATAAACAACAACCTTGCTTGCTATACAAAATTAATTTCATAGATTTTGATATTTTTTGTTGAATTCACCTTGACTATGTTATATTATTAATCCGTCAGAACGCATAGCTCAGTTGGTTAGAGCACCACGTTGACATCGTGGGGGTCGGTGGTTCGAGTCCACTTGTGTTCATTGTGATTTAGAGATTGTCTGTTTTTTTAAGCGGTATCTAAGCAATTTCTAGCAACTTCTTTTTATTAATTAAATATCCACATATTTTTTATAATGTTAAATAAAAATCATTCTTTTGTATTGATTATTGATATTAAATTGACAGTAAGATTGAAAAAGGTTAGTACCTACAGAATTTCTAGTGACAAAAATTTATGACCAGCCTCAAAAATGCCCTTGAGGAAATCGTTGTCGTAGAGGTACAGGAGCAGATCAAGCACCTGAACCAACAAGCACGCGAAGCAATTAACCTTAGTGAGGTGACTGCCTTTGCCCTTAATCGATTGCCAGTTCTCTACGCAAGTACTAGTCGAGGTTGGTTACAACAGCGTAAACGCGCCCATAATGATTTAAAAAATCAAATTGTCAGTACTGTTCAACATGCACTACTAGGAGTCAAGCGTGATTCTTTGCGACAAGTAACTAAAATTGCTGCTAGCAAAATTGAAACTCCTGCACATGTTTTAACGAAGCTCCAACGTCTTTTTAGTAAGCCATCTCTAATATGGCAAGATGTACCTCAGTCTTTTCAAGAAACCCTTACTTTAGTCACCCATACTCCAGAATATGCGGGTTTAAGTGTTAACGATCGTCGTCGTATTCACGAGATTAAAGGCTATTTACACAGAAAAGAAAATGCTCATAGTCATGCTGATTGGCATACTAATGTGGAATTACCCAATCCTGAACTGACCTCATATATTATTTCTGCTTCTTATTTCCTTATTAACGTTTTAGAAGACCTAGTAAAACAAGAAATCCAAAACCAATTGGTGCATATGGCAAATATGTTGCCACGCAAGGTGGGGATTGATGATGTTGCTGCCTATGTGCTGAATCGCTTGCCTCCTATGTATGCAACTACAGAGCAAGGAGTAATTTGGCAAACTCAGAAAGCGAAAGAGGAGTTATCTAGCCAAATTGAATCAACGGTAATTCAGTCCATGATGACCTTGAGCAAAACACCCCGTCGCCTTGCCGATCCGCTACCATTGCTTAAGTTTGAAGAGGATTGTGAACAGGCAATGAGGGAATTACGCCTCATCTTTCAACGGGATGATATTACATGGCGCAACATCGCTTCTTTAGCAGAATATGCGATCGCACAAGAGCGTCAAGGTATGACCTATTGGCGACAACATTGGCGTATGTTAGGACAGATTTATAGCGAAATGTATCTGAAACCTGGGGATGCAGAATTATCACTTAGCAATAGTAGTGAAGGAGAAATATTAATTATCCGAACCCATACTAAGTCTGCTTTTGGCTGGTTAGCAGATAATCCTAAAAACTTAGGGATTAGTACTTTGCGACTTTTTCCTGCGGTTGCGGCGATCGAACTTTATGCGTCTTTTTTAGATTTCACGGTTAGTTATACCCGTGAAGAAATGGCAGCAGACGGAATTATTTGAGCTACTTAAATAGTGTTTCCCAGTCTAGTAAAGTAAGGTTTTGTTTTCCTGCCGAAGGTAAGAAAACAAAACTCTTTAAGACGATACATAAGGCGGTAAAGTAGAGCCAGATCTAAAAGCTTTTGTATTTTGTCTATGGCTTTTCAACGTGCTAGTGGAATTTTGTTACATCCAACCTCATTGCCCAGCAAATTTGGGATTGGGGATTTAGGAGAGACGGCTTATCAATTTATTGAGTTTTTATCCCGTAGTGGTCAGAAGCTTTGGCAAGTGCTGCCCCTTGGCCCCACAGGATACGGTAATTCTCCCTACATGAGTTTTAGTGCGATCGCTGGCAATCCCTATCTCATTAGTCCAGAGCTTTTAGCGAAGCAATATTTACTTAAAGAAGAAGATTGGGAAGATATTCCTGATTTTGACCAAGATCGTGTTGATTTTGAGACAGTGATACCTTACAAACGTAAGTTATTAGAACTTGCCTATACACGCTTCAAACAGGGTTATGTCGATCAAGATCCCCAACATCATCATGATTTGTATTTAATCCAAGAGCAGTTCAAAAAGTTTTGCTATGAAGAGGCAGACTGGCTCGAAGACTATGTGTTGTTTGTCGCATTGCATGAAGAAAATCCCGAAATCCTTTGGAATCAGTGGGAACCTGCGATCGCCAAACGGGAACCCCAAGCATTGCAACAAAAGCGCGAAGAATTGCATGAGCAAATCGAGTTTCAGAGATTTGTGCAGTTTCTCTTTTTCGATCAATGGTTAAAACTCAAGCAATATGCCAATATGCGAAATATTCGGATTATTGGCGATATTCCCATCTATGTCTCTCATAACAGTGCTGACGTTTGGGCAAACCCTGAAAACTTTGCGCTCGATCCTGAAACCTACGAAGTCACGCAGATGGCGGGAGTACCACCCGACTATTTCAGCGCAACAGGTCAGCTCTGGGGAAATCCTGTCTATAACTGGGATTATCTTCAAGAAACTAATTTTGCTTGGTGGATCGATCGCTTCCGATTTTTAAATCGCTATGTAGATATTATTCGCATCGATCACTTTCGAGGTTTTGAATCATTTTGGCAAGTTCCCGCAGGTGAGGAGAATGCCATCAAAGGTGAGTGGAAGCTTGCCTTGGGAGATGAGCTGTTTACGAAGCTCAATGAAGTAATGGGTGAGTTGCCAATTCTTGCCGAAGATCTTGGGGTGATCACTCCTGAAGTCATCAAATTACGGGATGATTTTGGCTTTCCGGGAATGCAGGTGCTACTATTTGCTTTTGGTGGTGACTCTGGCAACTTTCATTTACCCCACCACTACAGACACAATAGTGTTGTTTACAGTGGGACTCATGATAATGACACCGCAGTGGGTTGGTGGCAACGTTCCAGCAATTATGAAAAGCAATTGTTTTATAAATACGTAGTTGGTTTCGCCACAGGGGAGCCGATTAACTGGGCATTAATCCGCATGGCAATGGCATCAGTAGCTGTAATTGCGATCGTTCCTTTACAGGATGTTCTCGGTTTAGACAACAGCGCACGGATGAATGTCCCAGGTACAGCTACAGGTAACTGGGGCTGGCGCTATAGCGATCCCGATTTACTAAATCAAGATCTTAGCGATCGCTTGTTGGATGTGACCCAACTCTATAGCCGTTAAAAAAAAAGGTGTGACACGAAGTGTCACACCTTTTTTGAGTCTTGGGAAACTTGACACAAAATTTGGTATGAGAATATATAACTATCATTAACCAATTTCTCAAACGATTCCCATAAGGTCGTTCTGCTCTAAAAACAATGTCTTCCCTCGCTTTTGAAGCTTTATTCATTATTTTGCTGATTATTGCCAATGGTGTATTTTCGATGTCTGAGCTAGCCATTGTTTCAGCTCGAAAAGTACGCCTAGAACAATGGGCAAAAGAAGGAAATGCAAAAGCTAGAGCTGCTTTAAGGCTAATCAGCTCACCCAACAATTTTTTGTCAACCACCCAAATTGGCATTACTTTAATCGGAATTTTGAGTGGTGCTTTGGGTGGCACAACTGTAGCAAAGAGCCTTGAAAGGGTATTAGATACTATACCTCTGGTAAAACCCTATAGCGAATCTCTTAGCTTTGCGATTGTGGTAGGACTTATTACTTACCTATCGCTAGTCGTGGGTGAACTTGTACCCAAGCGACTAGCAATGAGTAATGCTGAGCGCATTGCCTGTAGTGTTGCCCCACCGATGCGATTTCTTGCGAATATTGGTACTCCGATCGTTTATTTACTTAGTATTTCCACTGAAGCCCTACTCAGCTTATTGGGAATTCAGGCAAATGAAGAAGCGCAAGTCACTGAAGAAGAAATCAAAGTAATGATTGCTCAGGGCGCAGAGTCAGGGATGTTTGAAGAAGCAGAGCAAGATATGGTGGAGCGGGTATTTCGTTTAGGCGATCGCCCCATCAAAGCTCTGATGACTCCCCGCACCGAGATTGACTGGATTGATATCGATTCTCCATTTGAAGAAACACAACGCGAAGTTTTAGAGAGTGGTCATTCGCGATTTCCAGTGGCTAGAGAAAATCTTGATGACTGTGTAGGAATTGTTGATATTCGTGAATTTCTAAATGCAAGTATTCACGGAACGCCTATAGATCTCTTAAAAGTTAGTAGTCCTCCTCTGTATGTAGCTGAAACTGCTAGTGCTTTAAGTGTATTAGAGCAATTTAAACAGTCGGGTGATCGCGTTGCTATGGTGACTGATGAGTATGGTGGTGTCGAGGGAATGGTAACTCTCACTGACCTACTTGAAGCAATCGTGGGTGATTTGCCATCAAGCGATCGCCAAGGTGATCCCGATGCAATTCAAAGAGAAGATGGTTCTTGGCTAATTGATGGAATGATTTCTAGCGATCGGCTCAAAGAGATTCTTGAAGTCGAAGATCTCCCATATGAAGAGGAACGCAATTACCATACTCTCGGTGGACTGATGATGACTTATCTCCGTCATATTCCTATGGTTGGCGAACATTTTACATGGGAGAGAATCCGTTTTGAAGTTGTGGATATGGATGGCAATCGAGTGGATAAAGTGTTAATAAATTTATCGCCACCTGTATCACTACCAGATGAAGATCTCAAAAACAACTCCAAAAAATAGCCATTTTGCAATTCTAAAACCCTTATTGAGTGTATTTTTTAATTTGCAAAACGTGAATTTGATATAGCTACTGCGTAAAAGAAGCAAAACGGGAAGAATCGCTAAGTGATTCTTCCCGTTTTGATCTTTTGCCCAACTGATGCTAAAGAGAGCGCATGAAAAGCGATCGCACTCCTTGATATTTTCGGTAGTGCTAAATAGGTAAGAATGGGCGGCGCTAAGCACCGCCCATTCTTACGATAATCCTTTCCTTTTTAGGACTACCAGATTTTCTTTGTATGTGACAGAAAAATACTGTATGGTATTTAAGTACGGTATTCCCGCAGCAATACCGTGGATTATTTTCTTAGAGATGCGCTCATGAGTTTAAGTCAAAATCCTTTCAGCAATTTGAAGTTGCTAGCCAAGGCGATCGCTCGAATATTTGTCCGAATATTTATAGATCTCCCAAATATGTTCACTCACAAATATCAACAGGAGAATAAATGGAAAAAATGGGGACGTAAATTTGTCTCTTTCTTCTTAGTGGGTACGTTAATTAGCTTCACTATGGCAGCTTGCACAGGCATAAAATCTAATGCAAACAGTCAAAAGGATGTTGAACTAACCCTAGTTTCCTTTGCTGTCACTAAGCAAGCCCACGCAGCTATTATTCCCAAATTTGTGGAAAAGTGGCAAAAAGAACATAATCAAAAGGTTGTATTTAATCAAAGCTATGGTGGTTCAGGTTCACAAACCCGTGCCGTCATCGACGGTCTAGAAGCTGATATCGTTCATCTTGCCCTTGCCGCAGACACCGCAAAAATTGAAAAAGCAGGACTAATCGATAAAGGTTGGGAACAAGAATTTCCCAATGAGTCAATTGTTTCTAAATCTGTTGCAGCACTAGTAACCCGTGAAGGCAATCCCAAAGGTATTAAGGATTGGGCAGACTTAGGAAAAGATGGTGTTAGCCTGATTACTGCTGATCCTAAAACTTCTGGAGTGGCTCGTTGGAATTTTCTTGCTCTATGGAATGCTGAATTCAAGAAAGGTGGTAGTGATGCAAAAGCTGAAGAAGCACTAGTTAAAGTATTTAGGAATGTACCAATTTTGACTAAAGATGCTAGAGAAGCAACCGATGCCTTCTTTAAGCAAGGTCAAGGGGATGTATTAATTAACTATGAAAATGAGGTTGTTCTTGCTTCCCAAAAAGGACAGAAGGTCAGCTATGTTATTCCTGATGTGAATGTTTCAATTGATAATCCCATTGCGGTGGTGGACAAGAATGCTGCAAAGCATGGGACAAAAGAAGTCGCTGAAGCATTTGTCCAATTTTTATATACACCAGAAGCACAAATTGAGTTTGCTAAACTTGGGTTCCGTCCCGTTGAGCAGTCTGTAGCTCAAGAGAAGCAATTTGTCGATCTTTATCCCAAAGTTAAAGAACTCGCAACCGTGAAAGACTTTGGCGGCTGGGATGAAATCAATAAAAAGTTTTTTGCAGATGGTGCAGCCTTTGACAAGATTCAATCAAAAATCAAGCGTTAAGGTTCTGCGATTGTTGAATAAGGAAGCAAAATTAAATATAAAACTCTAAAATTTGTGGTGATCGCACAGTTTGCTTTGTAGATTTTAGAGTTGGATTTAAGTTATGCCGAAGTAATAACTAAATTTATAGAAAAATTTATAGAACTTTAGAGAATTTTTTATAAAACTTTGTATTTTGTCCCATGCCAAAGCCCAAAACTTTATTTAAGACCATATGGTAACGATCAAACCCTCCTCACCAAAGAAATCCAATCCTATACTGAAATATCTATCCAAAATTCCTTGGACATGGATCATCACCATCGTCTATCTAGCCTTGCTCCTGATACTACCGATCGCCGCCATGCTCACCAAAGCATCCAGCGAACCCTTCGAGAGTTTCTGGAAAACCGCCACCAGCCCCATCGCACTGTCTAGTTACGAAATCACTTTCATCACTGCCTTCGCCGCCGCCGCCATCAATGGCGTATTTGGGACGTTAATCGCATGGGTGCTCGTAAGGTATGAATTCTTCGGCAAACGCTTTCTCGAAGCGGTTGTAGACTTACCCTTTGCTCTACCTACTGCTGTGGCAGGGCTTACTCTCGCTACTGTCTATAGCGAGAAAGGCTGGATTGGGTCACTGTTTGCACCGATGGGCATCAAAATCGCCTTTACCCGTATCGGCGTTTGGATCGCGATGATGTTTATCTCTCTACCCTTTATCGTCAGAACGGTACAACCTGTTCTCACCGAACTAGAAAAAGAAATCGAAGAAGCGGCCTGGTCACTGGGCGCATCAAAACTCCAAACCTTCATCCAAGTAATCCTGCCTCCTCTGACACCTGCGATTTTGACAGGAGTAGCGCTTGGATTTTCGCGAGCCGTAGGCGAATATGGCTCAACGGTAATCATTGCATCCAACACGCCATTTAAAGACCTGATCACGCCTATTTTGATCTTTCAGCGTTTGGAACAGTATGACTATGTAGGAGCAACGGTCATTGGCGTAGTGATGTTAGCTATATCCTTTGTGAGTCTCCTCGCTATTAATCTCTTACAGGCTTGGAGTAAACGATATGGCTAATTTGGATAATTCTGTAAAGAATTTTGAGAGCGATCGCTCTCAAAATTCTTCGCAACCAACTAAAATTCCTCAGAAGAAAAGTTTTGCTCCTGCAATTTTAATTGCGATCGCTTTTCTTTATCTTGGTCTAGTGCTGCTTCTACCTGCGGCTAATGTATTTGTCACTGCTTTTAGCAAGGGCTTTAGTCCGATTCTTGAAGCGATGAAACGTTCTGATTTCCAAAATGCGATCAAGCTAACTGTTTCTCTCGCTGTTATTGCTTTGCCTCTAAATACTATTTTTGGTTTAAGTGCTGCTTGGGCGATCGCTCGTAATAAGTTTCCAGGTAAGGCTCTTTTACTTAGTATCATCGATCTTCCTTTCTCTATCTCTCCTGTGGTTGCGGGTTTGATGATTGTTTTGCTTTACGGTAGGCTCGGTTGGTTTGGCTCTTGGTTAGAAGCTAATGATATCAAAGTCGTATTTGCTTTTCCTGGTATGTTACTTGCCACCATCTTTGTGAGTATGCCTTTTATTGCTCGTGAGGTAATTCCTGTCCTTGATGAAATGGGTACAGATCAAGAGGAGGCGGCACGTACTCTTGGCGCTAATGATTGGCAGATTTTCTGGAGGGTTGTTTTACCTAATATTCGTTGGGGGCTTCTCTATGGTTTGGTTTTAACTAATGCTCGGGCTATGGGTGAATTTGGCGCGGTATCTGTGGTTTCAGGTAATATTGCTGCTAAAACTCAGAGTTTACCTCTGTTTGTTGAGGAATCCTATAAGCAGTATGACACGGAGGTTGCTTATTCTGCTGCTGTTCTCCTTGCTCTGTTGGCTGTTGTTACTTTGATTCTCAAGGAAATTCTCGAACGCAGAACAACTCATAAGAAAAAAAGCTAATCTCTCCCAAAATATTTTTGTCTTATGGCAATCTAAGTTTTGCTTATAACTTAAGCCCCAAGGATAAGTGGTGACACTTTGCGTCACCACTTATCCTTGGGGGTCTTATTTCTCCTAGCTATTTCTGGCATTGCTATAGAAAACAGAACCAAAACCTATAGCGCACGTAGATTGTGCGCTATAGGTTATTTAACGTCAGTTCGACGAATGCGGAAAATGGGGAAAATCGCTAAGCAATTTTCCCCATTTTCCGTCATTTGCGCGGCGCTTCGCGCCGCGCAAATGACCTTATCGAACTCACGTTTATTTAACGCAAGTTCGGGATAATTTAAAACAATCTTTGAGAGAGGGTTTGCTACGCAAACCCTCTCTCAAAGATCAAAAGTGAAAGCCTTGCGTAGCAAGGCTTTCACTTTTGATCTTTTAAAATTTGCCAGCTTAACCAGAACTGACGTTAGATTTAACTGCGCCCAGCTACTTATATTCTGAGTGAGGTAAAAATATTTTGGGTTGTTTGCAACTAGTGACCTAATTTGTTATAGTAAATATCCGTTCGGCGGCATAGCCAAGTGGTAAGGCAGGAGTCTGCAAAACTCTCACCCCCAGTTCAAATCTGGGTGCCGCCTTCAATTAAAAAAAGACTGATTGCTTTGCAATCAGTCTTTTTTATTACCATGCTGAGGTATCCTCAGCAATTTGTTTACCTTCAGTTTGTAGATATTCTAAAAAAGTCTGTGCTACTACTGATAGCTGTTTGCCAGCAAGATGAATCACATACCAATTGCAAGGAATTGGGAAATGTTCGACATCCAAAATAGCAATCTGTCCTGAAGCCCCCTCTAAGGCAATCGTATGTCGCGATAGGATCGAAATTCCTAAACCACCTGCGATCGCCTGTTTAATTGCCTCATTGCTGGATAGTTCCATCTTGACTTTGGGCGTAATTTTATGAGCATCAAATAGCTTCTGTACATATCCTCTGGTTCCTGAACCAGATTCTCTGGTGATAAAAGGTTGATCAGCTAACTTTTGAATAGGAATATTTTTTTCATGAGCCAAAGGATGATCATGATTAGCAAGTACAACTAGGGGATTTGCCAAAAATGGATGGGATTTCACATCTGGTTCATCAGGAACTTGACTGAGAATATATAAATCATCTTTATTCTCAGATAATCTTTCTAAAACACCGCTATGGTTTGTCACTTTCAGCGATATTTCCACCCCTGGATAGCGCTGACAAAAAGGACCTAGCAAACGAGGAATTACATATTTTGCTGTCGTTACCACAGTAATTTTTAAATATCCCTGCTTTAACCCCTTCATATCAGCAACACTCATTTCAAATTGTGATATGCGACCAAATATTTCTTGACAGGTTGTAAACAACTCATTACCAGCCTGAGTGAGAAATAGCCTTTTCCCAACCTGCTCAAATAAAGGCATTCCAATTGCCTTAGTAAGATGCTTGATTTGCATGGAAACCGTTGGCTGCGTGAGAAATAGTTCCTCTGCGGCGCGAGTGTAGCTACCATGCCGAGCTGCCACTTCAAAAACCTGTAGCTGGTGCAACGTAATGTGGCTTGCTAATTGAGAATCGGATAGGCGGTAACTCATAGTAAGTGACAAAATCATAGACTGTATTCTATGATTTTAGCATTAATATATATTTTTATTCTATGTATTTGATTTATATAATCACCTATAGCGTTTTTGCATTCCCATGAAGTATCAGCTTGTATTCCTACCTTCAGCAGATGTACGTTAAGATTTTAAATTAGGGCTTCACAATGAGACTCAGGCAGAAAATTACAAATTTATTACGCTATTTCGCGATTAGCTTTAAGGATGAAAGCTTTTTAAACGCCATCAGCAAAATTGAAAATATTGTTTCCAAAATATTGGCGATCGCCCTAATATTCGTGATCTTTATTGCCCTCTTTGACCTATTGAAGCTTTTGACGATTGACTTGTTTATTACCGATCCCAAAGGAGTGTTTACTGCACCACTCCTGAAGATCTTTGGCATGTTCCTAAATGTGTTAATTGCCTTGGAACTTATGGAAAATGTCACGGCTTACCTACGGCAGCATGTCATTCAGCTAGAGTTGGTAATTATTACTGCCTTAACTGCGGTTGCTCGGAAGATCGTTATTTTTGATAGTAAAACTGAGGGAGATTTAACTGGTCTAGCGATCGCGGTTCTATCTCTTTCCATTAGCTACTGGATTGTCCGTAGTCAAAATCAATCCCATAAGCATTAATACTTAACGTCAGTTCGGGTTAAGCTGGCAAATTTTAAAAGCCAAAAAGTAAAAGCCTTGCTAAGCAAGGCTTTTACTTTTGATTAGATAGGGTTTGCGTAGCAAACCCTATCTAAAAGCCCGTTTTAAATCATCCCGAACTCGCGTTATTTAATGCCATTTTCTGCCATTTACGTCGAGCTTCGCCTGACGTAAATGGCTATATCAAACTCATGTTCATATAAGTATGGATGATGCCCTCAGTGTGGCTCAATATTGTTATACGAATTGGGATATGAGTAGTTGCGATACCTGATGCTGCCTGATGTTAAAATTGTGCTAAGTATTTAATCTGTAACATATCAACTTTACCTACAAACCTATATGACACAATCTTTAACTAACTTTCTAGGCAGCCTTGTCGCAGGTGCTGTAGTTCTTGGTCTCATTTTCGCAGCATTGTATGTTGTTAGCCAAAAGGACAAAGTTATCCGTCGTGGTTAATATAAGCTTGTAAGCAAAAAAGCCTCGCTTTGCGGGGCTTTTTTAGAGATAGTCTACCTCAGGCAATCAATAGCGCTGTCTTGCTATACTGATTGGTAAAGTTTACCTACTTCACCACCTATTTGTTCCAAATCTTTGAGCTATAACCACAATTTCAAAGAAATGACAACAAAACATTCAGATTTTTAAACTCTCAAAATAGCAATGCCATTTTGAGAGTTGGTATTAGTTTGGTGGGAAAATAGCGACCCAAATAGCGATAAAAAAGCAATTCTTTAGGAGAAATATAGAACCATGATCAACATCGGTGGCAACCCGCTAATGATTCTTTTGGCAATCGTTGCCGCTTTAGGAGGTGTGGGTTTATATTTTGTGCGAAATTTTCGACCCGAATTAGCCCGCGACCATGACATATTTTTCTCAGCGATCGCTTTGGTTTATGGAATTATTCTGCTAGCTTTTAATTTTCGGATGGAAATTACCACTCAGCTAGCACAGGTTCTGGTAGTCGGATTTGCTGGTTGGTTCGCAGTGGAATCTTTAGTCCTGCGTCAAGCTTTAGCTAATCAGGCACGTAGAGCGCCATCCAGCCCATTGGTTGATGACGAAGAACCCATTGGATCTGACTATCGCGTGGAAATTGATCCCACTCGCGAAATTGCTCCCCGTCGCGATCGCGACTCTGCGAGACGGATGCGTGGTTCTATCCCCAACAGTGCAGAAGCCAGTGAACTCAGAGGAGATACTACCGATGAACGTCGGTCACGCCGCCCTAAACGTAATACTGGCAATAATGATTCAGTTATTGATATCGACGAAAGTGATATTCGTCCTGTAAGTCCCAAGCGTCGTCCACGTCCTAGTGGTGATAATGCCAATGGTGATCGTCCTAGAAATCGCAATAGTGAAGCCGAGGGTTTTACTAATAGCGATCCCTCTAGCAAGGATAGTGTTACATCTGGACGCAGACGTAGACCATCAACTCGTCCATCCTATCCAAATACTGAAATTTCCGATACTGACGATTTTTAAATTTATTTGCTAGAGTTAATCTCAAGTTTGTAGCTTAGCTATATCTTTGACATTTCATAATTGGCATTTACCGAGATTTACTAAATCTATTTGTTTGATTTTCCAGACATCGACTTAAATTTATCCTAGAGATTTGTGATGCTTATACCATTGGTATATGGCAATAGCCGCTTTCAAAGCTCTAAATCATGAATTATTGCTATAGAATCTTTGAAAGAATCTTTAAAATTGATTTAAGCTAGAAGTCTATGTAAGGTAAATGACAAAGCAAAATGTCGTTAAAGCCTTACAAATTTATTTGATCAACCATCACTTGGGCTTTCGATCAACCGTGAGTTATTGCGTTAATCCGAACTGTGCTAATCCAAATAATGAACCATTCGCTGCTAATTGTGCGACCTGTGGTTCTAATTTAAAGCTGCGAAATCGTTATCGAGCAAGTCGTCCACTGGGTAAGGGTGGATTTGGTGCAACATTTCTTGCTGCCGACGAAGGACTTCCTGGATTTCCCTCCTGTGTAGTCAAGCAATTACGCCCAAATACCCAATCACCCAGTGTGATGAAAATGGCAAGGGAATTATTTGAGCGTGAAGCCTATACCCTTGGCAAGATTGGTAGTCACCCTCAAATTCCTCGTTTACTAGATTATTTTGAAGAAGATGGTAATTTTTACCTAGTTCAAGAATTTGTCGATGGGGAAACTTTAAAACAAGAATTTGAACGTCGTGGAGCCTTTAGCGAAATTGAAATTCGGAAAGTGCTTGCAGAAATTTTTCCAGCCCTTGGTTTCATGCACCAAAATGGAGTAATCCACCGTGACATTAAGCCTGCCAATATCATGCGGCGCAAACAGGATGGTCAGTTGGTGCTAATTGACTTTGGGGCAGTGTCTAGCCAACTAAATAAACCTTCCGCAGATGATGATCCCAGTGGCTTATTAACCAATTTTGCGATCGGGACTCCGGGGTTTGCGCCACCAGAACAGATGGCAATGCGTCCTGTCTATTCTAGTGATTTGTATGCGACGGCGATGAGTTGTCTCTACTTAATGACAGGGCGATCGCCTAAGGACTTACCCCATGATCCTTATACAGGAGAGATTAATTGGAAATCTCAAGTTAAACTTAGCGATCGCATGAGGTTTGTGTTTGAGAAACTGCTGCAACAATCAGTATCTCAACGTTTCCGCTCTGCTGAAGAAGCATTGAAAGCATTGGAATCTGGTGGTATCACCGAAGAAGCGCCAAAAACTGTCGCTCCAGTGGTTACTAACAATGTGTCATCTGCGCCATCATCGGTAAGCATGAGGGCGGCGAACACACCAATGCCCAACTCGCGTATTCAAACACCGAAGTATGGCAGTGGCACACAGGGAACGCAATGGGATAATAGCGGTATGCTCACAGCAGGCAATACCCGTGCTGGTAGTAGTCGTCTCAGTGGTGAACTCAAAGGTGGACGCAAAGTCATTGTTGAATATAGTCAAGGCAAACGTAACTTTGCAAACCAAGACTATTCTAAGGCTGCCTTTGGTAGTGCAACCCTTTCAGGGATTGTAATGAGTCGCTCCAAGTTAGTTGAGGCAGATTTTTGCCATAGCGATTTAGTAGGTGCAAGCTTCCAAGGCGCAAACCTATCTCAGGCAAAACTCAATAGTGCGAATTTACGAGAAGCAAAAATGCAACGGGCGATCTTGATTAAGTCGGATCTTGGTAGTGCTTCGCTGATCTTGGCGGATCTGCGCGAGGCTAATTTGCAATCAGCCTATATGAGCAAAGCTGACTTATCAGGAGCAAATTTAAGTGGGGCAAACTTAAAGGGAGCCTATCTCAGCCAAGCAAATCTCAATGGCACAAATCTTTGTGGAGCAGATTTGAAGGGGGCGAAAATCTCCGATGAGCAGCTAGCTCAGGCAAAAACTAATTGGGGGACAATTCGCCCTGATGGTAGTAAGCGCCTATTTTAAAGCTTATTTTAAAAATATTTTAGCTGGTGCAAAGTGCCAACTAAACTGGGATATGTATGTACGGATATTAACCTTGTGAGACTTACAGATAATCAATTAGTTGCACTGTTTACAGAGCTTTTGGGAAATGATCAAGTTATCGCTTTTGCTAGCCTCAAATCCCATTTGCATGATCGAATCGTGCAGAGTCTTACACCTGATAGCCTCCCGCCTGCCTGTGTAATTTATCCCCAAAGTATTGATGAGCTATCTAAGGCGATCGCCTTAGCCTATGAACATCGATTACGAGTATTACCTTGCGGTAATGCCACAAAATTAGATTGGGGTGGTTTGGTCAGTCGTGCTGATGTGGTGATCAGTACAGCGCAGTTAAATCAAGTCATTGAGCATTGTGTGGGCGATCTGACGGTGACGGTACAAGCGGGAGTGAAATATCAGGATTTACAAGCAATCTTAGCGAAGGAAGGACAATTTTTAGCGATCGATCCACCCTATGAGACAGATGCAACGATTGGGGGGATTTTAGCAACGGGTAGTGCAGGTTCCTTACGGCATCGTTATAACAGTGTGCGTGATATGTGCTTAGGCATTGAGTTTGTACGCTCCGATGGGGAAGTAGTAAAGGCAGGGGGGCGCGTCGTAAAAAATGTGGCTGGCTATGACCTGATGAAATTATTAACAAGCTCCTATGGCACATTGGGCATTGCCTCAACGATTACCTTTAGACTCTATCCCTTGCCAGAATTTACACAAATTGCTCTAGTGACTGGTACGGCAGATGAGATCGCCCAATTGCAGCAGCAAATTAGTAAATCTGTATTGACTCCGACAGCTTGCGATCTGTTATCAGCTTCAGTAATTACGAAATTAGGTTTAGGAGAAGGTGTTGGATTAGTGGTGCAATTCTCAAGCCTGAAAGTTAGCGTCATCGAACAGGGCGATCGCATCGCATCTCTTGCCAAAGCATTGAATCTACAAGTTCAGATTATTGATGCAGTTTCTGATTTTTGGCGATCGCTAAATAATCTAATTTGGCAAAGGGAGCTTCGTAATGCGGCACAATCAATGAGTAATCATGTTGTTTGTAAACTAGGTATCTTGCCATCGTCTAGTGTGTCGCTAGTTGAGCAATGCGAAAAAATTTTTAGCAATCAAGAATATTATCTCCAAGTTCATGCTGGTAGCGGGTTAGGGCTGTTACGAGTAGAAAATTCACAAGATATAGATGAGCAGCTAGCACAAGTCAGAACTATTGCAGAAGCTCAGAGTGGATTTTTGACAATTCTCGAAGCACCCCAAAATTTGAAATTTAATAGTATTTTGAGCGATGTTTGGGGATATAGAGGCAATGCTCGCGATCTGATGATCAAAATTCAACAACAATTTGATCCCAGAGGATTATTCAGCCCTGCGCGACTTTTTTAACATTAATCACAATTCTCTAATCAGTTTTTTCATCACTAATAACTATCCATATGCAAGTTTCTGACAAGCCTAATTCTGAAAATATAGCGGCAAATTTGACTAATTCATCTAATTCAATCTTTTCTGAAACCTTTGACAGCAAAAATCCTCCAAGTCCAGAATTAATCGATGCTTGTGTCCATTGTGGCTTCTGTTTGTCCACTTGTCCTAGCTATAGAGTAATTGGCAAAGAGACAGATTCCCCAAGGGGTAGAATCTATTTGATGGATGGAATTAATGAAGGTGATATTCCCCTATCCCCTGCGATCGCGCAGCATTTTGACACTTGCTTAGGTTGCTTAGCCTGTGTGACCACTTGCCCCTCTGGTGTGCAGTATGACCAACTCATCGAGGCAACTCGCGCCCAAGTTGATAGAAATCATCGGCGATCGCTACCTGAAAAATTGTTGCGTCAATTTATTTTTGCCACATTCCCCTACCCAAATCGTCTTAGAATTCTACTTGCCCCTCTACTGGCTTATCAGAAATTAGGTTTACAAAAACTATTGCGATCGACGGGTTGGTTAGAGAAGTTTCTGCCTGAGCAAGTTGCCGCTATGGAGTCGGTATTACCAGAACTAACCGCCGATGCTTTTAAAGATAATTTGCCTGAAATAATTCCTGCAAAGGGAGAAAAGCGCTATCGCGTAGGCATGATTTTGGGATGTGTACAACGTGTATTTTTGCCAGAGGTGAATAATGCGACGGTTCGTGTATTAACTGCTAATGGTTGCGAAGTTGTGATTCCTAAACTGCAAGGCTGTTGTGGTGCTTTGTCCCATCACCAAGGTCAGGAGACACAAACCCTAGAACTAGCTAAACAAACTATCGATGTGTTTGCAGATTTGAATTTGGATGCGGTGTTAATTAACGCATCAGGTTGTGGACATACACTGAAGGAATATGGACATATTCTCAAGGATGATCCCCACTATGCCGAAAAAGCGAAAGCATTCTCTAGTCAAGTTAAGGATGTGCAGGAGTTTCTAGATAATGTTGGTTTGACGGCAAAGTTATCACCGTTACAAGACGCACCTTTGGCGATCGCCTATCAAGATGCTTGTCACATGCTGCATGGACAAAAAATCAGCCTTGAACCTCGTCGCCTGTTACGTCAGATTCCCAATGTACAGTTAAGAGAATCTATTGATGCTTCTCTTTGTTGTGGCAGTGCAGGAATTTATAATATTTTGCAACCAGAAGTTGGTCATGAGTTAGGCGAGATGAAAGTAACTAATCTCACGGACACTGGCGCAGAAGTAATTGCTTCGGCAAATGTGGGATGTATTACCCAAATTCGTAAGCATTTGAAGTTGCAGAATAAAAATGTTTTGTTGATGCACCCAATGGAACTTTTAGACCATTCTATTCGCGGCAAAAAAATTAGATAATCCTAGATATTAAGATGAGCGGCGCTTTGCGCCGCCCATCTTATATAACAGGCAGCGCTTTGCGCCGTCCATTATTTTTTAAGCATAATCTTGTAGTGCAGTTACAGAAATTGCTCCAGATTGGAGAGAACGAATGGCAGCGATCGCCGCTTTTGCCCCTGCAAGGGTGGTAATCACAGGGATTTTGTAAGCTAGAGCTGTCCGCCGAATCATTTTGCCATCAGTTTTTGCCTCCTCGCCACTTGGTGAATTAACGATCAGTTGAATCTGACCATTTTTCATCGAGTCGCCAATGTGGGGACGACCTTCATGGACTTTGAGAACCTGTTTGGATTCGATATTGTTGCGACGGAGGATTTTATAGGTTCCTTCGGTTGCCACAATTTTAAACCCAAGCTCGACAAAGGCTTCAGCAACGGCAGGAATGCCGCTTTTATCGCGATCGTTAACTGAGAGAAATACAGTTCCCTCTAGTGGCAAATGTGTTCCTGCGGCAATTTGCGCTTTCGCAAAGGCTCGACCAAACTCAGTGTCAATACCCATAACTTCGCCCGTCGATCGCATTTCAGGACCCAAAATCGTATCGGTTCCTGCAAACTTGGCAAAGGGTAGCACCGCTTCCTTAATCGAGATATGCTTCGGAATTACCTCTTCTGTTAAACCCAACTCGGCGAGAGTTGCGCCAGACATAATTCGTGAAGCATAGTTCACGAGGGGAACGTTAATTGCTTTGCTAACATAGGGAACGGTGCGTGAAGCGCGAGGATTGGCTTCAAGAATAAAGACTTTGCTTGCCTTGGGATTGCTATTATTCAACTGCACCGCATATTGAATATTCATCAAACCAATCACGTTTAGAGCTTTAGCGAGGCTAATTGTCCATTCACGGATTGTCGTGAGAACTTCGGGTGGTAATGAGAATGTCGGGATAGAACAAGCGGAGTCACCTGAGTGAATTCCTGCCTCCTCAATATGCTCCATGATGCCGCCGATGGTGACATTACCAAGTTGATCGGCGATCGCATCCACATCCACTTCGACTGCACCTTCAAGGAACTGATCGATGAGTACAGGGTGTTCAGGCTCGATGATAATGGCGCGACGCATATAGTCTTCGAGTTCGGCATCGGAGTAAACTACCTCCATACCGCGACCACCGAGAACATAGCTAGGACGTACGACGACGGGATAGCTAACACGCTGGGCGACAGCGATCGCTTCCTCTTCGGAACGGGCTAAGCCATTATTAGGCTGTAGGATGCCCAACTTTTGACAGATTGCCTCGAAGCGTTCCCGATCTTCGGCAGTATCAATGGAATCGGGAGAAGTTCCCCAAATCTTAGTTGTAGAATTATTCTCTTCCAAATAGCGCAGAAGCGGCACTGACAGCTTCAGAGGTGTTTGTCCACCAAACTGAATGATCACACCTTCAGGATTTTCTGCTTCGATGATGTTCAATACATCTTCGCGAGTCAATGGCTCGAAATAGAGGCGATCGCTAGTGTCGTAATCGGTGGAAACGGTTTCAGGATTGGAGTTAACCATGATCGTCTCAAAACCTGCGGCGCGTAAAGCGTAGCTGGCATGACAGCAGCAATAGTCAAATTCAATCCCCTGTCCAATCCGATTAGGTCCCCCACCGAGAATCATCACCTTACGTTTGGTCGAAGGCATGATTTCCGATTCTTCTTCGTAGGTGGAGTAGTGATAGGGAGTGAGCGCTTCAAACTCGGCGGCACAGGTGTCAACGGTTTTGTAAGAAGGAATTACACCAAGGGATTTGCGATAGGCACGCACTGCATCTTCATTTGTGCTTGTAAGATAGGCAATTTGGCGATCGCTGAATCCTAGTCGTTTAGTTTCCAGCATCTCATCCTTGAGGATACTTTCAAGCTTCCGACCTTTGATCGAGAGTTCCACATCGGTAATCTCACGCATTTTTTGGAGGAACCAAGGATCGATATTGGTTAGCTCAAAAATGGCTTGTACTGACAGCCCCGAGAGGAATCCATCACGAATCGAGAAAATGCGATCGGGGTTAGGAGTCCGCAGACTATATTTGATTTTGTCGAGATCGGGCAGAGTCTCTTCGCGATCGCCCCCAAAACCAAAGCGACCAACTTCTAGCGATCGCAAAGCCTTTTGGAATGACTCTTGGAAAGTCCGACCGATTGCCATCGCTTCACCGACGGACTTCATTTGGGTGGTGAGAACTGGCTCAGAACCGGGAAATTTCTCGAAGGCAAAGCGAGGAATCTTGGTAACGACATAATCAATGGTTGGCTCGAAACTGGCGGGAGTTTTCTTGGTAATGTCGTTAGAGATTTCATCAAGGGTGTAGCCAACGGCTAGTTTCGCCGCAAATTTAGCGATCGGGAATCCTGTGGCTTTGGAGGCAAGTGCCGAACTGCGGGATACACGAGGATTCATCTCAATGACCACCACTTCGCCATTTTCAGGATTGATCGAGAACTGAATATTCGATCCGCCAGTTTCTACGCCAATTTCGCGAATGATTTTAATTGCATAGTCACGCAAGCGCTGATATTCCTTATCGGTCAAGGTTTGAGCAGGTGCAACTGTAATCGAGTCACCCGTATGAATACCCATCGGATCAATATTTTCGATGCTGCAAATGATCACCACGTTATCGGCGAGGTCGCGCATTACCTCCAGCTCGTATTCTTTCCAGCCAATTAGCGATCGCTCGATTAGGATTTGCGACACAGGACTTGCTTCGAGACCAGAGGCACAAATTTCTTCAAACTCCTCTTGGTTGTAGGCGATCCCGCCGCCCGTACCACCCATCGTGAAGGCAGGACGGATGATCAAAGGATAAGTACCAATTTCTTGGGCGATCGCACGGGATTCTTCCATCGTTGTCCCCAAGCCCGATGGACACATGGCAACGCCGATCCGCTCCATCGCCTCTTTAAACAGTTTGCGATCCTCTGCCATCTCGATCGCATCTAGTTTTGCGCCAATTAGTTCAACGCCATACTTTTCTAAAACACCATTTTTAGCAAGGGCTACGGCAGTATTTAGCGCTGTCTGTCCACCCATCGTGGGGAGTAGTGCATCAGGTCTTTCTTTTTCAATAATTTGGGCGACAACTTCGGGGGTAATTGGCTCAATGTAGGTGCGATCGGCGGTAGCGGGATCGGTCATGATCGTAGCGGGATTGGAGTTAACTAGGATCACGTAATAGCCCTCGTCCCGTAGAACCTTACAGGCTTGGGTTCCCGAATAGTCAAATTCGCAGGCTTGCCCGATCACGATCGGACCAGCGCCAATCAGCAAAATTTTCTGAATGTCATTACGGCGGGGCATATAATCTTGTATTTCTTAGGTAACTCGCAATACATTTTATAGCCTCATGGCGATCATTCATGATGTAGCGCATGATGCTAATTGGGGCGCTACTGAACAGGTGAAGGATTTTTGGGAGGATTTTAAATTAGTTGTTATGTCTAGTCCAATGATCCACCTAGACGAAAACTCATCAGAATGATGGCAAATTTACACTGGCAAAATCTCAATTAGCTGCATAAATGCATCATAAATTCATCTTAATAAAATACCTTGAGCTAGAGAACATCTAAGGAAATCTCATTGTTACAAAAAGTCTTAATTAACCTAAAGCAAACTCTGTATACTTTCTGGCATAGGGTGCATGATACGCCAAGACAATATCTTGCTTAGGTACGCCGCGATCTATTAATTCGTTAGCAACAGAATACTCAGTTCCATCATATTGAATCCATATTTTCCCATCTTTAATATCCACATGAATTAAGCAGCCATACATACGAAATCCATTTTCCCAACCGACACTAATCACTTGATAGTGATCACCTTGCATATCAAATACAGTATAGGTTTCCATTCCTTCACCGACAGGATCGAGCTGACAGTGATGCGTTAAAATAGATTGGATATGTTGACGATATAGAGTTAATTTATCCATTGTAAAACTTCCTCTCGTTGAACATCAAAAACCATTATTTGAAGATTGTATTCAGCAACGCTCAGCAGAGTAAATTCTTCCGTAAAGAAACTCTGATGAACTTCCTTGGGAATAGCTAGAAATAACTGTCGATGAGGTTGTTTAAGTTTTAGGGCAAGTCGGTAGTTGAGAAACTGTCCAAGAGCAGTATGAAACTCAGATAGGGTAGAAGGCACAAGAAACGTTTTGATCTCAACAGCAATATATTGGTTTTCTTTCTCAGCACCGATCAAACGTTCTGCCCCTAAATCAATTTTTAATTGACGCTTAGGAATAAATGTCAGAATTAATGGATCATCCGTAATATTCCAACCATCCTTTTGCAGAGCAGTCTTGACAACATCGTGGTAAATATCTTTAGCAGACATAAGAAAGTTAATAATTGCACAAGTGCTTAACTCCTATTTTACATAATCTGAGATTCATCAACATTTAGCCATAAGACTGTTCCTAGCAGTCCAATCCAAAATCCTTGATGCGTTTTAAGAAACTTCTGGCATAATACTAGGGATTTTTTTGAGGCGTGGGATGTCCGAACTAAGAGACTATCAAAAACGGGTCATCGACGAGATTTATGAAACTTGGCGCATGGGCAAACGGGCGATCTTGCTAGCCATGCCCACAGGTTCAGGCAAAACCCGCACTTTTAGCGAACTCGCCAAACATTTTTACGATCGCCATCAGCGTGTTCTCCTACTAGTTCACCGTGAAGAACTCCTCTGGCAAGCAAAAAATACTTTAGAAAAAACTTTGCGATCGCCCGTTGGCATCATCAAAGCCGATCAGCCCATGCATCTAGCGAATCCTGTGCAATGTGCCTCCGTACAAACCTTGGTGAAACGCCTTGCGAAGCAAGAAATAGATCTAGGTGAGATTTCTCTTGTGATTGTTGATGAAGCTCACCTTTCCCTTGCCCCAAGTTATTTAAAAATTTTGAGTTACTTTCCCGAAGCCTTAATTTTGGGCGTTACGGCTACACCTTCGCGACTGGATGGTAGAGGATTTGATCGTCTTTACGAAGCATTAGTCGTAGGACCTTCCGTATCCGAATTAATTTGGCGCGGATTTCTCGCCGATTACGATGTGCTTGCACCTGAAAGCTTTTTACCTACAGAAGAAGGAATTCGGATTGCAGGGGGTGATTTTAATTCAGCGGACTTAGCAGAGCGTATTGATCGTCGCTATGTAGCTGGTTGTGCTGTCGATGCATATTTGCGTCATGCCCACTCAAAGCGCTGTGTCGTATTTGCGATCAATTTAGACCATTCCAAGGCAATCGCCGAACGCTACCGAACCGCAGGCATTGCCGCCGAACATATCGATGGTGAAACTATCCCCAAAGAGCGTCAAGCGATCCTCGAACGCTTTCGCTCTGGCGAAACTAACGTACTCTGTAATGTCAATTTGTTCACTGAAGGCTTTGATGTTCCCGAAATCGAAGTAATCCAGCTTTGTCGCCCCACTAAGTCCGTGGCTCTGCATTTGCAAATGCTCGGTCGCGGCTTACGTCCCAAGGGTGGACGCAAAGCACTAGTTATCGATCATGCAGGTAACTGTTTACGTTTAGGTGGAGCCAAGGCAGAACGGAATTGGACATTGCAGGGTTTAGTAGAAGAAGTTCCTGAGCTAGAACCAGTTTTAGAAGTCTTCACAGAAGAACCTATTACCGTTATTGCAAAACCACAAATTGATTTACCCAATTTCCCTAAGCGTCGTGTCGAAATTTATGAAACCGATGCCGATTTCTACAACATCCCCACTCATACTGAACTCGAAACTCATCTAGCTCAACAAACCTATCGTCAACCTACTCAATCAAGACCTATTGCAAATAGACTGCCGCGATCGCCATTAGACTCGCCTCAGCCCCAGCCACGTCCAGCCGCTCCAAACCGCAAGGTTGCCACCCGTCCATCTCGAAAGGTATCTTCAACCAGCCGAGCTAGCCGCCCATCTCGCCAGTTATCACCTTTGCAAAAGGTAAGTAAAGCAGCGATCGAGCTAGCGGAAATGCTTGAAAATATTCTGGTTTGGGTGTGGCGATCGTGGTTTCCTCCTAAACGTCAAAAAGTCGATGTCTCTCGTAAGTACAAACGTCAGTAACCTTAAAAGTGTGGGTCGCCCACGTAGCGGGCAACCCACACTCTAGTTTTGGTTTTTAATTATGTTGAACTACTTAGTAGAAGTTTGTCATGTTTTGCATAGCCTCATCGAGCTTAAGATCGTGCTAATCTAGCTACTTAGATTTGATTTGTAGAGCGCTATGACTGGATTTGTTGGATTACACGTTCATACCGAGTACAGCCTGCTTGATGGGGCAAGCCAAATTCCTGATCTAGTTAGCCGTGCGGTGGAATTGGGGATGCCTGCGATCGCCTTAACCGATCATGGGGTGATGTATGGGGCGATCGAACTAATCAAAACCTGCAAATCTAAAGGAATCAAGCCAATTATTGGCAATGAAATGTATGTGCTTAATGGGGACATTACTAAGCAAGAGAAAAAGAAAAAATATCACCAATGCGTTCTCGCTAAAGATACACAGGGCTATCGTAATCTCGTCAAATTAACTTCCATTTCCCATTTGCAAGGCTTTCAAGGGAAAGGAATCTTTGCTCGTCCCTGCATCAGCAAAGATTATCTGCTGCAATATAAAGAAGGTTTGATACTTACTTCGGGATGTTTAGCAGGAGAAGTCCCACAGGCAATTATGAAAGGTGATCCTGAAGAAGCGAGACGGGTAGCGGCTTGGTATAAAGAACATTTTGGCGATGATTATTATTTAGAAATTCAAGATCATGGCTATCCTGAAGATCGGATTGTGAATGTGGAGATTTTCAAGATTGCAAGGGAATTAGATATTCGCGTCATTGCCACTAATGATTCTCACTTCACCTCTTGCTCCGATGTGGAAGCCCACGATGCGCTACTCTGTATCCAAACAGGAAAGCTAATTTCCGACGAGAAACGTCTCCGTTATAGCGGTATGGAATATCTCAAATCCTATGATGAGATGAAGCAGCTATTTCGCGATCATTTGGAAGATGAGTTAATTGAGGAAGCGCTCGCGAATACCCTCCATGCCGCCAATAAAGTCAAGCCCTACGACCTTATGCGCGATCCCCGTGCTGCTGACTATCCGATTCCTGAAGGACATACTGCGGACACCTATTTTGAAGAGGTCACATGGCAAGGTTTACTCCAAAGATTTAATGTCAAAACCCATGCAGAAATTCCTCAAAACTATCAAGAGCGTCTGCGCTTTGAATTGGGAATTATCATGCAAATGGGCTTTGCGACTTACTTCCTTGTGGTGTGGGACTATATCAAATATGCTAGAGATAAACAGATTCCTGTAGGTCCGGGGCGTGGTAGTGCGGCGGGTTCTCTCGTTGCATATTCCTTAGGAATTACGAATATTGACCCGATCCATCATGGACTTCTCTTTGAGAGATTTCTCAATCCTGAACGGAAGTCGATGCCTGATATTGATACGGACTTCTGTATCGATCACCGTGGCGAATTGATTGATTATGTGACTCAGCGCTATGGACAGGAAAGGGTCGCGCAGATTGTTACCTTTAACCGCTTAACTTCTAAAGCTGTGCTTAAGGATGTTGGACGAGTGCTAGATGTGTCCTACAGCGAAGCCGACAAGATGGCGAAGATGATTCCTGTGTCGCGTGGCAAACCTGCGAAGTTAAAGGTGATGATTTCGGAGGAGTCGCCAGCACCAGAATTTCGCGATCGCTATAAGCAAGATGCCAAAGTCTTTGAATGGCTAGACATGGCAATGCGGATCGAAGGTGTGAACAAAAGTTCGGGCGTTCATGCGGCAGGGGTGGTAATTTCTCCGTTTCCATTGGATGAAGTTGTACCCTTACAGCGCAGTAATGAAGGGCAAGTGGTCACCCAATACACGATGGAAGATTTAGAATCCCTTGGTCTATTAAAAATGGACTTCTTGGGATTACGGAACTTAACCACGATTGAGCATACGAGTAAGCTAATTCGAGACAATCAAGATCCGCAATTTCATATTGATGCGATCGCCCCTGATATGTCCACGGAGGCAAATCAAAAAACCTATAAGCTCTTAGAAAAAGGCGATCTCGAAGGTGTCTTCCAATTAGAATCGTCAGGTATGAAGCAGATCGTTAAGGATCTCAAGCCTTCTAATATTGAAGATATCTCTTCAATTCTAGCGCTCTATCGTCCCGGACCTTTAGATGCAGGGCTAATTCCGAAGTTCATCAATCGTAAGCATGGACGAGAAGCGATCGAATATCAGCACCATACGCTAGAACCTATTCTAAACAATACCTATGGTGTGTTATGTCTTGCTAAAGGAACTTTAATCGCTAGACCAGATGGCACAAGTACAACAATTGAGAATATTCGCAAGGGTGATCTAATTCTTTCTTCAGATGGGAAGCACGTATGGTCAGCAAAGGTTGCAAAACAATGGCAAAGCGGCATTAAATCGATTGTTAAAATCACGCTTTCAACAGGCACAGAAATTTACTGCACACCAGAGCATCGTTTTCTCACACCACAAGGCGATCAGTTTGCCTATGAATTAAAGCCATTGGGCAATATCAAGAATGCTCATGTCAACGGTTCAATCATTTATGAAACTTGGCAAACTTCTAAAAATAATAAATCACTTAACCCGAATGAAGCCTATCTATTAGGTTTATTAGTTGGTGACGGGCACTTGACCTCTAGTTCTCCTAATATTGCTTGCTCTAGTGAAGAAACTGCTATTTGGGTTGCTAATCTGATCGCTGAGACATGGAAAGGTGAACCGAAGCATTATTTTCATACCCGTTGCTGGTATGCCTATACAAAGTTCAATACGCAACCACAACCAACACCGTTAACTATTTTCATGGATAAAATCTATGGCGGTAGAAATTGGAAAGTTAATTCTAAAGATAAGCACTTACCTGTTGACATAGTTGATTATCAAGAACGCGATCGCATTGATGTTTTGCGAGGTCTATGGGATAGCGATGGTTCCTATACGCAAAATCCTTATTTTCGTAGTATTTCTACTCAACTAATTAAACAAGTAGGACTATTGCTAAGTAGTCTAAAAATTTCCTACTCATTGCATTCAACCCATGTAATGATTACGGACATTGCCCGTTTTTATCAGCTAATTGGGGAGCCAAGATTACCCAATAAACTGATTGGAGAGAAAAAGAATAATTTTGTTCCTGTTCCATCTCTAAGAATGCAGGAAGAGTTAGAAGAGGCGATCTCTACAACAGATCGAGAAAGTCGTAAAACCGCAAAACGTTCTCTGCAATCAGGAGTAATGGTTAAGCCTGTGCGATCGCAATATGCGACAAAAATTACAGGTTGGGCTGAAGCGTATCAAAAAATTTATACAGAGACATATCTACAGGATGCTCGTCCAGTATTTGTGGTATCCGTTGAAGATTGGGGAGAATCTGAATGCTTTGATATTGAAATGGCAGATCAAAGTTCTCCCTATTTTCTTGCTAATGGAGTCGTTACTCATAACTGTTATCAAGAGCAGATCATGAAAATGGCTCAGGAATTAGCGGGATATTCCCTTGGTGCTGCGGACTTATTGCGTCGAGCGATGGGTAAAAAGAAACCTGAAGAAATGGAAAAACAGCGTTCTATTTTCCTTGATGGTTGCGCGAAAAATGGAATTAGAAAAGAAATTTCTAACGATCTCTTCGATCAGATGGTTCTCTTTGCGGAGTATTGCCTCAGTTACGATACTTTGGTGCGAACTGTGGAATATGGCTTAATGCCCATCGGTAAAATCGTAGAACATCAAATTGAATGTCAGGTTTACAGTGTTGATGAGAATGGATTTGTCTATACGCAACCTATTGCTCAATGGCACGATCGCGGCAATCAAGAAGTCTTTGAGTATGAGCTAGAAAATGGCGATCGCATTAAAGCTACCAAGGATCATAAGTTTATGACCACTGATGGTGAAATGCTGGCGATCGATGAGATTTTTGAACGTGGGTTAGATTTGGCGATCGCTAGACTAAATGTTCAACTTTACTGAGTTAAAATCAGAATAGAATGTAAGCTTTGGGAGCGAAAACTAATGGTTAATGTTTTGCAAATAGGAAATGTTGGTACAGAGCTATCCAAACTCGTCCATGAGGTAAGCGATCGTCAAACTCAAATCGTGATTGAATCAGAAGGTAAGCCTGTGGTGGCAATGGTTCGTTATGATTATTTGGTGAATTTACTTGAAGCGTTAGAGGATGCGATCGATAGCAAGTTCTTAAAACAGGCTGTTGCTGGTAATGATGAGTTTTTTAGCTTTGAGGACGTTATCGCGGCTCACAATAATGCTCATAACGTAGAGGTGCGATTAGAGGACTTTGCAAAAGTATGAGCGATCGCTATACATTACAGTTTGCTAGAGATGCGAAAAAATCGCTTGCAGATTTACAACCAAAACAATTCAAACAAATTGCAACTAAAATTTTTGCATTGCTAGAAAATCCTCAACCACAGGACTGTAAAGCATTGAAGGGATATCCTAATGGTTATCGTGTTGACTCTGGTGAGTATCGAATTTTGTATACTTTGGAAGATGGGGAAATTCGGATTTTTAGAGTTGGGAAACGAAATGATGATGAAGTCTATCGCAATTTGTGATTAGGGTGCATAAGTTTATGACGACTGACGGTGAGATGCTGGCGATCGATGAGATTTTTGAGCGTGGGTTAGATTAGGTGATTGCTAAGGCTTTTTAGAGTTGCGCGATCTTCTTTGGCTTGTTCAATATTATTAAGGTAAAATCAGAATAAATAATGAATTTAGCCTAATTTTTATTGGTTTGATTTATTTGTTGCCACAAAATTAGATCTTTCAACAACGGACGAAGATATGAGTAATGAGTCTGGACTTTCCATCAAGAAGCCTGTTCCTGTACTTCAGAAATCGATTACGTTGAATTTTAAGGATTTTTCTAAGGCGTTAGGCAAAGTAGGCATAGACGTTGCTTTTGGCAAGTGGGATAGCATTGGAGGGGATGGGATTGACGCTCTTGCTGCATTAGGTTTAGCCGCAGGTGCTGAAGAAACTTCTTGGTTGTTGGTTTATCGCTCGTTGCTTCAGGCGATGAAGACTTTAGTTGATGAAAAAACGGAATTAGAGTCGAGCAAGTTTAATTTCAAATTACTACAGGAGCAAATCAATGCTGCTCTAGCAAACAGTAGTTTATCGATCAACAACGATTTTTTTGAACATCCTGAAAGATCATCGGTTATTGAAATAATTCAACCACCTTTTGCTGAGTGGCTACAAGGTTCTGGGTTGAGTGAGGTAGAAGCAGGTGCAATTAGCCATCGCCTACCAATTTATTTTGCATTGGCGTTACAGGATGAATGGGGAAAGCATTCAAAGGAATATGGTGCGCTTAAAGAAAAGCTGGATACTCCCTTTACTAAAGCTGATGAACGGGCAAGGGGTTGGTTGCGCTATTTAACTTGGTTACAAAAGCAGGTTGAAGAACCGATGTTTTTGGAAGCTTTCAGTTTGAAGCAAGTGTTTGTGCCGCTTCGGGCTTACTACGAGCGCAAAGTAGAAAATCAAAAAGATGACGATCTCGAAGGGAGGAGCATGGGAAGCAAACAATGCGAAAAAGTTGTTGTTGATTTGGAAACTGAGTTAGAGAACTGGTTAAGTAAACCCAAAAAAGAAGATGCTATTCGACTCATTAGTGGGGGACCAGGGAGTGGCAAGTCTTCTTTGACCAAAATATTTGCCTCGAAGTTGGCTGAGCAGGGCAGTATCAAAGTTTTGTTTATTCCGTTGCATCACTTCGAGCCATCGGAGGATCTGATTGATGCGGTGGGGAAATTTGTAAATTTAGATGGTTTCTTACCCCACAATCCTTTGGATACCGATCATCGAGAAGATCGCCTGTTGATTATTTTTGATGGCTTGGATGAGTTAGCGATGCAGGGCAAGATTGCGGAGAAAACGGCTCAGGACTTTGTGCGTGAGGTACAGCGCAAAGTAGATAGATTTAACCAGCAGAAAGCCTGTTTACAGGTGTTAATCAGTGGTCGGGAACTGGTGGTACAGGCAAATGAAACTGCTTTTCGGAAAGAAGGACAAATTTTGTATGTGCTTCCTTACTTTTTAGCTGAAAATGAGCGCGAACAGTATCTCGATCCTGAAAAGCGACTAGAGCAAGACCAAAGACAGCTTTGGTGGCAGTACTACGGTAAAGCAAGTGGGCGTGGTTATGATGGTTTACCACTAGAGCTAGACCAAGGAAATCTAACCGAGATTACGGCGCAACCATTGCTTAATTACCTAGTTGCGCTGAGCCTTCAGCGTGGTGAGTTAAAGTTTTCAGAGGAAACCAATCTGAATGTTGTATATGCTGATTTGCTCAAAGCCATTCATGAAAGGGGTTGGGCTGGTTATCAACACGCTGCAATACAGGGGATTGAAGAGAAAGACTTTGTGAGGGTGTTAGAAGAAATTGCTCTTGCTTCTTGGCATGGGAATGGGCGAACTACTACTGTCAAGGACATTGAAAAGCACTGCGATAATAGTGGGTTAAAAAGTCTGTTAACTCGTTTCCAAACTGGGTTTCAAGAGGATTCAAAAACTAGTGTTACGCGCTTATTGACTGCGTTTTACTTCCGTCAAAGTGGACATGATCATTCGGGTGAAAATACTTTTGAATTTACTCACAAAAGTTTTGGTGAATATCTGACGGCAAGACGGATTATACGAGAGGTAATGCTTATTGACAAAAAGTTAGCAGAGCGTAAAAACGATCCAGATGAAGGATGGGATGAACGTCAAGCATTGCATCGATGGGCGCTACTCTGTGGCGCATCCGCAATGGATGAATATTTATTCAACTTTGTGATGGATGAAGTGCGTTTACAGATGTTGCATGATTCCTCTGAGGTTGCGAAATGGCAGAAAACATTTTGTGAGCTAATTGGATTCATGATGAAGCATGGAATGCCAATGGAACGTTTAAGTCCTAGACCAGACTTTCAGGAAGAAAATCGACAAGCTTGCAATGCTGAAGATAGCTTACTGGCTGTTTTAGGCACTTTTCAGCGTTCGACTAAAACAATATCAGAAATTCAATTCCCCACCGTGCAAGCTTTTGGATCTTTGCTAGCAAGACTTCAGGGGCAAAGAATAGGTAATTCTAATCCTATGTCTTTTTATTGTCTAAGCTATTTAAATCTATCAGAATGTATTTTGCACGTAAGAGATTTTTATGAGGGGGATTTTAGCGATTCTGATCTGCGATACTCAAGATTTGTTTTAGCTTGCCTTACGAAAGCAAATCTTGTGAAAGCAAATCTCGCAGAAGCAATTCTCGCAGAAGCCAATCTTGAAGGAGTAAATCTCACAGAATCCAATCTTGTGAAAGCAAATCTTATGAAAGCAAATCTCACAGCAGCAAATCTTGTGAAAGCAAATCTCACAGCAGCAAATCTTGTGAAAGCAAATCTCACAGCAGCCAATCTTGAGTTAGCCAATCTTGAAGGAGCCAATCTTGAAAGAGCCAATCTTGAAAGAGCCAATCTTGAAAGAGCCAATCTTGAAGGAGCCAATCTTGAAGGAGCCAATCTTGAAGGAGCCAATCTTGAAGGAGCCAATCTTGAAGGAGCCAATCTTGAAGGAGCAAGTCTTGAAGGAACAAATCTTACAGGGACAATTCTAGAGGATAAAGAAGTTATTCAAGAAGAATTGTCTGTTAAATGAGATCTAATCAAAACAATAGGTGAAGTGTCACAACTCAATTACCATATATATTTCACCACATCACTCATCCCAATTCGCCGCCACACCTTGCAGAACTTGCAGAAACAACTGCTCATATTCGCGATCAGCGATCCGTCCGACTTACCACCAAACAAACCCTTCAACCAACTCATCACGCACCCAACCTCGCTATAAGCTCCTGAAATTTTAGCAATTTTTTCCGTAGGGGCTAAGCATTCCCACAAATGTTTATGAATTTTTAAATACCCTCAAATTGGGAATGCTTAGCCCAAAGCCTCACACATTAGCCCAAAATCCCAAACCGCAGGAATAATTTATCGATAAAAGCAAAGAGGGTTCAGCATTTGCAGATCGAGATTTTTTGTGGTGTGTTTTGCGATCGCAGCGCAAATGCTAAACCCCTACATTTGGGATGTGGGCGATTGGATGTATTTAATTAATGTGTTGGGCGATCGCTGCATCTATCGACATATCTCGACTTGCCGCAACCTCTTCAAGAGATCGCTGAATGCATCTTACTGGAATTCCTTTAATCATAATGACCAGCGATCGCAAATATATAAACGTACTTATCATCGAATTTATAGACGAGTCGATCTTTCTGAGAAATTCGCCTTGACCATAAGCCAGACAAATTATGCTTTAGCGGCTCTGGTTTACCTATACCCTTAGCAGGATCGTCCCGCAGTAACTCTTTGATGATTTTACAAAGATTCTTGTGAAGGTTCTTATCTTTCTGTCTGAGATCCTCATAAGCCTCCCATGTATCACCCTCAAAAACTAAGTATCTCATCCATCTCTTCCTTACTAGGCTGATAACCTTGTCGTTCTTCATGGGTTGCCATAGAACGAGATATCTGTTTCATAAGATCATCATTTTGTAAAACAAACAAAGTTTCCTGATATTGTTCCCAATCTTCAGAACTAATTGCCGTAAAACTTGATTGCTTAGCAAACTGCCAAATCTGCATAAATCTAATCAGCGATGATTCAGGTGCTTGCTCAATTTCGCGAATTAATTGCTCTTTGATCGTCATACATTTATCCTCCTTGCCATTTAAGCATAGCTTATAAATTTTTACCGAGCTATACATAACAGCGATCGCCTAAGAGTTTTAATAACCTCTGCTCATCCCAATTCTCCGCAACACCTTGCAGAACTTGATCAAATAACTGCTTGTATTCGCGATCGGTTAAAGGAACAAGAGACTGCGACCTGTCCGATTTACCACCAAACAAACCCTTAAACCAACTCATCACGCACCCAGCCTCGCTATAAGTTCCTAAAATTTTAGCAATTTTTTCCGTAGCGGCTAAGCATTCCCGAAAATGTTTATGATTTTTTAGATACCCTCAAATTGGGAATGCTTAGCCCAAAGCCTCACACATTAACTCAAAATCCCCAACCGCAGGAATAATTTATCGCTAAAAGCAAAGAGGGTTCAGCATTTGCAGATCGAGATTTTTTGTGGAGAGATTTGCGATCGCTAAATTTTTTAAGCGTAGTTTCTATTAGATTTCTATCAACTTAGCCACATTCTTGATAGCTATAGGACTGTAATTTGTAAATGTGATAGAACAATTGCCAAAAGTACTTCTCGGTCAAGCCGCAAGTAGATGCACCACGAAGTACCACATTGGAATACCAATCATTCGGCGCAAGTTCGCGAGCAAGCTTATTAACAACGCTATAGGTTCTCACATTTGGATAAACCTTGTCATCAACAGTGACATTGATCAACTCATGTTGATAGCCACCGTGCGATACATCTTCACGAATATCCAAGCGATCGCTTAAACGCATCGGTAAGCAATATAAAACCCCTTCTACATAGGAATTGGGATCTTTAACAATATCTAAGCAACCACAACCACGATGAGGCGATCGATAGTAAAAACCAAGTTTATAACCACTTAAACGCGCCACACCAACAACATAGTTATGAGTTGGCTCACCCAGAGTTCTCTTTAAATCCACAGGACACATACAGGAGCCATAAGCAAAGTAGTAAAACATCGGCTCAGATTGACGACATAACTGCGAATCAGGATTTGCTGAAGTCTGTAACTGTTGTATCTGCTGTGATTTAAGCGAATCTACCATATCTGTTGCTTGGCAAAAACTATTTAGTATTCTGGGATACCTACAAGAAGTATAGGGCTTTGTGTATGCTCATCAGAATTAACTATTAGACGAGTTTTTTAGATCCTTATAGACCCTATTGATAGGTTAACTAACTGAGTATGTCGCACATAATTAGAAAAAAATATGCCTGAGTATACAAAACACGATTCGGAACCAGAAAATTTCTTAGATGCTCAAGCTCAGGAAACTCAGTTATCTAACAAGACTTCTTTATGGGATTTAGCCTTAGTTTTTGCCAAATTAGGAACGATCGCCTTCGGAGGTCCTGCTGCCCATATTGCTCAGATTGATTTAGAAGTAGTCCAAAATCGTCGCTGGCTCAGTCGAGAGAAACTTTTGGATATGTTGAGTATTAGCAATTTAATCCCTGGACCAAACTCAACGGAGTTAGCAATCCATGTGGGTTTAGAACAAGCAGGATGGCAAGGGGCAATCGTAGCGGGAGCTTGCTTTATCATTCCTGCGATGCTGTTGGTATGGGGATTAGCAATTATTTATATGGAATACCAAACAGTGCCTGCGGTTGGTTGGTTGCTGTATGGAGTCAAACCTGTAATTATTGCGATTATTGCTCAAGCGCTATGGAAGCTAGGAAAATCAGCATTAAAAAATATCCCAACTTGGTGCGTAGGCATTTTCGTTTTAGGTTTATATTTTCTCAAAATCAATGAAATTGTGCTGATGCTAGGGGCAGGTGTTGCTATTAGTCTAGTAGGTAATTTATCTAAAGGAAACTCCAAATCCCTCTCAATCTTCCTTTTTCCTCTTTCCTCTTTTCCCTTAGGAGCGATCGCTACTGAAGCCCATCCTAAAACTTGGACAGCCGTATTTCTCAGCTTTCTCAAAATCGGCTCTGTTCTCTATGGTAGTGGCTATGTACTGTTAGCTTTTGTACAACAAGAATTCGTCGATCGCACCCATTGGCTAACTTCACAACAGTTATTAGATGCTATAGCGATCGGGCAGTTTACCCCAGGTCCAGTATTAACTACAGCTACGTTTATCGGTTATATCTTGGCAGGGCATTTGGGCGCGATCGCCGCCACGATTGGAATTTTTTTGCCAGCATTTATTCTCGTTCCTGCCATTAATCCCTTTGTCTCCCAACTACGAAAATCTCCTTGGACAGCAGGTTTTCTTGACGGAGTGAATGCAGCTTCCATTGGTCTAATGGCAGCCGTAGCTTGGGAGCTAGGACGTGGCACTTTGATTGATATTTGGACAATCGTGATTGCGATCGCTAGTCTTGCCATTCTCCTGAAATTTCCTAAAGTTAATTCAGCTTGGTTAGTAATCGCTGGCGGCGCGATCGGTTGGCTGCTTAAGTTTAATCATTGACTTAAAACTCAATGATATTCTTCTCACTTGTACTAGCACCAGTACCAGAGAGATCAAGATAATTAACTTCTATCTGTTTACGAATTTCCGCTTTACGTTGTCTTGCTTCCTTAATTTTGGCTTGACATTCATAACCAAACTCTGGATTAGCAATTACATCAACAGTTTGATATTTGCTGAGCCAGTCCTTTTCATGTTTCTCGCACATGATGTATTGAATCTTGGCGATCGCAGTTCTGACAACAATTTGCGGACGCAATAAACCAATACGGGAGTTTTCATCAAGCCAGAGTAAATGCTGCAATTGTTGGGCAACATCTTCCTTCTCGGCACAGAGAATCTGTAATTGCTGCACTAAATGATCGGGATAGGGTTCTTCGGCAGCAAGGGAAGTTTTGTTTGCTTGGAGCAGATTGAGAATTGTTTGCCAAAGATAGCGATGATTAGATTGCGTAAATTCAATATTCTCTTCTTCGGCAATCTCTTGATATAAATAGGCGCGATGCTGGGGAAAATGGAGATAGATTTGTAAAAGTTGAGTTTCGGCAATATGTAAGGCGTTGGTGGTAGTGGTCAGAGAAGGGGCAGGCTTATTGCTATTCCAGCGTGTATTGCGTAACTGGCGGCGGAGATCTTGCTCTAGGCGCAATGCTAAATAGGAATTTCCTTGGGATAACTTTTGAGCAGAAGTATGAATGTAATGGGTGCGAAAAAAGGAATCAACGGGTAGATTATTTAATAATTGGGCGATCGCTTGACTACTCTTTTGAAAGCGATCGGCTTGGTTAAGATCCTGCCCTGCAAGGATTTGATCAATCTGCCAATCGAGAAATAGGGACGCATTTTTGAGCAAATCTCGATATGCCTCAGCGCTGTGTTGTTTGAGATATTCATCGGCATCTTTGCCATCGGGCATCGTCAACACCCGTAATTGCACCATGCCGTTAAAGACTAATTCCTTAAAACCTGCGATCGCCTTTTCTGCTGCCGTAATTCCTGCCTTGTCCGCATCGAAGTTTAAAATTACATTTTTCGATTCGGTATAGCGCAGTAGTTGCTTCATTTGGTCGGCATTGAGGGCGACACCCATCGTGGCGATCGCTTGACCAATTCCTGCTTGATGCAACGCGATCGCATCAAAATAGCCTTCCACCACAATCGCTTGATCGGATTTGGCAATTTCATCTCGTGCCTTATCCATCGCAAAGAGAACTGTCCCCTTACTAAAGAGTTCCGTTTCAGGAGAGTTTAAATATTTAGGTTCTTCATCACCAAGGGAGCGCCCACCAAAGGCAATTACCCGACCGCGAGTATCGTGAATGGGAATCATCAAGCGATCGCGAAAGCGATCGTAAAAGCCATTACCTGTTTTACGCGGCACGATTAGCCCCGCTTCTTCCACTAACTTCATGGGAATCTGTTTTTGCTGCACTAGATATCCCGTCAGGGTTTCCCAACCCGCAGGCGCATAACCCAGTTGAAATTTCTGAATTGTCTCTTTGCTCATTTGCCGCTTTTCGGTGAGATAAGCTAGAGCCTCACGTCCCTGTGGCGCATACAGTGCATGTTGATAAAAACTTGTCGTTAATGCCATCACCTCGTATAGGCGATCGCGATGGGAAATTTGACGCTGGATTTCCTTCGCTTTTTCTGGCTCAACGGTTTGAATGGGAACGTTATAGCGTTTTGCTAAATCTAAAACTACGTCAGAGAACGATCGCTTATCGATCTCCATTAAGAACTTAACTGCACCACCTGCTGCCCCACAGTTAAAGCAGTGATACATTTGCCGCGATGGATTAACCGTTAAAGCTGTGGCGTTTGTCCCATTATGAAAAGGGCAGGCTCCCCGAAAATTCGCCCCACTTTTGCGTAGCACAACTCGTTCAGACACGATATCTACAATGTCTGCTCTTTGACTTACTTGGTCAATAGTATCTTTGTGGATCTGGAATTGTGCAGACATGATCGCGATCGCCTATTTGAAAACCGCAGTTATGTTCTTATTATTTTATCGCAGTCAACATCATAATTTCTGATCCCCTAAATTGATAGTCATAAAGATAATCGGCGCTTCGCACCGACTATCCTTTTAAATTACCCCTAAAGATGGTTGGCGCTTTGCGCCAACCATCTTTTTAAATTACTTCATTAACAGGGAAGCGATCTATTAACTGAGCAGCTTGTTTGGCGGTTTGATAAAGCTGTGATGGCAAATTCGGCACATGGGGAATTTGGTATAGCAAATCAATAGTGCGGCGCATGAGGCGCACAATATCACCTTCATCAAGATTTGTGTTTTGACATAGCTCCACCCATTCCATTCCCAACGCCCACTGCTCGACTAGTCCCGTCAGCTCGTAATCTAACCATGCAGGAATATCGACTAAATGACGACGCTGTACCTGCATCAACTCACGACGGCGATCGCGTAAACCATCGAGGGCATCTTCAACCGTTGGCGATAAACCAAACTTGATCCAGTTGTCTGGACGACTATTTTCACTAACGATCGCGGCGCAGACAGTAGCAAGATGATGGGGTAAGAGATTATCTAACTCGCCTGAAATCAGGGCTAGTGCTAACCAAAGTTCATTTTCACCCCGTAATGCGGCGACAACTTGACCCGTTGCCGTCGGCTGAGTTTCTTGAAGGCAGCCATAGGATTGCAGAATATTGACTAAGCTCATGAACTCTTGCCAATGTCTCTGTCGGCGTTCATTGACCACCTTTTGCTGAAATTCGATTTGGCGTTGCAACTGTTCGAGGCGATTTACTTTTTTGAATACTGCACCGCGATCGCTCATTTTCGAGACAGGATGCTTATCCATTTCCGATTCGATCGCCATCACTTTTGCCTGTTGCTTGATCACTTCAGGAGCTAAATCTGGATCGGGCAGTGGCGTAATTTTTTGGGCGATCGCTAAACTAGTCTCATCGCCATCAATGGATTGCCCCGGTTTTAATGTCAACTTGGCTGGATATTCGATATCACCGTCAAGTAGTAAATCACTACCAACGAGGACAATATCTTTGTAACCTGCCACATACCAGCGATTATCGCGCCCAAGACAGACAAACCAAGGGAATTGTCCAGAACCTTGCACCTTTGCTGCCAGCACCGTATGTACGATCAAGCCTTTATTGGTGCGAATTGTCAGCGGTGAACCTGATAGTAAATAGGGCGCATAGGATGCTAAATCATGGAGACGGGTCTCTTCAGCTTGCTGGGCAAGAAGCTTGAGCAGTCGCCGTTCTTCTCGAAGGCGATCGCGTAATTTGTCATAAACTTCCAATTGTTTCAAATCAACGGAAGCAAGATCCTTTTCTAATTTAGCAATTTGTTCTATTACCAATTCTAGATTCTGGATTTGAGGTGCAAGATTAAGATCAGCGAGATATTGACCAAAGCTACGCTCTACCAGATCTCTAGCTTGATCGAGGGAGTGAGTTTGCAGCAAGTTCATCACCATCCCGTAGCTAGGTGCAAACTGGCTCACGAGCGGATCAGCAGAGGATGTGGCAAGATGGGCGGCTTCCTTCGCACCTTCAAAGGGAGTTTGTACTGTCACAACATAGCCAACTTCATCCATTCCTCTTCGTCCTGCTCTGCCTGCCATTTGCAGAAACTCCGAAGCAGTAAGCAACCGATGTCCGCGATCGGTACGTTTGGAAATACTGGAAATCACTGTAGTTCTAGCGGGCATATTAATTCCTGCTGCCAGAGTTTCCGTCGCAAATACAACTTTAATTAGACCTTGTTGAAACAACTCTTCGACAAAGCCTTTCCATGCGGGTAAAATCCCTGCGTGATGGGCGGCGATGCCACGATAGAGGGCATCAATATGCAGAGGTTTACCAATCTCAGGATTCGCAGCGATGAAGGCATCAATTTGGGGTTTGAGGCGCAGTGACTCTTCGGCATTAACGAGAGAGACATTACCTAAATCGGCTACGGACTTATCACAACCCCGACGGCTAAAGATGAAGTAGATTGCGGGGAGCATATCTCGCTGACGTAGATGGGAAATGACGGCTCCGATCGCAGGAACAATTTTATGTCTTTCTTCTTTGGTTGGTGGTTTATTGGTAAGAGGCTTGAGGCGCGGATTAATTTTTTGATTGGAACTGTCTAATAGAGGGAAGAAACCTTTGCTATTACAAAAAGAATGTTGTAGAGGAACTGGTCGAAAATCTGAATAGATTAATTCTGTATCACTATGTACTTTGTGAATCCAGTCGGTTAGTTGTTGGCTATTTGCCACGGTTGCTGAGAGTGCCACCAACTGCACTTCCGCAGGACAATACACAATGGATTCTTCCCAAACTGTACCGCGTTGGCGATCGTTCATGTAGTGGCATTCATCCAGTACTACCACTTCCACGTCCGTGAGGGAAGTACCCACTTCACCAATGGGAGTGCCATAGAGCATGTTCCGAAAGATCTCGGTGGTCATCACCAAAATCGGTGCATCACGATTTACAGAGGTATCCCCCGTTAGCAAGCCCACATTGCTCTCTCCAAACTGTTGCCGAAAGTCGCGCAATTTCTGGTTGGAGAGGGCTTTGAGAGGCGTGGTATAAAAAACGCGCCGATTGCCTGCTAGTGCTGCATGGATAGCATATTCGCCGATTAAGGTTTTTCCTGAACCAGTGGGCGCACAAACAACGACCGACTTACCTGCTTGCAAGGCGGCGATCGCCTGTAACTGAAACTGGTCAAGTTGAAATGGATATAGTTCTTGTGGGTCTAATGCTTGCACGCACTTCTGCCTGAGTAAATATACTTGAGTCTGATTCTATCTTTTCGCTAATTACGGTGCTGGGCGTAGCAATTAACGAAAATTTAAAGATTGAGCGAGTTGCAAGTGACTGTAAATACTTGCTTAGCCTTCTATAGTATCCCATTGCTTAGAATTGCCAAAACTAATACCAATAGGACTGTAAGTAGCTGAGCGCAATTAAATATAAAACTCCAAAACCTGTAGCGCACGCTGCGCGTGCGCTACAGGTTTTGGCTCTATAGCCAAATTTTGTTTAGGGACGCACATGAATTAAAAGAATGAAAAGGGTTGCTTTGCAACCCTTTTCATTCTTTTAATTCATGCTTAAGGCTTACCGATCTCCTTAAGGACAATATTATATTGTTCTAAATCACCTTGCTGCTTAAAGAGTTCAGCAGCTTTCTTTAAGTCTGATTTTTCTCCCTGTTTGTCTTTTAAATTAGATTTGGCTAAACCACGATTGTAGTAGGCGGCGGCAGCACTTCTAATTCCCCAATTGCGATCAATCTTCAGCGCTTCGTTATAATCAGCGATCGCTCCCTTCGGATCACCTAAGGTATATTTCGCAACCCCACGATTGTAGTAGGCAAGAGCAAAGTCGGGCTTAAGGCGAATCGCTTCATTCCAGTCTGTGATCGCGCCCTGATAATCTTTTAAGGTGTACTTTACGAGACCGCGATCGCTATAGGCTTTAGCATCATCGAGTTGAGAGCTGATCGCTTGCTTGTGATCATCCTTCTTAGCAGCTTCGCGATTGTAAGCATAAAGAAAATATTCAGGATTGAGCCTGATTGCGTCACTCCAGTCCACGATCGCCCCTTTGTAATCTTTCTTCGCAGCTTTTTCGCTACCACTGTTGGCTAGGGCTTGGGCTTTGATATCTTTGTCGGATTTAGGTGTTGGTGCAATCTCACTTGTTGGCGTTAAAGCAGGATTGTCTGTCTTGGGTTGGAGTAGAAAATAGGTTACTGCTGCCAATCCACCAACGAGCAAAAAGACAACTATGAAAACTACGATTTTTTGATTACTTTTTGCCATAGCTTGAGATTAATGAGTCGAAGCGATTATTGAGTTGTTTTAGAAGATGATCTAGTTCATCATTTATTTCTCTGTTAGTCTCCATACGCCATCCCAGTCATCCTCAGGAGCATTAAGCAAGAAGTGTTGACAACGGGTAATATGAATATTTGCAGCCTTATTACTCTTGTCCAGCTCTAGCACCTCGGCAAATTCAGCCACCGCTTTACTAAACTTGCGAGCGAGGTAATGCTCACGCCCTGCATGATAATGCTCAATAATCCGCGTTTGAATTTCACTTAGAGGATCGGACTTTAAACCGATTAATTCATAAACACTGACGGGCTGATTTTTTCCCTTAACTTGGATGCGATCCAGTTCGCGTACCCAGATGCGATCGCCACAAAGTTTGTAGGTAGTCTCGCTAATAATGGCATCAGTACCATATTGTTTACTAGCTCCCTCCAGCCTTGAGCCAAGATTGACCCCATCACCGATCGCTGTAAATTCCATACGCCGTGTTGAGCCAATATTGCCACTGATCACCGTATCGGAGTTAATGCCAATCCCGATTTTGATCGTTGCCATATCGATTTCTTTCTGGGTCTGAGGCTTTAGCTTCTCGATACGCTTGATATTAAACTCTTGCAGACGATGGCGCATATCGATCGCCGTCTGCACAGCCATCCACGCATGATCGGGAATTGGCAGAGGTGAGCCAAAGACCGCCATAATTGCATCACCAATATACTTGTCGAGTGTGCCTTTGTAATTAAAGACCGCCTCCACCATCGTTTCAAAATACTCGTTCAGCATCATGACCACATCTTCGGCAGCGAGGGATTCCGTCAACGTCGTATAGCTGCGAATATCAGAAAAGAGTACTGAAACCTCTTTGCGATCGCCACCCATTTTGGCATCACCACCCGCTAAGAGCTGTTCCGCCAGTTCTTGAGTCATGTAGCGGTACATCGTACTTTTCAGCCGTTTTTCTTGGCTAATGTCTTCCATGACTACGAGTGCACCGCGGACACCTTCACCCTCATCACCTTCGGACATAGTATTGATGGAGATATTGATGCTGTGCTGCTCACCATCGGTAGAACGGAGGGTTTGGTCAGGATAATATTGCTTGCGAGACTTATCATCGCCACCCGCTAAGCTAGTATCAAACCACTTTGTAAAGTTGGCAGTTTCAATATCAATGAGTTCATAAACTGATCGCCCTTCGAGGGAAGTATTGCCCACGCCGAGTAAGTCATAGGCTCGTTCATTTGCGGCGATGATTTTGCCATGCTTATCCGTAGAGATCACACCATCGGATAGACTCCGCAGAATATCCTTCTGCATTTGCTGCTCTTGTTTGACCTTCGCGAACAATTTGGCGTTTTCCAGAGCTACGCCAGCTTGTACGTTGAAGACCTTCATAAATTCTTCGTCATTGCTATTAAAGCTAGCTTTGAAGCGATCGGGAGCTGCGGGCCATTTGGTGGGATCATATTCAGGAAAATCACCACGCTGCACTTTGTTAACCAGTTGCGTAACCCCAATCAATTCTTTATTGGAGTTAAAAATTGGCATACAAAGCAAGCTGCAAGTACGATAACCGTTGGCTTGATCAAATTTCTTCGAGTTATCGGCATCGGGATGTTCGTAAAGGTCAAAGGGAATATTTAATACTTCGCCTGTAATCGCCACACGCCCTGCATAACCGACACCCATTGGCACGCGCAATTCTTTGGTTAAGCCATGTTGATCGACAATTTGTGTCCAGAGATCGTTACGATCGCGATCGATTAACCACAATGTACTGCGATCGGCATTCATCAGGAGCTTGGCTTCATCCATGACCTTTTTCAAGGTTGCCTCTAGGTCTAAACTCTGTCCTAGGGACATCGCCGCTTTCATTAGCGCATCCGCAGCACGTTGCTTTTGGGCAGCAGAATAAAAAGCCTGTGAGCTTTCTAAAATGAGCCGCATTGATGGCGCAAACTGAGCAAATAGGGCTTGATCTTCCTCGGTAAAGCCAATGTTATCGACGCGATCTTCTAGGGGAATTGAAGGATCATTAATCTGTAATTTATTGATTAGTTGCACCACAGCCACTAGTTGATCGTTATCGTTCAACAAGGGCATGGCAAGCATAGAATAGGTACGATAGCCTGTGCGCTCAAATTGCTTCTTGGCTTGAGCCGATCGCGGATCGTCAAAAAAATCGAAGGGAATGTTAACGATACGTCCGTAGGTAGCAACTTCACCTGCGATGCTGGTTGGCTCAGTGGAAATGCGAATTTCAATATTCTTGCCATCTTCGCTGGGTACATTCGTCCAGAGTTGATTTTTATCGGCATCTAATAAAAAAATTGTGGTGCGATCGGCGGAAAGTAGTTCACCAATTTTGCCGCGAATCGCTTGCAGCATTTCATCAAGGATCACATCAAAATCGGTATTGAGCATTCCGAGGGTTTGATTGACGATCCTCAGCCTTTGTTCAACATCATTAACAACTTGGCTGAATTTTTCGGGAGTTAGTGGGGCAAGTACGGATGCAAAATTACCAGCCTTTGTTACAGCTAAAGCGCTGGAAGTAGGATCGGAATTATCTGGAAAACTCGATGGAACTAATGACGTTTGGCTGTGCTTGGCAGATGGAAATTCACTCTCTGCAATCACATCAATCGTAGCGGGCGTATCTATGGATGGTATGCGAGAAGGGGGTGATTGTGTCATATCAGCACTAAGATTTTCGGTTAGTCCCAACTTTAAAATTCTTGATGTTTCAGACTTGATGTTGATCCAAGCACTCTTGTTCCACTTTTATAGGTTTTCTTAGGACTAAGTAAAGTCACTCTGTAGTCAACCAGATAGTCAAACAGAAAAAAATATCTTAGCATCCCTCAGATTGTGAGCGCAAACCTAGAAGATCAAGGCGGCGCTTTGCACCACCTTAGATACTAATGGTCATGTTTAAGGCGATTAGGCTCAAGTCGGTTCAGGATCATATCGAGAAGGCGATCGCTAATATCTTCGGGCGTTTCATCGGCATTGACCATGATTGAGATGTCTGCTTGGGCATAGCGATCGCGCCTTTGTTCATAGATATCGCTCAAGCGTTGCAAAGGATCTTCAGTTTGCAAGAGGGGACGATGCTCAGATTCGTTTTTAAGGCGATCATACAAAATTTCGACGGGGACATCGATCCAAACGACGATGCCATCGTGCAAATGTGACCAATTCAGCGATCGCAGGACAATGCCACCACCTGTCGCGACAACTAAACGGGTATAGGCCGATAATTGTGAAAGTACCTGCTGTTCGAGATCACGAAAAGTATCTTCGCCATCATCGGCAAAAATTTCAGTAATTGATTTGCCTGCACATTGCTCGATCAATGGATCCGTATCGACAAAGTTGTAATTTGCTTTGTGCGCTAAAAGCTTGCCGATGGTGCTTTTGCCAGCCCCCATCATTCCAATCAAAAAAATATTCGTTCCGTTGAGCATTTACTTAGGATTCTGCGATTTAATAAAGAACCAATTTTTTTGTATTGTGGCAAGGTCACAATACAAAAAAATTGGTTCTTTATTTTACTGCACGTCCCTTAGAGTAAAAAATTAGCATAGGCATCGCTTAGAAGCGTCTATTCCCATCATTCTAAGAAAGTGGTTTAAAAATCACCTAGAATCATTTATTGTCATCCTGACGTTTGTTGTGAAACTGAAAAAGAGTACGTTGTGAATGCTGAACTCGCGCATGGTCTTGTCTCGCAAAAGTTGGTTTATCGGTTTAGGAGTTGTCAGTGTTGCCGCGATCGCTAATGCGCTGTTTTCACTGGAACATGATTGGCACTTGCTCACTATTAGCACCCTGATGGTTGGTGGCACACTTTTGTTCGCAAATGTGCGCCAGAGTTTTGCGGCAGTGGTTGATCAGCCCCAAGTCATTGATCGCAATTTTTTGTTTAAAGAATTGCAACAGGTGCAGAAGGCGATCGCTAAAATTGCTGATGCTAATAAACGGGCAGACTTAAACGAGCAAGCTCAACAAATTACCAGCAATTTACAAAAAAATAATTTTCGGATCGTTATTTTTGGTACTGGCTCCGCAGGTAAGACCTCAGTAATTAATGCTCTATTGGGGCGCAAGGCAGGCACGACGGGAGCAGCGATCGGCACAACGATTACTCGCGAAGAATATAGCTATCAAGGTATTGATTTCTCGCCTGTCGGGATCACCCCGATTCATACTGAAAAGATCAAGCGTCAAGTTTCTCTGTTAGATACATCAGGGATACAGGAAATGGGCGAAATGGGGCAAGCGCGTGAGTTAGAAGCCCTAAAACTTGCTCAAAATGCAGACCTTATGGTGTTTGTGACTTCAGGGGATTTGACTAATACTGAATATTGTGAACTCGATCGCCTTGCAGGTTTGGGTAAGCGCGTCATTCTTGCCTTTAATAAAACGGATTTATATTTACCAAGCGATCGCGAACAGGTTTTAACGAAACTCAAGGAACGCACTCAGCAATTTTTAACAGCACCTGATATTGTGGCGATCGCCGCCAAGCCAAGTCCCATCAAAGTGCGTCAATATGCCAATGCCGAAGCTTCGGTCAGTCATAACGCTAGCCAAGAATGGTGGGAAGATGTGCCACCCGATGTGTCAGCTTTGAAAGAACGTATTGAAACAATTTTGTCTAACGAGTGGGAAGAGCTACTAATTCATAACACCCATCTCCAAATCCAAAACCTGCTACATGAAATCAATGGCACAATTAACCAAGAACGCCGCCAAGATGCCACCACAATCATCAATCGCTACCAAGTACTTGCTGCTACTACGGTTTTTGCAAATCCAATTCCTGCAATTGATTTACTCGCAGGAGCTGCCATTAATACCCAAATGTTGATCGATCTCGCCAAAATTTATGATCGTCCCTTAAATTTCAAACAGGCTCAGCAACTTACAATGACGATTGCTCAGCAATTATTACAACTTGGCTGCATCGAGATTGCCACTTCCGCGATCGCTTCTTGCTTTAAGGTAAATGCGATCACCTACGCGATCGGTGGTTCGATGCAGGCAGTTACAGCCGCCTATCTGACCCATATTGGCGGGATGAGTTTTGTGGAATATCTAGAGCAGCAACCTCAAGCCGCTATCAGTGATAATCCTGAAATCACCAACAAACTGCAACAAATATGTGACAGGACATTTAAAGCATTACAAAGCGATCGCTTCTTCATTGATTTTGTCACCAATATTTCCAGACGTATCGCCATCACATAAAAACAAAAAAGCCTCGCATTGCGAGGCTTTTTTGTCGGTTAGTGAAAATTATAGGTCGCCACTGTTAGCGGATAGTAAGAAGATGATGACGGGGCCAGAGATAACAATCAAAGCTAAGCTGGTCAATTGAAAAATTAGCTGAAAGTTGATGCTCGACAAGGCAGAAGTTACAAAGTCCATAGCAGTTTTCTTAAATATGATTAATTAATCGAACAAAATTCTAGAGTTATTCTAGCAAGCATCGCTACTCAAAAAAACGTCTCCCGCACATAAAACTAAAAGAACATGAGTTCAATGTAATCATTTGCGCCATGCTTTGCACTGTGCAAATAGTAGAAAATGGTAAGAACCGCTTTGTGATTCTTACCATTTTCTACTTGTGTCGAATTGATATAAAAACAGCGTAGTACTGCAAAGTAGCACCACCCTCTTTTTTACGGTTTTGATAAAGAAGCGCTATCATTTGAAATACATACATCCACAATTGGTAAGAGTTATACCTGTGCGTTATCGAATTTGGTTGCTGTCAATTCTTGCGTCTGTTAGCGTTGGAGCCTCTCCACTACTCGCTCAAGCCCTTCTACCCCATACAACTCGGATTAACTTTGGCAACTTAGAAGAGCAAGCGCTCAACTTGGCAAGGGAGGCAGCACAACTTGCTCAATTTGAACAATTTGATTTGGCTTTGCCCCGTGCGCGTCTCGCTGCCCAATTAGCACCTAAAGCCTTCCAGACTCAAGGAATTCTCGGTAGTATTTACCTACGCCAAGAGAAATATGCTGAGGCGATCGCTGCCCTAACTACGGCAAATACGCTCAAAAAGGATGAACCCACAATTTTATTTAGCTTAGGGGCTGCCTATCTGCGTAACAAAAACTATCCTGAAGCCATCGGCAACCTCAAAAAAGGTTTAGCGCTTGAGCCAAAAGCGGCTTCGGCGATGTTTGATCTCGGCAATGCCTATTTCTTAACAAAGCGTTATGACGAAGCAGTAACTATTTACAATGATGTCCTCACCCTTGATACAAAATTCTGGGCAGCTACGAACAACATTGGTTTAGTTGAATATGAGCGGGGCAATATCGATCAGGCAATTACCAAATGGCAAAATTCGCTCAAGCAAGCTGAAAAAGTTGAGTTTCTAGCGGCTGAGCCAACCCTTGCCCTTGCGACTGCTTTTTACCGCAAAGGCGATCGCGACAAGGCAATTCAGCTAGCAGTTCAGGCGATGAAAATTGATCCGCGCTACGGCAAAGTTTCCTATTTAGTAGAAAATCTGTGGGGTGATCGCTTAGTTGCGGATGTGCAGTTAGTTTTGTCGCACCCTCAAGTCAAGCAAATTTTGGACGAGAGCGACCTTTCCACACGCCAAGTCCCAAAATTACGTCGTAACTAACAATTTTGTATTTATACCAAGAAGAGAATTGCGGCGCTTCGCGCCGCAATTCTCTTCTTGGGTTTTGATTTTTAAGGCTTGAGTTTGAGTTGCTCCACATTCCACAATGCGCCTGTCACGCCAGTACTACCAGCAAGGGCAGATGGTTGGACATTTTCTACGCGATCGCGGACAGCTACTAAGTATAGGGGAACCGTTAAATGAATAAGCGGTAACTGCTCCTGTACTAACTGCTGATATTCAGCATAGATTTCTTTGCGCTTGGTTTCATCGAGTTCTTGAGCACCCTTAATCATGAGATCGTGAATTTTTTGTTCCCAGTCAGCGACCTCGCGATCGGGAAAAGGTTTTTCATCCCCAACGGGTCCCTTATTAAACAGATGAGAGTCGCCATCAGTTGCCCACAGATTAATGCCACTATTGGGTTCTGCGCCACCAGTAAATCCGAGGAGTGACGCATCCCACTGCTTAGAGTTATCGAGCTTATCCGTAATAATCCGAAAATCAACGGGATTAAAATCAACTTTCATCCCAATTTTTTCGAGGTCATTTTTAATTTGTGCTCCCATTGCGACCCTACCACCTGTGGGAGCCATCAAGGTAAAGCGGACTAGATTTCCCTGAGCATCAAGTAACTGCTGTTCGGAATCATATTTATATCCTGCCTGTAAGAGAATTTCCTTTGACTTCTCAGGCTGATAATCATAAACCTTGAGTCCCTTTTCGGGAGGTAAGAAATAGGGACTAGGAATAGAAATTGGTGAGTTTTGCGTTTGAGCTAAACCACGAGAAAGATTGGTAATTATCGCTTCGCGATTAATAGCATAGGCAACTGCACGACGGAAGTTGACATCATTAAACCATTTCGATTTGATCGGTTCTACGAAGGGTTGATTGGTTTTCGGATCTTTACCTTTGTTGAGGTTAAACATCAAGAATGCTTGTCCTGTAGCAGGTCCAGCATTGTAGATTTTGTAGCGATCGCGCTTTTCAAACCGCTTGAGTAGTTGGTAATCTTCTCCACGCAAACGATACATATCGAGATCGCCTGAACGAAACCGCAATAGAGCTGTGTCAGGAGATTCCACAATCTGCATTACCAACTTGTCAATGTAGGGAGTTCCCTTTTTCCAATAGTAGGGATTGGGTTTATAGATTAACCGTTCCGATGGGCGATATTCTTGAATGAGATAGGGTCCATTCCCCACTAGCTGGCTCACAGGAGTACTGAGAGTCCATGTTTCTAGGAACTTTAGTTTTTTGTCAGTAGAGCTTTCTGTGAGGGTTGGCGCAAAAACATGCTTAGGCAAAATACCAGTGCCGCCAATGGTTCGTAGGGCTGGCGCAAAGGGTTCATCCATAAAGAAAGAGATGCGGCGATCGTCTAACTTCTCAACTTTAGGTAAAGTCTGTGACTTGCCAATTCTTAATACGTCTCGACTGCCTGAAGGAATCTTCTCATTGAAAATGATGTCTTTGAAAGTAAATAGCACATCATCGACAGTGAGTGGATATCCATCTGACCATTTGAGATCTGGACGCATCGTGAAAATAAGTTGCTTTCCATCTTGTTGAAATTCCCATTTCTCAGCTAGTTCAGGATCTAGGTCTTTAGTAATCGCGTTTTCAGTAATCAGACCAGCTAGGGTATAGCCAATCGCAATACTACTGTAGGCATCATTAATTAAAACAGGATTAAAGGTTTTAATATCACTATCTAATGGAACTACTAAGCGATCTTTGAGAACTTCCGATTTAATCGAGCAACCCCAAAGCAGCAGCGAACACATGCCGATAATCAGCAGCAATAACATTGCTTTCCACTTTTTGACCTTAACCCGTTTCGGCATACTTCTTTTCACGATCGCCATCTTTCCTCAAAAAATAAACACTAGTATCTGAACAAGTTAATAGCTAATTACTAATAGCTAATTACTAATAGCTATTCACCTTTAACCAACAACACCACTGCATGAACAGCGATCGCCTCCTTTTGTCCGATCGCATCCTGTCCTTCATTGGTAGTAGCCTTAACACTGACACAATCAATCGGTAAATTCATCGCTTCAGCTAGGCGATCGCGCATTGCTTTAATATGGGGTTTAAGTTTAGGAGCTTCAGCGATCACCATGGCATCAAGGTTATTCACTCGCCAGCCCTGTGCGCCAATCAACTCCTGTACCTGTTTCAATAGCATAATGCTATCGGCTCCTGCCCATTTAGGATCAGAAGGCGGGAAATAATGCCCAATATCACCGAGGGCAAGCGCTCCCAGCATGGCATCCATGATCGCATGGGTTAATACATCGGCATCGCTATGTCCTAGCAGTCCTTTTTCATGGGGGATTTCGACACCACCAAGGATCAAGCGGCGATCGCTAACGAGTCGATGCAGGTCATAACCATTGCCAATGCGGATATTCATAGATGATTTCTGTAGCTTAACTATCTACCATATTAGACAAATTTGAGGCGATGATTTTGAAGTTTTGAGAACTTGCGGTACATAACCATCCAAGATAAACCAAAATCAATTTCTATAGCTGCCATAATTTAGCTTAGTTATTGACAAACTGTATGAGCGATCGCCTGCAAAAACATCTCATCGACAAAAATGTAGATACGACTGCTGAATTCTCGAACCTATGTCATACCCTTGAAGGCTGTGTGTTAGTTGTTGATGACAATCCCACTAACTTGAGTGTATTGGTCAATTTATTACGAGATGTGGGACTAAGGGTGTTAGTGGCAACCGATGGCGAAAGTGCGATCGAGCAAATTGCATATGTCAAACCTGATTTGATTTTGCTAGATGTCATGATGCCTGGAATCGACGGTTTTGAGACCTGCCAACGGCTCAAGGCAAATGTTGATACGGCAAAGATTCCGATCATTTTTATGACCGCACTTTCGGAAACAGTGGATAAAGTGCGTGGTTTGTCCTTGGGGGCAGTGGACTATGTGACGAAACCCTTTGAGCATGAAGAGGTCTTAGTGAGGATTCGTACCCATCTAATGCTGGCAAAACAGCGACAAACCATTGAATTACAAAATATCGAACTGCAAACAGAAATAGCTGAACGCAAACGTGCTGAAGAAGCATTAACCATTTTTCTCCATGCTGTTTCCCATGATTTGCGCAATCCTGTTACAGGATTAATGATGGTGCTTGAGCAGTTGAGTAATAACAGTAAGACAGCTGACGAGCCTATTCTCTTACCAAGAACAACTCTGGAACGAATGCGCCAAAGTGGCGATCGCCAGTTAGCCTTAATTAATTCGTTGTTAGAGTCCCATGTGAATGATGTGCATGGAATTATCATCCATCCTCAACTTGTGGCAATTGGAGATATCATATCGGCGGTTATCTATGATCTTCAGCCCATTTTAGAAAAAGAAGATGCAACGGTAGTGGTGCAAATTGAGCCTGAATTGAATCCTATTTTGGTTGATGCGGCTCATATCTATAGAGTCTTCCAAAATCTGATTGTTAATGCCATTAAACATAACCCACCTAACCTCAAGCTAACGATTTCGGCACAGAGCCACACTGAGAAGATGATCCTGTGCGAGGTGACTGATAATGGAGTAGGTATGACGCATGAACAGAGCGAAACCCTATTTGAACTATATGCTCAAGGTAATGCCCAAAACAAACTTAATCGGCGATCCCTTAGTCTCGGTTTAGGCTTGTATATCTGTCGCCAAATTGTGCAAGCTCATGGTGGTGCGATCGGTGCAGTTGGCGAACTAAATGTTGGCTCTCGTTTTTGGTTTACCTTAGCCAAGTCCTAACATAACGTGATACAGCCACTTGCGTCATACAAAGCACGGCGCAAATGGCTGTATCAAACTCACGTTACTTTAATGAGATTTATTGTAAAATTAAATTTCCAGAATCTTGACTATGACTAGCTTATTGTTTTGCAATGAGTATTTACTTATTGCAAAAGATTATCTAATCTGAGATAGTAAAAATAAGATTTATAAATAAATCACAAACAGCTTGGTTGTTATGAGGTTAATGGAATATCAATGAACATTTGTATGAAAATATGTATTTAAGAATACAATTTATGTATATAAGTTCTACCTATAGTTAACCTTAATAACTGGTAATATCGAGCAGCCTAAACCGAGACATAAATTCTAAATATCCATTTTTATCTAGAGATTGGCTCTGAAGTACTTCTCTAAATTTAATGGACAAAAGGCATCCTAAAGTATGTAAACCAAGTACCTTAGGAAGGGGGATATTCTTATCTTTACTATATCAAGGTAAGACTTACAACAATTTATATTGGCATTTAGCACGGTAAGTCCATGCAGGGTAATCTCAACAATCCATATAAGTTACTGCAACTTATTGTTCAACGAGAGCTAACGGGATGTCTATCGGTAACAATCCCCGAAGATAATTCAGTTGGTTGGCAACTATATGTTGGTGGTTCACGGCTATACTTTGCCACTATTACTAATTTTCGTCCTGAGCGGTTTAGTTTGCTTTGGCAACAAGTTATGCCAGATTTATCCGTGCCAAGGATGAATTCTGATTTATCAGAATATGAGAATCTTTATGAATGGCAACTTGAAAACCATATTTCTCTCACTGAATTTCGGCGAGTTCTGCTCCATTTTTCTAGAGAAGCATTGATCCATGCCCTCTCCCATACTAGTGCTTATGTGAAGTTTGAACCTAACATTTGTATTAAACCTGTACTAATTGCCGCACCATTACCCGATTTAATCAAACCAATCGCTCAGCATGTTAATTTTTGGAAAAAGCTGCATAATCATATCTCTTCGCCTTTTTCTCGAATTTATCTAGATTCTAGTAAGGCAGGAGAGTTTAATCGATTCTTAGATAATTCCCACAATGTAACCATAGGAAAAGTATTAGCTCAAAGTATTAGCCTATCTATTTGGCTGAAAATATTAGAGCAGAAATTGAGCATCTATGAAATTTGTCAACAACTAAAAATGGAGCCGCATTTTCTAGCATTATGGTTGTATCCATTGCTTAATGATAAAACACTGGAAGTAATTCCTGCTGAGCACAATTCGGGGGCGACATCCCAAATCCCCCCTAAACCATTAATAGCCTGTATTGATGATAGTCATACTGTGCAACGTCAAGTCAAAATGGTACTAGAAGCCTCTGGCTTTCAAGTATTAGGAATTACTGAGCCGACGAGCTGTTTAACTTCCTTAATCAGGCAAAAACCTGACCTAATTTTGATGGATATTACGATGCCTGAAATAGATGGTTACGAACTATGCAATATGCTGCGGCATTCCCGCCATTTACGAAATGTACCAATCATTATGTTTACAGGTAGGGAAGGAATCATTGACCGTATGAGAGCGCAACTTGTAGGAGCAAATGACTACGTCACCAAGCCTGTAAACACAGATAAGCTAATTACTAAAGTTAAGCGATTAATTCAAAGCAGTCAAAAAACCGTTAATCAACAAGAAAAAGAATCACTTAAAGCCCTATGAAAACAGTACTCGTTGTTGAAGATGGACATGCAGAACAACAACTTATTTCTAGTCTATTATCGCGTTCTGGCTTTGATGTTGTTTTGCAGTCAAATGCTGAGGATGCTTGGAAATGGCTATCAAGTCACACTCCTCCCAATTTGATTGTTTTAGATGTAATTATGCCTGGTCAAAGTGGATTAGATTTATGTCGAACGATTCGTGATCAAGATCAGTTAAAGCAGGTTCCGATTGTATTTTGTACTTCCAAAGATCAAGATTTTGATCGATTTTGGGCATTGCGTCAGGGGGGGAATGCCTATTTGACTAAACCTTTTGCGCCTAAACAACTATTAGAAACTGTTTATCAGCATGTTAGTTAACTATCTCGGCATAATCAAATCCCTAAAACCTATGGTGCATTTGCTATGTGTACCGCAGTTTCTAGGGCTTTATGTTTGAGTCAATCTGCTAGTAGGAAGGCTTAATTATTTGTAGGATGCGTTAGTGCAATGTAACGCATCCATTATTTAAAGATGATGGGTTACGCGATCGCTAACCCATCCTACATTTAATTCCCACAACCTACTTATAAGTACGCTAACAGAAGTGAGTTTGAGTATTTACTCCTAAACCTATATTCCTAGAATTATGCTCCAAGAATATTGCAGAATGAAAGTCTCACCATTATTGTGGGTTGTCTTGCCAGTGAGCTATGTTGAAGAAGTTGTCCAGCTAAAACCTCAAGACATTAGCCCGATTCCCGCAGTTAATCCTTGTTTGTTAGGACTTACTAATCAAAGGGGGAAATTACTATGGGTACTGCACTTGGAGAGCTTTTTGGGAATTAAGCCTACACCTTTGGCAAAACAAATTTCGGCGATCGCTATTCGTACACAAGTGCCGAATGTCGGTATCTGTCGTATTGCCTGTGTGGTGATGGCGTTGGAAGAGATTATCACCCTTGATTCTCAAAAATTTGTCCCTGTCCCTAAAAAAATTCCTACGAGGGCGAAAACTTTATTATCGGGTTTAGTTAACTTCGATAAGAAGACCTATGGGATTTTGAATGTGAATGAGGTATTTCGGATTTTAAATCCATCTATTGTTGGAGGGGACACAATAGGAACTGTGGCTAATGATCTGGCAGATCTCTCAACCGCATAGGGGGAGTGATAGATAATTTGGATTTTCACCTTCTCTCTAAGCAATTTCTTTACCCTATTTACCCTATATAACCGCTATGACTGACAAAACCGACACTTTCAATTCAGCGCTCCTTACTTCTGATCGATATGCTGCCAATGGCAAGAATAATGGGGATTCTGCCCAGCCTAACGATCCGATGTCTCAAATTCTCTATGCCTATGATTTAGAAAGTCGAGGTGATGTCAGTGCGGCGAGGGAAATTTATCAACAGGTAATTGCTGAAGATACTGATGGAACCTATGCGGCGATCGCAGAAAAAGCAATCAATGCAATGGGAGAAGTTCAGGACAGTGGTGACTCTGTTGGGATTTCTCAAGCGCAAGGCAGGGTCAATGTTCCTCTATCAGGAAAGGTATCACTAGAGAGAGAGCCACAGCAAAAAATCAAGGATGTTAAATCTTCCAAAATCACATCTAAGCAAAAAATTTCTGCCCTGAGTTGGTTCTATAACCTATCAGTTGGACGTAAACAGCTTTTTGCACTGATTGCTTCTGAATTTCTATCTCTGTCACTGGTCGGGTTTGGTGCATTTTTAATTGGGCGATCGCTACAGGATCAGTTGTTCAAACAGGCTCAGTCTGAGGTGTCGGTTATGGACATCAACTACAACATCAAAGTCAATCAGATGGGTTTTGGTTTCCGAGGTCAGTCAGACAACGCGGCGGTAATTAGTGCAGCAAGTACCTATGCCAGTAAGCAACCGATTCCTGCACCATTAAGAGATCAAGTCAGAAAAATTCTCGAAAATGAAATTAAGGCTCGAAAAATTGAGTATGCGACCTTAGTGGGGACGGATGCAAAGATCATTATCAATGCAAATAGCGATCGCACAGGTCAAGATTTTGATCCCAATGGTCTAGTTAGTGACATTCTCAAGGATCCTAATCAAATTAAGGCAACAGCGATCGTCAGTGCCGATGATCTACAAAAGGAAGCCCCACCACTGCCCGACGGATTTACACCAACGGATTCCCTAATTCGCTACACGGCAACTGCGGTGAAAGATCCTACGTCCCAGAAAACCATTGCTGTACTGATTTCAGGAGATATTGTCAATAAAAAACCGCCAATTGTGGAAAATACCCTCAAGGCATTAGCAACGACTGCACAGGATACGGGGAAAAAGGGATTAGGTGGTTATAGTGCTGTGTACTATCGCAAACCTTCAGGGGAATTTGTTCTTGCCACTTCTGCTGAACAGCCTGATTTCGAGGCTGGCACTTTTAATCTACCCATCTCTGGTAAAGAGGCAGATGACTTACTCAATCGCGCGACAAACGCCGAAAATGGGCAGCCCGTGACAGGACGTGTTTTAGTTGGGAATACTTACTATACGATGTCAGCTAGAGCTGTTCCCAATCGTATTGTTGAAACAGATAAGGGTGCAGTCCCACAATACAAAGCTCCCGTTGCGATTTTGGTGCGTGGTACGCCTGAAACCGAAATGAGCGAATTATTGAGAAGAACATGGATTATCCTTGGAATTTCCTCAATTGTTGTTATTCTTTTGGATATTCTACTATCGCGCTTTTTGGATCGCGCTATTGGTAAACCTGTAAAAGCCCTGACACCGATCGCTAAACGTTTTACTCTAGGCGATCGCAAAGTCCGTGCTGAAGTCTTTGCCAATGACGAAATTGGGGAATTAACGCGATCGTTTAATACAATGGCAGACAGCATTGAAATGTCAGAACAAGCTCTGGCACAGCAGTCTTTACTTAAGGAGCAAGAAGCCGAAATTCAACGCAAAGAAAAAGAACTTCTACAAAGAGAAGTAATTAACCTCCTGCTAGAAATTGAAGGCACACAAAAAGGAGATTTGACGGCAGAGGCACAGGTAACGGATGGGGTAGTGGGATCGATCGCTGATGCGTTTAATGCCACAATCAGGAAATTGCGGAACTTAGTTAAGGAAGTTAAAGCTACGGCAGTCCATGCGGAATCTCTAGCAAAAAATAGTGAGCAATCCGTACAGAAGTTTTCTACTGCTGCCCTAGCCCAGTCTGATGGAATTGCCCAAGCCCTAGAAGCCGTAGAACAAAATACCCAATCGATCGCCCAAGTAGCACAATCGGCTCAGGATGCAGCAGATGTGGCGAGACGGGCGGCGATCGCTGCCCGTGAAGGCGATATGAAAATGGATCGTACCGTTCACAGTATCAAAGCGATTCGCTCTACTGTGGCGGCAACGGCTAAAAAAATGAAGCAATTAGCCGAATCATCGCAGGAAGTTTCACAAATTGTGGCAATTATTTCTAATATTTCCGAAAAAACGAACTTACTGGCATTTAATGCTTCCATTGAAGCTGCTAGAGCTGGGGAGAATGGTCAAGGTTTTCGGGTCGTTGCCGATGAGGTGCGGCGATTGGCTGACCGTGTGACCGATGCAACAAAAGAAATTCAATTATTGGTTAACAATATTCAGCATGAAACAACGGAGGTTTTAAAAGCGATGGAAGTGGGTACTTCTGAGGTTGTATCAGGAACCCAATCCGTTGAAGAAACTAAGGAAACTCTCAAGGATCTAGCGGATCTGAGTCAGACTATTGATAAATATTTGCAGACAATTTCGATTAGTACGATTTCGCAAACGCAAGTTTCTCAAAAGGTAAACAGCATCATGGAAAATGCCAATATGATTGCTCAAGGTACGGCTACTGATACTCAAAATGTAGTTAATTCGCTACAGGTACTAGTGGGAGTAGTTGATGAGTTGCAGGCATCTGTACGTCAGTTCCGCCTAGAAAAATCTGAATAGTACAAAATCATGCCAATGAAATCTCTCAATCTAGAAGTTCTCAAAGAGATCGCGATTGAAACTCGTCAATGTTTTCTTAGCGAAGATGCACCCACATATTTAGCAAATTTTCAGAAAGGCTTAGCTCAACTGCAATCGGGCAAACCTGACTATGTTTTTTTGATGCACGCCGCCCATTCGCTCAAGGGTGGCTCGGCGATCGCAGAACTCAATAGCCTGAGTCAAATTGCCCATAAGCTAGAAGATCTTTTAGAGATTTTGCAACATAACGAGTTTTGCGATCGCGCTACGATTGCGGAGGTACTTAGTCATGGTATTGATGAAGTTGCATCTGTTATCTCCCAAGCCGTTAGTTTACCAGCTCATAATCTGGCTGATATTAAGGTTGATCCCGAACTTTTACAGAAATTAGACTCTTTACTGGCGATCATTAAAAATCCTACTGAGCCGTCAGCATTTGCTCAGGGAGAGTCCCCAGAAGTAGAGAAGCAAGAAACTGTCTCAAATCACTCTACTCCGCAAGAGCCGAAAGCATCAAAGCAGAGTGCGATTATAATCTCTTCCTTAGAAAAGGATTTAGAGTCCTGCATGAGACAAGTGGAAAATCTGTTGTCTAATCCTTCGGCTTTATCAGAATCAAAAATTAAAGAGGAACTACAGTACTTTTGTGAAGAATGCCTACTGCTTGGTGATGCCCTAAGTATTGATTGGCTAGTTAATACGGTTGAACCCTTTGAGGGAAAGCTCCAACAAGGATTGCCGATCGCTAATTTATTAGCAGACACCAAAGAAGTTATTGACAATTTGCGATCGCAGCGTTCTCAATATCTCTATCCTGAATCTAATAAGACTCATACAATAGTAAAGGATATAGAGAATGTAGAGAATGAACCACTCCCTAGCAAAGTAGAAGCAGTAAATTCGCAAATAACACCATCTATTCCTGAACTAAAGGAGAATTCTAACCAAAGCCAAGCTGCCATTGAAAATCAGGCGATCACCACATCCCCAATTGAAGCGATTTCATACTTACGGATCCCCTCATCGCAGATTGAAAGTATGACCAATACGGTTGCGGAGATGATTTTGCGCCATGAACGTTTACTCAGACAACAGCAGCAATTAGGGCAAGCTAATAAAAATCTACAGGCGCTTGTATTGCAAATGATTCCCCTGCAAGAGCAAGTCCAGACACTTTACGATGAATTGGCGATCGCTAATCCCATAGGTAAGTCTAATAGCAATACCCATAATAATGACTATAACAATACAGATATTGTTGATCGTACCAACTTAAATGATGCTTTTGAGCAGGATGACTTTGATCAATTAGAGCTTGATCAATACTCTTCTTCACATACTACTCTCCAAAACCTACAGGAAGTTCTATTAAGAGTGCGTGAGACCCGTTATGACATTGATCTTAGCTATCGAGATTTTGGTGAAGAAATCCAATATTTACGCCAAGATCTTGATCGTCTTTATGCAGAATTAACCCAATCTCGTCTTGTTCCCTTTAAGACAATTGCTAATCGTTTCTTCCCACAACTAAAGCGCCTTTGTCAACGCAATAATAAGCAAGTTGAATTGGTAATTGAAGGGGAAGAAGTTTTAATTGACCAAGTAATTTTAGAACAACTCCAAACACCTCTAAATCATCTACTCATCAATGCCTTTGATCATGGTGTAGAAGCACCTGAAGTCCGACGTGAACTAGGTAAATCTGAGACTGCAAAAATCATTTTGAGTGCTTCTTTATCTGGCAATCAAGTAATTATTTATCTTCAGGACGATGGTGATGGTATCAATCTGAATAATGTATATACAAGAGCTGTTGAAAAAAACATTTGTCCAGCTGAAATACCTATGGGTAAAATCCCGCGCCAAGAAATTCTCAATTTTATCTTTCAACCCCATTTCTCGACTCGTAATACAGTGACGGATATTTCTGGGAGAGGTATGGGTTTAGATATTGTCCGATCGCAGATTAATCGTTTACGGGGCAATATTCAAGTTGAGACATTACAAGGTCGGGGAACAACTTTTACGATCCGTTTACCACTTGGCTTAAGTTTAGTTACTTTACTGATTTGTACAATCAATGAAAATTTAATTGCTATTCCCATTAATGATATTTTAGATATCTTTGCCTACAATGAAGAGCTAGTACATTACAATCCTAATTTTACTGAAATTGCATGGCGAAAGAAATTAATTCCCTTGATATATTTAAAGCAAGCTTTAAACTATGGTCAAAATCAGCAGGAATTAATTAATAGCAAAGTTTGTTTAGTTATAAATCAGGCTAATAGACCCATTACTATAGTAATTGACTCAATTGTTGAGGAACGACAATTAATTATCAAACCCTTTGATAATAGTGTTGCAGTTCCTAGTTATCTCATGGGATGTACATTATTAGGTACTGGACAAGTTGTACCTGTTTTAAATTCCGATAATTTACATATTCTCTTAAAAGAAAGTATTGAAAGAAATATCAAACAAAATACTAAAAAAATAGATAAAAATACTGATAACTCCAATTTATTAAATAATCAAATATCAACTAAAACAATTTTAATTGCGGAGGATTCGATCGCTACCCGCAACATGCTGGAACTTGTGCTAAAACAATTAGATTTTGAAATCATTTCCTGTCGTGATGGGCAAGAAGCGATCGATATGCTCAACCGATTACAGGGCAAAGTCTCAATGGTGATTTCTGATATAGAAATGCCAAGAGTAAATGGTTTTAATCTTCTGCAAACAATCCGCACCCACGATAATTGGTACGCTATGCCTGTGGTGATGCTGACCTCACGCACAGGCGATCGCCATCGACAAAAAGCAATCAGTCTAGGAGCAAATCAATATCTGAGTAAGCCAATTGTGGTTAATGAATTGATTGAATGTTTAGGAGAGATTTTCAAATAAGTGACATTGTTATAGAGCTAGTGAATTACAGAATTATGTCCCCGCTTGCGGCGGGGACATAATTCTCTGTACCTCGCTTGCTTGAAAAGCACTATATTCGTGATAGTTTTATTCGGTGGCAGGATGAAAATGATTATAAATATGTTGAGCTAATTTCTTTCCAATACCATCTGTTTCCGCAATCTGTTCAACGGTAGCTTGGCGAATATATTCAACTGAGTGAAACTTCTCAAGTAGTAATTTCTGGCGATGATGCCCTAAACCCGTAATCTGATCGAGATGCGATCGCTGCATCCTTTGGCTCCGTTTTTGCCGATGGAAGGTAATTGCAAAACGGTGCGCCTCATCCCGCAATCGCCGCAACACCTGCACTCCTGCTCGTTCGGGATCGCCACTGATCAATGGCTCTGACTGCTCAGGCAAGAAAATTTCCTCGCGCTTTTTGGCAAGACTAATTACAGTTAGGCGATCGCGCAAACCTAACTTATCGATTATTTTCATCACCGATGACAATTGTCCCTTGCCACCATCAATCATGACAACATCAGGGAAATCTATTTCTGGGGAGTTAGAGGATTGATGATTGGCATGATTTTTGAATCTTCTCGCAATTACTTCCGCTAAACTGGCAAAATCATCGGAATGACCCGCTTTAACATCAGGATTACGGATTTTGTAATGGCGATAATGTTGTTTTGCGGGAATACCATCGATAAATACAACTTGGCTAGCTACAGCATCAGAACCTTGTATATGGGAAATATCATAGCCTTCGATCCGATGGGGTAGACTATCGAGATTGAGAAGTTCGGCTAAGTCTTCCAATCCTTGCAAATTGCGATCGCTTTGTTTTTGAATTCTTGCCAATTCATACTGGGCATTGCGTTCCACCATTTCGATTAACTCTGCCTTGAGTTGGCGTTGGGGAGTGGCAATTGCCACTTTACGCCCCTTGCGATCGCTCAGCCATGCTTGCAATATTTCCACCTCAGGAAGTTCTAGTTGCGTATGGACTTCATTGGGAATTTCCACAGGATCGCAGTTTTGATAATGAGCCTCTAAGGTGCGTTGCAAAATCGCCTCTGGGGTATCGCTCTGACTATCTGCTAAAAAGGCTAACCTGCCCACCAAACGACCTGCCCTAATTTGGAATAGCTGAATACAGGTATGCTGATCGTCATAGGCTAGGGCGATCGCATCACGCGAAACGGTATCGTCAGGTAGCGATACCTTTTGATTAGAGTTGAGGTTTTGTAAAACTTGAATGCGATCGCGCAGATCCGCCGCCTTCTCAAATTCCAAATTCTCCGCCGCTACTTCCATCTTTTCTGTAAAGGCTTCCACTAATTCGCTGGATCTTCCTTGAAAGATCATTGCTACCCTTAGCATCGTTTTGCGATATTCCTCAGGCGAAATCTTCTCTTGACATACCCCCGGACATAAGCCCATGTCATAGTTGAGGCAGGGACGATCCTTAAACATTGGTATCGGTCTTTGTCGCAGGGGAAAAGCGCGCTTAATAATTCCCAAAGTTCGTTTGAGATTAAAGACATCTACATAAGGCCCATAGTATTTATCCTTTGTGCCGCCCATCCTGCGTTTACGGGTAATGAAAATACGCGGATAGTCCTCTGACCAAGTAATACAAACGTAAGGATATTTTTTGTCATCCTTTAGCAGCACGTTGTAATAGGGCTGATATTGCTTAATAAGATTTGCTTCGAGAGCAAGGGCTTCGGATTCAGAGTCAGTGACAATAAACTCGATTTCATGCACCAGTTGCACCATCATGGCGATGCGTGGCGATAAGTCTTGACTACTACGAAAGTACGATCGCACCCGATTGCGTAGAGCCTTTGATTTACCAATGTAGATGACACCATCATGGCGATCGCGCATAAAATAAACCCCTGCTTCTAGAGGTATCTCTTTCAATCGCGCCTGTAATTTTTCAGGATTTTGCAATAATGGCTCAGTCATTACCCAATCATATCAAGGTAGGGATAAATAGGTAAGGATGGGCGGCGCAAAGCGCCGCCCATCCTTAAGTCATCAAAACAGTTTTGCGGAACGAACAGTAATTTATAGAGGTTTTCATTGTGCTGTAGTCACAATGAAAACCTCTATAATTACTGTCATGAGGTTATTTTCTCCAGTTTATGGCTACCTTGGTTGGTAGTTCTAAACCAGTAATGAATTTCTGTGTGGAGCAGAGCATTTCATTACCAAAATGGTACTTTTTAATGAGGTTTTTCAAGTATGGATGCAGCGCTCACTCCTCAAGATATTTTGCGACGTTATGCAAAAGGCGATCGCGACTTTAGCGGCATCAATCTTACTGGCATCAAACTCAGTGGCGCAAATCTCAGCCGTACCGATTGGTTAGATGTCAATTTATCTAAAGCTTACCTCAACAGTACCGTTTTAACCTTTGCTTGTCTAACTCGTGCTAATTTGCGTGGAGCCGTGATGATGGGCGCACATCTATGTGGAGCCAACCTCAACCAAGCGAGTTTAAGTAATGTCAATCTGTCCAATGCTGATCTGCATGGTGCAAGTCTCCAAGGTGCAACTCTATTTGGTGCTAATCTCAGTTTGGCAAATTTAATGGATACAAACTTAATCGAAGCTGATATGCGAACGGTTAACTTAAATGGAGCTAACCTTGTTGGAGCCTGCATGAGAGGTGCAAACCTCAGACAGGAAAGGGCTGTTGGCGATCAGCATGATCTTGATTCTAATAGAAAAAAGCGCAGTATTGCCAGTCTGAATGGGGCAAATCTATCTGGGGCTGACTTGCGGGGAGCCAATCTATCTGGAGCAGATTTGCAGAAGGCAGATCTCCGTGGAGCTAATCTTCAAGAGGCAACTCTTAGTGGAGCAAATCTCCAAGAAGCAAAACTGAATAATGCTAATATGCAGGGGATCTTTCTCAGTGAAGCAAATCTCAGTAATGCAACGCTGTCAGGTGCAGTTCTCAATAATGCCAAATTAGAAAGAGCGATTCTCATTGATGCTGACTTTAACGGTGTGTCGTTGCGGAGTGCAGTGATGGCAGACATTAAGGCAAGCCGAGTTAAGATGCAGGGGACTGACTTAACTGATGCCAAGTTTTCCCGTGCTGATCTCAGTCGTGCGGATCTGAGAGATGCAATTTTGGTGCGGACTAATCTCATTGAGGCATATCTCGCTCGAACAAATCTGGCTAATGCAGATTTAACCGATGCAGTTCTCAATCGTGCGGAATTAAGCAGTGCCAATCTAGTTGGTGCAATTCTCAAAGGTGCAACCCTACCCGATGGAAAAGTCCACAAATAATAGAGGAACGCAAAGCGTTCCTCTATTATTTATGCAGCTTTAGCGATTACTGTCCGATGGCGCGGAGTGTTGGCAGTAATGCTAGGAGCTTCAAAACCTGCGGCAACTAACTCTGCTGCAAGATCAAAGGAGAAGTATTGATCGAGATAGGGTTCTGTACTTTTGAGTAAAGTCAGAATGTAAGGGGGCATTTTGAGATAGATATCCGAGTAGGGATTCATATCCATAAGTGTGAAGTAACCATTGGGACGCAGGACACGACGGATTTCACGCAAAATTTGGCGCGTCGCATCTTGAGGCAATTCGTGAAATAGGAGAAAACAGGAAACAAAATCAAAGGAAGCATCGGGTAAGCCTGTATTTTCGGCGGCGGCGTGAATCCAGTTGATTTGTTGTGATTCTATTAACTCAGGATGCTTAGTGCGCGTATTGTAATTTGCGATCGCTAAAAAATGGGGAGATAAATCCAAGCCTGTAATTTTTGCCTGTGGATAAGCATTGTGTAATACGAAAGTACTCATCCCCACGCTGCAACCAATATCGAGAATATCTTGAGGTGCATTAAGAAGCTTTTCTTTGACAATATCAATATAGCTTTGACGTAGACGGGAATCACCTTTTACAGGAGGTTCCGCATCATTCCAAATCCGTGAATGCACAGCATAGGCAGCAACTTCTACTTCCGTTGCAGGTAGCCAGCCGAGATTGCCTTCTTCATAGGCGTGGAAATGCTTGAGGTAATATTCGGGATACTTAACATTAGGATTTTGGACTTTGGCAAGTTCGCCATCAAGATCTTGTTTTTGCAAATCAGCAACAATTTGTCGCCAGTTTACGCCCATTGACTCGGCGCGTTCGATCATCATCTTCCGAGCGCGTTGTTTGGCAATATTAAATAAAGGGCTAATCGCTAAAATGCCATTAACTAATCGTGAAGCTAGTCCAATTTTGGGGCTAGGGGCTGAATTGGCAACAGTCATAATAATTTAAAAAATATAATTTCTAAAATCAAAGAGTAGCAAGCTTAGCTTGCTACTCTTTGATTCTACGTGACTTAACGGCGATCGCAGGATTGCCCATATAAATTGTCATTGGTTCTAGCGATCGCGTCGCCACACTGCCTAAGCCCAAAACTGCTCCTTGACCGACTCTAACCCCTGCGGCAATAGTTGCACGGGCAGCAATCCAACTGCCTGATTCGATATAAATGGGGGCAGTACGCAAAGCAAAATCGCGATCGCCCCAGTCGTGATTGCCAGTGCAGAGATATACACCTTGGGATATGCAGCAATGGCTCTCAATCGTAATTAAGTCAAGATTATCTAGCCAAGTATCTTCACCAATCCAGACAAAATCTTTGATAATTAGCCGCCAAGGAAATTTAACGCGCACACCTGTTTTAATCCGCACACCCTGACCAATTTTTGCGCCGAACCATCGCAAAATAAGTACTTTCAATCCCGAAAAAGGGATCAAGTAACTCCGCACAATTGGTGCGCCGATAAAGTACCAAATCACTTGTTTCCAAAGTGGTGCGCCGATGGTGTAAGTTCCTGTGGTGTAGCGATCGAGACGCAAAGTTGCAACTCCCCATTAAAAATTTTTAATCATCGCTAAGCTGGTAGTCTGTATTGTGGTAAGGATGGGCGGCGCAAAGCGCCGCCCATCCTTACCTACTTAGAGTTCGCCCATAGGGTGAGCTTAGCGATAGGTATATAAGCGTGCTATACAATATTAAGGCTTTTCTAATGGTCGAGTTTTTTCTATGCAAGTTTGGGTATTGCTGTTTAACGCCAACACCGATAATGAAGGTATCTACACCCTAGAAATTGAAGGCAACAACATTGTGATTGCTTTTGAGCAAGAGGATGATGCAATTCGTTATGCAGGTCTACTAGAAGCGCAGGATTTTTTATCGCCAACAGTAGAAAGCATTGACAGTGAAGATTTAGAAGCATTTTGTCGAGATGCAGACTATGAACTAAACATTGTGCCAACCGAAGGTCTGCTAGTTCCCCCTGAGAAAAATGTTGATAAAACTGATTGGTCTAAGGATCTTGAAAAGGATCAGTCAGAACCAGAAGAGGAACTCATAGTCGAAGATCCCGTAATTGCCATGATGCGTCGCCGCCTAGAGAATTTACTGTAGTTATTTATTCTAGGTATGACCACAATGGCAGATTTACCTTCTACAACTCTAACCAGTGAGATTACTAAATTTCAACCAACTAATACCAATGATGGTTGGTTTAACTACCCTGTGCGGGTCTATCCCCACCATACGGACTATTCAGGTGTAGTTTGGCATGGTATGTACTTAACTTGGATGGAAGAGGCAAGGGTAGAATGCTTGCGGACAGTGGGGATGAGCTTTGAGGAACTAGTCTCGGCAGGGGTGGATTTACCTGTAGCAGAGATGTCTTTGCGTTATCACCGTTCAGCAAGGATGGGAGATGATGTGCTGGTCATGACGAAGCTTGTGCCAGATAAGGTACGTCTAAACTGGGAATATCAAATTCGTACAGAAACAGATCTATGTGTAACAGCAACGGTGACACTCGTACCTGTAGATTTTGAGAAACGTAAGTTGTTGCGATCGCTACCAAGCTCTTTAGAAGGGGCGATCGCCAAACTTACAGGAATTTAGATATTGAGCCACGCTTAGCGTGGCTCAAATGACTATTAAATGAGGAAATTAAGAAAATTATGGCAGATTGGCAAGTAATTGCAGGCGGCGTGACTGCCGCTAAGGGCTATAAAGCTGCAGGAATCACCGCAGGATTGAAACCATCGGGCGCACCTGACTTAACTCTAATTGCATCTGATGTACCTGCGATCGCCGCAGGAGTATTTACCAAATCCTGTGTTCGTGCTGCCTGTGTGGACTTTAATCGTGAAGTCTTAGCCAAGGGTGGTAAGGTCAGCGCAATTCTCTGCAATGCGGGTCAAGCCAATGCCAGTACAGGCGAAGAAGGTTGGCGTAATGCCGTGGAATGTGCGGAACTCGTCCAAAAAGCTTTAGCTACCGAAGATGGTGTTTTAGTTGCATCAACGGGTGTCATCGGCAAGCAACTGCTCATGGACAAAATGCGGGCAGGCATTGCCAAAATTGCAACCCTAATTTCACCCGATGGTGGTGAAGCTGCCTCCAAAGCGATCATGACTACCGATACTGTGCCGAAAAGTATTGCCTTGGAAACCGTAATTGATGGTAAGCCTGTGAGAATTGGCGGCATCTGTAAAGGTTCGGGCATGATTCACCCCAATATGGCAACGATGCTCGGATTTGTCACCTGTGATGCGGGTGTCGAACCCAAGCTCTGGCAAAAAATGCTGTCAAGCTCAATCGAGGCAAGTTTTAACCAAGTCACCGTCGATGGTGATACTAGTACCAATGACATGGTGCTAGCCCTGAGCAATGGACAGTCAGGCGTAAACATTGATGACGAAAGCTCTCCTGCGGCGCAACAATTACAAGCGATGCTGCAAGAAGTATGTATGAGTCTTGCTAAGGCGATCGCTCGCGATGGCGAAGGCGCAACCTGTATGATCGAGGTCAATGTTTCAGGAGCATCTAGCACTGAGGATGCTCGTAAAATTGCCAAAACCATTGTCGGCTCATCATTAGTAAAATCTGCTGTCTTTGGTAATGATCCTAACTGGGGCAGAATTGCTGCCGCTGCAGGACGCGCAGATGTGAACTTTAATCAAGATGTGTTGAATATTCAACTAGGTAATTTTGTGATGATGCAGGATGGCACACCACAGGATTACGATCGCGCCGCCGCCAGCGACTACCTCAAAAATGACACCGTGATCATCAATGTCGGTGTGGGCGATGGCGATGGCAGTGGCACAGCTTGGGGCTGTGATCTCAGCTACGATTACGTCAAAATCAACGCTGAATATACGACCTAAAGTTAGGGTTAGGCTAGGCATTGCTGAGCAATGGAATTAAATAATAAATGAGGGCAGTGCGTAGCACTGCCCTCATTTATTCAGCATGATCCCAAAGAAATTGCTAAAAGATTGCAAACAATTGCCCCTCATTCTGGAATTAGATGCAAGTATAGACACTATGTCAATCTGTCCTAATTCTCAAAATATCCGCTAGGACGCTCCCATTGATTTCGATTCACTTTGTAGGAGCAGCACGATAGGGCAACCTCACCATGAAAGTAAACAACAAACTAATTTCCATAGTCGTCATCATTGGGCTGATCATTGCCGCCAGCATTTGGTATGGTCGCAACAATGGCTTGCTTCCCGTTGCCGCAGGTGATGAAGCTACTCTGTATGACGGCTTATTCAACACGATCCTCGCGATCGCGGCGGGATTTTTCCTCATCGTTGAGGGAGTCTTGCTATATTCGATCATCAAATTTCGGAAGCGCAAAGGCGATGAAGCCGATGGACCTGCAATCCACGAGAACCTAACCCTCGAAATAGCTTGGACAGCAATTCCTACCGTAATTGTGATGTGGGTCGCGATCTATAGCTTTGATGTCTATACTGCGATGCAAGGTACACAAGATCTGAGTGGTATGGCTCATGGTGGAATGCACAATGCCGTTGCCCATGTAGATCATGCTGCCCATCATGAAAGTGGTGGAATGCACTCAAACTCTATGACATCGAAAGCAACACTAGCTTCGTCGAATAATAATGGCGTAATGATGGCGGGGGTCATACCATCAGAGGATTCCGATGTTGTCGCGATCAATGTCAGTGCCATGCAGTTTGCTTGGGTTTTTAACTACACTGATGAAATTGCCACTGCGGAATTACATGTGCCTGTCGGCAAAAAGATTCGTTTAAATATGAATGCTGTTGATGTTCTCCATGCTTTTTGGGTTCCTCAATTACGCATCAAACAGGACGTAATCCCCGGACGTGAAACCTATCTCGAATTTACGCCCCGTGTTGTTGGGGAATATCCTGTCGTCTGCGCTGAGCTGTGCGGTTCCTATCATGGCGGTATGCGTACCACTATGGTGATTGATACTCCCGAAGACTATGCCAAGTGGCTCAAAGAACAGCAAGAAATCGCTAGCAACGATCCAGAAGCGATCGTCGCCTCACGTCCTCCATCCCAAATGTCAGAGCAGGAATACCTTGCAGGCAAGGTCGCTCAGATGGGCATAACAAGTAAAAAGTAAAAAGTAAAAAGGCAAAAGTAAAAAGGCTAAAAAAGCCAAAAGCCAATCCCCCATTACCAATTACCAATCCCTCATTACCAATTACCAATCTCCTCTATGACCCAAACTCTCACTCCAACTCAAAGCTCGACCGCAGGGGCAGAACCCCAAAAGACTCCTTGGTGGGAGTTCTTTACCTTTAGCGTCGATCACAAAGTAATTGGGATTCAATATCTCGTTACGTCATTTATGTTTTATTTGATCGGTGGGGCGCTCGCCTCGGCGGTGCGTGTGGAGCTTGCTACACCCGATTCCGATCTCGTTGATCCCGCTTTTTATAACAGCCTGTTTACCATGCACGGTACGGTGATGATCTTTTTGTGGATCGTGCCTGCGGTAACGGGTGGTTTCGGCAATTACCTTGTGCCTCTGATGATTGGGGCGCGCGATATGGCTTTCCCAAAATTGAATGCGATCGCCTTTTGGTTGACGATTCCTGCGGGACTCCTGCTCATGGGCAGCTTCTTTGTAGGGCCTGCTTCCACAGGCTGGACAGCCTATCCACCTTTGAGCATTTTGACCGATGAGCATGTCGGACAAGCGATTTGGATTCTCAGCATCCTTTTGGTGGGGACTTCATCAATCTTGGCGGCGGTGAATTTTATCGTCACGATCTGGTCAATGCGGATGAAGGGGATGGATCTGTTCAGTATGCCTCTATTTTGCTGGGCGATGATGGCAACATCGGTATTGGCGCTATTGGCAACCCCTGTATTAGCTGGCGCAATGGTGCTGCTAGGATTTGACCTGTTGATCGGTACTAACTTCTTTAATCCCACAGGCGGTGGCGATCCCGTTGTCTATCAGCACTTATTTTGGTTCTATTCTCACCCTGCCGTCTATGTGATGATTTTGCCTGTATTTGGGATTATTTCTGAAGTGATTCCACCTCACAGCCGCAAACCGATTTTTGGATATAAGGCGATCGCCTATTCCAGCATGATGATTTGCGCTTTGGGCTTATTTGTGTGGGCGCACCATATGTTTACCAGTGGTACACCTGACTGGTTGCGCGTATTCTTTATGGTGGCGACTTTGCTAGTTGCCGTGCCAACTGGCATCAAAGTATTTAGCTGGGTTGCTACGCTTTGGGGTGGTAAGTTGCGCTTAGATAGTCCCTTGCTTTTTGCGATGGGCTTTATCTCCACCTTCTTAATCGGTGGTTTGAGCGGCGTTATGCTGGGTTCGGCTCCCGTTGATATCCATGTTCATGATACATATTTTGTAGTGGCTCACTTCCATTACGTCCTCTTTGGTGGCAGTGTGTTTGGCATTTATGCTGGTCTATACCACTGGTTCCCCAAGATGACTGGACGGATGTTGAACGAATTTTGGGGCAAAATACATTTTGTGCTGACCTTTATCGGAATGCACTTAACCTTTGGTCCGATGCATATTCTTGGTTTGCAGGGAATGCCGCGCCGCGTTGCCCAGTACGATCCGCAATTTGCGCCCATTAATGTGATCTGTACTATTGGCGCATTGATCTTGGCATTTTCTACAGTTCCTTTCGTGATCAATGCCGTTTACAGTTGGTTTAAGGGTGAGCAAGCTCCCGATAATCCTTGGAATGCCCTAACTCTGGAATGGACAACCTCTTCGCCTCCTATTCCCCATAACTGGGTTGGCGATCCTGTACTAGCGACAGGACCTTATGACTACGGTGAAGAGTATAAAGAAGATCGTCAAGAAGCGATCGCCGTATCTTAATTCCTAAAACAAGAGGCTTAAGCCTCTTGCCTAATTCCTAAAACAAGGGGCTTAAGCCCCTTGTCTAATTGAGTCCAAATTATCCAAACATTTACCTATGCAAGGATCGATCGCTACCACTACGACAATCTCTGAAGATACAATTCATGCCCATGAGTCAACGGGTCATGCCGAACATCCTGACCTAAGGGTTTTTGGACTAATTGTCTTCCTGATTTCTGAAGGAATGCTCTTCTTCGGGCTGTTCGCCGCCTACCTGACCTTTCGCTCTGTCGCCACCTCATGGCCGCCCGAAGGCACACCTGAACTCGAACTTCTGTTACCCGGAATTAACACAATCATTCTGGTATCGAGTAGCTTTGTGATTCACCAAGCCGATAGCGCGATCAAAGAGAATAAAGTTAAAGCTGCTCAGCTATGGTTTCTCGCGACCTTCATCATGGGCGCGATCTTCATTGCTGGGCAGATCTATGAATACCAGCATTTAGAATTTGGGCTGACCACAAACCTATTTGCGAGTACCTTTTATGTCCTCACAGGCTTTCATGGTTTGCACGTCATCATCGGTTTGACCTTAATTGCTTCCGTATTGGTGCGATCGCTTAAGGCAGGACATTACAGTAGTACCAGTCATTTTGGCATCGAAGCTGCCTCCATCTATTGGCACTTTGTCGATATTGTCTGGATTATTCTATTTCTGTTACTTTATATTCTCTAATTCCAATTCCAAAAATAGTCATTGCTTTAGATTTCAGAAATGGCGTTGCTGTTTTTTCAATCTAAAAACCTTACTGGATTTGATTTTCAATTTTCTGAGGTATGGCTATATAGCTATCCTAAATGCTTTGTGGAAGCGCACCCCTTTGGGGTGCGCTTCCACAAACCTAAAAATCTACAAATGATTTGGGATTACTATACTTGTGAGAATATGATAAAAGAGGCAGTGCAAAGCACTGCCTCTTTTATAGTTAAAGATAATCTTTTAAATCTAATTAGCCATGCTCAACAATATTTTGCGCGGTGACTTTACTGATTTCCTAAATTCCTTACAACAAACATTGCGGAAATTAGAATTTTGGTTACTAGCAACATGGGTAAGTCTCATCGCCATTAATGTCGCACTTCAATGTCGTCTGGGGGATAATCTTGACGATACAGCGATGGTAATTTTGACTTGGGCAGTAGCGGTTTTATTAGTAATTCGTAATCGCCACAATTTCAAATTTGAGACAACACCATCAGCGATTGCTACTGGTGCATTATTAATTACTTGGGTACTAATTAAAAGCTTATTAACCCGTAGAGTTTACGATATTCTATTTATCCTTACACCTGTGATGTCAACGATTGGGATGGCACTAATTGCCTCAGGTTGGAAAGGATTAAAGCAATATTGGCAGCCGATTTTGCTGACAGCAACGCTAGGAACACCTGTTCCATTTTTATTCTCAGCGATCGAAAAATTTATCCCCGTTAATGCCTTTACTGCTCAATTTGCTAATTCTGTATTGTGGTATGGAGGCTTAAAAGTTGTGCAACAGGGAGTAACAATTCTCAGTCCCTATGGTGCGGTGGAAGTTGCTAGAGGTTGTGCAGGACTGCCACCAATTTTCATGCTCCTTCGCATTACTTTGATGTTTGTCTTAGTTTTTCCTGTATCCCGATTCCATATGTGGATTATGTTTCCTTCGGCTGTAGCGATCGCTTTTATTGTTAATTCCTTGAGAGTGTCATTGCTGGTGACTATTTCTAACCAAGCAGACCTATTCAAATATTGGCATGATGGGGATGGTTCACAAATGTTTTCAGTTATTTCTGTATCGGCTCTATTAGCTTTCTGTAATTGGCTAACTAGAGATGACGATGATGAAGGTGAATACGAAGAAGCCTAAAAAAAAGAGGGGCGCTTAGCGCCCCTCTTTTTTGGAAAAATTACTTTTCGATTTTAAAAGAAGTAATAAAGCGATCGACATCAGTAGCTGCTAGCTTATCCTTTGCTCCTAAGGCAAACACCTGATAGAGTCGATTGTCGGCAAGGCAAAACCTTCCTTTCATTGATACATCTGTCGTTTTGACCTTTCCAATAGCTTCAAAATCACGGCAAGGAATATCACCAAGAGTAGATTCTTTCTCAGACTTAATTTCTCCCTTCAGATTACCAACGGAGCCTTTTACCGAATCTGAGAGTCCCTTCTGGACATCCGCAGGATTAGCGATCTTATTAGGAAAGTCTGCATAACCCACAAAATAGCCTGAATCATTAGCTTCCGCAATTACCATATTTAACTTAATCGTTCCCACATCAGTTTTCTGATCTTGGGACTGTTCCTGTGGCTTGCTAGGTAACTGGATACTAAATTTCCCAGCCGCAGATTTGTAGTCTTGCCAACCCTCAGAATTGGTGGTTGGTTTGTCAGATGCTTTGGGTGTTGCACTATCCTTGGGTTTTTCTGAAGGCTTTTCTGAGGATGTTGCTGTAGGTGATGCGGATTTTGTAGGGGTGGCATTATCAGCTACAGGCGTAGAGGGAGTGCAAGCACTGACTGCAAATAAGACTAAACCAGCAGCAAGGGAAATATACTTTTTCATATCTAATTTAAGCTATGACCTTTGATTTGGGGACAAGCATAAAGCTCGTTAGCTACTATATCGCGCCTTGCAAAAGTATTAACAGAAATTAAATGAATGTGCAAAGCACATTTCTTCGTGGAAGCGCACCCCTTCGGGGTGCGCTTCCACAAAACATTAATCCAAATCTTCATCTAAATTTTGATGTTCACTGCGGCGCGACTCACGACGGTAGCGCTTTTTGAGTAATCTTGGCTCCTGTTGTTTCCCATCACTGGCATCTTTAACTTTTAGCGAAGAATCAGCTGTAGTAGTATTTTTGAGCTTTTGTTGATAGGCGATCGCCTCTTCGAGATAGGCGAGGTAATGCTCGTAACGTTCCCAATCACCGCGTACTAAGCAATTAGGCTCGTCGCGACGATGTAAACAATTATTAAAATGACAGACATCGCCAGCGCTTAATCTTTGCTTAGCTTCAGGAAAACAATCCGCTAATTCTTGCGGAATTACGGTGAGATTGGGCTGCATGAATCCGGGGGTATCCGCCAGATAGCCGCCCGCAGGCAAAGCAAAGAGTTCAACATGGCGCGTTGTATGTCGCCCATGCCCCAATCGCTGAGAAACTTCACCAACACGAACTTGTAAATTGGGAATTAATAAATTAATTAGACTGGATTTACCAACGCCCGATAGCCCTGCGACGACGGTGACACCAGTTTGTAAATGTTGAGCTAGTTCATTAATCCCTTCATGGGTATAGGTGCTAATGGCAACTGGAGGATATCCCCAAGACTTGAGGCGATCGCTCCAAGACTGCCATACCTCATCACTAACTAAATCGCGCTTATTCAGGCAAAGCAAAACCTCAACCTGAGTGCTTTCAGCTTTAACCAAAAAGCGACTAAGTTGGTGCGGATCAAGATTTGGCTCAGCAAGGGCAAAAACTAATAAGATGCGATCAACATTTGCTACCGTTGGACGGTCTAGCAAATTACGGCGTGGGTCTACTTCTGAGATTGCCCCCCTTCTACCATGCCAGTCGGGTTCCTCGATAGTAACGCGATCACCTACACAGATTTGCTGCCCAATTTTTTTTAGTCTTGCGCGTCTTGTACAGAGGAGTTCATCAATAAGCTGACTAGTATTTTGTCCAAATTCATCAAGCAACTCTAAACGGAAAGCTCGATCTAGCCTGACCCGATAAAAGTTGGCTTGTACAGCCAAGACCGTACCTTTTAGAGCCAACATAGGAACACTTGCATCATGCTTTTTGGACTGTTAATGCGAAAAAGCGATCGCGCTCTTCAATCCCCTTAACCTTATGTCCATCAGAAATAAGGCTATTGGGGACTTGCTCAATCGGCTCCCCCCCATCGAGCAGAACCTCCAGCAGTTGTCCTGTTTCCAATTTTTCTAAATGCAATTTTGCCCGCACAAAACTAAGAGGACAGGGAACACCGCGTAAATCGATTGATTGGATAGCCTGAATGCACATATATCTCTGAATTGTTCTTGAAAAAAATATTATAAATTTAAAAAAGCCTTGCTTTGCAAGGCTTTTTTAAATTATTAGGTTTTACTTTTGGTTGCCAAATATGCCGCCTAAAATATCGCCAATGCCACCTTTAGCAGCATTCCCAAATTGCTTTTCTTTGAGCTTTTCGAGGACTTCCCGTTCTTCACTACCGATTTTGGTCGGAATATCAATCTTGACTCTGATTAAATGATCGCCACGAGCGACGGGATTGCCCAATTTAGGTACACCTAATCCCTCTAGGGTCAGTACTGTATCAGGTTGCGTACCTGCGGGAATTGTGAGCGGTTTCTTGCCATCAACGGTGTTAATTGTAATCTTGTCACCAAGGATGGCTTGTAGGTAGCTAATCTTGATTTCCGAAAGAATGTTAATGCCTTCGCGCTCAAACTCGTTGTCAGCTTGGACGAATAGATAAACATAGAGATCGCCCGAAGGACCTCCACGCTGTCCTGCATCACCTTCGTTAGATACACGCAATCTTGTACCACTATCAACACCTGCGGGAATGGTGATTTTCAGTTTCTTGGTAACTTGATTGAGCCCTAAACCATTACAGCTTTCGCATTTGTCCTCAATGGTTTGACCAGTACCATTACAGGTAGGACAGGTAGAAACCTGCGTAAAACTACCAAAGGGGGTACGTGTGGCGCGACGTACTTGACCAGTACCGCTACAAGTGCCACAAGTACGCGGTCTAGTTCCTGCTTTTGCCCCCGAGCCGCTACAAGTGCCACAGGTTTCTAAGTGCGAAATTTTGATCTGCTTTTCGCCACCAAATACGGCTTCACGAAATTCTAACTTGAGATCGAAGCGTAAATCTTCGCCGCGAGTAGGTCCACTGCGACGGCGTGCTTGCTGTTGCCCCGTATTAGAAAAGCCACTAAAGAAGCTTTCAAAGATATCAGCAAATCCACCCATATCGCCCATATCAGGTGCGCCACCGCCGCCTGATACGCCAGCTTCGCCAAAGCGGTCATAACGTGCACGAGTCTCTGGTTCTGAGAGAACTTCGTAAGCACGATTAATTTCTTTAAATCGTTCATCTGCCCCCGCTTCTTTATTGACATCGGGGTGATATTTTCGAGCTAAACGTCGATATGCTCGTTTGATTTCCTCTTTGTCAGTATTGCGATCAACTCCAAGGATTTCGTAATAATCACGCGCCATAGGGGGTTTCTCTGTCGCCTAAAGGATTCATGGACAATTATTCTAGTTTAACCTAGCACTTATCGTTTGTTTGTGGATATTTGTAGGGAGTACGTTTTACCGCACATATCGCACATATCTCTGTGAAAATCTCAGCAAAACCGAGATTTTCACACAAAACTAGGGCTTTGTCTTTACGCTAACATCGCCGTTAACTAATGTCTGACAAGCAAGACGATAGTTAGCAGATTTATTTTTAAGCTTTTTTTCTTCAAATTCAGTTCTAGGGGATAGATTTTCTAGTCCATCCACAATCTCGACAACACAGGTGGCACATTGTCCATAACCATTACAGTTAGTGAGCTTCGCAACAAATTTGTAGATATCGATATTGTTTTCGAGAGCCTTGATGCGGAGGTTTGCGCCATCCATAGCGATCGCTTCCTTGCCTTCATTCACAAACGTAATGTTTGCCATAACTGAGTATTAATTCTTTGTTAATTTTTATTACTTAGTAAGTATCTTACGAAATGGTTGCTTATCGCAATCTAACCAAAAACGTAGATGCCAAAGTATAACCATAAATATATAAAACCCATAGGAGAGTTGCGACGCAAAGCGTCGCAACTCTCCTATGGGTTTTGATATTGAGTGCGAGGATCAAGCTCCCTCATCTACTAAAATGATATTTATGGCTATAATTCCTTCAACTTCAGATATTAAAGCTCTTGCAGAAGATTTGCATAAGCTGGTTGATAATCTCGAATCGACCGAGCATGGAGAGCTAATTTACAGTGCCTTAAAGGCGATCGCCCAACTTAGTCAGACCGATGCTGAGCGTCTCGACTGGAAAATTTTGACGGGTTCTTTGCAGGATATGCAAAAGGCGATCGCCATGTTTTATCCGTACCGTTTTAAGCGCAAGGTGAGTATTTTCGGCTCGGCACGTACCCACTCGGATGCCCCTGAATATCGGCAAGCCTATGAGTTTGCTGAGCAGATTACCCAAAGGGGCTTTATGGTAATTACTGGAGCTGGGGGCGGTATTATGGCGGCAGGTAATGAGGGATCGGGAGAAAATTCCTTTGGCTTAAATATCAGTTTGCCCTTTGAACAAACCAGTAATGGTTTTGTACCTGAAGATTCTCGTCTGGTTAAGTTTCGCTATTTCTTTACGCGCAAATTATATTTTGTGAAAGAGAGTGATGCGATCGCGCTTTTCCCTGGGGGATTTGGTACGCAGGATGAATTTTTTGAATGTTTGACGCTTTGCCAAACGGGACGGACTACGCCACGCCCGATGGTGTTAATGGATAAGAAGGGCGGTGATTACTGGAAGCAATGGGATATTTTTGTCCAAGAGCAGTTGATTGCAAGGGGATTGATTGTCAAGGAGGATCGCAGTCTCTACAAAATTACTGACGATATTGATGAGGCTTGTCAATATATTTCTTCGTTTTACAGTGTTTATCATTCCTGTCGATGGGTGGGCGATTTGTTTGTAATTCGCTTAAATTTTGAAATTACTGATGAGCATCTTGAGCGCTTAAACGATAACTTCAGCGATATTTTGATCAAGGGTAAAATAGAGCGTAGTCAGGCTTTGCCCAAGGAAGCTAATGAGCAACATATTATCGATTTGCCACGGTTAACTATGCACTTTAATCAACATAGTTTCGGGCGGTTGCAAGAATTGATTACAGCAATTAATGACACCTGTGATAGTGGTAATCCAATGGTTTGCCACCCTGAACAACGTTAATCAAGCAGCGATCGCTAATGGTTAAAATGTTATCAAGAGCTTTCAGCGCCAATCAGTAAACAGATCTAGGAAAAACACATCATGAGAGGCGGTATCCGCATCGGCAGCATTTTTGGTATCTCACTATATGTAGATTCATCATGGTTTCTTGTACTTACTATTCTTGCGATCTTACTGGGAAATGCCTATGCCAAGTTGTCGCCATCCTTTTCCCTAGGTTATGGTGTGATTACCGCCATACTCTTCTTTTTGTCGATCGCATTTAATAAAATTGCTCATGCCCTTATGGCTAAGCTTAGGGGGGTCGAGATCAATGCGGTTAACATTCAGTTTATTGGTGGCGCTAGTACTGAGCAGGAAGCCAAAGATCCATTCTCCGTATTTAGCATTGCTATCTCTGGTCCATTAGTTAGCTTAGTTTTAAGCGTGATCGGATTTACGATTGCTTGGCTAATTGCAGGAGACTCCCTTCTTTCCAGTAATCCTAAAGCCATCGAAAATTTGCCTACAAGCATCGGTAATATTCGTGCTATCTGGGCAATAATCACTTTGTATTTTGCCCAAATAAACCTATTTATTGGCGTGTTTAGCCTCATTCCTGCACTTCCCTTTGCAGGCGGTCATATTCTCAAAGCGGCTATTTGGAAATTAACTGGCGATCGCTTTACGGGAATTCGCTGGGCAGCGCGTTCAGGGCAGGTAGTTAGCGTAATCATCATGATTTATGCAGGACTAGTGTTTGCCAGTAACTTGCTATTCGGCATATTTTTTCTATTGTTAGGCTGGCTACTATTTGGTAATGCAGGTAGCTATTTGTATATAAACAACCTCCAGCAAGCACTACTAGCCATTAATGCCGAATCAGCCATGACCAGAGATTTTCGCCTAGTTGATGCTGATATCTCATTACGTGACTTTGCAGACAAATTTCTTCTTATGGAAGAAAAAGATGCCAATCCTATTTATATTGCTTCTGCAAATGGAAGAGATCGTGGTCTAGTGTCATCAGAAGCGATCCGTCATATTGACAGTCATGAGTGGGAAGCAAAATCTTTACAGACCTTAGTAACCCCCTTAGATGAAATTGACACAGTTGATCTCAAAGCTCCCATTTTCAATGTGATTAGTCTCATGGAACAAAAACAGTTGCGCTATGTAATTGTGCGATCGCCTGTAGGCTCAGTTGCAGGAGTTATTGATCGTGGTGATATTATCAAAGCTCTTGATGGCAAACTACTATGGCGTATTCCTTCTGAATTCATCAAACAGATCAAAACTGATGGAAAGTTTCCACCCAATTTGCGCCTGAGTGAGATTTGTGAACAGTTAATACAAAATGAGAAATAGGAAAATGTTTGTAAGTATCTATTGGAGACTAAAAGCCTAAAGAATCTAAGTCTCCAGACAGGTCTTCCAAAGTCACCATAGAAGGATTAGAGTCTGACTCAACCTTATTTAGAGAAATAGTCCCCATATTTCCCAAGATTCGCTCTATCGTGATCGCTCCTAGATCAGTAATTTCTGATTTTGTGGTTTTAGGGATGTCTGCTTTTATGTCTGAGTTTTGATTGCGCATAGCTGGATCTTCTGCATTTGTCTGATCCTCTTCATCCATTAATAGGAGCAATTTATCTAGATCCTGTTTAGGAATTCTTGATTTTATTGAGTCGATATCTTCTTTTAGATCCGTTTTGTCTGATGTAAAAGTATCAGATGATTTTTTCTCACTCCCAATTGACGGCACATCAAAGGAGAAATCATTGAATAGGTCATCATCTAAATCCGTAGGTGCAGTCTCATCATTCACCCTATGGAGTACAGTTGGATTAACAGGTAGTTCCTCTAACTCCTTGCGATCGCTAATCCCCATCTCGCTATAACTATTAGCTGACCCAGCAGTCATAAAGTCATCAAATAATGATTCGACAGTAGTGGAGCTTTGAGAGTCTTGAGAACGATCGGAGCCGTTATTGGCTAATGGAGAAGATGGTTTGTCTACTGATGAAATATTTGGTGGCAAATTTGGTGACGGAGACTCCAGAAAATCTTCAAATAGGGTGTCTGCTGTATTAGAGTCTAAACTAGACTGTGATGCAGTACTTAATGATGAAGATTCTAGAAAATCTTCAAACAGGGCATCTGCTGTATTGGGACTTGTACCAGATACTAATGGAACTTCCTTTGCATTAAAGTCAGGTTTTTCTGTTTGCGGAGGATTGGGAGTTATTACTTCAGAATTAGAATTTTCTAGAACAGGATCCGTGATAGTTTCATCAGATATAGATTGTGCTATTTCGGGTTTTGGGCTTTCTAAAACAGGATAAGAACTAGGTTGGGGTGGTGTTTCTTGCAAGTCTAAAGTAATACCTTGGTGGTTTACTTCTGTATTCTCTTGATCTTGAGCAGGTTCTAAAAATATTTTAGTAACAAGTCGAACCTTCGCTTTTTGCCATTGTTGCCCAGGTTGTAATATTGATAGGTTTGTAATTACTTGATCGCCATTTTCGTCTGTCTTGCTAGATTCAGCGATCGTATCGAGTAAACTTCGTAGGTTTGGATTGGAAGCTACTGCTGCAAATAAAAAGCTAGGCTTACTAATTACTTGAATTAATTCCGTGAGAGTAGTCAAGCATCGGACAGTGCCAACATGCTCATCGGTAAACCGCACAATAATATCTTGATATTCCTGCAAGTTTTGCTGAATTTGAGACAACTTTTGTACTAGGATAACCCCTTTTGGATTACTGACAAGATTCATATTTGGATCTTGTACTAAATTTGAGGAATTAGCAATTACTGGGCTAGGTAATGATTGTCTGGAATGAGGATTTAGGAAAATCTCATATTGCCAAGCTAGGTAATTATTGTCAGAGCGATAGGTCAAAATCTTGACCCGTTTGATTTGCTCCACCTGCAAAATCAGCATACCCCGTTGAATAATTGTAATTACTGCTTTTTGGTTTGGTATCTGTGATGCTTGTAAAGAAATTTTGAGACATTCTCCCTCAAGTGCTGCTTGGGCATGGATGCCTTTAGATTCTAAAGAGCGATTTATCAAAGTAGCGATCGCTTGGGGATCACCCTGCTTTGCCAACTCCATAACGCTTAGTTGTGTCATACCCTATTCCCAATTGGCTCCAAGTTGCTGACGATTCCTATTTCGTAATCATTGCGATTTTCTCATTGGTATAGAAAATATCAAACCGCAAATTAACTCAACTATAGGCTTTGCAGTTTTCACAATGTAACTGACAATTTTACAAATTTGTGAATTTAGAGACAAATTTTAGCGTAATCCTAGTCCCAAAGAAGAAAGGATGCGCAAAGCGCATCCTTTCTTCTTTGGGACTAGGAGCAAAAGAGAGATAACGCATGGCGCTGCCTCTCTTTTGTGGATTTCCTAGATAATTAATCTTCGTATAAACGACATTCAGCAGCGTCAGGATTATCATCGCAATAGATTTCAAGGGAGTTCTTGGGCTTATCTTGTTTTTGGTGCGATGCTTCAGCTTGTAACTCTTCTACTGCATCCCATGCAGCAGCACATTCCTTAGAGCCAGTACCGCTAACTTCACAGGTTTCTCTAGCTTGCTGTACTTCTTCTAGAATTTTCTCTTTAATATTGCTCATGTATTTTTTGTTTCTACTATTCTGTAATCTAGATCCTATCAGACTTAATGCTTGCTAGCCATCTTACGTCAGGAGTAGGAAATCGCCTTCAAGAATGAGGGATTTAGCCTAGGCTGAAGGTCGATGGAAGCATTCCCGCCAGTATGATAAAGCCGATCCATACATTTTGACCGAAAGCCTTTTGGTATAACTCGGCAGGAATTTCAGCTTGGGTCAGTCTGTTACATTGCCATATCCATATTACTCCTGCCGTCAAGCAAGCAAAGTAGTGTGTGTAACCGAGCTGCATCTCCCAACCTAACCAAAGTAGGCTTCCTAGGGTAATTGTCAAAAAAATGGCGATCGCAAACGTTACATATCTTCCAAAAAAGAGCGCACTGGAATTAATTCCAACCTTGAGATCATCCTCGCGATCGCTCATGGCATAAATAGTATCAAAACCCATTGTCCAAGCAATTACCGCTAACCATAATGCCCAAGCATAGTGATCGAGTCCACCTGTAACTGCACTCCAAGGAATCAGTACCGTAAAGCCCCATGCGATCGAAAGTACTAGCTGTGGTACTGGGAAAAAGCGCTTACAGGCAGGGTAAATGGCAATTACAGGGGCAGCAGCAAAACATAAGCCAAAACTAAGGGGACTGAGATAGGTTGATAGTAAAAATGCACAGAGTCCAGAAACTAGCAAAATGGCGATCCCCACTTGTATCGATAGCGATCGCTCAGCAAGGGGTCGATTTTTTGTGCGTTCTACTTGTGGATCAATATCGCGATCCCAGAGATCATTAATGACACAACCTGCGGCACTAGTTGCCAAGCTCCCAAGAATCACTACACCTAATAAATCAAGTGGTGGCAGTTGGTGCTGTGATTTAGCGGCTGCTACGGTTGCCCATAGCGCAGGCAACATCAAAATCAATCTGCCTGCGGGTTTATGCCAACGCAAGAGACGCACAACCTTGTGAAATGTTGATTCGTTATTGGTGATGCCTGAGTTCATAGTGAATGATTGCCAAGTCTACTGAATAAAAGATTTTAATTCCTGTGGACAGGATTTCATGCTGCCCACAGGAATCTTGATTGCGCTGCCTATTCTATTTTAGGCAAAGTTGCTGATTACAACGGTTTTCATCATTGTTAAGGTCATGATGGAGTTACGAGCATCTCTGTAACTAGTTACAAGCAGTAACAGAAACAATTAACAAAATCATGAGGTTTTGAGATGCGATCAATTAATAAACATATTTCTAAATTTAGCTTGCAACTTATTTCTCAAAAGGCTCTAACTGCCCTGTCGTTAGGATTATCTTTGGCTTTATTTACTATTGCAGGTAAAGCTTCTGCGGAACATTTAGTTACTGGCTTGACCAATGAGTTAGCTAATGACAAAACCTGTGAGGGGACAGGTGGCATTCTCGCCTATGCGGAAACTAAGGACTATGCTTTGTATATTTGTGCTGATCTTAAGGATGTTTCACAACCAAAGCACTATCGCAGTGTGAACAAAAATGGCACTACTGGGGTAAAACTTACTGCGAGAACCTATAACCCCAATCAAGGTACTTATTTTGAATTTCATAATGGCGATTATGTGTACATGCTTCAGATTCCCTCCGAAACTATTAAAAAACCTGTACTAATGGTTGAGTTTCCCGATGGTTCAGGGTATGAACAGCCCATAACGCGGTTTTTGATGAGCAGTGAGTTGCGATCGCCGATTTCTACCAATAAGTAAACAAGGCGGCACTGAGTGCCGCCTTGTTTTTGAAATATGCTAATATACATATCCTAGATTGGGGAATTAGCTCAGTTGGTAGAGTGCTGCGATCGCACCGCAGAGGTCAGGGGTTCGAGCCTCCTATTCTCCATTACTTATAAATTAAGTTGCCTATCAAGCGTAATTCCAGATTGCGCTAGTTTTCGTGATTGGGGACTTCCTTTTAAAATATTATTACCACCTGAACTAATCCAATAAAAACGCTTTTTTGGCTGTTGATTTAATTCAGGAGCATCTGTTACTAAAAATTCTTTTAACCAGCTAAATTTTTTTAAAACCGATGTAACCTCAGATGTATCAGCGCTATGCACCTCAATGAAATATGTTGTTCCGTCATAGCCAATTGCATAATCCCAACGTGAAGCATTACGGTAAATATCCTTAACAGCAGTATCAATATCGACACTACCTTCACACTTTTTCGTGTCAGAAGGTCTAACTTTGTTACTATAATTTCCTAACGCTTGTAAGCCATTTCTATAAGCATCTTTTAGTAAAGGTGTTGCAGAAACTGCTTCTTTAAAATCCATTTTTAAAACTTATAATTTGTCTTGAACTGCCTGAGAAACAACTTCAGAAGCTCTACTACTAAAACTAGTTAAACCACCCCAATCGGCTGTTGATAAATCTTCATCAAATGGATCTAATGATGAAATATCACGCACCTCAACACCATCTTCTTTTTGGTCGAAATAATAAGTAGAAAATTTCTTGTTTTTGAGAATATTTTCAAAAAGCTCGGTAATCAGTGGTGATGGTTTTAAATCGAAAAGTTGATAGAGATATTTAACATCAGAGTTATTATTCTGTAAGTTGCGAATTGCCCAAACTGCTTCTAAAAGAACAGGTGAATGTGTCGAAATAAGTAAACGATAACCTCGGTGTAAAAGCTCTAAACACATCAAAATAACTGACAAAATTGCACGAGGATGCAAACCCATTTCTGGTTCTTCAATAACTACAAAATCGATATCAGGTTTCTTTGAATCCTCTAATACGGGCATTAGCCAATAAAGACCTAGGAGTAAAGGCATAAATTCTCTTTGCCCAGCCGACCAAGCCATAAATGGCAACAAATTACCATTAACATTAATTTGAATGCGTTTACGCATCCCAACTGTATTTAATTCAACTTTAGCACCATGAAAAATACTTGCATTAATAGCATCACTTATATCTTGTCTGAGTTGTCCTGTTTGAGGAAAAACAGCGTTATCTTTATTAATAAATCCCTGTTGCATCAATAATTGTAGATGTTCACTAAATTGACGAACAACATAAGGATAGTCAATCGCAAAACTAGTAAATGAACGCGGCCATCCATTCTCAAGAGTCAACACACGTTGAGCAGGTACAAAAAATATACGTTCGGGATCACTACTGAGATAGCGATTTTTTAATAATTCATCTAGAGGATTTCTTATGTTGTCACAAATTATTTCTGTACTGTCGCTCAGTAGATTACGCATTCCCTCGCCAAAATAAAGCTCACTGAAATTAGATACGTTCATATCCCAGTCATAGCCATATTTTAAAAGAGTATCTTTAATATTACTGATATCAAATAACAATTTTATGAGTTGTAATAAAATGCTTTTCCCTGTAGCTTGCGCTCCAACAAAAAGAGTTAGATCTCCAAAATCTATATTTGCACTTTTAATTTGACCTAGATTTTTAATATTAAGCTGTGTCATAAGAATTAGCTCATACGTCAATTAGAAAATGCTAGAGGATAGATAAAAGATCGATTAGAGCCTGATTTTGTTCGTCAGTACCAACGGTAATGCGGAGCTTATCAGCTAGCCCTGCTTGATTGAAATAGCGGACTAAAATGCCAGATTCTTTGAGTTTTAAATAAATCTCTTCGGCGTTGCCTTTGGGTGGAGTGGCAAGCACAAAATTGCCGTGGGACTCTAGTACGGTATAGTCGAGATTTTTGAGAGCTAAAGTAAGTTTAGTCCGTGAGGTTTTGACTTTTTCGGCATTGGTAGTTTTGTATTCTTGATCGCGCATGGCAGCAGTACCGACTGCGATCGCTACGGCATCAATGTTATAGCTATCCTTGACCTTAAATAGCCCAGACAGAAGCTTGGGATTAGCAATGCCAAAGCCTAGACGCAACCCTGCAAGAGAATAACCTTTGGACAAAGTGCGTAATACGATTACGTTGTCAAATTCTTGCACTAAGGGCAAAGCCGAGTATTCTGCAAAATCGACATAGGCTTCATCGATCGCCACAATACCTGAAACTCTTTTTGCCAATTGGCGCAAATCATCAAGAGGAACGGCATGACCCGATGGACTATTGGGTGAAGCAATAAAAGTTACTGCGCCATTTGCCGCTACAAGTTCATCAATGGGCAACTGAAAATTTTCACCATAGGGGACTTCTACGGTTTCCGATGGTTGCATTGCTGCAAGGGTGCGATATAACACATAGGTTGGCATCGGATAAACCACCTTGCGATCGCGACCTTCCGCACAAGCCCTGATCAAAATATTTAAAACATCATCACTGCCATTGCCCACAATCACCCAATCTGTAGGCACACTGAAAGCATCACTTACCGCTTGACAAAATTCATGGGCGAAAGGGTCGGGATAGCGCCGCAATGAATCACTATCGATAGTTTGCAAGGCGGCGATCGCCTTTGGTGAGGGTGGATAGGGATTTTCGTTAGTATTCAGTTTGATAACTTTAATCCCCGACTTGGGTTGTTCCCCAGGAACATAGCCAGTCATCGCATCGATAGCAGGGCGGAAGTAGCTCATAACGCAGAGTGAAATTTATGTCAGGTTTACCATTGTATCGCAATCACCATTAAGTAAAAGGGGGCGCTTTGCGCCCCCTTTTACTTATTACTAAGCCTTGTCTCGAAATATTGGTAGAACTTCGTTACAAAAAGCCTCCGTTGCCTTAGACCGATAGCGATTGGGATTACGAATTTGTAACAACATGCGCTTAATTACGACCCCATCAATCCTGACCTGCTGCAAAGCTCCCATTTGCAGTTCCTTTTCGATCGCCGTCACTGACAAAAATGCTGCCCCCAAACCCGCCTGTACCGCATTTTTAATCGCTTCTATCGAATTTAGCTCCATCGCGATTTCTAACTGACGGGGATCAACGCCGCTATCTAACAACACCCGATCAATCGCCTTACGAATGGTTGACTGCGAGTCTAGGGTAATAAATTGCAGCTTATATAACTCATCAATGGGCAATGCCCCGACCTGTGCTAAAGCATGAGAAGTTGGTAGAATTAGCGCTAGCTCATCTTCAGCATAGGGGGTAACCTCTAAAGAATCCACCAAATCCGCAGGAATCTCGCCACCAATAATTGCCAAGTCTACTTGCCCATTCGCAACACTCCAAGCCGTTCGCCTTGTAGAATGGACATGGAGTTGTACCGAGACTTCAGGGTATTTTTTACGAAATAAACCAATCATTTGTGGTATTAGATAGGTTCCAGTTGTTTGACTAGCACCTATAATTAGAGTCCCACCATTGAGATTTTGTAAGTCATCAATGGCACGGCAAGTTTCCTGACAAAGGCTTAAAATGCGATCGCCATAGGAAAGTAACAACTGTCCAGCCTCCGTCAACTGTGCCCTTCTGCCCCCGCGATCGAACAAAGGTACATCTAGCTGTCGTTCTAGATGTTGGACTTGCAAGCTAACGGCGGGTTGAGACACATAAAGGCTATCGGCGGCGCGTTTAAAGCTACCTTCAGCAGCGATCGCCTTGAGAATGCGTAATTGGTCTAGGGTGAACGGTATGTCGATCATAGAAGCAGCGTGAGAAAAGATGAGTCGGGAGGTCATTCAGGATTTTTTGAATTTAGCAGGAGTTGTGGGGATCGCCCTCACAAACCGCCGTATGCGCCCCTATTTTTACGGACTAGATACCGTATTAGATAGGACTAAACAAGCATTAGGTCAGGGAGTGCTGCAAGTTGTCGAAAACTTACCAGAAGGATTTGAATCCTTTGAGTTTCACTTTGCAGGTCATATTGTATTTATCTACAAACTGACGCATGGGTTAGTACTGCTAGTACTTACAGATAGTGAGCTTGCATCAGTCGAGTATCGGCGCTGTATTACCAAAATCAAATATCTGATCGAAACAGATACATACAACACAGTCGCATACTTTAAGCTCTTATTAGGTTCGGTGACCCAGCAGTCTTTGCCAAGCACAAGTTGGACGGCAAATAGTACCAAAGTACCAGCCCAAGCAGCAGTGGCAGATAGTCCAGCCACCCATAACTTTACTAATCTCAAGCAATCTGCACCACCTGCAAGTGCAAACGGACAAACTCAGCAGACAAATATAACTAAGCCAAGCACAACTAAGCCTCAAACACCTCCTGCATCATCTACAGCAGTACCAGTTAATAGTGCTGCTACTAATAAAGCTACTGATAGCCATACTAAGCAAGTATCAGCGAAAACTGGTACACAAGAGTATAAGTTAGATGAACTTTTATCGGCCTTAAACAAACTCAGCCACTTTACTACCCAATACCTTGGCAAGGTTGTTGTCACTAATTACTGGAAATCGAGCCGCCCAGACTCTACTTGGCTCCAAGAGTTTGAAGTTGATCGAAATGGACAAATAACTCATCCCAAGCAAAGTGCGATCGCCTGTACTCCAGAGCAACTTCAACAAATTCAGTCATGGGTTTCGGCATATATCAAGCGATGTAAACAGGTAATTCGTAATTTTGATCAAATGCTCGAACAAGATTGTCTCGATAGTCGGCAAAAGCAGATCCTTACACCATCTTAATTAGGCTTAACAATTCTAAGCAATTTGGCGGGAAGTACTCTACGCATAGACATTAAATGCGTTAAACTAGCCTTTAATATTAAGGGGAACCATCGCAGAGGCAAGCTAAAAATGGCTAAGCGTGTAAGAATTGAGCCTATTGCTCAGACAGCAGATATTGCAACAAATGGTGCATTGCTCTCTGGATTAATGGGGGACGAGCTACATATTTTGAAAGAATGCGGCGGACGTGGCATGTGTGCGACCTGCCACGTTTATATTCAGGAAGGAATGTCTTCACTTAGCCCAATGGGTAAGCGTGAGCAGCGTACTTTAGAAGTAATTACTACCTGTAAACCTAACTCTCGGCTTGCTTGTCAGGCTAAGGTTATGGGTGAAGGAATTGTGGTTGAACTGCCTATCGGTATGTATGTCCAATCGATTCAGGACATTGAAGCGCTGATTGGACGACGCTGTGAAAAACCACTACTTAGCCCGATCACAGGTCAGACATTGGTAGAGGTGGGACAGCTAATTACGCGATCAGTAGTGCGTCAGTTGGAAAATACCAACTTTAGTGTTGGTGAGCAATTGGCAAACACCAAAAGAGCTGATATTTTCGAGTAAAAATAGTCGCATGACTAAAAGTATTTCTTTACACTCAACAACCTTAACTACTAATACTAGTTTTGATCTCAATAATTTTTTGGATTAGGAGTATTTACTTATGACTGTTGCCGTAGATCATCCAAATATTGCAGCCAAGCACAAAAGAAAAAATAATCATTACAGTCTGCAAGATTTTTTCCTGCCTAATTTTGAAAAAGGAATCATTGAAGACTGGAATGGGTTGAGAAATATCTTCACTAGTGAAGACTTTATCATTGGACTACAAGAGGGGCTAGAAGATGAAGTGGGTGACGCTTCAGCAGCAGTTATGTATTCGATTGGTTGTGAGTGGGGCTTGCAAGATGCACTATTTTTTACCAAGTGGTTTGAAAGGGATTTTGGGCGCAGTATTCGCCAGACTAATTTGCCCTTCTTGTTAGAAACTTGGTGGTGGCCCTTTACCTCGCAGGGTTGGGGACGGTGGCAAGTGGATATGAGCGATCGCAAGCAGGGCTTTATGTTTATTAGCGTGTTTGACTCGGCGGTTGCCCGTAGTCTTGGCGATGTCGGTAAACCCGTTTGCCATTTGTATGCGGGTTTATTTTCAGGATTCTTTACCCATCTCGTGAATAAAGAACTAGAGTGTATCGAGATCCAATGCTATTCCATGGGCGAAAACTACTGTAAATTCTTGCTTGGTGGCAAAAATCGCATTGATGCAGCCTCATTCTGGCTCAATGAAGGCGCAACAACTCGTGACATCGAAGGACGTTTGCGAAATGGAGAATTTCTAAAATGAACAGTTCCGATTGGCGCTTACAGCCGTTACGCAGTTTTTGGCAAGGTGTAAATTGGGAAAATCAAGTGCTTGCCCCAGTCATTGTCAATACTCAAAATGGTAGCTATCCAACTTTGAGTTTATTGATGCCCGTAAGGCAATATTTCCGAGCGATCGCTTGGAATGGAGTTCCTGAAATTGCCGCCACAAGTCATGACTCTGCCCCCAGTGTTAATACTGTTGATGACAATAGCGTTACTGTTGAAGATTTTCTAGATGATATTTCTAAATTCTTTTGAACTAAGTCATTTAGAAGGTTAGCCGTTGCTGGGTGAAACACAAAAAATCTTCTTGATTTCTCACTTTAGATTTAGACACTTAACATCTACCTGTTGCTACTTTGCTTAGGAAATAAAATCTCAATAATTCTCACCGTAAGAACTATGATTCCGAAGATTCAAGAATTAATTAACCAAGCGCAGGATCGATATCTTGCATCGGACGAGCTTGGACTCATGGAAAGCTATGTGAGTTCATTACCCGATCGCCTTAAACTCTATAAACTAATCCGCGATCGTGAAATTGATATTTTGCAAAGCGTTGCCGATCAAGTGCAATCAGAACTACCCAATGTAGCGGTAGAAGATCTAGAAGTTGGCATCAAAAATCTTGTTCTAGTTCTACGCTATAGCTCAATGGCAATGTTATTAAATGACGAAAACTTTTTAAAAGAAAGGTTGCTCAGTTGGTTAGAAGGAATCATGTCCATGCGCGATATGCGCCGCCTCAATGATGCTCTCTACAAATTGCTCAATCAAGTACTGCGCCAACAGTTTAGCCCTAATCAACTAGCCCTCCTTCAGCCTTTGATTACTGCCGCCCAAGTCACGCTAATTTACTAGGAGACTAACTAACATGATTTCTGTCGCCGATCTCATTAAAGAAAATCGCATCCCTGCCAATTTCTTTGACTACAATGCCTATGTTAAGGGAGATCTGGAAATTGGACTATTAGAAAATCGTCGAGGCGATCGCCTATTAGCGGTTCCTGACACTTTAATCTCTTCACTCTATGCAGGCTTAGCTAAGGAGACAGGACAAGCATCAAGACTAGTACTATTTAACTGTGGTAAATGGTGGGGCAAAAACTTTTATACAAGATTTACGGAGTCCCTTGAAGAATATTATTCCCAGACCTTAGCTGAGATGGATATGATCACCTTCATACAAAGCTTAAAAGAATGTTGGAAAACCCACGGCTGGGGTAAGTTTGAGTTTGATCCGCAGCATCAAGCTCAAGGCTTTATTTTGATCAAGACCTACAACTCCCCCTATGTCCGTAAGATTGCTGGTAATTCACTACCAACAGGTTATCTAGAGGCAGGTATTCTCACTTCATTTTTTACCCGCTTAACAGGGCGTGAGTTATTAGCAGTTCAAACAACCTGCGAATCCTTGGATGCTAGCCACAACACTTATATCATCGGCTTACCCGAAAGACTCCAAATTGTTGATTCATTCTTGAACGAAGGTTTAGATCACGCAACAATTTTACAAAGGCTACTCAAGTAAAAAGAAACCCGCATTGTGCGGGTTTCTTTTTACTTTTTGGATTACTTTTTAGATTGCTGACCAGCTTTGACAAGTTGCTGTTGTGCCTTCCAAGATTCCTTTAAATACCCAAAGTTTTTGCTAAACTCTTCGCCGCCCCACCAGCTACCAACGCGCCCCTCATCCCAAGAAGCGGAAATAGCACCGTAGCTGAGACCGACAACTCCCAAGCCTAAAAACAACATACTTACTAGCACCACTGCGGAGGTAGGCAACTCAAATATATGTCTGCTCACAATGATGTAGCTAACGACAAAGGTACTAATACCTAAGGCTGTAGGAATACCACAGAATAAAGCTGCCCGTCGAACAATCCGACGATTCACTTCATCAGGAATACCTAAAGAATCATTTCGCTTAGGGGATGATTTTGTAGTCGTTTTGGTAGTACTTGTGTTGGGTTTCGAGTTACTTGTATTTGCCGCAGTAGGAGCAACAGGGGGCTTTTTAGTTTCCTTAGCTTTTGCTTTTTTACTACGATTATTTGGCTCGAAAGGGATACGTTCAGTTGGCTTACTCACTTTTGTTCCTCACTAGCGCTAAAGAAGTTGTAATAGTATTCGTGTTTTGCACGAATACTATTTAAAAACTAGCCTCTTACACCCAAGCTTTGGATGAGTTGTTTGTAATGAGCGCGATCTTGATTACGAACATAAGCTAGCAAACGCTTACGTTGACCAATGATTTTGAGCAAACTACGACGAGAAGAGAAGTCCTTAGGATGTAGCTTGAGGTGAGTGGTCAACTGGTTGACGCGCTCGGTGAGCAATGCAACCTGAACATCAGAAGAACCAGTATCGGTAGGATGTTTTTGGTATTCGGAGAAAATTTCGAGCTTGCGTTCTTGCAAAAGTGCCATGATAAAAACTTGAACGTGTTTTGAGGTGGACGTGACTAAACCCGACAATCAACGCACTTAGGAGTTAGAGAGCGAGTACCCAAACTCACGATTGGGCATTCCTAGTTATTCCCATCTCTGGGTTTGCGCCACTTATCGAGAGCAATATGTTTGCTAACTCGACAGATCGACTGCATAGGCGGTTTCCGTTTCTCAGTAGTCTCTGAGTAGGATGTATGGCGATCGCCAATTCTTTAAAGATATTAGCTTTCAGACAGACTAGCTTAACATGTTGACCACATATTTTTGTACGTCATTAAAAAATAAGGCGGTGCATTGCACCGCCTTATTTTTTAATGAGCAGAACCATTGCCATGATATTTGTCGGTGTCGTAAAAGCCGTTACGAGTGCCGAAAAATAGACAGCTAATGGTAAAGACGATAGTTAGAATAGGCAAAATAACTTTGAGATCGAGCATGGTTTCAATATCTGAAAGAATGATGACCTGTATATTTTAGTCTGAACTCAAGAAGCAGAAAGTAGCTTATAGGTGCTTTCTTAACAATTACAGCAATTTATCTAGGTTATAAAAAACGGAGAGTGCATTGCACTCTCCGTTTTTTTAATTGTTTAAATCTGTATTATCGGCGGCACTATCTGCATTAGGACGATAGCTTTGCTCAAAGGCGTAGCGCACAATCTGGGAACGATTTTCCAAATTCAGCTTAGTCATGATGCTGCTGAGGTGAGTTTGGACTGTGCGTGGACTGATCTGGAGGCGTTTACCAATTTCTTTGTTAGTAAAGCCTTGGACTACTTGCCAGAACACGCGCTCCTCAGAAGGCGTAAGGGTAGTGCGGGAAACAGGAGCAGTGGGTTGATGGAATAACCGCATATGCTCACTGGGAGTGCGGTGGGGTTCACGTTTGTGAGGTGAGAAGAAATCAATATCAGTTTTGCCAATGGTCATGCGATCGCCACTTTTTAGCAAAATCGGGAAGGTAATTCTCTGTCCACGCATGAAGGAGCCATTACGACTACCAAAATCTACTAGATAGAAACTACCTGACTCATTGTTAGTAGTGCGTGGTTTGGAATCACCTCTCATAGATGAGTCAAACCCATCGTTTTTGGAAGCGCCTACAATTTGCAATGTAGCGTGATAGCGTGAAACCCATTTATCTGTTAGTACAATTGAGTTATCATAACCCCTCCCAATTGTCCAAAAATCTGCGTTTATAAGCGGAATCATCTGCTGCCCCTCATCAGCATGAACAATTAGATAGGGGTGTGGGTGTAGAAGGGTCACTGAACCGTTAGACAACTTTGTTGTGTGCATCTCAATCAATTGCCAATATAACCTATTTATATATTGTGAGACGTGTTTAATAAATTTTGAGTTCCTTTTCCAGATTCATGGCTTTTGCTGACATATTCTGTCACTAGCAGAAACTGAATTTAGATTAAGCAAAATCTATGAATATTCTACCCTTTTTATAGCAATTAGATAACCTTGGGATCACCAGTTAGATAGGATTGCTATATACTCCTCATAGAATTGAAAGCTGTTATAAACACCAACGGTTAAAAAATCAATCAAAACAAACCACACAAAAAATCAGATAAAAAAAAGAAGCATATGTTACTTTTTTTCTGTATTACAAATCTTAAAAGTCCTATGGGTTCTTGTTAAAAAAATGATTTGGATTGCGATCGCCTTACAGTTAATACTTAGTGCAGGATTGCTATGGGCAGCATGGCAGGTTTGGCTGCTCAAAAAAGCACTTACTGCCACTGTAAAGACGGTAGATGGTTGGACAGAAGCTTGCCAAAGTGGTTTACAGGTCTCTTCCCCCAGTCTTGAGGTAGCGCGTGGTGGTGTGGGATCTCTGCGAGAGCAATATCAAAAGTTGCAAATGCAGCTAGAAAGAATTCGGAAATTATTGTCTATGCTTGGACGTGGTGTATCCTTTTTAGGGAGTCGTTGGCAAAAGTCTAGCAAAGGTTCGTCAAACTCTCTCAATAACAAATCAAGTCATAGGTCGTCAGGCAGCAAGTCGTCAGGGAGCAAGCATAATGTCAAACGGCGCAGGTAAATTTTTTGGTGGATTGATTGTCGGTACTGCGATCGGTACGGCTGTGGGTATTTTATTTGCGCCCCGCTCAGGCAAGGAAACCCGTCAGGTTTTAAAGCGCTCTGCTAAAGATCTACCCAAAATAGCGGAGGAAGTAGGAGCTAATGTGCAGTATCAAGCCGATCGCTTGACTGTACAGGCTCAACGAACTCTTGATGAGGCATTGATAAGATTGCAAGAGGCGATCGCTACTGGACAGGAGGCTAGCCGCAAACTCCAAGATGAATTAATTCTATCGATGGCAAATACATCTAATAACTCATCCATCGAAATAGACGATATTCCAGTTGAAGATGAAGATTAGACAATTAAAGAGCAAGTACTTAGTCAAGCACTTATAAGAAATTATGTCAGAAGCTATCTTCCTGCTAGGTTTATCCTTTTTATTAGTGGTCGTTTGCCTGACAATTCTTTTGCTCACGGCAATTCCCACATTTCAAGAGTTAGCGAAAGCTGCTAATAGCATTATTCGTCTTGCCGATACTTTAACTAGAGAATTACCTGCCACCCTTGAAGCTATTCGGATGACTGGTTTAGAGCTAAGTGAGTTAAGTGATGAACTAAACCAAGGAGCAAAAAGTGCAGGTGAGGCAGTTAAGCAGGTAAATGATGGTATTAAGGGTGTGCGTCAAAGTGCTTCCAGTGCCACGATCGCTACTAAAAGTGCATTTGCTGGTATCAAGGCAGGATTAAAATCTTTGGGTCGTCGTCCTCGACAAAGACGTACAGAGACTTATCAAGAAAATCTACGTAGCAACAACCAATCTATTCGCGATTTAGGTAGTTCCTCTATAGACGATGAAGAGGATATTACTAATCAAGGCAGACTAATCACGCCCGATGACATCCGTTCTGAGGGATTTATGGGGGATTTAAATTCAGAAGATTAAAAAAGGAGTGCGTAACGCACTCCTTTTTTAAGGACATTTTTTTAATGACATTACTTATTGCAGCGATCGCAGATACCGCTAACAGTCACTTCATAATTATCAACCTTTAGTCCTGAGCGAATTTGCTGGAAGCCTAGTCCTTCAAAGGCATTCCAAGCAATATCTTCGATTTCACCACAGCATTTGCATCGGAAGTGGTGATGTGGCTCAACATTGGCATCATAGCGACATACGCCCTGTTCTAATAAGACTTCGCGGACGAGTCCTGCATCTCGCAAAGTTTGTAGAGACAGATAAACTGTTGCCTGTGACGAGGTGGGTGCGTTTTGGTTGAGATCGTTCAAGATTTGCTCAGCAGTAGGATGATCTTGGCGATCGAGCAGGTTTGCATATACAGCAAAACGCTGGGGTGTAACACGCAACCCCTTTGATTTCAGTATTTGGACAACCCTATCCGCTTGCTTTTGCATGATCTAATCTGAAAGTTTTAACTAAAGTCTTAGTTGTCTAGGACACAATCATAACACCCCTATCTAGGAACAACAACTTTATTAAACTTTTTCTAATAATTGAATATTTCTAGCTATTGACTAATTTCTAAATAAGAATTATTCTTAGATAAATCAAAAAGTTACCTAAACTAAAAAACTATGGCAGTTATCGACACATTACCAGATGTAGTATTTAAGACTCGCGTGCGTGACGAGTCCGTCGGTGGTCCTAACCCCTATCGTTGGCAAGATCGCACCACTGAAGATCTTTTCGGTGGTAAGAAGGTAGTACTTTTCTCTTTGCCTGGTGCATTTACTCCTACCTGTTCTTCTAATCACTTACCTCGCTACGAAGAGCTTTATGATGAATTCAAAGCTTTGGGCGTTGACGAAGTCATCTGTGTTTCTGTAAACGATGCTTTCGTGATGTTTAAGTGGGGCAAAGAAATTGGTGCTAAGAAGGTATTCTTGCTCCCCGATGGTAACGGCGAATTTACTCGTAAGCTTGGTTTCTTGGTTGACAAGTCCAATATCGGTTTTGGTTTCCGTTCTTGGCGCTATGCAGCCGTAATCAGCGATCGCAAGATCGAGAAACTTTTCGTTGAGCCTGGTTTTGGTGATAACGCTGGTGATGATCCTTTTGAAGTTTCTGACGCTGATACCGTCTTGGCTTACCTCAAGGGTGCTGCACCTGCTGGCGTATCTGCTCCTCGCTTAGCATTTGAAGGCTAATCACTAAAATAAGAAAGTGCGCTTGGCGCACTTTCTTATTCTTATTAACGTAACTTAAAGTGGGGTGGCTATGAAACTTTCTAGCAAAAATCTAAACGAGCGCCTTGATACTGTCTACGATGCGATCGTGGTTGGTGGTGGCATGGGTGGACTATCAGCAGCAATCTATCTTGCTCGCTATGGTCTAAAGTGTCTAATTGTCGAAAAAGGCAAAGGGCGATCGCTATGGATGCAAGATTTGCGTAATTATGTCGGACTCGACCCCACCACCCCCGGGCGCGACATCCTCAATCATGGGACAAAGACAGCTTTGGATTGGGGAGCCGATCATTTGCGCGGCTATGTGGAAGAAGTCGTCGATGAAGGCGAAACCTTTGCGGTGAAAGTAAAAGTTGGCAAAACTAACAGTATTTATCCCGTATTTCGTAGCAAGTATTTAGTTGCCGCTTCAGGAATTATCGACAATTTGCCCCAATTAGAAGACATGCAAAATGTCTATGATTATGCAGGCTATACGCTTCATGTCTGCATGATCTGCGATGGTTTTGATATGTGGGATCAGAAGGCTGTGTTGATTGCGAATACAGAAGGACAAATTGGTGCTGCCTTTGTCTTGAACTGGTTCACTCCCTATATTTCCGTTTTGACGCATGGCTTATGTGAAGTCAGCGATAAAACAAAACAGAAGCTTGCAGAGCATGGCTATCCATTGTACGAAGCACCGATCGCTAAATTCCACGGTGAAAATCATCAACTCAGTGGTGTAGAACTCACCGATGGCACAATTGTGGAAGCAACCACTGGCTTAGTGGGTATGGGTTCGATTTACCACAATCAATACCTCAAGGGAATTGAAGGATTGGAATATGATGGGCAGAATCTTGTAACTAATGATATGTGCAAGACTACCCACGATCGCATTTTTGCCCTTGGCGATTTGAAGAGAGGCTTGAATCAAGTTTCGATCGCTGTAGCGGATGGAACTTTAGCCGCAACTCAAATTTGGCGAAATATCCGACGTGCTAGTCCTCCTCGCAAATGGGAAGAAAACATCAAAGTTCCTACTACAGTTTAAAAAGAAGCCTCGCATTGCGGGGCTTCTTTTGTAGGGAGTATTCATTTTGCCGTAGGCAAAATGAATACCATGCAATTTGCTGTACTAGAATCGAGAATTATTCCCAATTCTCTGAGGTTGTTGGGGGTGAAAGTAGCACTCACTGAGGACATATAAAACTTCTGCTTATTAGTGTCATAGGGAAATTAACATTTGCGATTAACTTACAAGTATCACCGTCGTATTTGCTAAAATTAAATACAGATCTTTAAGGTTTAGCTATGTCTGATGTCGCTATAACTATAAACAAGAATACTCATGAAGTTCTTTTAAAACTTTCTAAGCAGTCTGGTGATAATTTGCAAACTTTGTTAGACAAGGCAGTGGAGCAATATCGTAGACAGTTGTTTCTCTTGCAAGCAAATCAGGCTTTTGCGGCTTTAAGAAAAGACGAGTTATTGTGGCAAGATGAGCTTAATGAGCGTCAGGAGTGGGAGCAAACTTTAGCTGACGGGATTGATGATTAATGCCTCAAAAGATTGCAAGGGGAGAGGTATGGTTAGCAGATCTTAATCCCGTAAGAGGTCACGAACAGGCGGGGAAACGTCCTTGTTTGGTAGTTTCTGTAGATTTGTTCAATCAGGGATCTGCTGGATTAGTGGTTGTTGTTCCTATCACTTCAAAGGATAAATCAATTCCTTTTCATGTTGCGGTTAATCCTCCAGATGGAGGTTTGAAGGTGAGGAGTTTTATTAAGTGTGAAGATGTGCGATCAATTTCTGTAGAGAGGTTAGATAAGCGCTTAGGATACTTGTCTACTCAGGTGTTTGCAGATGTAGAAGATCGATTACGAATTTTGATGGGGCTATAGTTGATTTCGATAGCTAGGAACTTCATAAAGCTTGCTCTACCTGACGCGCAATTAATCTATCGCGCAATCCTTGAGGATCAAATTTTGCCTCGTTCATTTTACGGATTGTTTGCGCTTGATCTTGCCTTTGCTGTAAATATGTTTCAACCTCTTGTTGATGATTGAGGTAAAAGCTAATGGTGGTATAAACATCGGCTAGTTTCAAGGATGGATAGCGATAAACAATTTCTTCAGCCGTTGCACCATTCTGAAAGGATTTGATGACTGTATCTAGGGTGACACGGGTTTTGCCAACGCGCACTACGCCATCGGTGTCGGTTTTGAGTGGAACTGGTTCAGCAGTAACTACTAATGTCATGATATTTTTAGATTAAATGATGTTAAATATCGTTCAACTTTTGCTGATCTAGGCTTGCATCATAATCACTATGTATGCCAATCCAAGACTAGACAATATTTTAATTTGCTAGCTCTGCTTCGTACTCGCTATCAATCTCATCTAGTAATTGATTAAGCTTTCCAGAGTCAAGATCATGTTCTATTTGCTGATCCCATATTTGCTCACGGTAGTCTATTAGCCATGTTGTTAGGTTATCTAGTTCCTTGCCAGACAGTTTTTTTATTGCTATTTTAAGTTCTTGAATACTCATAGCTTTGTAGAAATATCTAAAAAATATTCTTCGTAAGCCAATCTGCTCCTTGAATTAGTTCTTCTACTTGCTCTTTTGTTGGTTCAGAATCTTTCTTGTGAGAGCAGAGGTTTCGGAGATCTGCCAGAAATGAAATTTTTCGCCACTCATGCGTATCAATTACACCAGCAGACTTCAAGGGATCATTCAAATCTGCAATTGTTGGATTTTTTTTTGCAACTTGGATACTGTGACTAACTACTACTTTTTGAAGATGTCCCTCAATAACAACTCCAGCAAGCGCCCCAGCAGCACGGTGATTAATCTTTACTAATTGTCTAGCAGCTACTAACTCACTATCTTTTAACTCTGCATACAACTCACCCTCAATATTTGCGATTACTGAATCTATGCGAGTCTCAATTGATTTTAGTATTGTAAGCTGGTTCATGAAGCAGACTAAAACTCTTTCTTTTGCATTAAAATCGGAAATTTGAGAGGTAGGGGTAAACTTTATAAAGTCTTGAATTACGAAGGTCTCATTGTTAATATACTTTCGTTTAGGATCAATCTCATAGTAATTCCGAAATTCTTTGTATCGATCTGGTGCAAGAGATTCTATAGCTTTTAGAGATTTCGTATACCAAAACTGGTAATCGAAGTGAAATTCCAAACCCAGTTCATTTTTAAAATCTAAAGCTAGCTCTCCACCTTCTTTACATAAAGCTAGTATCTCGGCATGAATAAGTTCTCGTTTAGGCATTGAATTTTCTAAGTGTAAGTGTGAGGTTGACAAATACTGTGTATTGTCCGCATGGTCATGAGTAATAAAGTCATATTACTATCTACACCCACGAGTCTAAAGAGAAAGTGTGTACTTGATAAACACGCCTAAAATCACTGTCAGCGGAAACTAAAGTCAAATCATACTGAATTGCTGTTGCTGCAATCCAAAGATCATGATCGGTGAATCCTAGATTTTCAATAGTTACACTTCGGCGTTTACTTTTATCCTTTGGAGCAAATTGGTTAAAAACTTTTGCCTTAAGATTGCTGTAAATACTGGCAGTTTCTTCATCAAGAAAATAAATCTCTACCTCAGATAAAAAACTTTGAATTGCCTCTAGATTTTTCTCCTTTCGTGCTGATCTTTCAGCCATGTACAACAGTTCCGCTTGAGTGATAATGCTAACGCCAACTGTTTCAGAAGATATGGATTGTAATTTATCCGTAATCTTAGGATCACCATTGATAATGTAGCTGCAATGGTTTGTATCAAGTAAATAAGCCATAAATCAATGCTAAAACTCAGTTTTAGAGCGTGTTTCTCGCACAAAATCAAGACATTCAGCTAGATCATCACCTTGCCAAGTTCCCGTATAACGTAACAAATCGCTGGCTTTTTTATTGCGCTTCAGTGGTGGAATACGGCGAAATTGTTTATTACTTGCATCCTCTTTAGACTCAATCGAATCAATAAAACTACTAACCAAGAAAAGGCGCTCTAGCGGTAATTGAGCTATTTGCTGTTCAACTTTTTCGCGTAACTCAGAGTAAGTCATATGCACCTCCTTGGGTTAGGTAAAACAATAGCAAACCTACTCTAATCATTATGTCATAGCTTATTTGATTGCATTAGCATGGTATGGCGATCGCCTAAAAGCTATAATCAACCGCAAGTCTATAAATTTTTGTAAATATGTCGTCTCCAACCCCTGACGTACCAGCGAGCGAGTCTCGCGATGCCCGTACCCGCCAAATGCTCGGAATGAAAGGTGCGGACATTAAAGAAGCTTCGATCTGGAAGATCCGCTTGCAATTGATGAAACCGATTACATGGATACCCCTGATGTGGGGCGTACTCTGCGGTGCTGCCTCCTCTGGCGAGTTTATATGGTCAATTGAAAACGTATTGCGATCGCTACTTTGTATGCTCATGTCAGGTCCTCTACTGACGGGCTATACCCAGACGATTAATGATTATTACGATCGCGAAATTGACGCAATCAACGAGCCATATCGTCCGATTCCATCGGGAGCAATTCCCCTCAATCAAGTCATTGCTCAGATTTGGATTTTGTTACTCGGCGGTATTGGTGTAGCAGCAATTCTCGATATCACCGCAGGTCATGCCGACTTCATCATGACCAAATTAGCGCTGGGCGGCTCCTTCGTTGCCTATATCTACTCTGCACCACCTTTAAAGCTCAAGCAGAATGGTTGGCTTGGTAACTATGCCCTTGGAGCCAGCTATATCGCGTTACCTTGGTGGGCAGGTCATGCCCTCTACGGACATCTCAACTGGACAGTGGTAGTTGTGACCTTGATTTACAGCTTCGCAGGTTTAGGGATTGCGGTAGTTAACGACTTTAAGAGCGTTGAAGGCGATCGCGAATTAGGATTGAACTCTTTGCCCGTAATCTTTGGTGTGCAGAAGGCGGCGTTGATCTCCGCAACAGCGATCGATGTCTTCCAAATTGGAATTGCGGTGTATCTCGTCACGGTCGGACAGCAGCTATTAGCTAGCTTGATCGTGCTATTAGTGATTCCGCAGATTACCTTCCAAGATATGTACTTCCTGCGCGATCCACTTAAGAACGATGTCAAATATCAGGCAAGCGCTCAACCATTTCTGGTGATTGGGATGCTAGTCGCAGGTATTGCTATGGGACATGCGGGAATTTAATAAATTCCAAGAAATAGCGACGCTATTTCTTGGAATCAAAAACATTGGAATGCTAGTCGTAGGCATTGCTATGGCACATCTGGGAATTTAATCGATTACCAAAAATAGCGTTGCTATTTTTTAGAATCAAAAACAATGCTGTGTATTGTTTTTGACTATATGTGATAAAGGGAGCCTAGCGCTCCCTTAAAATTTGGGGATGAAATAGCTCCCAAAGGGTGATTTTTGTAAGCTTATTTATTGGTATAGATCAATAGGCTAATAGCACCGATACATCAAAAAGACTTTGCCAATATTCATGATGAAACCTCAACTCCCACAGCCGATCGCTACAAGAGACAAATCTCTCAGTCATAAATCATGGAACAAAGCCTTAGGTGCTGTAATTAGTGTTTTGCTAGTTTCTTGCTCAGGCAATGCACCCCAAGCAGGATCTAGAGCCGTACCTGTCCCAATTGCTGCGGTTGAAACAGGTACAGTTAGCGATAGTTCTGACTATATGGCAAATCTACAATCGCGCCAATCGGTGACATTGCAGCCGCGAGTTGATGGCTATGTGCAAGAGATATATGTCAAGGCAGGCGATCGCGTGGAAGCAGGTGCACCAATTTTGCGAATCGATCCTGCAAAGCAACAGGCTGCATTGCAGCAGTCAGTAGCAGTTGTGGCAAGCTCACAGGCTGATTTTGAAAGTGCCAGAGCCACACTCGCTCAATTGCAAGCCGCTAAAGAATCCACCCTATCCAGTCTCGATTTTAATCAAAAGGAATTTAAACGCTATTCCGATTTGGCTTCGCAGGGTGCGATCGCTAAGCAAAAACTTGATGAAGTTTCAAATAGCCTCAGAAATGCAAGAGCCGAGCTAGGAAAAATTGATGCTCAAATCACTGCTCAGCAAGCCAATATTAATAGTGCTGCCACAAGAATCGAAGCATCTCGCTCTGGGGCAATTCAACAGGAAGTTCAGTTGGATTTCTATACGGTGACAGCTCCCTTTGCGGGAATTGTTGGCGATATTCCCATCAAGGTTGGCGATAATGTCAACAGCACAACTCAACTAACAACGGTGACACAAAACCAAGTATTGGAAGTTCAGATCTCTGTTCCCGTTGAGAATGCACCACGGTTGAAGATGGGGCAACCTGTAGAACTGTTAGATACGCAGGACAAGCCTCTAGTTAAAGGCAATATTGCTTTTATCTCGCCAAATATCAATCCACAAACGCAATCGGTTTTGGTGAAAGCAAATTTTAACAATGCCAATAATCAACTCAAGGCAAATCAATTTGTGAGAGCGCGATTGATTTGGTCTTCGCGTTCTGGCGTGCTAGTCCCAACTTCGGCAATTTCCCGTCTTGGCGGTCAGGACTTTGTATTTGTTGCTGAAACTTCTCCCGATGGCAAGTCGTTGATTGCGAACCAGAAGCCCGTCAAATTAGGAAAGATTACTGGCAATAATCAAGAGGTATTGGAAGGTTTAACTGCTAAGGACAAAATCGTAACTGGCAACATTCTCCAATTACGCAATGGTGCAGCGATTATGGATGCGGCAAATTTACCGAAAAAATAACTAGAAACAAGAAGTGATGCTCCGCATCACTTCTTGTTTCTAGGACGACTTTCTTGCCAAGCAGTCCCAATCCCTTGCAATACACCACGCCCGATTAAGCCTATTCCGCGCCCAATCACATTAGTTAAGACATACACAAATCCACTACCGAGAAAAGCGATCGCGGATTTTAGTCTCGGTGCGATCGCATCTTGAAGTTCTAACACTAGAGTTACCGCCAGTTGAATTCCTTCTAATTGTTGTAGTTCCTGACTACGTGGCGCATAGATACTGACTTGTTTAATTCCAGAATTCGCAAAAGCAAACAGCACTTGGCGGCTTTCAAAAATTAATTGCGGATTAGTAATATATTTCTCTAAGCGATATTTCCAAGACAAATTATTACGAAATCGTTCAATCTCACGGGTGGGCAATAGATTGTAGCGATAGAATTTGTGCTTTACCTCTTCCAAATCAGCAAAATGATTTAAAAGTGGTTGGATTACACCATTGGCAATTTGAATCAATAAATTGTCGAGAATCAATTCGGATCGCTGCATGGCTTCGGGCGTACCGATCGCTAAATTAGCATTATTAACTATTAATTCTGTCTCAAAAAGTAAATGGGATAGAAAATTCTCAATTTGTGGAACTTTATTTAAAAAAGCAGCTTGCACAATTGCGACATCCTTCAGTAATACATCAACAACATTTACTTCTGAATTATCCAAAGGATGACTCAGGCTATAGTATTTACCAAAAAAGTTAATAACCGTTTCTTGCCAAATATTTCTTAAAATCGTTGGTATTTGATCATGCAATTGGGATGCTTGAATTTCAGAGAAACGTAGCTCCGTCAAGCTTTGCTCCACCTGCCGCAAAGCAATATATAACAGTTCTCGCTTTTTCTCATCCTTTAAAATGTCAATTTCTAAAGGAGTCCTACTCAAATTCGCTAAATTTGCCTGCAACTTTTCAACAGTCCGATCCCATAAACTCGCTTGAATAGCCAGAATATTTGACTCTTTTGTGATGCCAGTTATTTCCACTTGAGAATTCGCAACTTCTACGGACAAATCACTGGCTAAATTAGTAGAACTTACATCATTTGATTGTGAAAGAATATGTGGTCTTTTTGATGGCTTCCATAGTTGATGAATCAACCAACGCGCAGCCTGTAACTCGCGCACTTGCCCTGCTAAAACTAACTGAGCAAAGCGATCGCTAATTTGTTGAGTCTTGGCTCCCTCTAAACTTGACTTCACTTCCTCTAAAGCACGATCAATACGCCGCAGTCCCGACAAATAGAAATTATGCCGAATGATCGCTACTACGCTGACGGGTTCATCGGGTAGATTTGTAAATGCTTGCTTAGATTGCTTAATCTGAGGATTATCGCGATCGCCTAAATAGATCTCTCCTGACGCAACTTGACGAATCGCAATAATTAATTCTTCAGGCTTAGTTCCTTTTAGGCAATATCCCTCAACACCAGTCCGTAAAGCGATCGCTACTAATTCAGTCGGTTGGGGTGAGCTTAATAACAAAATGGGTAAATCTGGATACCTTGACTTTAGTTGTTGGCAAAGTTCTAAGCCTGATAGATACTCATTACTAACTTCAGAATCTCTTTCTTCTAAGTTGAGATCAAGTAATATCAAGTCAATAGCTATTGCATCACCACTTAAAAATTCTAAAGCTGCCTCAGCAGTATCTACCTCCGCCACAACTTCCAAATCAGAAAACTGCGCCAACCAAGACCGCATCCCCATCCGAAAAATGCGATCGCTATCAATTAAAAGTAACCTATATAACTCATTACTCATTGAGGAACTGGCGTAATAGAATTAGCGCTAATAGTTTTCAAATATACAACTATGCAAAATACTCGTATCAGCACCATTGTAAATGTTGCCTCTGGACAGATATCTCGTTGGTCAAGTCAATCTTGGCGACGAAAGTCTTTAATATTAATCAGTTTGTTATTAGGATTTTTTCTAGCATCTGTTATCTCAACTTCTACTGGTGCTAAGTCCAATTTAGACGTTGAGGTAGCGGCAGTTACAGTTTTTATTGTGGAAATGATTAGCAGGTTTACCTATAGCATGAAAAGAGTAACTCTTGCTGATGGTAGCTTAGCGCCCAGAAAATTAATCTATGAAATGTTGAATTCACTAAAGATAGGTGTTACCTATGGATTATTTTTGGAAGCCTTTAAGTTGGGGTCTTGAAAATCTGCTCAGCGCTATTTCTTATTTCCCAAAGATTGCCAAGTTTTTGCAAGACTTTGCGCTAAACCCAGAACCAGAGAATTTTTTGATAGTGATGCGAAACAACACTATCAAAAAATTCTTTGATTCTGGGTTGTTTGATAATAGCTGTCAGTTAATTGCGGCGGTGGGTAACCTGATCCGCATAATCAGCAATACTTTCTGGCATAGCAACTCCCGTCAAAATGATATTCACTTTAGGCGATCGCGTTTCTAGCACATTGAGCAACTCTTCTTCAGTGATTAGTGATCGTGCCACGAGTAAATTTGCCTCATCAAGGACAACTAAACCTGCATTACCAGATTTAATAACAGCTTTGGCATAGTCCCACAATTCTAAAACTGCGGTCTTTTCTTCATCGGTCAACTCGATCTCTGGGTTAGATAGATCGCGCTGAGCATCACAACGTAGCCATTCGAGATTTTCTACCAACCGACGGGGATTACTCAAGCCTTGATTAATACCTGCTTGAAAAAGTTGGACGAGTAATACCTGTGTACCTTGCCCTGCTGTCCGTAAGCCTTGGGCGATGATATCAGTATAAAGATTACGATGAGGCGCAATAAAAACCTGAACATTGCCTTTAATTGGGGTCACGAGAGATGTGGTTTTTTGTAAGTTGGTAACTGTCGGATTCGTCTTAGTATGATTAGATTGATGCTGATTGGTTTGATTTTGATTGGTCTTGGGCTGATTCGTCTTGACCTGAGCCGTTTTAATTTGAGCCACCATAAACAAATCTAGTGTTTTATTTTCCACTAAGCATCATAGCAGACACTAGATATAGAATATGTTTGCTGAGAGGATTTGAAGTATATACCTAAATTTTACACTTCGGCAAATAGAGGGTTATGCGAGATTTTGCTTTAGGCGATCGCAATAAGTAGCTCAGCATAGCTATAAACCAAACCCATTATTGTTGTGGCGATTACATAGCGATCGGCATAACAATAATGGGTTTTTAGATCCGAAAAATGGTTATACAAAAAGGGGATGCAAAGCGTCCCCTTTTTGTTAATTTGAGCGTAATTGTTCTAGTTCAGAACGTAAGCTCGCTAGCTGCTGTGTAAGCTCTGCAATCTCATCTCGCATACTAGCTTTCACTTTTTTGTCAGGCTTATCCGAAGTATTATCTGAACTATTGTCATCAACAGTTTTGGCAGTGGTAGTTACTGTGGTGAGACCAACAGATTCAATATCAGTGGTAGTTCCGTTTACCTGTTGAGCGATAAACTTATCCACATAGCTACGAGCCTCTGCTTCAGTCGTCACACCCTTTTCGGCAAGCTCCTGCGTAATCTCATCGAAACTGCGACCTAACCTTCTCAAATTTTCTTCGCGTTTGGTGGGGTCTTGGATTACCTCAATTAACGATGAAGTTGCGCCCAGAGTGACGTAGTAGCCTCTTTGCAAAAGCTTTTCTAAGTCGATGGTATCCATAAAACTCCTGCGAGTATGTAGTTTTGTAATATATTCTAATCGATATTTTTGGGTTAGAGCTAAAGTACGCTGACTGACAACGCACTTTAGAACTTTAGATCTAAGGCTTCAACACATTTGCAGGAAACTTACCAAGTACATTCCCCGCAGGACTGTAATGGCAAACTACATAAAAAGCATTAAATTTTGTGCCATTCAGGGTTTTAGTACCCTTAGATGCACCACATCCTAGTTGAGTACTGCCCTTCCATACCACTTGTGTAAAGTGACCAGTAGCCGAAGAAAATCCGGGAGCAGCATAATTATAAAGCTTCACCTCGTTATACCAAGAATCTATTGCCCCTTTAGCGAGGTTGTCGGAAGTAACAGAAGTTGCAGTTGTGTAGTAGACATATAGATTCTCCCCAGCACCATTTCTCTGAGCAGAAGAACTATGGGCAAATGTCCCCGTAGCAGCTAACCGATCTGCCCAAGCCTGTGCCGTAATATTCACTGAATTGTTGAGTGTCATTGCAGGACTGTGATGGATACTGCGATAGGCATTGTGTTTAGATAGGGCAGTACTGCGAAAAGTAGTCAAGTTAATCGTTTGTGCAGATGCGACATCGCAATTCAGAGCGACTAGTGGCACAATGGCAGCCAACCCTGTCAGAGTTAAACCGATGTATCGTTGCTGATTGATTAACATTTCGTAAAAACACCAAATTCATTAGCAGATATTTTAGCTTTTCTTTTTTGATCGATAATTTATGGATATGGATTATGTAGTAGCCCAGTCAGCACAGGACAAGAATATAATCAACGATTTACAGCGTGATTTTCAAATAGTTAATCGAGCTTTGCGTGTCCTGAGTGCTTGTACCCAAGCTGTGATTCGTGCTGTTGATGAAAACACCTTGTTGCAAAATCTTGTGCAACTAATTACTGATGAAGCGGCCTATCGCATGGCATGGATTGGGTATGTGTGTTATGACGCAGCTAAATCAGTAAAGCCTATGGCTTGGGCTGGCTATGAGTCAGACTATCTCAAGACAATAAATCTCACTTGGGACAATGATCATCCTCGTGGACAGGGACCTACTGGCAAAGCAATTCGTTCGGGGCAACCTGTAGCCTGTCAAAATATGCTCGAAGATCCTCAGTTTGAGCCTTGGCGTGAAGCTGCTCAGCAAAGGGGCTATCAATCATCTTTGGTGCTACCTCTTCTCAATCACGGTTCAGTCTTTGGTTGTCTAAATATTTATTCAGGAGAATCCGAGACTTTTAATCAACGAGAAGTGGAACTACTGCAAGAACTTTCTGATAGTTTGAGCTTTGGTATTGTCTCTTTACGCACCAAGCAGGAACGGAAACAGGCGGAAGTAGAACTACGGATGTCGGAAGAAAAATTCTCCAAGGTTTTTTATGGCAGTCCGATCGCCAAAGTTATTGCCAAAGTTGATGATGGAAGATATATCGATGTCAATCACGGTTTTGAAAGACTTTTTGGCTTCGAGCGCTCGGAGGTATTAGGACGTAACAGTTTGGAACTAGGCATTTTGCGGAGTCTAAGCGATCGCCAAAAAATGTTGCAGAAATTTGATGTGGATGGCAAGCTTGTAAATTACGAATTACCTTTGTACAAACGTAATGGGGATATGCTTATCTGCCATGTTTCTGCGGAATTAATCCCAATTGGTGATGAAATTTGTCGGCTTCTTGTGGTTTTGGACGTTACAGAACGTAAACAAGCCGAAATGATGATTTTGCGTCTTAATGAAGAATTAGAGCAACGGGTCAAGGATCGGACTGCGGAATTAACCCAAGCTACGGAACAATTGCGACTTACTAATCAGGAATTGCTGCGCTCAAATCAAGAACTGGAGCAATTTGCCTATGTTGCTTCCCATGATTTGCAGGAACCCTTACGGGCTGTGATGGGCTATACCCAATTACTCATGAGCGAATATGGCGATCGCTTTGATGACGTAGCAAATTCCTATGCCGAATATGTGATCGATGGGTCTAAAAGAATGCAGCAGTTGATCCAAGATTTACTTGCCTATTCACGGGTTAGTACCAGAGGCAAGGATTTTGCTCTCACTGACGGTAATGCTGTAGTCCAAGCAGCCATGCGAAACTTACAGTTAGCGATCGCTGAGAAAAATGTAGAAATCATTATTGAGCCACTACCTGTAGTTAATGGCGATCGTAGCCAACTGGTGCAGCTATTCCAAAATCTGATCGGTAATGCGATTAAATTTTGTAAAGCTGAACAGCCTCATATTCACATTTGCGCCACTAAAGTTGAGGCTCTTGGCGATCTTGAAGGAAATGAGCAAGTCCCGCATTATCTCTTTCAGGTAAGAGACAATGGTATTGGTATCAAGCCCCAATATCTTGAGCGCATTTTTGAAGTGTTTAAACGACTGCATACGCGGCGAGAATATGATGGTACTGGAATTGGGCTAGCTATTTGCAAAAAAATTGTCTTACGACATGGTGGGCAAATTTGGGCAGAATCGATGCCTAATGTGGGAACAACCTTCTTTTTTACAATTCCCTTATCCAGTACAGTCTATTGAGGCTTTGAGTAGTACAGAAATATTTTTGAAAGCGTTGCTTCGCAACGCTTTCAAAAATATTTCTGGGTTTTAATTAAGCGCAAAGCGCTGTAATGTCGAAAATGTCGAGGTTTAGTATTTGACCCTATGAGCAATAATCAGAATAATTATCCTTATCGACCAATTGAAGTTTTACTGGTCGAAGACTCTCCTAGTGATGCGAATTTGACAATCCGAGAGTTCAGCAAAGCCAAAATTGCCAATAAATTATATTGGGTTGAAAATGGGGAAGATGCCATGGACTATCTCCATGGTCGGGGGGAGTTTATCGATGTTGCGCGTCCAGATTTAATTTTGCTGGATCTGAATTTGCCTGGCATGGACGGGCGGGAAGTTCTCGCAGAGGTGAAGGCGGATATAGATTTAAAACAAATTCCAATTGTGATCTTAACTACGTCCACCGATGAAGAAGATGTGTTGCGCTCCTACAATCTCAATGCTAACTGTTATGTCAGTAAGCCCATTGATATTCATGAATTTATGCTTGCAGTACAAAGAATTAACGAGTTTTGGCTCACTACAGTTAAATTACCTCATAATTAATTAAAGGTAACATTGAAAGGAAAGTTTATAGCGCATTCTGCGAATGCACCATAGGCTAATTAGATTTTAACCAACTTGTTCTCGTTTAGCTGCCCATGAATCCAGAATCTCTCCAAGTTTTATTAGTCGAAGATAGCCCAACCGATGCGCGGCTATTTCAGCAAGTATTTCTTCGCTCCTCTGTAGGGAAGTGGTCATTGGAGATCGCTGAGCGACTAAGTGATGCAATTGGATATTGTCAATCGAACGACTTTGACTTGGTGTTACTGGATTTACAATTGCCTGATTCGGAAGGTTTAGATACCATCGCTCAATTTAATCAAGCATTTCCTGACATTCCCATTATTATTTTGACAGCCTTTGACGATGAGGAATTAGCGCTGCAAGCAATGGCTAAGGGAGCACAAGATTATTTAGTCAAAGATCAAGTCACTACATATCTTTTGAGACGTAGCATTCGCTATGCTATGGAGCGATCGCAAATTGTGCAAAGGATTAGAGATAGTGAACAAGCTACATTAAAAGCGCTAGAGAAGGAAAAAGAACTAAATCAACTCAAATCATATTTTGTGTCTATGGTTTCCCATGAGTTTCGCAATCCTTTGACAGCATTACAACTAGCCAGTGACGTTATTCTTTCATCAGGACATCAATTAACACCCGAAAAAAAGCAAATTTATGCAAGGAGAATTAACACATCTATAAAAAATATGTGTCATCTCTTAGACGAAGTAATTCTATTAGGAAAAGTTGATACAGGTAAATTTGAAATTGCATTTGAAGATATGAATTTTCAAGAATTTTGTGAGCAATTGATCAGTTCACTTAGTTTTAGCGATGATAACAAACATCCTATAAATTTAAGTTGTCATGCAGTTCCTACTTTTCTCAAACTTGATCCTAATCTCTTAAGACATATTTGCACCAATCTCATCTCTAATGCACTCAAATATTCGCCTGTGGGAAATGAAGTTAATGTTGTAGTTGATTATTTAGAGATTGATAATAAATTGATATTTAGTGTCAGCGATCGCGGCATTGGTATTCCTGAAGCTGAACAAAGTCGATTATTTAATACCTTTAGCCGATGTAGCAATGTTGGCAAAATCCAAGGAACTGGTTTAGGCTTAGCGATCGTAAAACGCTGTGTTGATTTGTGGGGCGGCGAAATCCAAGCGGAAAGTAAAGTTGGTACTGGCACAAAATTCACGGTGACTTTATCCGTGGGTTCCATTAGCACCAAATCATAGTGTGCTAATTTCTGAATCAAAACCAGATAAAATGGTAAGACCCTTGCTTTATAAGGCTTTTAACATTTTTTATAAATATCATCATGGCAGCTCAATTAGCTAACCAATTAGAAGAAAAAATTATTTTAGTCGATACTAGCGATCGCCAGATTGGGACTGCTGAGAAATTGCAGGCGCACCGCGACGGGCTATTGCATCGTGCCTTTTCGATTTTCGTGTTGAATTCCCAAGGACAGCTTTTGCTGCAAAGACGCGCCAAGCATAAATATCATTCAGGTGGACTCTGGACAAATACCTGTTGCAGTCATCCTCGCGATGAAGAATCAACCCTGCTCGCCGCCCATCGTCGATTGCAAGAGGAAATGGGCTTTGATTGTGAATTGAAGGAGTTGTTTAGTTTTGTCTATCGGGCTGAGTTAGATAATGATTTGATTGAGTATGAGTTTGATCATGTGTTTGTCGGTTATAGCGATCGCGAACCAATTCTCAATCCTGATGAAGCCGATGATTGGCAATGGATAGATTTACAGGTTTTACAATCGGATATTAAAGAACATCCCGAAGCCTATACCTATTGGTTACGCGATTGCTGCGATCGCTTCATTGCTGCTCTATAGCAGGATTAACTTTGCCTATGGCAAAATCAATCCCGAAAACCCTTGCTGTGATTGATTTTGGGTTTTCAAACGAGTATGTACTTATTTGAAAAACGCTATAACTGTAGAATGCGTTAATGTAATGTAACGCATAAAGCAAGCCATATTCTAAGTTTACTTGCACCAACTGACTAAGGAGGAAAATTATGGATACTTATTCCGAAGAACAGGTTGATCAGATTCTCCGCTATGCTCTCGCTAAGAGAACTAATGGTCAAAACCTCACCAAACAGCAGATATACGAGATTGCCTCAGATATGGGTGTAAGTGAGGCTGATTTCCTCGCCGCAGTTCAGGAATGGCAATCTAAGCAAGCTGTACGCAAGGAGCAAGTAGAATTCGATAAGTACAAAAAAAAGTCTTTTAAATCGAATTTGTTGAAATTTGCGATCGTCAATTCTTTTTTAGTGGCGTTAAACTTATTTACCTCTGGTCATATTGGCTGGGCAATTTATCCGCTCTTATTTTGGGGCTTAGCAGTGGCGCTAGACGCATGGGTGACGTATCAAACCGATAGCGAAGAATATGAAAAACAATTTCAAAAATGGATGCAAAAACAAAAACGCGATCGCTTAACTGCTCAAATTACAGGCAAATTAACGACTAGCCTCGAAGAATGGTTGAAATAATTTAAGGAAGCATTGCTAAGCAATGCTTCCTTAAATATAAACCGCAATGGGAACACGCTTAAAAGCAGGTGTGCCGCAATGTTCGTCAATGGGAGCGCTAAAAATTGCATTGACTTCTGGATAAAACATTAAAGCCGAACCTTCGCGAATCTGTCCATAGATGATTTCTACATTTGCCATTTCCCCTGCATTACCTCTAACCATTACGCGCTGATGTTCTTGAAAACCTGCGCGATCGCCATCGGCTTTACTCATTAAAATGCAGTTGCGGTGAGGCATTCCGCGATAGTAGTCACCATCCTTATACACAACCGTATTATGCTGAGAATAGCTGCGCCCTGTGCCAAGAATGAGTGCGATCGCTTTTGTATATTCAGGTAAATTGAAACTGGCAATCGTTGGTAATTCTAGCTTGGGTAAAGGAGTGATGAACATTTTGGCTCTGCCCGATCGCGTTGGGAAATTGGGCGTGTGGAAGATGCGATTAGTGATCGTAAATTCTTGATTGGTATCGTCAATTTCGCCGATTTTGGCATAGTCGGGAATAGTTTTGGCAATCAGTTGGCGGATGTATTTGGGATCTTGTAGCGATCGCCAATTAATGACATCGTGACCATGTAGGCGATCGGCAAGTTCGGAGAGAAACTCTACTTCGGAAATTAAATCTGTACCTTCGCGTTGATGGAGATGCGATGTCCCTTCATCATTGAGACGTACAAAGTTATTGCCAGACTCGGTTGTGGTTTTATGGGGATTCTCAAAGCGGGCAAATACAGGCAGGATTAAAGTATTCTCTTTCGCGAGTCCATGAAAATGTCCAAGATTGGGCTTGGTGGAAATATAAATAATCGTTTCGATATTACCGAGAGCGCGTTTAGCTTGGGTGAGATCGGGATTTGCCGCATAGATATTGCCACCCAGACAGATCAAAGTATCAATTTCATGGCGATCGCTTGCCTCGATCAAAGCGCGAGTGTCATAGCCCTGCACCCGACTCAGCGATCGCTGCAATAATTTCTCTAAAGCCTGCATGATCTCTTCCTTGAGGCGAATCGTCACCCCCATCGAGCCAAAACCCTGCACATTGGAATGTCCACGAATCGGCATCGTTCCTGTGCCTTCTTTGCCTGCATTACCCGTTAATAGAGCGGTATTAGCAATACTAAAAATATTGTCCACCGCATTAGAATGCTGCGTGATGCCCATCGCCCAAGCAAAGACAACCCGTTGCGAAGTGCCAATCATCTCAGCAGCAATTTCTAGTTCTTCGCGAGAGACTCCGCAGGTATTGATAATATCTGCCCAATCTAGCGATCGCACCTGCTCAATGACTGCTTCCCAACCTTCTGTATGCTGCCGAAGGAATTCATAATTAATCCAATTATTCTCCAGCAAAGATTTTTGAATACCTAGCAAAACCGCAGTATCACTACCTGAAATCGGCTGAATGTAATGGGAAGATATTTCCGAACCTTTGAGAAAGGATTTGATCGGATAGGCGGGTGAGGCGAATTTGACCAAACCCACTTCAATCAAGGGATTAATCACGATGACTTTGCCACCGCGATCGCGTAGTTTAATTAGTTCATTCATCAAGCGCGGATGGTTGGCAGGCGCATTAGAACCAATCAAGACAATGCAATCGCTCTGTTTCAAATCTGCAAGGCTAACCATTGAGGTTCCTGAACCAAATACTTGTTTCAGTCCTACCGTTGAAGCTGAATGACAGAGATCGGAGCAATCAGCAAGATTATTAGAACCAAGCGATCGCATGAGCAATTGCAAAAGGTATGCTGCCTCATTGGATGAACGCCCTGAACTGTAGGATCCGAGACGCTCTGGTGCTTTTTGAAAGGCTTTGGTGACGATTGCATAGACCTCATCCCATGTGATCCGTTCGTAGCGATCGCTATTAGCACGTTTAATTACTGGAAAGCTCAAGCGACCTAAGCGATCGGCTTCCATCGAATTTAATTTTTGCAGTTCAGGAATGGAATATTGCTCAAAGAAATGTTGCGGAATCGGTTCCATTAACTCTGAGGCGATCGCTTCCACACTTTTGGCACAACGTTGTAAATTTTCCTCATCCTCATTCTGAAATCCTCCCTTTTGTCCACCTGTTCCCCATGCACAGGATAGACAGGCACTCTTATGCAGCAACGTTTTCCAGAGCATTCCCCCTTTGACATCTAAGGTCTTTTCTGCCCAGTAGCTAATGACTTGCCATCCTCCACCCATCGCAGGTTTACTGGTATCTAGAGTGGGGTTCTCTGTCTCAGTGTTAAAAGGATTGGTCATAGATTTGGATGAGTTCTACTACAAAAACTATATAGGAACACAATGCTCATTTGGTTAGTCTACATCGGTGGAGCAAAAATTATGTAAATTGCTATTACAATTTCACAAAATCCCGTAGATAAAATATTTTTGCGCTAAATTACTACCATCTCAATCTTGAAATTTATCCAAAATCTATATGCCATTTTTCTCAGTTCTTCTTGCCTTGCTGAGCGATCGCGATCAGTTCATCAAAGAAATTTATGATGACGTTAAAATTAACACCAAAATAGTTGGCTTATTAATATGTAGTTCTATATTTTTAGCAATTTATGGTGGCTTAATTGGAGCGATTAGCTCTTGGATGCAGATCATCTCTTCCGCCGCAAAGCTACCATTTCTATTTTTAATTACATTAGCAATTTGTTTGCCAGCACTCTATTTCTTTAATGTTTATTTTGGCTCAAAAACTACTCTAAGCCAATATGCAGCAATTTTGCTTTGTGCAGTCACAATTACTAGTACATTACTATTTGGTTTTGCTCCAGTTACTTTGTTTTTCTTAATTACAGCCGACAATTATTCGTTTTTTCTGCTATTAAATGTCGCCATATTTACTCTGACAGGCATTATTGGGGTTTACTTTCTCTATCAGGTTTTACTACCAAAAACCGAAACTATTATTGCCGACAAAGATTTGGCAATTGATGATACAGCCATTGATAAGAACCGCAAAATTCGCATCTCTATCCTCAAGTTCTGGCTAGGACTCTATGCTTTTGTTGGTAGTCAGATGGCTTGGACATTGAGACCATTTTTCGGTTCCTTTGGCTCTAAATTTGATGTTTTTCGACCCCGTGAAGGCAATTTTTATCTGGCTGTATGGAACGCGCTTAAGAACTTATTTTTTACATAAATCTGAGACTGCCTAACAACTATGCAAACAGATATTAGGAATTTGCAGATTACTGAACAGGATTTAGAGAGGGTTACTGGTAGAGAAGTCACTCGTTTATTTATAGGCAGTGTATATCGAATTTCTCTATTAAATAATCCTAAATATTTAGTTCCTTTTTTGACAAGTGAGGCGATCGCTTTATTTTTGATTGCGATCTTTAGTTTGCCAATTAGCATCCTCCTATTTCAATCTCTTGGTAAGTCCATCGATACTCGGCAAGAGCAGATCGGGTTTGCTATTTTTGTATTTCTGCTTGTATTAATTCTGTTTGCAGGTTGGAATTTTGTTGCTTGGATTCGTGCAAAAAATATGTCTTGTTTGTCCCATCTGTTAGATGAGGTCGATAAATATAATCAGGTGATTGCGGCGGTAGATCTGTGCGATCGCCTGAAGTCTGTCGGTAATCAATCAGCAAATCTTAATCATCGTGAGGATATATTACAAGCGCTGGAGTTAACTAGAGATAGTCTGATTTGTGGTCTGACTACCGAAAAAATTCTCCGAGAGCATCGTCGTTTCCTCAGTGGTCAGCGTGAGCTTTTTCATAATATCGAGCAGAACCTGATCGCATTAAAGTCCTTAGATGTGCAGAATCAGGCTGACCAATATAGTTCTCTACTCAGTGATGCGCTAGTGATTGGGATGAATGTGCAAACGGAGATGATGAAGTTGCAGACAAGGGAAGTTGTATAGATATAGCGATCGCATGGCGATCTTCCTAGCCGTAAGTATTTAAGAAATGTTGCTGAATATCACAAGATCATCACGATTAAATCTGGAAAGCGTAGCAGTAAGCCTTGCATAAGAGGAAGCTGAACGCGAGCTAGCTACTAAGCTGAAATCAGTTGAAGGGTTTGTTGATTTTGTAAATACTCTAAGACCAATAATCTGAGATAGTCCAACATACAGATATATGACTGCATCTGTGGATAATGCGATCGCGCTTCGCTGTAGAGTTGAACGATGAGGTGGTTGTTAAATACGCTTAGTTTTTAGAGTTCGGTGGTTTTTCTATCAATACTAGGTCTAGGTTTGAAATCTGATTTATGAGGTTGTTAACCAAGCTAAAATCTCGTCAATTATTAATTCAATACTTGGTAGTGGATAGACGATGATTTCTCCATTTTGTAGATGTTTATGTTCTTTTTCTGATAGTGGTGGTTTGTGAGCGGCATTATCGTAACGAAAAATCAAACTTTCTCCTGCATCTTGATATTGGTAGGCATAGCTGAAATGTTCGATCCGTTCCTGCTTGGCGGAAATGTATTCTCGAATAAAAAGTACAGAGTTATCAATTAGTTCTACTTTGATATTGATGAAGAGTTCACCTGATGGACGAGATTCGCTATTGGATGTGATTGTTTTGGCTAAACCGTAATCTTCTAGTCGAGAAACTGCAATAACTAAGTCTTGAAAATATCTAAATACTGACATTTTGGCTGATGTTTTGTAGGCTTAGGAGAATTTGTAAGTCTTGAGTAATATTTTCTAAACAGCGATATTCGCCAAACCATTCAATATATTCTAAGTCTTTGCCTTCTAGATTCTCTGCTGTCCAAGAGGTGACAAACTCACTGGAGGAGATTTGATATTTTTGCTCGAATGTTTTTAATTTTTGTTCTATTTGTTTTTTACCTTGTTCCATTCGTAGGATTTCGGCACGGATTGTTTTTTGGAGAATTGCGATCGCACGATCGGGGTATTCGGTAAGGATTTTTAACTCGTTCATTGTCAAGTTGCGATAAAGTTTTACTGCTATTTTAGTCTTTTTAGATCTTGCCGATCGCTAATTACGTCACTTTTCAGGCAAATAGGCGATCGCTATGAATATTTACAACATCCATAACTTACCTCCAATTTTTACTTTTTACTTTTACCTTTTTACTTGATCGAGGATCGCAAGGACAATTTGAGAATGATCCATATCCAATCCTTCGCAGAGAATATCTTCATCACGTTCTCCGTTGAGGATTTGCCGAGTCGCATTACATCCCATATTTTGACATTCGGGATCGACTGCTTGTAATTGAGATTCTAATTGCTGTCTGACCTCGGCATCGTCAACCGCCATCACTACACCCTCGATAAACTGGCTGTGTTGGCGTAGCTCGTACTCAGTGCCTGCAAATTTGGCGCAAGCAGTGCGCGAAAGGCGGCGATATTCTTTTGCTTTGGCTGGATCTCCTTGTTTATCGCTAATTCGTGCCAAAAGTTCGTAAGTATTCCAAATCTGAGCCGCAGCAGGATCAAGGGTTTGCTTAATTGCTAAGGACTCTTCAGCTAATTGTTGTGCTTCGTTGAGACGATTTGGAAATTTTTGGATTAGATTAGCAAGGTTACTGAGATAGCTGGATACCAAAACGAGATCGCCAATTGAGAGTGTAAAGTGAAGTGTGTAAAGTCTGGGATATATACAGAGAGATGATCTAGACACACAATTACCAACACTAAAACTGATGAATATACGCAAAGAATTGCTCGACGAATTGCTGCAAGAATGTAAAACACCACCTGACCTATTCGGAGAAGGAGGCATTCTGAAACAACTGACAACCGCGTTGGTGGAGAGAGCCTTGGAAGCAGAACTATCAACCCATCTGGGATACGGTAAGCACGAACCAAGACCAGAAGGACAAACCAACAGTCGCAATGGCTATAGCCAGAAAAAAGTGCAAGGTGACTTTGGCGTAGCCGAAATCGCAGTCCCCCGAGATCGGCAAGGGGAGTTTGAACCGCAGATGGTGAAGAAAGGACAAAGTCGCTTGTCAGGACTAGATGAAAAGATCATTGCTCTCTACGCACGAGGTATGAGTGTCAGGGATATTCAAGCCCAGTTGCAAGAAATGTATGGTGTTGAAGTATCACCAACACTTATTTCCAATGTTACAGATGCAGTAATTGACGAGGTGAAGCAATGGCAAAACCGTCCCCTTGAAGCAGTCTATCCAATCGTCTTTCTGGACTGTCTAGTCATCAAAGTCCGAGACAATGGCAGAGTGATTAACAAATCCTTGTACTTTGCCTTGGGCGTGAATATGGACGGGTACAAGGAATTACTGGGTATGTGGATTTCTCCGAATGAAGGTGCGAAATTCTGGTTGTCAGTACTCACCGAAATTCACAACCGTGGGGTCAAAGATATTTTGATTGCCTGTGTCGATGGCTTGACTGGTTTCCCTAATGCGATTGAGACGGTATTTCCTAAAACTCAGGTGCAGTTATGCATTGTCCACATGGTCAGAAACTCGGTCGCTTTTGTACCTTGGCAACAACGCAAGCAAGTTTGTGCTGACCTCAAGGCTATTTATAGCGCGGCGACGGAATCGGAGGCTGAGTTTAATCTCGAACTCTTTGCTGAAAAGTGGGACAAGCAATATCCATCAATCTCCAAGTCTTGGCGCAGTCATTGGGCAAACATTATCCCCTTCTTTGCTTTCCCGACCGAGATTCGCAGGGCGATTTATACCACCAATGCGATTGAGTCGATGAACAGTAGTTTGCGGAAGGTGATTAAATCCCAACAGATTTTTCCCTCTGATGATGCTGCTTTCAAGCTCGTTTATTTAGCAATGCGGAATATCTCGAAGAAGTGGACGATGCCGATTCGTGATTGGAAACCTGCTCTTAATCGCTTTGCCATCCTCTTCGAGGATCGTCTCCACGTCTAGCTTCTAGACTTTACACATTTTACTTGACAGTCTCCGCCAATTTTTTGACTGACATTGATCGCCTTGCGATACCATTCCTCACCCTCTTTCAGTTTCCCCGAACCTTCACGCATGATCGCCAACTGATTCCAAGTCGTTGTTGCTACAGCCAAATTACCTTGCGCTTCGTCAATCTGTGCAGACTGGCGATAAGCTTGCTCTGCGGCTTCCCACTGGCGCGCTTTTTCAAAAGTCATTCCCAACTGATGCCATACAGTTGCTTCTAATTCGGGTTCGTTGAGTTGCTGAGAGGTTATGAGTGCTTCGTGATAACTTTGGATGGCTTCGGTGAGATTGTTCTGTACTTGTGCCAAGGTTGCTAGTTGGATTTGTATTACAACTTCATTTCGTCGATCACCCAATCCTTTTATAATCGCTAACGCTGTCTCGTAGGACTCACGGGCGCGATCGTAGTCCCCAATTATCACCAATACATCCGCTAAGTCTGCCTGACATGCTCCTATTTGTCGCTTCACGTAGTTATCTTGCTCTAGCAGTCCCGCCACTTTTAACGCAAGGCGATACGTTGCCGCCGCCAGTTCTAGCTGTCCCGTTGACCCATAGCAACGTCCAAGCCTACCCAGCGTAAGACAGCGCTGATAGCTAGGAGTCGCACCTAAGCCTGCCAAAACCTCCTGAAACACCGCCTCTGCTTTGGCATAGTGTCCTGCATTAAACAACTGTTCACCGCGATTATCCCTCGTCGTAAACCAAGTTGGAGAGCCAATCTCACCGCCCATGTGTTGCATCATTGCTGTCAAGTCTGCCCGATCTTGATTCAGCCCGAAGTAGTCAAGAAACTTGTTAACGTTATCCACAAAATTGACAGCAAAGTCTTCGCCTGCGGTAATGCTGCCGCGCACCGCATACAGCAAATTCGGTAGTTCCCGTTGGGCTACGGCTCTAGCAAAGAAAGGATTTTCAGCATCCTCGAAATACAAATAACGTGACATTTGATAATAGCGTTGGTGATGGCGGCTGAGGAGTTGCTGTTGTTCGGGTTCAGTCAACCGTGACCACATCACAGGGGCAAGCGTAGGATGAAATTTGAGAAAAGGCGCAGTCACCCCCACATGAATCAAAGATTCAGCCAGTCCCGTTGCCTCTAGCTGTGTTCTGAGTGCATTCCATTCCGTTTCCGCAATTTCCGTAATCGCAAGTAGGTAAGGTTCCATCGCTCCACCCTGAAACACTCCCAACCGCTTAATCCATTCCTGTGCTTGAGGATCGAGCCGACTCACCGACAGATTCAGCGAAGCCAGCAAAGGATTATTTGGAGTATCCGCCACTAACTGCGCTAACTCCCGATGCACCTCTAGCGCCCTTCTTTGCTTCAGTTGCCCCGCCAACAACCCCAACGACAAAGGATGATAGTCCAGCAACTTAAACAACTCCAACAAACCCTCACGGGGCGGCAAATCAAACTGTGGCTCTGGTGGCAACTTGATCAAACTTTGGAAATAGTCCAGCGCATCATCTTTCGATAAACCACCCAAAGGAGGTAAAGCAATATGCTTCAAACTCCCCTGATTGGGATAATCAGAATGCTGCAAATCCGCCGCCCTCGTCGTCAGCAACACCCGACTATTTCCCGCCTCCGACCATTCTTTTGCGATGTCGAGCAGGGCTTGATCCCCCCTACCCCCCTTAGAAAGGGGGGCTTGATCGGAATCTTCTTCTTTGCCCCCCTTTACAAGGGGGGGTAGGGGGGATCTAATTGTCTCCAAATTATCCAAAATCACCAACACAGACTGTTCCCTCAGCGCCCTAGTCGCCGCCGCCCCATCAATCAAATTCGTATCCAACACCGTCGCCAACACACTCACCGCATAACCCACAGGATCGACACCCTGAAAATCCGCAAAACTGATAAAACACACCCGCGCAAACATACCCGTCAGCAACAGCCACCGCCCCACCTCCTCAGCCAGATAGGTTTTCCCCATCCCCCCAAACCCCGAAATCGTAATCCGCCGCGCCCCCCGCACAAACGCCCTCTCGATCGCCCACAACTCCCGCGACCTACCCCAAAAACCTGCCTCCTGAACCTCACGGAGATTGCCCTCACCCCTAGCCCCTCTCCCAGAGGTAGAGGGGGACAAGAGATCTGAATTCTCCTCTTCTCCCCTCGCCCCTTGGGAGAGGGGCTGGGGGTGAGGGTTGAATAACGCTCCATCATTCCCCACCTGATACAAAGCAGGTAAAAACCAATCCTGCACCTTCAAAACCACCCGATCCTTACCCCTTGGGCGATCACCCCGTTCTTTATTGAGATACAGATCCCGCCGCGCATTTTCCAACGCCTCACCCACACCCTGACCCCGCAGCAAAAAGCCATAAAACTTACCAAACAACTGCCGCGCCGTCACCGCCAACACCGAATATTGCATCGCCAACACCGACGGCATCCCCGCCTGAGTCAACCGCGCCGCCACACTCCCCAAAGCATCATCACCACCGACCGCCGCCGACTGACAAGCCGACAAAATAATCGCACTCACCCTTTGCCGATTCAGCATATCCCCCAAGGTTTCCGCCGTAATCAGCGCCGATTTGCCCTCACCATCCTCAAACAACAAATAGCCCGTATTCGCCGCCGCCTTTGCATCCGCCTTAGTAGCGGCAACAGGATCGCTCAGCTTCGCCCGTTCATGCAAACTGCCATCAGGATCAAACGCCCCATGTCCATCAAAATGCACAATATCCACCGCAGGTAAGCGATCGTTCTCTAAGCGATCGATCAACTTATCCAAAGTCGCAGGACGCAAAAATTCTACGGCAACACGCTCACCCACCTCACCGATCGCCTCCAACAATGCCAATCCTTCTGCCCTCGGATCGAGAAACCCTGCATCACTAGGACGACTGACCACCATCAACACTCGCAACTGTTCTTTCGGATTTACCCGCGCCGCACTGCGACCACCACCCACACCCGCAAACTTACGCCGAATCGCAATACGGGGATTTTCATGTAACAAATATGTCCCCCTCGGATCGCGCAACAATTCCCAAGGCAAAGACAAAATAAGCGGATGACTTGCCCCAATAGTTAAAATCTTGCCCCGTCCATCACTATCCTGAAAATCATTAAACATCCTCGCCGCAGCGCGATCTCCAAAAATCGCCTCAAACAAAGCCTCTCCCCACTTAGGCAACTGCGCCTCAATTCTCTCCGCCTTGCGATCATCCACATCCATCATGTAATCTGCCGCATAGCTCTCCAAATACCACCGCATCTCAGCGCGATCGCCATCATTCACAGGCGCGATAAATTCCAGCGCATCCGTCTCGCGATCGTCGAACTTAATGACAAAGCGATCGCTACTCGTAAACCGCACATTTAACTCAATCATCAATACACCTCATCGTTAAGGGCGATCGCCATATTCATCACAAAATGCCTTCACGCCAATATGCAGCACAATTACAACTACTGCTACCAAAACCGATTGTAATAAATTACCAGTTAGTCCCAATCCTGTTAAAACCACCTTAAATTTATCCATCGCCTCCTTATTATCCAAGTCACCCCACTTCTTCCATTGCTTATACAGCACCCCATCTTCCTCACAGAGATCCGCCTTTGCCGCTTTCCAAAACTTTTGCAAAAAACTCTTCGCTGGTTCCTTAGTGGCTGTAGCGATCGCCTGATTTTGTTTGACCAATTGCGCCTCTTTGTCACCAGATTTTAGAGACGCATCACCAGACAGCGATCGCAACTCCAATAACTGAGCATCAATTTCCGCCGCTAATGCAGCAATCTCTTGATCAGAAAACATCGTCATTTGTTTTAGCCTCCTTGTAAAATTTGAGCAGCAGTTAACTTGAAATCAGCAAATACTGGAGAAACAATCTCGCGATCGCCTTCATATACCTGCTCCTCATAAAAACCATCCACCCATTCCAACACCGTCACCCGTCCCAGAATCGGATCAACGATCCAATATTCAGCAATACCCCTCGCTGCATACTCAGAACGCTTGTAGCGATAATCACGACTACTCTGATTGGGACTTACCACCTCAACCACTAATAACGGAGATGGCATTTCCGATAGAACCGTAGATCTGGTCGCTCCCTCCATAGCGATCGCCAAGTCCTCAGAAAATACTACTAAGTCTGGAACACGCACCCGTGAGCCAGTAGTTACAATTTCCGTTTTCATCGACAAGCGATAGGCTGGGATACCCTGCTGCACAAAGCAAACCAAAATAAACATCGCAATACGCCGATTAAGCTCGCTCTCAGCCGTCATTAAAATCAACTCTCCATCTTCAAACTCATACAAGGCATCAGTCCCATCGTCATAACTCAAGAACTCTGTAAGAGTCATCGTCTGAGAAGCTGCTTTATCTAATGTGATTGCCATAAGCGCCTTCTAGATCTCATTAATCAATTGTAACAACGCATCGGTGGAAACCTTGCCACTCATATCTGTACCTTCCAACAGGCTATCGGCAAGATCGCGCTTGTGATGGTGTAGATCGACGATTTTCTCCTCGATCGTTCCCTTTGCCACAAGACGATAAATTGTGACAGGGCGCTTTTGTCCGATGCGATGGGCGCGATCGCTTGCTTGATCTTCCACCGCAGGATTCCACCAAGGGTCCATATGGATCACATAATCGGCAGCCGTGAGATTTAGCCCTGTACCACCAGCCTTGAGACTGATCAGGAACACATCACCTTCACCTGCTTGGAAAGCTTCTACCCGTTTTTTGCGATCTTTGGCGGGAGTACTACCATCGAGGTATTGATAACTAATTTTTTGAGAATCGAGATAGTCACGGATGATATGCAGATGATCGACAAATTGGCTAAATACTAGTGCCTTATGTTTGTTATCTAGCAACTCACTGACGACTTCACCGAAAAGCTGAAGTTTAGAACTGGGTAAGGGAATATCGGGGCGTACTAGTTTGGTATTGCAGCAAGCGCGACGCAATTTCATGATTTCCGCGAGCACCTGTAAATGCTTTTGTCCTGCGTTGGCTGGGGTGTCGGCAAGTTTAGCGATCGCCTCACGACGGAGCGCTTCATAAAAGGCAAGTTCCTCTTTGCTGAGTTCCACTTGTAATGTAACTTCAGTGCGCGATGGTAACTCTTGCAATACTTGGTTCTTCGTGCGACGAAGAATGAAGGGCTGAATTAGCTTTTTCAATTGATTACGCGCTTCTCGATCCTGCGATCGCTCGATGGGGTTGGCATAGTTGGTATTGAAATTATCAAGGGAGCCAAGTAGTCCGGGGTTAATAAAGCGGAACAGATTCCATAACTCGCCGAGGTGATTTTCGATGGGTGTACCTGTGGTGATTAACTTGAAGCCACTTTGCAAATTCATCGCCGCTTGCGATCGCTTAGTTGCCGTATTTTTAATTGCCTGTGCTTCATCGAGAACAACGGTTTGCCACTCTACTTTTGCTAGCATTTCACCGACTTCCTCTTGCTGCATCAAGCCATAGCTACAGATCACCATGTCAAAGGGTTGGAGATTGTCAAGCACCTTTTGGCGATCGCCTGTACCAAATACAATCACATTCAGAGTTGGCGCAAATTTGGCAGCTTCAGAAATCCAGTTCATGCAAACCGAAGTAGGCGCAACAATCAGGGTGGCTCCCTGAGGGGCGCGGGTGAGGATTAGCGCTAAAGATTGCAGGGTCTTACCTAAGCCCATATCATCAGCTAAGCAAGCACCCACACCCCAATGGGCTAATCTCGCTAACCATTGAAAACCTTCGATCTGATAATCGCGGAGATCGGCTTGCAAGGTTGATGGTAGCTGCGGCTCAAAGTTCCGCATTTCTTTGATTCTTTTAATATGGGCTTTCCAATGCTTATCGACTTTCAGATCATCAATTTCATCAACAAAATCTTCAAGGGCTAAAGCTGCTAAAGGATGGAATCTCGTGCCTTTACCATGCTTCTCCGATAGGCGACGGAACTCATCTAAGCGTTTGCGGAACTGTTGGGTTAAGGCGATAAACTGACCATCACCAATGGGAATGAAGCGGCTAGGCGTTTTGTCCAGCAATTCCAATAGGCGCTGCATATCAATCACTTGGTCATCACCGAGGCGTAACTCCCCTTCGGCAGCAAACCAATCACGGCTTTGATTGATCGACATACGGAAATCGCCAAAACCAGCACGATGACTGATTCGCATCTTTTCGCCTTCTGGCCATTCCAAAACAATGCGATCGCCTAAGGCTTGCAATTCTAGTAGGAGTTCCAAGCAAAACTCAGGATCATCAATGACCCATTCACTTTCCTCTTCTTCAAAATTGCTGAGGGTGGGACAAGCAGCGATCGCTTCATTGGCAAGTTTTTTCTCTTCTTTTAAATTCCTTGTCGCTTGCAAACGTTTACCATCGATTTCGGCAAGTACGGTTGCACCACCAGTCCCCGGACGATAATAAGAGCCAGCATTAGCAAAGGGACGCGCAAGGATGGCAATTTTTAGACCATCCCCTGAGGGCAAAATATGCACATGGGGCTTGCTGTCCGATGGCACTTCCTCCGCATCACTCACGCCACCGCCGATATCAGAATGTACCGTCACAATTGAAGAGATCGAATGAATCGCTTCGAGAACTTTATCTTTCGCGGCAACAGGAATTTCAAGACGATTTTTGCGCCCAATAATTTCGGTGATCCGCCGATGGGATTCATTCACCTGTGTAACTTTGAGGCGAGTAGGGCTTTCTTTGGTGACAACAAAACTCTGACCATCCTTTAACTCTGGCGAAAACTCTAAAAATAGGCGATCGCCTTTTCCCGCCTTGACCAATAGTTCTGGTTCACCCTTGACGATATCTACACGAGTTGTGGGCGAGTCTTCCCAAAACACAAGCGGATGTCCAATTAAAGCGCAGATTGTCTCTTCATCAAATTCATATTGCGACTGTCCATAATAGCCATAGGAGGAATAGGCTTGGATATGGGAACAGGCAATAATATCCTGTGGTGTTAGATAGGGAAACTCATGGCTATTTTCTTTGAGGCGTTTGAGAGCAATATTCCGTCCCGTGCTCCAGACTCCTTTAGCATTAATCTTCTGTTCCTTCGGCTGTACGGTATAGCCCCCCTTCACAAAGCTAATTAGCCATACTAGACGCTGGGGTGAATTATTGGCTGCCTTGCTTGTCTCCTGTGGCGATTTGGTGAGATTGAGCAACGCATTAAGGCTCAGTTCCCAAGTTTCCCTTGGACGGATGAGGTTGACAATTGTAGGGATTTGAGTCTCTTGGCGTAACTTTTGAGCGTGTTTTTGATGGATGGAATTAGGGGACAGTTCTCCTAAAAGTTCAGCAGTTTCCATTGAGAGCCAATGGTAGCCAGCGGTTACTGATTGTTTGAGTAATGGTTGTAGAACCCTTGATAAATCCACTCGCGCTTTTTCAGGGTTGACCCAATAGAGACAAAGCGCACTAAAAAACACTTCTAAGCAATGGCTTTGGGTATGATCATGGAGATATTCATTACTGAGTAGATCCTTTTGAGGAATATCCCCCAATTGAAACTTCAAAACCCTTTGCAGTCTGCTATAGGTGATTTGCAACCAATGGTGAGTTTGCTTCACCATCAGTGCGGCATAACCTTCAGCTTCACGCATACTCTCGGCTGTTCCCTCCTGAATCAGCGCTAGGATAAAAAACAATCCCGGTTCACCACTGAAATAGATTTGACGTTTACCTGTAGCTTTTCGGATCGATTTGAGGGATAGGCGAAATTGTGTAATTGCTAAAGCGCGATCGCCTTTCAGAAAATGTAGCCAAGAGAGTAAGGCATTACCTGCCTCTTTGTAGTCACTGGACAGGCGATCATAGGCAGCTTGAGCAGTTTTTAAATCCGCACGCAATAGGCTTTGTTCGATTAATACCAATAGCAAGGGATCAGTGCAGCGATCGCTATTTTCTTGAAAACTTCTTTGCAATAGGGCTAAAGCTTGATCGGTATTTTTTAACTTAAGCATTCCATTGCTAAGAATGGTGCTTAAGCCGACCTCATAAAATGTTGAATCTAGGGTTTGAAACCAGTCTGGATCAAAAGGATTATTACAGATTTGAAATAGAATTGCATCTAAGGTGATTTTCTGTTGAGAATAGCCAAATCGGTAGAAATCATCAAATTGCTTAGCAACAAAATCCACATCCTGCCGATAAATCCCAATCCTGACTTCGCGAACAAACTGTGATTCACTCCTGAAAGTACGTGAACCTATCTTGCCGTAGGATGGTACTGGTATTTTTGCTTCGATGACTTCGACAATTTCTTCAAACTTTCCTTTCTGAATGGCATCGCGGACAGCAATATCAACCAACAACGAATTACATTGCACACCTTGAGAACGATCTTGATTGAGTAGATTTAACTTTAAGAGGCGATCAATATATGTTTTTAAAGCAATGGGCGATAGAGGCTTATCCTTATCCTTAACTCCAAAATAGATCAGGCAGTCTAGAATGACAGTACGATTCAGTGGTTCATAGGCGATCGCACAAGTGCGGATGATCTGTTGCTCTAACGCTGACAATTTATGATAGAGAGATGTTAAGGTCTCGTAGAGTTTGGCAGAATCAACTTGGAAATCAGGCATATCTAAAAGTTTGTATTGTGATTAGAGAAAGTTGCGATCATTAATTCTTGGAGATAGATGGAGATAGATACTTAGGATATCCTGTGGTTATTTTTAGTTCATAGTGACTCAATTAGTTATGGTGCTTTTTATATTACGAAATATTAACAGCAACAAATATCTAGATTTCATCATAGTTCAAGATAGTTCAAGGTTTGGCAAGCTGATTTAAGTATTTTCCTGTAAGAGCGCACAGTCAAATAAGAAACTGATGTTTGGTGGCGTGGCGAAAACAAAAAATCTGGTTCTTGATTAAATCTAGGTTCTAGAGATTATTGAAGCTTGAAGTGTTTTTGGAAGCACTACTTCGTCAAGGTTTCAAAAATTTCTCTGGTTTTTAATTCAGCGTAACGCGCTGTAGTGTCTATTTAATGCGTACAATACTAGATCTAGTATTTAACCAAGCATTACAAGATTTCGACTCATGGAAGATAAGTTGATGTTAATGATTCCAGGTCCAACACCTGTGCCTGAACAGGCACTGTTGGCTCTGGCAAAAGCTCCGATCGGACACCGTAGCGGCGATTTTAGCAAGATCATGGCAGATGTGACTGCCAAGCTCAAATGGCTACACCAAACAACTAATGATGTATTAATCCTCACCGCTAGCGGAACTGGTGCGATGGAAGCAGGCATCATTAACTTTTTAAGCAAAGGCGATCGCGTCCTTGTTGGTGATAATGGCAAGTTTGGCGAACGCTGGGTCGAAGTCTGTCAAGCCTATGGCGTAAATGCTGAAGTTATCAAAGCTGAGTGGGGTAAGCCGCTAAATCCTGAAGATTTCCGTGTCAAGCTAGAGGCTGATACCAATAAAGAAATCAAAGCCGTAATCATTACCCATAGTGAAACCTCGACAGGTGTACTTAATGATCTTGCTACCATCAATCGCCATGTCAAAGCCCATGAAAAGGCTTTAATTATTGTCGATGCGGTAACTAGCTTAGGTGCGATTAATATTCCTATCGACGAACTCGGTTTAGATGTAGTCGGCTCTGGTTCGCAAAAGGGTTATATGATTCCCCCTGGATTAGGATTTGTGGCTGTTAGTCCCAAGGCATGGGAGGCTTATAAAACTGCCAACCTACCTAAGTTCTATCTAGATTTGGGCAAGGCGCGTAAGGATGCTGCGAAAAACTCTACCCCGTTCACGACTTCAGTGAATATGGTCATGGCTTTGCAGGCTTCCTTAGAAATTATGCAAAGGGAAGGTTTGGAAAATATCTTTGCCCGTCATTTGCGCCATCGTGATGCGACTCGTGCAGCAGTCAAGGCTCTAAATCTAGGGCTATTAGCTCCCGATGATGCTGCTAGTCATTCGATTACAGCGGTAGTTCCTCCCGAAGGATTAGAAGCAGAAAAGATTCGCGCCACGATCAAGAAGAAGTTTGATATTGTCATGGCTGGTGGTCAAGATCACCTCAATGGCAAGATCTTCCGCATTGGACATTTAGGCTTTGTCGGCGATCGCGATATTCTCACTGCAATTGCGGCTCTCGAAGCATCGATTTCGGCGCTTGGTTACACTAATTTCACCTCTGGTGCTGGTGTAAAGGCTGCGATCGAAGTTCTGAATCAATAGTCACGATAAATTGCCTTTCTAGAAAGGCTTTTCTAAAGAGGAATAGACAGCAATTAGCGGTTATTCTTCTTTATGGTTTGTTATTAAATCTGTTATTCCTAAAAGAGGATGGTGACGTGATATGCCACCATCCTCTTTTAGGAATATTTACTATTTGGGTAAAATACATAGATAATTCATGTAATTTAAATGTTAATCAACTTATAATATCGTTATTGGCGCTCCTGTGTCGGCAAACATCTATCAATTGTTCTACCGTATTGTTTAGCAGGTTATATGATTTCCAGAGCGTCTTACAGAATACGAGCTTATGCGATCGCCATACTATTAGTACCGATCGCGACCCTATTGACTTATTTCTATAGTCACTTTTTCTTGCAATACCCGCAGGGTTCTCCAATTATTGCTTTCTTTTGCATAGCGGTAGCCCTAAGTACTTGGTATGGTGGTAGATATGCGGGATTGACCACAACTTTCTTATCTACGATAGCAATTGACTTTTATTTCCTCCTTCCTCTTTATACTTGGGAGATATCTACTGCAAATGTATGGCAGTTAGTGGGTTATACGGGTGTAATGATTGCTTTCAATTGGCTAATACTAAAACTCGTTAGCTCCCAAAATCAAATTAAAAAATTTAGTCAACAACAAATCGCACAGAATCAAGAACTACAGCGATTGAATCAGGAACTAGAAACTAAGGTAGAGCAGAGGACATTAGCATTACAGGAAAGTGAATCCAGATATCGCGCGATTGTTGAAGATCAGACCGAACTAATCCTCCGCTATTGCCCTGACGGTAAGATTGTATTTGTCAATGACGTATATTGTCGTTACTTCGGAGTGAAACGGGAGGAAGTTATTAACAAAAGCTTTGCTCCCGTTGTGTTTCCAGATGATTTGGAATACGTTAATCAACAAATACAATCGATCACGGCTGCAAATCCAATTGCGACGATTACCAATCGGGTGGTCGCCAATGGTGAGATTCGATGGACACAGTGGAATAACCATCTATTAGTTGATGAGAATGGAAATGCGTTAGAACTGCAAGCCGTTGGTCGGGATATCACAGCTTGGAAACAAGCAGAAGAGGCTCTCCAAGTTAGCGAAGAACGTTTAAAGCTTGCTTTAGAAAGCACTGGCGATGGGTTGTGGGATTGGGAAATTGCTACTGGTGAAGTGTATGTAAACCAAAACTGGCTAGCAATGTTGGGCTATACAGAGAATGAATTGTCTATTAATGTGAGCATTTGGGACAAGTTAATTCACCCCGATGACAAGCCCTGGGTATTCGATTTGCTCGACGCGCATCTTCAAAATAGTGATAATCCCTATGCCTTCGAGTATCGTGTTCAAACCAAGTCAGGGGAATGGAAATGGATTGCCAACTTTGGCAAGGTTGTAGCTCGTGATAAGGATGGTAAACCATTGCGAATTGTGGGGACTCATAAAGATATTAGCGATCGCAAAAAAGCTGAGGAACAGTTACGGTTAAGCTCTGACAGGCTCAGCCTTGCTAATGCCGAGCTATCCAGAGCCGCTCGACTAAAAGATGAATTCCTTGCGGGTATGAGCCATGAACTCCGCACACCCCTAAACGCTATTCTAGGAATGTCAGAAGTCTTAATCGAAGAGCTTCATGGCAGGCTTAATAATCGACAGCAACAATCTGTCAACCTGATTGATAGTAGCGGCAAGCATCTATTAAACCTAATCAACGATATTCTTGACCTGTCAAAAATCGAAGCGGGTAAAATGGAACTAGAAATAAGTTCCGTTGAAATTCAGCAGCTATGCAAAGATAGTCTGAGTTTCGTCAAAGAAATGGCATATAAGAAAAATATCGCGATAAGCTGCGATATTGCTCAAAATATTGACCATATCGGACTAGATGAGCGTCGAATTCGGCAGGTGTTGATTAACTTACTAAATAACGCCGTTAAATTTACGCCCGAAGGCGGTAAGGTAAAACTATCTGTAAACTGTCCTGAACCTGAAAAAATAGAATTTGCCATCTCTGATAATGGGATTGGCATCGCCGCCGATCAAATGGATAAACTATTTCATCCCTTTGTGCAGATTGATAGTAAACTCTCTCGTCGTTATTCTGGCACGGGATTAGGACTATCCCTAGTAAGACGAATTGTGGAACTACATGGTGGCAGCGTTATCCTAGAAAGTGAACTCGATCAAGGCAGTTGCTTTACTGTAACTCTTCCTTGTCAAACTAATTTCTCGTCTCAGTTTAATGCGATCGCATCATCGGGAGATGATCATCCATCATCGATCCAACAGGCACTCATTATCGAAGACAATGAAATTGCCGCCAATCAACTTTCCCGCTATTTGGAAGAAATAGGCGCTAAGACATTAGTACATCCTTGGGGGCATGGAGTGATTAATGTCGTACTCGCAATGAAACCCGACTTGATTATTCTTGATATTTTACTGCCAGATTTACCAGGGTGGGAGGTATTGATTGAGCTAAAACGCAATCCACTTACCAAAAATATTCCAGTAGTGATTGTTTCTATCATTGACGAGCGACCTAAAGGCTTTGCGCTCGGAGCCGCCAATTATCTAGTTAAACCAATTAACCGTATACAACTACAACAATCCATAAATAGCATTATAGAAATTCCCGAAAAAGCCCCAGCAACTGCACTGGTGATTCCTACCCATCAAAATATCAAAGCTCCATTGATCGTACTTGCTGAAGATAACGAGGCTAACATTACAACCATGCTCAGCTATTTAGAGGCTTACGGACTAAGAATGGCGATCGGTCGTAATGGATTAGAAGCAGTGCACTTAATCAAGCAATGCCAACCAGACTTAGTACTAATGGATATTCAAATGCCTGAAATGGATGGGTTAGAAGCCATTCGCCAAATTCGCGCCGACAGTAGTTTTGCAAATCTTCCCATTATTGCTTTGACAGCCTTGGCAATGCCCGATGATCGAGAGCGTTGCCTCAACGCAGGAGCTAATGAATATCTAACTAAACCTGTGAGATTAAAACAAGTCAGACAACTGATTCAACAATATCTACCGCATTGGCAGTTACCGTAAGTTATTAGCTGGCTTACTTAGGACATAAAACCCAAAACACAAGTAGCGGCGCGAAGCGCCGCTACTTGTGTTTTGGGTAAATTATGGACTAATTGAAGTATATGTATTTGGACATCGATATCCTTCATCCTGTTTTTGAACTTGAGATGGAGGATTTCGGGTGGCAAGATTGCTTTCACACATCAATAGTTTCGTGACCTTCTGATTTTGGTTATCGCTAGCGATCGCATAGACAATGCCCGTATAAGCTTTAAGTCCCTCCTTAACAGGAATCGCAGTATTTTGGACTAGTAATCCTGAAGCTGTATCCAATACCGTAGCTTGGTAATTATAGAATTCCGAGTTAAGTTTTAATCCTGATGATAATAGATTGATATCCGTTGAGAATTGTCCCTTCTCTTGAAATATTTGCTGCTGCGATCGCATGATGGCGCGAATATAGGACTTACTCTCAGCTTCGTGAATCAATGCTGATGAAGCAGCTAAATCTGGCGATCGCAGGATTTTGATATTACGGTCAATGGTTGTGTTTTCCGAAACTTTAGTCAACAGTTGGGGTTGAGCATCTAAAGTGGTGGGACGAGGCTGATCGGGAACAGCATTGGCAATTTTTAGCTGTCCATCGTTACCAATTTCATAGATCGTTTGCGTAGTGAGATCCCCAAAAGTCAGATCAAGTTCTGGTGGATACTTATTAGGATTGGCTTTATATTTACCAGCGATCGCCGTTTTACCCTCTGGCAAATCATTACTCAAAATATAGATATCGCCATCAATACCATTTTTTGTATCAAAAATTGCTGTTCCTGCCTTAGCTCCATCTTGATTTTTAAATTCCCAAGTTCCTGCTAGCTTTTGACTGTTTGCATCTTTAGGACGATCGCCTGTATTGCAACCAACTAATAAGCCAATTGTGAGATAGGGGATTGCGATCGCTTGGCAGACTCTCACAAAAACAGGTTTGATATTTGATCGGGAATTTGGCTGTCGCATATAAGCCCTAATAAATATATTTAATAATCACAATCAAAATCGAAGCGATCGCAGAAAAGGAGAGAATCAATTCAAACTTTTGAAAATGCTTACCCTTAATCGGCTTCAGGTAACTGGATGGAAATAGTGACTCATCTTCCTCATCAAACACCTTAGTCTCGTATAGACCTAAAGCTTTTTCGACGCGAACCGAAATACCCATAGTTTTGATATATCCTCTCCGAATATCGATCAAGATCAGCAAGTTACCAATCCAAAACATCAAGATAATACAAACAAAGAGAAGTGTTTCAGGAAGAGAGAACTTAGCCACCCGTTGGACAATCCAACCAATAAATACTGTAAACAGAGTGATGGCAGTACTCACAATGCTAAAAACCCGCGATCGCATTTCCCTTAAGCTTTCTTGAGTTGTACCACGTACTGCTAACAAAATTTGCCTTTTATCATCACTCATAGCCAATTTCTAAGTAAAGGTCATAATCCGTCAGAATGGATAGCACTTTGCACCGATCATCCTAACCTCACTCCTGCGTAAACAACCGTAGTTCCGAAGTAGGAGAATTGAGAAATAAATCGGCTCTTTTCAGGACTGATGGCGAGATCGTAATTTGTTTCAGCATCACTAGTCCTTCCGCCACAAATGATTGGCAGAGTGCGGCATTGTTCCCTTTATTAAAACTAGTCTCGTAGTAAACTTCGCGAATACCTGCCGATACTACCAACTTTAGACAGGAAATGCAGGGTTCTAAAGTTACATAAATACTTGCGCCATCGGTGGAAATACCATGTTTTGCAGCTTGGGCGATCGCATTAGCTTCAGCATGAACCGCCCTTGAGGGGAATTCCTTACTCGCATCACAAGTACTGACATTGGGATAGCAATAGCCTTGGGTGGTGCAATGCACAGAACCTGATGGGGAGCCGTTGTAGCCTGTAGCCAATACTTGCTTGTCCTTAACAATTACTGCGCCCACAGGAAAGGCTAAGCATGTAGATCGCATGGCAGCAAGTTTAGTGAGCAGCATAAAATATTCATCCCATGTGGGGCGTTGTTGATATGCAACTTGATCGATCAATTCAGGCATGGGTAAATATAATGATTCCGACTTCGCGAATCTATCATGCGTTGAATAAATTCCTGTGTCAATTGCTTGTCATAAACTAAACCCAGATTATTGGTTCTCCCGCTACGCGGGAGAACCAATAATCTGGGTTTTAAATCTTTGGTATTTGATTAGAAAGAAGTTCCCATGCGGCGTAACCAATGGAAGTGGGAGAGGCAACCCGCCCAGAAGGAACGGTGATAGTTATATCTCACCCCAAATTCTTGGCAGGTTTGCTCAACTATTTTGGAGATCTCAGGGTAATTGATATGGCAAATATTGGGGAAGAGATGATGCTCGACTTGAAAATTTAAACCACCGAGCAACCAAGTTAGAAAGGGATTGTTCCGTGAAAAATTTACTGTAGTTTCGATTTGGTGAATTGCCCAATCTTTCTCAATTAAACAGGTCTCTGCATCAGGAATAGGGAAATCTGCTTCTTCGACCACATGGGCTAATTGGAAGACAACACTTAGGACAAGACCTAGGGTAAATGCGACGAGACTATAGCTAGCTAAAACCAGCCAAAACGAATGAAATAGTGAGGGAATCACGAAAGCAATCGTCAGAAATACTAACTTGCCCGCAAAGAAGGTGACTAAATTGCTATTTTTGGGGCGAGGATAGTTGCGATCGCTAATTTTGCCAGTAATCAAGTTATTAAAATCATCGAAAAAATGCCACTTGATTGCCAGAAAACCATATAACAGCCATAGGTAATAATGCTGCCAACGGTGAAATGGAAGTTTTTGATGGGATGGAGAAAGCCTTCCAAACATTCCCACTTCTAAATCCATGTCATAGCCTGCAATATTGGTATAGGTATGATGTAAAACATCATGTTTCCAATGCCAAATATAAGAGCTACCACCGATGAGATCGAGGCTCATCGACATGAGTTTATTTACCCATAGGGAATTGGAATAGGCGTGATGAGCGCCATCATGCTGAATGCTAAACCCAATACCTGCGGTGATCACACCCATCAAGATACATAGCGGAACAACCTGCCACCATGTCTGGGCTAAAAAAATTAAGGCTGCATAGGTTCCAAAAAAGCCAATTAACAGGGTCGCGGTCTTGGCATACATTTGGGGACAATCACGCTCTTTGAGATTACTGTTTTGAAAAAGTTCGTCAACCCGTCGTCTTAGTTCTACCTGAAATCCACTATTCTTGGCAAATTTCAATTTTTTCGCTGATTCTTTTTCGAGAACCGTAGACTGCGAGGATTCATCTCGATCTTGCATCTTTTACCATGTCTAACTAAATGTCGTACTTATAATTCTTTCACTTATACGGTAGTGCCAAAGATGGCAGCATTTTAGTGAATACGGACGGTATACCACCCATATTTCCTAAGCCACTACCCACATTCAAACTCAAATTCGTAATGCTTGTAGCAAAAAGTCAGTTTTTATTTGGCGCAAAGACCTGTAGTAGCGATCGCAATATGTTTCTGATGTTACATGATTCATTGGGAAATTCCTGAATCGATTTGTAAAATGCTACCAATGGAAGCAGATTTTTGACATTAAGTTCTGCTTTTTTCTATTTTTTATGTCATAAATTGCAATTTTTGCGTATACTCTGATGATAAGCGTACGTTATTCATGTATCGATCTCAAGTGTTGTGCTTTGGACTGCACTTTACAAAAATCTAGAGCTTAGGAGTTACATTGCTTTCTGGCACACCTCCTAAGCCTTAAAAAATCCTGCCATCTTTGGTAGTCCTAGATTTACATGATAGTGGTAGGCGGCGCGAAGCGTAGTCCACCCTTACCAGTTTAGTACTACCCCAAAAATCATAAATAAAGCGATAAATCTGGAGAAAATAATATGCCAAGAGGAGGAAAACGCGCAGGTGCAGGTCGCCCTCAAGGGACTGGAAAATACGGTGAAGCTACTAAAGCTGTACGACTACCCATCAGAATAGCTGACGAAATTTTAGCGGCTTTGGCTGGGGGAAGCCAAGAAATCGAATTAGGAACTATGGTTCAATCCATCTTCAAGCCCGAAAGAAAGACTAAGGTGAGCTTGCCTCTATATCTCAACCCAGTTGCAGCAGGGCTTCCTACTCTAACCGAAGACTATGTGGATGATAATATTGATCTCAATCGTCATCTGGTGAAGCATCCTGAAACCACATATCTGGTGCGTGTGGTTGGAGAATCAATGATTGATGCAGGGATTCATCCCAATGATATGTTGATTGTCGATCGCTCGATTGAAGTTACCAATGGTCAAGTTGTGATCGCCGTGGTGAATGGAGAATTAACGGTAAAAAGAATTCGTAAGGATAGAGATAAACTATGGCTTATGCCTGAGAATGAAGCTTTTAAACCTATTGAGATTGATGAACATACCGATCTCCATATTTGGGGCGTAGTTACCAATGTAATTCATGCACTTTAGAATTACAGCGCTTTGCGCTGACTTGAAATCCAGAGAAATATTTGAAAGCGCGACTAAGTCGCACTTTCAAATATTTCTCTAGACTCCTTTAAGCCGTTGCTGGAAACTCCAAGCTATACTTCAATTTATGAATTTAAAATAATGATTTCCCATCATTTTTGCGTCATCCCTATAAAATTAAGGGACATGCAGGGAAATAAGGAACCGATTTTTTGTGGTGCGGCTTCGCCGCGCCACAAAAAACTTGGTTCCTTATTAAATTGCAGAATCCTAATCACATTTAGTGAATGAATTATGCGCTATCGTCGTTTTGGCAAAACTGAGATGCTTTTGTCCGTATTCTCCTTAGGAGCAATGCGCTATTTAGAATCTGCGGCGAATGCAGAAAAAACGATTTGGCACGCCTTAGAAGTTGGCATTAACCATATTGAGACAGCGCAGGGCTATGGCAAGAGTGAGGAATTCATTGGTCAGGCAATGCGAAATGGGCTTAGCAAGCAACGCGATCGCTTTTATCTGACGACCAAAATTGGTCCTACCAAAGATGCAGACTCTATGCGTCGGCAAATCGAACAGTCCCTCAAAAAGATGAATGTGGACTATATCGATAACTTCGATATTCATGGGATTAATCTATACGAACATCTCGATCTGGTGAAAGATCCCAATGGATGTATGAAAGCGGTTAGGGAAGCGATCGAGCAAAAGATGATTGGACATGTAGGCTTTTCTACCCACGGTTCACTTGAAGTAATTTTAGACACGATTCGTACTGACTTATTTGAGTCCGTTAACTTACATTATTACTACTTCAATCAGCGTAATGCCCCTGCGGTACAACTCGCCCATGAAAAGGATATGGGGGTATTTATCATTTCGCCATCGGATAAAGGCGGGATGCTCTATAACCCTTCCGAAGAACTATCAGGTGTTTGCTATCCATATACAGCCTTATACATGTGCGATCGCTTTTTGCTGTGTGATCCGCGTGTACATACCCTCAGCCTTGGTGCAGCCAACCCTAGCGAAGTAGATTCCCATCAGGACGCATGGGATAACGATGCCCCGATGTCTGAATTAGAAGCCGCAGTTCTCGATTGCATGAATCGCCGCTACACACTCTTAGAAAACGATCGCTGTTCACAATGTTATCAATGCCTACCCTGTCCCGAAGGCATTAATATTCCTGAAGTCCTCAGACTCAGAAATTTAGCGATCGGCTTTGATATGGTGGAGTTTGGGAAATATCGCTATAAAATGTTTGAGAATGCAGGACATTGGTTTCCGGGGAATAAAGCCATTCGCTGTACTGACTGTGGCGACTGCTTACCAAGATGTCCTGAAAATCTTGAAATCCCTAGACTTTTGCGGGATACCCACGATCGCTTACATGGTGAGGAAGGTCGGCGACTATGGGAATAGGTTTGTGGAAGCTCACCCCTTCGGGGTGAGCTTCCACAAACCATTTAGGACTACCGTTTTTTGGTAGGATGAGGAACGCAAAACACTGCTGCTGCTCCTGCTGCTTTGTGATCAATAAAACCTGAAATAAATCTATGGCTTCCAGTTATTCCTTTGACATCGTTAGCGATTTTGATCATCAAGAACTTGTCAATGCGATCGATCAAACTCGCCGTGAAATTGTTAGTCGCTATGACTTAAAAAGTACAAATACAGAAGTTGAACTTGAAAAAGAACTCATAACCATCAAAACTAATAGTGAAATGACACTTACCTCGGTTGTTGATGTGTTGCAATCTAAAGCAATCAAGCGTAACCTATCTCTAAAAATCTTTGACTATGGCGAAATCGAATCCGCTAGCGGTAATCGTGTCACCCAAAAGATTAAACTCAAGCGGGGTATTGAGCAAGATCAAGCTAAAAAACTTTCTAAAACCATCCGCGATAATTTCCCTAAAGCTCAAGCCTCTATTCAAGGTGATGCTTTGCGAGTTACTTCCAAATCAAAAGATGAACTTCAAGAAATTATCCAACTCGTAAAAGGCGAAGACTTCCCCCTCGCTCTCCAATTCACAAACTACCGTTAACAAAAAAGCGGCGCGAAGCGCCGCTTTTTTGTTATGAAGCTTTAGACATTTGTTCGAGAATTCTCTGGACAATTTCAAAGCCTGTCAGGGTTTGCCATACAAAAATGCCAACTAATACAGTATTAACTGCAATATGAGTACTCCTCGCCCATTCCTTGCCCTGTTGCAGTATAGGTGCTAACGCCGCCGATAATGCAGCTAAGAATGTGAGTCCTAAACCAGCAATCAAATGCGCTCCTACAAACAGCTTGCCATTGTTGTTGTAAGTTACAGCCATACCACCGATCGCACCTGCCACCATTAACAATAAAAACACCGAACCCAGATTGTGATGGAGGAGGTTATATTTCTTGGAGATCAGCGCTTTTTTCTCTTCGCCCTCAGTGCTACGAATTCTGCGGTATTGCCACCCAACGTAACCTGCATACAATGCCAAAATGAGGGTCAGGGTCATGAGAATGGGGTGAGCAAAGGTCACCACCGTTTGAAGTGGTTCGGGAATTGCAATAATCATAAACTCGGCGGGGTATCTATTGGAGTGAGCAGTGTAAAGACTTTGTCGTAAATCTTATCTAATCGTTAATAATTTTAATACATGCTTGAATCATAAAGCTGTGCTTTGCTGGGCAAACCTAAAAATCAGTGCATTCTATGGGTGTACTAAGTAGCTGAGCATAATTAAAAACCAGAGCCAAAAACTGTGGCGCACGCGCAGCGTGCGCCACAGTTTTTGGGGTTTTATATTTAATTGCGTCCAGCTACTTAATCCATTGTGGGGCGATCGCTTCCCAATCTCGAAAAGTTGCAGCTTGTCCCCAGAGTTTCCCCTCTTGATCGACCACATTCCAGATAATTGCTTGATTAATATAAAAGCGATCGCCATTACTCGCAATCCGAATACCGCGATAGTTGTTGATATAGCCCTGAGATTTTACCTGTACTAGGATTTTTTCCCTTTCGTCACGTTTTAGAGGTTCAGCCGTATAGCGTGATGGTGTAGATATGAAAGTTTGCCAATCCATTTTCCAGAGATCGAGAGCCTTTTGATTTCCATAGTTCAGAATTGGATCGGCTTGAGTACCGTGAGAAACCACCACAAAATCGGCATTAAACAGTAAATTGGCGACTTCTAAGGATGACTGATCGTTGGAGATTAGGATTAATGGGGTTCCAGTCCAATGCTGAAAGCTATAGCAGAGAAGCTGAATATGTTGCACTAGTTCAGGTTGGAACCAAGGCTGAGATTTATCTAAATTCACAATTTGTCTAAAAGCAATCTGCATCAAGCTTACGACAAATTACACTTACAGCAAATTACAACTTGTAATACAACTCATAAATAGCTAGGCATAATTAAAAAATAGAACCAAAGCCAAGAATCACCCATCATTCCCAAAATTTGCAATAAAGTGTGTAAATAGATTGCTATTTCCTAATCTAAAAACTATGAATGCTGAGTATTTGCGGTGGCGATCGCAATTTGTGCGAAAGAGATTACAGATTGTCACTGCGATCGCGGCAGTTTGCATTTTGAGCTTTATGGCATTTGCCTTAACGGGGAATAAAGGGGATATTCCTCTCAAAACTGACATTAGCCTTACTTTAGATTTGAGTATTGAGACTGTGTTAATCGCAGTTTTCTTCCTATTGCGATCGCGCTTTGCCAATACCTATGTCTATCCGATCTTCTTCATTGTCCCGACCCTGATTATATTGACGATGCAGATTAATGCGTCATCAGCAGGAATTATTGCGCCCTTTTTCATACCTTGGGTATTGGTATTTGTTGCCCAAGCCACTCTTGTACCTGTGTGCTGGCATTTACATTTAGCTATACAGCTATTTACCTTTGTTAACTACTTTTTGATTAGTAACTACTTTGGCTATAGCGTGAGCGATATTTTTGGACTGAGCAATCGCCTCACTTTAGGGAAATTGATACTACCCATTTCTCTAATCTTCATGTTTATTGGCTGGATTTGTATCATGGGAGATATATCAGTTTATTTGTACGAACGTCTACAACAGAGTGAATTCTTCGCCAAGAAGGAATTAGAAGAACAGAAAGAACGCTCGGAACGCTTACTGCTCAATGTTCTACCGCAGTCGATCGCCGATCGTTTAAAATTAGAATCTGATCTGATTGCTGACAACTTCCAAGAAGTAAGCGTTTTATTTGCCGATATCGTCGGGTTTACAGTACTTTCGAGCCAAATACCTCCTGAAGAAGTCGTTGGTTTTCTCAATCAAATCTTTTCCCGCTTTGATCGTCTCGCCGAAAAGTATGGATTAGAAAAAATCAAAACCATTGGCGATGCCTACATGGCAGTGGCAGGATTACCTTTTGCTCAGGATAATCATGCTCAAGCAGCAATCGAAATGGCGATCGCCATGCAAAAGGAATTAAATCTTTTCAATCAAGAATGTCACCAAAATCTCAAAATTCGCATTGGTATCAGTTCGGGACCAGTTGTAGCTGGTGTAATTGGCATCAAAAAATTTACTTACGACCTTTGGGGTGATACCGTCAATACCGCAAGCCGTATGGAATCTCACGGGATTGCAGGCTGCATTCAAGTTTCAGAAAGTACCTATCAATATTTACGCGATCGCTATCATTTTGAAGTCCGCGATCGAGTTGTTATCAAAGGAAAAGGGGAAATGACTACCTACGTTTTAAAATGATGGCAAATGACAAAAATCACCAAGCGATTCGTCTCATTTTTCGCTTTCAATGAGATAAGTAGCTAGGCGCAATTAAATATAAAACCCCAAAAGCTGTGGCGCACGCGCAGCGTGCGCCACAGCTTTTGGTTCTATTTTTTAATTATGCCTAGCTACTTATTACATTTGGTTTGCCAATGAGTCCGAAAATATGGCAAATTAGAGGATCAGATCAGAATTGTAAACTACCATAGCGATAAACGAAGTTAAACTTAATGACATTAAAAGTTGGAATTTTAGGATTTGGTGGATTAGGTCAGGCGGCAGCAAAGTTGCTCAGCGCTAAGCAGGAAATGCAACTAGTCGTAGCAGCAGACAAAGAAGGCTTTGCCTATGACCCACAGGGGCTAGATGCTAACAAGGCGATCGCCACTTACCAAAACCAAGGCTCACTGGGCTATCTCGAAGGATTAGGTACTCTTACCCAAGACAGTATTGATAAAGCGATCGCTACGGCAAAAGATGTTGATGGTTATTTCCTCGCATTGCCCAACCTACCCAATACCTTCATGGCAAGCGTTGCCAAGCAATTCATCGCTTCAGGTTGGAAAGGTGTGCTAGTCGATGCCATCAAGCGTACCAGTGCCGTTGAACAAATGATTGCCCTTGCCCCAGAACTGGAAGCCGCAGGGATTACTTATATGTCTGGTTGTGGTGCAACCCCCGGTTTATTGACTGCTGCTGCTGCGATCGCGGCTCAAAGTTTTGCAGAAGTCCACAAGGTTGAAATCACCTTCGGAGTCGGTATTGCCAACTGGAACGCCTACCGCGCCACCATCCGCGAAGATATTGCCCATATGTCTGGCTATACCGTTGATATTGCCCAAGCCATGACTGACGAGGAAGTAGAAGCACTGCTCGAAAAGACCAATGGCTTAATCTCGCTGGAAAATATGGAACATGCCGATGACATCATGCTAGAGCGTGTCGGTATTTGCGATCGCGATCGCGTCACCGTGGGCGGCGTAGTTGACACCCGCAATCCTAAGAAGCCCCTCAGTACAAACATGAAACTGACAGGTCGTACCTTTGAGGGCAAAATCTCCACTCACACCTTCACCCTCGGCGATGAAACCAGCATGGCAGCAAATGTATGCGGCCCTGCCTTTGGCTATCTCAAGGCTGGAAAACAATTTCACCAACGTGGTATTTACGGTCTGATGACTGCTGCTGAAGTGATGCCTGCCTTCGTTCGTTAAAACAAAAGAGAAGCCATGCAAAGCATGGCTTCTCTTTTACGATGGATTTTGAATTATGCCCATAAATAGAATTGTGCCAGTTTGCCGATCGCTAATTGCGAAGAAAAATGGGCGATCAACAATCATTTGAAATGGAGGTTCTTCACTAGGTCTGGCTGAAGTTACGCGCATCTCAACGGAAGTAACTGCTGCCGCTTCGGTACCTTCTTCATTGACATCAACAAAGGTTTTATGCTTGACATCACTGATGTAAGCCTTCGTAGTTGCGAGATTGCGAAAATCAGCTTTGTTGGGATTAAAAGCGATCGCCATACCTAAATTCTGCAAAGTTTCTTTGAGACTAGTCTCATATTCCACTTTAAAGCGGGGTAATTGAATAGATCCAGTTTTGCGGATGAATTTGGTTGACCATTCTTGCCAATTCTTAGCGTTGAGTTGCTGCTGGAATTCTCCTAAATTAGATTTTGGTTTGGGTAGGAAAATCTCCATACTGAAACGTCCAGAGCCATAGGGAAGACTAATTGCTTGAAAGGTTGGTGCATCGTAGTAGCGATATTCTCCCGATCTCGACATGGCAGGATGTTGGATTTTTGTACCATCGATGAGCGTAAAGGGTTGCGGTTTGGTAAGGGCTTGATCAAAGGGAGCTTCCCATTTACCTTTAAAGTACACAGCATTAATTAAAAATAGTAAACTATCAGAATTAATGCGATCGACAATTTTCTCGATTTTGGCTTTGGTTTGCTGCTTCACCCAAGCATTAATCGTATTCACAGAATTAGAATCGCTGAAGTCAAGATTAGTAATTTCTGCTTGATAGAACTCCTTCACTTTATTTAAGAAATTTTGTTCTAAAGCAATATCCTTCCGCGCCCAGAGTGAATTGGCAATATTTAACTCAACGTTTTTATCACCATTCGCTAACAGTTGCTGAATGTTTCGATTAAAGACATTCACATCATTGATTTCAATGCCTTGTAAATCTAAGGCTTTAGCGATCGCCTGTTGAGTTTCGCCACTCGCACCGTTATAGGTCATCGATAGGGCGATCGCTACACTCGATGGTGATATGAAAATATTTTTATTAGGATTTTGTTTAGCAATCTGCTCAAATAGATTAAATCCAAAGCTAGTACTTGCCTTAACTAATCGTTCATCCAGTTTTACCTTGAGATTATTGGTGCGATTGTTAGTAAGATTACGGCTGATTGGTTTGGGAGCTATAGCGGTATTTGTAGGGGATGGACTTACTGTGCTAATTAGTGAAATTTGAGGATTAGGAGTATCTGCGATTGTACATCCCATCAAAACTATAGCTAATAGACTAATTATCGTAGCGCGATTGTAAGCTTGCATAATGCTAATTTCTAAACCTCTAGATTGCTACATTTTTAGCTTAGGACATGATTTGCGATCGCCTATCGCCGTTACATTTTCTGTAACTTAAAAAATTCGTGCTGCAATTCCAAAGAAAAGCTTTATCCTAGAGAGTCTGCCAATAGCATCACCTGCGTGCATGTATCTCAAATCTCTCCACATCAAGCAGTTTCGCAATTATATCGATCAAGAAGTTATCTTCACTGCGCCTAAAACAGTCATAGTCGGTAACAATGCCCAAGGGAAATCGAACTTGCTCGAAGCCGTTTTGCTATTAGCAACCTTGCGATCGCACCGTGTGAGTAAAGATCGAGACTTAGTACGCAATGGGGAAGCGATTGCCGAAATTATGGCACTCTGTCAGCGATCGCGATCGCCCGAAAGCTATCCTGTGGAATTGGGAATGCGAATGCGATCTAGTGGTAAGCGCACCTTAACTGTAAATGGAGTAAATCAGGCAAGGCATTTGGACTTTTTAGGTAATCTCAATGCCGTTATGTTTTCTAGTCTAGATCTTGACTTAGTGCGCGGAAGTCCTGAAAGTCGGCGCAATTGGCTGGATACTGTGCTAATTCAATTAGAACCAATCTATATCAATCTCTTACAGCAATATAATCAAGTTTTACGACAACGGAATGCTTTGTTGAAGTCCATTAAGCAGGGACAAACTAACTATGAGCCGCAACAAATGGCACTATGGGATGCTCAGTTAGTAACTGCGGGGACAAGACTGATTAGAAGGCGATCGCGTTTACTAGAAAGATTAACGCCGATCGCTAGACATTGGCATCAAGCCATTAGCGGTGGTAGTGAATATTTAGAAATCACCTATGTTCCCAAGTTTTCCTTCGCCCCAACGGATACAGTTGAAAATATTCATCAAGCTTTTTTTGAGGCACTTTTACAAAAAGCAATTGTTGAACAACATCAAGGTGCTAGCTTAGTTGGTCCCCATCGTGATGAAGTTGTATTGACGATTAATAATACTCCTGCCCGTGAATATGGGTCTCAGGGGCAACAACGCACTTTAGTACTTGCTTTAAAACTGGCGGAGTTAGAGTTGCTCGAATCAGTAATTGGAGAGCCACCACTATTATTATTAGATGACGTACTAGCTGAACTTGATCTACAAAGACAAGATCATCTATTAAATGCAATTGGCGATCGCGTCCAAACAATAATTACCACAACTCATTTAGGATCGTTTGATGCTCAATGGCTAAACTCCGCCCGAATTTTTCAAGTAGAAAGCGGTAAAATTTCATCTTAAAAAATAAAAAACAAGCTCGGATTGTAAGCTTGTTTTTTATCGTTATTCTTCGTCATCAGCACCTACTTGACGTAGGTGAATATGTTTACGACCAAGACGAATTTCTAACTCATCACCAGCTTTTAAACCCATCAGTTGTGTATAAGCTGAGCCAATTAATAGGTTGCCATTTTTCTGTACACTTACGCGGTAACTAGCACTACGTCCACCTTTGCCACTACCTTTAGCTTCAAGCTCAACTCCATCTGCTTCCATCAAAGCATTATAAAATTTCATCAAGTTAACACGAGCTTGATTATTTTTAGTGATGGTTGCGTATCCGCAGGCTTTAGCTTTTTCTTCTTTTGACAGATGCTCTAGTTCTTTGACTTTTTGTAGTAATGCTTCGCCAGAGAGTTGGACAGGTTGCTTAACTTTTGCCATTGGTTTCTAACAGTTTTGTATCTAATAATTGTATTTCAGTATCTAAGATAAATGTACTATTCGTCAAATTTTTTAGATAAACTTGCAACCTATTTATTTTTACTTTATCCGCAACTATCATCTATTTCTGATTACCTATAGTGATCGCTGATAAAGTATTATTCCTAATCAACCTATTTTTATCGATTTAAGCTTTTGGATGATAACTTAGTTATAGGATATTTATTAAAATAGAAATATTTTTAACAATTTTATCCCACTAATTGGACGGTTGAGCCTTCATCATTTTTAGAGACCTCAATGAGTGTATTAAACGCTTCCTTCATTTGGGGCATATGAGTGATTACAAGAATACATTCAAAATCGGGCGCGATCGCATTAATGGCACTGACAAGGCGATCGCATCCTAATTGGTCTTGACTACCAAATCCTTCATCAATAATTAGGGTTTGGAGCGTACTGCCTTTGCGCTGGGCTAGTATACGGGAAAGGGCGAGGCGCACCGCAAAATTAATCCGAAAGGATTCTCCTCCCGAATAGGTTTCGTAGGGTCTTGTACCTCTCGTATCAGCTATTTCAATATCCAGAGTTTCGATGATGCGATCGCTTTTTTTGCCAGATTTTTGGGTAATAAAACGGACATTTAATTGGCGATCGCTGAGTTGCGCGAGAATTTGATTTGCTTCTACTTCAATTTGGGGTAAAACATTTTCGAGCATCAGTGCTTGAATGCCATTTTTACCAAAGGCTTGATGTAATTCGGTATGAATGCGTTGACGATGACGGGCTAGTTCGATTTGAGCGAGGGTTTCCTGTTCCCGTTGACGACTTTGCTCTAGTTGTTGTTGGGCTTGCTGAAGGCTACCGATTTGGGCAAGGAGTATATCCATTTGTGATCGCCAGTTTTGCAGATTTTGGCGCAAAGCATTTATTTCCTGAGCATGATCGCCTTGCAAAGCTTGAACTTGAGACTGTAATTGTGTAATTTGCGCCGTGATAGTTTGCAATTCCTGCTGATAGGTGTTTTGGGTTTGTTGCAAATGGTTCACCTGTTGCTGGATTTCGGGATATTCCTGTTCGGCGCGGGTGAGTTCTTGATAGCGCAGAAGTGATGGCGTAAGTTCTTGTTTTTGAGCGCGAAGTTGTTGATGGTGGTCAGGCTCGTAGGCTAGCTGTGTGAGGGCGCGATCGCATTGTTCGAGTTCATGCTGGACTTCTAGATCGATCAAATTTTTCGTTAAGCGTTCCTGTAGTTGATTAATTTTGGTTTGCAGATCAGGGATTTTCTGTGAGAGATTATCCGCTTGTCGTTGGGCATTTTTTAATTCCGATTGTTTAACCTCTGCCCAGCGCCATCGTTCCACATCACCACGGGCGAGGGCATGATTTTTTTCATCATAGGCGAATTTATGAATATTTTTATCAATGAGTTCCATTTCCTCCCACGCTTCACGCATATAGTTTTGATTTTGCAAACAGTCATTTAATGCCGCAATTTCTAGATCAATCTGCCCTAGCCTCTGCTTTGCCTCGGCGATCGCCTTGAGCCTTTCCTGCAAAGTTCCCTTACGCTGAATCAAATCATTAAGCGGTGCAAGCTCCTTTTTTAAAACACGATATTCTTCTCGCAACACTTCAATTTCACAATTAGAGGCTGCCTGTTGTTCTTTCACCACCCAAATATCTGCTTGCAGGTCGCGAGATTCCTGTTTGTGTTTTTTCTGCACTAATTGCCAGTGGTCTGCATCGAGGGGGCGATCGCACAATGGACAAGGCGCATTTGGTACAGTTAGCTGACGCATTTTCGATTCTAATTTATGAAAAGCCGCTTCACTATCTGCCAATCTTGTTTTTAATCTTTCCAAAAAATCCCGCCGTTCTAACCCTTTTTCATGGACACGCTGTTGATAAACTTGTTTTTTTTGTAATGCTTCAATCTGGCGATCTAGCTCTTGAGCATTGATCAGCAATTGATCGTGGTTCTTCACTTGCAAATACAACTGTTCCCTTTTGGCAATTAGTTCTTCGAGTTTTGCCGAAAGTTTAGTTTGCTCTCGTTCCAATTGATGCTTCAACACCTGATGACGATGAATTAGGGGGGTAGATTGAGCATGGAGGCGATCAAATTCCTGTAAGACTGCCCTTGCCTTGTGTAATTCGGCGATCGCGCCTTCAATTTCGGAGCCTCGATTGAGAATAACCGTTAACTCAGTTTCCTGCTGAACCAATGCCTCTAACTGCGCTTGATAATGGCGTAATTGCCCCTTGAGTTCACTTTGCAAGCTCGCAAGTTTATGACTAAATTCTCCTCGCCGATCGCTAAGTTGTTGATATTTTTGCAACTTGCGTTCTAGTTCAGATTCTTGCATAGATAGCAATTGATAGCGTTCGTAATCTTGCAAAATTTGCGATCGCTGAGCGAGGCTAGCCTCTAACTGCTGCAATTGCTTTTGGAGGTTCGTTAGCTGTCGTGAACCTTGAGCAAGATTTCCTGTAATTGAATTATGTTGTTGCTGTTGCCAAGTCAACTGCTGCGATACATGTTGATATTGCTTTTGCAAATCTTCCACAACTTGCAATCGGGCGCGATCGCGACTTTCCCACACTTGCAAATCTGTTAATTGCGATCGCAAAGTTTCTAACTGCGGCGCAATCTCCGCTCCTGATTGAATCTGCTCCCGTAAATGTAACAATAAATTCTCTAAAACCGCCGATTCTGCCTTGCTAGTCCTTGCAATATCCTTCGCCCGTTCCGCCAACTCGTCATACTGCGACAAAGCCAACATATCCGCAAGAATCTGTTTGCGATCGCTCGGACGCTTCAGCATAAATTCGTCAGCACGACCTTGACGTAAATACGCCGAATTAACAAAGGTTTCATAATCCATCTTTAGGTGCGAAATGATAGTCTGCTGGGTTGATCGCACCTTGCGCTCAGTGAGGGATTTAAATTTTCCTTCACTCTGCACCTGAAATTCTAGAGAGGTTGAACTATTGCGCGATCGCGTTCTGATCACCCGATAGACTTCGCCACCTGCGATAAACGTGAAATCTACTTGAGTTTCTTTAGAACCAACATGAATGACATCATCTTCACTCGCTGCCCGACTTATTCCCCACAATGCCCAAGAAATTGCTTCTAATAATGAGGATTTCCCCGCTCCATTTGCACCACAAATACAAGCAACATGCAGCCCACTAAAATCTAAGGCTAATTGTTGATAGCTCAAGAAATTTTTTAATCTTAATTTCTGAGGGATCATTTGGGTATGTCAGAATCTATATTATGCAGTTATACTATTTATTATTTAATTATCATAATAATGTATTGTCTAACAAAAGTTCATCCTCTAAGACTCAGCAGTAGCAATTCATAAATTGTCCCTGCTAAATTTTAGAGATTGTGATCGCTACACAGGATAAATACCTAGAAGCTGAGAGCATTATGGAAATATGGGAAGAAATTAGTCACCAAAGAGTCAAGTACATTGTCGATAGCTATCAGTTAGATGGCGATGATAATGAAGATTTTTATGACTATTTAGAAGATCTCTTGCAAGCCTATGCACCACCACAAATTGAGTTAGCACTTGTAGAAGTCCTGATTGAAGGTTGGCGAAATTTTCCCCTTATACGTGGTGTTCAATTTCTAGAGCGATCGCATGAGCTTTTAAAATCTTGGGAAAATAAAACAATTAACCCAAAGGTTTCTGCTACTCATTTTCGTCTGATTACGGGGCTCGATCCCACCCCTATCTTTGGTATGAGTATCCCTCAGACAACTAGAAGTATATTCCCTTCTATCAGTAAGTGATTTTCGATTTATTTCTTTCAATCAGCAGCATAAAATCGTCATCACTAGACTATAGCGATTTTCGTTCTTTCTATAGCAAAACAAAAAATTAAAACCTTTGCTAGGACTGATTTTCGATTTTCAAATCGTTTTGCAAACAAGTATGTACTCATTGAGAAAATGCGCTATTTTTAGAAATTGAATTCTATACGAAGTATGAATTCAATTTATAGGCTGCAATTTATTGATGACATGAGCGATCGCTAGCGATTACTATGGTTATAGTTCTTGATTATTAACTTATGCAAAGTTATGCCAACAGTAAATTGTTTACCTTCCTTGTCTCTCATAAAATTAGTCAATAGTCTGTGAATTGTTGAACAAGACGGCTACTCATTGGTTTACTAATTTACTAGGGGGATTCGCCTTTTTATCAGCTAACTAGAATGTATAGAAGGCGAAGCTGTTTTATATGAATCTTTCTTCATTATTTCCACTAATTTCCAGATTAACCAACAGTATGTTTAAAGGTGAATTGACCTTTAAAAACTTCTTAGTCTTCTTATTGTTTGCCACCTTGGGGTATTTGGGCAACTATCTAAGGCTGCCCCTATTCTTTGGAGTCGATCTTCTATTTGGTAGCATTTTCGTTTTAATTGCAACTTATCTCTATGGGATAAGAATGGGGGCTATAGTTTCTGCGATCGCCAGCGTTCACACATATTTTCTGTGGGGACAGCCCTATGCCGCAATTTTGCTATTTTTGGAAACCCTTTGGGTAGGTCTCGGACTCAATCATCAAAACAAAAACAAGCGTCCTTACAACATGGTTTTGCTGGTATTGTCCTATTGGCTATGTTTAGGCGCTCCGCTATGTTTTCTCTCCTATTACTTTTTTCTTAAGTTTGGGCTCAGCTCCGTTATCTTAGTAGTCCTGAAGCAAGTAATTAACGGTGCATTTAATGCGCTCATTGCCAATTTGTGTCTTTACTATTTACCCATACGTCAGTGGTTTCAGTATCATCCAAGAGATCAGAAGCATCCCCGCATTCAGCAAATATTGTTTCATTTGCTTTTAGCATTTGTATTTTTCCCTCTTCTCATAACAGCAACTTTGAATGGCTACCAAGCCCTGCACTATATTGATAATGAAATTTATACCCAACTGCAAGTTAGTACTACCTCTCTAGCATCGGACTTAAAGGTTTGGCATCAAAGTAATTTGCGAACCTTAGAAGAGCTAGCTACATTAGCAGGAGAGGAAAAAAATTGGGAACAGTTACAATCTTCTACTCTTGCCTTAGGCAAAGTCACTCCATCTTTACTGAGTATTTATATCACGGATGCCCAAAGTAACGTTATATCAACGTTTCCTATAATTTCTAATACAGAAAGAGCCAATCTTAGTACATATATAGCTAGTGAAAATCTTTTTCAAGAGGCTCGTTCCACCCTAAGCCCTGTTTTTAGCAAAATTCATAAAAGCGAGAATATCTTAGAGGCTATTCATGCTGATGTAGCTGTCCCAGTCCTAAAAAATAATGTCTTCAATGGTGTCGTTATTGGCGCATTAGACATTAATCAGGCTAATGATATTTTGACAAAAAATGCACTAGTCAGGCATATTGACGCATTTCTAATTGATCGCAATAAAGTAATTATTGCTAGTTCTTCGCCGAGTCTTACAGTAGGGAGTATTTTTAATATAGATCAAGGGGGTGAAACCTTTGCTTTTAAAGCCAATCAGGTGCAATGGTTTCCGCAGATGAAAGGTGCGGCGATCATGACTCGATGGCGCAAATCCTACTATATTCAACAAAATGCTATTGATCCGCAAAATCCTTGGACTTTAGTTGTCCGTTTATCGCCTGTTAGCTACATAGATCTCCTCGAAAATCTATATACCTATATTTTGGCAATTGTGCTGACGATTGTTTTATTAGCAACCTCTGTTGCCAATTCTCTCAGTCAGCGTTTAGTCAAACCAATCTCGAAATTGATGCGGCTTACCACCGATCTACAACAAAATCTCTCTGGTGATTCAGATTTTATCTGGAATTCCAACAGTTTTGCGGAAATCGATACGCTAGGTTATAACTTTCAGGTTATGGCGATCGCCTTACGTGACAAGTTCCGCGAAATCCAACAAGTCAATCTCGGTCTCGAAAAAAGAGTTCAAGAACGTAGTGAAGAACTCCTCAAAAGCGAGCTTAGACTCAAACAAATTACTGATGTCATCCCCAGTGCGGTGTATCAGTTTCACCGTGATATCAATGGCAATTACTCTGCTCCATTTATGAGCAGAGGGGTTTACGATATATATGAAATTACGGCAGAAGAAGCATATCAAGATATTTATAAAGTCCTTAATCTTACTCTTCCTGAAGACCAAGCAGAATTTGTCAAATCAGTTAACGATTCAGCAGAAACCTTGACATTCTGGACACAGAAATATCGTATTAAAACCCCAAGTGGTAAAGTTAAGTGGATATTTGGTCAGGCACAACCATTATTGCAAGAGGATGGCAGTATTATCTGGCATGGGATTATTACTGATATTAATGATGTCAAACAGATAGAATTAGCTTTAAAAAATAGTGAAGAAAGATGGCAATTAGCGATTCAAGCTGCTGATGACGGAATTTGGGATTGGGATCTAGAAACAGGGGTAATATTCCGCTCAGCACGTTGGCGCACAATCTTAGGGCTAGATGCAAATGCTGACAATGAGCAAATAATAGATTGGATAGATCTAATTCATCCTGATGATCGTGATATGGTCTTAAAAGCCCATACCAGTTATCTCAACCGTGAAGTTCCGCGCTATATCATGGAACATCGCATGAGACATCAAGACGGAAGTTATCGATGGATCTTAACGAAGGCTGTAGCTCTGTGGGATGAGAATGGAAAACCCCTACGTTTAGTTGGCGCAAACAGCGATATTACTGAGCGCAAACTAGCAAGTACTGCTTTAGAAAAGCGAGAAAGCTATCTGGCGATGCTGGTAGATATCCAGCACCATCTCATTGCCGAGAGTGTCAGTATTCAGGAATATACCAATATTTTAGAAATATTAGGTAAGGTTTCTGACTTCTCAAGCATCAAACTCTTTACCTGCGAAGAAGATCCTAGCGATACTTTTAATATTGATCTGAGTGATGCTCTTGGTACTACTTTACATGTTGGTTTATATGCTGCTTGGTATCGTCAGGAATCACGGCATCCCACATTTTCGGAGCAAGCAAAATTTATTCAAACTCTGAATACCTCTCAATGGCTACGCCGACTTTCACAAGGGGAGCTTATTAATGAGTCCTTGTCTACAATCTCCGAATCTGATCGATCAATTTTGACATCTAAAGGAATTTGCTCAATTTTAATGATGCCAGTGATTGTGAATAATAACTTTTGGGGATTTCTAAGCTTTCATGATTATCAGAGCGAGCGCCTGCGTGATTATGCTGAGGTTAGCCTATTAACAATTGCGGCATCTTCCCTAGCACTGCATTTAGAGCGCCAACAGGCAAAAATGGAAATGTTGCAGGCCATGGAATCAGCGCAGGCAGCAAACCGAGCTAAGAGTGAGTTTCTGGCTACGATGAGCCATGAAATTCGGACACCGATGAATGCCGTTATTGGAATGGCGAGCTTGCTATTAGATACCGATCTTAGTTCAGAACAACGGGAATTTGCAGAGATTATCAGATCAAGCGGCGATAACTTGCTCACAATCATTAGCGATATTCTGGACTTCTCTAAGATTGAATCAGGTCGATTTAGTTTAGATATTCATCCTTTTAATTTGCGGCATTGTATCGAAGAATCCCTTGAATTATTATCAACTTACGCCTTATCGAAGGAACTAGAATTAGTCTATTGTATGTCTGATGGAGTGCCAGAATGGATTTTAGGAGATATCACGCGCCTACGCCAAATCTTAGTTAATCTGCTAAGTAATGCAATTAAATTTACCCATCAAGGATCTGTCAGTGTCAGAGTATCAATACAGCAAGTTGATGGTTCTAGCAATAGTTCTAATTTAGAAACATCGTACCAGTTGCTATTTACTATTCAAGATACTGGTATTGGTATTCCCCGCGATCGCTATGATCGTCTATTCAAACCTTTTAGCCAAGTGGACTCTTCTACCACACGTCAATATGGGGGCACAGGACTAGGACTAGCTATTTCCAAACATTTGACAAATATTATGGGTGGTGAGATATCCTGCGAGAGTGAAGTTGGGGTCGGGTCTACGTTCTCCTTTACGATCTCTACATCTACCGCACAGCCTGAGTCACCAAATTCTCCGTGGGAGCCAAGTTTGGCAGGACAGCGCTTATTAATTCTTGAGGACAATGAGATTAGCAGAGAGGAGTTAATTAGATTTGCGCAAGTATTGCAAATGGAAGTAATTACAGCAAGCTCTACTCAGCAAATAATCGGTTGGTTGCAGGAGGGTCAGCAGTTTGATTTAGCAATTTTTGATGCTTGTCTTTCAGGGGCAGAAGCATCTGGTAAAATTCACGATCTGGGCGATCAAAGTGATCAATCCGACATTATCAAATTCATCCGTACGCAATCAAACTTGCTACCGATAATTTTATTGACCAATCATCACAATGGTAGTGCTTGGAGAGATAGTGACACAATAGTTTCTCTCAACAAACCAATCAAGCGATCGCTACTATATAGTTCTCTACTAAAACTCAATAGTAGACGCGCCCAATTAGAAGTAATAGCAAAACCCAAAGATAGTACCATCTTTGATGCAAATTTTGCTAATAAATTTCCTTTGAAGATTTTGCTAGCTGAAGATAATATCGTCAATCAAAAGGTGGCAACTCATTTTCTCAATCGCTTAGGCTATCGAGTTGATGTTGTTGCTAGCGGTATTGAAGTATTAGAGTCTATATATCGTCAACCCTATGATGTGATTCTCATGGATGTCCATATGCCAGAGATGGATGGGCTAACTGCAACTAGACGCATTATTGCTGAGTCATCTACTCAAACACCTTGGATCATTGCACTTACAGCCAATGTGGGAATGGGCGATCGCGATATATGCCTAGAGGCAGGGATGCAGGATTACATAAGTAAACCCATCCAAGTACCAGATTTAATTCAAGCTTTGGAGAGAGCATTCCAAAGTAAGAACAGTTCCTAAATTTAACCAAAGGCAGCGCTTTGCGCCACCCTTGATTTACTGACTATCCGCAGAAGCATCATTTGAGGTTTCAGTATTAGAGGCAGTTTCTTTTTGGGAGCGTTTTTTGCGCTCAGCTTCTACCATATCGGCAATCATTTGACGTGCTTGTTCAATTTTATCGAGGTTAGAGCGATATAAATCGATATCCTTGAGTAAGCGATCGCTACCAAATTTCAAGATGTCACCGACTAACTTGAGGGTTTCTTCACGTTTTGTATTATCGGCGATTGTTTCAGGATCAACGATTTCGAGCAAAGCATATAGTCCAACACCGAGCAAGCGACTATATTTAAAATTTTCTTTGTTAGCGATCGTATGGAGTTGACCCGATAGAGGCTCAAGATGGATTCCAGATTCGAGGTTAGTCAACAGAGTTTTAACTTCATTGGGTGATCTCGTAGCAAGATCGCTGAGGGTCGTTGCGTCTTGACGCACACGATCAGAATCAAACTGAAGCGCTGAACATAATGCATGAAATACGGCAAAGCGATCGGTCTCAGGTTTATAACCAACGGTAAAACGATCAAAAGTGGTTACTAAACCTAAGGCAAAAATTGAGTCATAAACAAATGTTTGATTGACTTTCAGCAAATGTACTTCCACCAAAAGCTCGTCTATAACCCGTCGATAGACTGAATTGACTGGCTTTGGGAAAGCTAAATAAAAATCTTTTTTGGTATCAGAAACAGTACGAACGGTATTCACAGTCAACAAAACCTGACGACAAGATAGTGCAAATTATCATCGCACAGATAGCCATAGCATCAGTCTATCGCTGTAGATAAATTTTGATCTATAGCATCAAAACCTAAATAAGTGAAAGCACGAAGTGCCGCCTTCATTTATTTGGGTTTTATGTTCTAAGCAAAACTTACATTGCTATAGGTTTGATTTAAGCAGCGCTTTGTGCCACCGAAATCAATGTTTGTGTTTGGGCGGGAAAACGCTATATTGTGCATATTTATAGCTGCCGCCAGTTATGTTAGGACAAACTCAAAACCCAAAAGAGAGTTGTGGTGCTTTGCACCACAACTCTCTTTTGGGTTTTACATCCTGAGACACTTAGCGGCAGCTATATAACTTGTCAAGCCGTTACTTTTAGGTAAATCCAGTCATGAACTTAGCTCGGCTAATTTCTGAAATCGCTGCTAAATATACTGATAAACCTGCAATCATCTTTGAAGGCACAACTTGGACTTACCAAGATTTCGATCGCCAAGTACAGCATTACGCCTTGATGCTCACACACCTCGGTATCAAAAAAGGCGATCGCGTAGCGGTGCAACTACCAAAATGTATCGAGGTTTTATTTTGGCACTTTGCCATTCTCTCTATCGGCGCGATCGCCTTACCCCTCAATCCCGACTATCGCCCCGAAGAAATAGTTTATTTTTTGACAGATTCGAGCAGTTCCCTATTTATAACGACTCGCCATCTCTACAGCAAAGTCCAATCCGCAGTTCAACATTTATCGGATTTACAAATTCTATTTAATGGGGAGACAACAGCACCACAAGCAGCAGAATTTACACCTGAATATGCCACTTGTGGCGATGATATCGCGATGATTTGTTACACCTCTGGCACGACAGGACGTTCTAAGGGTGCAGCAATTTCTCATCGCAATCTGATTGCCAATACACAAGCCCTACAACAAGCATGGGCATGGAGCGATCGCGATGTCTTGCTCCATGTTCTGCCATTATTTCATGTACATGGTTTAAATGTGGCGACTCTAGGTTGTCTTCATGCAGGGGCAACGATGATCATGTTTGAGAAATTCGAGCCGCGCCGCGTATGGGAAACCTTAGCCGCAGAGCATTGCACTATATTCATGGGTGTTCCCACTATCTATCAACGACTAATTAATGAATGGGAAAAATTAGAACCAAAGCCAGATTTAGCGCAAATGCGCGTATTTATCTCTGGTTCTGCACCCCTGAGCGATCAACAATTCTATCAATTTGAAAAGCTCACTGGATTTCGCATTCTCGAACGCTATGGCATGACCGAAACAGGTATGAATGCCTCTAACCTAATTACACCAGAACATCGTAAAGCTAAGAGTGTTGGCTTCCCATTATCAGGGGTGAAAATTCGCATCGTTAATGCCAATGGTCATGATGTGGATGTATCTCAAGTTGGCGAAGTTTGGATTCGTGGCGCAAATGTATTTCAAGGATATTGGCAAATGCCCGAAAAGACTGCCGAAGCCTTTGTGGATGGATGGTTTCGCACAGGTGATCTTGGTTTTCAAGATGCTAATGATAATAATCGGCTCTATTTAGTCGGTCGCGCCAAAGAGTTGATTATTACGGGTGGATTTAATGTTTATCCCAAAGAAGTCGAGAATGTTTTGGAAAGTCACGATTCGGTTAAGGAATCAGCCGTAATTGGACTCCCTGATCAAGATTTTGGCGAAAAAGTTGTAGCAGCGATCGCTCTCAAAGATGGGATAAATACCACCCCTGAAGTATTAATCGAACATTGCAAAGGTCGTCTTGCCTCTTACAAATGCCCAAAGCAAATCTTTTTTGTCACCGAACTTCCCCGTAATGCTATGGGCAAAATCCAGAAAAATATCTTAGCTCAACAGGTTCAATAAAAGGAGCCGCGCTAAGCGTGGCTCCTTTTATTGAACCTGTTGAGGCTTTGAGTATTACAGAAATATTTTTGAAAGCGGTGCGAAGCGCCGCTTTCAAAAATATTTCTGGTTTTTAATTAAGCGCAAAGCGCTGTAATGTTATTTAGCCGAAGCATTGAGGTTACTAGACTGTTGTAAACTCGCAACTTGTTGCTGTACCGAGGGAGAATACAAGCGTAAATAGTTCCAATAATTACCTAAAACCTTCGATACATAATCTCTAGTTTCTTCATAGGGAATACTATTTACAAATTCGTCTGGATCACCAACTCCACGCGCTTCTACCCATCTACCCACAGCTCCAGGTCCCGCATTATAACTAGCAACAGCTAGCATCGAGTTATCACCGTAGCGACTATGTGTATAGTCCAGATACCAAGTTCCAAACCTGATGTTATCGGAAGGATTATCGAGATTGTAGTTACTTACACCCTTCTTGCTAGCAATCCATGACCCTGTATCAGGCATAATCTGCATCAAGCCGATCGCTCCAGAACGGGAACGAATTTGCGCCTCAAATCTTGACTCTTGACGCATCAGACCAATAACTAATGCAGGAGAAAGCTTCCGCTCTCTCGCCCAGTTAGCGATGATATCCCAGTAATGGAATGGATAGAGGGACTGCATATAGGCAGGATGCTGTTTGATTTTGGCGATTTCCGCTTTTTGAGCAGCAGAAACATCGATTAAATCCAAGCTTTCGATGGTTTTAATACCAATGAGATTATCTTGAACAGCAACACGCAATACACCATCGGTGAAAATTTCACTAGGTTCCAAATTGCGCTTTGCAGCTAGTTCTGTTTGCCAATGCGATCGCGCATCCCGATCTAATCCAAGCACATATAACTCTTGAAGCTTTGCAGAACCAGCAGGTAATGGAACTCTAGCACTAGGAATAGCGATCTCTGGTGCAGTATAACGGGCAGTAGTAAACGTTCCTACTTGCCAACCCAGCGAACCTGCCGCTCTCCATGCATAGTAGGATTCTGGATGTTGACGAATTGCAAATTCAAAAAATTTCTTGGCTCTAGATTTGTCACCAATTTGATTAGCCCATTTACCAGCCCAGAAACTTGCTTCCGCTGATGCGTTACCATCAGGACTATTGGCAATCAGTGCGTCAACGGTGGCGATCGCATTATTTAATTGTCCGCCTCGCGCCTGACCTTGGGCAATGCGCCAGCGCAGTTGACTAGCGGCATCACTATTACCATAGCGCTCTAGCAACAGTTTGCGGGTATCACTTGCAGATTTAGGACTATCAAGTTTATCCTGCAAGACGGCTGCCTTGATTAGCAGAGCTTCGCCTGCGGTGTCAGGATAGTTGGCAACAATGCGATCGGTCGCCGCGATCGCCGCATTAGGACTATCAATTTGGGTAATCCGAATTAGTGCTCGTGGGGCTTGAGGACTGTTGGGAAATTGCTGAACTACACGATTGTAAGCAACGATCGCCGCATCAATTTGTTTACCACGATGTAGGCTACGGGCATATTGATAGGCGGTGAGTGGGTTGACGGTAGCACGGGTATAGGCATTAGCCGCCTTACCAAATTCAAAATTTTTGTAATAGGCATCAGCGATCGCCCACCATTGATCACTAGTAAGTGCAGGTGAGCTAGCCACTAGACGATCTAATATCGGTAAAATATCCTTAGCATCACTAAAATAGGTGGCTAAATGTGTCATTAGATCAACTCGGTTCGGAGCTTGAGCTAAAAGACGGAGAGCAACTTCTCGAGATCGGGGATGAGCAGGAAATTTATCTAAAAGCTGTTGTTTTTGTCCTAAGGCAAACATCGCTTCGGCGGCAGCAGGACTAGTTGGGAAGTTAGTCAAAAGGCTTTGCCAAGTTTTGGTTGCTGATTGCAGATCTCTCAATTGCGTTTGCGCCTGTGCGCGTTTCAGCAAAACATAATCAGCTAAGACGGGATATTCTGATTCTAGTTTGTCAAGGGCAGCGATCGCTTCACGGAATTTACGATTGTTCAGATGGATATCTGCAATCACCAACCTTGCACGCACACGATCAATATTTGCTGAAGTCTGTTGAGCTTGGGTTTCTAATTTGGCAAGTCTTTGCTCGACTGGCGAGTAGGTAAGAGGATCAAAGGACTTGTTGTCTCGGTTATTCGCTAAGCTTGCATTGAGAGCAAGATCGGACTCAGAGGAAGCTGTAATTAGTGGAGCGCTAGCTCCTACTAATGTGGCACTGAGCATTAGTACAATTGACCAACGCATTAAATTTTTCATCCCGATACGTTCTTAATGTCGAGCATATTAACATTTTTTAATTATTATGACCTAACAAAAAGGGGGGCGCTAAGCCCCCCCTTTTGTTGTGTAGAGATAATTAAGACTTAATTTTGTCTTTATGTTGAGGGCAGGCGATCGCCACACTAGAACCAACGACAAAGCCAGTATATTCCTTCAACTTGGTAAGTTTATCAGCAGGGAGAGAGCTACCTTGCTTATCAAATTCCTTTTCTAGAGCATCAATCAAAGTCGCAAAAGGAACACCCTGATCTAAAGCTTTGCAAGTCTCTGTTTCCACTAGACCCACATACTTGATCCCCCCAGTAGCTTCATACATTTCTTTGTATTCAGCATTTTCTTTAATAAAGGCATCGACATCTTTTGTCTTGGTAGAAGAAGGCGCATCTGATTTAGAAGTGTCTGATTTAGGTGCATCAGAGGTTTTAGGCGATTCAGAAGCTTTAGGTGACTCAGAAGCTTTAGGTGACTCGGAAGCCTTTGGTGACTCAGATGCCTTTGGTGAAGCAGATGCTGTAGCAGAAGGACTAGCTGAAGCTGAAGCTGACGGAGAAGAACTGGTAGTTGCACTAGGCTGCTGGCATGATGCGACTGCCAATGCAACGGAGACAGGCAGTAACAAGTGCTTAGCGAAGTGTTTAATCATACTTTAATATTTAGATTTTAGAAGTGATTTCATACCAAATGATACTACTCTAACCATAGTGTCCATATAGTACTTTTTGCTGCAACAAAATAAATAAAAAACAAATATATAGCAATCCCAAATCATTTTTAGATTTTTGGATTTTTGGAAGCGCACCCCTGCGGGATGCGCTTCCAAAAACTATTTAGGATTGCTATATAAGGGAGCCAGATTATTTGTAGATTTTTGGGGTTTATAGAAAACTTCTCTGAAGGAGAGCTTTTTTATAAATTATTTGTGATTGCTATATGATTTCTAAAAAATTATAGGGGATCGCACCAAAATTAAAAGTTAGGCTTATGATTTAGGGTGAATTTTGGCTTTACATGGGCATACAAAGATTTATGTTTAATGCAACTGAGCTTCTGATTAGTAATTTTGTAGAACAACTAAAGCAAGGATATCGCCGTACCTATGGTGGCTACCTGCATGATTACGAAGATATCATCGGTTGGGCTGGCAACATGGCTCTTGAAAATATCGCTAATAGTGATGCGCTTTATCACAATGTTGAACACACAATCTTAGTAACGCTAGTTGGTCAAGAGATTTTACGAGGCAAACATATTCGTGAAGGTCGAGTTTCACCTGAAGATTGGCTACATTTTATTATTTCCCTCGTTTGCCATGACATCGGCTATGTCAAAGGGGTTTGTCTCCAAGATGGGAATGGCAAGTTTGCTACTGGCATCGGTGATAGCATGGTGGAACTACCCTCAGGGGCATCTGATGCGGGTTTAACGCCCTATCATGTCGATCGCGCTAAATTATTTGTGAATCAACGCTTTGCCAACCATTCCCTAATCAAGGCTGAGAAAATCTGCCGCAATATTGAACTAACGCGGTTTCCTGTGCCGAAAACTGGCGATCATCAAGATACGACTAACTTCGCAGGGCTAGTGCGATCGGCAGATTTAATCGGACAGCTCAGTGATCCTCGCTACCTGAAAAAAATTGGGGCATTATTTTATGAGTTTGAAGAAACTGGTGTCAATGAAGCATTAGGTTATGCTCACCCCGGAGATTTACGCCGCAACTATCCCAAATTCTATTGGACAAGCGTATATCCCTATGTCAAGGATGCACTGTACTATTTGTCGCTCACTCAGCAAGGACAGGAAATTGTTGCTCATCTTTATTCCAATGTGTTTGTAGTTGAGCATGAAAAACCAGAATATCAGCAGACACTTACTACTATGCCAATTACAAATCCATAAAACATCTAGAGCATTTCCATACTAAAAAAAGCAACCTAAATTGAAAGTTGTGACGACTGTCAAGAATATCTCCATGAGTCAAGAACAAGAATATGATGTTGTGATTGTTGGTGCTGGTCCAGTGGGATTAGCAACAGCGATCGCTTTATATAAACGTGGTACTGATAATATTTTAGTCATTGATCAAACCCGCAAATTTCGTCGTGTTGGTCAAGTAATTGACCTCTTGCCAAATGGTTTAAAGTCAATTAAATATATCAGTCCTGATGCTTATCAACAAGTTAAAGAAACTGCTTTTCAATCTCTAAATTCTCCGCTCAGAAACAATGCTCCTAGTAATAGCAATGAGAGCGAAGTTAAAGAAATAAAATCACCTCCAAAAAGACAATGGCATCATAAAAACCTTCAAGGAGAAATAACAAGATCAGTTGATTTGGATTTCGATAGTTGGTTTAATCGCTACGGAGAAGGAAGAATTTCTATATCTTGGTACGATTTACAAACGACATTGAGAAATGTATTGCCAGTAGAAATTATCCAAGCAAATCATCGTTGCATTAATATTGAGCAAAATTCAGCAGGAGTATATTTAGACTGTATCTCAGATGCCACAATTACTAATAATCCTTTTGCCCATTGGGAAATGGATACAGCTAATTCTAATGATTTGGATGTTTCAGACAAGAGGCAAGAGGATTGCCATAAAAGGTTTCGTGCCAAGTTAGTTATTGCGGCTGATGGCATTAACTCAACAGTTCGGCAGATTATTTATGCAGAAACAGACTTACAAGAATTTGCAAAACCTAAATATTCTGGCTTTGTTGCGATTGGCTGTTCGCAAATTGAAGCAGTCCCCAATGCAATTAGAGAAGAATTAGAGTCTAAATATTTTCAAGGCGATCGCGTTATTACTTTGTCCAATGACGCTATTACTTCTACTGATTTTGACTTTCACGGTTTAGATCAATTACGGATTATTTTATTTTGCAAGCCAGACCAGAGCATCGGTTACTTGCTTCATACACCCTTGGGATTAGAAGCATTTCAAAATAAGCAACCATCTGAAATTATTAATCTAGGCATTGAATGCTTGAAAAATGCTGGATTTCCTCCTGTTTTTGCGGATTTACTCAATTTATCAAATCCAGAAAAATTAATTCATCGTCCCTACTATATTCATCCAGCAAATACGCCATCTGCTCGTCAACCATTCTGGAGTTGTGGTCGTGTGGTTTTAGTCGGAGATGCAGCCCATGGAATGCCCCCATTTATGGCTCAGGGTGCTAATCAGGGTCTAGAAGACGCAGCGCTGATTTCGAGTTTAATTACTCAGCTGATTCAAGATCACTGTTTAGACGACGAACAAGCGATCGCTAAAGCATTTCATAAATATGAGGAAGTGCGTGTTCCTTTTATGATGAAAATCCAAGAAGCCACGATGAAAAATAATCACTGGTCACAGCAACAATGGGATCAATACAGTGAGATGGTCTATAGTCGTAGCTATAGCAGTAACTATTTGCAGTAAGATATAAGCTTATACTTGTTTGCTGCTATCAACTTTTAAAAGGGCAATCGACCTTTTAAAAAGACAAAAACCTAGACTCAGACTAGGTTTTACAGTTTGTATAGGGCTAAACTAGATTCGGTAATTTATAAATTTTTTTAGCCAGAAGAAAGCGTGATTGATACTCGTCTCGATCTTTACCCTGCCTCTACAGTTCCTAATGGTTGGCCCGGACTGATATGTCGCTATGCGGATTATTTGCCAGTTACAGACCAAACGCCGATCGTAACTTTGCATGAAGGCAATACCCCCCTCATTCCTGCGATCGCTCTTAGTGAAAGACTGGGACGCAATATCAAAGTCCTGCTCAAATACGACGGACTCAACCCCACTGGCAGTTTTAAAGATCGCGGTATGACCATGGCGATCTCCAAAGCGAAAGAGGCTGGTTCACAGGCGGTAATTTGCGCGAGTACAGGTAACACCTCAGCAGCAGCAGCAGCCTATGCAAAACGTGGTGGACTCAAAGCTTTTGTATTGATTCCTGATGGCAAAATTGCGCTCGGTAAGTTAAGCCAAGCTTTAATCTATGGAGCAGAGGTAATTGCGATCGATGGCAACTTTGACCAAGCTCTGGAAATTGTGCGGGAAATGTCCGAGAAATTCCCGATCACCTTGGTTAATTCCGTCAATCCTTACCGTTTAGAAGGTCAAAAGACTGCCGCCTTTGAACTGGTTGAAGCGATCGGCGATGCTCCTGACTGGCTATGTATTCCTATGGGTAATGCAGGTAATATCACTGCTTATTGGATGGGCTTTAATCAATATTATGCGTCAGGCAAATCTAAAAAATTACCGCGTATGATGGGCTTCCAAGCCGCAGGATCTGCACCTTTGGTGACGGGCCAAATCTTCGAGAAGCCTGAAACGATCGCTACAGCGATCAGAATTGGTAATCCTGCTAACTGGCAGAAAGCCCTTAAAGTCCGAGAAGAAAGTGGTGGTGAATTTAATAGCGTCACCGATGTTGAAATTTTGGCGGCTTACAAGTTCTTAGCAGGCGAAGAAGGCGTTTTCTGTGAACCCGCTAGTGCAGCATCGGTAGCAGGTTTACTGAAAGTCAGCGATCAAATCCCTTCAGGTGCAACTATTGTCTGTGTCTTAACAGGTAATGGTATTAAAGATCCTGACACCGCGATCGCGGCGGCTGATGCCAAATTACATAAAGGCATTGCCCCAGATATTACTAGCGTTGCCAAGGTCATGGGCTTTTAGAGGGCGTTAATATACTTGACGCACCCCCTCATCCCCCAGCCCCTTCTCCCGCAGGAGAAGGGGAGTAAGATATTTTTCTTGTTCCCCTCTCCTGCGGGAGAGGGGCTAGGGGTGAGGGCAAAGAGTTCTTTGGTGCGTCAAGTATATTAACGCCAAAAATAGGCGATCGCACTATGAACTTAATTTCATCATTCGTGAGATAACTAATCAAGCAAACTATGGCTCTTGGCAATGAAACTATTCCTCGGATCACTCTGGAGTCAAGCATCCTTAAACGTTGGACAGCTAACGATTATCGCCGCATGAGTGAATTAGGAATTTTGGATTGCAATGAGCGCACTGAACTGATTGACGGACAAATTACTTTAATGGCAGCCAAAGGAACGCCCCACGTTACTTCGCTACATTTGCTTGCCAATTTTTTCCGCGATCGCCTTGGCAATTTTGCCTTAGTTCGTACCCAAGATCCCATTCATTTAGATGATTTCTCGGAACCCGAACCAGATTTAGTGATCGCCCAAGGAACAGTTTTTGACTATACCGATCAACATCCATATCCTGAGCAAATCTATCTCGTAGTAGAAGTTGCTGACTCCACATTAAAGCAGGATTGTGAAACCAAAGATAAACTCTATGCTAAAGCAGGTATTGCTGACTATTGGGTATTAGCTCCTCAAAAACGTCAACTGCATATTTTTCGCAAACCAATAGCAACAGGTTACATCGAACATCTCATCCTTTCCGAGCCTAGCCAAGTTTCGCCTTTAGCATTTCCTGATTGTGCGATCGCCCTAACTTCAATACTGCCTCCCATCTCATGAGTCTCAGCTCGCTAAAGCCCCGATTTTTGATATTTGAGACTGTAAACGTCTCTCAAATTCAAGGCGATCTAAGCGATCGCCATTTTCCAGAATCGTTAATGTTGGCGGAGAATTGGCTATAACCATCGCGATTACAAAACGATTACAAATCCTTTAGACGTAGGCTAACTGAGTCACCGTGAGACGGTAAGCCTTCGGCTTCCGTGAGCAAAGCGATCGCCCCAGATACTTCCTTTAGAGCTTCAGGGCTGTACTGGATCAAACTGGAATGCTTGAGGAAAGTTTCGACCCCAAGGGCTGAAGAATAACGCGCACCACCACAGGTCGGCAAAGTATGATTTGGTCCTGCTAAATAGTCCCCCACAGCTTCAGGAGTAGAATGTCCGATGAAAATTGCCCCCGCATGACGGATTTGATCAATCAATTGCCAAGGTTCTTCGACTTCTAGTTCTAGATGTTCTGGCGCAAACTGGTTAGATAGCTCCGCAGCAGTCTTCAGGCTATCAACAACCACAATTAAGCCATAATGGGCGATCGCCTTTTCGGTCATCATCCGCCGAGGATGATTTTCGAGCATCCGATTTACTTCTTCCGAGACGCGATTAGCGAGGCGCGAATCATTGGTGAGCAGGATTGATGCTGCCATTTGATCATGCTCTGCTTGGGCAAGCATATCGGCGGCAACATAGGTAGGATTTGCGCTGGCATCAGCAATGATTAATACTTCTGAAGGTCCCGCGATCGAGTCAATACCAACACGACCGAATACTTGTTTTTTGGCGAGAGTGACATAGATATTGCCTGGTCCTGTGATCACATCAACCTTGGGAATCGTTTCAGTGCCATAGGCTAAGGCGGCGATCGCCTGTGCGCCACCGACACGATAAATTTCTTCCACCCCAGCTACCTGTGCTGCTACAAGAATTGCAGGATTAATTGTGCGCTCCTGACCGGGAGGCGTAACCATCACAATCTTTTTAACCCCTGCCACCCTTGCAGGTACAGCATTCATCAAAACGGTACTTGGATAAGCTGCTTTCCCCCCTGGAATATAAATACCCGCAGCATCTACTGGTGTATAGCGTTTGCCTAAGACTACATCCTTGTCACCAAAATGCACCCAACTTTTAGGCACACGCATTTTGTGGAATTCTTCGATGCGCTGATGCGCCATCTCGATCGCTTTCAGCAGACCACCTTTGACCTGTTGATAAGCAGCATCAAGTTCCGATCCACTTACGCGCAGTTCTGCGGCTGTAAAGTCTTGACCGTCAAATTCAGAGGTATAGTGCAGCAGGGCTGTATCGCCTTTGCGTCTTACCGTTTGGATGATTTCGGTGACGGTGGCTTCCTTGTGGATCATCTGATCGTCATAAATGCGATCGCAAATCCGCTTGATTTCTGATTCTGCTTCAGTTCTCTGGGTGACAATTCGTAGCATAGATTGTGACGTAAGAAGCGATGATTAATCCTAGCTTAACCTGTATTCCCGTAAGTTGTGTGACCTAAAATCTAAAAAAGAGAGCTAGGATTTTTATTACAGCGCTTTATACTCAAATCCAAACTGAGAGATTTTTTGAAAGTGTTACTAAGCAACACTTTCAAAAATCTCTTGGGGTTCGGTTGAAGGAAAGAAAATGATCAGTTCCCATGATTTAAAAACTTACATTGCAGGGGCAAAGCAACGCCAACGGCAAAAACAAATCTTGCTAGATGATCGCTATGAGCTTTTGCAGACTGTTGCTCAAAAGGGAGCAGAAATACTTAAAACTGATTTTGCTGCTCATAAAGTTTGGTTGTTTGGGTCTGGACTATGTCGTGATTTAATTCATATGGAAACAATGGTGAGTAATGGTTAATGATCTCAAGCAAGCATCGCGTCCAATTCATGGGGGAAATCGTCAATGGGCGGCGAGTATGGCTGGTATATCACCAGAACAAATCTTAGATTTTTCGGCAAGTATTAATCCCCTTGGCACACCTAAATCAGCGATCGCTGCCATCCAATCCCATTTAACCGATCTCAGTCATTATCCTGACCCCGAATATACATTACTCAGACAAGCATTAGGAAAGTTTCATCAACTGTCGCCAGAATGGATTTTGGCTGGTAACGGTGTGGCGGAGCTATTAACTTGGGTGGGGCGTGATCTTTCGCAACTATCTTCAACGATTCTATTTACACCAGCCTTTACCGACTACTATCGCGCTCTGAAAACCTTTGATTGTCAAGTAGAAAGGTATCCATTTCTATTGAGAACTCAAGACGTAAGTTTTGATTCTGAACTGCCAGAAATTACGAATTCCCATACCAAAGGAATCTTGATCAATAATCCCCATAATCCTACGGGTTACTTATTTTCTAGAGATAGTATCTTGCCCTATTTAGAGAGGTTTGCCTTGGTGGTGATTGATGAAGCTTTTATGGATTTCCTCACACCAGACCAGCAGCAAAGTTTAATTGATTTAGTTCCATCACATCCAAACTTAGTGATTTTGCGATCGCTGACTAAGTTTTACAGTTTGCCAGCGCTGAGACTTGGCTATGCGATCGCCCATCCCAAACGTCTGCAACGCTGGCAAGCATGGCGCGATCCTTGGTGTGTAAATAGTCTGGCAGTTGCCGCAGGGATTGCTGTTTTAGAAGATGTGGAATTTCAGCAGCAAACATGGGACTGGTTAAAGCGGGCTAAACCGCAACTATTTACAGGCTTATCACAAATAGCAGGATTAAATCCATTACCAAATGCTGCAAATTATCTATTAGTCCAAACAGAAATATCAGGTTCACTTTTACAAAAGGAGTTATTGCAAAAAGATAAAATTCTCATTCGCGATTGTTTGAGTTTTCCAGAATTAGGCGATCGCTATTTTCGAGTAGCTGTACGTCTCGAACATGAAAATCAAAAATTAATAAATGGTCTATCACAACTCAGTTAACCCATTAAACTGCAATAGTGTATGGGGATATTGCCCAATCACTCACACCATCCAAAATACGAGCATAAAATCACCACAAAAAAGTAAAACATGATCGCCAAATGCATCTACTTTCTCCATTCGATATGTCCGTTAATATTAAAATCTTCAAAAGTGTTCAGGATTTTTATGCAAAAATCTTGTAGTTCCTGATTGTTTTCTTTTTTAGCAAGTTCGTAGAGACGGATAAACATTTTTTTACCTGTTTCGGTTTGCTTAAGATTTTTCTTGAGGAAGTTATGCTGACTGCACAAAGTTTGACCGTTTTCAATGGTAGCTAATCCACCCATATCTTTAGGTTTAATATGATCAACGTGTAACTCAACTCCATTCTCTCGGCTTGCTCCACAGATTACGCATTTGTAGCCATCTCGCCTTAAAATTTCTTTCTTTTGAGTACTTGTAAAATCTTGTTGCTGCTTATTTTGAGCATATTGAGGATCGTATTTATAAATTCCTTTTGATATTTTCTGTAGGAAACCCCTTTGATATAGAGATCTAATTCCTCTGTCAGGATCTCTAAATATTTTTCCAGTACGTTCTAGATATGTTGAAGTGACCCAATCAACAACATCTTTAGTATGTATCTCAATATCAGGATGCATTTCAAAGTACTCCTTAATAATACTGATTTGAGCTAAACTTTGCTCTTTAGATTTATCGTTATTAGGCACCAATTAATCTCCTTTTATCTAAAAAATCATCTAAAACAACTTTATGATTTCTTAATGAAGTAATTAAGTTTATAGCAACTTGTCGAACAACTGGAACTGCAACCGAGTTCCCAAATTGTCTATACATTTGGGTTCGAGAAACAGGGATAACAAAGCTTAAAGGATATCCCATGATCGATTTACATTCATTTTCACTAAGCAATCTAATTCCAGTTTCTCCATCTTTAACAAAGGTTCCTGTCAATCTCTGGATTTTGTGATAGGTAGAGCATAACGTTTTAACTTGAATCTTAGAATTCCGATCAATTAATTCTGGTTTTCCATCATCTAGTTTAAATAGATACGAATCTTGTAAGTGTTTAGATATTGAATAACCAATTATATTTTCTTCTACATAAGAGCCTATATATTCTTTATGTTTAATAGGCGGAGGAAACATAAAATTAGGCACATCTCTAGAAATATCCTCAGATATACCTACTATAAATATTCTTTTCCTAACCTGTGGTACACCATAGTCTTTAGCATCTAAAACACTCCAAAACACATGATATCTAACATCAGGTTGACTAAAAAAAAGGTATTGTCCATTTATAGATATAGATAGAGTGTCTAATATAATTCTTAGGGTTTTTCCACCATCATGTGTTATTAGTCCTTCAACATTCTCTAAAATAAAAGCTTTAGGGTTTTTCTCTTTTAATATCTTTACTACGTCATAAAATAAAGTACCTTGTGTGGGATGTTCAAATCCTTCACGTTTGCCAATTGAACTAAACGGTTGACAGGGAAAACCAGCAGTCAATATATCAATATCTGGAATTGAGGATGGTTCAATCTTTGTAATATCTCCGTAGGGAATATCGCCAAAATTAGCTCTGTATGTCATCTGTGCATATTTATCCCACTCAGAAGAAAATACACATTCTCCTCCTATACTCTCTAGAGCGATTCTAAATCCGCCAATACCAGCAAATAAATCTGCAAAGACAAAACTCATTGTTATTTTTAAATCTCTATCACTGTTTACTATACACGCTATTGATTTATCAATGCGATCACCCAATCATGCACCTCATAAATATCAGGATTAAATCCGTTACCAAATACTGCAAATTATCTATTAGTTCAAACAGAAATTGCAGGTTCGCTTTTACAAAAGGAACTATTGCAAAAAGATAAAATTCTCATTCGCGATTGCCTAAGTTTTCCAGAATTAGGCGATCGCTATTTTCGAGTGGCTGTGCGTCTAGAACATGAAAACCAGCAATTGCTGAAAGCTCTAGTTAAAAATGTATAACAGCCTAACCAAGCAAATAAAGAGGGACATAAGTCCCTCTTTATTTAAAAATTACTTGAAAATTACTTGCCTTGTAACTGGGCTAAACGTGCTTTGAGAATCTCTTGCTGTTTTAGGGATTCTTCCAACTCAGCCCTTGCCGTTGCCACAACTTCAGGAGGTGCTTTTTTGATATAACCTTCATTGTTTAATCGACCTTGAGTAGAAGCGATCGCCCCTTCAAGTTTCGCTAGAGTGCGTTCCAATTTTGTAACCAATTGACCGATATCAACCACACCAACCAGCGAGACAATTACCTGAATCGTACCAACGACACCTGCGATCGCTTGCTCAGTTGCGGATGCATCGACAGTCGCCACAACTGCTAAATCTTCAACCCTTGCCAAATCGAGAATATAGCTTTGTCCTGCTTCGAGGAGACTGCGTTCGCGATCGCTATCGGATTGTAAAATCGCCTTGACCTTGGCACTAGGCTTAATTTCAGCCTCAGCACGAAGATTGCGAATTGTGCGAATTGTGCCAATCAATAAATTGAATTGTTCTTCTAATTCTTCGTTGATATAGCTGGTATCAATTTCAGGATAAGGTTGAATTGCTAGCACAGGGCGATCGCTAGATGGTTCGCTCGTTCCGTAAGTGAGTAATTGCCAAATCTCCTCAGTGACATGAGGCAAGAATGGATGTAAAAGGCGCAAAATACCATCAAGGACAAATCTGAGAGTTTGCTGTACGGTTTCGCGAGAAGTGGGATCGGCGGATTCTTGTAAACGGGATTTGACTAGCTCGATATACCAATCGCAGAAATCGCCCCAGAAGAATTCATAGATGCTTCTCGTTGCTTCGCCTAAGCTATAGGCATCAAGCTGTTCGCGGACTTGCAATACAGTTTGAGCATAGCGCGACAAAATCCAGCGATCGGCAAGTTCTAACTTTTCAGTGCTAATCATGGCGGAGCCATGATTAGCACTGAGGTTCATCATTACAAATCGCGACGCATTCCAGAGCTTATTCGCGAAGTTTCTGGCAGTCTCTACGGTTGTGGATTCATCGGTTTTGCGATTGTAATCAAGACGAATATCTTGACCTGCTCCCGTTACTTCCTTAACGAGGGAATAGCGCAACGCATCGGTTCCATACTTATTAATCAGCACTAACGGATCGATGCCATTATTCTTCGATTTGGACATCTTCTGATTATTCTCATCGCGCACCAGTCCATGAATATAGACCGTATTAAAAGGCATCTTGCCTGTAAAATAGCCTGCCATCATCGTCATCCGCGCTACCCAGAAGAAGATGATGTCAAAACCTGTAACAAGAACACTAGTAGGATAGAAAGTTTTCAAATCCTGCGTTTCTTCAGGCCAGCCAAGGGTCGAGAATGGCCATAAACCTGACGAAAACCATGTATCCAACACATCAGGATCGCGTTCTAGCTTAACATCTTCGCCAAATTTAGCTTTTGCCTGTGCATAGGCTTCTTCTTCCGTTCTCGCTACAAAAATTGAACCATCGGGAGAATACCATGCAGGGATCTGATGTCCCCACCACAACTGACGGGAAATACACCAATCCTTAAGGCGGATCAACCAATCGCGATATACCTTACCCCAGCGATCGGGAACAAAGGTAGGTGAGTTCTGCTTATCAAATTGCTCTAGGGCAAAGTCTGATAGGGGCTTAATCTTCACAAACCATTGGATCGATAGCAATGGTTCAACGGGAACTTTGCCACGTTCCGAATAGGGAACGGTGTGATTATAATCTTCAATCTTCTCTAATAAGCCCAGTTCATCCAACTTCTTCACAACATTCTTACGCGCCACAAAGCGATCTTGACCTTCAAATTCGCCACCATTGGCATTAATTGAACCATCTTTATTGAGAATATTGATTAAGGGCAAGCTATGGCGTTGTCCCATTTCAAAGTCGTTCGGGTCATGGGCTGGTGTCACCTTGACACAGCCGCTACCAAAAGCTTTATCCACATAGCGATCGCCAATGATCGGAATCTCACGATTCATAATTGGCAACATAATTGTTTTGCCAATCAAATGCTTATAGCGATCGTCTTCAGGATTTACGGCTACGGCTGTATCACCTAACATGGTTTCGGGGCGAGTAGTTGCGACTACTAAATAACCCGAACCATCGGCTAAGGGATAACGGAAGTTCCAAAGATGACCTTTGACCTCTTTATTGTCAACTTCGAGATCAGAAACCGCAGACTGAGATTCAGGACACCAGTTGACCAGATATTCACCCCGATAAATTAGCCCTGCTTCATAGAGTTTGACAAAGGCTTCGGTAACGGAATTGGATAAGCCTTCATCCATCGTAAAGCGTTCCCTTGTCCAGTCTGCCGAGACCCCAAGGCGGCGCAGTTGCGAAACAATCGTTCCCCCTGATTCAGCTTTCCACTTCCAAGCCCTTTCTAGAAACTTTTCGCGCCCAATTTCTTGATTGGTTTTACCTTCAGCCTTAATTTGTTTATCAAGAATCGTCTGCACGGCGATACTGGCGTGGTCGGTTCCAGGGAGCCAGAGGGTATTCAACCCACGCATACGGTGATAGCGAATCAAGATATCGATCAATACTTCCTGAAAGGCATGACCCATATGTAGACTACCCGTGACATTGGGCGGTGGAATCATGATGCAGTAGGGCTCTTTATCACTTTGACTCTCTGCTACAAATACGCCACTTTCCTCCCAATATTTTTGCCACTTGGCTTCAGATTCGAGAGGATTATATTGTTTTGGAAGTTCGTTCGTACTCATAACAGGTTATTTACAGAATTGTGCGGATCGATTGAAGTTTACACTCAGCTTATATCTTATAGTGTTTCCCAGACTAGCGATCTTAATAATAAACTTGAGCAGATCTCATACAGCAATTACCGATCAAACGAACCACCAGAAAAATTTTGAAAGCGTTGCTTTGCAACGCTTTCAAAATTTTTCTGGGTTTGGGTTTAAGCGCAAAGCGTTATAAGTTATGGCGATCGCAAATTTGTTAGCGTAACTTGGCAATTACCTACACGCAAGATATATAGCAATGAAAGATATAGCTAGAACAAATCAAAACCCAAATAAATGGAGGCGACGCAAAGTATCGCCTCCATTTATTTGGGTTTCATGTCCTAAGCAAAACTTTCATTGCTATATAAGAAGTGATACAAGCACTATAAGTTGAGGATGCTTAGAAAATAAATTCGTATTGCTATAAAATTGGTACTGATATAAAACAGATGTTTGTATAAATTAATGACTCTAAGCTTGTTAAATAACCTGATATTTAATAGGATTAGCAAGGGGCAATAGCTTTATGCTTAGGACATAAAAGCCTAACATGAGTTAAACTCATACCTCACACATCAGCTCTAGAAATCTTATACGCTGTTAGCTACACAGTCTATTTGACAGTCATATTTGTAGGAGTAAATGAATTGGAAGTCGATCAGCTATTAGAACTATATAGACAAGGACAGCGAAACTTTTCCAATATAGATCTTAGTAATGCTCAATTACGCAGTGTTACCCTAATTGGTATCGATTTACGTGGGTCTACTTTGAATAAAGCTGATCTGAGTAGCGCTAATTTAATTGATGCTAACTTGACAGGGGCTAACTTAATTGAGACTAACCTCAGAGGAGCATTACTCAGAGGCGGTAATTTCTCTGATGCCGATTTGAGTTGGGCAAATTTAACTTGGTCAAATTCATCTAATACCAAATTTCTGCGTTCTAATTTGAGTGTCACTAACTTTAGTGGTGCAAATTTAATTGAGGCAGACTTTACAGGTGCAATTATGAAAGGTTCCAATTTACGCGGTACTAATTTGCGGGGTGCAATTCTCAAGAACTTACGTACCTGTGCAGATACAGAGTTTACAGGTGTTAGAAACCTAGACGATCGCACTCGGTTATATCTCTGTACGATCGCTAGTGGTACACACCCATTTACCAAAAATGACAGTAGACAAACTTTAGGCTGTCCTATTTAAAGCTTTTTAGAAAAAGCTTTTCAGAACTAATAGATGCAAATTGATGGGGAGTAAAGTTTGTTTTAGTTGATTTAGGGGACTTCTGTAACTTGCAGTAAATATGGGAAGGAAGCATTTTCTTCATAGGAGCCAACCCACACTTCATAGGTTCCTTCTAGCCAGTCACCACTAATCTCTGGATTGCGATCGCTGGTATCATCATTACACCAACTACCCCCAGGACCTCGGACTAGCAAGATCGTATCGCCAGAACTTTTAACTTGCAGCTTGAGATAGCGAAATGGCTTGGTTAATGTAATTTTATGGTCAGGTTCTTTATCAATAAAGCCAATACATTCTCCTGTTTCCGTAGATTTGCGCCCTGATTTTTTTTGAGTTGCAACTTCGCCACCACTAATTCCCCGCAACTCAATTACTTTCGGGGTGAAATTTGGGGCGATCGCGATGTCTTCAAACATGCGGACAAAACTAGCTTTTTTATTATTTAAAGGCAGTTCATTTGTCTGAGGACGTGAGATTTTTACCTCGACGGGATTTCGAGTTGGTGTGACCTTAGGATCTACAGATTGCTGGAGAGGAGATTTTTGAGTAGTGGGTGGCTGCGATCGCACAGGTGCATCAACAGCGATCAGGGCGGTGATTATAGCTGCTAGGGTTAATAGCGATCGCGTTGAGGAATGTCTCATGCCACAAAGTATCCACAGAATATATTTTTGATCTTTTGCAAGGAATTAGATTCTAGCATTCTGGCAAGTCACTAAAAAAGAAGGACGCTAAGCACCCTTCTTTAACTAAGAAACAAGGGACAGCGCTTTGCACTGCCCCCTTGTTTCTTAGGACACAAAACTAGCGATCGCCTGTTCGACAATAGCTAAAGCTTGATCGACTTCGGCAGCCGAAACGGTCAAAGGTGGCACAAAGCGCACTACCTTAATCCCCGCAGGCACAAGTAATAAGCCATGCTCAATACCTGCGGCAACGACATCACGGGCTTGGATATTGCTGGATTCTTGGAGTACTAAACCATCGATCAAGCCCCAACCACGTACCGAGGCAATATGTTGAGGATATTTCTCGGCGATCGCTTGCAGACCAGTGCGAAGTTGTTGACCACGCTCTCTAGCATTGGTGATTAGGTTGTCCTTTACCATCGTGTCGCAAACGGCGATCGCTACGGAACAGGCAAAGGGATTTCCACCAAAGGTACTAGCGTGATCACCTGCTTCAAAGACATCACAGGAAGCTTTGCACATCATTGCGCCGATGGGAATGCCGCCGCCTAAACCCTTTGCTGAGGTAAAAATATCAGGTTGAATGCCCAGATTTTCGTAGCCCCAGAGCATTCCACTGCGTCCCATGCCCACTTGCACTTCATCAATAATTAGTAATGCTTTGGTTTCGTCACATAGTTCACGAACACGGGCAAAATAAGCGCGATCGCCGGGGTTAACACCACCCTCACCTTGTAGCGGTTCGAGCATAATCGCCGCCAATCTACCCTCGTATTTTTTCACCGCCGCTTCAAGGGCAGCGATATCGTTGTAAGTAATGTAGTCAAACCCTGCGACAAGGGGCGCAAAGTTCTTGTGATACTTGGGCTGACCTGTTGCAGTCACTGTGGCGAGGGTGCGTCCATGAAAGCTAGCATTGGCGGTCAAAATTACGGGATCATCAATGCCAAGTTTGGTATGGGCATATTTACGCGCTAATTTGATCGCCCCTTCGTTGGCTTCCGCACCAGAATTACAGAAAAATGCTTTATCCGCGCAAGAATTTTGTACCAGCCATTTAGCCAATTGACCTTGGGGCGCAAAATAAAACAAATTAGAAGCGTGATGCAAAGTTTGGATTTGATCGGTTACAGCCTTGACCATCGCAGGATGCGCATGTCCCAACGTACAAGTAGCAATGCCCGCAACAAAATCTAAATATTCCTTACCTGTGCTATCCCATACGCGGCAGCCTTCGCCACGCTCTAGGGCGATCGGAAAGCGAGCATAGGTACTCATCACATACTGATTAAATTCAGCGATCGCATCAGGTGCAGAGTTAGCATCTACCTGAGATTGAGATTGTACTTCTAGCGTAGTTGGCGACATGGATAAAAATGTGATAATGCTGTTATTTCATTATCAATGATATGAGAGTTTTCGCGGGTACTTCTGTAGTGGAATTAGCGAATCAACCTTTAACTTTTAGATGCAGCTCTGCCCCATCTGAAGGCAACTGATATTGCAATAAGCGCAGCAGGTAAAAATATGCCATATATTATTCAAAATCAAGGAACTCCTCAAGAACGAATCTGCGATCTGCGGCAGGGTGTAAATACGATCGGGCGGGGGCTAGACAATAGTATTGTTGTGGAAGATGATGCCCGCAGCTTATCGCGTCATCATGCTGAGATTCATCTGACAGATAAGGGAATATATGTCACTGATTTAAATAGTAGTAATGGCACTTTTGTTAACCAAACCAAGATTGTTCAACAAAAACTGAATCATGGTGATACGGTGCAGTTTGGCAGTGTCATCTTTAGCCTCGTAGATGACTTGCAAGCTACGGCTAGTTCGGGGACTAGCCAAATTCCTACTAGTTCTAATTCGGGACTATCGATTTTGATGCGAGTTTCCCCAGAAAAATCTCGCTTAAATATGCAGGATCTATTACAACACCAACAGTTAGCGCCCAAGGGATCGGTATTACTGATTCAGGGTAATGATGAAACACAGCGGACATCGGCTAAGTTGCGAGTTTTACTAGAGGTCAGTCAAGAACTGTCTTCCCCAGAGGCTTATTCAGCTTTACCAGAAAAGATTCTGGAACTATTGCTCAAAATCATGTCAGTGGATCGCGCTGTATTGTTGCTTGTCAATGAGAAAACAGGTCAACTAGAGCCAAAGGCATATAAATTTAGCGATCCTAATGCCACAGCCGATTTGGATTTTTATAGTCGCAAAATCACAAATTTTGTCTTGAAACAAGGAGATGCGATTATCAGTGATGATGCGTCTCTCGATCGCCGTTTTGATAGCTCGCAGTCAATCATTCAGCAATCGATTCAAGCTGCCATGTGTGCGCCTTTGAAACCGAGAGATCATGCGATCGGTGTGCTGTATGTCGATAACCTATCGCGTGGTCATGCCTATCATAAGGAAGATTTAGAATTTTTGAGTAGTCTTGCCAATCAAGCCGCGATCGCGATCGAAAATGCCAATCTCTATCGGAATATGCAGGCAGAAGTAATTCGCAGAGCTAAGCTAGAGCGATTTTTCCCCGCTGCCGTTAGCCAAAAAATCGAAGAAGGTTGGGACTTAAATCGGATCGTAGAAACAGAAGTAACCGCTTTGTTTTCCGATATTAGCGGTTTTACAGAAATGACTTCGCAAATGCAACCACGCAAAGTTTTGGAATTTCTGAACGAATATTTTAAGGTAATGGTCGAAGATATTGTCTTCCCCTTTGGTGGCACATTAGAGAAGTATATTGCCGATGCCCTATTAGCAGTTTGGGGTTCCCCCTACCAAAAGGATGATGATGCGATCATGGCAGTAAATGCCGCGATCGCTATGCAATGGGCAATGCGGCAGCTCAATCAAGAATGGACAGCACAGGGACGCGATCTCCAAATCCAGATTCATATTGGCTTAAATACAGGAATGGTAGCTTCTGGGAATATTGGCTCAGAAAACCTCATTCAATATACAAACATTGGCGATACGATGAATGTAGCAAGTCGTATCTGTACTGCGGCACAGGCAGGAGAAGTCTTTATTTCCGAAAGTACAATGTCTAAAATTTCCGTTCTAAACTTACCCTTAGAGAAATTAGATCTGATTAAAGTGAAAGGCAAAGACGAGCCATTACAGTTATATCGAGTCCTCTGGGAAAATGTCGATCTTAGGGAAATGCTGAGTAAAACTAAAACAATCTTTCCAAAGATGTAGTTGTAGTCATTTTTGAGATAGGGGTTGCGTGGCAACCCCTATCTCAAATCCAAAAGTAAAAGCCTTGCTAAACAAGGCTTTTACTTTTGGATTTTTAAAATTTGCCAGCTAACCCGAACTAATGTTAGTTAACATGAGTTCGATAACGCCATTTATGCGGCGCGAAGCGCCGCATAAATGGCGGAAAATAGTAAAAATCGCTTAGCGATTTTTACTATTTTCCGCCATCGTCAAACTGACGTTTAGTTAAGAGCAAACAATGTAAAGGCGTTACTGGTGGTCTGTTCAGCGAGTGTACTTAACTCGACATTGCGTAACTTTGCGACACTCTCCGCCACATGCAGCACATAGGCAGGTTCATTGCGCTTGCCTCGTTTTGGTACAGGTGCGAGAAATGGACAATCAGTCTCTACTAGTAGGCGATCGCTAGGCACAATTTTCGCCGACTCATGAAGATCATGGGCGTTTTTAAAAGTAACCACGCCGCTAAAACTGATATACATCCCCAGATCGATAAACCATTGTGTTTCCTCTGGATTTCCTGCCCAGCAGTGCATCACACCCCGAATTGGTTCTTGGGGAGATTCGCCATTAATTTCTTGTAATACTTCACGGGTAGCAACTGATGCCTCGCGAGAGTGAATAATTACGGGCAAATTTAGCGATCGCGCTGTGCGTAGTTGCGATTTAAAGGCTTCAATTTGTGCAGATTTACTATCAGACTTAAAAAAGTCTAACCCCGTCTCACCGATCGCCACCACTCGCCGATCACTAATTGCTAAAGTCTTAATGCGATCGCCAATTTCAGGATTCCAACCCGTAGCATTAAGGTGCTTATCTAAAGGATGTAGTCCAACCGCAAAACTGACTTCAGGAAATTGATCCGCGATCGCTTGAATTTGTGTAAATTCGTCAGGACTAACACAGGAATGCACCAGCTTAGTTACACCATTATTTAGCCAGCGATCGCGCACGGCATTAAGATCTTCCTGAAAATCTTTGAAGTTAATATGTACGTGAGTATCTACAAGCTGCATAGAAAGAAAACCTACGAATCAAAAACACAAAAAATCAGAATAAAGAAAAAACGAGAAAATTAAATACTTTATCCTTAAGCATTATTAATCTTCTCGCTCAGTTGTACTAATTAAAATTAAATAGTTAATTGATTAAACTTAAAGCCTAAAAACCTTAGATATAAGATCACTTGCAGCGGATAAGCTTAACCATAGTCACTATATAGATTTACATGAATGTCTTTATTCTTCTCCATCTTCTGGTTGATCGTTAGTCAACTGGATTAGATGAATATGCTTGTATCCAAGCTTAATTTCAAATTCATCCCCTTCATTCAACCCCATTGATCTTGTATAAGTAGAACCAATTACAATTTGCCCATTTTTATGGACGCTAACACGAAACGTTGGTTCACGACCGCGCCCATCTTTGTTCTGTTCAGGATTAATCGCAAACCCTCTAGCAGCAAGTACTGCCTCATAAAACTCTGTTAAATTAACGCGGTCTACACCATCTTTCCCCCGAGTAAAATACCCACATTTTTTAGCTTGTTCACGCTTAGGCAAGTTATTTAGCTCTTTTGCCTTTTGAAGAAGAGCCTTTCCTGTTAAAGGAGTAGTTACATTGTCTGTCATAGGATTATCAGAAATTTCAAGGTTTCAAAGTTGAAAAGCTTTCTCTAAATAAACAGGAGAAATTTTCAAGTCTGGGGATATTTTAATCCACTTAGAATTACATACTTATTGTCGTACACTTTTAAGCATATTGGACAAAAATATTAGATAAAGTTAGAAAATGTTTTTAAAATCACCAAATGATTAAAAAAATCTGACTTATGTAAAATTATCCAGCCACAGTAAATACATGGAAACACGAAAAAAATATTTCTAGTATTGAGCTTATTTTCAAGGGGTGTTATCACAACAAATGATACGCAGGCTAGTGTAAAACGTTTTTTACTCAATGATGTCTAGTTATTTTCTGTCCCCCTAGTAGTAGCTTTGATTTATTTTACTAAACTTTATTGACGTTAAATTGCTGTATATACTTGTTCAAAATAAGCAGCAAGACATTACTTTTATTTGTCTATTTTCTTCAACAATCATTGCGATATCAAAACTTCACACAAATTAAAGCTATATTTCTTCACCCACATAGGTGATTTATCAATTTTGCAATAAATCGCAACTATTATCAGACTGAGGATGTTTTGAGAGATTGACTTTGCTTGCAATGCTCTAGACCTGTTGAGCCTCAAGATTCCTTAAATTTGAATAATTGGGTAAGTAGACTCGATTAATTATAAAATTTTAAAACCTGTAATGCAGGCGGTGCAGGTACTACAGGTTTTAGATTTGGGTTTTAAGTATGCCAATGTACTAATAACTATCCCGACAAAATCTAAAAAGCTTTGATTGTGCATCAAATGTTTCTGTACGAAGTGCACTTTACATTTACGGTAATGGGATTAGATATGTGAGTCATTTTTCACAACATATCCTAAATCAATAGAAAAGTCTGTAGAGCTTTTCCAGTCCGTGAGTTGTAAGGTTTATGTTGTCCTCACAGTTGGCAACACAAACCATTACTCTAAATAGCCTAGAAAACCCTATAGGGTTTTCTAGGCTGAACTGAGGTTAAATACTTGGCTTATGCTAAGTTATTACCCCAAACTCGAAAAGCATTTTTAATATTTTTGATGGAGTAAATTTATGAGCGCACAGAATCGGATCCCCGTAGGTATTATTGGCGCATCAGGTTATGGGGGTATCCAATTAGTCAGATTGCTGCTAGAGCATCCATTAGTAAATATTACTTATATGGGTGGGAGTGGTTCTGTAGGTCAAAATTTTGCAGACCTTTATCCCCATATTTCCCATGCTGTGAATTTACCCATCGAAAATTTGGAACCTGAAGAGGTGGCCGATCGCGCTCAGGTTGTCTTTTTATCATTACCTAATGGTCTAGCTAGCAAAATCGCGCCAAGATTGTTAGCTAAGGGCTGTAAAGTGCTTGACCTCTCCGCAGATTATCGTTTTACTGACCTACACATCTATGAATCTTGGTACAAAGAAGCACGTACCGATGCCGAAGTTAATTCTAAAGCGGTTTACGGCTTACCCGAAATTTATCGCGATCGCATTGCCACGGCAAATCTAGTTGGTTGTGCAGGTTGCTATCCCACAGCGAGTTTACTAGCGCTGCAACCATTACTCAAACAAGGTTTAGTTGATCCTAGTACAATCATCATTGATGCAAAGTCGGGGACATCAGGGGGAGGTCGTCAGCCCAAAACCAATTTATTACTTGCCGAAGCCGATGGTTCCCTTGGAGCCTACGGTATTGCCAATCATCGCCATACCCCTGAGATCGAACAGGTTTGTAGTGATCTAGCAGGTCAAGAGGTGTTAGTCCAATTTACACCTCACCTAATTCCGATGATTCGTGGCATTCTTTCGACGGTATATGCAAAGTTACGCGACCCCGGTTTAGTCAAAGATGATGTGCTGACGATCTATAAATCTTTTTATCGCAATTCTGAATGGGTACAGGTTTTGCCCAAAAATATTTTTCCACAAACGAAATGGGCATTAGGGACAAATCTCTGTTATCTCGGTGTGGAAGTTGATCCGCGCACAGGTCGCGTCATTGTAGTTTCAGCGATCGACAATCTTATGAAAGGTCAAGCGGCTCAGGCTGTGCAATGTATGAATATTATGATGGGTTGGGAAGAGTCATTAGCTTTACCTAAGCTAACTTTCTATCCATAATTGAATAAGGGGCTTCCGCCCCTTGTTCTTTTAAAAAATATGACTGCAACAATTAAAAGTTTGGGTGAGCAAGGATTGCTGAAAATATTTCGGCAATACTGTAGTGATGTAGTTGGCGATGACGCAGCACCGATGGGGACAACCTTGCCAGAGCATCAGATGGTCGTTACTACCGATATGTTAGTGGATGGAGTCCATTTTAGCGATCACACTACGAATCCTGAAGATGTCGGTTGGCGTGCGGCGGCTGTGAATTTATCAGATTTGGCAGCAATGGGGGCTAAACCTTGGGGATTAGTGATGTCTGTGGGCTTGCCACCTGATACAGAAGTTGCATGGATTGAAGGCGTATATCGAGGCTTTAGTGAATGTTTGCAAACCTACGGTACAGAATTAGTGGGTGGAGACACGGTGCGATCGCCAATTCGGACTTTATCCGTAACAGCGTTTGGACAAGTTCATCAAAGTCAAATCATTCAAAGACATACGGCACAAGTTGGTGATGCGATCGTAATGACGGGGGTACATGGACTCTCAAAGGCAGGGTTAGAACTTCTATTTAATGCAAACTTAAAAGAGAAATTATTAGCTCCACTCAAAGTTAGGAATCGTATTCTTGCTGGGGAAGGTTTAGTTGAAGCGATTTGCCGTTGTCATCAGCGACCAATTCCGCGTTTTGATGCGATCGCCCTTTTACATAAACTGCTCAAACAACATAATCATTTAAAGGATTTCCCGATTTCAGGCATGGACAGCAGTGATGGTCTTGCCGATGCGATCGCCCAAATTTGTCGATCTAGTAAAGTCGGCGCGAAAATATTTTGGCGATCGCTGCCAATTCATCGGGCAGTAAGGACATTAGCAGGTGAGAGTGCCTTAGATTGGGTTTTGTATGGTGGTGAAGATTTTGAACTAATTTTATGTATGCCTTTTAAGTTAGCCGAGCCATTTGTACATCAATTATCTAATGCGGCAATTATTGGCGAAATTATCGAAGGGAATCAAATTGACGGATTAGAAATGCGATCGGCTTTCCAGCATTTTTCTTAGCGAGACTACACAAAAGTATTTCTAGCATAGTTATAGACTAAACTCAGGTTGTTGTGCCGATCACTAAGCGGCGGCATAACAATTTTGTAAATCACGTTTTTTCAACTAGTTCGCCTTTCAAATATTTATGAAGAATATCTTGAGCAAAGCTAGATACAGATTTACCAAGTTGATTCGCCAAGCCATAGATTTTATCAGTATCCTGTATTGACATCTGGACTTCAATCTTTTGTCTAGACATTTGACTAATAGCCATTTCCTGAAAATGTTTCATTTCTTCTTTTTCGTTAGGAATACTGACCCATTCATCATTTTCGATACTTTCTAGTAAAGCCTGTTCTTCTTGATCTAACTGGAGAGAGATAGTAAGTTCATCAATATTCATATTGTCAAAGTTCAAGTTAGTCATCCTCTTGATCTCCTAGAAATCTTTTTTTCATTTTTCGACTAGGAAAAATAGTCTTTAAAAAAGTTACAGAGCCATCTTTGATAAAAGGAACACAATAAACGTAGTCTTTAATTCTAACCACTATAACAGACTGATTTGGATACTTTTCTAAGCTTGATGTTCCAACTATTCCAAGTATCTGACCATTTTCAATAGCTTGAACTATATCTTCAAAAGAAATATTTCTTGTTTGTAGTAAATACCTGTTTTTCTCATCATTCCATCTATATTCTTCCATATATAGCTATCGCCAGCCTTGTGATGACACAAAAATAGAAGATGAGTTGCGCTGCAACTTGTTTCTCGTTTTTTGAGAAGTAGGGGCAATTCATGAATTGCCCCAAAGGCTTCTATTCTTCTTCAAGACCAAATACTTGATTGAAGGTTTTAAGAACTTTGTAGCCTGAATCAATGGATTCTAGAGGATCTTTGCGGAGACGGTGTCGTAGGCAGAGACCTATTACGGCTTTGATATCATCTACTTCTACTTCTTTGCGTCCTTCCGAAGCCGCATAAGCCTTGGCTGCACGGGTAGTGACGATATCACCACGCAAACCATCAATATTCAGATCAGCACAAACTGTCGAGATTTTTAGACGCAAATCGCGATCAATATTTACTTCATTGAGGATAGTCTGTGCTCTCACGATTTGTTTTTGCTTTTCAGCCTGTTGCTCAGACTTTTCGGCGAGAAATGCGTGGGGGTTATTATCAAAGGTGGTGCGATTTTCGACAATTTGTAAACGCAATTCAGGATCGCGAGCGGTCTTGATTTCGGCATACATCCCAAAGCGATCGAGCAACTGTGGACGCAATTCGCCTTCTTCAGGGTTGCCTGAGCCAACTAGCACAAAGCGGGCAGGGTGGCGGATCGAAATCCCTTCACGCTCAACGGTATTCCATCCAGAGGCGGCAGAGTCTAACAACACATCGACGAGATGATCATCGAGGAGGTTAACTTCATCAATGTAGAGAATGCCACGATTTGCCTTGGCAAGTAGTCCAACTTCAAAGGCTTTGACACCTTCGGATAGGGCTTTTTCGATGTCAATTGTGCCGCAAACGCGGTCTTCGGTTGCACCAAGGGGTAAGTCCACCATGATGACTTGCTTGGTTGTCACGGGTAGCTTCTCACCATTGGCAATGCGTTGGCGGACTTCTTCGCTTTGTAGGTCGCCATCGGTGGGGTGGCTGCTAAAGGGGTCGTCGGCAACAACTTCAATTTCGGGTAGGAGGTCGGCTAGGGCGCGAACGGTGGTGGATTTGCCCGTACCGCGATCGCCCATTACCATGACTCCACCAATCTTAGGATCGATGACGTTGAGCAACAGGGCGAGCTTCATCTCTTCCTGTCCGATCACGGCGGTGAAAGGAAATACAGGTCGTCTTGTCGTTGGTTTAATGGGAGTTGCAATCAAGGTTTTTTAAATTTTGGATCAATAAATGGGTCACTCTAGCCAATATACCGCTTTTCATAACCCAAAAGAATAGGACAGTTACTAAGCTCTATTTCTATTTCGCAAACTCAAACTCCGAGAGGGAGTTGTATCGCTTTGCGATACAACTCCCTCTCGATAACTTACGTGGCGATCAATACAGCAATTTACACTGTGCCTAAGCACAAATGGTGAACAATGGTAAGAATCGCAAAGCGATTCTTACCATTGTTCACTTTCGTCGGACTGACATTAACTTACGTAGCGATCGCTATGGTTTTCTGAAAAACTACGGATAGATTATTCGATGGCATAGGGTGCACTTTTTGCAATGTCAGGTTTTGCTCAGCCGCAACAGCGATGACTTCTTCAAGGTTCCGTACTCCCCATTCTGGATTTTGATAACGCAAACTAGCATCAAATTCGGCATTGCTAGGCGAAGTATGTTTACCATTTTGTTTATATGCGCCGTAAAGATACAAAATGCCTCCTTCAGGCAAAATCCTGTTTGCGCCAGACATCAAACCGAGGCAAGCGGTCCAAGGGGCAATATGAATCATATTGATATTTACGATCGCCTGAATATTTTGATCTTGCAGTTGATGGCGATCGCTCCAGTCAGGTTCTGTCACATCGATAGTTAGAGGCGCAACGAGGTTCGGTGATGGTTGATGTTGTTGCCAAGCAGTGATACTAGCAATAGCGATCGGGTTAGGGTCAGAGGGTATCCATTGTCGTGGTTGCAGGTGTGGAGAAAAGTAGACAGCATGTTCACCAGTACCACTAGAAATTTCGAGGATACTACCTGTTGTTGGCAAAATTTGTGATAGTACTTCTAAAATTGCATCACGATTTCTGGCGGTAGCTGGAGCATATTGTCGAGCATCTTGCATAGCTTCTATATGAATCAAATATTTTTATTTAGAGGTTCCAATAATTTGTGGCAAAAGATTTTGCAAGATTTGATTATCTAGGCTTTCTAATTTACCAAGTTTTTTAATTACAAGTTTTTGCTCTAGGGTTGTGATAATTGGGTTGCTTACTGAAGGCTTAATTAATAATTTTTTCAACATTTTTTCTTGGTTGAAAATTAGCTATACCTATAGAAAGCTTGGTCAACTATTAGCGATCGCTCACTTGTAAAAAATAAGAGAGTGCTAGCGCACTCTCTTATTTTTTATTAAGCTTTATTCCCAGACTTAGGCGATTGGGCGAGATACTTTTGTAACTGCTCCATGGCAAGCATCAACTGCGGCGTAGGATCGATAGCTACGAGACCATCCTTCATCTTTTGCCAAATCTCGAAATGTAAATGGGGGCCAGTTGCTAAGCCAGTACTACCGACTAAACCGATCACCGTTCCCTGCTTGACCTCTTGACCTGTCTTAACCAATACCTCAGACAAGTGGGCATAGCGAGTCTCATGGGTATCTCCGTGGGAAATAACGACAATCAAGCCATAACCACCAAGCCAACCCGCAATTTCTACTCGACCACTAAAGGCGGCGACTACAGGTGTGCCTTCAGCAGCAGCAAGGTCAGTACCTTGGTGAAAGCGAACTTGCCCAGTGACAGGATGGACGCGAGTTCCAAATAACGAACTAATAGCCGTTGGGGCAATCAATGGGAAGAGCATTTGCTTATCGCCATTGCTAGGTAAGCTCATTGCCGCAATCTCTTCTGGTGTGAGGCGGCGAACTTGTACGGCGGTCTCGCCCGAGGCAGCAGCATAGAGAACATTGCCATTTTGGTAGTAGTTTTGCCGATCGCTAATTGCTACTTCAGGGGCGCAAAGATTTGATCTGCGACTTGACAGATTACTCGCTTTAGTTTGACAACCACTCGAGCGATTTTCAAGAACAATTTCTACAGGTTGCGATCGCGAAGACTCTGCTCGTGCCGATCGATTAGATGTAGTTTCAATATTGACCTGAACCGATTCGCCATTACTTCTAGAATTGCTAGAACTATTAGTAGGCTCAGATTTATAGGCTTTTTCGGTTTTGATTTCGACAGTGGTAGGCGCAGGAGCGATCGCTGGTTGAGGTTGCGCTTGGGGAACTGGAGCGGAAGTCTGAGATACTGCAATATCAGGGGAAACGGCTGATTTGCTTGCGGCATATGCTGAGCTAACTAGGAGATAGTTATTTGTGGAGAAGCAAAGCAAAGTCGCTAAAGTAATGGTAGAAAGAGTGGATTTTCGCATATTTGAGTCTACTGATAGCCGACAGAAAAGTTTTGAGGCTGATAGATCGCATCTTGGGTGTTGCCCTCCCATCTTACTACCAGTTCGCCTGTTGGTCTAATGTCGATAATTTGACCTTGAAGTTCCCGACCGTCAATCGTTTTACGCACATAGCGTTCACTTAGCATCTCTAAATATTCCGCCAAAAGGCTGGTGATCCCTTCGCGATCGCAACGAGTTTGCCCCATTTCAATCCCCGTTAGCACCACTTCGATTAATTCATCCATACTTGATAAAGTCGTTGGCAACTCACCTAAAGCGATCGCACCATCAGGAACTTCATTTGTCCAGTTAATCCCAATCCCCACCACCGCATAGAGGATTTTGTTTGCCTCAATCTTGGTTTCGGTGAGAATGCCTCCCAACTTACGGCGATCGATTAACAAATCATTGAGCCATTTCAGCTTCACATTTGCCCCTGTCTGATTCAGAGCCTTAGCAATGCCCCAAGCTGTCCATAGCGTAATTTGATGCGCCTGAGATGCAGCTAAATTAGGTTGCAAGATCACGGACATGAATAGTCCACCGAGATCTGACTGCCAACTATGTCCGCGTTGTCCCCTTCCCTTAGTTTGGCGTTTGGCAATAATTACAGTATTTACAGAATCCTGATGACGCTCAAGCAGTCGCCATGCCTCACTATTAGTCGAGTCAATTTCTGCATATCTAATTACGGTAAACATTGGACGATGCAATACAGGAGTAAGCAATTTAATAAAAAAACGATTTTACTGCATGGATTCGCCTCACTCCAAAAATCGGGGCTTTATTTTACTGTGCGACCCTAAGCAATGCTTAGATATGGAAATTTGTGATTATCCTAGTAAATGTTTGGTGCAAAATCCTGTAGGCAAAAATAAGGAAAGTAAAGATGCGTAGATTAGGTTGGTTTGTCGGTTGGATTTTGCTCAATATTTCCTCCCATATTGCCACTAGCCCCACCAGTTGGGCTTTAGACAAATCAGTCGATCGCCAAGGGATTGATGCACGTGTTTTACAAAAAACGCCCTATAACCTCACAGGCAAAAATGTATTTATTGGGCAAGTTGAACTCAGCCGCCCTACTCGATTTGCTGTCGATAAAATATCGAACAAACTTTTGCAAATTGATCGCGCGATCGTCCAACCTTACGAAGTATTTTTTCGTGATGGTAAAGCTATCCCCAATAAAAATCTAGACGATCACTCGGCTCAAGTTGCAGCCGTGATCATTAGTCAAGACAAAATTCGGCGGGGAATTGCCCCCGATGCTAAGCTACTTTCTTCAGCATATTCACAGCGTCGGCAAGATGGACAGCCCGAAGCTTGTCTAGCAGCTCAGTATGTCGCTCGACAATATAACAGCACCGTTCGCGCCATCAATTTTAGCTTTGGCGAACTACTAAGTGAAGATCCAAGACCCAAACCACTTTTAGATGGTAATGCTCTGCTTACCCTCTGCGTTGATTGGGTAGCCAACAACTACAACACCTTGCCCATAGTTGCAGGCAATCAAGGCAAAGGAGGTATCCCCATTCCCACGGATCTATATAACGGTTTTACAGTCGGCTTTACTCGCGAGGTCGATGGCATTTACCGTCAAGCTGATCGCGGCAATCTCATTGATGAACCCTTCATTGATCGCAATGACAATGGCAAATACGATCAAGGAGAAGTATTCAGTGATCTGAATAAAGACGGCAAATGGACAGCAGGTGTAGAAAGCCCCATTAATAGCAGGCGATCGCTTGCACTCCTTGCCCCCGGGAATAACCTCAAGCTCCCTACGCTCCAGAGTAAATTTAAAAATGCCAATGGCTCCAGTTTTGCCGCCCCCCATGTCGTCGGTACGATCGCCCTTTTACATGAATATGCCAATCGCCAAATTGAAGCTGGCAACTGGAGCATTGATGCGCGTCGTCACGAATTGATCAAAGCTGTCTTGATCAACTCTGCGGATAAAATCCAAGATCAAGGGGATGGCAAAATTCTCGGCATGTCTAAAACTATTCTCGATGCCTTTGGTAAAACATGGATTGACACCGAAGCCTACGTCAGTCGGACTATTCCCCTCAGTCGGTACCTTGGCGCAGGACAACTCAATGCCCATCGGGCTTTTCTGCAATACCAAGCAGGACAGCAATTGCCCAATACTTCTCAAAACAATATTTCAGAAAATATCAAAGCGATCGGATGGGACACCAATATTGTCGAAGTTGATCAATACCAAGACTACGTGTTTGCCAAACCTCTAGAAGCTGATAGCTATATCTCGGCGACTTTAACTTGGGATCGTCAGGTCAAACTCAATGATAAAAATGGCAATGGTTTATTTGATATTGGTGAAAGTTTTACCGACGAAGGCTTTAATAAACTCGAATTGTATTTAATGCGATCGCAAGATACCGATATTTCTCAAAGTATTTGGTCATCGGTTAGCCAAGTTGACAACTTACAGCATATTTTTATCAAAATCCCATCTACAGACAAATACAAACTCCGAGTTGTATTTAAGTCTCCTCAAAAAAATTCACCAAGCCAACGTTACGGTTTAGCTTGGTGGGCAAAAAATTCTTAAAAGTCAAATAGAGGGTCGCGCCGCGACTCTCTATTTGACTTTTGTTTTTTTAAGGTGTAGCGGCACTGGGGCGCACATACTGAGCATCAACAAAACCTAGCTCAAATAATTGTTGATAAGCCTGTTGTCCCAACTCTCTGGTTGGCGCTTGGCTACGGATCAATTGCACCAATAGAGGTATTGCCAATTCAGGCTGATTCTTAGCACGATAGACCACCGCAAGCTGGTAGGTCGCATCATCCCGTAACTGAGCCGTTTGCAAAGCCTTCCGACGATGACTATCAGAGATGCGATTATCAATACCAGAAAAGCTTGTCGTTAGCTCTTGATAAAAATTTGATAATTGATTAAATACTTGACGAGCATCTTGCAGCTTGGTCACAGCCAAATCATAGTTTTGTTGACTGACTGCGGCGGCTGACTCCGCTACCAATCGCTGACCACCTGAAATACTAAATACACTATTTTCAAGGGCATTAGGTTTAGGAGATTCTACAGGCTGGGATTGAGGCTTCTGTGGCGAAGCATTTTGCGCGATCGCCCCTAAAGGCAACAAAGCAGCAGAGGAAATAACAGACAAAACTGCGGCTTGGAAAGCAAACTGAAACGAGCGGGGCTTAGCAGGTGTGGACATAGGTTGCAAATTCTGAATGCTCACAAAAAGTAATGAATTTTAGATGAATGCTGAGAGTGCTTAAAATCTTAAAAATTTTTCGACAAAATTTTAAGAAATCTTTAGAAAACTTGGCAACATTTAGTCTAAAACTTTTTGCTATGGTAACACCCCAACATAGACGAAATACCTAGTTAAAAATATCCGCCAAAAAGTATAGGAGCAGGCTTCACACTCCTACTTACTTATTTGTTGAAGAGTTGTAAAGCAAATGTGACATCTTGCGTGATATGCTTAGCAACGGTGTAGGCAGCTACATCCAAGTTTTTGGATACCCATTTGAGTACTGTCTTAAGTACTGGTTCTTCACTCAAAATAATCAGCAATTTTCGCTAAAAGTCAACAGTGAAGATTATCCCCGCAAAAAACAGTACAGCTTCGCAGACGGTTGCCGAAAACTCCTCCGTATCAGTTACTGATGCTCTGGAAGAATACAACCGCCTTAAGAAGAAGCTGTTAGTACTAACCCTTGCCTCTGGATTGATTATCGGTCTAGTGGTCTGGTGCGTGTATGGACAAAAAATTGCACTTAGCTATTTTATAGGCGCATTGTTTGGCGCTATCTATCTCAGAATGTTAGCTAAAGGAGTAGATCGGCTTGGAAAGCAGTCCAAGCGTCTCGGTTATGCTCGATTTGGTGTATTTGTCATCCTGATTGCGATCGCTGCCAAGTCCGAACAATTGCAGGTTTTACCCGCTTTTTTTGGATTTATGACCTATAAGATTGCTGTAATTGCGATTCTTGCTCAAGATCTGACAAGTAAGTCCGATTCTCGCTGATTTGACCTCCTATAGGTTGTAACATATCGAACATGATCGATCCATTAATTTTTAGCCAACAAAACAGTTTCGCCGCGCTAGAAGTGGGCAAACACCTTTATTGGCAGTTCGGCAACCTAGCGGTACACGCTCAAGTATTAATCGTGAGTTGGATCGTAATGGGCGTAGTCATCGTTGCTGCACTTATTGCGTCCAGCACCGCCAAAGCCGACCAACGTGTTCCCGCAGGTTTTCAAAATTTCATGGAATACGCTCTGGAGTACGTCCAGAGCATTGCCAAAGACCAAATCGGCGAGAAGCATTATAGAGAATGGGTACCATTTGTTGGTAGTCTGTTCTTGTTTATCTTCGTATCAAATTGGTCAGGGGCATTAATTCCTTGGAAGCTAATTAAATTGCCAGAAGGTGAGCTTGCCGCTCCTACTGGTGATATTAACACCACTGTCGCACTGGCTCTGTTAGTCTCCCTAGCCTATTTCTACGGCGGATTGAAGAAGCGTGGACTGGAATTCTTTACCAGATACGTTCAAGCGTCTCCATTCCTTCTTCCTTTATGGGTTCTAGAAGATTTCACCAAGCCTCTATCCCTAAGCTTCCGTCTTTTCGGAAACATCCTCGCTGATGAGCTAGTGGTAGGTGTTATGGTTCTCTTAGTACCTCTATTCGTTCCTTTACCATTGATGGTTTTAGGACTCTTTACTAGTGCAATCCAAGCACTGATTTTCTCAACATTGGCAGCATCTTACATTGGTGAAGCAATGGAAGGTCATGGCGATGAAGGTCATGAGCATTAGATAGTATCAAATCTATTTAATTTTCTCTTTGAGATCTTCACTTTTGACTTCTCTATAACTTCGCAGGTGTATATCTGCTGTGTTAAATAAATTCTACTCTCAACAAATTAACTAAAAAGTAAGTAAAAACATGATTGATCCATTAGTAGCATCAGCTTCTGTAGTCGCCGCTAGTATTGCTGTTGGTCTTGGCGCAGTTGGACCTGGTATCGGACAAGGTACTGCTGCTAGCCGCGCTGTTGAAGGTATCGCACGTCAACCTGAAGCAGAAGGCAAAATCCGTGGTACTTTGCTTTTGAGCTTTGCGTTTATGGAAGCTCTTACCATTTATGGTCTAGTTATTGCTCTAATCTTACTTTTTGCCAACCCTTTTGCCTAAGAGCTAATTCACAAGAAGCTATGAGTACTTGCTCCTAGCTTCTTATTGACTCTAGCAACCGAATTTTTTTGGCAAAATACCTATGATACTTTTGAACTTTGTCTCAAATGTTCTGCTTGCTGCGGAAGCTGTTGAGCAGAAAGGTGGATTATTTGACGTTAATGCCACTCTCCCAATTATGGCGGTGCAGTTCATCGTCTTTGTCGCTATCCTCAACGTTATCTTCTTTAAGCCTCTAACCAAAGCGATCGATGATCGCGATGATTATGTTAGAGCGCAGATTATAGGCGCGAAGGAGCGTCTAGAGAAGTCAGAACTAGTTGTAAAGCAATATGAGCAAGAGCTAGCTGCTGCTCGTAAGGCAACTCAAAATGTTTTGGCTAATGCTCAAGCGAGTGCAAATAAGATTCGCAAAGAACGTATTGACGCAGCTACGGCAGAAGCAAGAGCAAAAGTTGCTAGTGCGAAAGCTGAAATCGAAAAACAAAAGCAAGATGCCACAGCATCTTTAGATGCAGAAGTAGATTCACTCAGTCGCCAAGTTCTCGAAAAGCTACTAGGTAATTTAGTAAGATCCTAGTCTTCATAGTCCTATGATAGTTTCTGTCTGGCTTCTGGCTGATATTGAGTAATAGAAATAACGTTTATGATTAGCAATTTCGTTTTACTTGCTAGCGAAGCAGGCGAATCTTCAGGAATTCGGTTAAATACCGATATTCTTGAAACTAATGTAATTAACTTAGTAATTGTCCTAGCTTTTCTGGTATACGCAGGTCGCGGTTTTCTTGGCAAAATTCTTTCATCACGTTTAGAGTCGATTCAATCGGCGATCGCTGATGCAGAAAAGCGTCAAAATGAAGCTTCGGCTAAGCTTGCAGAGCAACAAAATAAATTGGCTCAGGCTCAGACTGAGGCAGAAAAATTGCGCCAGCAAGCTGAAATCGATGCGAAGAATGCGGCTGATTTAATTTTGGCGACGGTTGATGCTGATATTGCACGTTTGCATGAAGCTGCCGATCAAGAAATTGCTACTGAGCAAGAACGTGTCATTGTGCAATTGCGTCAGCAAGTTGCTGAAAAATCTCTTGCCAGTGTACAGGCTTATTTTGATCGTGGTTTGAGTGAAGATGCTCAGATCGAATTAATTGACCGTAGCATTGCCCTTTTGAGTTCTGACTAGGAGAAAACATGAAATCTAATTCTGTTAGTCAAGCGGTCGTTGCTCCCTATGCCGACGCTTTGATCTCTTTGGCTCAAGAGCAAAATAGTCTCGATGCGATCGCCAGAGATGTACGACTAATTGGCGATACTCTTAGCGATTCCGTTGAATTAAGCCAACTATTTGCAAGTCCTCTCATTGGTGCGGATGTCAAAAAAGGCGTAATTGAAAGTGTTTTTGGTTCGCAAGTAAATGCGTTTACCAAAAGCTTTTTACTTCTCTTAGTTGATCGCAAGCGCATCGCCTTCTTAAATGAGATCGTTCAACAGTTCCAAGCTCTATTGCGTGTGATTGATGGCGTTGCTCTTGCCGAAGTTACTTCTGCTTTTCAATTGAGCAGAGCGCAAGAAGATTCCTTACGCGATCGAGTCAAAAAATTGACTGGTGCTAAGGCAGTCGAACTTTCGATTACAGTTAATTCCGACTTAATTGGTGGTGTCATCATTAAGGTTGGTTCTCAGGTAGTAGATGCCAGCATTCGCGGACAACTACGTCGCATCAAGAGCAGCCTCGCTGCTGCCTAATAAGGAAAAGGGTAAAAGGCAAAGGGAAAAAGTTATTACCGATTCGCAATCACCAATTACCCATCACCAATTTCCAATAGCTAAAAGCTAATCACTAATAGCTAACCCCCTCAAATATTAAAAATAAAATCGATCGCTGATAACTGGTAAAACACAACTATGGTTAGCATCAGACCTGACGAAATAAGCAATATTATCAAGCAGCAAATTGCTAATTATAACCAAGAGCTGCAAGTTTCCAACGTTGGTACTGTCCTGCAAGTCGGTGACGGTATCGCTCGTGTCTATGGCTTGGAACAGTGCATGGCTGGCGAGTTGCTGGAATTTGAAGATGGTACTGTCGGCATTGCGCTGAACCTTGAAGAAGACAACGTTGGTGTTGTGTTGATGGGTGAAGGTCGTAAAATCGCTGAAGGTAGCTCTGTAAAGGCAACTGGTAGAATCGCACAGATTCCCGTAGGTGAAGCATTCATTGGTCGTGTTGTTGATGGTTTGGCTCAGCCTATCGATGGTAAGGGCGACATCAAATCAACCGAAACTCGTTTAATCGAATCCCCTGCTCCTGGCATTATTGCTCGTAAATCCGTATTTGAACCCCTCCAAACGGGTATTACTGCGATCGACGCAATGATTCCTGTTGGTCGTGGTCAACGCGAACTGATTATTGGCGACCGTCAAACAGGTAAAACTGCGGTGGCGATCGACACAATTATCAACCAAAAAGGTTTGGATTGTATCTGCGTATATGTAGCGATCGGTCAAAAGGCTTCCACCGTTGCTAACGTGGTTAACCAACTCCGTGAAAGCGGTGCAATGGAATACACCATCGTAGTTATGGCAAGTGCTAACGATCCTGCTACCTTGCAGTACCTTGCTCCTTATACTGGCGCAGCATTGGCTGAGTACTTCATGTACCAAGGCAAAGGCACTTTGATCGTCTATGATGACTTGTCGAAGCAAGCTCAAGCCTATCGTCAAATGTCTCTCTTGCTCCGTCGTCCACCAGGTCGTGAAGCATATCCTGGGGATGTATTCTACTTACACTCTCGCTTGCTCGAACGTGCAGCAAAGTTGAGTGATGAACTTGGTGGTGGTTCGATGACCGCATTGCCTATCATCGAAACCCAAGCTGGTGACGTATCTGCTTACATTCCTACCAACGTAATTTCGATTACCGATGGTCAAATCTTCTTATCTTCTGACTTGTTCAACGCTGGTATTCGTCCTGCGATCAACCCTGGTATCTCGGTATCCCGTGTTGGTTCTGCGGCACAAATCAAGGCAATGAAACAGGTTGCAGGTAAGATCAAGCTAGAACTAGCTCAGTACGATGACCTCGTAGCTTTCGCTCAGTTCGCGTCTGATTTGGATAAAACCACTCAAGCACAACTAGCTCGTGGTCAGCGTCTTCGCGAAATTCTCAAGCAACCACAATACTCTCCATTGCCCGTATGGGATCAAGTTGCGATTATCTACACCGCAATTAATGGCTATCTTGATGAATTGGAAGTTGAGCAAGTTGGTGCATTCAACAAGGGTCTGCGTAACTACTTGGCAACCAGCAAGCCTAAGTATTCCGAAATCGTTAAGGCTGAGAAGACCTTGACTAAGGATGCTGAAGCAATCTTGAAGGAAGCGATCGCTGAATACAAGAAAACATTTTTGGCTTCTGTCTAATCCACAAACAAGCTAATAAAAAAGAGGGCATATGCCCTCTTTTTTATTGGGGAGAATTTTAGTACAGGAAAAAAATTAGCCTACTAAGCCAATATCAACTCAGCGATCGCCTAAATCAAAACCCAAATATATTCGCGATCGCTTGCGTACTTTAACAATTACGGATGCGCGTAAAATCTCCCGTTATGATATTTCTGTGAAGCGATCGCTCAATAATTCCAAGGATTAATAATTGTGATTTGACAATCTAGGAAATCGTCAACATTGCGAGTTACGATCGCTGCATTATTAGCTAGACATATAGAGGCAATCAAAGCATCAGCTTGAGCTATTGGTTTCCCTTTTTTGCGGCGATCGCTTGTGATTTGAGCAAAACAGTTTGCTGAGTCTGAGTCAAAAAATAAAATCTGTCCCGCGAAGTCTTCATTAAACATAGCCTGTGCAGATTCTTGTAAAGCTTTGCTACGTTTACCTTCGGGCATAATAGCGATGCCACCAAGGATCTCGGCTTGGTTAATACTGGTGGTAAATAGGTTTTCTCTAGGCTGGGCAGCAACCCAAGATTTGACTGTTTGTGAACCTTGGGGCTTCATCAGTTCTGACAGGACGTTGGTATCAAGAACAATTTTCATAGATCGCCCATGTCAAATGTTGGTAAGGAACGCATGGGTTCTCTAGGCATTTCGGGAATTTCAAAGTCTCCAAAGTCTGCAAAGCGTCTATTAATGGCAGTGGCGAGGTCAGTATTGCTTGGCTTTTTGGGCGCTAATACGCTTTTGAGAATTGCCTTAATTTCAAGCTCGATGGTGCGACCATGTTGGGCGGCGCGTTGTTCTAACTGTTGGGCAATGTCTGGTTCTAGTTGATGAATAGTGATGGTTGACATGACGTTGGGGAGTAGTAGCAAGGTGTCACTAAAATTGTAACAATCCATTGCAGCCAAGTAAGCTTGAACTCTCCACGCTCGCCTTTATCGTCAAGTAGTTTTTACAGGTAAAGAAAGATTCTGGAGGCGATCGCCTAAATCAAAACCAAAATACACTCGCGATCTAGTCTATTTCTATTCTCCATAATGAGTTCTTGCACGAATCACTAAAATGACCAAATCTTCATTGTAGATTTCATACACAAGACGATCTGTATATCTGCTCCATGCTTACAGTTTCTCCTTCCAGATATTCTTGTCTTGCTATTTCGATTTGTTGGAGAATGTTAGGAGTTTGCATAATCATCGCGGTTTCCATAAGTGATTCCCATTCTTCTTGGGCAATCAAAATATAGCTGCGGTTTTCACTAACGATCGCTACGCCTTCAGATTCTTTTGTAGCCCGATCGCATAGTTCATCAAGGTTCTTTTTGGCATAATCAAAAGTAACTTGATACATATATTTTATTTGCCTAAGATACTTTTTTTGATTAGCTGCATTATATCATCAGGAGAAAATCGCCTATATCAAAACAAAAATACACTCGCGATCACCTGCTTTAGAAATTACAGATGCGCGTAAAATCTACTTGGATTGAGCGCAATTTTGCCGTGATATAATTACAAAAATACAGCTTTGGTATTGGCAAGAAGAAAGTTTATTATTGGCTTGACAGATGACTGTTTTAAAATCTTGGGATGAAAAAGTTTATATGCGATCGCTTGTCACTGAAATAATTAATGGCGAATCCTATAGCTACTATCCACTAGGGCAGTATGTTGTTCGGGCTATGGGGGTTTGTGGCGATCGCCCAACTTTTAAGTACACTCGGATTGAGATTGCGGGTGTGATGGAGCGATTAGCTAAGGGAGAAAATGTTGAAAGTATCGTGCTTGGTTTTCGGGGAAGGGTTTCGCGTGAGGCGATCGCTGAGGCGATTCAAGTTGTGACAACTCATTTTCTTGAGAGTCTTCCTATTTTGAGTGCAGCATGATTGTCCTTGACGAACAGCTTTTAGGAGCGAATCTGGAACAGGCGATCGGCAAGTGGTATCAGGGTAATGTTTGCTTTATTACGGACTTGCGACCTAATTCGATTATTAAAGATGAAGCGATTCCTATGTTGTTGCGAAAAGAAGCGCAACCCACTTTTATCACGATAAATGAGCGAGATTTTTGGCGAAAAGTGGCAGTAAGTGAATATTTTTGTATAGTCTGTTTTAATTTGCCAGATTCGCGTGCTTCCGAAATCTCTTTTCTACTCAGAAATCTCTTCCGTCACTCTGAATTTAATGTAAAAGCAAAGCGGATAGGAAAGGTGGTGAGGATTGCGGATAGTAGTGTTAGCTATTATTCTACTAGCAATAGAGAAATACAAGAATTTACTTTACAGATTCAGTAACAATTCCACGCCTAAATCAAAACCAAAATACATTCGCGATCGCTTTGCTGCTTTAAAATTTACAGATGTTTTTTGTGGTGATTAGGCGATCGCATAGCCTGATACTTGACGAATATAAACGGGCTGAAAACCGATGACGATATCTTCTTTGGGTACACCTTTCTCGACGAGGGATTGACCAATATCGAGTTCGGTATTGTTGATTTGAATCCAAATTTTGCCATTTTTAATATCTAAGTGCATGGAAACACCATAAACTCGTGTTTTTTGATCCCATCCCACACCTAATACTTGATAGTGATCGTGTTCTGTATCCGATAGAAACTGCATCTCGATCTCACCATGAGAGGGTTTGTAGGAGGCATAGTGTCCCAAAATCTCTTTGATAATGGTGCGATACTTGGCGAGTTTTTCTAGATTTTCCATGTGATAATTACCTCGTTTTCGATATCGTAAACAAAGATTTCCAATTTATATTCAGCAATAACCATATATGCAAACTCTTTTTGGAAAAAGCTTGCATACGCAGTATTGGGAACTGCTAAAAATAGTTTGCGTTTTTCCTTTTAACTTTTTCCTTTTTAGAAACCATTTAAGAATTGTAATCTTAGCCCCCCTAGCCCCCCAATTCTGGGGGGAACCAGATTCAAGTCCCCCAGAATTGGGGGATTTAGGGGGGCTATTGGTAGACTTTTAAACGAAATTTCATATGTCATGTAATTCTTAAATAGTTTCTTGGAGATCTGGGTCATTGCTGGAATAATCGCATTAATGCATCAGGATTATTTTGAATCATCTCTACTAAGGCGGTAGCATCTAAACCCGTAATTGCTTGCAGTTTCAGCAGCATCAATGCACTCATTACACTTTGAGTATAGGGATGATTTTCGCCAACGGTTGCCATCAAAATTGCTAACGCTTCTTGATACAGCGGTTCCGCTTCTTCATATCTCCCTTGCGATTTGTACAGCCCTGCGAGGTTGTTGAGACTGGATGCGACATCGGGATGGCGATCGCCTAACAGTTCTCGCATCAACTGCATCGCTTCTTGATACAGCGGTTCCGCTTCTTCATATCTCCCTTGCGATTTGTACAGCGCTGCGAGGTTGTTGAGACTGGATGCGACATCGGGATGGCGATCGCCTAACAGTTCTCGCATCAACTGCATCGCCTCTTGATACAGCGGTTCCGCTTCTTCATATCTACCTTGCGATTGGTACAGCGCTGCGAGGTTGTTGAGACTGGATGCGACATAGGGATGGCGATCGCCTAACAGTTCTCGCATCAACTGCATCGCCTCTTGATACAGCGGTTCCGCTTCTTCATATCTACCTTGCGATTTGTACAGCGCTGCGAGGTTGTTGAGACTGGATGCGACATAGGGATGGCGATCGCCTAACAGTTCTCGCATCAACTGCATCGCTTCTTGATACAGCGGTTCCGCTTCTTCATATCTACCTTGCGATTTGTACAGCGCTGCGAGGTTGTTGAGACTGGATGCGACATAGGGATGGCGATCGCCTAACAGTTCTCGCATCAACTGCATCGCTTCTTGATACAGCGGTTCCGCTTCTTCATATCTACCTTGCGATTTGTACAGCGCTGCGAGGTTGTTGAGACTGGATGCGACATAGGGATGGCGATCGCCTAACAGTTCTCGCCACAACTGCATCGCTTCTTGATATAGCGGTTCCGCTTCTTCATATCTCCCTTGCGATTCGTACAGCGCTGCGAGGTTGTTGAGACTGGATGCGACATCGGGATGGCGATCGCCTAACAGTTCTTGCGTAGCTTTCAAACATCTTAAATGCGAATCTTCTGCCAGTGTGTAGATTCCTTGTCCGTAATAAAACCTTCCAACCCCTCCAAATGCCCAATACAAATTGTTATCTTCTTCAGGATTGAGAATATCACCTAGCATTTCGCGGCTCAGCATATCCAAATGGGGAATCGCAGGGGCTACTTCTGCAATCAAATCTCGCGTTGGTGATTGGGGAATTTGTTTTGCTATAGCGAGCAAACTGTTTATAAATGCTTGACGAAACTGATGATTTTCTTCAGCTTTTAATAGCTTGGCTCCGAAGAACTCACGGACTAGCGTATGAATTTTATAAAAGTTGCATTCTTCATCAACTGGTTGAATCAAATGCAAACTGTCTAACTGCCCCCTTGCCTCATTGAGTTCTGCTTCTGTAATTTCGGCACTTGCCCCAATCTCAGCCACCAACTCCCACAAAATCTCAACAGGTGCAAACAGTCCTAACAGCATCGCCACTCTCTGAGAACCAGCACTAATGTCATCCCAACTCAGTTGGATTGCTGCCTCTACACCACGATAGCCATAGGACTTATAAGCGCTGCGATCTTTTGCAAGCGATGCATCCGCTAGATTTAACCTTTCGGTTAACTTCGCAAAGGTCAAATGGCGATTTTTAACCAGATATTCGCCCATCAACTCGATCGCCAAAGGCAAATAACCCAACTTTTTACATAGTTCCGCAACTACACGATTTTCCTTTTTAACCTTAGCAAGACCCACAAACTTGATAAACAAAGTTATCGCTTTGCCTTGGGTTAGCACCTTCAATAACAATTGCTTAAAATCTGACCTCAGCGATCTTTCCCGCGTCGTTACCAACACCTTTACCCTCGGAGCGATCGGCATCGCCAGATCAGGAATGCTCTCCGCCTTTGGCACATCATCGAGAATCACCAATAACTTGCCAGACTCAGGCAACCAGTTTTGCCAATACCATGCCGCCTGTTCATCCAGACTAGCCGACTGCATCGCTTCGGGTAAGTCCAGATAAGGACTAGCCATAGTCACCACAGCCTGAGCCAATCCCATCTCCCGCAAAGACAACCAATACCGCGCCACATATTCCTGTTGATAGCGAGTCGCATATTGCAGCGCTAGTTCAGTCTTACCGACACCACCCATCCCCTCCACTGCACAGACGATTACACCCTGACCTTCTTGCAACTTTGCATGAATTTCCGCAAGCTCATCCTCTCGCCCCACAAAGTTAGGCGAACCATGCCGCACATTACTAGGAATGCTCTTAGGAGAATTTAACTTTGTCCGCGCTCCCGATTCAGACGAGTTTAGTCAATCATCATCACTTGTCCCAAAATACATTTTTTCGGCAATGTATTGCTTTCCACCCTGCTCAGCCTTAGCCTGAACATTCATGTTGTTATCACCCGTGACATTCTGCACCATATTGCTATTGTCTTGCAGTTTGCCAGCTTGAATTTCTTTGGCTAGCACTTTCAACTGTTCGGCAAACTCTGGCTCATCATCTAGCACCACATCTAGATTTTTGGCAATAGTTGATATGGCAGTGCGATCGCCCTGCTCGGCTTTTGCCAATGCCTCATCCACCTTTGCCGACCTGCCACGCAGCTTATTCCAGATCGCTTGACGCAACTCATCCATCTTCGCGATCGCCTCAGCAGTGAACTTCTTTGCCAATTCACCAGCACCCGACTCGATAAACTTCTGAAAAGCCAAATTTGCGATCGCCCCAGCCGTCAACGTTAAAGGATCTGCCATATTAAAAAGCTAAGAAATTTGTGGTTATTATGATATAGCAATCAACTATTTTGCTCAATTACTTCAGTATTAACTACAAAAACTAGAGTAATCACCCAGATCGAAGCTAATTTAATTCTTGTATTAATGCTATCTGTATCAACTCCCAAAAACAAAGTAATATTACTTACGGTCTTCGTCTAGAGATGTATAAAATATGATGCGAATACTGGCATTGGTTCCAGGTGGGACTGGCGATCAGTTACTGTTTTTCCCGACACTGGATACCCTCAAACAACAGTATCCCAATGCCGAAATTGACGTGGTGGTTGAACCACGCGCGATCGCTACCTATCGCATTAGCCAAGTGGCAAATCGCGTACTTAAATTTGATTTTAACGATCGCAATTCTTTGGCAGATTTTGGCAACTTACTTGGGACAATCCGCGATCGCGAATATGATGCGGCAATTCTTACCCAGCCAAGCTTCTCGATTAATATCTTGTTATGGTTAAGTGGTATCCCCAAGCGGATCTCCTTTGCAGGGGCAGGCGACTTCTTGCTAACGGATATTATTCCCACAGCTCCTCAAGAATATTTAGCAGCACAGAATCATAGCTTGCTCATAGCACTAAATAATCAGCAACCATGTCCACCTATCAAGGTTAATCTCCCTAAAAATGATTTAGATTGGGCGGCAGGTGAACAAAAACGGCTTGGCATTCACCAAAGCGGTTTTATCTTGCTTAACTGTGGTGCTTATGCCAATTATCCTGCGGACAGTTGGGCAACAATTGCCAAAGACATTCAATCAAAATTGCCAAATTTACCGATTGTGGCGATCGATAGTGTCAATAATGCAGACTTGCTCAAGCAACTCACTACTAAAGTTCCAAATATTTTGATTACTAGCCCCACCGATATTGGTAAGCTCACAGCCATGATTGCCTCGGCAAATCTCTTTATTTGTGCGGAAGGCGATGCGATGCAGTTAGGTGTTGCGGTTGGCACTGCTTTAGTCGCGATTTTAGGAGCAAATACATCGGCGGCGACATTTTTGCCAATCCAAGAAAAGCGCGTGAAGTATGTGCAGGCTAGCAATGGTCAATCACTGAAAGATATCTCGCCTAAAATAGTCCTTGCCAAGATTTGGGAAGGATAGGAAAAAAGGCTTGCTTGGCGAGCCTTTTTTCTTGGAACGTTTGTCAACGTTTGGCATTTTCTAGAAGAGCGCCATCAAGTTTGGCAGCGTGAAGATCGGTGTTTCTCAGATCCGCTTCTTTGAGCTTTGCGCCATTAAAATCAGTTTTGCGTAAAACTGCTCCACTGAGATTGGCTCTGGTTAAATTTGCACCACTGAGATTTGCCCCACTTAACTCAGTTTCGCAGAGGGAGGCATTACTCAAATTTGCCCCATTCAAATTTGCCCCACAGAGATTTGCGTCACTAAGATCGGCATTAGTAAGATCTGCGCCACTCAAGTTAATTCCCATTAAATTGGCATTACGAAGGACTGCACCACTTAGGTTTGCACCACTGAGGTTTGCGAGACTGAGATTAACCGCACTGAGATTTGACAAGCTAAGATTTGCACCACTGAGGTTTGTCATGCAGAGCGTGACATCCTGAAATGTTGCCAGACTTAGATTTGCACCACTGAGATTGGCGAGGGTCATATTTGCTTCTCGGAGATTTGCACCCACTAAGTTTGCCCCACCCAGATTTGCTAAGCTGAGATCTGTACCACTAAAGTCAGCCTTACTAACTTCAGCATAGGCAAGATTTGCTTCGCTCAGGTCGATAGAGATGCGATACTCTTGCGATCGCCAAAAATTCCAACTACTTACCCCATTTTGTAGCTGAGTCAGATGTTCTTTATTTGCCACGATCTTACCTTC